>CP070691.1:3655664-3794666 GCA_020353195.1 Phycisphaerales bacterium | reverse complement strand
GCGGTCGTGCCGTTGAACCACAGCGTCTCGATGCCGGTCGCCGAGAAGCTCGTTCCGCCGACGACGTTGGGATACGGTCCGGCGCCGGCGAGCTGGATCTCAACCATGTCCGGCCCTGCGCCACCGACGAGCTGGTCGTCTTGCCCGAAGTCCCCGGGCCCGGTGTCAAGGAACACGTCGCCACCGGCCGTACCGGTGAAGTTGAGCCCCTGGTCATTGCCCCCAGTCAACGTGAACAGGATCCCGACCGCGATATCCAGCGTCCCGGTTCCCTCGCCGCCGTCGGCGTCGGTCGCGGTGAAAATGCATTGGTCGGTGCCCGGGTTGGCCGCGCTGCGGTCCGACGTGAACTGGAAGCCCGCGAGCGTCTGGTTGATCGTATCGATCGTACCGGTCAGCGTGTACTCATCCTTCAGGACGTTTGCGGCCACTACGGCGTTGCCGTCGCCGTCCACTGCCGTACAGGCGGGGGCGAAGGCGAAGCTCATGAAGCCGTCGCCCGTCACGATGTTGACCGTCAGCGTCGTGTTGTCGGCGTCGCTGACCGAGATGCCCGTGATCAGCGAGTTCTGGCCGACCGTCGCACCGGCATCCGTCGGCAGCGTGACCACCGGGTCGGCCGTCGCGTCGTCGTTGGTGATGGTCGCGTCGACGCTGGCTACCTCGGTCGCCAACTCGCTCACAGTAAGCGTGAACACCTCGTCGTCTTCGACGGCGGTGTCGCCGGCGACCTCAACCGTGATGGTCTTGTCCGCGAAGTCATCCGCGGCGAAGTCCACGGTCCCCGAGGGGAACGCACCGCCGACGAAGTCGTCAACGGCTGCGGTACCGACACCACCGGCACTGGTGACCTCCCAGTCCAACGTCTTGGCGGCGCCGTCGCCACCGGCCCGGCTCAGCACGAAGTCGAAGTTGGTCGTACCGCTGTCACCCTCATCCGTCACGGCCGGTGCCGTGAGCGTGAAGGTCTCCACGGGCGGGGCACAGGTGTCGGTATCCTCGTCGCACTCCTCGCCTTCCGCACAGGGGTCGGTGCCGGCCACGCACGCGCCATTGGTGCAGACTTCGGCGCCGTTGCAGTACAGGCCGTCATCGCAATCAGCGTCGTCCTCGCAGGCTATCGCCACGCACGCGCCGTCCACGCACTCTTCGGTGACCTCGCAGTCGGCATCGGTCTCGCACTCGGGCTCGATGATTGGCGTGCACTCGCCGCCGACACATTCAAACCCCTCGTCGCAGTCGTCGTCGGTCACGCACTCGGGCGCTTCAACGCACCGGCCGTCCTCGCAGACCTCGCCCTCGGCGCAGTCGGCGTCCTCGACGCACTGGGCCGCGACGCAGACCTCGTCCTCGCAAATCTGCCCGGCGGAGCAGTCGGCGTCGGTGTCGCACGTCGTCGGCGGCGCCGGCGGCTTCGGTTGCGCCTGGCAGCCGACGGCGACAAACACCCCGACGGCACATAGCGCCAGACCCAAGCCGACAAGGCTTCGCGACCAGGCGCCCAGTCCTTTCGTTTCTTTCGTTGTACCTAGCATTACCATTGACCTCCAGTGAAACCTTATGGCTTAGTCCGCGCTACACGATGTATCGCTAACAAAACGGCTTCACAGCCCTCAGCTTCTCGCTCTGGGCTGTTGGCTTTCCCGTACGCAGACGACATCGGCTCTCTTCGATGCCGACGCGCAAAGCGAAACCCGTCGAATACCTCCTTGCCGCCCTCCGCGCCTCTGCGTTGTCAACCCGTCACCCGGACGCCCGTCCGCGAAATGCCTCCCTCGACCGCCGCCGCGCCAATGACAGCACAACCCGAAGTCCGTCGTCAACCAAAAGCCTCCCCTGCGCACCTGTCCGCCGGTCGCCTGATACCCTACCCCTGCGGGCAACGCCTGTCCAAGAAACGTCTTCCCGGGCTCTCGTTCAAAGCGGACTTGGTGGCTGTCGGGCCAAACCTGAACCACGCGCCAACTTCAGGTCCGACCAGCCTCCCGGCAACTCCGTAGCCGCCCTACGCGTATAAGCGCGTGCGGGCACAACTGGTTCCGTTGCGGGGGAATTGTAGGCTCCGGGCGTTTCAAGTCAACAGAAAAAACGCCAAAACGCCAAAACCCCAAGAACATAGAGACGCCCGCCGTCAACGCCGCACCCTCGGCTCCGTTCGCGCACGCCCGCGCGATACACACTCATCCAGTCATCGGCGACGCCCGACCAATCGCTTGAGAATTTCGGCCGAGAAACCCCGGGAAACGCTGAACGGTCGCGGCCGCGAAACGCCGAAACCGGAGAAGATGGGAACTTGGGGTGGTCCGTTGGTCCGCCCCCGCCAATGCCCTGATGGGCCAGCCCCCGCCCGAGGCACCCCGCCGACAAGCTCTCACCGCGCAAACTGTCACTGGAAAAACACCGCCAAACGCACTGAAACCAGGGGTCGGCGGCACCATGCTCCCTGTCCGCACCCGGGCCTCGGGGCCGCCGAGGGCGGGCGAGACCGCCGGATTCCGACGTTCCGAGCGGTTCGCCGCTGGCCAACCGTTTCCGTCATTGCCCCACGCGTGACGCCAGATCGCCCAGCACGTTCATGAAGTTGACGTACGCGTCGTATGGCGACTCGTAGGGGTTGAAGTACTTGTGCACATCCCCATCCGCGAACCATTTCGTGCACATGTAGTAAAAGTGGTCGGAGGTCTGCAGGCGGCGCCAGTCGTAGAGCACCTGCGGGCCGCCGCAGGCCTTCGCCGCCTCCTCGAGCCTGTACAGCTCTTCGAGTGCGGCCGTCTGCATCGCGTTTCCCATCCAGGCGGACAGATCCCTCTCGGTGTCGGCCCAACTGCTGAGGTGCGGAACGTCGTATTCGCCGACCGGCGGGTACCGCCCGATGACCTGCGAGACGGTGGCGAAGTCGTTTTGCCGGCCGGCGAACACGGCGTCGGGCAGGGCCCGCAGGAAGTCGAAGATCCCGGTGTCGGCCCACTGGTGCTCCCCGATCGTCTCATAGTCCAGGAAGAGGTTGACCAGGTGCCCGTGGCCGTTCGTCGCGTTGACCCAGGCGGCGAATTTCCCCGCATCCAGAGGCCACTCCTTCCAGTCGCGGTTGCCGAACCGGAACGCGATGTCGTCGCTGAGGCGGTAGTTCTTGAGCAGCACGCTCAGCCCGGGGCACTTCGGGGGCTCGTAGCAGAACGCGGGCGATCGCCCGGCGAGGACGCGGTCCAACCCCTCGCACAGCACGCCGCGAAAGCCCATCTGGGCGATCAGGTGGGCCACGTCGTTGCTGTAGACCAGCTCGGTGTTGCGGAAGACCGTCGGATCCTGGCCGAACAGGTCTCGAATCCGTCCGCGGTGCATTTCGATCTGGTCCACGAACTCCTGCCGCGAATGCAGAATCGCAAGCGAGTGATAGTAGGTTTCCGCCAGGAACTCGACGCACCCAGTCCGCGCCAGCTCCTGAAAGGACTCCAGGACCTCCGGGCAGTATCGTTCGAACTGCTCCAGCACCACGCCGGTGATCGAGTACGAGATCCGGAACCGCCCGTCGAACCGCCGGATCAGCTCGAGCATCGTCCGGTTGGCGGGCAGATAGCATTTGGCCGCCACCTTCCGGCAAACCTCGGCGTTTCGGTCGTCGTCGAAGTACCCTCCGGTCCCGTCGAAGATGCCGTACTGCCGCAAGCGGAACGGCTGATGAACCTGGAAGTAGAAGCACACTGTCGCCATGTCGAACCGTCAGTTTCTGTCTGTCAGTTGTTGGCCTCGAGTTCCTGGCAGACGCCGCCACCGATTGGGCGGTTCCGCATTCTCTCGTACAGCTCCAGGCACTGGCGCGCGGAGTTCTCCCACTTGAGCCTGGAGAGCTCCGCTCTGCCTTGATCGCTCAGCCGGGCGTGCAATGACGGAGAGCGCAGCACGGCCATGATCTGCTTCGCCATTTCGTCCACGTCCCAGAAGTCGACCTTGAGGACGTTGGTCAGCACTTCCGACACGCCGGACTGTTTCGAGATGATCACGGGAACGCCGTAGCTAAGGGCCTCGAGCGGCACGAGCCCGAACGGCTCGGACACCGACGGCATCACGAACAGGTCGGCGATGCGGAACACGCGCTCGACGTCGCCGCCCCGAAGAAACCCGGTGAAGATCAGTTTGCGTCCGATGCCCTCGCGAGCGGCCATCTCGACCACCTTCGGCGCCAGGTCACCGCTGCCGGCCATCACGAACCGGACGTTATCCATCTGCTGAAGCACTTTCTTGGCGGCGGCGACGAAAAACTCGGGCCCCTTCTGCATGGTGATCCGTCCCAGGAACAGCACGGTCTTCTCATGGGTGCGAATCCGGGGCGGAGGCTCGACCTCGGGCCGATCATCGGTGTCGATCGCGTTATACACGACAGTCACCTTGGCCGGCTCGATCCCGTAGCGGCTTACGATCATGCTCTTGGTCAGGCTGCTGACGGCGATGATATGGGCCGCGTAGTGCATGCCCCGGCGCTCGATGTCGTAGATCCGCTGGTTGACGAGCTCGCCCCCGCGATCGAACTCGGTGGAGTGGACGTGGACGATCAGCGGCGCCCCGGTCATCGCCGAGGCGGCCATCCCCGCCTGGTACGTCATCCAGTCGTGGGCGTGAATGACGTCAAACGAGTAGCCCTCGATGAGCCGGCATGCCATCCGGGTGTAGCGGTCAACCTCGTCGAACAGGTCGCCGCCGTAGTGGCTCTTGACCACCGACCCTGGCCTGTTCGCTGAACCATGAAGCCCCGCGGATCCCAGATCGCCCGGCCGGGCCTGCCGCCGCTGAGCGGGGTCCTGCGGCCTGGCATAGGCGCTCCTCGGATCGGTCGCCAGGATGCGGATCCGGGCGGATGCATCGTGGAGCTTGCGGGCTGGAACGGTCCCTTCCGGGGTCAGCAGCGTCACGTGCGAGCTGTGGGAGGTGTCGACCGGCTGGGGCAGGACGAAAACGACGTCGGCCCCGAGGCGTGTCATGGCCTTGGTGAGCCCGTAGCAGGCTGTCCCCAGACCACCGGAGATGAACGGGGGGAATTCCCACCCAAACATCAGGACCTGCATCGTCGTACCTGTGCCTGCTCTGGTTCGAGAAACGACCGTCCGGCTCTGAGCCGCCGTTTCCGCGACCAGCTATCGTGGAGGTGCATACGCCAACGGGGCACCCGGTCCCCCCTTCACGCCCCGCTGCCCCGGTGTGGGAACGCGGCCTCGCGGCTCGATGGAACAAGTCACAGTGTAATGCAGCGATAGGTCGTGTCAATTCTCACAGTACTGATAACGCGGTTTGGGGCGATCTGTTGCGGCTGCAACGACGCCCGGTTGGCGGCCAGGATGCGCCGGCGTGCCGAGACCGCAAGCCGGCGAGGCCGCCATGCCACGTATCGGCCGGCAGCCGGTCACGCGTTTCCCAGGTTAGAAACCGGCGCGTAGGGCACTTTTCCCAGATTAACGGCGGCGGGCAGCCAGGCGCTCGACCAGCCGAACGATCTCCACCGCAACTTCGTCCTTGGTGCCGGCGATCGGTCCGGACCATTGCCCGTCGGCGGTCAGGATTTCGATCGTGGCCTGCCGGGCGGCCAGGTTGGCCGGTGTGTTCAGCGCAACCGCGTCCAGGTGCTTATTGCGGAGCTTGGCTTCGGCATGGCGCCTGGCGTCGCGATCTTCCAGGGCGAACCCTACGACGATGCGGGGGCCTTTGTGCCGGCCGAGGTGGGCGGCGATGTCAGGGGTGGGCTCGAGCCGCAGGCTCCGACCGCCAGCGGTTTTCTTGAGCTTATGGTTGAGGGGGTCGGCGGGGCGGTAGTCGCACACGGCCGCGGTCAGGACGGCCGCCTCGCACTCGTCGAACGCCGAGCGGCACGCCTCGAACATCGCGTCGGCCGAGATGACCCGGACGACCCGGACGCCATCCGGTGGCGTCAGCGACACCGGCCCGGAGACGAGGACCACGTCGTGACCGGCTTGTTTCGCCTGCCGGGCGATGGCGTAGCCCATTTGTCCGCTCGAGGCGTTCGAGATGAACCGGACCGTGTCGATGAATTCCCGCGTCGGCCCGGCGTTGACGAGTATGCGCATGGCGACATCCAGACACGCTGAAACGTCAAGGCGTTGAAACGCCGGAACGGCAAAGCGTCAGCGCCTTCGAATACCGGAGGCAGGTACCGTGGTCAAGCGAAGCGCCGCCGCGGAGCCGAAGCCGCGTGCCGCAGGTCCGTGTGCTGCGGCGCCGTAAAACACCGCAGGCGGATCGCCTGGGATCCGCCTGCAGTGGAGTGCTTACCCGGTCTGCGGGTTAGATAACTTCGTTAACCTCGGAGGTGATGCCTCGCAGTTCGTTGTAGATGTCCAGGAACTTGTCGTAGGCCACTCCGTTGCCCGAGGGCTCGGACGGGTCGGGCAGGTAGACGGTCATGTCGGCCGCCTGGAGCAGATCGGCCAGCAGGTCGTTGAACAGACTGGTCAACGAAGCGAGCGCCGTCTCGACGGCCCCTTCGGGATCGACCGGCTCGCCGCCAGCCGGTGCGCTGGTGACGACCTCGGACGGCTCATCGACGGCTTCGGTTTGCGGCGGGGTCTCGCTTGCCGGTGTTTCGTCAACGGCGGGGATTGCTCCGGGCGCGGGCGGCACCTGTTCGGGTTCGGCTTCGGCCATATCCGTGATCGTCTCCGCGGGCACCGTGGCGTCGGTGAGGATTGCCGCAGGGACACCGTCGACTTCGTCCTCAGCGATGTCGGTCAAATCGGGTGCTGTCGTGGAGGCGTCCGGCGGTTCGGTCACCGGTGTCTCGGTTGTGGGCGCCAGCAGATTCCGCAACCCATCGACCAGGGCAGCGAATGCTGTTTGGATCGCGTCGGGCAGGGCCCCCTGGTGGATTGGTTCCCGCGGCGCGAATTCCTCGACGGCGGTCTGCACGGCGGCGTCGAACTCCTCGCGGAGCCAGGTGACGGCCGCCAGTGATTCCTCGTCCAGCGCGAACGAGCTGACGAGTTCGTCGACCTTGGCATTGACGGCGTCTATGAAACCGGGCGTGCGGGCTTGGACTTCCGTAGTGGCGGCGGCCGACGCCCGGGCGGCCAACTGCTCGAAGAAGTTGATCCGCAGGCGCACGTCGGCGACGCCCTTGAAGTGTCCCGCTTCGAGCAGGCGCAGGACGCCGGGGATCTTCTCGGCGTCGACATCAGGCGGGAGCACGGCGTCGGCCGGCTCGGGGATTGCCGTAGTGGGTGGGGCTTCGGGTCCGAGCACTGATTCGACGGGAGCTTCGGTCGGCTCCGTCGCATCGAGCTTGTCCGGGCGAGCGAATCGGGTCTGCGCATGGACTTTGTGCGCTTTATCCTCGGATTGCGCTTCGAGTCGGGTGAATGGATGGACTTTGTTCGCGTGGTTTGCGGGCTGCACGTTCATTTGACCGAGCTCCATCAGGCTGAGTTTTTTCTGATTCCACAGTCCCGGCGCACCGGGCCCCTTGGCGTTATCGGGCATGGTGGCGGGGGGGTTTCGTTAATAACGCTGCCGCACGTTGGGACCGTGCGTGACGTCCGATAACAAGCCGGCGCTCCGACCGGTTGAGGCACGGCCGGCGTTGACGCCGCGGTAATCGCATGTGCTCCGCGTGGTAATCCGTGTGGCGTGGGTGGACGCCGCCGGTCGGTTCAGTGCTCCGCCTGGGGCCAACCCTGTTGCCCGATCAGGCCGACGAAGCGGCAGGGGATCAGCGTGGTTTCGACGGTCCGGCCCTCTCGCTTCTCGACACAGATCAGGACCTGATAATCGCGGCGTCCGATCGGGATCACGATTCGGCCGGATTCGGCCAGTTGCTCGACGAGAGGGGCGGGGGTTTCCGGCGCGCCGGCGGTCACGATGATCCGGTCGTAGGGGGCGTGTTCGGGCCACCCCAAGGTCCCGTCCCCGCATCGCAGGTGAACGGGGCCAAAGCCGAGGTCCGCCAACCGTTGCCGCGCGGATTCGTGCAGGTGGGCGATGCGCTCGACGGAGTAGACCTCGGCGCCGAGCCGGTGAAGGATGGCGGTCTGGTATCCGGTCCCGGTTCCGATTTCGAGAACGCGATGCTCCGGGCGCACCTGAAGCTTCTCGGTCATGTAGGCCACGATGTAGGGCTGGCTGATGGTCTGGCCGTTGCCGACGGGCAGGGCCCGGTCTTCGCACGCGGCGTCGCGAATCGATTCCGGAACGAAGCGTTCGCGGGGCACTTCCTGCATGGCCCGGAGCACGGCGGGATCGGAGATGCCGCGTGCGACAAGCTGTTGTTGGACCATCGCCTGCCGGGCGGGGGAGATCTTCAGCTGTTTGTGCGACTGTGCGTTCGACATCAGACAGGTGGTGTCATTTGCCCGGGCCATCGCTGCGATGCAAAGACCGTGTGTCGCGCATGGCCCGCATGCAGTTGACACCGGTCCGTGCGGTCCACTAGAGTTAGAGTCATTGGTCGCTCACCGTAGGACGGGGCGCCTCATGTCGCTGATCACGCTTGTAACCGATTTCGGCACGTGCGACCAGTATGTGGGCGCCATTAAAGGCGTGATCCATCAACTCGCCCCCAAGGCAACCGTGGTCGACATCACGCACGATATCGAGCCCCGGAACATCCTCCGGGCGGCGTTCGTCCTTCGTCACGTTTGGCCGTGGTACCCGCGCGGGACGGTCCACGTTGTCGTGGTCGATCCGGGGGTCGGATCGGCGCGGCAGATCCTTGTCGGCCGGTATGCCGGGCAGTACGTCGTCGCCCCGGACAATGGGGTCATCACGCTGGTGCACCGCGATTTGCCGCTGGAGGCGCTGTGCGTCGCGGAGGACCGGCGGAACTTCCTGCCCAAGGTATCCGCGACGTTTCACGGGCGGGACATCATGGCGCCGCTGGCGGCGAAGCTCTCGGAGGGGATGTCCATCACGAAGGTCGGTCCGCCGACCGACCACGTCAAAGTGCTGTCGCTGCCGACGCCGGACTACCGGCCGGAGCATGTGATGGCCGGTACGATCCTGTTCGTGGATCGATTCGGGAACCTGGTCAGCAACATCTCGCGTGAGGACCTGGCGTCTACCCTCCGGCACCGTCCGAGCGCGCAGGTCTATCTGGACGGCGTATGCATCGGGCCGATCCGCACCCACTACGCCGAGGTGCCGTCCGGGAAGCCGCTGGCACTGATCGACAGCACGGATTACCTCGAAATCGCCGTCAACGGGGGCAGTGCCGCCGAGCGGTTCCAGCCCGCCGGCGACGCCGTTGTGGAGGTGCGGTAACGCCGTGCGCGCTCGACGCGAACAACGCGGCAGCGGGGCGCGCGGGCGGCGCCGCATCATGGTGTTGGGCACGCAGCGGGGCATCGGCAAGAGCGTCGTGGCGGGCGGGTTGGCGATGCTGCTGCGAAGACGGCGCGTGCCCGTCGACGTGTTCAAGCCTGTCTCCGTCGGATGCCGGCGGACACGCCACGGGCCTGTGAGCCCGGACGTGGAGTTTCTGGCCCACTGTGCCGACTCGCCCCACGAATTGGCAGTGATCAACCCGGTCCGCTATCGCCAGACGTTCGCGCCGGCGGAATGCGCGCGGCGCGAGAGGCGACCCGTCGACTTCGACAAGATCGAGCAGGGCATACACGGCCTGTCGGAGGGATGCTCGGTCCTGCTGATCGAGGGCGTGGGCGGGCTGCTGGAGCCGCTGGACGAGAAGCGCACGATGGTCGAGCTGGCCGCTCGGTGGAACGCCGAGGTTGCCGTCGTGGCCCCGTCGTCCGTCGACGCGGTGAACCACGTGCTGATGGCCGTCGACTGCCTGCGGCACCGCGACGTGGAGCCGTTGGCCGTTCTGTTGAACCGCTACGTGGCTGAGTCAGCCCCGTGGGCCGACGAGATCAACCCCGAGCAGATTGCCACGTACGCTAACGTTGATGTGCCTTTGATGCTCCCGCACGATCCCGTGATCTCGATGGAGAAGGGGCGTATGGGCGAGGACATGCTCGCCGCCCTGCAGCCGCTGGCGACACGGTTGACAGAGCGGCCGGCATCGTAGCGAACGCCTGACCGGCGAAGGCCCAGTGCAAGGGAGGTAACAGTCATGATCACGCGCATGCTCACACGAACCGTATGGATCGTGATCGTCATCAGTGTCTTCGTCAGCGTGGCCGGTTGCGCGCGCGCCTTGCGCGTACCGAAGACGGCGATTGTTCATGACCTCGATCGGCGGTACGAAGCGATCCTGCGTCAGGCGGAGCCCTACGGGGACGGAGGCGCAATCGTGCTCGGGGTGGCGTACCGCGTGCTGCGTGAAGGCAAGGCGGCCGGCAAGTGGCCTGTCGTGGGCCTCGAAGACCTCTGGGCCGAGTCCATTCAGGAGGGTGCGGGGCTGTTCAACGATCCCGAGCGCCGCTGGGGCAAGACGACGGCCGAAGAAACGAAAGACATGATCGGCCAGACGACCATCGGTCCGTGGCAGATCACCGTGACGAACGTGAAGAGCAAGTACGGCCTGCCGTATGGCGTGCAGCCCGATTGGCCGGACCACAAGGTCTACACGTATTGCCGCGACCATCCCGAGATCCAGGCGAAGATGATCGCCGATTACATCCAGGAGGCGTACACCAACTATGGCCGGCGCGGGCCGTACGGGATCCAGCGCTATTTCTGGCTGGAGGCGTACGTCCGAGGCTGGATCGGGAAAGGCACGTGGGACAAGTCCGTGCTGCCCACGGCGCCCGACGGCGACTGGAGGAAACTGACGCCGGAGATGAAGGCCGACACGGGCTTCTATGCGAAGCAACTGCTCGTCGGCTGGCGGGGCAATCCGCGCGGGTTGCTCTACTGGCTTTGGGTGACGGGCGACGTCGACGGGATCCGGCAGGCGCTTCGCACGTGGCGCGATCAGAGGGTCATGATCTGGGATGACGAGTTGGAGGATGCCGTGTTGACCACCGAGCCGGGCGACTTTGCCATTCACCCGGATGATCTGAAGTACATGCAGCAGTTCCCCAAGTGCCACGCCGAGTTGACGAGGATCGTCGCGCAGATTCTCGAAGAGAAGGAGCACCCGGTCCATGGCGGACATTCGCATTCGCGCGCTGGCGGGCTCGGATCTTGAAGCGGTGGTGTCGATCTGGAATGGCGCTCTGCACCGCGACCCGACGAGCATCGACCGGTTCGTGCCCTGGCTGCTGGCCGACGCCGACTACCGCCCGGGCGACGATTCAGGATTCTTCGTAGCGACGCGCAACGACGAGCCCGTCGGTTTCATTCGCGCGATCATCCGGTATTGGCCCAACGACCGGGTCGGGCTGGAGCCGGACGACGGGTGGATTCCGTGTCTGGCCGTCAGCCCGCAGCACCAGCGCTCGGGCGTCGGGACGGCGCTGCTCGGGGCGGCACTGGACTTCTTCACGCGCCATCGCCGGAAGCGCGTGTGGGTATGCGGGACGACGACATCGGCCCCGGGTTCGGTCGTTCCGGGGGTGGACGTCGATGTCTATCCCGGCGCGATGCCATTGTTCGGCAAGGCGGGGTTTGTCGTTGACCAGCGGGCGTACTCGATGGCCCGGGAGATCGTCGACTTTGACCTGGCCGCCTTTCGCGAAAAGGCGTGGGCATCGGGTCCCGGCGTCGACATCGCGTTGCTTGCGCCTGCGCGTGTGCAGGACTTTTTCGTTTTTCTCGCGCGCGCCCTGCCCGGCGCCTGGAACCTGGCCGCCCGCGAGAAAGTGCGGAGCGGTCGACTCGATGAGATCCTGATCGCCTCCGAGCAGGGCGAGATCGTCGGTTATTGCCAATGGCACGGCGAGCATTTCGGCCCGTTCGGCGTCAGTCCGGCCGCCCGCAACCGCAAGGTCGGCGCGAAGCTGTTCGTCGAGGCGGTCCGCCGCATCCGTCGGGCCGACGGCCGATCCGTCTGGTTCAACTGGGCCGACGAGAACGCCAAGCGTTTTTACGATCGCTTCGGTCTGCACGCCACCCGGCAGTTCGCCGTGCTGCGGAACGACCTTGTCTGACACAGGCGTGCGGCGGCCGCCGGTTTGCCGCGCCGGCCCCTTTTGGGGGCGACGATCTCCTGCAGACATACGGGCGGGATCCTGGGCAGGACGGTCAGCAGTTCGGCGTGCAGGCGCATTTCCCTGTCACGGGGGCGTGAGGACCGTGTACAATGCGCCGTGATGGTCATGCCGACGGCGGTTACGGAATCGAACCACCATGTAAAGGTGGTGTCGAGTGGATCTTGGTCGGGCTTGTGTCGTTATAGTCGCGAACGTCCTGTACTTCTGGCGGGGATCCCATCGTGTGGATCGGCAGGTGGTGAGCGGGTGGTATGAAGCCTGTTGATTCGGAATGTCTGCTGGGCGAGGTAGAACACGCCGCTGGTTCACCGGGGGCGGTGGCCAACGTGATCCTTCTGCAACTGCTGCAGGAGCGACGGTCTTGGGTCACAGTGAGCGCCAAAAGCGGGACACTCGAAATCTTCGACGAAAACGCGAAGGAATACGTAGAACCAGGAGAGTGGGTGCCCACTGGTCACGCCGAGCCCATTGACGCCGACGCGGTTCTCGCGGCACTTTGTGAGACTTTCGGAACGTCGCCCAGACGTCGGCACCGTACGACGGAAATGATGGAGGCACGGTCCGCCGCCCATGCAACGGTAACGTGCGTCTGGAAGGACGACAGCGAGATCGGATTCCGCTTCGACTACGACGTTCCTCTGTGGAGATGGCGCTGGCGGTGCTTTCTCAGGCGATGGGGTCTTGGTTTCGCTCTTCGAGTCCTTTTCGCCGCAGCAGGTTGGACGGCGCGTGGCATGCTCACGCTCGCGTGAGCATGGGCGCTGAACGGGTTCGTTGTGTGAATCGAAGAGATCATGGTCACGCAAGCGTGGTTATGGCACATGTCCGCTCCCTCACGGTCGCGGCTCGTTAGGGTCGCGGGGCGTTAGGGTCGCGGATTGTTACGGTCGCCGCGCTTCGGATTATCCGCTCCCTTACGGTCGCGGCTCGTTATGGTCGCGGCTCCGTACAGCTGCCGTTTCGCCAGAGCCGCTTCCTCACGGTCGCGGTTCGGGACGTGGCGCGCTTACCGCTGCGTGCGCATTGGCGCTGAACGGGTTTGTCGTGTGAATCGAACAGATCATGGTCACGCGAGCGTGGCCGTGCCACGCGGCCGCAGTCGCGCTTGAGCCAAGGCGACGGGGCGGTTGGGAGTGCCACATGCTCCTGGGTAGGCGCTGGACTATCTTGATGATCGTGCTATCTCTTGTAGGTGGGGCGCTTTGCCTGGTGGGCTTTGGCCTGCAGGTGCTCGATGCCGGGGGAATACGTGCCGCGTCGAAACCGCTCGTGTTTTCCGTGATTACGGTGGGCGTATGCGCCGTCAACATCCGCTGGGCACGCCGCAATCTCCGCGCGCTGGAACGGCAGAGACCGAAAAAAGAGAAGCTGTGTCCGACGTGCGGGTACAACCTCAGGGGGAACGTCAGCGGCGTCTGCTCCGAGTGTGGCACGCGATTCAGGCGGGCCCGGTACCCACTGGTGAAAGCGGATGAGACATGACGCGGCAGGTGGCGTGCTCACGCTCGCGTGAGCATGGGCGCTGAACGGTTTTGTTGTGTGGATCGAGGAGATCATGACCGCTCCCTCACGGTCGCGGCTCGTTATCGTCGCGGCTCGTTATGGTCACCATGCTCGGGGTTATCCGCTCCCTTACGGTCGCGGCTCGTTATGGTCGCGGCTCGTTATGGTCGCGGGTCGTTATGGTCGCGGGTCGGTACGGTTGAGGGTTCGTCAGGGCGCCGGTGGGAACTTGCCTGACGGCGCGGCTAACCTTGAACGCAGCAATCACTTACAGAGAGCTGCGGCACCCGGTTGTCGCGCAGACGGTTTGCGAAAGCAGTGCGATTCAACGCGGTTCCGCGCCGGGGGGCGGCTGCGTTCGGGCTCGAACCGGGCCGGTGCGTGTTGACTTGCCCCTGCCGGCGGACTAACAAAGTCAGCCCGTAGCGATACGCGGCGGACGGCCGAGCCGCGCCGCCTGACAACGACCGGCGGACGCCCGAGCCGGGCCGTCCAGCCCGACAACGACCAAGCGACAGCCGATCGCCGCCAACCGACGGCTGACCGCTGATCCCTGACGACCGACAGCTAACCAATGTCCCGTCTCGCTCCTATCGACTGGATCATCATCGCCGCATTCATCGCCACGTCGATCACGATCGGCGTGATTCTGAGCCGGCGGGGCCGACGGTCCGTCCGCGAGTACTTCACGTCGGGCGGATCGACGCCGTGGTGGCTGCTGGGCACGTCGATGGTGGCGACCACGTTTGCGGCCGACACACCGTTGACCCTGGCCGGCTGGGTCGTGACGAAGGGCATCGCGCAGAACTGGTTCTGGTGGTGCCAGGTTCCCATCACCATGCTCGGCGTGTTCTTCATCGCGCGGTTGTGGCGGCGTTCGGAGTTGGTGACGGACATGGAGCTGGTGTACATCCGCTACTCGGGGCGGTCGGCCGACGTGCTCCGCGGCTTCAAGGCCGCCTACTTCGCGCTCGTTTACGGGTGCCTGATCATCGGCTGGGTCAACCTGGCGATGACCAAGATCATACAACTCACGCTGCCGAATATCCCGCGGCTGGCGGTCGTGGACGAGGCGCTGCTCTGGACGTATCTGCACACGCCCGTATCGAACGAAGTGTCGCCCGAGGTGCGGTCGGCCATGCGCTCCGGGGGGATGGACCCGCTCGAACTGTACTACGATGACTGGGAGCTCGATCGCCATCCGGAGCGCCACGCCGTCCTCGCAGAGGTGGAGCTTGCTCTTAAAAGGCTGGCGGTCATTGAGAAGAAACTCGCCCATGCCGAGAGTCCACAATTCCAGCTCGACCGGCAGCAGCTACAGGAGTACGCCGCCGAGGTTGGAAGAGAACCGTTCCTCGCCCGGCTGGGCCTGGAGGATCGACTCACCGGCTTGGCGCCGCTGATCCGACCGAGCACCGACACTCCAGCGTCGGCGACCGTCGTCCCGGCCGACCTGCGCATCCTGTACGACGTGAATCAGGCCGTCTGCGGCGTCAACAAGTTCAAGATCATCCTGCTGCTGTTCGTGATCGTCATCGCGTACACGGCGATCTCCGGTTTGTGGGGCGTTCTGGTTACCGACTTCGTGCAGTTCTGGATTGCGATGGTGGGCTGCGTGGCGCTGGCGTTTCTCGCCGTGCGGCACCTGGGCGGGATGGACGAGATGCTGCGCAAGATGGCCGCCTTGTACGGCGCGGAGAAGTCGCAGGGCATGGTGGGCATGATTCCCGTGCAAGGTTCCGGCGACCTGGATCTCATGCCGTGGTCGCATTTTCTGGTGTTCATTTTCTTCATGTGGTACGTGACGGGGCCGACGGACGGCGGTATGTATTTCGCGCAGCGGATGCTGTCGGCCAAGAATGAGCGGCATGCCGCGCTGGGGTACCTGTGGTACTCCGCCGCGCACTACTGCCTTCGGATGTGGCCCTGGCTAATTGTCGGATGTGCCGCGGCCGTCATGTTCCCCTATACGTGTGACGCGGTGACCGGCGAGTATCCCGGCGGGGCGGTGGCGGAGAACGGTTACATCAAGGTGATGCTGGCCGTCCTGCCGTCGGGGCTTCTGGGCATGGTGCTGGCGTCGTTTCTGGCCGCGTTCATGTCGACGATTTCCACGCAGCTCAACCTGGGTGCGTCATACCTGCTCAATGATCTTTACCGGCCTTTCGTCAGGAAGCAGGCGTCGGAGCGGCATTACGTGATCGTATCGCAGATTGCAACCGTGCTCATGGCGTTGATCGGGCTGGCCGTCAGCCTGTTTTACACGACGATCTCCGACGCGTGGTTCCTGATCGGCACGCTCAGCGCGGGCACCGGGTTCATTTATCTGCTGCGGTGGTTCTGGTGGCGGGTGAACGCGTGGACGGAGTTGAGCTGCCTTGTCTCGCTGTTGAGTCTCGTGGTGGTCGTCAGCGTATTCGACGATCAGCTGGGAGGGCTTCTGCCGCCGTATCCGTTGAACCTCCTGATCCTGGTGCCGTATTCCGTCGGCATCGCCCTGGTGGTAACGTACCTGACCAGGCCGGTGGCGCCCGACAAGCTGGCCGCGTTTGCCCGGAAGGTCCAGCCGGGCGGTCCGGGCTGGCGGCGCGTGGAAGCCGAGATCCGCAAGACCGACCCCGGGTTCCGCAGTCATTCGCCGTTGCAGTGGGCCAACGCGGGACGATGCGCGGCCGCCATCGCCTCGGTGTACTGCCTGTTGTTCGGCGTCGGCAAGCTGATGGTGGGTGAGGCCTTTCGCACGGACGCATGGATCCCGAATCGGGTGATCGGAGGCGTTCTCGTCGGGCTGGGCGTCGTGTTGGGCTGGCTGGTGGCCCGGAGCTTCTCGCAGCGGCGCTGGGCGGCCGCCGACGCCAAGTAGGCTGTCTCGCGTTTCAGATCTTGATGAAGATGCGCTTGCGGTACATCGGGATCATCAGCAGGCACCAGATCACGACGTAGGTCAGGGCAAAGAGCAGGGACGCCAGCTTCGGCTCCGCCCACGAGGCGAAGACGTTGTCGTAGACCAGCGACTTGAACGCAACGCCGGATTCCTCGCCCCCGATCTTGTAGGGAAACAGCAGCCTCGAGACCAGGTGCGCAGCGAAGTATACGGTGATCGGATTCGTGCCGTAGACCAGAAACGGCCAAGCCCACCGCTTGTAGCCCTTGACATCGATGAGCCAGAAGCACACGGACAAGAAGTGCATGGCCAGGCCGGCCGTAAACACGACGTACGAACTCGTCCAGATCTTCTTGTTGATCGGGAACGCGCAGTTCATCCACAGGCCGACGACCAGCGCGACGTTCGCGGCGAGGAACAGGCCGATGACTTTGTCCTTCTTCTCGCGCGACCCCTGCAGCCAGTTGCCGGTCAGCACGCCCAGCAGCACGGTGGCGATCGAGGGGAGCGAGCTGAGCACGCCTTCAGGATCGGGCCTCTCGCGGTACAGATGGGCGCCCAGCAGCTTCTGGTCGAGCCAGTCGTGGAGCAGCCCTTCGGGCCGGCCCGCGAAGCCAGGTACGTAGTCGGCCGGCGGGGCGACGTTCTTGACGATGTACCAGTATCCGACGATCAGCAGTGCCGCCCAGATCACCCTGCCACGCACGCCGCACGTCATCACGATGATCGAGGCGAAGAAGTAGCACACCGCGATCCGCTGCAACACGCCCGGAACGCGCAACGGGCTGGTCGCCGGCGGATGGGCCTTCTGGAAGTATGCGAAATCCAGCGCGAAGTAGGCGACACCGCCGACCAGCAGGACCCACGCGATGACCTTCTTCGTTTGAGCGGCC
The DNA here is from genome assembly GCA_020353195.1 of Phycisphaerales bacterium. Lineage (GTDB taxonomy): Bacteria > Planctomycetota > Phycisphaerae > UBA1845 > UBA1845 > JAFGJQ01. The sequence continues at coordinate 3,777,333 of CP070691.1, read as the reverse complement.
GACGTGCGGCCCCAACCCAATGTCGGCTCGTCCGCATACAGGAACCACAGCCCGACGATGATCAGAATGTAGGGGCCGATGAGCCGCAGATTGGGAGACCCGTACATGATCAACCCGAGCAAGAACAGGATGATCGTCCGTCGGACCACGTGCCCGAACAGATGAACCCGGCTGCTTCCCTGCGCCAGCCGCCGGTCGAACGAGAACGCCATCGCCACGCCCACGATGAACAGGAAGAACGGGAACACCAGGTCGGTCGGCGTCCAGCCGTGCCATTGCGCATGACTGACCGGGCCGAATTGGTGCCCCCAGCTCCCCGGATGGTTCACCAGGATCATGCCCGCGATGGTGATTCCGCGGAACACGTCCAGCGAAATCAAACGCTCGGGTCGTCCTACCGTCGATGGTTCGTTCATAATGCACCTGACGTGCCCGCGCTCGGATCAACGGCGTCTTCCATTCATCCCGGCGGGCGACCCGACGATCCTATCATCCCGGCGGCTGCATACAACTCCGTCGGTGGCAACTTCGCGGCCTGCCGGGCTCACACCGGCGGGGCCGCCGGCAGGGGGAACGGACTGACCGGCGCTTGCAGCCGTTCGGGACAACGGTAGATTGCAGGATGTGAACGCCCGGCGTGGGGGGCGGGCGGCGAGTCTGAAAGGGCAGAGCCGAAAGGAGGCATCCCTTGGCCAAATCATGGACGCGTGACGAATTACTGGCACTGATGAGAGCGTATCAGCCGGCGTGTGTGGTGGCGGCGGCGGCGGAACTGGACGTCTTTACGGGGCTGAGCGGCGGGCCGATGACCGCCGCGGCGCTGGCTTCGGCGCTCGGTGCCGACGTGCGAGGCGTCACGGTGCTGCTGGACGCGCTGGCGGCCATGGATCTGCTGGACAAGCACGACGGCACGTACACGACTCCGCCGACGTTGTCGGACCTGCTGACGGAGACCGGCAGTGGTTCCACGGTGCTGGCCATGGTGCGGCATCAGGCCAACTGCCTTCGCCGGTGGGGGCAACTGGCCCAGGTGACCCGCGCCGGCAAGCCCGCGGAGCGCACGCCGAGCATCCGCGGTGAGGCGGCCGACCAGGCTTCCTTCATCGGCGCGATGCATGACGTCTCCGGGCCCGTCGCCGGCGCGCTCGTTACCGCCCTGGGGACGCCGCGCTTTCGCCGGTTGCTCGACGTCGGCGGCGCCTCCGGCACGTGGACTATCGCGTTCCTTCAGGCCGTGCCCGATGCAACCGCCGACCTGTTCGATCTGCCGGATGTCATCCCTCTCGCGCGCCGGCGGATCGGCGACGCCGGGCTGACCGATCGCGTCACGTTTGGCGCGGGCGACTTCACCGTCGACGCGCTTCCCGCCGGCGCGGATTTCGCGTGGATCAGCGCGATCGTCCACCAGAACTCGCGGCAGGAGAACCGCGATCTCTTCGCGAAGGTGCGCAGCGCCCTGGTGGCCGGCGGCCAGATCATGATCCGCGACATCGTGATGGACGAGTCGCGGACACGCCCCGCCGCCGGAGCGATGTTTGCCGTGAACATGCTCGTGGCCACCCAAGGCGGCGGAACGTACACGTTCGCCGAGCTCCGCGAGGACCTGACCCACGCCGGTTTTGCCGATGTGACGTTGCTCCGTCACGATGAGTGGATGGACTCGATCATCCGGGCGACGAAACGGGAATGACGCGGTGAACAGCCGGCCCCGGCGATTTTCCTTTCCCGCCATCACGTTCGGCCTGGCCGTGTTGGCCTGGGGGATCCAGGCGATCGTGACGCAGTCGCTGCTGCTCCGCGAGGCGCTGGTGCTGATGTTCGGCAGCGAGTTCGCGTGGGGCGTGGTGCTGTTTGCCTGGCTGCTCGGGGTGGCCGTCGGCGGTGCGGTGGGCGGTCGGCTTTCGGTCCGGCTGCGGCGCCCGGACGTCTGGCTGGTGGCTGTGCTGTTGCTGCTGAGCGTGGCCGCGTGCGTGGAGCTGTGGGTCTTTCGCGGCGCAAGGGCCTGGCTGGGCGTCAAACCGGGCGAACTGCTGCCGCTACCGCAGTCAGCGCTGGCGGCGGTCGTGTTCGTGTCGCCGGCCAGCGCGTTGGTCGGGCTGGCGTTCCCACTGGCGTGCCGCATTACGGAGCGCCGAAGCGAAAGCGACTCGCCCAGTCCCTGCGCCGGCGCGCCGACGCCTCCCGCGCGCGACGAGCCCGCCGGCGTCGGGCCGCTCGGCATCGTCTACGCGTTGGAGTCGGCAGGCAGCCTGGTCGGTGGGGCGGCCTTCAGCTTCTGGGCGGTCGAGCGCCTGGCCCCGATCGAGACGGCGCTGGTGTGCGGCGTGATTACGGCGGCTGCGTGCGCCGCATTGCTGGCGGCAACGTCGCGGCGACCGTATGGAGCCGTTTTACCGGCGTCGCTGGCGGCGGCGGGTGTCGTGACGATCGCGACGGTCGGCGACACGCTACACAATCGGCTTGTTTACCGCCGGTGGCGGGACGTCGCGCCGAACTACATGCTGTGCGCCGAGGCCGACTCGAAATATCAGAACCTCGCCGTCATGCGCCTTGCGGAGCAGTTCACGCTGTATTGCGACGGGCAGCAGACCTCCGATTTTCCCGATCCGTACACGTTCGTTCCGCTGGCCCATTTCTGGATGTGCCAGCATCCGTCACCGAAACGGGTGCTCGTCGTGGGCGGCGGCGCGGAAGGCCTGTTGGCGGAGATCCTCCGTCACGGTGTCGAGCACGTGGATTACGTCGAGCCGGATCCCCGTCAGATCGACATCATCAGGCACTATCTGGCCGGCGCGGACCGACGGGCCCTGAGCGACGAGCGGGTCACGGTGCACTACGTCGATGCCCGGTACTTCATCAAGACGCAGCGGAACCGTTTCGACCTGGTGATTGCCCGCGTCCCGGAGCCGATGTCGGCGTTGCGGGCCCGCTTCTATACCACCGAGTTCTACCGCGAGCTTCGCCGGGCCATGACGTCCGACGCCGTGCTATGCATGACACTCGCTGCCGCCCCGGGCGAGTTGTCACCCGCTTCCGGCGCGTACCTCGCCTCCGTGCGGGCCACGGTTCGGCGGCATTTCCCTCAGGTAACGGTCGGATGGGGTGACCCGGCCCACGTACTCGCCGCCACGAAGCCCGGGCTTGTCGCCACCGACGTGGAGGCTCTGGCGCGGCGCTATTCCGAACGGCCGACCGGGTCAGACCTGTTTCACCCTCTGCTGTTTGCCGAGCAACTTGATCCCGACAAGGTGCGACGGCGCGCCGAGGAGCTTGACGCGGTCGAAGACATGGAGATCAGCACGGACCTGCGGCCTGTGGTCTACGTGCAACGCCTGGCACTGTGGGATCGGATGACCGGCGGCCCGTCGGGGTACATGATCGAACGGCTGCGGGCGATCGGCTGGATCGAACTCGTCGCGGCACTGGCGATCGTCGCATCCGGCACGGTGATCGTGTGTTACCTGCGGGGTCGAAAGCCGCAGCAGCGCAATCCGTGGATCTCCACGAGTGCCATCATCCTGTCGGTCGGCACAACCGGGTTTGCCACGATGGCGCTGAGCATCGTGTGGCTGTATGCGTTTCAGAACCTCTACGGGTACGTGTACCAACGGATCGGCTGGATCATCGCGGTGTTCATGGGCGGGCTGGTGCTCGGGTGCTGGCTGGCGGGCCGGCGCGTGAAGGGGCGGCCGGCGGGTTCCGGGACCGTATGGCGCCGGCTCATCGCCGTTGACGTGTTGCTGGCGGTCCTGTCTGCGGCGGTTCCGGTCGTTCTGCCGGCGCTGGGCGCCGTTCAGGATACGCGGACGGCATTCGTGCTGGTGGAGTGGGCGGTGTCGATCATGGTGGCGTTGACCGGTCTGCTTGGCGGGGCGGCGTTTGCGTTGGCCGGCGGTGTGCAACTTGCCGCCACCCGACGCGCCGGCGCTGCCGCCGGCCAGATTGTCGGGGCGGATCACGCCGGGGCCTGCGCCGGCGCCCTGATCACGGGTATCTTACTGGTGCCTGTGTTTGGCACTGCCGCGGCCGCCTTCCTGCTGGCAGGGATGAAACTCGCGTCAGCGGCGCTGTTGGTGGTGGGCAGGTGGTCTTGGCGCGCCGCGTGAGCGCGGGCGTCATCGCGCGTTCGGTGCGTGACGTGGCGTCGCACGCGCCCGTCGGTCCGCGACCGTCAGGATTCTCCGCTCCCTTACGGTCGCGGGGCTTGGGGGTCGTCCGCTCCCTTACGGTCGCGGCTCGTTATGGTCGCGGTTCGGTTTGGGGGACGGGCGCATTCAGCGCTTCAGCGTATCCGGGTCGCGGAGAGGTAGTGTTGCGACGTTTCCGAAACGGTCGAAGCGCACGTCGGGGTCCTTGTCGTGCCCGCCGGCCAACAGGGCGTCGGTCTGACCGACAGCTAGGATCACCATCTTGTCCGGATGCAGGTACTCTTGCGCCACGCGTAAAACGTCGTCGGTCGTGACGCGCTTGAGGTTGGCCACATACGTCTGCCAGTATTCCGGGGCCCGACCGGTGTACTCGTCACCGAGGTAGGTCGTCACCAGGGCCATCTTGGACTGAAACCGCTGTGGGAACGACTCGACGAGACGGGAGATGGCACGGTCCAGCTCATCCTGGTCGACTTCCTCGGTGCGAAGCCGGTTGATCTCGTCGATCACCAGCCCGGTCGCATACGCGCACGCGTCGCTCTTGCTCTGGAAGCTGCATCGGAAGCTTCCGGGATAGTAGATGCCCTGCCCGAACCGGCTTCTCACGCTGTAGGCCAGGCCCTCCTGCGAGCGAACCTTCTTCACCAGGCGCGACTGGAAGCTGCCGGCACCGAGGATGGTGTCCATCATCCGCAGGGCGAACTCGTCGGGGGTTCCCCGCAAAACGGACTTGTGGCCGATCGAAACGCGGCCCTGGTTGACGTCCTCCTTGTCAACGACGTAGACGCCGGGTTCGGGTCCGTGCCGGGGTTCGGGGAACGTCTTGGGGGCGGCTTCGCCGACGGGCCAGTCGCCAAAGGCCCGCTCGATCTTCTCGAGCATCTCGGCGCGGTCGAAGTCGCCGGCCACAGCGATCATCATGTTTCCCGGATGATAGTACTTGCTATGGAACGCGAGCATGTCGTCGCGGGTGATGGCGTTGATCGATTCCGAGCTTGGGTACCGGTTGCTGAAATGGTCATCGCCGTCCATCAGGAAGCCCCACTCGACGCCCTCAATGGACCTCGTCGAGTCGTTGCGGCGCTTGATGTTCTGGAGCAGTCGGTCCTTGGCCAGGCGGAGGCGCTCCTCGTCAAACCGCGGCCGGCGCAGCACGTCGACCAGCAGTTCGAGCCCCTCATCGATGTCCTTGGCCAGCAGCGACAGACCGGCCACCCCCTGTGTGTCGCTCACGCGGGACGTCAGCGAGGCGGCCAGAAACTCGACACGATCGTCCAGTTCCTCGGGTGAAAGCACCGTCGTGCCGCCGTCGCGCAGCTGTTCCCCGGTCAGTGAGGCCAACCCCGCCTTGCCCGGCGGATCGAACGCGCCGCCGGTGCGTATGAAAACGGTCAGGTCGAACGTGGGCAGTATGCGATCTTCGGCGATGTAGACGACCATACCGTTGGGCAACACCTCGCGAAACTGCGACGGCGCCGGCACCTCGTACTCCAGCGGCGGAAACACGAGTTGACTGGGGTGCGGCGAGATGGTCTTCGTCGTCGGTTGGCCGGCACAGCCCGTCGCGACGACGCAGGCCGCCAACCCGACGAGAACCACAGTTTTGGCGTAATGGTACATGTTACTCCGACTCCTTGTTGGCGGATTCCAGCTCAGCCACGCGGGCCCTGATGACCTTGACCGCGTACTCGAGTAGCGGCTTCCTGTCCTCCGGCATCTGCCCGGAAGTCAAAGCCGGCTCCATCATCTGCAACTGCTGCTGGAGCTTGCTCGCGTCGTTGGTTTTCTTCAGTTGAGTGATCATCGCCTTGATCTGGGCGTGGCGTTCGGGTGGTTGGAGGGCCAGCACGGCGGCCAGTTCCGGATCCTCCTCGGTGGCTGCCTCTTCCTTGGTGAGGTAGATCGCCACCGTCCGGGTCTTGGGGTCCAGGTAGGTCGCCGCCACGCGGCGCACGTCGTCGGCGGTGACTTCGAGCATCCGTTTCGGCGCCTCGTTGATGTAGCTCCAGTGGTACCAGGTGTCGTAGATGGCAAGCTGGAACATCAGGCCCGGGTTACTCTTGAGCCTGCGGATCGACGACGCCAGCACCTGGTTCTTGACCTTCTGAAGCTCGTGGTCGCTGATCTCGCCCTCGCGAAGCTTGTCGATCTCGTCCAGGACGAACTGCTCGACTTCTTCGGGCGTGCGGCCTTCTTTGACCGTGGCACTGATCTGGAGGAAGCCGGCGTACTTGCGGGAGGTGTTCGAGGCGCCGGGCCGGCCGATGGCGGCGTCTTCAACCGTCACGAGCCGTTTGTAGAGGCGGCCGCTTTTGCCCGACAGCAGCTCGGCCAGCACGTCCAGGGCGGCCTCGTCCTCGTGGGCGATGGCCACCCCGTGATATCGAATGCGGACGCGCGGGTTGGTCTCCGCCTCGGCATAGAACCGCCGCTCGGCGATTGGCTTGGGTTCCTCGGTGATCACCGGCGGGGGCTCCGTCTCACCGCGGGGGACGCGACCGAAGTACCGCTCGGCCAATTCGATGACCTTGTCGGAGTCAAAGTCCCCGACCATGACCAGCGTGGCGTTGTTCGGCGCGTAGTGTACTTTGAAGAACTCGCGGACGTCGTCGCGAGTGATGGACTCGACCTCGGACGCCCAGCCGAGAACGGGTCGGCCGTAGGGATGGCTCTGCCAGAACAAAGCGTCAAACGCCTCGTCGAACCGGCCCGTGGGCGTGCTCTCGGTACGGAGCCGGCGCTCTTCGCGAACGTTCTCGCGCTCGACGTAGAACTCCCGCATCACCGGCGCAAGCAAGCGGTCCGACTCCATCCAGAAGAAAAGCTCCAGCTTGTTCGACGGGAGCTGGACGAAGTAGATCGTCATGTCCTCCGAGGTACCCGCGTTGAGCATCGCCCCGCCGTTGGCGGAGTAGATCTGGCTCAGCTCGTTGTCCTTCATGTACGCCCGCTGGGCCTCGAGCAGCGTGTCGTACTGCTCTTTCATGCTCTTGTACTCGGGCGTCCACTCGTCGGGATCAAGCACGTCGGTGATCCCGCCGCGCCGTTTGATCAGCCGCATCCGGTTCATCTCGGCGTTCATCTTCGCCCGGAGCTCGTCCTGCTGTTCGATCAGCCGCCGCTCGGCCTCGTAGTCGGTGGTTCCGATGACGTGGGAGCCCTTGAACAGCATGTGCTCGAACATGTGGGCGATCCCGCTGACGCCGGCCGGGTCATTGCACGAGCCAACGTCGAAAACCAGGCCGCCTATGAAGGACGGCTGCTCGTGCCGTTCAACAAGCAGCAGCTTCAGCCCGTTGTCCAGCGTGAATTCCCCGGGCTGCACGCCCTGGTCCGTGTCGGCGCGCACCTCACAGACCGGGCCGATCAGTGCGCACAACATGATGACCGGCAACAATTGTCGGCGTTGGTGCGGTGTCATACGGTTCTCCTCGTCTGGCTTCCAAGCGGAATCCGGCCCTGCTACATCCCCACCTATCCGCTCCGGCCAACCGTATCGTTTCTGGGGTCAAAGTGCAAATGTCGAAAGTTGTGTGGCTGCGGCGCCCGCGTGTCGCCGACGTGCGACCGGACAGACCCAGCGCCCAAGTGACGACCGTAAGCGAGCGGGCCTCATGATCTCGGCGAGAACGCCAGGGCCTGCTCCTGCGACCAGACACCGGGGATCGCCGTACCGCACTTGGGACACTTGCCGTCCTTGAGGCGGTTCGACGCGGTTTGCATGCCCACCCGGCGGATCAGTTCGTGCCGGCACCCATGGCAATACGTGTTTTCACCGGGGTGCATGGCCACATTGCCCGCGTAGGCGTAATGCACGCCCGCGTCAAAGGCGACCTGCCGGCAGCGTTCGATCGTGGACACCGGCGTGCGGGGCAGATTCGTCATCCGGTAGGTCGGGTGAAAGCGCGTAAAGTGCATCGGCACGTCCGGCCCGAGGTGCTTGACCACCCACCGGCTCATCCGCCTGATCTCGTCCGACGAGTCGTTGAGCGTAGGGATGATCAGGACCACCAGCTCGAACCAGATGCCGATGTCCTTGAGCGTCTCCAGCGTCTCCAGCACCGGCTTCAACTCGCCGGCGCAATGATCGACGTAGAATGTCTCGGTAAAGGCCTTGAGGTCAACCTTGACACCGGTCAGGTGGCGGCATAACTGCCGCAGTGGCTTGTCCTGAATGTAGCCGTTGGAGATCATCACGCTGCCGATGCCGTGTCGGCGCGCCAGCGCCGCCGAATCGTGCATGTACTCATAGAAGACCGTCGGCTCGGAGTAGGTGTAGGCGATCGTAGGCGAGCCGTGCGATCGGCACGAGCCCACCAGCCGCTCCGCCGGAACGTGCCTGCTCGGGACCTGCTCCGGACGGAACTGGCTGATCCTCCAGTTCTGGCAGAACACGCACTCGATGTTGCACCCGGCGGTGGCGATCGAAAACGCCGTCGTGCCGGGCAGGTAGTGAAACAACGGTTTCTTCTCGATCGGGTCGACGTTGGCCGAGCACAGCGCCCCATAGACGAGGGTCTGGTACCTGCCGCCCTGATTCTCGCGAACGCCGCAGTACCCGCGTTCGACGTCGGCCACCTCGCACTCGCGCGGGCACAGCGTGCACTTGACCTTCCTGTCCGCCAGCTCTTCCCAGAACAGAGCCTCGTGACGGGCGACACCTTCGAGCTTCGGGCCCTCCAGAGCCCCGGTGCCCGCCGTGTCCTGCGCGACAGCGGCCGAATCACACAGTACGCCGGCGGCGCCACAGGCGACGCCCCATCGCAGAACGTCGCGCCGCGTCGGCTCGGCAAACAGGTTCTCGAGGCACTCCATGTCACACCTCGATACGTTCGATCCGGCTCAGATCGGCTTCGCCGAGCCCACGCGCGCCGGCGGTGGCGATGTGCACCGGCGGGCGCTTCTCGTCGGTCAGCGATTCAAGCCCTTCGGTCTTACGCTTCGCTTCGAGCAGGTCGGCGGCGACGGCGTCGCCGGCGACGAAATCACCGCTGACGATCAACCCGCCGAACGGCCAGGCGTGCTCCAGACTCTGCCCCGGCCCGGCGTGGTACTGCGCACGGGTCGCGTCAACCACCGTCAGTCTCCACTTGGGACCGATGAACCGGTGGGCCACCACGTCGGCGATGTACGGATCACAGTTGTGATCGTGGTACTTGTTCGGGTTGTGGATCGCGCCGTAGAAGTTCTTCATGCCCAGCGAAACGCCCGCCAGATTGTGGTCCTTGAGCACGGGAACGCTGATCAGCGCGTCAACCTGATCAGCCACGATCCGCGAAAAGCACGACCCGATCCGCCCGCTCGATTCAATCCGCCCCTGATACCCCCGGCCTGCCTCTTCCGCATCTGTGCCGAAACACCGAACACCTTGCTTCGACGCATTCAGCTTGTACCCGGCCCGCTGCAGCTCCACATCGAAGCGGTCCCAGATGATGATATTCTCCGCCGGTACGCCGGCGTGCCGCAAGCCGGCCACGACGGCGTCGGCCACCGCCGGCTGAGTCGACAGGCCCAGTGTGTTCACCTTGATCCCGACACGATCCTTCCGGCCGAACAGACCCCGCCACGCCGCACCGGCGTCCGGCGCACCTGTCAGTCTCTGCACCGAACCATTGAGCAACTTGCGCAGAAGGTCGCGGTGCTCGTCCACCGCCCCCTGCGCCAGCTTCTCGTCCCGAGCGATCACGACGCGCCGGGCCAGCTTGTCAGCCCGTTTGTTCGTTCCAGCCGGCTGATCACTACATCCCGGCGCCGTGGCTCCGGTCAGTGCTACGCCCGCCGCAGCCGCGCCGACGCGCGCCAGAAAATCGCGCCGTGTATGCTGTGTCGCCATCCAACAAACCCCTGCCTAGAACTTCGGCAATAACGGAGCGAACGGGAGCAACGGGACCTTGACCACCAGAAGCGCCGACACCGAGTCCGCCGACACCCCGTCCATGCGCTCGCCGACCACGTGATTCCGTGGGGGGGCCCGCATCGGTTCCTATTCCGGCTCGCCGAACACTTCGGCCGTAAACGAGTATATCTCGGCGGCAGGTTGGCTCCAAGCATCGAGGGGCAGGCCGGCTTTGCGGCACGTCTGGGCGAGAAACTCGTCCCGGCTCCACCCCCGCGAGTACGCGACCTGGGGCAGCAGTACGCCCCGTCGGCCACCCGATACGATCAGCAAACCATGCCGCCCCACGATGATCTCGCCCGGTTTCGAGACACGCTGCATCGGCGTCAGGTAGCTGATCTCGACGTGCAGTTCATCCAGTTCCTTCGCCGTCACCGGGTTGCGCACGAAACGGCGATCGCGGCACGCGGACACGGCGTTGTCGATCACCGCCCCGTACAGCGGACCGGTGGCCGCCATGTTCCCGATGCACCCGCGAAGCTCACCGCGATTGGTCAGTGTCACGAAGCACGCTCCGGGGGCACGAAGCGCCGCCGGGAGCTTTTCCGCATCCACAGCAGGCAGTCCCTTGCCGTTGAGATGAGCCGTGATGGTCTCCCGCGCCAGCCGCAACAGCGACTCCCGCTGCGGACCTTCCAGCGTGCCCTTCGGCCGGGTCAACACAATCGACTGATACGTCACGCTGTTGGTAAAGTCACCGGACATCCGGCCCGACGTGTCGAATGCCGCGCGCACACCTTGGGCCCCGCCCTGCATCGACAAGACGCGCAGCAGAAGCCGGATCGGGCCCCGACCGCAGATCGTGTCCTGCGTCTTGGCCAGATGCTCCGCGAATCCATCGTTGTCGCACTTGAGGATCGGCGCCGCCGCCGCGTCGGCCAACTCGCGGAGCCGGTCTGGAATATCGTCGGTGAACGGCACGAACCGGTAGTTCGGGCCGTAGTGCGTGAAATCGCTGCTGACCGCCAGCAACGTCTCATCGTCGACCCACGGCAGGATGGCCTCAGCCGCCGCCACCCAGTCGCGGTCGGACATCCGCCCCACGAGCAACGGGACCAGACGAAACTCGCCCAACATCCTCTGCAGAAAAGGCAGCTGCAGCTCCAGCGACCACTCGTTCCGATCCACCCCGGGGTGCGACGCGAACAGTGAGTCCTTGGCCAGCGCGTCGCAGACCGGACGGTCGACCGGCACTTGTCCGAGCGGCGTCTGGTAGGCCGTCAGCTCGGCCGGCACGTCCACGCCGCGGTAACTGCCGGACAAACGGTGGTTAAACGCCAGCGCGATCACCCGTTTGTAGGAGTGGCCTTTCAGGCAGCCGTATCCCACCGCCGCCACCGGGGCGGCCCAGCGATATCCGGCGTGGGGCGCTATCACCGCCACGGGCTTTCCGGTGAGGGTCGGCAGCGCCGCGGCCGCCAGCAGCTCGTCCACTTCTTTCGCCAGGGTCTCGGCGTCGCCGGGATACCAGGTCCCCGCGCAGTCCGCGGGCCGAACCGTGGCACCGATATCACTGCCCGCAGCACAGCCCGTCGCCGCGGAGACCACGGCAACGGCAACCACCGCCGGAAGCATCACCAAGCCTGCATTCATCGTGTACACCTCCGCTGCTCTGGGCGCGGTGGGCAGCTTTGCCCGCCCGCGCCGCCGTCTGAACGACCGTCACTATCTCCCTGCGGGCCGAGGGGCGGCTTCGACCGCCCCACGAAGAAACCGCGACAGATCCCGCGGTCGAATCGTAGCCTTCGCCTGCAGCTCGACCACCAGCTCCTCAACCAGGACGTTGAACTGGTGTTCACGGTAGCTCCTGATCAGCTCCGGCTGCATCGCCTCGAAATCCGGCGCCAGGCCGGCGTCAATCTCGCCGCACTTGACGATGAAGTACGCGTCGTCGGTTTCGATGACATCGCTGTGCTCACCGCAGGCCAACGCGAACAGGGCATCGACCGCCGGCTGCCAGCGCTCGCGCACGCTGTCGCGCATTACGAAACCCCACCGGCCGCCTTCACTCGCGTGCACGCCCGTCGAGTATTTCTTGGCCACCTCGTCGAACTGGGTACCCGCGACCAGCTCCGCCTTTGCCAGCCGGATGGCGGTCGACGCGTCGAGCGGCACCTTCGAACCGTCATTGGCGGTCACGGCGTCCAACGGCACGTTCTTCGTCACCTCAATCAGGAACATCTCGCGTCGCGACGGACGGGTCATGTCGTCCTTGCGCTCCTGGAAATACTGCCACAGCTCGCGTCGGGTGGGCGTCGCAACCCGACGACCGACGGTCTCCGTCAGGTACAACTGCACGACCGCCTGGCGACGGATCCGCTCCTGGTCCTCCTCCACTGACAAGCCTCGCCGGGCCAGCGCTTTTTCATACCGGGTCTGGCGGCCCTGATGCTCCTTGTTGACGATATCGCGGATCTGGTGGTCGACATACTGGTCGATCCGCTCCCATTCCTGCTCGACCACGCGCTTGCAGGCCTCCTGATACAGCAGGCGGTCGCGGGCTTCGATCCGGATCCGCGCGCCAAGCGTGTCGACGAGAAACTCGCGATATCGCTGGGCGGACATGACTCCCGCCCGTTCTTTCAGCTCGTCGAGCACCGGCCTGATCACGTCCTCCGCCGTGATCGCGTCACCGTTGATGAACATGACCGTCACCGGCGACTGGTCGCGTTGCTCCGTGCCGGACACGCCGTCCAAGACGGTCTCCGTCAACGGATCGTCCGATTGCGCCCGTCCCGATTCTGATCGTTGGCCGCGAGCCTCCGCGGTCGGGCCTTCCTTCTTCAGGCCGGCGCAACCGGCGCCCGCCAGTAGGACGGCAAACAGCACACGGGCACCGGCGCACACATTGAAGCGCTGACTCGCCGGCACGGTGTCGGCGGCTTCTTTAACGTCATGGTCGGCGGTCATTGTGCGGTCTCCCGGTCGGGGACCTGGGTCCCGAGCAGTTTCCGCAGTATGACCGGCAGCGTCTGCGGCTCCAGGTAGCGCGGAGGCAGGCGCAGGTGAATGGTGTGGTCGTCGGGCATCCGGGCCGTCCCCGGCGCGTCGGCGAAAAGCCGGTCCACCACGCCCACGCTCTCCACGGTGAACACCACGTCCGGTCCCCGAAGGATGATCGAGCGGATCTTCCATCGCCTCGCCAGTACGCGGATCTCGGCCAACTCCAGCAACCGCGACACCGGCTCCGGGTAGGGCCCGAACGCATCCGCCAGGTCGCGCTGCAGTTGCTCGAGATCCTCGGTGGTTCGACACGCAACCGTCCGGCGGTACACCTCGATCCGCGACCGCTCGGCGCGAATATAGTGCGACGGGATGTGGGCGGCAATATCCAGCTCGAGGTGCACGGGCGCCGGGCGGGGATCGGGCTCGTTCTTCAGCCGCCGAACCACGCCCTCCAGCAGGCTGCAATACAGCTCGTACCCAACGGCCGCGATGTGCCCGCTCTGCTCGGGCCCGAGGATGTTGCCCGCCCCCCGGATCTCCAGATCGCGCATGGCGATGCGGAAACCCGCCCCGAGTTCGCTGAACTCCTCGATGGCCTTGAGCCGCTTCGCCGCCTTCGACGTGATAGGCCGATCCGGCGACAGCAGCAGGTAGCAGTACGCCCGGTGTTTCGACCGCCCGACCCGGCCCCGCAACTGGTGCAGGTCGGCCAGACCGAAGCGGTCCGCCCGGTCGATGAAGATCGTATTCGTCGCCGGAATATCGATCCCGCTTTCGATGATGCTCGTACAGACCAGCACGTCGGCTTCGTGCCGCATGAACGCCGTCATCACCCGCTCCAGATTCGCCTCCTTCATCTGCCCGTGGCCGACGACCACCTTGGCCTCGGGGACCGCCTTCCGCACTTCGTCGGCCATCCGGTCGATGGACTGGACGAAGTTGTGGACGAAGAACACCTGCCCGTCACGATTCATCTCGCGGACAATCGCATTGCGGATCAACTGGCGATCGAACGTGCAGACGCGCGTGGCGATCGCCCGACGGTCGATCGGCGGCGTTTCCAGCGAACTGATGTCCCGGATGCCGAGCAACGACATATGCAGCGTGCGGGGGATCGGCGTCGCCGTCATCGTCAGCACGTCCACCGTCTCGCGAAGGCGTTTGAGGCGCTCCTTGTGCTCGACGCCGAACCGTTGCTCCTCGTCGATGATCACCAGCCCCAAATCGGCGAACCCCACGTCCGCGCTCAGCAGGCGATGCGTTCCGATCACGATGTCGATTCGCCCCCGCCTGGCATCGGCAACGATGGTCGACTGCTCCTTGCTCGATCGGAATCGCGAGAGGCTGGCGATCGCCATCGGATACTCCGCCATGCGCTCGCGAAACGTCTGATAGTGCTGTTCCGCCAGCACCGTGGTCGGCACCAGAACCGCCACCTGCCGCCCGTACTCCACCACCTTGAACGCCGCCCGCATCGCGATCTCGGTCTTGCCGTACCCGACGTCTCCACAGAGCAGGCGGTCCATCGGGCGCCGGCCGCACAGATCCCCCTTGACGTCCGCGGCCACCGACAGCTGATCCTCCGTCTCCTCGTAGATGAACGCGGCCTCGAACTCCCGCTGCCACTGCGTGTCATCCGGGTACATCGTCCCGTCGTGCGTCTCTCGCGCCGCCTGGATTCGCAGCAGCGCCTCCGCCAGATCGGTGACCGCACCCGCAACACGCTCTTTCGTCTTGCCCCAGCGGGTCCCGCCGAGCTTCGACAACCTGGGCCTGATCCCGGCGGCACCCACGTACTTCTGCACCAGGTCAACTTGCGACGTCGGAACGTGCAGCACCGCTCGGTCCGCAAACTCCAACGTCAGGAACTCCTCCTCCTTGGCCGAGTCACCCTTCTTCATCACGTCCAATGCCCGGAACTTCGCAATCCCGTGCAGCGTGTGGACGACAAGGTCACCCGGCTCCAGGTCGGTCCACGTTTCAAGCGGGCGGGTGGCGTGCAACTTGCGGAGCCGCCGCCGCTGGCGATAGCGGTGGAAAACCTCGTGGTGGGCCACGACGATCGTGTCGGCGGGGCGCCACTCGAACCCGTGATGCAGCAGGCCAACCCGCAGGTCGATCGCACTCGGGACCGATCCGACCCGCTCGACAATCAGTTCCGCCAGTCGGCTTCGCTCCGCCGCGTTGTCGCACACGACGATCACCCGCGACGCATCGGCCTGCTCACAAAGCGTGTCCACCGCGTCGGCGGCTTTGCCCTCAAAACGCGCCAGCGACGCGACGTCGAACCGGAACACGTCCTCCGCCGGCGCCGCCGGTGCCGCCGCCAGCCGCGACAGGTGCAGCGGATTGAATTCATGGGCCCGCCGAAGGATCGCCTCGACCTCGAACAGCTCATCGGGGTCGCCGAGGCGGCGGCGCAGCGTCCGGCCCATCGCCTGAACGTCGGCAGGTTCGTCGATGGCCACGACGGCGTTGCCCGGCAGATAACGCAGAAAGTCGGTCACCTCGCGCGGCGACCGGAAGTACTGATCGGGCATGGCCGCAAAGGCCAGCTCGTCCAACGGGCTCGAGGACCGCTGGGTGCTGATGTCGAACCGTCGGATCGACTCCACTTCGTCGCCGAACAGCTCGACGCGTACCGGCTGGTCGTCACCGCGAGGGAAGATATCCAGGATGCCGCCCCGCAGCGCAAAGTCCCCCGGCGACTCGACCAGGTCCAGCCTCTCGAACCCGCGATCCACCAGCCAGCCGATGATTTCCTCCGGGTCGATCCGCTGCCCGACGGCGACCCGCAACATGTTCGCCGCCAGGGCGTCGGGCATCGGCACCGGCTGCATCAGCGCCAAGATCGGCGCAACAATGACGCCCGCATCTGACGCGTCATCACCACAGAGGGCCTGCGTACCGGAGAATGGGCTTCCTCCAGGCCGGCCGGAACCACCGCCCGCCGTAGCAGCCGGCGCCGCGACGGCTCTCAGACTGCGCCCACCCCACCGCGTGCAGACCCGGAGCCGCTCCGCATCGATCTCCCCTGCCGCCGCCCCTTCGCCGGACAGCGTCTCCCATGCCGGTAGCAGGTCGCAACTCTGCCCCAGGAAGAACTCGATATCGTCGCGGGCGTTGTCGGCTTCGTCGAAATGAGACGTGATGTAGAGAACCAGCCGCCCGGTCCGCCGGGCGACCGTCGCCGCCGCCATGGGCGCAGACGATCCCCACAGCCCTGTCGCGAATACGGGCCCCTCACCGGTCCGCAGCCGCTCGCACAGGCGCACCAGCGTAGGATCGTTGGCGATCGCCTCGATCACCATCACTCTGCAGGAATCTTAGCCCGCGATGTGCCGACGACGCAACCCCGCCAGGTACGGCCGCAGTGCTCCAGAAGGCTGTCGGCCGCCTTGCCCACGGGCAAGCGCAAGGGGCGCTACCTGTGCGTGGCCCGCGGAAGCAGCTCGAGCTCCAATGAACGGATGTCGATCCGGGCCGACGCCGTTGACGTCTCCGTCGCTTCCACCTCGACCAGACCTGCGACCACGAAGTGGTACACCAGGCCCGGCTCCAGCGTCACGTCGAATGACGGTTTCTCCCGCCCGGAAAACCGCTTGGGCCCGGTGGCCGTCCCCAGGTCCGCCAGCAGAACCCGTTTCAGCACGTGGCCGTCGGAATCGCTGATGTAGACCTTGACCGCCAACTTGTCCTGCGGCTTGGACGTATCCTCGGCGTCCACCTTGACGGAGTATTCGTAGTTCAGATCGAACACCGCGGTCACGTCCAGCGGCTCTTCTGCTCGGGTGTCAATCACCTGGCCCAACTGAAACTCGGCCCGGGCCGTGCCGACCGACTCCGCTGAGGCCTCGCACAGCGCGGTCCCGCCCTCTGTGGACCACGATTTCGCCGTCGCCCCGCCGGTCGACGACCGCTGAGCGTCGAAGACGTTGAACGGGCGGTCCTTGGGAAAGTACAGCGGCTTGCCCTCGGCGAACTGGGCCTGGAGCGTCACCCGCGTCTCCTGCGGGAGTTGAACCGACTCACCGAACCCGCCGGCCCCACCGCAACCGCTCAGGGCCGCCATCGTCGCCGTCATCATCATCGTCACCGTCATGCGCCTTGCTCTGTGTGCGGGCATGCGTCACCTCGTCGAATGCGGACCTCGTGGCGAATTCCGCCATCCGCCCGTTGCGAATGACCGCCCCTCCGGGCATCATCTTAGCGAGGCCCCGGCGTGCGGCAACCGGGCGCGATGACGACGACCGGCGTCAATGCCGGTCCCGCAAGGGCAAACGCTGCGCAGCGTGATCGGGGAGCGGGCATGGAATTCGAATACGTCGTCGTCGATGCCTTCACCAACGAACGGTATCGGGGCAATCCGGCTGCCGTCGTTTTCGAGGCCAACGCCCTCGACGGGCCGCAGATGCTGGCCATCGCCCGCGAGTTCAACCTCAGCGAGACCACGTACATCTTCCCTTCAGATTCACCGGACGCCGCCGTCCGGTTTCGCTGGTTCACCCCGGGTACGGAGGTGAAAATGTGCGGGCATGCGACGCTGGCCGGCGTCCACGCCCTCGTCGAGCGAGGGCGCTTCGCCACACTCAAGACCGACCCCCAGTCGCTGCTCCCGATCCAGACCGCCTCCGGCACGCTGACCGCCCGCATGGAGAAGCTGCCCGGCGACGCGGATCGATATCTGGTCTGGCTGGACCTGCCTACGCCCCGCCTCGAACCGGTGCACCTGAACGCCGACAAGCTCGCCCACCTGCTGGGAACGACTCTTGAGGCGCTCGACCTCTCCCTTCCCATGATGAAAACCCATGACGGCGACGTCATCCTGTTCGTCAACGATCTGCTCACGCTTCAGTCGCTCGAGCCGGACTTCGTCGGCCTGAAACGGTTCTCCGACCGGCAGCAAGTCCGCGGCTTCAGCGTCGCCACGCTCGATACGCTGGCGGCGTCGATCCACGTGCAGTCGCGCTTCTTCGCACCCGCCGCCGGGGTCGACGAGGACCCGGTCACAGGCAGTGTCCACGGCCCGCTGGCCACCTACCTGGTGGTCAACGACCTTGTCCCGTTCCTCTCGCATACCGCCGCCGTCAGTTGCGTCCAAGCCGAAGCCGGCGGACGGGCCGGGCTCGTCCGGGCGCTGGTCACGCGTCACCCCGGCGCGGGCTATGCCGTCCGTATTGCCGGACAGTGCATGACCACCATGCGGGGCAAGCTGACCGTGTGATTCCAATGTCAACGACCCGCAGCACCGCAGGATTCGCTCATCGTCTCTACCGCCCTTTGACCCTATAATCAGTCGTGCGAGGCCCGCCCGGCGTGGCCCGCCTGGAGTCGCCCATGAAGACCGACGTCCCCCCGCTTCGACTGCTGTTCTGGGAAACGACGGCCGGATGCAACCTCGAATGCGTCCACTGCCGCCGCCTCGACGTGTCGCGCGAGCTGATGCAAACCGATTTGTCGCGCGAGCAGGCCTGCCGGATGATCGACGACCTCGCCCGGTTCGCCCGGTGCATCCTGGTCTTCTCCGGCGGCGAGCCGCTGATGCGCCCCGATCTGTTCGAACTGGCCGCCCGCGCCCGCCGGGCCGGACTCATGATCGCTCTGGCCAGCAACGGCACCATGATCGACCAAGCGATGGCCCGGCGGATCGCCGACACCGGCTTCCAGCGGGTCAGCATCTCACTTGACGGGGCCGACGCCGACACGCACGACGGGTTTCGCCGGTTACCCGGCTCGTTTCAGCGGGCCCTCGACGGGCTGCACAATCTGCGGGAATCCGGTGTCAGCACGCAGGTCAACTGCACCATCGCCAGACACAATGCCCACCAGTTGGCGCCCGTGTTGGAGCTGGCTGAATCGGTCGGCGCCGACGCGATGCACTACTTCCTGCTCGTACCCGTCGGCTGCGGCGAGCAGATCGCCGACGACCAGATGCTCGACGCTCCGCAGGTCGAGCGCCGCCTGCTCGAAATCCAACGCCTCGACCAGGCAACCGAGCTCCAGGTCAAAGCCACTTGCGCGCCGCACTATCACCGCATCATCCGCCAGGAAGCGAAAACCCGAGGCACACCCGTCCCAAAACGGCAGAAGCACCCACACGCCGCTATGGATGCGGTGACAAGAGGATGCCTGGCGGGAACGGCCGTCTGCTTCGTTTCCCATGAGGGCGACGTGTTCCCCTGCGGGTATCTTCCCGTGTCCGCCGGCAACGTCACGAAGCAGAGCCTCGCGGACATCTGGGCGACCAGCGACGTGTTCGTCAGGCTCCGCGACCCGGACCGCCTGACAGGCAAATGCGGCGGCTGTGAGTTCAGGCGCGTCTGCGGCGGCTGCCGCGCCCGCGCGTTCTATCAGTTTGGCGACTTCCTGGCCGAAGAGCCGTTCTGCGAATACACGCCGAGCCGGACGAAGAGAATCGACTCCGCGTAACAGCGCGCCATAGAAGCCGTTCGCTTGTGGGACGGGCTTTCGGGAGAGTGGGAACACGTCTGCCGGCATGCCGCAGGACCTGCACTGCATGCCCGCCACGAATCGTCAGCTCGGACCGGTGAATACGTCCTGGAATGAAGCGAAGTCCACCAAGTCCACGTCCGTGTCCTCGTCCGCGTCGCCATCCAGACACAAATGACCCGGCAGATACGTGACTCCGGGGCCCTGGAGGCAAAACACGAAGTACATCAGATCGTCATAATCCACGTCGCCGTCGTGGTCCATGTCGCCCGGTGGCGGCGGTGCGCCGAGGTCGACGTCACGACGCCGGATATCGCCGGCCACCACCAGGACGCCGCTGACCATCCAATCGGGGTACCCCGCTTTCGTCACCTGGACGTCATAGGCGGTGCCCGTCTGCGTCGCCGGGACCAGTGTCACGACATAGTACCCGTTTCCGTCGGTCTGGACCGGGGCGAGCGTGCCGACCTGGACCGTGGCGTCGTCGACGGGCAGCCCCGTGCTGTGGTCGGTGACCTGTCCCCACAGCGTGCCTTCAACCGCCACCGCCGGGTCGCGCCAGGGCATCGAAGGCAGGGACGCAGGCGAGGTGAAGATGTTCGCCGCAACGTACGAGTACCAACTCCAGTCGTTGACCCAGGAGTCGCTGTCATCGCACACGGTTTCCGCCGCCCTCGTTGCATAGTACGAGTAGTTCATCGAGCCGTCAGCCCCGGCAGCGTACACGTACTGCAACTGGATCACGCTGTTCGCCATGCTGTTGAGATAGTCCGCCTGACCACAGTACATGTGCCGATCGTATCGCCAGTCGTTGACGATGGCGTCAATCCAGTTGCGATACCACGTGGCCTGGTCGCCTTGCGCGCCGCCGGTGCAGTGCTCGCGTTTGTAGTTCATGGGCATGCCTGCGTCGAGCCAGCCCATCTCCATCCAGTGACGCCAGTTCTGGAAGTAGATATAAGCGAGGCTGCTCGAGAAGGAGTACGGCGCATTGCCCGTGGCAAGCAGGTCCGCCGAGTGGCAAACAGGCTGCCGCGGATTCGAGGCAATCGCGGCGACCTCGGCTCGGGCGCGACGAACCAGCTCGTTGATGGTCCGCCGGCGGAAATCGTCCCACAAGGCCTCGCCTTCTGACGGGGGCGTGCCTACGTACCCCGTAATGTCCTGGAAACGGGCCAGGCTGGACTTCGTGTACGTCAGGTCGGCCGGATATCCGGCGTCGGTCTGCGTGTAGCGGATGTAGTCCCAGTTGATCCCGTCAATGGGATAGCCACCCACCAGTTCCTGGACGATGCTGATGATGTACTCCTGCACCTCGGGCGAGCCGGGGTCCAGCGTGTACTTGCCGAGGATCGGCGCCGGCCCGGTGCCCATGTTCCCCCGGGGCACCATGATCCATTCCGGATGACTGGCGATCGTGGAGTTTCCGCTGGGCGGCCACGAAGTGCTGACCCGGTACGCCACCAACCAGGCGTGGACCTCGATCCCCTGGGCATGCGCCTGCTGACACAGATACGCCAGCGGGTCGAAATTCCACGCAACCTCACTGGCCCACGGAACGATGCTGGACTTCCAATACGCGCCGTGACCGCTGCCGGCGTTGTCCTGGTACGCCAGAACCTCCGCGACAATGGCGTTGTAGTTGCCCGTGACCGCACGGTTCACCATGTCGTTGATCTGCGAGGTGGTCTTGAAACCTGGGTGAAACGCGTCGACCCAGAATCCGCGGAACTCGGACTGGGCGGACACCGACCCCACACAAGACAGAACGCCCAGCGCAACGACGACAACCAGGGTCCGATGACGACACGATGCCGAGACCATGAACTCCTCCTCCACGCAGGCTGCCGGACGCCCGATTCGCGTCCGTGCGATGCCGCGGCGTACCGGTCAGGGGACGCCGGAACCCGGACTTCCGATAACGCGCTGACTGGAAATCCCATCCCAACCGCGGTCACGTAGCCCGTTTCGCCGATCACCTGACGCTGTCCACGCGATCGACAAAACCGCACCGGCGGGCACCTATTATAGCCTTTCCTGGCAGGGATGTCTCTCTCGGACGGCGTGTCGCGCGGACCGTCGGCCGCCGACGCCGCAGCACCCCGCCGGGCGGGCAGCCTCCTGTCATAATGCGATAATTAAAGCCCACGCTTAACCAGTCGGAACGCCCGCGCGGCGTGCCGCCGGCTCCGCTGGAATCCACCCTGAACCCGGTTCAGTCGCGGACCTTAGCCCCCGGAAGCGTGTCGCCGCGTGCCAGGCTGACGGGGAGCATCCGGTACCAGACTCCCAGATGCCGCAGGTGTGCCATGTGATCGCTTCCTTCGCCACCGGCGAAGCCGCGCACGTGGAAGCCGCCCGCGTCGGCCTGCGACACCAGCCGCATGTGACCGTCGCCGGGATCGACAGCGCGCCTCTCGGCCCCGACATGGGCAATGAGATCGTCGGCCGTCTCGGTCGTGCTCGCGTATCGGCCGGGCACCTGGGCGGAATGCGTCACGAGCATGAGTTTCCTTCCGGCCTCGGCTTCGGCCGCGAAGCGGCGGAAACCGCCCATCCGCCGCGCGTCCGGTTTGCGGTTTTCGGCCGGGCCGTCGTAGCCGCAGTAGAGCGAGTCGGCCATCACGATCCCGTCGATCAGGTCGAGGTACTCGGGCACGCCGAGGATCGCCCGCACCGCACCGAACCCGGCGCTGAACGACGACACGTAGACCCGCCCCAGCTCGGTGTCAGGAGGAATCGTGCCGCCCTCTGTTAGTGTCCGGATCGCGTCGTCGATGATCGCGCGGAAGAGCGCGGTGTCGGAGAACGGCTTCTCGTAAACGCTGGACAACCCTGGCCTCGAGACGTTCACAACGGCCGACGTGATCCGGGCCTCCTCCGCCGCCGACGCCACCCGCTGGAACCCGCCGTGGAAATGCACCAACACATCGAGCCGCCCGTCGCTCAGTTGGAACGCAGACGGCACGCAAAGCTCGCCGATCCCGTCCGGACCGACGCGCTGGCCCGGTGGGCCGGCTGCGGCGGACGACGGCTCCGGGGCCGGTGAGGCTCGCGTGGTCGGGCCGCCGGGCGGCGGGACGTCCGCTTTCGCCGGCGCGCCGGCGCTGACGCCCATGAGCGTCTCGCCCACGATTCGCCACACGTTCCTGCGAAACGCCGCCACCTTCCCGCTGTCGTCGGGATGCACGCGGTTGGCCAGCGCAATGACGTACACGCCCTGCTGCGGATAGAACCGGATGGCGGGGCCCGTGTAGCCGGTGTGACCGAACGCGTACAACGCGTCGACGCCCGTGTCGCCGGGATCGGGTTGGTAGATGTCCCACAGCAGCCCCCGCCGATCGGGCTTGCCTTTCGTGTTCTTCGCCCCCGGGTTCTGTACGCGCGTCATCTGTTCAACCGTCTTCCGCTCGAGAATGCGCACACCGTCCAGCTCGCCGCCGCTGAGCATCATTCGGGCGAAGCGCGACAGATCGGCGGCCGTGCTGAACAGTCCCGCATTACCCGAGACTCCCCCCTGCATGGCCGCCAGCGGATCGTGGACCTGCCCCAGCAGGAAACCGCCCTCACCCCGGCCGTAATCCGTCTGCGTCGTGGGAACCATGCGGGCGCTCAGGCGCTCGGGCGGGAGGAATCCGGTCTCCTTCAAACCCAGCGGCTCGAACACGTGCTTGGCGGCGAAGTCGCTGTGCTCCATCCCGCTGATCACGCGAACCACTTCCGCGGCGAGTATCGCGTTCAGACAGCTGTAATGCACCACCTCCCCCGGCTTGTGGATCAGGTCGAGCTTGCGAATGTGCTCTCTTAACAGATCGCGGCAGGGGAATCCGCCTTCGGCCTTGAGTTTCTTCTGCTCGTCGGCGTGGACGTAGGGCCTCTCGCCCGACGTGTGGGTCATCAGGTGACGGATCGTGACATCCTTCTTGTCGCCCTCGTTGAACTCGGGGAGATACTTGCCCACCGGATCGCCGACGTCGACCTTGCCCTGATCCGCCAGCACCATCAGGCTCGTGCCGGCCGCGATCGGCTTGCTCAGCGATGCCATGTCAAAGACGGCGTCTTCGGGCATGGGCGCCGGGGACGGTTCCGTCTGCTTGTAGCCGTAGGCCTTTCGCCAGGTCTCCCAGCCGTCAGCGGTCTTGCGCCCCACGGCTATGACCGCGCCGGACATCTTCCCGTCGGTGAGCAAATCCGGCACGGCGGCGTCCATGGCCTCCTCGAGTGCCGTCAGCCCGCCTTCGAGCGGCACCGTGCGCACGTCGAACGTCCAGTCCCACTCGTCGAAATACAGGTTGTGTCCGTCGATCTCGATCTCGCCACGCTGAAAATCGTTGGGCTCGCTGCGGAAGCTCGTCTTCGGCGGTGACAGCTCGCGCGCGTAGTCGAGATTCACGATCATGCGGTAGGGATCAAGGTGCCCGCAGTAGAACTCCCGCACGCGCGGATCGTCGTGCTTCTGCAGCCCGTACGACGGGTCCGCCGGCAACCAGCCCCACGGCTCGATGTAGAACTCCGCCCAGTCGTGCATGTTCCAGGCGTTGGGCTCGCTCTCCCAGCCCGACTGCCACCGCGCGGGGATCCCCGCCGCCCGGCACAGCGTGATGAACAGCAACCCCTGAACGCCGCAGTCGCCCTTGCCCGATGTCAACGCCTTGTCCGAGATGTTCGCAATCGTGCTGTATTCCATCTCGGAGCAATACCGGATGTTGTCATTCTCCCATCGGAAGAGCTTCTTGGCGCGCAGCAGCGGATTCGGCTCGTCGCCCGCCACGTCCGCCACGATCCGCCGGACCTCGGGCGTGAACACGATGTGCGGCGGGCGCTCGGCCGTGTATTCCTGGAACAACGCGGCATCGCGATCGTAGGGCCGGACCTTCGCCGGATCGAGGTCGGGACAGTAGCCATAGGTCACGAACTCGAACTCGGCCGTAAACACCGGCGGCTTCGACGGGTCCACGATGGTCTGCTCGAAGTAGATCGTCCGCTGCGGGTGACCGTTGGGCGCCACGACGGCACCCGCCGGCTCGGCCGACAGCAAACGTACGGACTTCTGCTGACGGTACTCCTGCGGAAACGGCAGCCAGCAGCGCACCTTCGCCCCGGGCTTCAGCCGCGGATGACCCTCATGAACCGCCAGCCGATACGTGATCTCATGCTTGACCGGGAAGACTTCCGCTTCGCCGCTGCGCCGGGCCCGGTCGAGCAGCCTCGCCAGATGCGCGGGAAGGGAGAATTTCCAGCCGGCTCGCCGGGGCTGCTTCGCCGCCGAACGGCGCGAGCGGGCCTCTTCGCAGAACCGAAACAGGTTCGACGGCTCACGCTTGAAGTACCGAATCTGACCGTCGATGGGGCGGAACTGCAACACCCCCTGCTCCCGCCAGCGGTCGATGTCGCTCACCGTCACGTCAGGGGCGACCTTGCGAAGCTTGGCCAGCATGTCCTCGCCCGTCAGCGAGTAGTCCAGCCGGATTCGCCGGATGATCTCCAACTGCGTCGCGTACGGACCGACCACCGGCCCGTCCGGCTCGGCGATTTGCGCGCGGAGCATCAGCTCGGCCTCGCTGAAACGCCCGGCGCTAACCGCCTCCTCGACTTTTTCGAGCAGCCCGTCATCAGTGGTCGTCTCCAGCGCAAGGGCCCGAACGGCCCACATCGAAGGCAACAGAACCGCAGCAACGAGGAAACCGACGTGAACCCTCATTGACATCATGAACCCACCTCCTCGGAACCATGAACCACAGACCGCACGCCACAACCTGCACACGGAAACTGCGCCCGGATATGCGAGCCTCCGCCGGGCCCGAGCGTGCGCCGCCACGACACATGCCCGGTCACCCCTGCCGTCGAGGCAGCAGAACGTATGCAGTCCCGCCCTTGGCCCGCATCCAGACCGTGTCCAGCTCGTTCCGCTTGTAACTGAGTTGACCTTCCTCCGCCGAACCGACTGCCGGATCGTTGACCGCCACGTTGCCCTCCTCGTCGAACCCGGCGATCACCAGCAGGTGCCCGGGCGTGTCCGGGTACGGCGCGCCGGTCAACTCGCCGGGACGAGCCACGATGGAAATGACCAGCGGCTGACCGACGGCGATCGCCCGCTCGACGTCCGCCCAATCGGAGAACCGCGTCAGGTACCCGGGCACGCCGAAGCTGTACGCAGCCTGGATCGCCAGCGGCCAATTGCCGTAGATCTTGTGGCGGGCGTCGAACACGCGCTCGGCCACTTCCTCGCTCGTCCTGTCCACGCCCCGATAGGCCATCACCATGGCCACAGACGTCGGGCTGCAGATCTCACCGACCATTTCGGGTCTGCTGGTCTTCTGACTTCGAAACGGCACGGGCAACCGTCGCCGCCATTGTCCGGGCTCGACAGGATCAGGTTCCGGCGTCGACGCGTGCAATGCCGTGGGGATGCCCGTCGTGTCGCTGAGGCAGACCGCCACCCGCTCGATGCGGGCCGGCTCCGGCTCGGGCCCACCGGCCGACGATTCGCCGCCGACAGCCCGAATGCGGTATTGCACGCGGTCGTAGCGCTCCTTCGACCGGAAGTAATCCACGTCGATCCAGCCCGCATCGCACTTGGTGAGCTTCTCCCCCGTCGGCACCGCGTCGCCCCACTCGGCCACGTAGAGCCAGGGCGCCCAGGTATCATAGAAGCGACGCCCGACTCGGACCTCAATGCTGAAACCGACGCCCGGGGGCGAGTCCACGTTCCACGAAAGAACCACCTCGTTGAACTTCGAGTCCGTCTCGATCACCGGTGACTCGTACACCGCGCCCGCGCCGCCGGTGCCCGCCGGCAGCAGCACGCCGCCCGGCACAAACGACACGTCACCCTGCCGGCCCGCACCGCCCCGGAAGTCGTCCGGCCGCTCGTGTATGATCAACCGGTGGGCGTACGGTTTCTCCACCGGCTGCGGGCCGCACAGCGCCTCGTCCACCGCAGCGGCCACACCGGCCAGGTATTCCTCGCCCTTGGGATGATGGGCCATCCCCGCCAGCACGTAAACGTGGTCGCCGTGTTGAACGCGGGCGGTGTCCAGGTGCCAGTCCTCCCACAGACCGCTCTTGCGGACCATCGTCACGTCGCGCCCGTTGAGGCCGCGAACAAACCGGTCGTTGTTGAACTCCAGCTGCGGCGCGGCGAATATCTCCTTGAGCTTCGCGCACGCCTCGGCACTGACCAGCCGACCCTGCTCGAGCATCAGGTAAAACCGCAGGCACTGTCGAACCGTGACACCATGCGAATGGTCGTGAACCGGATCGCCCATTCGTGGCGTGGCGATGCCGTAGTGCTTCCCACACCACAGCCCACCGTGTTCCTCGTCGTAGAAGCCGTACCGCTTCGACTGCAGCAGCTCCTGAATGGCCTCCAGTCCGATGAGCTGACTGTACTTGGCCGCCAGCTCGTTGCTCGAACGCTTGATCACCAGCTGCAGCTCGCGCTCGACCTGCGGATCGAGGTTCACCGCCGCCTCCGGATTCGTCGCGAAATAGGCCATCACAATGCAGATCTTCGGCACGCTCGCCCCGTAGAACATCGCGTCCGGCCCGACCATCGCCAGACGCTGCCCGGTCAGGCCGAGCACCCCGAACGCCCGGTCACCCTGCGGGATGCCCAGCTCACCGCCGATCCTCTCGTCGATCTCCTCGAGCGCGGCCTGCAGCGCCGGATCGGTCGGCGTGTCGTAGGTCAGGCGGTAGGACTGCAATCTCATGGCAGAAGCCCAATCCTCCGAATAGGACGGCGGGGCGCCGGTCGACATGAGCGGTGAGCCCGCCAGGGCGGCCGTCAACGATGCCCGTGTCACCTCCGTTGCCTCCGGCGAGGACGCCAGCGCCGATTCCATGATCCGCTCGGCGCTAGGGCGCAACCGCAGGATCTTGACGCCCAGGCAGCGGCGGTTCCGGTTCACGTACTCGATCAGCGATTCCTCACGGACGGCGGGTCTGGCCGAATGGAGCAGGTTCACCGTACCGTCTTCGCCGATAGCGATCATACCGGTATGGCCCGCGCCCTGGGACTCCGCGTCGCCGCGAATGATGTTCACGAAATCACCGTCGACCAGCTCGTCCAAAACATCGGGCAGAACCTCCTTGGGCACGTACGAATCGCTGATCGGCTCGTCCGGAATGTCCTGCCCGATGCCGTACCGGGCGAAGAACCTCGCCCGCTTGCACACCTGCTTCAGCGGCACCCACGCCTGCCCGCCGCCCAGCTTCGTGGTCAGGTCATCGAAAAGGAACGCGTTGTTTCGGTTCCAATCCGCGACGGTGTAGTGGTTTCGCGTAGCCATCCCGATGACGCCGTCGCGATACCGGAGGCGCTGCAACGTGCGCAGGAAGCCCCACCAGTCATCGCTGAGCGCCATCGAGTACATGTGCTCGCAGAAGGTCAGGCAATCGCTCTTGGCCAGGCAGTAGATGGGGTCCGGGTCCATGAACTCGTACGGAAACTCGCCCAGCAGATAGATCTCGTAGGGCTGGCCGATGGCCTTGCGACCCAGGTGGATGATCCGGCGCCGCAGATCCGGTTCCGTGTCGTGCAGCAGACGCAGGTAACGATCCAGGTCGTTTTCACTGAAGGTAAACAGCGGCCTGGCGGCAAGGTCCGCCGCCGTCCCCCGCTCACCACCGGCCATCGGCGCCGTCGGCTCCGGTCGGCAGCCTGCCGCGGCCCAGATGAGTATGATCGCCGGCCACACTCTCCGTCCAACGCGTTCTGTTCGCTTCATCGTTCTCTCCGTCAGCCTGCAGAAACTGGACAGCACGAGGGAATCATCGCAGAATGGCAAATCCACGGCGCCGGCCAGGCCTGCGAGTATGGTTCGCCGACGCCGTGCACGTGTCAAGATGCGGATCGTAGCCTGATTCCGGCACGATGTCGCCGGAACGCGCATTCTGGGAGACCCCGCGATGGTACTGAAGCGATTTCTGCTGCTGGCGTGGCCGATCATCCTTATCCTGGGAGTCGGGTCGGCCGCCGCACCGGGCGAAAGCGGCGCTCTGGGGGCCCGGGCGGAACCCCCGGCCAACCGTGCCGAATTCTCTGTCCTGCATTTCGCCGACGTGCACGTCAGCCCGCACCTGCTGCGCACCGGCGCTGCCGGCCCGCCTCGCGGCAACGGGACCATCCGCTGGATCTGCGAGCAGGCGGCCGCCCCGCAGAAGCTGACCCCGTTCGGCTATACCGCGCCGGCGCCGGCCTTCGCCTTCGCCACCGGTGATCTGACCGAGTACGGCGTCATCGACGACACCTGGGACGTCTTCCTGCAGGCCTTCCGCGATCTGCCCTGCCCGATGTACGTCACGCCCGGCAACCACGACAACACGTGGGTGGCCATGTACCGCATCATGCGCAAGCGCCACGGCGGCGAGAGCTACTCGTTCGACAAGTTCGGCTGCCACTTCGCCTGCATCAGCTCCGCCTCACCGCAGGAGCCGGTCCCCACCATAGACGCGAAGACCCGGGCCTGGCTCAAGGCGGATCTCGACCGCACCCCCGCCGGTACGCCCATCTTCATCGCCATGCACCACCCTCCAGACAGCGGTGGGTTCGCCACCCCCGCCGAGGTCGACACGCTGATCGACATGCTCAAGGACTACAACGTCGTACTCATCCTCTACGGGCACGGACATGGAACCGGCCATCGCGATATCCAGGGCATCTCCGGCGTCATGGGCGGTTCGACGTTCGGCTCCAATGCCGGCTATGGAATCCTCAGCGTAGTCGACGGCATGCTGCGCTACGCCTACCGTCACCATCGCGATCCACAGGCAGGCGGGACCAAGAAGAAGAAACGCGCCTGGACCGCCGTGTTGGAAAAGCCCCTGCCCCGCACACCGCCGAGCCGACTGCTCGACATCGCCCGCCCGACGGACGGATTCATCTGCAAAGCGGATACCATCGACGTGGACCTCGCCCTCCGGGTCTCGCGCACGCCAACGGCGGCCGAAGACGCAACGGTCGACATCCAGATCGACGGCCAGACAGCCAGAGCCGCGCGCCGCCCCTCGGATTCCAGCGACGAAAAGCACCACCGCACATACAGCATAGCCGTCGGCGCCCTGACCGCAGGCGCCCATCTGCTCACCGCACAGGTCACCATGCCCGACGGCACGACCGACCGCCGCACACGCGTGTTTCGCGTGCACCCGCCGTCGGTTGACGTGCTCTGGCAACAGCAAGTGCCTGCCGCGATCAAGGCCGGATTGGTCATCGCCGATGACCTGCTGATTGTCGCACGAAACGACGGCGCGGTGATCGCGCTGGACAAGACCACCGGGGCCCAACGATGGCGATTCGACACCGGTGGCGAAGTCCTGGGCACACCGGCCTGGTCAGGGGACACGCTGGTCGTCGGCTCGGGTGACGGCAAGGTCTACGCGCTCGACAAACACGGAAAGCAACAATGGGCGTTCGATGCGGGGTCGCCGGTCTACGGCTGGCCACTGATCGACCCAGCCGCACGCGGCACCGTCTTCATCGGCGACAACAGCGGGCACATGCACGCGCTGAACCTGACCGACGGAAAACCGCGATGGACCTTCCGCCGAGCCGACTACGGCATCGAATCCAAGCCCGCCCTCTGGAAAGATATGCTCGTGTTCGGCGCCTGGGACGGGTACCTGTACGCCGTCGCCCGCGACGACGGAGAACTGCGGTACAAGTCGCTCGGCCCCAGATCGAGCGAAGGAAAGGGCGTCCGCTATTGGGCGCCCGCCGACTGCGGACCTGTCGTCATCGACGACGTGCTCTTTGTCTGCGACCGGGGATACCGGCTCGGCACCTACTCCGCCGAGGGCAAACTTGTGACGAACCTGGACGCCAAGGCCTCCGGGATCGGACCGGCTCAGGACGGACGGTCCCTCTACGTGCGCACGACGGATAACCGGATCTCCAAGCTGGACAGGGGCGGCCATGCTCGCTGGGACGTCGACATCCCCGCCGGGCGGTTTCCCATCCCGCCGACAGAGCACGAAGGGAGAGTCTACGTTTGCTCAAACGGCGGCCTGCTCAGCGTCCTCGACGCCACCGATGGAAAACTGCTCTGGCAATATCAAGCCACACCAGGCTTCTACGTCCTGGCCCCCACCACAGTCGATTCGCCGGCCGCGGAGGCAGCAGGCCCGGTGTGCTACGTAGCCGGCATGGACGGATCGCTGACCGCCGTGCGGTACCGCCAGAACACCCGCTCCACCCGGCAGGGAATGTAACGAGAGTAGAACCCGATCGGCCCGACCCACGGAATCACCGAGGTCCTGTGCCCGGCGTCCCGCAGGTCGTTGAGGCAATGCCAGAGCAGGACCCGCCCGATCCCCGTGCCTCGCGCGTCCGGCGCCGTACCCATCGGCCCGAAGAAACCCCACTCGCGGTTCTGGCCGGAATGCGCGCTGAACGCAATGATGTTTCCCCCCTTCAGGGCCAAGTGCAGCCCGGGCGGGTCGTTCGCCATGGCCAGTTCCGCCTCCAGCCGCCAGTCCACCCCGAAATGGTCCGTGAAAAACGCGTCCAACAGATCACCGTCACCGCGATCGGCACGGCGAACGACGATCCCGAGCTTGCCCAGCCGCGCCTCCTCACCGGCCGTGTCGAACGGGTCGCTCAAATCAGCCAGCAGATTCACGCAATCCTTGAACCGCTCGAACCCGTGATGTTCAAGGAAGCACAACGCTTCCGTATAACGCGGATCCAACCCCGGCGTGAAGTAATTGCCCGGAATCGCCAGAACCTCCACGTCACGAATACGCGCCCGGCGCCAGTCATCCGCCACCCGCCGGAGCAGCACCGTCGCGATACCCTGCCGGCGATGGGCAGCATCCACCGCGAAGACACCAAGCCAACCCTTCGCATCGTCCGGCCGGGACACCGATTGCATCATCCCCACCGGTGTGCCGTTCCGCTCGGCGAGGTAGACCCGAAACGTCTCTCGATCGGGGCGCGGGCACCGAAACAGCTTCTCGCCCAGCAACTCCTCGGTGAACGAATCGAAACACAGCGCCCGCGCCGCCACGGCGTGCAGCACGGGCAGATCATTCTCATCGGCAACGCGAATTCGCGGAGTTTCGGCCTCGGTTGACATCACTGCGACTCCGAACACCAGACTGAACCGGGCCAGGCAAAATCGGCGACACCGCCTGCCGCCCGGCTAACACCACGGCCCGGACCGGCTGGCCGATCCGCCGGGCATTGGCTAGAATGCCCCTTATGACCACGAACTTCAAAGATGTCAAAGTGTCCATCGCGATGGTTCTGAGCGACCGGTTGCCCTACGGGCGCGAGGCCTTCGCGCAGATGCTCGAGGCGGCCGTCAGCCAGGACCATCGGTCGGTGGAGGTGATCATCATCGATGATCGAGGCCCGTCCGCCCGCCTCGACCTCGATCGCACGGAGACACAAGGCCCCGTCCCCATCCGTCACCTGCCAGGCACCTACCCCAACCGGGCGGCGATGTACAACGCCGCTATCCAGGCAGCCGGGGGTAACTGCTTCCTGGCGGTCTTCAACCAACAGGATCAGGTCGTGCTCCGCCGGTCGGCCGTCCAGACCATGGTCATGGCCGCTGCGAGGCACGAGAACACCGGCATGGTCTTCGCCGACTATGAGTGGATCGACGCAGCCGGCGTCCGGAAGGACATCCACCTGCTCGATTGGCACGAGGGGCGCCTCCGAGACACCGTGGACTTCGGGCACGTCCTGTTGTGTCCGATGGGGCTGCTGCGCGACGTGGGCGGGTTCAACCAGAAGTACAACGCCGCCGACCTGTACGACCTGCGCCTGCGCCTCACCGAAAGGCGCAGGCCGCTCCATATCGCCAACCGATACGCCGGCTCGCTGTACTCGGTGGCGGCACCGCCCAAAACCCACAACGTCTTCGACTATCTCCTCGACGACAAGTCCTCCCAGTTGGAAATGGAGGACGCGCTCACCGAGCATCTCAAACGAACAGGGGCGCATCTGACCCCCAACGCCCACGTGCAACCCGTCCGCTACGAAAAAGACGAAGCGAAGCGGTTTGACGCCTGCCTGGCCAGTGTGGTCGTCCCCGTGAACCACCGACCCGAGTTCATCGGGCGCGCCGTCGAAAGCGTCCAGGCCCAGACCGTTCGCAACGTGGAGTGCATCGTGGTGGTCAACGGCGGGCCGGACGATCCCACCGCCGACGCCGTACGACGCTACCAGCAGGGCGGCGATCGCTACCACGCCTCCGCCCCCCCCGTCAAGCTCATCGTGGTCGACATCAACAACCTCGGACTGTGCCTCAATGCCGGTATCGCCGCCGCATCGGGCAAGTACTACGTTCAACTCGACTCGGACGACCGCCTGAAACCCGACGCCGTCGAGAAGCTCATCGAGGTGTTTGATTCCGATCCCACCATCGGCATGGTCATCGGGTCGTATGAAGTCTCCACCCTCAACGAACAGACCGGTGAAATCACCCGAAACGAGGAGATCCCCGTCGTCACCCACGGCGAGTGGACGCCCGACAACGGGCGGAACAACCTGCTGCGGATCAACGGAGCCGGCGCACCCCGGTCCGCCCACATCAAGGTCATTCGCGACGTGGGGTGGTTCGGCGTGAACGACGACCCGTCGTGTCGCAACTACGGCGAGGACTACGGCCTGGTGCTGCGAGTCAGCGAGCGCTACACGATCGGGCGCGTGTGGGACCCGATCTACGAAGTCATTCGCCACTCCGGCGGGACCGACCACAGCATCGATCAGGCAACCATCGACCGCAACGACAACGCCAAGGACCACATGAGGCTCGAAGCCCTGCGGCGACGAAGGACGCTCAACGCCGCGGCCGGTTCACCGCACTAGTGCGATCACCGGTGATTCAAGAGTGAGCAGCAGAACTGAGCGAAGCGCCGGGCCGGCACGGACCGGCGTGCCGGCGCGCCGTCACAGTACGATCGCAACCCGCTCCCGGGCGTCAATCGGTAAACGACGCCTGGATCACGGAGAAATCCCGCAGATCCACGTCGGCGTCGGTGTCAAAGTCGAACACGTCGCAGCCCGCGCCGATCGGACCCCCGTCCGGATCGGTCAGACATTCGAAGAACCGGTCGTAGTCGTCCAGGTCCACGTCCCCGTCCACGTCGTAGTCGCCCTCCAGCCACGTACCGAGAGCGAAGTTGGCCTCCGTGAAACCGGCCCGCTCGACCAGCACCGCCGGGCGGTGAACTTCGGAGTAGCCGGCGTAGTTCGCGCTGAACGGGACGATGGTGCCGGACGCGCCGGCCGACAGATTCGCCACTAGATAGCATCCGTTCCCGTCCGTCTGAACCATCGCAAATCCGTTCACCTCGATGGTCGCGTCGTCGATCGGCGCACCGGTGGCGCCGTCGGTCACGCGCCCGAAGACCGCACCCGCCGTGGCGGCGGCCGGATCGCGCCAGGGCATGGTCGGCACCGAGGCCGCTTCGGTGAAGACGTTGGTCGCCACATACGGGTACCAGTTGGACCAGTACTGCCCCGCGTCGTTCGTCGACCGGTACGAGTAGGTGCAGATCCCGTGCGCCCCCGCGGCGCGGGCGTACTGGATCTGCGTCACGCTGTCGGCAAAGGTGTTCAAGTAGATACCCGGCCCGATGTACGTGTGCCGGTTGTAGTTGTTCGCCCACATCACCGAGTTGTCCACCCAGGCCCGGTAGGTCGACGGGTAGCTGTTCTCGTCGAAGTAGCACATCGGGATCGTGGCGTCGAGATAGCCCATCGACTGCCAGTATTCCCAGTCGCTGAAAGACTCGTAATAAGGGCGGGTCAGGTGGAAATTGACGTTGGCCGGATACCACGTCACCAGCGCCGCGGTGTGCCGCAGCGGCTGACGCGGGTTCGCGACGATCGGAATCTCGAACATGGCCCGTCGCACGACCTCGGTGATGGTCCGGCGGCGGAAGTCGTTCCACGGCCCGTAATCTGTAGGCGGCGTACCCGGATACCCCGTGATCGCCTGGAACCGCCGCAGCGTCGAATGCGCGTACGACAGGTCGGCGGGATAGCCAGCGTCCACGTCCGTGTATCGAATGTAGTCCCAGTGAATGCCGTCGATCTCGTAGTCCTCGCACAACTCCCGGACGATACTCATCAGATAATCCTGAACGCCCGGCGAACCGGGATCGAACGTATAGTAGCTGCCGACCGTCGCCACGCTGCCCATGGACGCCCTGGGGACCATCAGCCACTCGGGATGGGCGGCCACCGTGGCGTTGCCCGGCGGCGGCCACGTGCTGGACACGCGAAACGCAACCAGCCACGGGTGCACCTCTAGGCCGTTGGCGTGAGCCCGCTGCACGATGTACGCCAACGGGTCGAACGACGTGGTGACGTAGGACGATCGGGCCACAATGTCGGATTTCCAGTACGCACCGTGAGAACCGTACTGGTTGTCGTGAAATGCCAGGACCTCCGGCACGATCGCGTTGTAATTCCCCGCAACCGCCTCGGCAATCATCTCGTCGACCTGGGCGGCATTCTGAAGGCCCGCGTGAAACACGTCCGCCCAGAACCCCCGGAACTCCGACGGCGTGGTCGCGGGCGTCACAGATTCGCCGGTCGTCCACGCCCCGGCCGGGGCAGCAAACTCGCCCTCCCCGCCATCAACGGCGATCGCCTGCCCTGCAGCCGCGCGGACAAAGACCGAACAGAACAAGACGCAACAGAACGAAGCCCCGACTCCTGGCCACCGGGTCCTCCCATCCAAGCCGAGAAACCTCATAGTCTTCCTCCCATGATCGGGAACATGGCTAACGGGCCCGCCTGCGATCAAGGCAGGCGGGCCCGCAGGGTCTCAAACACATCCCACCCCGCCCGGACAGATTACGGGCCGAACGCCCGCTGGAACCGGGCGACGTCTGAGAGATCGACGTCGCGGTCCCCGTTGAAATCGGCACAGACGCAATCCGGGCCGACCGACGTCAACGGGCCGAGCAGACACTGCTCGAACGGCGGGTAGTCCGCAATGTCCACGTCGCCGTCATCGTCCATGTCGCCGCTCACCGTACCGCAATCCGCCATCAGCAGAATATCCATGCTGATCGGCTTCGTGAGGTCGATGGTCGGGCTCGGCAGGTTAGTCGCCGAGGCCGTCGTGATCCGCGCCCATCGCTGATCGGTCGTGTCCTTCCAGAACCACCGCAGCCACGCCGACTGGCCCGGGTTGCCCGGCGCATCAGTGACCTGGCTGACACTGGGCGGATACGAAAGGTCGTCGGGATACGTCGTACCGGAGTACGTCGGCTCCTGGAACAGGACCTCGGCACCGAGCGCGAACGACTCGAAATCGGTGATCAGCCCGACTCCGGCGGGGTTATCCACGTTGTCCACGAACAGGTTGTACACGCCCGTGCTCCGATCTGCCGAGGCGGCATTGACCGCAACCGCCAGGTGCTCCAGCGTCCCGGTCGTCCCGTCGATGACGCCGTCACCGACGGGGCCCGTTCCGTGAATCATCGGGCTGACCGCCGGCCCGGTGGGGTCAAACGAAAGCGGCTGCCACGACGCCGACGGGCTGATTGCCGTGCCCTGCGGCGCACCGTTCAGGTGGGTGGAGGCACCGACCCACTCAATGTCGTCATTCGCATCGCGGATCCCAATGCAGATCAGAACGTCGCCGCTGCCCTTTCCGACCTCCAGCGCCGCCGACACGCCGGAATCACCGATGGCGTTGTGCTGCGTCGCCGTGACCAGATCGAGATGCGCCAGCTGCGCCACCGTAACGTCAGCCTCGGTCTGCGCGCCGGGCGTCAGCGGGAGCGTGACGGGTGATCCGCCGTTGGTGTACACGGTCACGCTGTCCGCGTCGTCTGTGATGCCGCTCACCGTCACAATGGCGTCACCATCCACCAGCGGGCTCTCCACCGTCGGCGCCACCGGCGGAAGATCCAAAACCGGAATCCGCGCCGGCCCCGTCGTTACGCAGTAGTCGTCCGTGTACATCTGCCCGTTGCCGTAAGGATTGGCCCCGAGCTGAGCCACTTCAAGCACCATCCCTGTCGGCGAGGCCACGTTCTTCAACGCCAGAAGACCGTCGACATAGGCGTCGATACGATCACCCTTGTAGATCACGGAGAACGAGTGCCACCCGATCGACCGCGGGGGAGCGTCGTACTGATCGAGGACCACCCAGCCCGGCCCGCCACTACCGAATATCCGGAGGCAGTAATGCGTGCGCGAGTCGTACCAGGTCCCCATCTCCAGCAGGAAATACGACCCGGACCCGCCTCCATACCAGTAGCTGCCGTCAAGCTGCAGGAACTGGCGGTCGTCCGGACCTCCTTCGCCTTCGAAGTCGTAGTACGTCATCGTCCAGACCACCGGCACCTGTACCGCCGGAGTGACTCCGGGCGTGAACAGCTTCCAGTTACCCTCGTTCCCGTTGGCGTACAGCCCCTGGCTCCCGCCGGGCGTGGTATTCTGACCCACGAGATCCAGGGTTGTGCCCCTCACCGGCCAGGCCAACTCGAAAGCCGCCTGGTTGGCGTACGATTCAAAGTCGTCGCATATGATAAGGGTCTCCACATTCGTGGTGACCGTCTCGGCTTCGGACTCGCCGCTCAGGTTGCCCATCACCGTCATGTTGGCGGTTACGGTGTCGCCCGCCACGAGCCCGCTGACCGGAACATTCACCCAGGTCTCGCCGCCCGGATCCGCCGAGAATGAAGTTGCCCCGCCGTTCACCGAGACCGTCACAAGTGACGCAGTCGGGAGGACGTCAATCACCCTCACGTCGGCGTCACCTTGTGCCGGAACCTTAAAGATCGTCGGACCCGGAATCGCCACGATCACCGGCTCCGACGGATCGCTGTCGATCCCGTTGACGGTCTGGACGGCCGTGATCAACTCGTCCGGCGCCAGCGGCCTGCTGAACAATGGCACCACCACGGTCTCCGTTCCGCCGTACTCGGCACCGATCAGCTCGGTCCCCCCGGCATACACCCAGATGGCGTACGCGGTCGCGTGAGGAGCGGTAAGACAGTCGCTGACCGTAACACTCCAATCGCCCGGGAAAAGCGGGCCATTCACCGTCGGAGGCAACGACTTGGGCGCAACGGGCTTCGGATACGCCGGATCGCTGATCCCGCCCGGCAGCGTCTGCCTGGCGGAAATCGATTGGCCGGCCACTAGCGTCTGACCCGTGAAATCAACCTCGGTGCCGGGGATCGGCGATATGACATCCCCGTCCTCCCCGTCGATCAGCAGCTGAACCGACGTCGCGCTCGAATCGACGTTGACTCGGATCGTGTCCTGGGTTTCGGCCCCCTGCCCGAGCACGATCGGCCCGACAACTTCAGGAAGCGGCAACGCGTTCGTCGATATCTCGCGGCACAACAGGCGGAACCGCAAGGCCGAAGAGGTGTCGTCAAACTGCACCTGGTTGACAACACAGGGCCATCCCGTCCGCTGCATCATGCCCAACGACAGGGACGGATCGGTGGAGTCATACGACCAGATCAGACGATGGCTCGCGTCGCCGCTGTAGGAGGCGTCCGAGGAAACACTCGAGTCTACCGTCTGCACCGGACTCTGGTACCGCGGCAACTGGATCCGGTTGATCCCATCCTCGAAGTCCATGATGATGTCGCTGTCGGCGCCAACGGAGTCAATCATCTGCACCGCGTCGATGTACAGCTCCCACGGCCCCAAACCGTTCGAGTCGGCATCCGGTGCGATCGTGAACCACAGCGTGTCCATCGAGTAAACGTCACTGGCCAGACACCCGGCGCAGTCGTCCAGAGCGCCGCTGCCGTAACCGGCCCAACTCCAGACCAGATCATCGTTATCCAGCGGAATCTCGACCGTCTGCCACACCGCGCTATCCGCAAAAACGGGCGTGCCCTGGGCACCGTAGCTGCCGGTAATCGAGGTGACGCCGACCCACTCGTAGGTCGCCGTACCACAGTCGCCGTCCTCATTCATCACGAGCGAGAACGTGAACGGCGGCGCCGCGGGCAGCACCGTGATGCCAAGCGAGTGATCACTCGTGACCATGGTGCCGCTTTGATCACTGCCCTGCGTAGCCGTGTACACGTCGTCCTCCACAGCGCCGGGAGGGCCGATCGTGAACACCACATCGGCGTTGCTGTAGACCGTCTTCGTCTCGACCAAAACCGGAGCGCCGGGAGGAGTCGCCACGTACAGCGACACCTCGTCCACCTCATACATCAAGTTGGTAACCGATATCTGTTCCTGACCGGCGACAATCGGCGAGACCACCGACGGCGGAAGAACCGGATCCGGCATCGTGGCCTCAAACTGCAACTCGTCGATCGCGAAGTCGATGGTGATGGCCGCGTCGGTCACCACGTTCGTGATGGCCAAATGCTCGAGCGTCCCGCGATGGTTCAGCGCATCCGACAGATCGCCGTTGCCCGTGAAGCCCGCAAGGCCCCCGACCGCGCCGCCTCCGTCCACGGTAACCGCGCCCGTCGAAAGGTCCCACTCGAGCAGTTTCGGCACGACCGAGACTCCAATCGTGATCGCCGGAACCGGAACCCGACCACCCGTGGCGCTGCTGCGGACGTACCCGGAAGCCGCCACGTCGTCGCTGGTCGGATTGGCGACCGACTGGAGAACGCGGTCGGGCCCCCAGTTGATGGCCTGGACCCCGTTCGTGTCGATCAGAACATCATCGCCCGCCACCGCCGACTCGATGATTCCGTTCGTGCCCGCGTCGATCACACTCAGGTCCTCGCTCACCCCCGCCCACTCGATGTCACCGACCGTGCCGCCATTCTGCAACTGGGGAACATCCTGGCCGGTTTCCCGGATGCCGAGGCACAGCCCGATTGCACCCTTGGTGATCTCGCCCTTGTTGACGATCTTGAACCGCACCTTGCCCTGTGTGTCCAGGCCTGGATTCGGTCGCTCGGCCCCGTTGAACGTCGTGAGGCGCAGCCACCCGTCCGGATCCGCAGGATCGACCCATTTGAAGAACGCCTCGAGCGCGGCAGCCCCTTCCGTCTGCAGCCCGCTCGCCCGGAACGCCGCGTTGTTGTCGTACGGGTTCACATTCGGGAGGATGTAAAGCGCTGTCGTTCCGGATATCTGAGGCGTTCGGAACATCTCCTGCGATGTAGACGGATCGTCATTCGGCGGGCCGTTGAAACCCACGACCTCCGACGGATACTGGGCCCACAGCGGCGCGGGCCAGACCATCGTGGTCACCACGCCCACCACCGCCAGTCGCAACAACTTTGTCACCATCAGACTTCCTCCATAAAAGGTCATCACCCTTGGGGATTCAGCACGCTGCGGACCCGCCGACGGCGAAAACGACATCACCTGCATCCCGTCCGCCGTAGAGCGCTCCACTGACACATCACCGATCAACAGCCACTATGAAACACGAGCCCCGCCCAGTCCGACTCTCGACGGACAGGAGTCGCTCGTTTCACCAGTTACCTCTCGTCGGCCGGCCCCCAGCCGACACGACCCGGCACTCACCCTTTCGATGCCGGCAAAACTCTGTGACAATCAAGAGGGTTGTACGACGCAGGCATGCGAATCCCTGACACCCGAACCTCCAACGTCGGGCACCCCTTTCCCGAACCCAACGTGCCGGGAAACCTGCCCCGGAACGCCCCACCAGCGCCGTAACCGCCTCTTTCCGATCCGACCCGCACGGCGCTCGGCCACCGCAGGCACAGCTGCGGAACCAGCCGCCACTGAGTCGACACCTATTTTAGCACGGTCCCCCTGGAGTTGGAATCGCAAAGCGCCGGCTCACGGGGACTTTTTCGGCCCCGCCCCGCGTGATGATTACCGGGATACTTTAATCCCTCGATGTTGGCTTCCCGCAGGTCCACAAGCCCGATTCGCGCGCCATAGCCGTCTCGGGCTGATCAGCGCCCGCAGTGACGCCGGCACAGGCCGCAACTCCCGCCGGGGCTCAGGAGCTGCAAGCTCCCCCGCCTCCCGCCGGACCCCCGTATGCAACAGGATGCCTGTCCTGCCAAGGGGATATGGGGCGCCCCAGCCGGCCGGGACGTGGAAAAAAGCACGCCGACCGGCTGAAACACCGGTCGGCGCGCGTTTCGAAGTTTTCCTCCCGCCCGCAGGTGGCTACTGAGGCCCGCTCATGGACAACTGGAACATCAACCAGTCGTCGTAGCCGACGTCGTTATCCCGGTTGTAGTCGAACCAACTATCGCAGTCGGTCGACAGCGGGCTGGTCCCGAAGCACTCCTGGAAGCAGCCGGCATCCGACAGGTCGACGTCGCCGTCGAAATCACAGTCACCCATCAACGGCGTCGGCTCCATCTTGAACATAAAGCTGTAGGCGATGTCGCTGCTGCCGTCACACCAGGTGCCGTCCAGAGTGAACGGAATCACGGGGTCCGGCATCAGCATTATCTCCGAGGGATTGGGCTGCTGATACAGGAACTCGTTCGTCGTCAGGCGCAGATGGTTGTAGTTGTTCGACGCACTGACAAACGCCCATTCCAACTTCAGCGACTGCGTGCCACCGCACGCCTCCTCGTCGGTGATGGCGCTTAACGCCGGTTCATCGAGCACGCCGACATCGGTGCCCGCCGTTCCCGGCGTGTCGAATCGAGCGTGGATGGAGTCCACGTACTCGCCGCTGGCGGGCGTCGAGTCAATCACACCGTTCGCTCCGGCGCTGACAATGATCTGCTCAAGGTAGGTCTGAGCGCCGAGCGGAACCTCCTGCACGTCGTCACCGGCCGCCAGCGTGCCCGCCGTACCGTAAGCGACCGGCGGATCGCCCGTGACCTCGCCCTCGACAATAAAATCGCCGATCGTGTAGCCCTCGAAGTCGTCGATCAGGCAATGCTCCGCACCGTCCACGAGCACCCTCACGTCATCGATGTAAACCGTGTACGGTCCCATCGACGGGGCGGCGTCGTCAATCCGGAAGTAGAGCCCTTCCCAGACGCCGTTCGTGTGGCCAACACCGTTCGTGGCGATAACGCCATCACCGCTGAACAGGCCTATGTCGTCCGTGCACGGGTCGAAGATCACCTCGCGCCAGCCGAACTCCGGCCTGAGGCGACGCGTGCCGGCCGGCGTTCCCCATGAGCCCGGCTCATGCCCGGTCGAGCCGATCCACTCCAGGTTCGACGGCTGGCTCGCGTCGAATCCGGTGCCGTTGTCGCCGCAGCTCAGGTCGTGGTCGTACAGGTCGGTCTCGCGAACGGCCATGCACGTACCCAAAGGCGCGTTACCCGGCGTCGACACCTTCATCGCAATCGAGTTGTCACTCAACACACCGGCGACCGTCTGCCGGGCGTAAATGAAAACGTTGAACGGCAGCACGATGCTCGTGGGGACCGTGGCCGTGCCGGTGACCGGGCCCGTAAGTGTTCCGAGCAGGTAGTCCGGATCACCGCCCACGCCCTGAACATAAACCTCGACCAGGTCGGCCGGGACGGTTCCGTACCCCAGACCCTCCAGCTTGACGCCATTGCTGTCCAGCGGACGCGGCGGCTCGGGCGAAATCGAGATCACCGGCGGATCGGGAATCGGGGCCTCGAACTCGACGTCATCGACCCATAGCAGCATGAGGTTCGCGTTCTTGCCGCCGTTGGCCGGGTCGTTGGCCAGCGCCAGATGCTCCAGCGTCCCCCGGTTGTTCGGCGTCGCCAAGAGCGCGCCGTCGCCCTCGTTGAAGCTGTGCACGTCGCCGGACAGCTCCAACGCGGGCAGGTCGAACTCGTACAGCCGCATCGTGCGATCCAACGGAACCGTGGTCAGCCCCTTCGGCGTGACGGCAAGCGTGTCGTCCACTTCTCGGGCCGTGTCCATAACACCGTCGGGGCCCCCGTCGACGCACACGTCGTCCGGACCGGCCGGCGTGCCGGGCGCGAGCACCTGCACGTCGTCGCTCAGCGGGTCCGCCGTGGTGTCACAGAAACCGTTCGTACCCGCCAGGA
This sequence comes from Phycisphaerales bacterium, assembly GCA_020353195.1. Classification (GTDB taxonomy): domain Bacteria; phylum Planctomycetota; class Phycisphaerae; order UBA1845; family UBA1845; genus JAFGJQ01. The sequence continues at coordinate 3,734,997 of CP070691.1, read as the reverse complement.
TCTCCACCAGCTTGTCGACACCGACCCACTCGATGGCACCGGCAATGCCGCCGTCCGTACCGAGGGGAACCCCCGCCCCGGACTCCCGAACGCCAACACCGAGATAGATGTTGGCGGTCGTGACCTCCGACGCAAACGAGTCGTCGGTGTACGCCGTACCCCCAAGATAAAAACGCACTTTGCCGCCAAGGTGAATCGCCGGGTTCGGAATGTACACCGTCTTGGTCGTCTGCAGACGGACCCAGGCGATGTGCTGGGCCGAGTCCTCCCACACCCAGTACGACAGGTTCGCCTGCGTGCCGCTCGACGGCACGACGAACCCCCCGAGCGGGCCGGTACTCGAGGCGACGAACGAGTCGTTCGGGACAGCGGCATCGATAAAGCCCTCCGTGGTGGATGCGTTCCGCGGATCGCGGAAGATCACCTCGCAGTCCGAGCCGTCCACCAGATACGGCGGCCACGACCCCTCAAAGCCCGTCACAAACTCGATAAACGGTGGCGGCTGCCCCCACGCCGGCAGGCTCCCCGCCATCACGATGCTTCCGACCGCCAACATCCATAACCATCGCCTGTTCATAGCCAACTCCTTCTTCAATCCCGGGAAACACAATCTGCTCGCGTCATGCGGAAGGTGGTCGCTGCGGCATGCTCGCCTCTTCCGCCCGGTTCTGACCCTCATCGCGGCGTCTTCAGGTCGGGGACCCTCCCAGCCCCCCCAGACTGCCCCCCGCTGCGCCCGATTATAACGACAAGTGCAACCGAAACGAAGCGAAAGTACTCGAAAGCGGCATCGGCCCCGGCAGAAGACCCTCGACGGCGGCCCCGGAGACCGGCACGGGGCGGGCGCGCAAAGAACCGGGCCCCGCTCCGCCTGGCCTCTCGACAGGCCCGGTGCAGAGCGGAGCCCGAGAATCGGTCTCCAAACCAGAGACACTACTCACTTGACGGCCGCAACTCGCCTAGCGGCGACGACGCAGAAGCGCCAGACCGCCAACCGCCAGCAGCGACAGCGAAGCCGGCTCCGGAACGCCCATCAGGCTGAAGGTGATCACACTGCTGGTGTAGGCCCCAGCCGGGCCATTAGGCTCCGCCAGCAGCGGATTCGCCTCCGGCTGACCGGTGCTGTACGCCGTGTACCGCAGCCAGTTGGTCGTGCTGCCGTCGATGAACTGCCACTCGGCCTTGACCGAGCCGCCGTTCGCATCCGCCGACACGCTCGAGTCGAAGCCGGACGTGGCGCCGGTAACGATGTATCCGCTCGTCGAGCCCGAGAACGTCGGCTCCTGGAACATGACCTCCTGGCCGTCCGTGTACGACACATCGTCGAACGACGTGGACCAGGTGGCCGGCGGCGGCAAGCCGGCGGGGTCGTACGTGCACGACACATTGTCCACCCACACCGTCTGGGTATGGGTATACCCGGTGCTCAGGAAGCGGATGTGCTCCAGCAGCCCGCGATCCGCGGACACCGCACCGTCGCCGGTGAACGCAGCCATCGAGCTGAAGTCGAACGAGAACGTCTGCCACGTACCGTCCAGCACCAGCGTGTACTCGTCCTTGTTCAGCCACTCAATGGCCCCGCCAGCGTTCGGCATGGAATCGCCGATCGCGCCGACCTGGTCCGTCTCACGGATCCCCATGGACACCGTGAGGGTGGGCGTCGCCATCACCGGCACCGCCATCAGCATGACGAGTGCACACACTCCTAAATACTTCATTTTCCGTTCCTCCTTCCGAGAGATTTGAGGGTACCCACAAAAGTAGAGCTCATACTCACGCCTCTACGCGAGGCGTTTTTGTCTCCACCAACCGCATTGCACAACATCACCGCAAGCGGGAAGACCCGGCTTGCGCCGACCCACTCTCTCCCTGCGTACAACCCTACTCTCTCTCGGTATCGGGGGTAAGGAAGATGTGACACTACTTCTTACCCCACCCTCACCCAACTACCATACTAGCCGCAGGGCAGATCGATTACAAGAGATCAGGTAACAAAATTCCATGGCCTGAAGCTGAAATAGGGTCATTACCGCCCGCCCCTCCGCATACGCTCCATGCAGCCGACATAAAATAAGGGCGAGCCCTTATGGGGCCGCCCCGTGCAGCATCCTGACCTCTTACTGTGCCACCCCAGCTTGCCACAGGCCTCCGGCCAAGCCCGCAGCCCGGCAGGTCCTTCGGACCCGCCCGAAGCCCGCCATCGACCCGCCTGCGACCGCTATGTGCCGTCGTCCGGCAGCCGGTTGGCGGGGAAGTGCAGCGGCCACTCCTCGATCCCGTTAAACGTGGCCGCGTGACCGTCGAAGAACACCAAGTTCGTCCCTCTCTTCTTCGAGCCGTGATACGGCTCCCGCGGGAGCGGATTCTGGGAGCTGCCGCCGTCCATTTGCCACGTCCCCAGCAGCGTCAGCTCCGGGTCGGCCGCCGGGTTCGGTCTCACGACTTTCTGGTCCCACCAGGCGTCGCCGATCATCCACTCATCGCCGGGACGCTTGATCCGGTCCAGCGGGATTGGCGCGTGATACTGCCCCGAGCGAATGCCGTTGACAGCACCTTCCCAGTCTACGCCGGTGTTCACCCACCCGAAGTAGAACTGCGGGTTCGTGTTGCCCCACATGTTCGGCAGGTAGTTAAAGGGGTGGCTCCAACTGGGGTTGCCTACCGGCCCGCCGTTTTCCTCCGGGATGAACTCCTCGTCTTTCCTGATTCGAGCGGCCACCGGGCAGGTGGAAACGGCATCGGCGTATTCGAGGAAGTTGTCCGACTTGCTGAAGTACGGGGCCAGCCGATACAGGAGGAACCACACGCGCTGGGTATCCTCCGGCATCGGGTTGAAACGGGGGTCATCGAGCCCCGTGCGGCGGTAGATCGGCGGATGCAGCGGCCCGGGCAACATGACGTGGTCCTGCACGTACAGGTTAACGCCCGACCCCATGGACCGGAGGTTGGCCGAACATTGAAGGCTCTTGGCCTGCTCGCGGGCTGCCTTGAGGCTCGGCAGAAGGATTGCGATCAACAGCGCAATAATGGAAACGACGACAAGCAACTCGATGAGCGTAAAGCCTCGCTGACTGCCTGGCCGAGTACGCATCGCACCTCGTCTATCACGCTGGCCGTTCATGATGATCACCGCCTTGTCGCTGATCTGTCCAACGAACTGTCAAATGCCGCCTTGCCGTCACCTGCGCGGCAAAAGGAGCAGCACACACCTCCCTTACGATCCTACCGGACACGCGCCGGTATCACAACGAAATTCTCTCCCTCATAACAGGCAAAGCGAAAAATGCCCCCACCGGTTCAGGCATCGCTCCGGGCACCGGCGGCCGCTATCTCCACCGCATACACGGATCAAGCGGCGTATTGGGGTTCATCGTACCCCTGAACCCGTAAAGAAGGTCCCAGCCTTCGCACTCCAGGGTCCTGGACACTTCGCCCGCGGCATGCCCGTCAAAGAACACGGCGTTCGTCCTGCCGTCTGCCTTCTTCTTCCTGACCAGCGCCCCGACAACAGTGCGTTCGCCCTCATCGATGGGAACGGACCTTGACCCCCGCTTGAAGTGCGGCGCAAAACTCGGAAGCGCTATGCCACTCCAGCTGGACTGGTAGGGGCCTTCCTGCTGCAACTCGGGATAGCCGGTGTTCACCCGCGGCCGGTACCAGGCGTCGGCAAGCACCCATTCCTCAGACGGACGGCGAATCCGGGCTGTCGGTTGCGGGGGGTTGTTCACCACCTCCTGGCGCGTCGTCTCGCTCCACTGGCTGGGCAGCTGAGGCGGGCTGTACCCGAAGTAGTACATCGGGCTCGTCAGTCTGAAGTTTCCGACGACCCCGGTCTGCTCAGCCGTGAAACTCCCGTAGTGGTTCATCGCGTAATGCGTCGGGGATATGCCCCGCCCGGTGGCCGCCTGAACCGCGTAGAAATGGCTGTCAGGCACGATGGCCGACATCACCGGGCAGTCGGCAATATCGTCGGTAATGTTCTTCTGAGCTCCCGCGCCGCCCCGTTGCCCGAGCGTACTGGCCAGAACATAAGTCAACTGGCGACCGCGCAGATACCGCTCCCATTCGGTATCCCCCTCAATCTGATACTTGTAGACCGCAGGGTGCAGCGGGCCAGGAAGCCTGTCGCCATACTCCGTCGCATAAGTAAGTATGCCGGTGCCCATCGACTTGAGGTTGCTGAAGCACACGACGGACTTGGCCTGCTTGCGGGCTTTCGTCAGCGAGGGAAGCAGGATCGCAACCAGAAGCGCAATGATTGAGACAACAACAAGCAGCTCGATGAGGGTGAATGCGGCCCCGCCAGTCGGCCTGCCCTTCATCGTGCGGTAACTCCTCGACTTCGTTCTCCGTGTTCGTAACATGGCTGTCCTCCCGGCATTCGCCGGCGGCGATGCGCACACTCACACTGTTCTGCGCGACGTGCACAGACACTCGCGATACACGAAGTATCGGACATCAGTGCGTGTCCGCCAAACGAGAATCTACCACGGCTCGCCGCCGCTTTCAATAGCGCTATGCCTGTCCTCAACGCACGAGTATCGACGTCTAAGGTCAATACCTAATAAAGCATCTCTGCAATTATATCGAGCGTGGGCCCCCACATCTGCAGATCACACATTATTATACGTCAGTTGGCCGTGGATTCCAACTACCCGCGCCTCCCAGCCCGCTCCCGGTCGCGCAGGCGGGCCTGCTCGCTTGCCGCCGCAGCCTGCTCGGCGATCTTCCTGCGCTCGAGATCGTCGTCGGGTTCCAGGTGCGGCTCCCACGGAAACGTCGCGTGCGTCCAGGTCAGCTCGTCGCCTTTGCAACAGAACACCGTGTAGCCCGGGGCGCTGCCGACCCAGCTGCCTGCCCACCACGCGCCGCTGACCGCCGGACTGGTCAAGTACCGCACGCCGTTGAAGCGGTACTCCTCAATGCGGTGGCTGTGCCCCTGGAGTAGGGCTTTGACCTGATGCCGCTCGAGGACGGCCCGCAGCTCCCTGGTGTCCCACAAGACCATACCCCCGTCCATCGCCTTGCGGTTGGGATCGCCGTTGATCTGCCCGATGTTGCAGAACGCGGCGATATGGGTGACGAGCACTTTGGGGCGGTCGCCGGCGCGGCCCAGATCGTAGGCGAGCCATTCGAGCTGCTCGGGCCCGATCCGCGGCTCGTAGCCGGGGCCGTCCGCGGCGGTTTGGATCGGGAAGATGGAATCCAGGACGGCGAAATGCCAGCCGCCGTAGTCGAAACTGTAGTAGCTCTTGTCCCACTCCAGGCGGTCCATGATCATCTTCTTGCCCAGGTCGGGGTCGTCGACGGAGACCTTTCGGCGCGACGACCATCCCAGGGCGTCGTGATTGCCCATGCAGTTGTAGTAGGGGATGCCCAGCCCGTCGCTGATCTCCTTGTAGAGGCGGATCTGCTCCTCGAAGTGGGCCTTGGGTGTGTACAGTCCGTCGAAGGCCAGGTCGCCGCCCATCAGCGCGAAGGCCGGCTTGGGCCTGCGCTGCGCCACCGACTCGATGCACTTGCGATACCCCTTGTCGCCCCATCGCTTGGGCGTGACGTGCATGTCGGTCATATGCACGAAGGTGAACCCGTCGTCGGATTCCGGCGGTTGTCGGCGGTCCGGGCCCGCCGCCGCGGCCCCGGGCTGGGAGAGGATGCCGGCCATCCCGAGCGCGCACGTACCCGCCAGGAAATCCCGGCGGTTGAGAGTCCCTGACGCAGCGCGGGGCCGCGCGCCCGGCCGGTCAGACGGGTCGGACGTTTTCATCTTCGTCGAGTTTTGATTTCGGTCTTTTTGCGTTTTCATGTCGCGCCTCACGGCAAAGAAGTCATCGCGAAGTCCCGAACGCACACGGCGGGGCGGTCCGCGGATGCGGTCCCGCCGCGTACCTCATGGGCTGTTTGTTGTCTGCCCCGGTTCGTCCGGCGGCAGATTGCGGTACCAGAAGACGTACATCCCGCCCAGGCACGCGATGAAGATGGGCAGGGTATATGCGAACGCCACGAGATTGCGGACGACCAGTTGCATGGGGAGCAGGAACAACGTGATCTGCCATCCGAGAGTGAAGGGAATGGCGAGCAGGTCGTTGCGGTGCTCACGGGTGACTGCCACTCGCATCGCGGGCGACAGGGCCTTCTTCAGCGGACCCCAGGCGCCGAACGGGCGGGTTGTCCTGTAGAAGTGTTCGAGGACCTTCGGGTCATCGGGGCGGGTCAGGAACGTCCCCACGATGCAGCCGACCAGGCCGATTCCCGTCAGAAGCAGGAACTGGAGCCGTCCATCCAGTTCAGGACAGACCAGACGTTGCACGACGGCCCCGATCACTCCGGTCAGGGTCCCGACCACGAGGCCACGCGAGTTGAACCGCCACCAGAAGAACTTCAGCATTCCCGGGACCAGCATGCCGGCCCCGAGGCCCATGATCAGCCACTCCCAGATGTCGTTAATACTGCTGGCCTTGTATCCCATCGCGCAGCCGCCAACAACCACCACCGCAATCCACACGTAGGTGGCGAGCATCAATTCGCGGGTGTTGGCGGTCGGTCGCCAATAGCGCTGGTAGATGTCGCGTGTGAAGAACCCCGCACCCAGGTTCATGCCTGAATCGAATGTGGACATCGAGGCGGCGATCAGGGCCACCAACAGAAGTCCCCGAAACCCGCCCGGTATATCGAAGAGGATGACCGCAGGCAGGATTCGCTCCGGGTTCACGCCGCCCTCGTGGCCGAGAAGCTTCAGCTTCCTGTTCCAGTCCTGGCCGAGAAGATCCGGTTCGCGAAGGCGGGTGATCAGTTGCGGGTACTTCCGGGGGCTTTTCATGACGTCGGTCAGTGCATCCTCCCACCGGGCCTTTTCAACGTTGTCGCCGAACTCGGCGACGAACTCGGGCGATTCCTTGATGATGGCGGCCGACTCAGCCAGCACGGTGCGATTGGGGAAGAGGTCGTGGACGAGGAACAGCCCGAGCACGGCGAAGCCCATCATCATGGGCCAGCGAACCATCATCAGACAGGTCCACAGGAACGTGAGCTTTCCGCATTCCCGATCGCTACGGGCGCCGAAATACTTGGGATCGGCGGCGACTCCGACGCCGCCCAACATGTTCTTGACCAGGTAGAACAAGGCGAACATGCCCAAGGCCGAGTATTGCTTGTACCCTTCGGGCATGGTCGTATGCCAGTGAGGAACCGAACTGATCCACTCTCGATTCGAGGTGACGGTGTCGGCGAGGCCGACGATCGTCCCCGGATGCCGACCGACGGCCAGCGTCGCCATCGCGGTGATGGCGACGACCGCAATGAGGATGATCACCGACTGGAACATATCCGTATAGACAACACCATAGAAGCCGGACACCATGGTGTAGAGGGTGGCTACGGCGAACATGACGACGGCGCACGTAACCGGCGAATAAGGCAGGAACGTGGAGAGGAACAGCCCGACTCCCTTGAACAGATACGCCACCATGCCCACCGTTCCTATCATGGCGCAGAGAGCGGTCACGATGCGGGCGAACTGCCCGCCTGCGCTCTCTCCAAACCGGTAGACCATCCACTCGGCGCCGGTCATGCATCCGGACCGGCGGTGCCATTTGCCCGAAAAGACCAGCATGACGACCAGGACGAGGACGGCCCCACCGCGAAACTCGATGAACAGCCCGCGGGGGCCGAGCATGTAGAGGAAGGACACGATGAGCATCGTCCCCGTGATGTCCAGGAACGAGGCCATCCCGGAGACGCCCAACGCCCACCACGGAAGCCTGCGCCCTCCGAGGAAGTAGTCCTCCAGGCTGGCCGACGCCTTCTTCCTGAGGTAGAAGCCCAGGCCGACGAGGATACAGAAGTAGACGCCGATGATGCCGTAATCGTATGGGCCGAGAAACTCCAACCGCAGTCCTCCTGTTTTGGCGTGCTTTGGCGCGGGCGGCGGCGTCGGGCCGCACCCGTCGATTACTCCTGCGGCCCCCCGTCGGCCGCGTCCATACACCGCCGGCAGCGCCGCGGGCACACGAGGGCGTGGCGATCCTCAGCCAACCGGCGAACGGTCGCCTCGACCGCGGCGGCCATGCTGAACATCCGCACCCGGGCCCGCCCGACGTGCGTCTGCGCCGTGCCCTCGATCCACGGGGCCAGCCTCTCGAACCCGTCGCTGCACCCGCCGACGCGCACACGATGAATGCCGCCGTCGGCGACCTTCGCCCAGCGGATGAACGGGCACCGCCCGGCATGCTGCTCGCCGAGATGAATCGTCGTGCATGAGGTCAGCAGCGTCCCCAGCATGAGGACGTATCCGCCGTCGTCGTACAACCGCTGAAGCGGCTGCATCGGGGCGTTCCAGTCGTGCGCGGCCACGTAGCGGTCGGCGTCCCGACCGATGGCGGCGAACGAGCTCAGCGGATGACGGCTGCGAACCGCCTCGGGGCGGCGCCGGAGCGTCTCCGCGACGATCCCCATGGGCCTGGCCGCCGGAAGGTCCGGCGTGAACGGCGTGGGATCCTCGTCGCCCAACCGGTCCCGGTCATAGTCGGCGCCGTTTCGTTTCGGGCGGTCGTCCGGCGGGGCAACGGCGGCCGGACAGAAGGTGAACGTCGCAGCCAGAACCGCTTGGCCCACCTGTGTTACCGCGTCCACGACCGTATCCGCCCCGCCAACCACCCGACCGAAGCTCGACAGAGAGGCATGCACGATGAACCGCCGGTTCCGTGCGCCCACGCGGTCGAGGCCCGCGATGATATCGTCGAACGTCACCGCTGGTCCCGTCATCAACACGTCTCGGCGATGCAGAGCATCAATCATCCTTTACGACCGTGCCAACGGTCGGGCGTCACCGGCGGGCATGACGGTGGCCGCGCCAGTCCGGCCATGACCCGCCGCAATTCAAAGACACGCGCCGAAGAGCCCGGTGGGTTATCCCCTCAGCAGCCGCGGTACGACCTCGACCTCGATCGGGACCACGAATTCCGTTTCTCCGATGCGGACGACGTTGGTGATCGTGTATCGGCCGAGGGGCGTACCGTTCGGAACGGTCACCGTTGTGGCACGGTCATCCGCAGCTTTCAGCGCCGGCCAACCGGGCGGCGGAGTCGGCGGGCCGAAGACGGCACCCGCCTGCGATTCCCGCAGGAGAGTCAACGTCTGGCCGGGCTGAACGGCCGGTGAGTCCAGCGTGATCCGTACGGGCGGGCTTTGCCGCTCTATCTCGAGCGCTCCGTCGGCGGTGATGTACACGGGCATGTTGCGCTAGAGCAACACCAAGACTTTAGAACCGTCGCGGGCGCAGTGGGCCGGTTCGCCGATGGCGTTCCGCACCTGTGTGGCCGGTCCGGGCACGTCGAAGTGGACCAGTTGCGTACAGTGCGGCGACCAGAGGGCGGCGATACGGCGCTGTCCGTTGCGAAAGAGAAAGGCGATGACATCGCCGCCGAGCGACAGCTCGCCGTCATATTCGGCTGTGCCAAGCAACTGTCCTACCGCCGCCAGCGTCCGGTAGCCGATCTTTGGCGTCAGGTCGTTGCGGATCAGGCCGAAATGGTGTTCGTTGTAGAATGGATCGTTTCCGTCCTCCCGGAAGTCGTACCAGGCGACGCTCCGCGCCGCCCCCGACGCCAGCGCGGAGATGTAGGTGCGGGCTACGTGGTTGGCCTGCTCGCGTTCGGCCAGTCCGCCGACGTGGGACGGCCAGCCCATCTCCGTGATCCACACGTCGCGCCCGCCGACCATGTCGCGCACATCGCGAAGTTCCTTGATGAACCCGTGAGGATCGAGCGAGCCGCGGTACGGATGCACGGTGAGGGCGTCGAACGGTGCGCCCGCATCGAGCACCATCTGGACGAAGCCGGTGTCGATGCCGGCCGTCGAGCAGCCCAGCACCTGCGCCTCCGGGTCCGCCTCCTTGATCGTCTGGTAGGCGCGCTCGAGCAGCCGCGGGTACAGCGCCTTCGGTCCCGGCCAGAAGAAAACGTTGGGCTCGTTCCAGATCTCCCAGTGCTTGATGCGGTCGCCGTAGCGACCGACGAGGGCGCGGAGGTAATCGCAGTAGGGCTCGATGAACTCCTCGGTCATGGGCGGGCCGGTCCATTCGGTCCAGTAACAGCACAGGGCGTAAACGCTGATGCCGCTGGCGCCGGCTGTCTCGACCAGTTGGTCGAAGAAGCGGAAGTCGTACTCGCCTTTGACCGGCTCGATCCAGTTCCAGTGGAACTCCTCGCGCGTCCATTTGACGCCGGCTCCGGCGGCCAGTTCGCACATCCGCTCCATCCACTGCTTCGCCTCGGGGTGCTTGTGGAACCGGTAGAGGTACAGCCCGACGCCCATCCGACTGTCGGGATCGAGCGTTCGGTCGGCATCGCCCGGCGGGGCGTCGGCGATCGTGGTGGTGACCTGCGGACTGGCGATCGAATCGGCCACGAACTGAAACCGCCCCTCGACCATCGTCGCGCCGGCAAGCGACCCGGTGATCTCCGACTCGATCGGACCGCCCCGGGCCGGGATCGTCAACGGCACTCGCCCGCGATTGAGCGGCCGATCGATACCGTGCAGCGACCAGTGCAGGTTCCCGGTCAGCGGCTGTTCCGCCAAGCTGCGAAGCTCGATCTTGAAACGCAGCCGGCCTTCGTCACCGACGGACGCGTGCGGAACCAGCGAAACCGTCTGGGTGTCGCGCTCGAACTCCGTGACGAACTCCAGGCGGACGGGTTCGATCGCGCCGCGGTCCGTCGTCCCCTTGCGGGCCACGCCGATATGGGCGAGGCGCAGCGGATAGCGAACGATGCCGTCATCCTCGCCGCCGAAATGCCGCCATGTCTTCATGTCGCCCATTGGAACCTGGAACGTCATCGCGCCCTGGCGATCCAGCGTGCCAAGCGGGCGCTCGAACAACTGGAAGTGCGATCCGATTTGGGCGATCATCTCATGACCGGACCCGTCACTCTTGACGGTCAGGCGCATCGCCGCCGGCCGGCCAAGGATGCCGCGGTCGTACGTGAGTCGGCTGAGCGGCGAATCCGACGGCACGCGGTAGGTCCACACGCCGTGGTCCAGACCGCCGCCGTCCGTCCCGACGTACGTCCAGCGGTCACCGGGCGCGAATTCCGACTCCACGTACGTCGTGCTTGCGGCACCGCTCGCCGGCGGCGGCTCGAACACGTACTGCACGTCGTCCAGCAGAGCGGTGCCCACCCGGTGCCCGCCGTCGTTCTCGACGAGAATGTCGAACCGCGTGGGCGGCCCGCGAAACGTCCCGTCGCCGCCCCAGGAATACAGCCAGGCGTCCAGCGTGATCTCCAGCTGTTGCCAGTCGGGGTAGTGATAGCGGAGGTTCTTTTGAAAGGACTCACCGTCCTGATCGGTGGCCCGGAAGATCATCAGGTTGGCGGCCGGCTTGTGCACCCACAGGCGAACGGCTTTCACCTCCCGATCCTGGGGCAGGTCGACGATGGCGGCTACGTAATGCCCGCCCTTCTCGAAGTTGTAGGAGAGTGCGGCCGCTCCATCGCCGGTTCGGCCCGCACCGGCGCGCCATTCCAGCTTGCCCGTCGCCCCCGGCCATTCCCGCCCGTTGCTGAACGACCAGCCGTCCAGCGATTCGGCCGTCGCGAACGTCTCGGGGTCCGACATCTGCGTTGTCGGCGTCGCCGGCTGCTGCTGCGGTTCCAGGTCCGGCTGACCCGGCTTGTCACAGCCAAACGGTATGACCATCAACCAGCTGCAGGCAGCGGCCGTCAGCGTGCGCATCGATACTTCACTCCTTGCCGGTGTTCCGCGGCACCTTCACGCTTTCGTCATTCCCGAATCGGCCAGGTGATCCGCGACCGTCGGCGACTGGGGAACACACTGTTTGAATCACGACATCCCGCAGGGATCCCCGGCGGCGCGAAATACACCGCCAAGCTCAGACTGGAACTATAGCGGACGGCGCGCGCATGGACAATCAGCACGGGGGATTGCCGCACGGAAACCCTCCTTGTCGTGCCGGAGCGGTTCCAAGCGTCTTGCTCGCACCGGGCCGTCCGGTGATACTGCCGCCTCGTAGTGATGATGAAAGGAGTCGGCGGGTCGACCATCCGCCCTGTGATCTGGCATTGATGAACAAGCGAGAGTCACGCGACACGCCGACCCCCGGGAAGACGTCCGCGCCACCGAGACGGGCCGACGCTCTCGACGCCCTTCGCGGATTCGCGATTCTCACGATGGCCCTTTCCGGGTTGATCCCGTTCGGGGTGCTGCCGGCGTGGATGTACCACGCTCAGGTCCCGCCGCCCGATCATGTGTTTGACGCCGCGCTGGCCCCGCCCGGGCTGACCTGGGTGGACCTAGTGTTTCCGTTCTTCCTCTTCTCCATGGGGGCGTCGATGCCGCTGGCGCTGACCCGCCGGATCGAGAAGGGCGAGTCCTGGTGGGAGCTGGCGGCATACGTGGCGAAACGAGGGTTCCTGCTCGGCGCGTTTGCGATTTACGACCAGCACATCCGGCCGGGAGGGCTGGCCGGCCATCCGGGCACGAGCACGTGGCTGCTGGGTCTGTTGGGGTTCGGCCTGTTGTTTCCGATCCTCGCTCGCCTGCCGCGATCGTGGAGACCGACAGCGCGATGGGCGATTCGGGCCGCTGGATGGGCCGGCGCCATCGCGTTGATGCTCTGCCTTCGCTATCCCGAGGACAGCCGGTTCGGTACCGAGTTCTCAAAAGAGCGCAGCGATATCATCATCCTCGTGCTGGCCAACGTGGCCGCGTTCGGCTCGATCGCCTGGCTCGTGTCGCGGCGGAATCTCCTGCTGCGGCTGGGGTTCCTCGGCGTGCTGATCGCGATTCGCCTGTCTCACGATTCGGTGGGCTGGGTGAAGCACCTGTGGGATTACTCCCCGGCTCCGTGGATTTACACGCTGTACTACCTGCAATACCTCTTCATCGTGATCCCCGGCACGATTGTCGGCGATCTGCTTCTTACGTGGATGAAAACGCCCGCCGACGTCGTGGGCACCGGCGGCGGTTGGCCCCGCTGGCGCCTGTCGGCCATCGCCACGTTGGCGGCGGGGCTTGTCGTGCTTCTGCTGGCCGGCCTGCAGGCGCGCTGGTTGCCGTGGACGCCGATCGTCGCGTTCGTGCTGTGTGCGGTCGGCTGGCGGTTGCTGGCGCACCCCGCCACGGCCTGCGAAACGCTGCTGAACCGGCTGTTCGCCTGGGGCACGTACTGGCTCGTGCTGGGGCTGGTCTTCGAGCCGTTCGAGGGCGGCATCAAGAAGGACCACCCCACGATGAGCTACTACTTCGTGACCACGGGGCTGGCGATCTTCGCGCTGATCGCCTTGGCGGCGCTCATCGACGGGCTGACCGGAAGGCGATGGATACGTCTGCTGATCGACAACGGTCAGAATCCGATGATCGCTTATGCGGGTATCACGAATCTGCTGCCGCCGGTGCTGGGCCTGATCGGGCTGGAGAGCCTGGTTCAGGGCTTGATGCGCGAATGGAGTCTGTCGCCGTGGTGGGGCGTTGTGTGGGCGTGCGCGAAGACGCTGATGCTGGCGTTGGCGGTCAGTTTGTGCACGCGGCGCGGGGTTTTCTGGCGGACATGACGGCTGGCCATCGCCGCCGTTGACGCAAGAGGCAGTCGACACCTTCGATGAACATGGACTGGATGGACTGGGCGATTGTCGCCGCGCTATTTAGCGTCGTCACGGTGAGTGCCGTCGCCACCAAGCGATACACGCGAAGCGTGGCGGACTTCCTCGCCGCGGGGCGATCCGCGGGTCGATACGTCATTACCGTATCGGAGGGGGCGGCCGCGCTGGGCGCCATCACCATCGTCGCGACCTACGAGAAGATCTACAACGCGGGTTTCACCGCTCAGTGGTGGGACGTGCCGGTCCTGGCGATCGGTTTCTTCACGGCGCTGGCGGGCTGGGTGATCTACCGTTTCCGCCAGACGCGGGCCATGACGATGGCCCAGTTCTTCGAGATGCGTTACAGCCGGCGGTTTCGCGTGTTCGCGGGCGTGCTGGCGTTTGTTTCCGGCCTCGTCAACTTCGGCATCTTTCCCGCCGTCGGGGCGCGGTTCTTCATCTTCTTCTGCGGGTTGCCGGAATCATTCCCGATCGGGGGCGTAGGGGTCTCCACGTTCGTGCTGATCATGCTGTTCCTGCTGGGCATCTCGCTGCTGTTCACGTTTCTGGGCGGGCAGATTGCGGTCATTGTGACCGACTTCATTCAGGGCCTTTTCTGCATGGCCGCGTTTCTCATCATTATCGTGGTGCTTACGCAGAAATTCAGCTGGTCGCAGATCGCCGAGGCCCTGTCGTCCGCTCCAAAGGACGCTTCGCTCGTCAACCCGTTCCGCACGACGGAGATCGAGGGCTTCGACATCTACTTCTTCCTGATCGCGATGTTCGGGGCGTTCTACATGACGATGGCCTGGCAGGGGACACAGGGGTACAACTGTTCGGCCCGGAACCCGCACGAGGCGAAAATGGGCAAGGTGCTGGGCGCATGGCGCTTCATGGTTCTCCCCATGCTGATCCTGCTGATGCCGATCTGCGCCTACACGTTTCTGCATCATGCGGATTTCGCCGAGCAGGCCGCCGCCGTGCGGGCGACCCTCGCCGGCATCGAGAACGAGCAGATCGGCAAGCAGATGACGGTCCCGCTGGCCCTGGGCGCGTTTCTGCCCTCCGGAGTCATGGGCGCCTTGTGCGCGGTCATGCTGGCCGCGTTCATCAGCACGCATGACACGTACCTGCACTCCTGGGGAAGCATCTTCATCCAGGACGTGGTCATCCCGTTCCGGAAAAAGCCGCTGACGCCCAGGCAGCACCTGTTGCTCCTGCGTCTGAGCACCTGCGGCGTGGCGATCTTCATCTTCTTCTTCAGCCTGCTGTTCCGGCAAAGCGAGCACATCTTCATGTTCTTCGCCATCACCGGGGCGATCTACCTGGGCGGGGCGGGGTCGGTGATCGTCGGTGGGCTCTACTGGAAGGGCGGCACGACGGCGGGGGCCTGGGGGGCGATGATCGTCGGCTCCGTGCTGGCAGTCACCGGTATCGTCATCAAAAAGGTGGACCTGAGCGCCCTTCTGGACAGCCTGCAGTCGTTTCCGACGCTAAGCCGCACCGTCGAGGACATCCTCTCGCTCGACGGGCAGCGCATGTTCTTCTTCGCCATGATGGCGGCCATCATCGTTTACATCACGGTCTCCCTGCTGACCGGACAGCAGGGCGTCAACATGGACCGGATACTCCACCGCGGCCGATATGCCGTAGCCAAGGACGCCGCCGACGACGACACAACGGGGCTCCGATACGGATGGCGTGCGCTGCGGATGGGCGCGGAGTTCACCCTGCAGGACAAGATCATCTACGTCGCGTTCTTCGTGTGGCTCTTCGGCTGGTTGGCGATATTCGTCGGTGGGACCCTCTACAACCTGGTCGTGGACGTCAAGACCGAATCCTGGCTGGTCTTCTGGCGCTACTATTTATGGGCGGCGTTCCTACTCGGCACCGTGACAACGGTGTGGTTCGCGATCGGCGGGCTGCACGACTTGAATGACATGTTCCGCAGGCTTCGGACCGCCGAGCGCGACGATTCGGACGACGGCACGGTGGTCCATACGGAGAACGACGACGAATGAACGCTCGATTCCTCGCAATGTGCATACCCGTTCTCGGGGCGCTGTCCGCCGGATGCAGCCAGTCCAGACCCGCGCCGGCAGGCCCGCCGACGATGGTGGCGCACTACGCCGCCGCGCCCGTAACGGTGGACGGGCGGCTCGACGAGCCGATCTGGGCTCGTGCCCCGGCCTATCGCCTGCATCTTTCATCCGACCGCGCGAATACGGGTCAGTCCGTCATCGAGGGAGGCGAAGTGCGTCTCGCACGGGATCAGCGCTATCTCTACCTGGCCGCACGCTTCGCGGATTCCGACATCGTCGCGGAAGGGGACGCCGATCAGCTCGCTCACTGGCAGAAGGGCGACGTGTGCGAGTTGTTCCTCAAGCCCGAAGGGCAGACCTGGTACTGGGAGCTGTACGTGACGCCACGCAGCCATAAAAGCAGCTACTGGTTCCCCGGACGCGGGCGGCTCGGCGTGCCGAGCTGCTTCGACTACACCTGCGGCCTCAAGGCGGCGGCGCAGTGCGTCGGCACGGTCAATGAGTGGCGCGACGAAGACTCGGAGTGGACGGCCGAGTTGGCCATGCCCATCCAGGATCTCACCGCCCGCGGCGAACGATTCGAGCCGGGCGCGAGATGGCGCGTGCTGATCGGGCGATACAACTACTCCCGATATCTTCCCGGGCCGGAACTGACCATGACGCCGCGGCTGTCCAAGACCAACTACCACCTGATCGACGAATTCGCCGTGCTGGAACTGGCGGAGTAAGACAGAAGTGCCACTGGCCGTCGCCGGCGCTATTCAACTGCCGGCGCCGTCTCCAGCCCGGTCAGCCCGATCAACATTAACGACGCGGCGGCGTTGGCGGACCGAGCGGTCAGCGAACGAATGACCTTGTCCGGATGGGGGTGGGACCAGATCCGCGCACGCAAGGCTATGCCCTGCCCGGCGCCGTTCGTGCCCGACCAGACGATCGGCGCATCCGCCGCCGTGGTCAGATCGGTGCACGCGAAAACGTCGCGCCCGTACACCACGTCGATCGTAGCCGCCTCGCCGTCCTCATAGGTCAGCCGGTATTCGGCCACCTTCGTGCCCGGGCGGCAGGCGAAGTTGACGGTATGGAGGATCGCGAGCCGCTCCGCTCGCCGGTCGATTGAGACCTCCAACGCCGCCGGAAATGCCGGGTCGCGGGTCAGTTTGCCGCCCAGGACCACGGCGGAGTCCACCGAGGGATCGTCCGGACGACCCACCTGGAACATCACGCCCTTGAAACGGACCGGACCGCCGGGCACGGACGAAAGATCGAATGCGGGCCCCAGGCCGAACCAGCCGTCCTGGTCCCGCGCCGCCAACGGATAGTTGCAGGCCCGGCTCAAGTCGGCGGTCCAACCCGCACGGTTGGCGGGCGTCAAGGCGCTCATTCCCATCAAGTCCAGAAAGTGCAGGCCGTAGGGATAGACCTGCGGGTCGGGCGGGCGGGCGGCGTTCCAGGCGGCTTCTGCCGCCAGCACGTACATGGCGTACTGCTGCATCTCAGCACTGAAGCGTTCGGGGTCGAGCGAGTAACCGGCCCAGGTCGTCTGCAGCAGGCCCTGCGCGCCCTTCTCAAACGCCGCCCGGGCGAAATGGGTGACGTTGCCCGGGCGCGACCAGGTGGCGGCCACCGTCTTGAAGCCGTCGGCGTGAAACGCGTCGAGGTTGACGAACTTGGCCGGTTCCGTGTCGACGTAGTGCCAGTCGGCGATGAGGATGTCCTTCGGAAGCTCGCCGCGGAGCTTCCGGGCCGCCTCCGCCGACGCGGCGTGGCAGGCGTCCGGGCCCTCACCCTCGCCCAGCAGCATGTCGCCCCACATCATCATCCCGATACCGCGCTCGGCGAACCACTGGTGATGACGCAGCGTGTCCATGGCGAACAGCTGTTCCACCGTATAGCCCTTGCTGGAGTCGCGGTAGGGCACCCGACCCCGGTGATGGAACTCGTCGTGGCCGATGTGGAACCGCCGAGGCGCAAACAGTTCGACCGCTTCCTGATAGATCTCGTAAATGAACTCGTAGGTCTTGGGGTTCGTCACGCAGTAGGCCCACTTTGCGTCAGGGTCCTCGGCCAATTCGAGATTGTGGCCGGTTTCGAACATCCACTGGCAATGCCCCAGGGACATGACCAGCGGAATCACCTCGATGCCCAAGTCGTTGCACACCGCCAGCAGCTTGCGCACCTCGTCCTTGGGCATGCCGTAGTCCGGATGGTGAATCTCGGGGTGGGAATCCCACTCGATGTACTCAGACTCCAGGACGATGTGGTTCATCTTGCACGCGGCGATGACGTTGCGGATGAGCTTCTCGTGCAACTCCGGACCCCGACCACCGGTGAACAGGTGCACGCCGCGAAACCTCAGCGACGGCCAATCACGGATCTGCGCCGCCCGGACCAGGGCCCGCCCGTCGGCAGTCAGGAGCGCGAGCTGCTTGAGCGTCTGCACCGCGTGCATGAACCCCCGCGCGTCACCGGCCCGCAACGTGATCGCCCCGCCCTCGACGTCAAGCTCGTATCCCTCGGGAGGAGCACGCTTGCCGCGTGGGATCCTTCTGAAGTGGACGGCCGGCGCGGACGACTCCGTCGGCGGGCTGCTCACTCGGCTTTCCACGCCGAAGCGCTGCTTCAGGAACGCGCGCAGCTCGGCGGCGGCGAGCCGCTCCGGTTGCCCGCCCGACCCGGGCGCCTCCTCGACGTTCAGCGCAAGCAGCGTCGCGCCACTCTTCGTGTCGATCACGAAACCGCCGGTCGGGTACGTAGCCTCCTTCGGGCGTGGAACGATCGTCGGCGGGTCGCCGACAGCATAGGTCTGTGCGTCCCGGTATCGATTGACGGCGGCCCGGACGTGCACGGTTGGGCCCTTGAGCACCCGCCGCCTCGGCGGCGGCAACTGCAACACGACGCGATAACGAATGGACTGCCCCTTCTTGAACCGCGTGCCCATGTCGCCGAACCAGAAGAACGGGGCCGCCGGGTCGGACCAGCGGTTCTTGCGGTAATCATAGCAGACCAGAGGCCCCTCCCCTTCGACATCGATTCGGATCGGGCCGATCCGCGAGTCGAACTCGATCGACGTGAACCCCTCGGCCAGCGTCGACGGGCCGACGTCGCTCGACGCCGCGACGACGGGGACCGTCCCTTCGTGCAAGCGGCCGCCCGCCAGCGTGGCCTTGTATTTGCGGCCGACGATCAGCGCCGGGTTGATGCCGGCGATCTTCCATTGGATCAGGGCCCCGCCCTCGTCCTTCGTGAAACGCCCTTCGAGGACGCGCTCGACGCGGTTGTCGGCCGTAACCGTGACGGTCTCGTGACCGACAAACGAGCCATTCTGCCCGTGATGGGCCATCGCCAGCCGCTCGCCGCCGTCGACCGGCTCACGCGTCGCCGACCGGACGGCGCCGCCGCCGGGGCCGAGATAGTAATGCGGCGACCAGGGCGGCGTGGTAACCACCATGTTGCTGCCCTGACTCACGGACACGCCGTCCACCGCGATGCGGACGCCGCGATTCCACGGCTCGACCACGACCCGCACGGTGCCCGCTTCCAGCACCTGCCGCGGCGGTTCGGCCGCGAAACAAGCCAGGCCCAAAGCGGATACGATCACCGCGGCCCAGAGCGGACGAGCACCGAGCCCCGGCGTCGTTGTTGACGGACGTCCGTTTGTCATGCGCAGCTCTCCGAAGTCGTCCCCGGCCCGGCGCCGCCCGGCACCGGCCTCAGGGAACGTGCGGGAAATGCTCGTCAATACGCGCCTCCGCCAGCTCCACCAGAAACGCGCTGATCCGCTCACAGACGACATCGAGGTACTTGCGCCCCTTCTCCGCCGACGCCCGGGACGGGTCGCCGATGCCGCAGTGCCGGTTGACCCGGGCGAACTCCCGGCTGGTGCGGACCCATCCCTTCCGCAGCGCCTCGAAGCGGAACGGGCGGGCGTCACCGGCGTCGGCGACCTCGAGGTCGACCAGCTCCGGGTACAGGGCCAGCGCCACCGAGGTTTCGAACTCCCCGGCGTGATCGTCGGGGGCGTCGAAAATCGCTTCGTAGCCGTCGTGACCGACCTGCCACCAGTTGCACAGGAAAACGTGGACGTCGAGGTCGCTCTGGACCTGACGAATCAGCGGGGCGAAGTCGTTGCCGCCGTGGCCGTTGATGATCACCACCTTGCGGATGTCGTGGTGGTGCAACGAGACCACGACGTCGCGGACCACCGCGTCCAGCGTCGCCTGCGACATGTGGATCGTCAGCGGGAACGCCATCAGGTTACAGTCCACACCATACGGAATCCCGGGCAGGCAGATCACGGATCGGCATCTCTCCCACGCGGTCCGGCAGCAACGTTGAGCGACGTGCGTGGTCTGGCGAAAGTCGTTCCCTTCCGGCAGGTGAAGATTGTGAGCCTCGGTCGCGGCGACGGGCAGCACCGCCACCTCATACCGACGCTGGCGGAGCCGATGCAGACTCACTGCCGTCAAGTCCCACTCGTCAATCATGATTCACTCGTGATCCGCTCCAGGAGTTTCCAACACAGCAGCTGGCTGCGCGGGATGTGAAACGGTCCTTTCCACAGGTTCCCCTTGAGGTCGGTCGACAACGAGCCGTCCCGGTGCAGATAGCCGAACCACTCTCCGAACTGCTCGTCCGGAAAGTGGGCGAACGTCCACTCGTGGACCTGTTCATACAGCCGGGCGTATTCCGTATCGCCCGTCAGGTGATAGGCCAGCAAGGTGGCATACAGGGCTTCGCTGTGCGGCCACCACAGCTTCATGTCGTGTTCGAGATACGGTGACGGTTTTCCCTCCACGTCCACGAAGTACAACAGGCCGCCGTACTCGCGGTCCCAGCCGCGCTCGAACGACCAGTCCACGATCTTCGCCGCCCGCCGCGCCAGCGACGCGTCCTCCCGCCGCCGGGCGACCTCCATGAGGAACCACGCGGTTTCCAGCGAATGGCCGGGGCTGATGCATCGCCCTCTGGGTGTATCGAGGCGCTCACCGGCGGGACCCACCGTCTCCAGCATCATCCCGTCGTCGGCCTTGACGAAGTCGGCGAAGATCTCATCCACGGTCTCGGTGAGGATCTGCTCGTACCGGCGGTCGTCATCAATCGACAGCATCGCATCGGCCAGGTCCAGCAGGCACATCAGCGGCGAGAGGCTCTTCATGGGCCGCGTGTCCGGATTCACCTTCGGTTCGATCCGCCCGGGCGTCTTGATGTAGTGAATAAACGACCCGAACAGCTCGACGGCGCGCTGCCGGATCCGCTCGTCGCCGGTGATCGCCGCCAGCGCGGAAAACCCCAGCGTGGCGAACACCTCGCTGAAAACGTAGCGCCTCATCCGCAGAGGCCGGCCCTCGCGCGTCACGCAGAAATACAGCTTCCCGCGCTGGTCAAAACAATGCCGCTCGAGAAACTCGGCGCCGTGCCGGGCGAGCTCCATCCACTGAGGCCGCGGCTCGACCAGCCGATAGAGCGTGGCGTACAGCCAGGTCGCGCGACCCATGAACCAGACGGGCTTGTCCGTGCAATACACGCTCCCGTCGCGCTCCAGGCACGTGAAAAACCCGCCGGCCTCGCGATCCACCGAGTGCTTCGTCCAGAAGGCGACTGTATCATCGAGCAGGGCGGTTCCGTGAAAGTCTCGAAGCTGAAGTATCCGATCCCTTTGCATCCGCGGCTCCATCGTGCTCGGTCCGGGCGGCTTCGGGCGACGAGCCCGGCGGTATTCATACCGGATTTCCCGGATACAGTCACCCCCGGTTGTACGATACGTGCAAGTCGACGAGGCGAGATCGCTGGGGCCACGTGGCTAGTCAGACGAACACGCGCCCAAGAACGCAACGGCATGAGATTCACCAGATCAGGCCGTTCGGACGACACATTCCCGGCGTCGTGTCCGGCAAACTCCTCCTGGGTCTGCAAGTCGGATATGATACGCACGAGGGCCTGATGCGACTTCGAACCAAACAGAACGGGCTCAGGAAAAACCGGTCGAGAAAGGACGGATGTCATGAAACTGCGAACAGTGATAGGTGTGGTGGCATTGGGTGTTGCCCTGGGGGTTATGGCCAGTCAGGTCACTTCCCAGGAGGCGGCGAAGAAAGAGGAGCCGAAAGCAGAGCCGAAGGTGCCCGATCAGTTCGGCCCCGAGGCCTTTCAGGCGGCGATGGCCGAGTACGCGAAGTGGGCCGCTCCGGGCGAACCCCACAAGCAGATGGCCAAATTCGTCGGAACGTGGGACGTGGTCTGCCGCCTGTGCATGGACCCGACCGCGCCGCCCACCGAGTCCAAGGCAACGGCCACGTTCAAGACCATCCTCGACGGCCGGTTCCTCGTGCAGGAGCATAAGGGAGAACTCATGGGCAGGCCGTTCGAGGGCATGAGCATCGAGGGATACGACAACTTCAAGAAGAAATACGTGTCCGTGTGGGTCGACAACATGAGCTCGGGGATCATGACGGCGACCGGCGACTGTGACCCGACAGGAGAGGTTTGCACCTATTACGGTGTCTCGGACGACCCGGTCACCGGCGAGCAGGACACAATGAGCAAGTCCGTGATGCGCCGCATCAACGACGACAAGTTCACATTCGAAATGTATCAACTGATGCCCAACGCCACCGAGTTCAGCCTGTTCCAGATGGAATACACGCGGAGGAAGTAGACGAAATCCTGACGGTTGACGGCACCGAGCCGGTCTGTGGCCACCGATACTACGCGCAACTCCAGCCGCTCGTTCCCTGCCGCACGGAGGCGCAACCCGGTATAATGACCCGCCGCCGCAGCAGCTCCGCGGAGTCATTCGCCGCCGGCAGCGCGACGAGAAGGGCCGACTGGGCTCGCAGAGAGACAACAGGATGCGGATCACCGGCACGTTCCTCGACGAGATCACCCACGACATTCCCAGCCAGAACTGGGGCCCCGACGAATGGGCCGCCGACTTCGACGTGATGGGCCGGATCGGAATCGACACCGTCATCCTCATCCGCGCCGGCTACCGGGACCGGGCGGTGTTCGACTCGGCCGCACTGGGCAAACACCGCCGCATGCTGCCCGCCGGCCAGGACTTAGGTCGGCTTTTCCTCGACCTGGCCGACGCCAACGGGATGCAGTTGCTCTGGGGCATCTACGATCCCGGCGATTGGGCGACACAGGGGCAACGGGCACTCGCGGTCAACCGCGACTTCATGGACGAGGTCCACCGGCGCTTCGGGCAGCACCCGGCGTTCGCCGGGTGGTACCTGACCTTCGAACTGTCACGCAACCACCCCGAGCAGGTGGACCTGGTCGTGGCCGCCGCCGATCATGCTAAATCGCTGACACCGGACCTGCCGACGCTCATCTCGCCCTATATCGCCGGAACAAAAGCACCGGACGGCGTGATCGCCATTTCCCGGGCCCGGCACGAAGACGAGTGGGGCGCCATCTTCGATCGCATCAAAGGGCGTATCGACATCGTCGCGTTCCAGGACGGTCACGTCGACTACCTCGACCTGCCGGACTATCTGGCCGCCAACCTGCGCCTGGCCCGGCAGGCCGGCATCACCTGCTGGTCGAACGTGGAGACCTTCGATCGGGACATGCCCATCAAGTTCCCACCGATCGACTGGCGAAGGCTGGAATACAAGCTCCAGGTCGCCCGCCAGACCGGCGTGGACAAGCTGATCACCTTCGAGTTTTCCCACTTCATGAGCCCGCACTCGGAGTATCCCGGCGCCCGGAACCTGTTCCGGCGCTATTGCGAGCGGTTCGGATTGGCACCGAACCCGGGTGACACGTGACGACACAAGGCGACAGGCAATCCGACGGCCAAGGGAACACCGCCGCGAAGCTGCACCGGGCCTGGGCGAGCCTGACGCCCGCCCGCGACGCGGACGTCCTCGTCGTCGGCGGGGGCCCGGCCGGGGCCGCCGCCGCGATCGCCGCCGCCCGCGAAGGGGCCGACACCCTGCTCGTCGAGCAGTTCGGATTCCTGGGCGGGATGGGTACGGCCGGGCTGGTCCCGGCGTTCTGCCCGTTCACGGACGGCCAGAAACCTCTCGTTCGGGGCGTCGGCCTGGAGATTCTCGAAGAGATGAAATCCTCGATGCCCCACATCGACCCCGACGCGTACGACTGGGTGCCTATCGATACCGAACGGCTCAAGGTCATCTACGAACAGCGAGTACTGTCGGCAGGGGCGCGGATTCTGTTCCTCACGCGATTCATCGACGCCGTCGGTGGGCAGCGCGGCACCGTTTCCTCGATCGTGATCCACAACAAATCGGGCATCCAGCGCGTGACCGCCCGGGTCATCGTGGACTGCACGGGCGACGCGGACGTCGCCGCCGCCGCCGGCGCGCCGTTCGAGAAGGGCGATCCGGTCACCGGCGAACTCCAGCCATGCACGATGTGCTTCGTGCTGGCCGGCATCGACAACCGGACGTTCCAGGAGTTTCTATGGGCCCACGACGGCAGGAACCTGCTGCTCAGAGAGGTGATCGCCGAAGCCAAGACAGCCGGCGACCTCAACGTTGTCGAGCAGGCAGCCAACGTCGCGTACCAGTCACCCAGCACGATCGGTCTGAACTTCAGCCACGTGTTCGACGTCGACGGCACGGATGCCGAGCAGCTCACCAGGGCCCAGATCGAAGGGCGCCGACTCATCCGCCACCTGACGGACTTCGTCCGGAAGTACTGCCCGGGCTGCGAAAGCGCCTACCTGGTCACCAGCGGCGTGCAGATCGGCGTTCGGGAGACGCGGCGCATCGTCGGTGACTACATCTTGACACTCGACGACTACCTCGCCCGGCGGACCTTCCCGGACGACATCGCCCGCAACAGCTACTACATCGATATTCACCCCTCCCGGCAGGACCTGGAGGCCGATGCGGGCAAACAGAGCGACTCGAACGATCGCACCTGTCAATACGGACCCGCCGAATCCCACGGCATCCCGTACCGCTGCCTGATCCCCCGCAATCTGATCAACGTCCTGGTCGCGGGCCGGTGCATCAGCACGGATCGGGCCGTCCAAGGCGCGATCCGCACGATGCCTACATGTCTGGCCACCGGCCAAGCCGCCGGCTGCGCCGCGGCCATCGCCGCCGCCGGCCACAACGGCAACGTGCGCCAGGTGGACACCGCCGCCGTGCAGCGCGGTTTGCAGGATCGATGAGTTGCAGAGCCGGCTTCAGCCGCCCCGTCGTTCGAACCACGCGCGCGGCATGACATCGCCCGCGGCGACCGGTCGGGCGCACCGATACGTACCCGTCTTACCGCGAGCAGTCCCTCGGGGCGGGGATCAGGCAGATCAGCTCGCACGGCGCGGTGGATGTGTTGACAAGCTGATGCGTCTCGCCGGGCGGCACGTAGATCACGTCACCGGTTTTGAACGGCCGATCACTGTCAGGCGCCTTGGCCGTACCTCCACCCTTGAGCACGATGATCTCGTGCTCGTAATCGTGGGCATGGTGCGGCGTGCATCCGCCGGGTTCGACCTCAACGTGGCGCATGTAAAAGTTCGGCGCGTTCTCGTCCGGGCCGATCAGGACCCGTATCCTGGCCTTCGTGGCGCCGTCCATCGTCAGCGGCGCCTGCTCGTGCGACTGGATGTCCTGGATTTTCATGGTCTGGTCTCCCCGTTGGCCTACTCGGGATTCGTCGCGACGTTTCGTCAACGGTTGCCCCCTGCGCCGCGGGGCACCGGCCGGCCGGCCAACCGGCCCCACAGGAGAACCGTCGTGGCTAGACTTCGCCTTCCTTCAAGACCCACGGATCGGCCGCGGTTGCATAGTCAACGATATCCGCCCGCTCGAAGAACAGCGCGATCTCGGTCTCCGCCGTCTCGGGCGAATCGCTGCCATGGACCAGATTGTACGTGGTGCTCAGCCCGAAGTCGCCGCGGATCGTGCCGGCCTCCGCGTCATAGCCGAACGTCTTGCCCATCAGCTTCCGGCACACGCCAATCGCCCGGGCCCCACGCACGACCATCACGACCACCGGTCCGGACGTGACGTACTCGACCAGATGGTCGTGAAACGGTTTGCCCCGGTGAGGCTCGTACAGACGTTCGGCCAACGCCGGCGGCATCTGCATCAGCTTCATCGCGGCGATGATCAGGCCCTTGTCCTCGAGCCGCTGGATGAGCCGCCCGATGAGCCGCCGTTGAATGCAATCCGGTTTCAGAATGATCAGTGTCTGTTCCACGCTGGCGGCTTCCTTATCGGTGAGCCCCGGGTCAGTCAGTACTCTTCTCCGTCCGCACCGCGCGGCACAGCGCCTCCAGATTCGCCCGGGGCACGACTTGGGGATCATACGTGCAACCCGGCGTGATGATAAGGGGGCGGTCACCGGCCTGACCCAAGGCGTCCGCCACCTCCCGGCAAACGTCGTCGGGCGTGCCGTCGGGCAGCGTCGACAGGTTGTCCACACCGCCGCTCAGCGCCGGTTTGGCCCAGCCGGAAACGTCGCGGATGGCCGGACCCGCCGCGCGGTCCGCCCAGTTGATCACGTGCGCCGGGTACTCGGCAAACGCACGGAAATCAACCGCCTTGCCACACACGTGAACCATGTTGAATCGCCCGCCGGCGGCGCCGGCCAGGATGTCCAGGTCGGTCGGCCGGACCAGCCGCCGGTACAGTGATTCCCCCGCGCCGGGCGAGTCCACCCAGTCGTCCCGAACGGACAGGAACACTCCGTCCGCGCCGGCTTCGACGCACCGGCGGGCGAAGTTGGCCAGGCTGGCGCCGATCGTGCGAAGGGCCGTCGTCACCGCCTGCGCGTCGTCGGCCAAGAAGCGCTTGATCGTCGAGCTGGGCCCATTGACCGACGTGAGGTCGGGCGGACCGTGCTTGACCTTCGGCGGGCCGACGAGCCGCCGCAGCGTCGCCCAGGCGTTGAAAACCGTGGTCGTCATCAGCACCCGGCCGGCCAGCTCCCGTTTGAGGTCGGCCAGGAGATCGAGCTGCCGGGCGAAACCCGCTTCGTCGCCGTCGAGCACCGTCAGCGACGCCAGGTCGGCGGCGTCGCGAATCCGCCCGTCGTGCGGATAGCCGTTGTCGTTCATCACCTTGAGGAAATCGAGGTCCCACGCCTCCAGGTGGGCCATGTGCGCGTCGACGGCCGCTCGCCCCCAGACCTGATCGGCAGGAAAGTGACACCAGAAGCTCAGCGGAGGCCGATCCGGCCGGCGCCCTTCCAGCACGCTTTGCACAAGTTGGATCCGGTCCACAAATCCGTCCTTTCACTTCCAAGCCCGCCGCTGCCTGACACGCGAAGTGAGAAGCACTCCCAGGTGATCACTCCACCGACAGCGTCGGCTGGGCCTGCCCCATCGATGCGCGGACACTGACCTGACCCGCCACCGCCCGGACAACGTGGGTGACGGCCGCCCGAAGCTCGTCGTCAGCGGTGTTGAAGCACTTCTGCGGCGTCCCCTCGTCGGCGAAGACGCGCAGATCGGCGTTCAGCGGAATCTCGCCCAGAAACGGGACGTTCAGCTCACCGGCCGCCCGCTTCGCCCCGCCGTGATCGAAGATGGCGTCCCGGTGCCGGCAGTTCGGGCAGACGTAATAGCTCATGTTCTCGACAATGCCCAGGCAAGGCACGTTGAGCTTCTCGTACATCATGATCGCCCGCCGGGCGTCGGACAGAGCCAGATCCTGCGGCGTACACACGATGACCGAGCCGGTCATCGGGATCGACTGCGACAAGGTCAGCGGCACGTCGCCGGTCCCCGGCGGCAGGTCGACCACCAGGTAATCCAGCTCGCCCCAGTCGACGTCGCCGAGAAACTGCTGCACCGCGCCGTGGACCATCGGCCCGCGCCAGACCACCGCCTGCTCCGGATCAATGAAGAACCCGATGCTGATCAGCTTCACGCCGACGGCTTCGATCGGAATGATCTTGTCGTCGCGCACGCCGAGCCTGGACCCTTCCACACCCATGAGCGTCGGGATCGACGGTCCGTAGACGTCCGCGTCCAACAGACCCACGCGGGCCCCTTCGCGCTTCAGCCCGACCGCCAGCAACGCCGCCACCGTGCTCTTGCCCACGCCGCCCTTGCCCGCACCGACGGCGATGACATTCTTGACACCGGGCATCTGGACGACCGTCTTTGCCTGTCCACGCACCCGGGCGCTGAATTCCACCGACACGTTCGTTACGCCGGGCACTCTCCCGACCGCAGCTTCCACATCACGGCGGATCGTGCCCTTCATCGGACAGGCAGGCGTGGTCAACTCGACCTCGACGACCACGTTCCCGCCGTCGGTGGTGACGTTCCTGACCATGTTCAGTGTGACGATGTCCTGGTGGAGCTCCGGATCGTCGACGGTCCGCAGTTGCTCGATGATGGCGTCTTTCGTTGGCGTGCTCATCCGGCTTGGCCTCGCGGTTCGGGTGGTGCTTGCGATGCCGGGCAACCCCGGCTGACGCCCAAATATAGCACCAATATGGTACCATTTCCACCTCTCGCGCCAAACCGCCCCCGTCATAGCGGTCGATCCGTAGCCCGCTCCCGCGCCTGCGGGCCGCCGGCGTGGTATCATATTGGGCGCCCCCGGTCCAGTCGTGGCGTTCGGCGGGGTGGGATGGCCGCCTGATCCGGGGAACGGTTCCGCCCGCGCCGGCGCGAGGCGTTCGCAGAGATGGCCAGCTCAGGTTCGGACAGTCCGGCAACATCCCGAAACCTCGTGGTAGGCGTGGTCACGTTGGCGGTGCTGCTGTCGGCGTCGTGCTTGATCCTCGCGGTGCGCCAGTCGAAATCGCTCGCGAAAGGACGAATCCTCGAACTGCGTCCCGAGGCGTATCGCCGGATCGCCACCGTTCAGCAGGAGCTGGCAGCGACGATCGGGCCCGCCTTGGACGACGTCGGCCTCCAGTGCGGCACGGCGATCACGGCCGATGACGCCCCGGGCGGTCCGCCAGCTGCTGATCAGCCCACCGATCAGGAGCCGCCCGAGAGGTCGCCCGCCGACGGTGAAACGCCTGGCGATGAGCCCTTCGATGCCCAGCCCGTCTGGCCGGGAGACGCGTTCGTCTGGGACGGGCAGACCTGGTATTCCTGTCCGCGCCCGAACACGGAATCCGCGCCGCGAACGGACATTGAGCGGCTGCAATCACTCCTGCAGCCCCGGCTGGACGACTTGCTCCAGGCCGTCCAGGAGAATCTGCGGCCCGAGCCCTACAGCTTCTTCCGCGAGGTGATCGCGGGCAAGCCGGTGGTCGTCCCCTACGGTGCGGTTCGCCGGAAGGACGGCACGGTGGTGGTGGCGGCGGTCGTGCTGGATCTCGATCGCCTGCGCCGCGACCTCGTCGAGCCCTTGATCACCGCCGGCGGAGAGCTTGCCCTCGTCGACGCCCGCCCCGAGATCAATCTCTGGCCCCGCCGCGGCGACGTCTGGTCCGAATTGCTCGGGCCGATGTTCCCGTTCTGGTCCGTCCAGCCGTCCATCGACTTCATCCTGGAGCAGGAAGCCGCGGGGATGTGGCAGTCGCTCCTCTACAGTAGCGCAACACTGCTGGGATTGGTGGCCTTGCTGCTGGCGATCCGCGCGATGAACCGCCTCGCCCAGCACGAGATCGCGCTGTCGCGGATGAAAGGCAACTTCATCGCCCAGGTCTCCCACGAGCTCAAGACGCCGCTCGCCCTGATCCGGATGTTCGGGGAGACGCTCCTCGCCGGGCGGGTCACCTCGCCGGACAAGATCACGGAGTATCACGAGATCATCACCCGCGAGAGCACGCGCCTGACGCATCTGATCGACAATATCCTGGACTTCGCCCGCATCGACGCCTTACGCAAGCCGCCACGCATGGAGCCCATGCACGTGGGGCAGGTCGTCCGTTCGACGTACGACTCCTATCGCCATGAGCTGGATCACCACGCATTCGAGCATCGGTGCATCGTCGCCGACGATCTGCCGGAGATCCAAGGCGACGCGGACGCCATCAGCCAGGTCGTGCTCAACCTGATCAGCAACGCCGTGAAATACAGCGCCGACGACAAGTTCCTTGCCGTTGACGTGGCGCCGGAGACCCGCCGGGGCCGCCACGGTGTGCTGATCGCGGTCCGCGACCGGGGCATCGGAATCCGCCCGGAGGACCGGGCGCACCTGTTCGACGGGTTCTTCCGGGCCACCGACGATCGCGTCCGCAAGCGGCGCGGAGCCGGATTGGGGCTGGCGCTGTGCAAGCGCATCGTCGACGCCCACGGCGGGTACATCGACGTCGAGTCGCGCCTGGTCAAAGGCAGCGAGTTTCGTATATTCTTACCGCAGAATCCGAACCCCAAACACCTGAAGGAATCATCCTGATGTCCAGAATCCTCGTCGCC
This sequence comes from Phycisphaerales bacterium, assembly GCA_020353195.1. Taxonomy (GTDB): domain Bacteria; phylum Planctomycetota; class Phycisphaerae; order UBA1845; family UBA1845; genus JAFGJQ01. The sequence continues at coordinate 3,705,049 of CP070691.1, read as the reverse complement.
GAAGACGAACCGGCCATGCTCATGGGACTGCGGGACAACCTGCAGTTCGAAGGATACGAGGTCATCGAAGCCACCGACGGGCCGCAGACCCTGGAAGCGGTCGGCCGCGATCGACCGGATCTGGTTCTCCTCGACGTGATGATGCCCGGGCTCGACGGGATCACCGTCTGCCGCAAGCTCCGCGAGGCGGGCTACAGCGTCCCCATCCTCATGCTGACCGCCAAGAGCCAGGAGATCGACATCGTCCGCGGGCTGGAGGCCGGCGCGGATGATTACATCACCAAACCGTTCGGGGTCCGCGAATTGCTGGCGCGCATCAAGGTCGCCCTGCGCCACAGCGGGACCCTACCCGGCGTGTCCAAAGTCATGACTGTCGGCGACGCGGAAGTCGACCTGGTCAAAGGGACGGCCGTCCGCGCAGGACAGACCCACAAGCTGGGCCACTTCGAAATCCGGATCCTCAAGATGCTGCTGGAAAACGCCGAGCAACCCGTCGAGCGCAACAGGATGCTCGACGAAATCTGGGGCCTGGAAGCCTACCCCACGAACCGTACCGTCGACAACCACATCGTGTCACTGCGCCGAAAGCTGGAGCCGGACCCCAAGAACCCCAAGCACATCCTCACCGTCCATAGCATCGGATACAAGTTCGTGCCGTGAACAAACGCGCAACGGCTGCACGCCTGCCACCGCTCTTGCGCAACGGCTGCACTCACGCGGGACAACATGCCCCGGCAACCGCCCGCTCCTACCGGTTCGCATAGCGCGCGGCCGCCGTGCCACGCGCCACCAGCGAGAAGTACGCCACCAGACAGAACAGGTTCGGCACGCACCAGAGAACGATGGCCAGAGAATCAATGGGGTAGCCCAAAGCCCACGCGAGGTCGTCCAGCACGTTTTCGATCATCACCAGGCCCACGACCGTGCCATACGCAACCACAGTCCAGAAAACAAGGAACCCCGCCCCATACGCGGCCACCTGCATCGACGCACGCATCAGGTTCCGCTTGTCCATAATCTGAAACGCGATGCCGACGGCCGAGGCGGCCAATACCGCAATGCCGACGGCCAGACCGACGGCCAGGCATCCCACGAGCGAAGGCAACGCTAGGAGAATTTCCCATTCCGGGCCCGAAGCCCCATCGGTCGCAATGATGGAGCACGCGCAGCCGAACGCCGCCGCCAGGAAGACCAGCACAAGGTGCGTTACCAGGAAAACGCGGTGTTCGCGGCCGGTGCCCGTGACCCGCACCGTACGCCCGAGCACTGCGGCCCGAAGCGCCCCGTCGATCGTGCAACGCCACCACGCACGCAACGGAGGAATGACTTCGCGCCGCTGCCAGGCGACCCCGGGCCGAACACCCTCCCCCAGCGATTCAATCACCGGCCGCCCGCATTCCGAGCACCGCCCGTCGGTCGGGATGTGCGTCAGGTTGTATCCGCACCATTCGCACATCGGCGGCAGGTCGCTCGGCAGGCTCGGCCGCGGCGCGCCGACCACCCCGAGCAGCGCCCAAAGCAACCACATGCCGGATGAGCACAGCGTCAGGACAACCATTGCGGGTCCATACATGCCGGGCCAGAATACGCGGGAACGCTCAACCAGAATGATCACCGACCCCGCAGTCAGGATCACGATCGCCACGTGCGGCGTGTGAAGCCAGACCCGCTGCACGGCGCTGCGGACACTGACGGCGAACGGCTCGTCACCGGCCCCCCACGACATGACCACCAGCGCCACCAGCAGGTAGATCGCCTCGATGCCCATGAAGCTCAGTAAGATGCGGATGGTCCACACGATCGGGCGGGCGTGGAAATAGCGAAGCACCTCTTGGATGTCCCTCACCATGTGCAGACAGATCTCGCTGAGATTGGCCGAGTCTAGAGCGCTCGCCAGTCTCTCAAGGAAGATAACGAAGATGACGGCCGCCACCGCCAGCAAAATGCCCGCCACGTGCACCGCGTACGCGGATCGCAGCCCGACGTGGGTCGTCCGCCGCGCCAGCGTCCGCGGGGCGATGCCGGACGCGAAGATCGCTGTCCACGCCGGCCACCTTCCTTCAGACGGCGCGGGCGAAGCGCTCGTGTCCAACGCTGTCGACGATTCGAGGTCCGCCACGGACACCTCCCCGAACGACGACCTCCCCTGACTCTGCCACTCGAATCCGTCGGCCGTCCGCGGCCCGCCGGGTTCCCGGAAAGGCTTTTCGCGACCGACCTTCACCCCGATCGGCGATCGTCCGATAGGCAGAGGATACGGATGTTCCGGCAACGAAGCGAGGGCCATCACCATGTCAGACAAGAGAAGAAAACGCCGCCGGCAGAACCGCCAGCGGAAAGCGACCGCCTTCGCCGGTCGCCTGCGGCCCAAAGCCCGTCCGGAGGCGACTCGGCCCGAAGGAACGACCACACCTTCGCCGGGCGTCCACACCGTCGCCAGCGCCGACCTGGCCGCCGGCCCCCACGTGGTGGTGGCCTTCGCCTCGAACGGCCAAATCCACGAGCAGGCACTCGGTTCGATGCAGGCGATGATCCGCGACACACGCCGGGCGGGTTCGGTCGAGATGTGGTGGCAGCGCGCCGACACCGACGCGCACTGCCGCAACCTGCTGGTCGAGCGGTTCCTGGCCGACAACGCCAAAACCCATCTCGCGTTCGTCGGCGCCGACATCGTGGCTCCCCAGCGAGGCCTGGATCTGCTGCTGGAAACGAACGAGCCGCTGGTCTGCGGGCCGGCACCGATCTGCCACCGTCGGGAAGGCGCGGGAGCGACCCGCCACGCGCCGTTCGACCTGACCACCGACGTCATGGACGTCACGGTCCCCGCGTTGCGAGGATCGCCGATCGACCCGCACGACGCCAGGATCCGCTATCACCGGCGCCAACCGGGCGAACTGCCGGACACGCTGTTCGCCTGCGACGCGACGAGCCTGTCGTTCTGCCTGATCGCCCGTGAGGTCCTCGAACGGATGACACCGCCGTGGTTTCACGTCGTCGACGTGCCCCACCAGCCGACGATCGACGCAGAGGTGTACTTCCTCCGCAAAGCCGGCCAACTCGGATACCATCCCACCGTCCATCCCGAAGCCTGGTGCGATCATGTCATGCCCGTGGACCTCACGCACATCGAGCAGCTCATGGTGCCCCCGCTGCCCGGACCGCGATGGAACCGGACCGCCTCTGGTGAAACACCCCGCACTCTGGTCATCGCGTGCACGGCCCGACGGTGGCTGGACTTCCGGACGGCGGAAATCCTGATTACCTGGCAGGAGGAACCGGGCAACCGCATCGGCGTCCGCCTGATCGACGCCCACGACGTGGGATCGGCGTTGGCCCGCTTCCTGCACGACCCGCAGGCTGGCGACCGGAGCTGGGAACGTTTCATGCTGCTGGGCCCCGACATGATCCCCACGAGGGACCTGGTCCACCAACTCGGTTCGATCGACGCGCCCATCGTCTCCACCCTGAACCGGGCCCTGATCGACGGCGAGATCGCCTATACGTTCCGTCGACCCGATCCGGCGACCGGGCAGGTCGAGCACCCCATACGATTGTCGTTGAACCACATCACCGGGCCGTTCAAGGCCCACACCGCAGACCTCGCCTGCAGCGTCATCCGGCGTGACACGTGCCGGCACGTGGCCGAGGCGCTACAGTTTGCCGCGGGGCAGGCGGACCCGGCTCGTGCGTTCAATGAGCGCTTCTGCGATCTGGTGCGTGAGGCAACCGGCTGCGATCCCTTGATCGCACCGGTCTGCGTGGAGCGGCGCGCCGACGCCGGGTTGCTGGGCCTGCTCCGACTCAAGCACAAAGTCTACAGCGAACATCAGGTCCGAGACGACAACCATCGGCCGGTCTGCGTCTGACGAAAAGCGACCCAGGGCTCGACAGCTCAAACCTTCACGATCGCCGCTGTTACGGTTGCCGCTGACGACGTGTCCGGGCGGGCGCCACTTGCCAGACGCCACGCGGTGCGGTCGCGCCGGCCCGGTCGTGCATGCGCACGAAAGCACGCGCTCGACGCGCGTGCTTGTACCATTGTCGGCTTCGGATCTGTCGGTTGCGGATCGCCCGGCCGCCTCGGTTAATGGGCCGTCAGCTTCCCTTCCTCGAGCTTGGCGGTCGCCGGCGGCGGTTCGGGCCGGCTGCTGCGGGCGATAATCGGGAAATCCTCACTCAGAACCCGCAGCCGCATGACCAGCAGCGCGGTCTCCAGTTGCGGGTCCACTTCGGGACGATTGTTGGGGTCGGGCTCGTCCTCCTCCTCGTCAGCGTCATCCTCGTCGTCGGCCGGTTGCGTCGTCGGCACCGCAGCGCCGGTCTCGTCGGCGGGAGCCGGCGTGTCGACCTCAGACGGCGCAGCCGCATCCTCCGCCGGATCCGGCGTTTCCTTGGCGGCGTCAGCGTCGCCGTTGGCCGAGCCTCGCGGCCCGATGACATCGGCGTTACGCCGGATATCCATCACCTTGCGGAGCTCCTTGGGCACGAGAGTGACCTTGATGTCGGGCTCGACGCCCCATTCAGTGGAATCGTCTTCCCGGTGCAGCGATCGCCCGCTCGGAAGGTAATAGTGAGCGGTGGTCAGTTTCAGATGGGCGTCACTGCGAACGAGCTGGATCACGTTCTGCACGCTGAACTTGCCGAAGGTCCGCTCGCCAACGATCAGCCCGCGACGGTGGTCCTTGATCGCGCCGGCCACGATCTCCGACGCGCTCGCGCTGTACTCGTTGACCAGAATGATCAAGGGCAGATCCTTGAACGGTCCGTCCTCCTCGGTGTTGATCGGCCACGGACGGCTGTGCAGCCCCCTGGTGCTGACGATCATCTCGTCCTGCCCGAGGAAGAGCTCCGCCATCCGCACCGCCGACGTCAGCAGTCCGCCGGGATTGAACCGCAGGTCGAGGATGAACCCGCGCAGGCGATGCTGCTTGAGCAGGTCGTCGATGACCGCCCGCAGTTCCCCAACCGTGTTCTCCTGGAAATTCGTCACCCGCGCGTAGCCGATGCCCAGCTTCGGGTCGAGCAAGTGGTTCCACCTCTGCTCATCGACCTCGTCTCGCCGCGTCGACTTGACGGAGCCGATGTCCACCCGCTCGCGCTTCAGCTTGAAGTCGATCTCGCTGTCCTCAGACGAGCGATAGATGGTCAGCGTCACGTGGGTGCCTTCCGGCCCGGTGATCATGTCCACCGCCTTGGACAGCGAGACTTCCAGCTCGCACAGCGATTCGCCGTTCACTCTGCGGATCACGTCGTCAGCCTGGATACCCGCCCGATACGCCGGCGTGTCCTCCAGCGGCGACACGACGACGACCTCATTGCACTTCGTGTCCGCGTTGAGCTTCTGGCGGATCTGGATGCCCACGCCGATGAAATTGCCCCGCGTGTGCTTCTGAAACTCCTTGTAGTCCACCGGCCAGATCACCGACGTGAACTCGTCCAACTCCTCCAGGGCCCCGTTGACGAACTCCGCTGCGAGCAGCGCCTCCGGCAACTGCACGGTCTGGCGGTTGATCTGCATCATGCGCGTGAAGTAATAGGCCGCCTCCCGGCGGTTGAGCGACCCGGCCGTCTGAACCTGATCGAGACGGATCCGCAACCGCTCTTCGAACTCCTGCCGCCGCGGGTCGTCACTGAGACACTCGAACAACTCGCGAAGCGCGGGCGACTCCAACAGAAGCAGGACCTGCTCCAGGCCCGCCTCGGTCATGGCCCGAAAGTCCGGCTCCTCCACGTACTTCTGGTCGATCCGATACAAGGCCTCCGTGACCATGTCCGGGTCAATGCCCTCCAGCGGCTCGCTCCACCCGGTGCCCTCCTTGTACAGCTCCTCGAGCCGGGCGTGGGTCAGACATTCGTGGCGGAGATCTCGAAGCTCCGTGTCCTGATCGAATATCTCGCTCAGCTCATAGTAGATCGCGTGGGCTTCAAGCCACTCTTTGTTCTCCCGGCGCTCGCCGGCCTTGTCGATCGCATCCTTGCGGAGCGCCGCCAGCCAGGCCTCCCGGCGGAAGGCGTCCTTGTCCGCCGCGTTGGCGTACGCGTACAGCGCGTTCTCCAGCGCCTTGTCGATCTTGCCCCGCTCGTGCCACTTCTGCACTCGCGCGACGTACGTGTCGAAATCGGTTCTCGTCAGCTCGGTCCGGGACCGTTCGAGCTCCGCCCGCTCGGACAGCCACTGCGCCACCCGCACCAGCGGCGACTCGGCGTCCGAAACGTCGGCACCGGCCAGTTGACCATCGGCGGCGCCCCGCTCGATCAACGAGATCGCATCCAGCCACGCGCTGTCCAGCTCGGAATCCGGCGCCGACGCCGTTTCCATCGCCCGGACGCTCGCCATCGCCGACGGCATCAGAACCGCCGCAAACAAAACGACAATCCATGCTCGGCTGTTGGGCAATCGGAACATCGTAACTCCTCGACTACGCCCGAGCCGCGCCTCGGGGCTGGTTACCTGCTTCAGACCCTCCGGTCCAATATACTATACCCCCCAGGGCAGCCCGCGACGCATCCCCCGGCCAGCACCCCGTCCCCCCCGAAGACAGACAACCGATTATAGAACGAGCACGCCAACGCGTCCATCGAGCCATCCGGTCGCCACGTTACACGGACGTTGCGCCGTCAGTACTACACTCGGAAAACGCGCCGGTGTGCTTGACCGTCAAGCACGAAAACCGCACCTGCCTTCCAAAACCCCCAGACGGAAGCGACCACACCACGCCGCTCCGTCAACCGACTACCGACCGCTGTCCGCGGGCGTCGGCCTTGCGGCATGATCACGTCCGCAGGACCGGGGGCACGCCCACCCGAGCATGAGCACGGCATCCGGGCTCTCTGCCCGCGACACAGGCCCCCATGCCTGATCACGTCTCATGTCATCCCACGCCGCAATTGTACGCTCCCGAAGCGCCCATCGGCCTGGCCAATCGCGCACGATTCTGTAAGGTCTTGTCGGGCGTGACGCCGGGTGACGGAAGACATCCGGGAAACCGACGCCCCACGTCCACATCGGCGCCGGCCGAACGCGTCCAACTCGCGCCGAAGAAGGGCACGAGACGCAACGAACGAAGGAGATATCGACCGACACCCGCGCTACGGCTGCTTGCGGATCAGGTCGGCAATGGCCCGCCACGTGTCGATCACTTCGTCGAACTCGTATTGAAGCGTGTCCGAGAGCAGGACGTAATCACGAGCCTGAAGCGCATCTCTGATCTGGCACAACCGGTCGCGCGTGGCTTTCAGCAACTCCCGTACCGATTGGCCACCCACCTCCAACCCGCTGAGGTCCATGTTCAAAACGGCCAACGAGTACGCGATCGCCTGGTGCACCTGGTACCAGTTCTGCATGCAATGCCCGAGATGGGCAACGGCTTCGGACGTCCTGCCCGCCCCGAGCAGCTCCAAAACCTTGGCCCGCTCGCCGGCGCCGGTTTCAAGCTGGTCTTCGGCCTGCTCCAACGCGTCTTCCACGAGATCGCGCGGAACGGCCGTGTAGAGATCGACCCGCTCGTAAGAGCCCATCGGCGTGGCCAGCGTCTCCTCGAAACCGTCACCAGTGACGTCAGTTCCGTCGCAACAGACAGCCACGACCATCCGGCTGTCGGCATCGGCTCGCCGTCGGACCTCGTCGACCAGCAACGAAAGAGCTTGCGAGTCGTCGGCGGCGAACTCGTACGGCTGGTCATCGACGTAGACCTTCACAGGGATTCTCCGATTGAGCGTGGCTCGTGGCTAGGCGGTGGATTCCCGTTCCATACGTCCCGATTCTGTATCTATCGGGCGGAAATGCCGGCGAGTCCAGTTCCGCGATTCTCGGCGGCCGGGCCGCCGGGCGGGACACCTTCTCGCTAGCGGACCGCATCAGAGGCGGACCCCGCGTCAGGGGCGGTCGGTGGCCGAGCCTCCCGGGCACCCAGCATGCCGATCATGTCCGAAACCCCCAGCGGGTGAGGCAGAGCGTACATCTCGCCGTAGCGGAACCCGCACCGGGCCCCCTCGGCACCGGCCACCGATCGGACGTAATGAAGCAGTCGATCCAGCCGCTCCCCCTCAAACTGCGAGCGGTAGCACGAAATCGCGTCACATTTCTGTTGGATCGTAGCAGAGATGTCGACCACGAAGCGCCCCGGCCAATGCGTCAGTTCCGCCGACCCGGGCAGCGGACGGTACACGAGATGATCCACGCGGTGCGGTTTCGCGCCCCCGAACCGGTCGTCCCACTTGGTCAGCTGAGAGTAGAACCGTGTGCCCTCGGTGATCAACTGGGCCTGATAGTGGTCCGGCGACCCCGCCGGAGTCCGCCCCGCCATCCCGACCAACACCTTCGGACGATGACGGCGCAGCACGGTGGCCAACGCACAACGAGCCGCCGGACCGTCCATCAACTCGCGATTGGGAAGATCGAGAATCTCCCACGCGGTGACACCGAGGACCTCGGCGGCAGCGGCCGCCTCCCTGACCCGGATCTCAGGGGCACCCCGCGGGGTGGGTTCGCCGTTGGTCATGTGGACCATGCCCACCCGATAGCCGAGCTTGACCAGGCCGGCGATCGCCCCACCCATCCCGATCTCCAGATCGTCCGGGTGAGGAGCGGTGAACACGATGTCCAGCAGAGCATCGCCCATTCCCGATTCTCACGGGGCGCGATACGGCTCGAACCCGCTCGGGACTATAGAGGCCCGCTCCGCCCCTGGTCAAGCCGGACCGTTGCCGCTACAACTGCAGTTGCTATGCCTCGCCGCCCCATACAAGACAGCGACCGCGAAGCCATCGCCGAGTTCATCGAGCACCACTGGCACGGCCGGAAAGTGATCAGCCGCGGCAAGGCGTACTACCCTCACCAGGAAGAAGGGTTCGTCGACTGGCGCGACAGCAAGATCGTCGGGCTGCTGACCTACATCGTGCACGGCGACGCCATGGAGGTTCTCACGCTCAACAGCACCCTCAAGGGTGAGGGCATCGGCACCGCGCTGACGTTGATGGCCATCGACCACGCGCGGGAGAACAACATCAAGCGCATCTGGCTGAGCGTCACCAACGACAACCTGCCCGCAATCGGGTTCTATCAGCGGCTGGGGTTCCGAATGGTCCAGGTCAACATCGGAGCGGTGGACAAGGCCCGAAAGGCCAAACCGCAGATCCCGGACGTCGGACACCACGGAATCCCGATTCACGACGAAATCGTGATGGAACTCCCCGTCAAGCCGCTCACGTGTCGGCAAACGTGAACCCGGGGCGCCCGATTCACCCTTCGTCCTTCACGCTTGCGCCGCCCTGCCCCTCGTTCGAAACGCGGGACAGGAACCCGACGCTCGACGCGAGGATCGAATCGGTCAGCGGCTTGGGAGCGCCGGTCTGCTCGTCCTGCAGGTCCTCAAGATTGGCCAGGCAGATCGGGCAGCCCACCACGTCAAGGTGAAACTGCGTGTAGGAAAGCCACGGGTCCTCCAGGATGCCCAGCAGATAACTGCCCAGCGTGCTTCGCTTCAGACAGGTCAGGCGATACTTTCGCCACACGTGGGCGACGGTAACCTCGGCCCGCGCGGCATCCATCTGCGCCAAGCCGGACGGGCTCTCCTGCTCGACCGACTTCTGCAGCCGCTGAATCGCACGGAACTTGACGCCCGCCACCGCTTTCTGATCGATGTCGAACAGGTCCGCCACCTCGAGGTTGCGCTTACCTGCGTAAAAGAGCAATTCCACGACCTGGAGATCGTCGAAATCACCCCGGTCGCGACATCCGTGGATGAACGCCTTCAGCGCGTCACGAAGCACACGCTCCTGCATCCGCCGGCCTTCGGCTTTCACCGCGATGCCGCTGGGCGTCTCCGTTTCCCCGGGCAGCACCTGGTCCCATCCACCTTCGTCGCCGATGGCCGCGGCGCTGATCACGGGCAACCTGCGCCGACGCAGCTGATCGATCAGCTTGTGCCGCAGGATGGTGAACAGGTACGTCTCCAGACTGCGGGCCGCATCGAAGCGGGAAAGCGACTGCAGGAACCCGACAAAGACCTCCTGCACGAGGTCCTCAGCGTCGGCCAAGCTGGCAGTCTGCCCCCTCGCGAACGCGAGAAGCCGCCCCTGATACCGGGCGATCAACTGCCGCCAAGCCGGCTCGCTGCCCCGGCGGATCTGCTCGATCAGGTATTGATCCGCACCGTCCGCTTCCATGAGCATCCGCCGGCAGCCGACCGCCTCCACGTACGCCGCCGCGGTCGGCGGGTCCGATCCCCCCGGGCGGCTACGGGGCACGGTCCACAGGGTTCTGGACTCGGCGCGGATCATACGCCAAGCGTTGCCATGGTGCCACCACGAGCCCCTGGCCGGCTCTCGGCCGACGACAAGCACGTCCCCCTTCCTACCCCCGGGCCGACCCACATTCCCGGACGCAGGCCCGAACCACCGCGTGAGACCGTGTTCCCGGACGCGGCAGCCACGCGTCCGGACGGCGTTTCGACGCGGCAACGCCGTCTTAACCCCTTGATTGGCAACCAGTTAAAACAGACCGCGTAGACGGCAGCGTCGCGTCGCGTTGCGCGCGGGCAACACGCGTGAACAATCCGCAGCGCGGACGAGCGCCCAACCTCGATCCGGGCCGTTGCGTAAGCTCATTGCGGCCAGCAGGTTGCCTTGCGCCCGGCAGTCCGCACACCCCGCGGAACGCCTGGCATAGGCATTGCCGAACATCACTAACGATCGCCTCGGACGGCGCCTCCGGCCGGGGCGAGGCATAGAATCCAACGCGGGTGCCGAGTGTGGCTTCCCATCGGATGCGGGAAGGGAAGGGTGTGACCATAATGAACGAGGAAACGTTCCAGAGGAAACTGGCGGAACTGGTGGCGGAGATCGGGTCGCTGCCGGCGGGTGAGCGGGAGAAGCTCGAGACGCTGGCAGCCGAGACCAAGGAGCGCCACAAGCAGCTCAAGGAGACGGTCTCGAACCTGCAGGAGAGCATCGATTTCCTTCGCCTGTCGATCAAGTACATGCTGTTCGACCTGGAGGCGACGCGCCGAGAGAACAACTACCTTCGCAAGATGCTGGAGGACAACTCGGGGCCGACGGACGGCATGTCGTCGTAGCCCGGAGTCACGCCGGCCCTGCGGCGGGCCGTGATCAGTAACACTTTAACAAAGACCCGCAGCTTGCCACCGGCCGGCGAGAGGAGCCTCAAGCTCACCTCGCGGGCCGGTTTCTCTTTTTTTACAAATTTTTTACTTTTTCTCACGTCTTTTTACATAATTGTCGTTGCCATACTGGACGGTAGCTGCGTCGGCAACCCCGTTATTGACAGGAATTTGCAGCCCTGACGCGGCTATCGGACGCCTGGCGTTGGAAGCGGGCGGTTGCGTCCGCGGCAGTCGCATGAGGGGTGCACCTCATTGACTGGGGACCGCATATGTACAAAATGTAGCATATTGTATGGCGCTAACGGGCGTGAGTATTCGTCAAAGCACCAGAGGGCTCAGCGCGCGGGTCATCGTGGACCCGCCGTGATGCGTTGGGCAACGGTAATGCACACTTAGAGGGTGAAATCATGTCGCACGCAGTTTCCGACCGGACTCCAGGGGCACGGAGAATCACCGCGACATCGGCGTTTACGCTGATCGAGTTGCTGGTGGTCGTGTCGATCATCGCGCTGCTGATCTCGATTCTGTTGCCGTCCTTGAAGAAGGCGCGGGACCAGGCCAAACAGGCGACGTGTCTGGCGAACCTGGCCGGCCTGGCCAAGGCGAGCGCAACGTACGCAGCCGACGATCCGACCAACAGCGCGGTGCCGGTGTCACCGATCTTCAACTCGCCGCCGGCAGGCGGCGGCGGGGGGCTGCGGGCTCCGCGCTCCTACGAATGGGGCGGCAAGAGCGGCGTGGGGGCGTCCTGGGAGACGGGTCTGGAGGGGCTGCAGTCACCGTGGGGTGCGTATTCGGGGGGGCCTTCGTTCAGCGCTCCGGGACGCGCCGCGGCCGACCGTCCGTTGAACCGCTACATCTACAAGGCCGGTGTGCAGAGAGTCGTCAACTCCACGCAGATTGTGCGTGATCAGAACCTGGACTTCGACAACTACCGGTGTCCGGCTGACACCGGGCCCAAGATGTTCGGCTGGTACGGCGCGGCTGACAAGCACACGAAGTACCTGATGCCGTGGGTCGAATCGGAGATACCCTGCTACGATTTCTACGGCAACAGCTATACCGTCAACGGGTTGTGGACGTGTATCGCGACCGGGGGGAGTTGTAGCGGAGATTCGACGCTGGATTCGCTGTGCCCGCTGCTGCGCCCGCTGTCGCGAATTCCGAAGATGTCCAATACGCTGCTCTTCATCGAAGGTAACGGGCGATGGGCCTGGGAATGGAGCGACACGCCGGATGAGTGTGACGGCTCTAACACGCCGGGGGCGTACACGCTGGGTTGGCATGGCCGCAAGTTCAGGTTCGCCGTGGCGTACGCGGATGCGCACGCCGCCAGCGTTGACATGCAGGGCAAGATATGCCCGCCGCCGGACCTCGGCGGTCAGTTCCCGTCTGCTTACGGGAACCCCAGCACGTATGACTACTGGAGGAGGGTGATCGTGCGCGGGCCGAACTGGCAGATCGACACCCTGCCGTCGCCCCCCATCGAGACTGAGATGTACGTCGTTAACGTGACGTGGGACGAGTAGCGGCAGAGCGGGGTGTCCGTCACAGCACTGTCTGACTCGAAGCTGAAGACGGGCGCGGGTTCAGCATTAGTCGTAAAGGAACGAGCACGTGGCGACAAAAAAAGTAGCGCAATCGGGCGCCAACCGAACCGGTCTGGTCGTCGGAATCGTGGTCGTGGCGGCGGTCGTGGTTGCCGGTGGCGCGTACCTTCTCATTGCGGGAGAGGAGGTCGATAAGCCCGTGCCGCAGGCGGGCCCGATGCGGGCGGCGCCGGTGCCCGGCGAGATGGCCGACCTGAAAGGTGATACATCGCGCCGGGCGTCCGGTGAACGAAGACCACCCCGGGCCAGGGAAGGCCGGTCGGAACGAAGGCCGCCGGCCGTACGACCGGGCGGCGGTTCGCCGTCCCCCGGGCCCAAGGCCCCGCCGAAGCCGAAGAGGCGCAGGCCCCGCGGTCAGCCGGGCATCCTGTAAAGCACGCAGTGAGCCGCGGCGGATCACGGTGGCCCGGATCGGCGACAGTGCGTAAAGGCCGGTGAATAGACCGGGCCGAGGATTCACTCGTAAACGACTCATCACACGCGCTCCCGTTCGGGAGCGCGTTTTCTTTCTGCGACCGCGATGCGTCCGGAGATCGGCGTTGCGTTGCACTCGACCGGTAGCGTCCGCGCGATCAGCGGCGTAGAATGCCGGCGATGGCGGCGATTCTCGAGGTCTTTGATCTGCGGAAGGATTTCCCCGGTGCCGGTGGAGTGGTGCACGCGCTGTGCGGGGTCCGGCTGGAGGTGGCGCGCGGGGAGTTCATCGCGGTCATGGGGGCGAGCGGCTCGGGCAAGAGCACGCTCCTTCACCTGCTCGGGGGGCTGGACCTGCCCACGTCGGGTCGGATCGTGATCGAGGGGCGCGATTTGTCGCGCCTGGGCGATCGCGATCGGACGCTGTTTCGGCGCCGCCGCCTGGGGGTGGTGTTTCAGGCGTTCAATCTTCTCCCGAGTCTGTCTGCGCGTGAGAACATCGGGTTGCCGTTGATCGTGGACGGCGCCGACATCAACGTGATCGAGTCGAAGACCCGGGAGTTGCTGGCGATGGTCGATCTGGCCCACCGGGCGGACCATCGTCCGCAAGCGCTGTCGGGCGGCGAGCAGCAGCGGGCGGCTCTGGCGCGGGCGCTGGTGAACGATCCGGCCATCCTTCTGGCCGACGAGCCTACGGGCAATCTCGACTCGCGTCACACCGAGGAGATCTGGCGGTTGTTGCGGCGTTTGGCGTCCGACCAGCAGCGGACCATCGTGGCGGTGACACACGAAGCCGCCGGAGCCGCCTACGCCGATCGAATCCTGGTTCTCAAGGACGGGCAGATTGTCGGTGAGATCAGCCCGCACGGAGAAGGCGATGCGTCGCTGGTTACGGCTCGCTACTCGGAGCTGGCGGGTTAAACCCGGGCGGACGGTGTCGGCGACGGTCGCCATCGCGCTGGGGGTGGGCACGGTCGTATCCATCACCTGCTTCTACGAATCGGTCCGCCGCAGCATCGGTGACCAGATCGTCAGCCGTTGGCTGGGCAAGAGCCACCTGAGCATCGAACCGCCCCTTGGCCACTGGGGACGGCTCAAGCAATCGCTGGCAGATCAGGTAGCCGCCGTTGACAACGTGGCCCAGGTCAGCGTCCGGCTCAAGCGGCGGATGTTCCTGGCGCGCTGCGACGAACCGGGCGGGCAGGTGGACCCGGGGCGCCGTGCAGTCGGGCCCACGTCAGACGAAGAGGTCGACGCGATCGGGATTGACCCGGCCACCGAGTATCTGTTCCGCGATTTCGAGGGGCTCGTCGGGCGACGCATCAAGAGCGGTGAGCACGGCGTGGCGATGATCGAGGCGGCAACCGCGCGGCGATACGATCTGGCCATCGGTGATTCCATCTGTATGGCACAGACTCAGGGGGGGAGCAAGGAGCCGCTCGAGGTGGTGGGTCTGTTCAGCGCCCGGCGGGTCGCCAAGTTCCAGCGGCCCAATGTCATCCTGCCGCTGGCGGACCTGCAGAGGATGAAGGACGAGCCGGGACAGCTGACGGTCATCGACGCGATCCTGCACGACCACAGCGTCGAGCGTGTGAAGGAGACCGCCAGGCAGGTGGGCGATCGACTGGCCGCGCTGGGTGCAAACGTGCAGGTGACCTCAGCAGCCGCCCGTCTGGAACAACTGCAGGAGGCCGAGCGGGTCACGCAGATGGTGCTCGTCCTCGTGGCGTTTGTGGCAATGCTCACGGCGTTCTTCATCATCGTGACGACGATGGGCATGGGGATCGTCGAGCGAATCGGCCAGCTCGGGCTGATGCGGTGCGTGGGCGTGACGCGCTCGCAGTTGTGCGCGCTGGTCATGCTCGAGGTGCTCCCGCTGGGAGTCATGGGGATCGCGTTGGGGTTGCCCATCGGCGTGGGGATGACCCGCATCGGGGCGGCATTCGTTCCGGAATACGTACAGGGAGTGGCCATCAGCCGATGGGGGATGGGGTTGGCGGTGGCGGGCGGTGGGATCACGACGGTGCTCAGTGCGGTGTTGCTGGTGTTTCAGGTCGGGCGGGTCTCGCCGCTGGCGGCGGCGAACCCCGAAGCCCGGCCCACACGCCTGCGGTGGACGGTGGCGGCCGGTGCGGCCGGTGTCGTGTTGATCCTGCTGCACAACCGGATGGTCGCGCAGACACCGGCGGAGTCCTGGTTTCGCCCGGTCGTGGCGTTTGCGAGCGTGGCGTCGATCTACGGCGGGTATGTACTGACCGCGCCGGTGTTCGCGGTGTTGGCCGGCGGCGCGGTCGTTTCGCTGGTGGCGCCGGTGCTGCGATTGCGCCACCGGTTGGCGCGGGACCAGGTGAGCCGGGCCCCGTGGCGCAGCGCCGGCGTATGCTGGATGCTGATGGTGGGGTTGTCGCTCATCGTGTACATCGCGGCCCGCGGCGAAGGCGTGATCGCCGCGTGGGACTTCCCCAAGAAGCTGCCGGAGACGTTCGTGTGGAGCTGGAACCGGGTGTCCTCCGGCACGCGGGCGAAGGTCGAGAGTCTGGACGGCGTCGGGGACTGTACGGTGGTCACCGATTTTCCCTGCAGACTCGCGAAGGCTGATCCGGAATCACCGGCGGTCGAGTCCGTCAACGACCCCCAGGGCTGGCGTGACGTCATGTTCGTGGCCGGCGAGCTGGACCGATTCCTGGCGATGACCAAGCTCAGCTTCGTCGAAGGGGATTTCGATGATGCGAGGGCGAAGCTCAGACGCGGCGGACACATCATTCTCCCTCCCGAGGCGGCGCATTCGCTGAAACTGACGGTCGGCGACAAGGTCCACGTTGCCGTCGGGCGGAGACTCGCGACGTTTGAAGTCGCCGGGGTCGTGCAATCCCCGGCGCTGGATATCGCGGTCACGTATTTCAATGCCGACAGCTACATGATGCGGGCGGCTGCGGCATCCGTCCTGGGCACGGTCGACGACGTAGAGAAGCTTTTCGGCGTCGACCGCATCGGGATGTACATGCTGAACGTGGAACTGCCGCTCGCCCCGCGCCCCGCCGCATTCGACGCCGACGAGCCCCCCGCGCTGGACTCCCGGTCGTTGTACGAGGCGATCATCAACTGGCAGGACTGCCTGCCGAACGAGCGGACGATTCTCGCGAAGGTGATTCCACAACTCGAGGCCCGGCGGGCGGACCGATCCGCGCCCATCGACAGACTGACTGCGCAGACACTGCGGCGTTACTTCATGGTGCTGGAAGCGCTCAGCAAGGACTGGAAGAACCTCAGCCCGGCGAATCGCTGGGAGATCTTCCGCGAGCAACTCGTGCTGCGGAAGGTCGCGTTCGCCATGGGCCGATCCGACGCATGGGTCGGTTCGCTTCGCCGGCTCAAGCAGCAGATCGACCACGACATTCGCGAGGTGACGCTGTTGATGTCGGCCATGCCGGCGGTGGCGCTGGCGGTGGCGGCGCTGGGCGTAGCGAACCTGATGATGGTGAGTGTCACCAGTCGGACCCGGCAGATCGCCGTGCTTCGGGCGGTGGGGGCGACGAAGTCACAGATTGTGCGGCTGGTGTTCGCCGAGACGATCACGCTGGGGATTCTGGGCTGCATCGCCGGGATCCTGCTCGGTGTTCACACGTCCCGCAGCGCGGCGCTGATTACCGAGCGGATCGTGGGGATGGAGTTTCCGCTAGTGATTCCCTGGGGTCACGTGGGGTCGGGGGTCGCCTTGACGGTGGGGGTGTGTATTCTGGCCGGCATCGGACCGGCCCGTCACGCGGCCCGCAACAACATCGTGGACGCGATGCAGGCCCGATAGGCCGCATAACCTTTTACTGGATAGCCGATTACAGCCCGTCGGCCCGGGTCGGCGCTCACCTCGGGGGCGGATAACGAACCGCGGTACGGCACGGGGCAGTCGCGGCCGGCGTGCGGGCGAAATAATCGAGGCTCCGGCTCGAATTCACCAGTGGGCAACCGGGTTGGAGACGAGCCCGGGCGTCACGTAGCATGCGCCCGCGTACCGGGCTGACGACGCAGGAGCAAACCATGTTCAACCGTTTGCTACACGCTCGAATCAAAGCCGCCGAGGCGGCGCTTCGCGACGGGCGGCTGGACGAGGCATTCCGCCTGGGCACGGCGCCGGACATTCGCGAACATCGGCGAGGTCAGGCCCTGCTGGCCGCCGTGGGTGAACGGCTCATCCAGCGGGCGCGCGAGCATTTTGCGGCGGAACGGTTCACCGAGGCGCTGCTGGACGTGGACAAAGCCGGTCGGTCGGGGGCGGCGGACGAGAAGGTAGCCGAATTGCGGTCGCAGATCCGGGTGGTCGCCGACGAGGTGCGCCGGCAGGAGCTGTCGCGACAGGGGCGGCTCGAGGCCGCCCGAGACCGGATCGAGAGGGGTTCGCTGGAAGCGGGTCGGCGGATGCTCGAGCAGGCGGCGTCGAACGATCCGGAGGCGCGACACCTGCAGCGGCACGCGCACGAACGCCGGCAACGGGCGGAGCAGATGTTCGCCGAGGTCGAGGGCATGCTGGGGCGAGGCCAAGTGGCGTATGCGGCGGAGCGGTTTCGCCAGGCGAAAGCCCTGCACCCGCATTCTGCGGCATCGGCCGGACTGGAGATGAAAATCTGCACGCTGTTACTCGACCGCGCGAAGGCGGCGCTGGAAAGCGGACGACCGCGGCAGGCGGCACAGGAGATCGACGCGCTGGCGGACTTGGGCCGGCAGACGCCGTTGCGCCGGGAGCTCGAAGATGCCCTGGACCGGGTCCGCAGCGCCGGCGACGCTCTGCGGGACTGGCGGATCGACGACGCGCGACAGGCGGTGCTGCGTCTGCTCAACCTGCACCCTGAGATTGACTGGATCCAGCGGGCGGCCGATGACATCAAGGCCGTCGATGACGCGTTGATGGCACTGCGGTCGGGGCCGCTGGGCGAACGGATGGACGAGGCTCGGGGCCCGTCGCAACCCAGAGGGCTCGAAGCGCAACGTGGCGGCAAGGCCCGCGTGCAGGAAACGGTGGCGCTGCCGAAGCACGAGTTGAGCCCGATCCCGTTGCCGGAGCGTCTGCTGCTGATCGTCGACGGCGGCGGGAGTTATCTCCTGCACCGGGGCGAGCGGGTCTCGATCGGACGGGCGGCGTCGGACCATCCGGCCGACGTTCCGATCTTCTCGGATCTGGCGGAACGGCATGCCGACGTGGCGCGGACGGGAGAGGACTACTTCCTGTTCAGCCCGCGTGACGTGCAGGTCAACGGCCAACCGGTGACCCAGGCCCTGCTGCAGGACGGGGACCGTGTGGTGCTGGGGCGCAAGGCGAAGTTCACGTTTCGCCTGCCCAGCCGCAAGAGCGCCAGCGCGACGTTGGACATGAGCGACGGGACGAAAATGCCCAACGACGTGCGGCGGGTGATTCTGTGGTGCGGGCATGCGATGATCGGGTTGGGACCGGCGGCTCACGCGCAGTGCAGCACCGCCAGCCGCCCGCTGGTTCTCTACGAACGGGCGGGGCGACTGTGGGTGCGGGCGGACGCCTGCGGCGGGTCGCCGAGCGAGGCCCATCCCGTGCCCCTCGGTGAGACGATTGAGGTAGACGGCGTCAGCTTCGTGATCAAAGAGGCGCAGCGGCATGCCTGACGGTTCGGGGCCCCGGCCGGTGAACCGTCAAGGACAGACTCCGCCGCGCAGGCACGACCGCTGAATCGCCAGGGAAATCAGGACTGTGGGCTGAGGATTGCGTGCGGTGGCATTCACGTTCAAACATGGCGATCGACCGCTTGAGGACTACACGGTGCACCGCGGCGTGGGCCGGGGCGGGTTCGGCGAGGTCTACTACGCGATCAGCGACGGGGGGCGCGAGGTGGCGCTGAAGTACCTGCGCGAGAACCCCGAGGTCGAGCTGCGGGGCGTCTCGCACTGCATCAACCTCAAGAGCCCGCACCTGGTCACGATCTTCGACGTCAGGAAGAACGCCGATGACGACTTCTTCATCGTGATGGAATACGTCAGCGGGCCGTCGCTCCGCGACCTGCTGGTCGCCGAACCCGGCGGGCTCGGCGTCCAGAAGGCGGCGTTCTTCCTGCGGGAGCTGGCCAAGGGGCTGAGCTACCTGCACGATCGGGGCATCGTTCATCGCGATCTCAAGCCGGGCAACATCTTCTATGACGACGGGTACGTGAAGATCGGCGACTACGGGCTGAGCAAGTTCATCTCCGCGTCGCGCCACAGCGTGCAGACGGCCAGCGTCGGCACGGTGCATTACATGGCCCCGGAAGTCGGCAGCGGGAACTACTCGCGGGGCATCGACATCTACGCGCTGGGTGTCATCCTGTACGAGATGCTGCTGGGCAAGGTGCCGTTCGAGGGGGGCAGCGCGGGCGAGGTTCTGATGAAGCACCTGACGGCCCAGCCGGAGGTGGACCACCTGCCCGCGCCGTTCGGAGCGGTGATCCGCAAGGCGCTCGCCAAGGATCCGAATGCACGATACCAGACCATCGACGAGATGATGAACGACGTCTTCGACGTCGATGACGTGCGGAACTCGCTGGTCGGCTTCAACCCGACGAGCCTGTCGCAGGCGGCCGCCCGGGTGGCGCGTGACTTGCCGGATTCTCCCGTCCCGTCGCCGTATCCGCCGCCACCGCCGCCTGTGCCGGCATTCGCCCTGGCGGCCGACGCGGGCGTGGCCGGTGCCGGGGTCGGCAGGCTCGGACCCGTGGGACCGCCGCCCTATCCGGCTGCGGGGTTTGCCCGCCCGGACGAACTGACGCCGGAGGCGGCCGCGGGGAACCTGCGCTACGCCGGGTTCTGGATTCGCGTCGTCTCGGCGTTCATCGACATCGTGATCGTGGGCCTGATCGGGGCACTGTTCGGGGAGCAGGCAACGGGGGGGTTGATCATACTGTACCAGGGACTCCTGGTCGGCTTGTGGAACGGCCAGACGCTGGGCAAGAGGGCGTGTGACATCAAGGTCATCTGCAGTGACGGGCGGCCATGCGGCGTGGGACGCGCGTTCGGTCGCGCGTTTGCGAAGTTCCTTAACGTGCTGACGATGTTCATCGGATACATGATCATCTGGTTCGACGACAGGAAGCAGGGGTTGCACGACCACGTGGCCGGAACCATGGTCGTCTACACCGTTCCACGCGCGTAGATGATCGAGCCGGCGAACAGCGGCATGAAACCGCCCCGCCGACCCGTCAGAGGGCTTGACAGCCGGTTCTGCTGACTGAGGGCCAAGTACCGTGGCATTCACGTTCAAACATGGTGATCGACCGCTCGAGGGCTACACCGTGCACCGCGGTGTGGGCCGGGGCGGGTTCGGCGAGGTCTACTACGCGATCAGCGACGGCGGCCGCGAGGTGGCGCTGAAGTACCTCCGCGAGAACCCGCAGGTCGAGCTGCGAGGCGTCTCCCACTGCATCAACCTCAAGAGCCCGCACCTGGTCACGATCTTCGACGTCAAGAAGAACGCCGACGACGACTATTTCATACTGATGGAATATGTCAGCGGGCCGTCGCTCCGCGATCTTCTGGTCGCCCAACCCGGCGGGCTCGGCGCCCAGAAGGCAGCGTTCTTCCTGAGGGAGCTGGCCAAGGGGCTGAGCTATCTGCACGATCGGGGCATCGTTCATCGCGATCTCAAGCCGGGCAACGTTTTCTATGACGACGGGTACGTGAAGATCGGCGATTACGGGTTGAGCAAGTTCATTTCGGTCTCGCGTCACAGCGCTCAGACGGCCAGCGTGGGCACGGTGCACTACATGGCCCCGGAAGTCGGCAGCGGGGACTATTCGCGGGGCATCGACATCTACGCGCTGGGTGTCATCCTGTACGAGATGCTGCTGGGCAAGGTGCCGTTCGAAGGGGGCAGCATGGGCGAGGTGCTGATGAAGCATCTGACGGCCCAGCCGGAGCTCGACGATTTGCCCGCGCCGTTCGCGGCGGTGATTCGCAAGGCGCTCGCCAAGGACCCGAACGACCGATACCAGACCGTCGACGAGATGGTGAACGACATCTTCGACGTCGACGACGTGCGGAACTCGCTGGCCGGCTTCAACCCGACAAGCCTGTCGCAGGCGGCCGCCCGGGTGGCGCGTGACTTGCCCGATTCTCCCGTCCCGTCGCCGAATCCGCCGCCTCCGCCGCCGCCTGAAGCCGCGGGAGCCTGGGGCGCCGAGTTGCCGCCGCGCCTGGGACGGCGGGCTCGTCGCATCGAACACAAAATCGCCCGCAGGATGCAGGCCCTCGACCGCAGGGCGGGCAAGAAAGCGGCGCCCCAGGGCGGAGGGCCTTCGATGCCAGTCGCCGCCCCGCCGGCGACGACGAGAGGGTTCATCCTTGCATGGGTCGTCATGGCGGCCATTTCGATCGGGGTGGGCATCCTCTTCGGCTGCCTTGGCCGGGACGACGATGGGTTGGCTCCCGGATTCCTGACCTTCGGGTTGTCATTGGGGTTGGCGCTGGGGCACCGGATGATCCGCTGGATCGGGGGCCAGGCCGAGCCGGAATGGGTCCAGCGCCTGATCCTGGCCTTATGCTGCGCCGTGCCGATGGCGATCGGCGGAGCCATCGCGGACGACACCCATATGGAACCGGGGCCACTTGTCATGGGGCTGGCTGCGGTGGTGCTGTTTATCGATTGGCGTCAACGGATCCGGTCGGGCGCATCTGGGGAACTGGGTGTCGGCCACGCCTTCACGGCGGGCGTGGTTGCGTTCATCGTGGCCATGTTCGCCGATTGGGCCGACGCTGATATGGCGTGGGTAGCCGGTGGTGTCGCGGCAGCGGTCTCGCTGGCCGTGCAGGCGGGGTCGTGGTTCTGGCCACCGCTGTACGCCTTGACGCCTGGCCCGCCAGCCAGCCAGGATGCATCGGTAAAGCACACCTGGCGGCGCCGCCCTCACGCCGATTCGCCGCCGCTGGCCTCGCCGGTGCAGGCCGACACCGCTGCGCCGCCCGCCCAAGCCGAACCGGGGACGGTTCCGTTCGGTATTCCGGTGGAACCGGGCAGCCGTCACGCGAAGCCGGCGTCGACGGAGCCGCTTCCCCCGCTGCGCTGGGGCGTGACGCGGGCGTTCTGGAGCGTGGTCGCATTCTGCCTGTTCGGCGCGGCGGTGGGGACGTTCCTGATGCCCGTGCTGGGCGTTGTAAGGATCGATGACGACCAGACCGCGGCCATCGTGGCTTCCATCGCGAGTGTCTCGCTCCTGATTCCGGTTCTGTCGAAGACGACGCAGCGGCGGCGCCGAGGGTTCTGGCGCGAGACGGCCAGACCGTTTCTGATCGCCTGTGCGCTGATCGGCATCGGGGCGTCGCTCACATTCCTGAGCATCTACGGGGCGAGCACGCCGGAGGAGAAGTGGGGGGTCATCGCCGCGATGGTGATGTCGGGCGCACTGCTGATGGTGTCGCTGTTCGTCGGCTCGACGTGGCGGCGGGCCAGGTTGTTGTGGCTTCTGGTTCCCATCGTGCTGGTCCTGCTGGCTTTGCTGTTCGCGCGCCACGCAACATACGTGGACCGCATCGAAGTCCAGCGCGCCGAGGAGACATGGGTGCTCGAGAAGAACGTGATCGATGATTCGACGACGGGATCCGGTAAACTCCGGGCGACCGTGCGTAGCCGACCCGGCCCGGTCGCGGCACACCACCCCCCTGGCGTCAGGGCAGTGCCCGTGGTCGCGGTACTCGCGGCGCCCGTGGTCGTGATTGGCCTCGTAGTTGCCGGCCGGCGCGGGCGCTGGGATATCGCGATCTGGCTGGCCGTGCTGACCATCCTCGCAGCGCTCGGTGCGGTGGCTTTTCTGAGCATGGCGTAAGGCGTCGGGGGGAACCGGCGACCGGTTCCGATCAGATGCGCGTTGCGCGCTGCACAGGCCGAGCCGCGCTCGTAAGGAAGCGGGACCTCGTTGACGCTGCAGACCGTTCCCTGATCCACCTTGGGTGGAGAATTCTGCTCTCATGCGCTAGCTTACGGTCAGCTTTGAAGGCCGCTCCCTGATCCGCCTGTGGCGGACCGCTCTGAATGCTGGCCGCTCCCTTACGGTCGCGGTTCGGTTTGCATCGTGATGGGCGTTTGTAATGGGCGTAAAAAATGGCTGGGGCTGCCCTATTGGAACAGCCCAAGCCTGGGAGGGAGAGAGAGAGATTCGTGAAACTCAACCGGCGAGAACACCGGAAGAGACAACTCTCGGTTTTTTTGCTCTCTTGTGGATCGCGGTTAAGGTCGGCGAGACTTCGCCGGAGATCCTCTGTTCCCTTCCTTACTCCGCTCCACTCACCGCCGCTGATCTGCGGCCCTCTCCTCTTCCTCCGCTCACTCCTCAACTGCGTTTAGTGTAACCGGACGTTGAAAGACATGCAAGCGCCGAATCGAACTATTTTCGGGTCGAGCGCAACCGGCCGGGACGCGCGTCGATGTCTCCGAAGCGGGCTGGGCAGTGGCAGCACGGCTGAACTGCCCGCCGCGGCCGATTGACCTAACCTCATGCAGGATTGCGACATGCGAGAGTCCGTGCGATTCGGAACGGGGTGTAGATCGTCCGTCTGGTATGCGCGCAAGCAGGATGCCGCCGGCAGAATCCTGTCAGCGTGTGGTAGGGATTATTCGTCTTGGGGATCGCCTTGCCAGCCGGTCATCCGGGGGCACGAGAGCGGCTTGACCCGCCGAAAGGGGGAGAAGGCTCACCTCGCGTGTATCCACCACGAGCGGCCATCACCGAACTGCAGAACGGGCCTTCCGGCGCGTCTTCGACAGGCAGGAGCGCCGGTCCCGCGGTTGCCTCGAGGGCGCTCTGAGAAGTTGCGGTTGAAGCGCGCAATGCCGAGCGATCTGGAGTGGGCGTGCAGATTGATCGCGCCGCTTGACGCCTGGAACCGGATTCGCTCAGATACCCGCCTGTTCCACGCCGGATTGACTTTGTGCGATGCGCCACAAAAAGTCGGCGGACGCCGGGTTGGCGGACCGCGCAGCAGGCGGGCCTGACACTGATGATGTTGGCCGGTTGCGCCCGTGACTCCGGCACGTCCGAAAACCTCGCGACAGACGGCACCGGCGCCATACCCGGGCGGATAGTGGCCTTGGCGCCGAACTCGGTGGAGATCCTCTGGGAGCTGGGTGTCGGGAGTCGGCTGGTCGGGGTGAGCCGGTACACGGTTTATCCCCCGCAGCTAGCCCACGTGCCGCGGATCGGGGGTCAGCGGGATCCGAATCTCGAGGCGATCGTCACGCTCGGTCCGGACCTGGTCATCCTTCGAGGGCGGCAGGAGAAACTCGAGAAGCTCTGCCGGGACCGCGGCATCGCCGTCTTTTACGACCCCACGAACAGACTGTCCGACGTGTATGAGACGATCACTCGATTGGGCGCCATGTTCGACCGCGTCGAGCAGGCTGACGCGCTGTGTCGGCGCGTTCGTGAGCGCCTGGCCCGGGTGCAGGGTCGGGCGGCGGGCCGGCCCGCGGTGAAGGTGCTGCTGACGATGCGAGGTCCGGACCGGCTGGCCAACATAGGCACGGTCGGCCAGGGCTCGTACCTGCACGAGTTGATCGAGCTGGCGGGCGGAGAGAACGTCTTCGGTGATCTGGATGTCGCGTATCCGCAGGTGAGCATTGAGGAGATCGTAGTCCGCAGGCCCGAGGTGATCATCGAAGTCTCGCCCGGCGGCCGGCCCGCCGGCGGTTACGTCCAATTGGCTGAGCAATGGCATCCGCTACGGCAGATACCGGCGGTCCGCAACGGGCGTGTTCACGTCCTCACCGAAGACTACGCAATGATCCCGTCGCCTCGGCTGGTGCTTCTGGCGGAGAAGCTGCTGTCGCTGTTGCATCCCGACGTCGCCGATTGAGCGCGGACGAATCTCTACGTCCCGGACGGCATGGGGAAGGACTGGGCGCCACAGGTGGCCCGTGCCAAGTCGGGCGGTTTCGGGGTGGCCCGTGCCCGTGCTCGGCATGACGTGTCGCGGCCGGTCAAGTCCCGCGGGCGAGCATTATTCTCAGCTCCTTGAACAATCTCGTCGTTATGAGGTACGCTTTGCCTGCGATTGCGTATCGTATGACCTGCTTGCCCATGCCACTCATACAGTACGCTGAACACGTTCCCGGATGACCGACGCGGGTACCGCCGATGGCCGACCGTTCTTCCGTTTGCCCGATCCTGGAGCTGGAACGGCTGCGGTACGGGTTTGTCGATCGACCGGATTTCCTGGGGCCGGTGGATCTGTCCGTCGAGCCCGGGCATCTGTGGGGTGTGATCGGTCCGAACGGGGCGGGCAAGAGCACGCTTTTGCGATTGGCCGTCGGGCTGTGCAGGCCGACCGGCGGCGCGATTCGTCTGTCCGGCCGACCGCTGGCCGACGTGTCGGCGCGGCGTCGTGCCCGGATGACGGCGTTTCTGCCGCAGCAGCCGATGGCGCCGCCGTTCGCGACGGCGGGGGAGATCGTGCTCATGGGGCGTTTTCCGCACCGGCGCTACTTTCTGTTCGAGTCGGCCGACGACCTGGCGGCGGCGCGTGCGGCGATGGAGGCGACGGATACGGCGCGGTATGCGAACCGGCCCATGGGCACGCTGTCGGGCGGCGAAGCCCAGCGAGTGCACCTGGCGGCGGCTCTGGCCCAGCAGCCGAAGCTGCTGGTCCTGGACGAGCCCACTGCGGCGCTGGACCTCTATTATCAATTCGCGGTGTTCGAGTCGTTGCGGTCCCAAGTGGACGCGACGGGATTGAGTGTCATCGTGGTGACCCATGATCTGAACCTGGCCGGTCGATACTGCGATCGACTGTTGTTGCTCGACGACGGCAAACCGGCGGCGTGCGGCCGGTGCGACGAGGTGCTCGGGGCCGACGTGCTGGAGCGAGTGTATCGGGTCCGGTTCGAAAGGCCTGGCGGCGACGGCGGGCAACGATGGGTGTTGCCCGTGCGGCGATCGGACGAGCCGTCCGGCGAATCACGTTCGGAGGAAGCGCGGTGAAGCGGCTGACCGCACGTCGATTCGCGGTGGCGATGGGGTGCTGCCTGCTGCTGCTGGTGCTGGCAGTGGCGATCAGCCCGGGGGTCGGGACCTATCGCCTCGGGTTGGTGGAGGCCTGGCGGTCATACTTCGCCGGCGACAGGGAGTCCGATCTCTATGTCATCGCGTTTGTGCTTCGCATGCCGGGCACGGTGAAGGCGCTGGTGGCCGGCGCGACGCTGGCGATGTGCGGGGCGGTGTTTCAGACTCTGTTCCGCAATCCACTGGCCACACCGTATACGCTGGGGATCGCCAGCGGCGGATCGCTGGGGGCGTTGATCGCGATCAGCGCGGGTTGGCGGGTGACGGTTCTGGGGCTGTCGAGCGTTTCCTTCAGCGCGTTTGCCGGTTCGGCCGCGGTGCTGGGGGTGGTGGTTCTGCTGGCCCGATCGTCGCGGCGGTTGTCGGGCAACGCGCTGTTGCTGGCCGGCGTGACGATCGGGTTCTTCTGTTCAGCCATGATGATGTTCGTGACACACCTGGCCAGCGTGCATGATACGTTTCGGATCGTCCGCTGGATGATGGGGAGCCTGGAGACGGTCGGCCAGGTCGAGGTGCGGGCGCTGCTGGTGATTCTGGTTCCGGTGTGGATCGTGCTATTCCTGCAGGCGCCGAACCTGAACCAGTTCGAGTTGGGCGACGAGGTGAGCGCGACGCGCGGTGTGAACCCGGCAGTGCTGCAAGGGTTGTGCCTGGGTCTGGCCTCGTTGGCGGTGGCGGCCGTGGTCTCGATCTGCGGTCCGGTGGGGTTCGTGGGGCTGATCGTTCCACACGGGGTGCGGCTGGTGTTCGGGCCGGACAACCGGATCGTTCTTCCGGGTTCCGCCTTGATCGGGGCGACGTTTCTGATCGTTTGCGACTGGTTGACGGAGTTGCTCCCGGCGTGGTACGGCCAACTCGTATCGCGGGAGATGGCGGCGTCGACCATTCCTATCGGGGTGATGACGGCGCTGCTCGGTGCGCCGCTGTTTTTGTGGATCCTGCGCTCGCGGCTGAAGTGAAACGGCGTTGCGGTCTTGAACGTGGACCCGCGGTGCGCGCCCCTCACAACGAGCAAGCCGGTCGTGATTCGCTATTGCCGCTTCCGCCTGCGCGACACGCACCTGACGGTGGACGGACCATCCATCGGTGGGAAGCTGTCTTCCGGAAAACGAAACTAGAAACTAGATGGTGAGCGTGGCTTCGGCTTCGCTTAGCCCGTCTTCGAGCCCGTCGCGGATCTCGGTGAGTTGCTCGACGGTAATGTCGACGGTTTCGAGCAGTTCCTCGGTGAACTCCTGCGAGTGGGCAGTCAAATGGAAGCCGATCTTATCCTTGCAGCAGAGGATGTCGGCGGTGCGAATGATCGCGCCGAGCTGCTGCAACTCAGGCGAGAGACGGTCCGGGCAGTGGTGGAACCCGATGACCGCACGGAGGTTCCGGGGGAATCGCCACTTGGTGGTCAGCGCGTCGCCGAAGACCTGATGGTCGGCACCGATGATCTCGGTTTCCAGCGAGAGCACGTCCCCCTCGCCGGCTTCGCAGCGATCGATCACCTGGGCGAGTTCATCGGCGAAGGCCTGTCGCTCGAGGAGCAGGCCGAGGTCGTGAATCAGGCCCGCGAGCATCACCTCGTCCAGCGCACCGACGACGCCGGCGGCCTTGGCAATCGCCCGCGAGGCGACGCCCACGCCCAGACTGTGCCGCCACAAATCCATCGCGGTGAAGTGAGCCGAAATCTGCCCGCCTCGAAACAGGCGGGAGATCGAGGCGGCGATGGCGATGTTCTTGACGGCGGAGAGCCCGAGAAGAATGATCGCCCGGTCCACGCTGGCGATCTGCCCGGGCAGACCGTAGAAGGCAGAGTTCACCACGCGCAACACCTTGGTCGACAGGGCCGGGTCGCGCTTGATGACCTCGTGGAGGTCCTTGATGGTGCTTCGTGAGTCCTCCACGATCTCGATGATCTTCACCGTCACCTCGGGCAGGGTGGCGATTTCGCCGATCGACGCCAGCGCTTTGGCCACCACCGCCTTCTCACGAGTCTCTGCTTCGACCGCCATGCCGGGATCCCCAGTTATCAGCACGCCACACGCCTCACCCCCAAACGAACGTGCACCGTTGCGCCCCCGCGAGGTTCCTACCCCATCAAAGCGTTGACTGGCGGTGTTGGGTGCCCCGTGTCACGCCGCCAATACCGCCGCCATCGGCACACGCCGGTTCGGAAGCATACCGGACTTATTCATCGTCGTGACCGGGCCGGCGGTTTAGCCAAGAATGGCGGAGGTCGTCAGTAAGTGATCTGTTTGCAGCACAGAGCGTCGGACAGCGGTGTATCGGCCAGGATGGCGGCGATGCGCCGTCCGCTGCCCCCCCGCCCGTAGGCGCTGCGGCGGACTATTCTGGGACCCAGGCGCAGGGCCCGACCGAGGGCGCGGCGGATCGCGTCGCAGGTCTCGTCACAGTCGACCACGTGCGGGCCGTTGCGAAGCCGACCCTGCTGGCGGCGCCCGACGTTGACCACGGGCACGCCGGCGGCGCCGGCCTCGATGATTCCACTCGACGAGTTTCCGACCAGGACGCGAGCCGTGATCAGCAGCAACAGGTAGTCGTCACGAGGCAGCGACCGCACCACGCGCAGCGAACCGGACGCACGCCACCTGGGGACGCTTTCGATGGCCTCGATGATGCCCGTGTGGCCGCGGTCGCTGTTGGGATACAGGACTACCACGTCGAGCCCCGCAGAGCGAACGCTGCGGAGGATCGCGGACATGGTCCGGCGCTCGCGGGCGGGCGACCGCCCGCACGGATGCTGAACCACCAGGGCGCGGTTGGACCGGGCAGCGCGGCGACCGGACGCCGCCGCCAGCTCGAACAGGCGGTCCAGCCCGGGAGCGCCGACGACGTGAACGTGCTCGGACCGCTCGCCCATGCGGAGAATGCGGCGCGCGGCATCCTTCGTAGCCGCCAGGTGGATGTGGGCCAGCTTCGTGATGCTGTGGCGCAGTCCGTCGTCGAGATGCCCCGGAGCCACGTCGCCGCCGTGAATGTGGGCGACGATGCGGCCGGTGGTGAATCCGGCGACGGCCCCGGCGAAGGCTTCGATGCGGTCACCCAGGATCAGAACGATGTCGGTGCCCGCTCGTTCCAGGAATCGGGCGATGCCGGCGACGCCCGCGGCCAACCCCTCCGCCTGGGTCGCGGGGCCGTCCGATCCGGACTGCATGCGCACCCGGGCGTCGATTCGCCACCCGTCTCGGATAACGTCGGCGATCGTGTAGCCGAACTTCCTGAGCAGATGCATGCCGCAGACGACGAGTTGCAGGTCGAGCTTGGAATGCTCAGCGATGGCCCGCATGGGGGAGGCGAGCAACCCGTACTCGGCGCGCGTACCCGTGATCACGGCGACGCGTCGTTTCCGTCGGTTCATGGGGTGACGCCTTGCGGTCACTCGGCTATCTCCCAGGTCAGTGGGTTGCCGGCGGGAACGTGAACCGCTGCATGTCGTCCGATGCAGGGTCGGCAGGCCTGCTTCTCGCAACGGGTCGGCGACCCTGTCCCGCCGAAACGACCGATAACACCGAGAATGTCAACCGGTGTATCGGCATGCGCCCCCGGACAGCTTGACCGCCTGGAGCGACAAACCGCTTTCGCAGTACTACCGGGGCCGGTAGAATCTCGCCCACGATGCCGGTTGCCGCGATTCACTCGTATGGGATCTGGTCCATTCTGCCGCCGCTGCTGGCGATCGGGTTGGCCGTCGTGACCCGTCAGGTGTTCCTCTCCCTGTTTGCGGGGATCGCGGTGGGGTACTGGGTGGTCAACGACTGGAACCCGATCGCGGGCCTGGTGGCGTCGCTGGACGCCTGTGTGGCCGTCTTCGAGGACGCGGGCAACACGCGGGTGATTCTGTTCAGCGTGCTCGTCGGATCGCTGATCGCGCTGATCCAGCGGAGCGCGGGCGTCAACGGGTTCGTCAGCTTCGTGCAGGGTGCGCGGATCGTCCGCGGACGGCGCAGCGCGGGCGTGCTGGCGATGGCCGTCGGCATGATGACCTTCATCGAATCGAGCGTCGTCTGCCTGGTGACGGGGGCGGTGGCCCGTCCGATCTTCGACAAGCTGCGAATCTCGCGCGAGAAGCTCGCGTACGTCTGCGACACGGTGTCCGCCCCGACGTGCATCATGATCCCGCTCAACGGGTGGGGTGCGTTCGTGCTGGGCCAGCTGGCGGTGCTCGGCGTAGCGGAGCCGGTCCCGCTGCTGGTGCGGGCGATTCCCTACAACTTCTATGCGATACTCAGCCTGGTGATGTTGTTCTTCATTCTGGTCACGCGGAAGGACTACGGTCCGATGAGGACGGCGGAGCGCCGGGCCGACGTCGAGGGCAAGCTTCATGCCGACGGCGCGCAGCCCATGATCGCCGACGACGTGATCAGCCTGCCGCCCGACCCGAAGACGCGACCGCGCGCGTTCAACATGATCCTGCCGATCGTGGTCATGGTGGTCATGGTCCCGGTGGGGTTGGCCTACACGGGCTACCGGGACATTGATCCGGAAAAGGCCAAGACGTTCTGGAACGTGCTGGGGGCGTGTTCGGGATCGACGGGAGTGCTGTGGGGTGTCACGACGGCCGTCGTGTTCGCGGGCGTGCTCTATCGCCTGCAGGGGATCATGAATCTCAAGGAGTACATCGACGTCGTGTTCAAAGGCGCCTCGGCGCTGGTGCCGCTGGGCGTCCTGATGATCATGGCGTTTGCCATCGGCCGGCTGTGTCGGTCCGAGCTGGGAACGGGCGACTACGTAGCGTCGGTGGTCAGTGACAATCTGCCCGTTTTCCTGGTCGCGCCGTTGATCTTCGTGGTCGCGTGTTCGATCGGGTTTTCCACCGGGACGAGTTGGGGCACGTTCGCCATCATGCTGCCCATCGCCCTGCCGGTGGCCCAGACCGTCGGCGTCGAACCGCAGATGGCGGTGGCGGCCGTATTGGGCGGCGGCGTGTTCGGCGACCACTGTTCGCCCATCTCGGACACGACGATCGTCTCGTCGATGGCGTCTGCGTCCGACCACATCGATCACGTGCGGACACAACTTCCGTATGCGGTGACCGTCGGTGCGGTCGCGACGCTGCTGTACCTGGCGGTGGGGCTGGTTACGTAAGGATGCCCCGGAGGCAGGCGGGGAACTGAGAACTGAGAATTCAGAATTGAGAATCGAGCACTGAGGATCTAGGTGGTCGGCTGGCATGGTCACGCTTGCGCGGCCATGAGCACGGCACCTGAGATGGTGCCCGGTGTTGAGAACATCAATTCGACTGCGGGGAATCATGAACACGTGGAACGACAACCTCACGGAATGGGATCGCCTGCGGGCGTCGCTGAGCGAACTGGAGACGAGCATCGGGCGAACAGGTCGGCTGCTGATCGAGACGCTGCGCGCGGACAAGAAGATCCTCGCCTGCGGCAACGGAGGGTCAGCGGCGCAGGCTTCGCATCTCTGCACGGAGCTGGTGGGGCGATACCGGCGACAGCGCCGCAGCCTCGGCGCGGTCTGCCTCAGTGCCGACGGGCCGCTGCTGACCTGCATTGCCAACGATTTTGACCCGGCGGACGTGTTCGCCCGTCAGGTGCAAGGGCTGGGGCAGCCGGGGGATTGCCTGGTCGGCCTGACGACGTCTGGCGCTTCGCAGAACATCGCCCGCGCGCTGCGGGCCGCCCGCGAGCGCGGGTTGGGCACGGTGGCCCTGCTGGGCCGATGCGGCGACCCGGCGGCGAAGAGACCCGCGTGCGACGTGGCCGAGCACGAAATCATCATCCCCAGCACCGCCACCGCGCGCATCCAGGAAGCGCACCTGCTAATCATCCATACGTGGTGCGACATGATCGACGGGGCGCTGGGTTGACAAAGCGCTGAAACGCCGGGAAACCGGCTAGTAGAAATGGCGAACACACAAAACGCCGGACCCGGCTTCGCGTTGAGGCGTTGACGATCGCCTGACCTGCGCTCGGCCGTTCTCACATCTGCATTGTCAGTTTTCGACTTCCATGGCCACAACGGTGATGTCGTCGCCGTGCCAGGCACCGGGCGGTGTCTCATCAATCAGGCGGTCGATCCGGGTGAGGAAGGTCTCGAACGGGTACTGAGCGAACTCGGCGAACCAGGGAATCCGCGTGATGTCGTCTCCGGGGGCGGCGCCGTCCGATCCACACAGCAGCGCGGTCAGTCCGTCGGTGAAGAACAGGATTCGATCCCCGGGGTGCAGGTCGACGTCGACACACTCGAAGTCACCGCCGTCGAATGCGCCGATCAGCCCGCCGCGGCTGATCAGTTGCCGGGGCGCCCCGCCGGCGGGGATCAACACCGGATAGGGCGTACCTCCGCGGGCGAAGGTCAGGCGGCGCAGGTGCTCGCTGTACACGGCGTGCAGGGCGGTGACGTAGGGGCAGTGCTTGAGGCGGGTTTCGTTCAGTTCCCGATTCAACCGGTTGAGAATCTCGTCCGGCGGCACGATCCGATAGGATCCGGCGTGGATCTCCTTGCCCTTGAAGACCCGTTTGATGAACACGGTCAGCAAGGCGGCGGGCACGCCGTGACCGGCGGCATCGGCAAGCGAGATGCCCACGTTCGTCTCGTCCAGGCGGACGATGTCGTAGATATCGCCGCTGACGCGGTCCACGGGGCGATAGAGCGTGCTCACGCGCGCGCCCCGAGGCCCGTGCCCCGCGTCCGGCAACAACGCCCGCTGGATCTGGCTGGCAAGATGAATCTGCTCGTCGAGGTGTTGATAGTTCGCCGTCAGTTCGCGACTCTTCTGTTCCAGGTCGGTCAGGTGACCGGCCATACTCTCGAGCACGCTCAGAAGCCCGTCGCCGATCGACCGCGTCGCGCTGGATTCGTGGGAGGACATGGGATAGGGAAGATCGGACACGTTTCGCCCTCTTCGCCGACGGTTGCATGCGCGGCGCCCGGCCCACGTCCGGGTGCCGACAGCCACCTGCGTCTATACTGTTTCGGAAGATCGGCGGCAGGACTTTACCGGATCTGAGGGTCCCCACCAGAATGTGGCACGGGCGTTCCAGCCGGTCAGACAACAGGCTCGAAGGCCCGCCCCGATGCCGGCGCGCCGGAGCGGAATCGCGCACTTGCATATGGACATAACCGGGGCGATCACCTTACAGTGACGTTCATGACCGACCCTGCCGGCCAGCAGTGCATCACTGCCGGTTGCCGCGCCGATTACGGAACATTCCTGCGGTCGGGAGGCTGTTGATGCCCGGATGCGCTCGCACATGCACTTTCGTTCTGACGATCATCGGCTTTGTCGCCGCGCAGCTCGCGGGCTGTTCGCGGGAGCCGGCGAAGCCCGAGCCGGCGGATGGCCCGGACATCCTGCTGATCGTCGTGGACACCCTGCGCAGCGACAAGCTGGGGTGCTACGGAAGCAATTTGGGCGCGACGCCCCGCATCGATGCTCTGGCTGCCGACGGGGTGCGGTTCGAGCGGGCGTATGCTCATTCACCGTGGACGCTGCCGTCGTTGGCCTCGATGCTGACGTCGTTGGACCCGTTGCACCACGGTGCGGGCGGGCAAGCCGGTAAGTTCACCCGACTTCGTCCCTGGGTACGGACGCTGGCGGAGTGCTTTCGCGATGAAGGCTACGCCACCGCCTCGGTGGTCAATGTCGAGTTTCTCACCGGCCCGTTCGGACTGACGCGGGGCTTCGATCACGTCGACTTCGAAGTGTATCCCAGCAATGTTCAGATGCGTTCGGCCGGACGGACGACGAACGCGGCCCTGGCGTGGCTCAGGGCGCCGCGCGACCGCCCGTTTTTTCTGCTGGTCCACTACTTCGACCCTCATCTCGTGTACGCTCCCCCGCAACCGTTCCGTGACAAATTCGCCGACCCCCGGGACCGCCGGGATTCGAGTTGGGTGTTCGGGACCCGACGGCAGATCGGCGGCTACCGTCAGGGGAAGACGACCTTCACCCGCGCGTCGATCAAACGGGCGGAGAAGCTGTACGACGGCGAAGTCGCCTACACCGACAGCGAAGTGGGCCGGCTGCTCACCGGCCTGCGTACGATGGGGCTCGCGGATTCGACCGTCGTCGTTCTCACGGCTGACCACGGCGAGGAGTTCCTCGACCATGACGGATTCGAACACGGACATACCCTCTATGACGAGCTCGTTCGCGTTCCGCTGATCATCCGCTTCCCCGGACGATTCGACGCGGGGACCATTGAAGCGACCGTCGCGCACGTGGACCTGGCGCCGACGCTGTGCGACCTGGCGGGGATCAGCACCGACCCGGGCTTCGCCGGCCGAACCCTGGTCGAGCTGATGGACGGCGGCGAGGTCGCGCAGCGCCCGATCGCCTTCGAGGGAAACCACTGGGGACCACCGCACCGGGGCTGGCTGCAGGACGGACACAAGCTGGTCCTGCCGGCGGACGGCGGTGCCTTGCTCTTTGACCTGCGCAACGATCCGTTCGAGAGAAACGATCTGAGTCGCGCCGATCCGCAGCGGGTCGCCCGTATGACCCGGGATCTCGAGACCGCCCGCCAGAGCATGGGAGCCGATCCTCGCCATGAGCCGGTACCCGTTGAACTGACACCGGAGGAGTTGGACAGGCTGCGGTCACTCGGATATGTCCCGTAGGTGGACAGGGCCGTGGCCCCGGGCGTACAGTGTGGCGATGGAAGATCACGTCTATCAGCAGTGCATCAACGCCGATTGCCGGGCCGACTACGCCGTCGACGACGTCCTGTTCGCGTGTCGACGCTGCGGCAGCCTGCTCGATGTGGTTTACGATTGGGACAAGGTGAACGTGCCCGGGTCGCTCGCGTTCTTCGAACAGCGGTGGGGCACGGCGGGGCGGGACCTCGTCGGCCGGGCCGACTACAGCGGCGTCTGGCGCTTCCGCGAGCTGCTGCCGTTCGCCCGCCTTGAAGACATCGTCACCGTCGGCGAAGGGCGAACGACCCTCCAGCAGGCCGACCGACTGGGTCTCGATCTGAACATGAAGCCGGGCTCCCTGTTCCTGCAATACGAGGGTTTCAACCCGTCAGGCAGCTTCAAGGACAACGGGATGGCCGCCGGTTTCACGATGGCCCGGAGACTCGGTCGTCGGCGCGTGGCGTGCGCGTCGACCGGCAACACCAGCGCGTCGATGGCGATGTTCGCGTCCATGGCCGCGCCCGCCGGTGAACCCTCCGTGCAGGGAATCGTCTTCGTAGGCAGCGGGAAGATCGCCTTCGGCAAGCTGTCGCAGACTCTCGATCACGGCGCGTTGACGCTGCAGATCGACGGTGACTTCGACGCCTGCATGCGCCGCGTCCTCGAGATGTCCGACAAGCTGGGCATCTATCTGCTCAACTCGCTCAACCCGTTCCGCCTCGAGGGGCAGAAGACCATCATGTATCGCGTTCTCGAAGGGCTCGACTGGCAGGTGCCGGACTGGATCATCGCTCCCGGAGGCAACCTCGGCAACAGCAGCGCGTTCGGCAAAGCGTTCCTGGAGCTGCACCATCTTGGCCTCGTCGACCGCGTTCCCCGCTTGGCCATCATCAACGCGAGCGGGGCCAACACGCTGTACGACATGGTCAATGAGCGCGGACTCTGCTGGAACGCCGGCCGAGTCGACCACGACGCCATCGCCGATCACTACCGCCGGATGGACGAAACCGGCCAGCGGGCCCGGACGGTCGCCAGCGCGATCGAGATCGGGCGACCCGTCAACCTCACGAAGGCCCTGCGGGCCCTCGACGTCATGGATGGCGTGGTCCGCCAGATCGACGACGAGACGATCCTGGACCACAAAGCCATGGTGGGTCGATACGGCTACTCGTGCGAGCCGGCCTCGGCCGCTTCGGTCGCAGGGCTACACCTGCTGTTGGACGAGGGCGTCATCTCGAAGAGTGAGCGGGTGGTGTGCGTGCTGACGGGTCACAGCCTGAAAGACCCCGACGCGACGGTCAAGTACCACACGGGTATCGACGTCAAAGCGGCCAAGTGGCCCGATCCGGTGCCACCCACGGGCAAACGGTCGAATCACCCCGTCGAGGTCGCCGATGACCTGGCCGCCATCTGCAAAGCCATCGGCGAACTCGCGCCGGAAGAGGCGCAGGGACCGCGGAACTGAAGACCATAAGACCGCCGGTCGCTTGCACCGGCGCCGACAACGGGTTCGCCAGGTCGAGCAGCCCTCATGACGGGGGTCACGTTTGTGTGCTCGGGGCGGGTCGGGCGTTCCGGATCACATCCTCGGAGAAACCGTTGTCGAAGAGGGCCGAGTAGCGACAGCCGCAGAAAGCGCATACCCAGTGCCCGGGCTCCTCGCCCGGTTTCGGTCGTCGCAGGGGAAGCAGAAGCCCACACATGATGCAGTGGCCGATGCGATCCAGCAGGAGATTGATCAGATCCTGGACCGTCCAGGGCTTGAGCAGGAACTCCTTCACTCCCATACGCTCGAAGTCGCTCGAGCGGTCGTGAGCGCTGGTGCCGATGATGCGCACGTACGCCCGGATGGCACGAAGGCGCCTGACGAGGGTCTGCGCGTCTCGGCCCGGCAGGTCATGGTCCAGGACAACCACCTCGATGCCCGAATCACGCTCGAACGTCTGAAGCGCGGTGTCCGTGCCCTCCGCGGCATGGCAGACTCCGCCGGCGTATTCGATCTGCGCGGCCAGGGCGCGGCGAACCAGCTCTTCGGTGTCAACGACCAGTACACGTCCTTTCAGCGGCCATCGGACGCGACCTGACGGCTCCAGACCGAGCAGCATGCGAACAACCGAGTGCTCCCGGAGATACGCCTCGTCGTCAGGGACGATGACAACGAGCCACGCGCGTCCCTCAACACATTCCTTCGAGCGAACGTGCCACACCGTGCGCGCCGCGAGACGTGGCGAAACGCCCACCCACCGCCGGGAAGACGCTGTGATCAGCTCGGCCACAGGCATGTCGAATAGCTCACTGAGATCTCCCGCGCCGCCGCCCGCGTCGGTCGTGGCGAACAGCTCCCGCGCCGCGCGGTTCGCAAACGTGATGGAACCGTCCCGGTCGACCTCGGCGACGGCCAACGGCACCGGCCTGCCGGACACGGGCGCAGCGGTCGCGACCTCGGAGACGGCCGCCCGAAGATCGGCCAGTTCAAACGGTTTCTCGAAGAACTTCGACACGCGCTGGCGGCCGGCGGCGCTCTTCACGTCCTGTGACGCGAAACCGGTGATCAGAATGGTCCGAAGCTCGGGCACAACGGTCCGCAGCACTTCAGAGACGTGAAGCCCGTGCACGTGGTTCTGGAGCATCCAGTCGGCTACCAGAACTTCCGGACGAAACCGGCTGCCGACACAAATCCCGGTACGCCCGCTCGCCGCCGTCTGAACATCGTGCCCGTCAAGTGACAATGCTCGGCTGATGTGGTCCCGGTACCGCGGTTCGTCGTCAACAACAAGGACTTTTGGCATCGCCTGTCACTCCCCCATCGGCTAACACGGCAAGTCGATGGTAAAGACCGTTCCGAGTCCCGGCTGACTCTTCACGTCGATGTTCCCGCCGTGCGCCTGAATGATTCCATGAACGACGCTCAGGCCTAGACCGGTGCCCCCCGCTCGCTGGCGCGTCGTGTAGAACGGGTCGAAAACGTGCTTCAACCGCTCCGGCGGCATTCCGGGGCCGTCGTCGGCCACCGTGACCCGGGCTGTGGCGTCACGCCGCTCAGTCCGCACGGTCACTCGCACACCTTCGCCGGCGGCCTCCACCGCGTTCGTGATCAGATTGACCAGTACCTGCTCGAATTCGATCGGGTTCAGAGGCACGGCCGACACACCCTCGCCCAGTTCAAGTGTCACCATGGCACCCCGATTGTCAACCAGCTCGCGGGTCAGATCGATGCTCCGCATCACGACCGCGTTGATGTCGCTGGCCCACTTCTCGGTCGGCTCCTCCCGCGCGAATCCGAGAATGCTCTTGACAATGCGGCTGCACCGCTTCGCATCCTCGACAATCTCGTTCAGACATCTCGCAATGTACCTTTGGTCCTGCGGTCCGTCGATCTCACCAAGGGCGCCCTGGGCCGCAATGAGGATTCCGCCCACCGGATTGTTGATCTCGTGAGCGACGCCGGCCGCCAGCGTGCCGATGGACGCCAGACGTTCCGCTTGCCGCACTTGCTCGCGCGAGTCTGCCAGCTCCCGGGTCCGCTGCTCGACGAGCTCCTCCAGGTGGTCGCGATACCGGGCGAGTTCCTTCTCCGCCTGCTTGCGCTCGGTGATGTCCACGACCACCTCGGCCACTTTGTCAACAGTCCCGTCCGGATTGCCAAACGGACCCGAGAACACCTCGTAGTCCCTTCCGTCAGACGCTACGACCTCAACCTTCTGCCTCTTCCTATCTCGTATCGCCTCCGCCAGGCGGCAGAAGTCGCAAGGCTCACTGCGCTTCATATAGGTCTCGTAACACAACTTTCCCGCAGTGTCGCCGAACCGCTGTCTCAGAATCTCGTTCTGGCTCACGATGCGGTAGTCAGCACCGACAACGTCGACCCCGATTCCCGTAGTGGCCAATCCGTCCATAAGCGACTGTAATTTGTCCCGCTCCGACTTCAGGGATTCCTCCGCCCGCTTGCGCTCGGTAACGTCCACCCAGTTCGAGACGTAGTACCTGAACGCCCCGTCATGGCTGACCGCGGTAGACGTTATCTCAACCCAGAATCGCCCGCCGTTCTTCTTCTGAAAGGACTCCTCGAGTTTCTGCACGCCCGTTCGCAACGCCGTCTTGAATACACCCCTGATGCGCTGCGCCGCGTCTTCCGGCCACCAGGGGTACGGAGGCTTGCGCCCGACGATCTCTCCGGAAGAGAAACCGGTCAACCGTTCCAACGCAGGATTCACATACCGTATCGAGCTGTCCGGATTGATCACGAGGATGGGATTCGGAGCGTTGCTCAACAGACTCGAAGAAAACTCCGTGCTCTCACGCAACTCGCCTCGCGAACACTCAATGGATCGAAAAAGAGGAATGATCGAGGCGACCCCCGCAACCACCAAGGCCGACCCGACCAGGCACTCCACCTCGAACGCCACGTCGAGCAGATGCGACGGATCCCGGGATATCCAGCGATGCATGGACATGCCTCCCCGGACCGCCATCAGCAGAATCGCCGCAGCGATGAAGCTCCACGCCGGCCACCTGCCCGTGATGCGGATCAGCCACAGGGCCAGAACCACCGCGATGCACTGCAGCAGAAGCGACGCCACCAACACCATGGTCACGGTCATGATTGCCTCACCCGGGCGGCAGGTGCCGCCGCTTGCATGTCCAACCCCGTTCAGTCTCGGACGTCAGGAGACACCCACGAAGTGCCCTCACAGAAACCAGAATAACGGCGGACGCCGGTATCAACGCCGCTGCACCGGACAACTGCGTAGCCGGTGCAGGGGCGCGGCCCGTCGCAGAAACGTGAGGAACGAGCCTCCTTCGCCTTTCGACGGGTCAAACCGCTCTTCCACTCCCTGAAAGGACCGGCCCGAAAGCCCGCCCGGCACGTGGGTTCTACCGCGGGCGGTTTCCCGTCGAGATCGCCAGACCATCCGAACTCTAGCACGTTCCCAGTAGCTGCGCCTACCCCTGCAAGCCGGCCGGACATCCGCAGCCGATGAAAACGCCGCCAAACGCCGCTCGCGACGCGCCGGGATTAAAGCCCCAGCGCAATCGGACTTCGGCAACGACGGTGCGCATAGCGCGGGACGGGGCTGGCCGCTACGCCCGTCCCGATCCCAGTCGGGTCTGAGCCGACCCGGGCTCCGCCCCTCCGGCCGAGATCGCCGCCCGGCGCGCCGTCCGCGCGAAGCCTTGACGAGTTGGGCGTTCAGTGTTAGATACTGTGCCTTCATCGAACACGCACTCGGGGTTTCAGGAGTGTGAAGACATGGGCAAACAGTCGAAAACGAGAAACACCAATTACGGCTCCACCGAAAAGGTGACGCGTGCGTCGTCGGCCGACTCCGGGGCGGAATCGGCTTCCGCGCCGACCATCTCGGTCGCGGAACCGCAAGTGAAGCCGAAGCGGAAGCGCAGCTCCGAACCCACGGTCGCACAGATTCAGGCTCGCGCTTATGAGATCTACCTCGCGCGGGCCGGGCGCCCGGGTAGCGCGGAATCCGACTGGCTCCAAGCCGAGCGAGAACTCCGGAGCTGACGACCCGGACACAGGGTCCGGGCCGGGGCGGACCCGACGGCGAGGGTCGGTTGGGGGAGCGGGTTGGCGCAGTCGACTGAGAACGGGCTGCCGTTGACGGCAGCCGTCCCCATTTCCATGTAGAGCCCGGGCATTGTCTGACCTTGAGCAGGGATTGTCTGGCCTGGAGCAGGGTATGACGGCACGCTCGGCGAAGCCGGCCGACAGCGGCGCCCGCACCACAGCGCAGGCACCTCGGGAGGCGGGAAGATGCGGTGCAAACCTCTGTCCGGGCGGATCGGGCGCGGTAATGACCGATCGCCAGGGAGCCGATAGTAACCAGCGGGCCCCGATGCCGTGCGGCATGGGTGGCCGGCTCGGCCCGACCGGAACCGGCATGACCAACGGCGACCTGCTACTGCGTCGGTTTGAACCGCGCTTTGCGCGCACGGTGGCGTCGTGGGTGCGGGATGCCGATGAGCTGTTCAACCTGACGCCGACGACCCCACCGCCGCTGACGGCGCGCAAGGTGATCGAGTGGAGCCGCGCGCCGGGCTGGGCCTTCCTGCTGCACAAGCGCGGGGCAGACGGCCCGAGCGGATACGGCGAGCTGAACCCGATGCGGAGGAACGAAGAGCACCTGTGGATCGGCCATGTGGTTGTGGATCCTGCCGAGCGAGGCCGAGGGACCGGCTCCGCGCTCGTGCAGAAGCTGGCCAACACGGGGTTCTCCGCCTTGGCGGCCGAGCGGATATCCCTCATCGTCTTTCCGGACAACGAGGCGGCGGTCCGTTGCTACGTCCGGGCTGGGTTCGAGCCTCGGGGGCAGGAGTATCACCAGTTCGGCCCATGGCGGCGCCGCTACCGGATGCTGCGATTCGAGCTCGATCGCCCGCGGGTGGCGGATCGGCTGGCAGTGGCCGACGCGCAGGGGCCGCGCCCGATCAGGCAAAGTTTGCCGCAATGGCGTGATTCGCGTTGAGCAGGGCGTTCGCCCCGGAAAGCGGCTTCGCCCCGCACGCCGGCAGAAGACGCTAATTCGAACTGCTCGCGTCCGCATCGGGGTTGTAGACCGCAAAGAGACCTTCGAGCAAACCATCGGCGATCGTCATGACCCCGGATTCGAAGGTCGGGGCGGTAACTTCCCGAAACTCCTTGCCGAACGCACCGTCGCCGCAGCCGGCGACGAACGCGGCGGTCACCGCGAGCACGACCTCACCGATTAACCGCCCCGTCCGCTTCGTGGTTCTTACAGTCATCATCGGGCTCCTTCCGCACATCGTGGCCGCCGTCGGCAGCCGTACATGTCAGTTGCGGGTCACTGGTGTATCGTCCGCGTAGCCCGAACCGGTTCAGGCAGATTGCCGCGCCCGCGGCTTGACGGGGCGCGGGCCGGCAGTCCTGACGCAGATTCTGCGCGTCGAGCCCTTCAATCGCATCACGCTCCGAGTCGACCTGATCCGAACCGCGACCGTCGGGGAGCGGTCCGCAGCGCGCGCGAAGCGCCACGCAACACACTCGATCCGAGCCGCGACCGCCAGGGAGCGGTCCGCAGCGCGCACGAAGCGCCGCTTGCCTACGAGCGCGGCTCCGAATCCAGCAGGAACTGATGGGCAATGGCAAATTCGTGATGCCCCAGGTCAGACCAGTGACGCGGCAGCCCGGGCCGTCATTCGGATGGCCGCCGCGAGCATGAGCAGGACGAAGGCGCCGCGGACCGCCGGCAAGGGCAGAGCGTGGGTCAAACGCCCGCCGACAAAGCCACCGGCAATCGCGGTGGGGATCAGGACAACAGCAAGGAGCACGGGATCGGCGATCGAGTGGGCGTGGTGGGTGACCAGTTGATGGTTCTTCAGGGACGCCCCGACCACGCTGAGCAGCACGATCGTGGCGGCGGAGTTGGCGATCGCGTTGCGCAACGGTACCCGGAGCAGCCGCTGCTGCAGCGGCACCGAGACGATACCCCCGCCAACGCCCAGCAGACCACCCACCAACCCGACGGCGACGCCCACGATGACCGGGCCGTACCACCTCAACCGGCCCGGGTCCCAGCGCTCGTCGCCCTCGCCGCCGCGGTAGGCCACCAGCTTGCCGATGTTGACGGCCGCCACGTAGAACAGGAACAACCCGAACAACCCCGCCAGGTAGACCTCCCCGCTTCGGTGAAAGACGGGCAACTCACTGAGCATCACGCCGGCGATCACGGCGACGGCGGCGGTGGGGGCCAGCCCGCTCACCACCGGCCAGAGCACCGCCCGGGCGCGCATGTGCTGCAGGACGGACGGGCCGACCACGAAGAAATTGACGATCATCGCCGCCGCCTGACACAGGTGCTGGTCGGCGATCAGCAGTTCCCGCATGCAGGGGATCATCACGACGCTGCCGCCGATCCCGAGCAGCCCGCCGAGCAGGCCCGCCGCCAGTCCGACGATCGCCAGAACGATGTTGGTCACGCGGATCACCTCACGGAGCGGTGCCTGCCGTGGCCCCCGGGCCCGGGCAGACGCCGCCGACGTTGCCGTGGAGTCCGACGAGCATAGCCGGTCGGCGGGTCAGCTGGAAGGGCGGACGGGCGGCCGGCGGGGCGCGACCGCGATCCGCGCGGCTCGCCTGCCGCGGACGGGACAGGCGGCGCCGTTCCGATTAGAATCCCCGCCCCGTGTCGGCGGGAGGCGTTCAGGTCGCGCCAACGCGCCGGCGAGAAGCGTGGCATTGGGGTCGGCCGCCCCGACTGATCGGAGGCACAAATACGATGGAAGACCTGGCGGGTCCAGAAGTCATCGAGACGAAGAAGGGCGGCGTGTGGCTGCTGAAGAACCCGAACACGAACAAGGGCCTCGCATTCTCATACGAGGAGCGAGAGCAGCTGGGCCTCGGGTGCATGCTGCCGCACCGGCTGTGCACGATCGAAGAGCAGGTCGCGCTCGAACTGGAGCACCTGCGGGCCAAACCCACGGACCTGGAGAAGTACATCGGATTGGCCAGCCTGCAGGACCGCAACGAGGTGCTCTTCTACCGGGTGCTCGTGGAGAACATGGAGGAGTTCATGCCCATCGTGTACACGCCGACGGTCGGTCTGGCGTGTCAGCAGTACAGTCATATCTTCCGCACGGCGCGGGGGATCTGGCTTACGCCGGACGACGCGGATCGCATCCCGCAGATTCTGCGTAACCGACCGCTCCCCGACATCCGCCTCATTGTCGTGACGGATAACGAACGCATCCTGGGCGTCGGCGACCAGGGCTGCGGCGGGATGGGGATCCCCATCGGCAAGCTGGCGCTGTACGTGGCCGGAGCAGGAATCCACCCGTCCAAGTGCCTGCCGATCAGCCTGGACGTCGGCACGGACAATCCGCGATTGCTGGAGGACCCGCTGTACCTGGGTTATCGCAAGCGTCGTCTGCGGGGCCAGGAGTACGACGACTTCATCGAGGCGTTCGTACAGGGGGTGCTCAAGGTGTTTCCGCGCGCCCTGCTGCAGTGGGAGGACTTCCACAACAAGCAGGCTTTCCGGATTCTGGACCGCTATCGGAAACA
The DNA here is from genome assembly GCA_020353195.1 of Phycisphaerales bacterium. Classification (GTDB taxonomy): domain Bacteria; phylum Planctomycetota; class Phycisphaerae; order UBA1845; family UBA1845; genus JAFGJQ01. The sequence continues at coordinate 3,661,215 of CP070691.1, read as the reverse complement.
GATCCTGTGCTTTAATGACGACATTCAGGGCACGGGCGCGGTTGCCCTGGCAGGGATATTCGCGAGTCAGCGGGTCACGGGGACTTCGATCGCGGATCAGCGCGTGCTCTACATCGGGGCGGGGGAAGCCTGCACCGGGATCGCCCGGCGGGTGGCGGCCGCCATGCGGAGCGAGGGCGCCAGCAAGAAAGCGATCCAACGGGCCCAGCTCATGTTCGACATCCATGGCCTGGTCCGCAGGAATTACAACATGGAGCCGCACTGCGTGCAGTTCGCGGCGACCCCCGACACGCTGTCGCACTACGGGCTTCCCGACGCCGACGCGACCCCCGAGCAGGTGATCACCGCATTCAAGCCGACGGTGCTGGTCGGGGCGACGGCCTGCCCGGGCGTGTTCCGCCAGAGCATGATCGAGGAGATGACCAGGCACGTTGACCGGCCGGTGATCATGCCGTTGAGCAACCCGACCGGCAAAGCCGAATGCTCCCCGTCCGAGGCTATCGCCTGGACCGCAGGCCGCGGCCTCGTCGCCACAGGGAGCCCGTTCCCGCCGGTGGACTACCAGGGCAGGCGCCATGTGATCGGCCAGGCCAACAACGTCTTCATCTTCCCGGGGCTTGGCTTGGGGGCCTTGGTCTCCGGGGTCCGGGAGATCGGCGACGAGATGTTCACCCTGGCCGCCCGTACGCTGGCCGACTCCGTGACCGCGGATCGTCTGGAATCCGGGGCCCTCTACCCGCCCCAGAGCGAGCTCCGCGAAGTGAGCCGCAGGATCGCCTGCGCCATCGTCAAGCACGCCGGCGAGACCCACGTCGGTCGGCACATACCGCCCTACGAGATCGAGGCCACCGTGCGGCGCGTCATGTGGTATCCTGACTACGTCCCAATCGTGCGGAAGCGGTAGCCGGCCGTGGAAACCCGCCCCCGTACGACTTGGACATTGCCCGGCGAGCGAAGGACCGCCCGCGACGAACCGGCGAATGAGAGACCGTCGCGCCGACAGAGCAAGCGTGATTTGCTATAGTATCCCCGTTCGCGCGCTGTCCACAGCGGCGGGAATCGTTGTTTGGATCTGCCGAGCGGGATCCAGGCCTTCGCTTCTTCCACAGGAGATGCAGTGGTGATCAATGACCGTACGGATGACCTGGGCGGTTCGCAGGTGATCGAAACTCGAAAGAGCAACATCTGGCTGCTGAAGAACCCGTCGACGAACCAGGGCACGGCGTTCTCGCGTGAACAGCGGCAGGCACTGCGCCTGCGAGGCCTGATCCCGCATCGGGTGACGACCATCGAAGAGCAGGCCCAACTCGTGCTGGCGCAGAACCGAAGTCACTCCTCCAATCTGACGAGATACATCGGATTGGCCGCCTTGCACGACCGCAACGAAGTCCTGTTCTACCGGGTGCTTGTCGAGAACATGGCAGAGCTGATGCCCATCGTGTACACGCCGACGGTGGGTGAAGCCTGCCAGAAATTCAGCCAGATATTCCGCACCGCCCGGGGCATTTGGCTGACGCCCGACGACATCGACGATATCCCGGACATCCTCCGCAATGCTCCGTTCCGGGACATCCGGCTCATCGTGGTCACCGACAACGAGCGCATCCTCGGACTGGGCGACTGCGGGTGCGGCGGGATGGGGATTCCGATCGGCAAGCTGGCGCTGTACGTGGCGGGGGCGGGCATCCACCCGTCCAAGTGCCTGCCCATCAGCCTGGACGTCGGCACCAACAACCCGATCCTCCTGGAAGACCCCATGTACATGGGCTATCGCAAGCGGCGACTGAGCACGAAGCCGTACTTCGAGTTCGTCGAGGCCTTCGTGCAGGGCGTGCGGGAGGTCTTTCCCCAGGCGGTGATCCAATGGGAAGACTTCGCGAAGAGGCGGGCGTTCGATCTGTTGGAGCGCTATGAGAAGCGCGTTCCGTGCTTCAATGACGACATCCAGGGGACGGCTTCGGTCGTATTGGGCGGCATCTTCGCCGGGCTCCGCATCACCAAGGAGCGGATCTCACAGCAGCGGATCGTGTTCATCGGGGCGGGCGAAGCCTGCACCGGCATCGCCCGATTGGTGGGCACCGCGATGAAAAACGACGGGGCCGACGCGCAAACCCTCCGACGCGCCCTGGTCGCTTTCGACAGCAAGGGGCTGCTGCACGATGGCCGCGAGATTGACGAACCGTTCAAGCAGGAATTCGCCCTGACCAAGGACACGATGGCCCATCACGGGCTGGACCCCGGATCCTCGTTGACACCGGCGGAAGTGATCCGGGCCGTCAAACCCACCATCCTCATCGGGGCGACTGCCCAGCCGGGCGCCTTCACCCAGGCGATGATCACGGAGATGGCCAAGCACGTGGAGCGCCCGATCGTCATGCCCCTGAGCAACCCGAACAGCAAATCGGAGTGTTCACCCCACGAAGCCATCGAATGGACGGGCGGGCAGGCGATTGTCGCCACCGGCAGCCCGTTCCCGGACGTCGAATACAACGGGCGCCGATACGTGATCGGCCAGGGCAACAACGTGTTCATCTTCCCCGGCGTCGGAATGGGCGCGGTGGTGTCGGAAGCCCGGGAGATCACGAACGAGATGTTCGAGATCGCATCGGCCACGATGGCGGAATGCGTGAGCCCCGACCGGCTGGACGCCGGCGCGATCTACCCGCATCAGGACGAACTCCGCGAGGTGAGCTTCCGAATCGCCTGCGCCGTGGTCAAGTACGCCAGCGACCACCACCTCGGGCGCAACATCCCGGACGACAAAATCGAGGATGTCGTGCGGGCAGCGACATGGTATCCGGACTACGTTCCAGTAGTGCTCAAGGAGTGACGTAGTCTCGACACCGGGAGAACCCGGAACCGGGACACGCGCGCCAGCGTCCCATCAAAACCTTGCATGGAGGTTCCCAAGGATGGATCAGCTTCTTGCCCAAGCGAACCAGTTCAGCGATGCGGACACAGCAGCGGCCGCCACAGCCATCGGGATGGGTATTCTGCTACTCAGTTGCTTCGGGTTGGTCATCGGACTCGGCATCCAGGCGGCGATCTGTTGGTTCGTCTCAAACTGCTTTCAAAGCGTTCCACAAGAATATCGCCAACAGAGTCCGGGCATGGTGTGGCTGCTGATGATCCCGCTGTTCAACGTCGTGTGGAACTTCTTCGTGTATCCGAAGCTCGCTCAGTCGTTCAAGGCCTACTTCGACGCGAACGGCGTCCAGGACGTGGGCGACTGCGGCGGGCAGCTCGCTATGGGTTTCTGTATCTGTGTGGCCGGAGCCGTCGTCCTCGGTTTTCTTCCGGTGCTGGGGTTCCTGTCGCCCCTGGCCGCTCTGGCCTCGGTGGTTCTGCTCATCCTTGTCCTCGTCAAGGCGAACGATCTGAAGAAGCGGATACCGGCCGGCGCGGGAGCCCCGCCCGCAGCGTCGGCCCGGTAGGACGCCAAGGCGGCGGACCACAGGAGTCCCGGGCCACACGTACCACCGTGACGGACAGATTGTGCCCGCCGGCCGGGTACCGCCTCAGCGGCAACGACGTCGCTCGCATGAACGCCCGACAAGCCAACCTGCTGGACAACCACAATTGGCCCTTCAACGGCCGGACAGTCATCGCGTTCTCCATCTTCCTGGTCGCTTACGTCACACTGGCCCAGTGGACCGGGTTCCACCTCGTCGCGTGGCCGTCGCCGGGACAGGGATGGATAGACCATCGAGCGGGCGAGCTGACGGTCCTCTGGACCGTAGGGTTCGTGTTCCTGTTCGCGGTTCGCTGGTTCGCTCAGAAGTGCGCCCTGAGCCCGACTACCAGAACGTGGCACATCATCTACCCACCCCTCGTCGCGGGGTGTGCCAGATCGGCACTGCGGATGTGGGACTTCGCAAGCGAGGGCGTGCCGAAGGACTGGGTCACCAGGCAGCCCGACCGGGTTCTGGTTAGCGTGAAGGCACTACTGGCCGTCACGCCGGCCCTCGGGGGTTGCGTGTGCTGCCTCGTGATGTGGTGGCTCATCCGAGGGTGGAAGCGATGGCACCGGACCGGTCACCGTTGCCGGTGCGGTTACGACCTGACAGGCAACGTGTCCGGAATCTGCCCGGAGTGCGGCACCCCGATCGAAAGAAAATCAACGGATCCAGTTCCGTAGAACGCGCTGTGCCCGCTGCCGACGTCGGCGTGTGACGCCCATTGTACCCCGGCGCCGCTTCCTTACGGGCGCGGGCGGGACTGAAGCCCCGCTTCCTTACGGGCGCGGTTCGGCATTGGGGGTCTACTCTTCGTGGGCGGCTTGGTGGACGCGCAGGCAGCGCCGCAGCAACCGTTCGAGATCGTCGAGCGGATAGACGGTGGCGGGGTCGGAAAGGGCAAGGTCAGGCTGGTCGTGCACCTCCAAGAACAAGGCGTCGGCGCCGGCGGCAATGGCGGCCAGCGCCAGCGGTTCGACGAACTGCCGCAAACCGCCGCTTTGGTCGCCGGCGGCGCCGGGCAGTTGGCAACTGTGCGTGGCGTCGAAGACCACGGGGGCGTACGCGTGCATGCGGCCGATGCTCGTCAGATCATTGACCAGCCGATTGTACCCGAAGAACGTGCCCCGCTCCGTCAGCAGGATGTTCCGATTGCCGGTCGAGGTGATCTTGGCCACCACGTTCCCCATCTCCTCGGGTGACATGAACTGGCCCTTCTTGATGTTCGCACATTTGCCGGTCTTCCCGACGGCCAACAGAAGATCGGTCTGCCGGCACAGGAACGCCGGAACCTGCAGGCAGTCGAGCACCTCGCCGGCGACGCCGGCCTGGTCCGGGACATGTACGTCCGACAGGATCCGGATGCCCAACTCCCGACGCACTTCCGCAAGGATGACCAAACCTTCCTTCGGCCCGGGGCCGCGGAAACCGTCGATGCTGGACCGGTTCGCTTTGTCGTAACTCGCTTTGAACACCAACGGAATCTCAAGACGACGCGTGATCCTGGCGATTGCATCCGCCATCCGCAACGTGTGGTCCCGCGATTCGATCACGCAGGGACCGGCGATCAGCGCCAGCGGTTGGCCACGACCGATCGTCAGGTCCGCCAGGTGTGTGCGCTCAATGGGGTTCATGGCCGATCATCCCATGCAGAGTGCTTTCGCTGATGTGCCACGCTCACGCTCGTATCGACATGCCCGCGGCGACGCAAGCGACGCCAAGCCCCCTCCCGCGACCGGTGCACCCGGCCCGGAGCCCTCCGCCCTGAGCATTGTACCCGCGCGCCACCGTAAATCGTTATCGCGGCGGCGTCAATCGAAAAGCGGATCGGGCGGTCAACTCTTCTTGCCCTTGCGCGTCTTGCCCGATTGGGCCTTCGCCGGGGGCGCCCGCCGGGTGGCGGTGGCCTGCTCGTCGAACGTCCTCCTGCGGCGGAGGATGTGGTGGTAGTGCTGGGCGAAGCGGTGGGCTTCGTCCCGAACCTGCTGGAGCAGGCGTAAGGCTTCGTTGTTGCGGGCCAATCGCACCGGCGCGGACCGGGCCTGGATGAACACCTCCTCCTGGCGCTTGGCCAGTGAGATGACCATGGGCGGGCG
>CP070691.1:3620169-3655564 GCA_020353195.1 Phycisphaerales bacterium | reverse complement strand
CGCGGTAGTACGGCTCGGCCTCGGCCAGCCTGCCCACTGAGTGGAGCAGCAAACCCATGTTGTTGGCCGCGCTCAGCGTTTTCGGGTGGTCATTGCCACGCTCACGGCGGAAGCCGTCCAACGCCGCGCGGAGGTACGGCTCGGCTTCCTCGAACCTACCCATCGACCGGAGCAGCTCCCCCAGGTTGCCGGTCGCGGTGAGCGTCTCCGGGTGGTCCTCACCCAGAAGCCCGCGCGAGATCTCCATGCCCTCGCGGAAGTACGGTTCGGCCTCGGCGTGCTTGCCCATCAACGAGAGCAGGTAGCCCATAGTATTGATCGACTCGCGCGTGTACTGGTGGCCTTCACCCAGCACGCGGCGTTGACCTTCCAGCGCCTCCCGGCAGTACGATTCAGCCTCGGCGAGCTTGCCCATCGAGCAGAGCAGCATACCCATGTAGTTAATCGACCACAGCGTGTCTGGATCGTCATCGCCCAACACGCGGCGTCGGCCCTCCAGCGCCTCGCGGCAGTAGGGCTCGGCTTCGGTGAGCTTGCCCATCTCCTGGAGTAACTGCCCCACATCGCTGATCGACCGTAGCGTGTCCGGATGGTCGGTGCCCAGTTCGCGCCGGCGCAGGGCGAGGACACGCTCCGCCTGCGAAAGGGCCTGGGGGTACAGACCAAGTTCCCGGTAGGTGCCAGCAACCGTCCGCCGCAGGGCCGCCTCGACCAGCGGTTGGTCGGCGAACTTCGGTTCGATCGTTTGCAGCGCCCGCGAAAGCACCTGCTCGTCAACCACCTTGAGCGCCAAGTCCGTGGGGTTGATCAGCGCCGCAAGCTCGTCGAACGAAGCCATCGACGCTTCGATTCTCTCGGGCGACGCCTCGTAGGCCTCAAGGCTCTGACGGACGCGCTCGCGCTGGTCGTGAACGATGGCGCGCCCCATCTGCTCCGCGTCCATATCACTGAGCATGGACTCCTGAAAGTCAGTAACCGTCTCCAGTTGATCCGCCTGTTGCTGGGCCAGCTCACGGGCTTCCGTAGCATCCTTCTCACGCTGCTCCGCGAGCTTGCGCTGCTGCTCTTCGGCCGCGCGGGCTTGCTCCGCCCCATCACGGGCGCGGGCCTCGCCGATCGCAAAGGTTGTTGAGACGGCCACCGCGGCAACGAGCACGATGAGGATCGCGGCCACACTGCCCACCAGGACCTTGTTGCGTCTGGCGAACTTGCGGAGCTGATAGAAGGCGCTCGGCGGGCGGGCGAGGATCGGCTCATCGTGCAGATGGCGCTTGATATCGTCGGCCAGCTCGGCTGCCGAGCGGTACCGGCGATCCCGTTCCTTGGCCAGCGCTTTGAGGACGATCGTCTCCGTATCGCCGCGCAGACGCCGCTCGATCGTGCTGGGTCGGACCGGCGTTTCCTCGCGGATCATGCGCACCGCTTCGGGCAGGGGTGCCCCAGTGACGTCATACGGCAACCGCTCGCAGAGTAGCTCGTACAGCACCACACCCAGGGCGTACACGTCGCTGCGCGAATCCAAGTCGTGGGGATCCGCGGCGCACTGCTCGGGGCTCATGTACTGCAGCGTGCCGATCAGCTGGCCGACGTCGGTCTGCAAAGTCGTGACAGCCATGTCGGCGTCGGTGGTTCGGGCCACGCCGAAGTCGATGATCTTCGGCTCACGGGCCGAATCGATCAGAATGTTGGCCGGCTTGAGGTCACGGTGGATGATGCCCTTCTGGTGTCCGTGATACACGGCATCGCAGATCTTGATGAACAGTTCGAGCCGCTGACGATGGTCCGGTTTCTCCTGCTCGGTGTATTCCGTCAGCGTCCTGGCGTTCGGGATATACTCCATGGCGAAGTACGGCACCTCGTGTGTGCCCTCATCGTGCATGCCGGCCTCGTACACCTGCGCGATGTTGGGATGGCGCAAACGCCCCAGGATCTGCGATTCGTGCTCAAACCGCCGCAAGGCGGAACGGGAGGCAATGCCGCCTCGCAGGACCTTCAGGGCCACCGTGCGGTGCGGGTGCTCCTGGACAGCCTCGTAAACCGTACCCATCCCACCGGTGGCAATCACCCGGCGAATGGAGTAGTGCCCGACGTGCTTGGGCATCTGCGGAGGCGTTGCCGCTGTGAGGTCTGTCGCGGTCTCGTCCTGCAGTCCCTCACGAACGTCGAGCCCGGGCCAGGATTCCAGACGCAAGGGATGGGCATCCGCGGAGAGCATCGCCTCCACCTCGCGGCGCAGCTCCGCGTCATCGGCGCATGCCCGGTCGAGAATCGACTTCCGGGCTTCCAGGGACAGCTCCCGAAGACGAGTGAACAAGTCGTAAATCTGCTGATAGCGCTGCGGATTCACGAATCGTGCCCCTCCGCCAATCTGCGCGTCAGCCAGGCCCGGGCCATACGCCAATCGTTGTCTACACTGGCCGGGCTGATCTCCAACACCTCCGCCGTTGCGGGGACGGTCAAACCGCCGAAGAAGCGAAGTTCCACGACGCGGGCTTGCCGTTCGTGCAGGCGGCCCAACTCTTCAAGTGCCTCATCGAGGGCCAGCACGTCGACGGAGCGCTCCGCCGCCGAATCCACGACCGCGTCCAGGGCCACCCGTTCCCTGCCGCCGCCGTGCTTGCCCGCCTTGCGCTTGCGGGCGTGATCGATGAGCAGGTTGCGCATGGCCTTGGCGGCGACTGCCAGGAAGTGCGCCCGGTCGGTCCATTCCGCATCCTTCTGGTTGACCAGGCGGATGTAGGCTTCGTGCACCAGAGCCGTGGGCTGCAGCGTGTGATCGAGCGGTTGGGCTCGGAACATGTCGCCGGCTAGCGCCCGAAGTTCATCGTAGACCAGAACAAGTAGCCGCCGCGCGGCCGAACCGTCGCCACGGCGCATTTCGCCCAGAATGCGGGTTGCTTGCTCGACCCGCGTGGCAGACATGACTAGCTCGCCTCGTTCTGAAGTGCAGTAACGTATTTGTTTGTACATAATGTGCACTGCGCGGTCAAGCACGCGCTGAGGCGGGGAATACTGGCGATGCACGTTCCCTTCATGAACCGGCCAGTCGTTCCCGGCCGACGCTGGCACGTGTATTAGGGTTTACCCTATACACCTTCCATGCTGCGCGGCACCGAGGCCGCGGCCTGAAGTTGACACTGGTACTCCCCATTTGCGAAATCTCGATCCGTCATCCTGCCTGAATGACCTACCCGACTCAAGCGAAGTCGGCCAAGCGGAAGAAGACGACTTGGAGAATCTGTGCGGACTAGACTGCCTCGCCTGGCTGCATGTGCCATGGCGTGACAGGACCGGGGCGCGTGCGCAAGTCGCCCATCGTAAAGCCCGGCTGTAGCAGGTCGCAGGTGACCGACCTGTCGTCTTCCGAGCATCCCGGTTTTCTCCTAGGTGATTGGCCGCCCAATTGCGTGGTTTGGGTTGGAGGCGCTCGTAGTTCGTGCTGCCCATGGATCAGAGGCTGCATGTCCTGCTGGGGCACGAAACGCCTGGGAAGAGAGCGAGCCAGGAGTTCCTGGGTTACCCGTCCAGTCCGGTTGGTTGCGTCGACGTGGCGCGCTCCCACTCGCGCGGAAAGGAGGTGCGAACCGTTTGACCATGCGTAGACATGACGATCTGTTTGGATGCAAGTGTTCTGCTGATCTTCTTGGAATTGGAGGTACAGTATCATGAAGCGCAAGCTTGTAGTTATCATTCTTTGCTCGCTGGCGCTGGGGTTGGTGATCGTTCTGCCGGGGGCCAGAGCACAAGTTCAGGTGGATAACCCGGTGGCTCTCCCCGCGGCGCCGATCGTCGGGTTCGGCCTCCAGATCGCCGGCACGTACTACTCGCCCGCGGGTTCGATGTCGCTCCACGCCGATGGCACCTTCACCGCCGCCAGCGCGACGTGCTGCGGTGGTCAATCCCCCGAGAATATACAATCCGAGGCGATTGGCAACTGGGTGAAGACCGGCGCCCGCCAGATCGAGCTGAGCGGCGTGGTCTATGTTGATCACACCGAGGGCGGACGCGCTGTCTGCCTGGCTTCGCAGCAGTTGGATTTCGCACAGGACTTCCAGTCGTACACCGGACTGCAAGTTACCGCGTGCTGGTACGCAGACTGCGCCGACGCCCCGTGGTATGCGACAAACTGTGTGGGCGGGGATATTCCTGACCTCCTGGATCCGGACTGCCGCGCCCCGGACATGTGCACGCTGACTGACCTTGGCTGGATTCCGGGGTTTGAGGACGGCATTCCAGTTTCCGCCGCCAGGCTGCCCGTGGAATATCCGGCGTGCGGTGAATAAACTTCCGTAACCGGCAACGGTTTTGACGGGCAATCAGGGGAATCGACAAGCGCCTGGCCGACGTTCGAGCACGTCGGTCCAGGCGCTAAGATTTCCGCCATTTCGAAGCGGAGGCAGACGTCGGTATGCAGGCAGCGGTTGGGCCCCAACTGGGTTGCAGGGACCAACCCGTGCGGCAGCCGGTCCTCTCCTCTTGAAAACGTCTCCGCGCTCGTAACCCTCTGAGCAGACGGCGGGGGAGGTTGGCGAGCACGCTGAATCAACCGCCGGGGCAAAGACAGGTTCGATTTCGCCGGCTGGCGGCAGGCTGGGGTGTGCATGCACAATCCGATGCCGCCAGTCTTCGTTGCGTAATCCTGTCCGGTCGGGATTTGCGGCGCGTGGGGGTGACCTCGGGAGCGAATCGGGGCGGGTGCTTGTCGGGGCCGTCCGGAGGCTATATATGGTGCAAGGCGCATGTCGAGGGTCGGGCTGACATGGGACGCGGTGCGGATCCATGGCGTACTGACGGTAAGAGGGCGGGTCGATGAAAGTACTGGTCGTGGGCGGCGGGGGGCGGGAGCATGCTCTGGCGATCAAAGCGGCGCAGTCCCCGCGAGTCAAAGCGCTGATCTGCGCCCCAGGCAACGCGGGCACCGAAGCGCTGGGCGAGAATGTGCCTGTTTCGGCCAACGACCTCGACGGGCTGTGCGCCCTGGCGCACGAGCGCCGGGTCGACCTGACGCTGGTGGGACCGGAGGCGCCGCTTTGCGCGGGGATCGTCGACCGGTTCATCGCGGCGGGGCATCGGGTCTTCGGCCCCACCGCACTGGCCGCCCGCATCGAGGGAGACAAGGCGTACGCCAAAGAGCTGATGCGAGCGGCGCTGATCCCGACGGCCGAGGCGCGGATTTTCCACCGCTTCGCCGACGCGCGGCAATACGCGCTGACCCGCGATTGCCCGCTGGTGGTCAAGGCGTCGGGGCTGGCGGCGGGCAAAGGTGTCATCCTGTGCGACAAACCGGCCGACGCGGTGCTGGCGCTCGAACGGGTCATGGTCGAGAAGGTGTTCGGCGAAGCGGGCAATGCAGTGCTGGTGGAGGAGATGCTGGAGGGTCCGGAGCTTTCCGTGCTCGCGCTGGTTGACGGCGAGACGATCTACGTGCTCGAATCGTCGCAGGACCATAAGCGGGTCGGTGAGGGCGATACGGGGCCGAACACCGGGGGGATGGGCGCGTACAGCCCGGCACCGATCGCGACGGACGCGGTGCTCGCCCAGGTGGAGCGGCAGATCCTGGTTCCGATCATTGACGTTCTGCTGCGGGACGGCAATCCGTACAGCGGAGTGTTGTACGCCGGGCTGATGCTCACGCCGGGCGGTCCGAAGGTATTGGAGTTCAACTGCCGGTTCGGCGATCCCGAGATCCAGGCGGTGCTGCCGAGGCTGCAGACCGATCTGATCGACGTGATCGAGGCGGTGCTCGACCGCCGGCTCAGCGAGGTCGACCTTCGCTGGGATCCGAGGCCGGCGGTATGCGTCGTGATGGCGTCGGCGGGGTACCCGGGCAGCTACAAGAAAGGCCACGTGATCGAGGGTCTGTCCGACGCGGAAGCGCTGCCGGACGTGACGGTGTTCCACGCGGGCACGAAGCGGGTCGGCGACAAGGTGGTGACGGACGGCGGGCGGGTCCTGGGCGTGACGGCCCTGGGCGACGACGTAGCCTCCGCCCGTGCCCGGGCTCTCGAAGCCGTGGACACGATTCACTTCGACGGCGCGTTCTGTCGTCGCGACATTGCCCACCGGGCGCTGTAAACGAGACCTCGCCGTTCGCCGTAGTGCCGGCTGGAAGACCGGCGTGCGTGCGGCATCGGCACGGAGAAACGGTCGTGCATGGACGAGGCGGGCGACTCGCTGTGCCCCGTTGTCTGTTGTTTGTCACGAAAGGAACCTCGATGACCCGTTTAACGCTTGCGATGGTGGCGGTGCTTTCGGCGGCCTGGTGTTGTGCGGCGTCCGGCGCGGAGGGGGGGATCACCTACGAGTCGCTCCTGCGCGAGATGATCGACCGCGACGCGATCGCCCGGTTTCCCGACCCGGCCTGCACGTGCAGGCAGGCCAGCAGTTACGACCGTGAGGCTGTTTCACCCGAGAAAGACACGTGGTTTGCCAACGCCGATCGAAAGCAGTTCATCCGTGTGGAGGAGAACGGTGGTCGCAAGGAATGGGTCCTGATGGACGCTGCAGGCCCGGGAGCGGTCGTGCGGTTCTGGTCGGCGAACCCGGACCAGGGAGGCGTCGTCCGGTTCTATCTCGACGGTGCGGAGCAGCCGGCGCTCGAGACGCCCCTGAGCGACCTGTTGGGCGGGACGTGGCGCGTGGGGCGACCGTTGTCGGCCGTCCGCGCCCGAGGCTGGAACCTCTACCTTCCCATCCCGTACGCCCGAGCCTGCAAGGTCACGACCGACAAAGACGACATCTACTACCAGATCAACTATCGCACGTACGCGCCGGGCACGGCCGTGGAGACGTTCTCGATGGACGTGTTCACCAGGGGCCTGCCTGTTCTTCGCGAAGTTACCCGCACGCTGAGCACGGTCGGGCGCGACCTGCGACCGAGGCCGATGCGCACGCTGGGCAAGACGGGCCGGCTCACGCCGGGGCAGGCGGCGCGCCTTTTGCTTTCACCGGGACCGCACGCCGTGCGCGAGCTGACGGTCCGATTGCAGGCGGACGACGTCGAGAACGCGTATCGCAACACGGTCCTTCGCATGGAATTCGACGGGCAGGAAACCGTATGGTGCCCGGTGGGCGACTTCTTCGGGTCGGGGGTCGGGGTGAACCTGTTCCGCAGCTGGTGGCAGAGGGTGGAGGCGGACGGGTCGATGACATGCTATTGGCCGATGCCGTACGAACGGTCGGCAACGATCGTGCTGGAGAACCTCGGCGATGTGCCGGTGGAGTTCGCGGCCACCGCCCGCATGGGCGACTGGAACTGGTGCGATCGCTCCATGCACTTTCACGCCACTTGGCGACACGAGTACCCGATCTCGACCGAGAAGAAACACGACTGGAATTACGTCGAGATCAAGGGCAAGGGAGTCTACGCCGGTGACGCGCTGGCCCTGGTCAATCCCACCACCGTATGGTGGGGCGAGGGTGACGAGAAGATCTACGTCGACGGCGAGTCGTTCCCGTCGCACTTCGGTACGGGTACGGAGGACTACTACGGCTATGCGTGGGGCGATTCACACTTCTTCGAAGCGCCGTTTCACGCCCAATCGCGGGTGGACGGTCCCGTGGTGTTCGGCCACACCGCGCTGCTGCGCACCCGATCGCTCGACGCGATCCCGTTCAACCGGTCGCTCAAGTTCGACATCGAAGTCTGGCATTGGCGGGCGGTGCAGGTCGCATACGCAGCCACGACGTATTTCTATGCTCGCCCGCCGGCGACGCACAACCGGCTGGCAGACCGGACGAAGACAGCGCCGGGGGTCGCGCCGCTCGAATCGGTCCGCAGGGTAGCCGGCGCCGTCGAGGTCGAGGCGATGGAAATCGTCTCGGTGCCCCCCGACGCCGCCTGGAGAATCGAAGCCAACTGGCGCAACGCCGCCTGGAGCGGTGACGCCCAAATGTGGTTCGGGTGCAAGGGCAAGGGCGAGGCGGTGGAACTGCGCTACCCCGAACCGGTCAAGGGGCCGCAGAAGGTGACAATCCACGCCTCCCGCTATCCCGACTATGGGATCATCCAGGTATTCGCAGGCGGCAATCCGGTGGGCAAGCCGATCGACCTGTGCAACACGGAAGACAAAGCCCTGGTGGCGACCGGGCCGATTGCCCTCGGCACGTTCGAGCCCGGTCCCGGCTGCCCGATCTTCAGATTCGAGGTGGTCGGCAGCAACCCCAAGGCCGTGGAACCGGGGACCTATTTCGGCATCGACTGCATCGTGCTCGCGCCAGTTGAGGCCGATACGGAATAGGAGATCGCCGTCGTACGACGTGAAGCGCACGGAGGGTTCCGACAACGGTCAGCCCGGCGCCAGGTTGAAATCCACCTTCGTGGTGCCCGGGCATGACGGCAAAGGGCCCGCTTGGTGCGGGCCCTGCCTGCAATCTCCCTCGCTGAGTCCCCCGGGAATCAACGCGGTTCGTCTTCCGAGAACTCCCAGATAACAGGGTTGAACTGCTCCACCTGATCGAACACGTCCTGTTGGAGCGAGACGGAGCCCGGTCGCCGGACGTACCAGTTCCGATCGAATCGCAACTGGGGCGTGAAGGTGGCGGCCTCGCGATTCTGCCGGAGGGCGTTGCCCTGCTCGTCGGCTGGCACCATCAAGGGAGCAAAGGACTCGTCGAACAGCCAGTTCATGATGAGCCAATTCTCGTTCAGCACCTCCTGATTGGCTGAGTCGAGATCGTCCGCTTCGGCATCCGGCTCGGGCGCGGCGCCGTCGGTCATCACGTCAGTGCCGACGAACGGCCAGGCTCCTTCGAACACGCTGTCCAGCGGGCGATCCCCCACGCTGACGTGCACGCTCGGTTCCACGAACACACTCGGCAGGCGCCGGGCGTCGGCGCATTCTCCGTCCGGTCCTTCTTCACGCGCCGGATCGACGGATTCCGGGGCGCGTCGGGCCAGTTGAACTGCGGGCTGGTCGGCCGCGGCGGCGTCATCGGGCTCGCCGTCGATCTCGGGTTCGTCGGGTCCTTCAACGGGCATCGTGCTCGGCGCCGGAACCGGCGCGGCGCTGAAGCGTTTCATCCGGGACAGGGCGGCTTCGATGAGGGCGGACAGCGCATCCATGTCGGCTTCGGCGTCGGGCGTGACGCTGATGGCAGAGGCGGGTGGACCGGCTTGCGCGGCGGCGGACACGTCGGTCTCCGTGTGGCCTTCGTCCTGGTCGGCAACGACCGCCGGGTCTTCGCGTGCGCCGTCCGGTTGGGGCGATTCGACGACCGGTCCGTCGGGGACCGCGGCTTCATCCGTGGGCGCGACGTCATCGGCCGGTTGAAATGTGGTCGCGAAGATTCCGACTTCGTCGACCAGCTCGTCAAGCTCGGCGGGCGCCGGCGCCGTCGGGATCATTTCCGTGATTTGCTCGAGCTGGGTCATGGCGGCTGTAGAGCCGGGATTGATTCCCAGGACCCGCGTGAAGGCGTCCGCGGCGTCACTGTACCGGCGGGCGGCACGGAGCATCAAGCCGAGGTTGTAGTAGGCGTCAGCTTCGGGCACCGCCTCTTGAAACGCCTCCAGCCCTTCCTGATAGCGGCCCTGCTTGCAGAGCACCATGCCGAGATTGACGTAAGCGCGATCGTAGTTCGGGTCGAGCTGAACGGCGTTGCGGAGCTCGGATTCGGCGTCGGTCCATCGCTCCTGCATGGCGTATTCAAAGCCGAGATTGTTGCGCAGAGGGGCGGACCGGGGAAGAAGTTCGACGGCTTTCACCAGGTAGATCTCACTGGCGGTGTGGCGCCCCATCCCGCCGAGCAGGATGCCGAGGCGGGTGTACGCTTCGGCACAGGCAGGGTCCACCGCGATCGCCTTCTGATACTGCGCGATGGCTTTGGCGTAGAGCTGCTGGCTCTGAAAGAGGTTCCCGGCGGCGATGTGGGTCCGGGCGTAGATCTCGGGCGTCGGAATCTCCTTGGCGCTGGTCAGGGCCTCGGAAGGCGCCTGCTGCCAGTTGGGGCTCCGTTGCGACGAGACCACTTCCTCGGTCGGGGAAATACAGCTGGCCGCCAGCAGCGCCGAGAGCAGCGCAGCGGCGACGAACGGGTTTGGTCGTTTCACGGCGATATCCCTTATCTGCTTGGGGTCCGGTACGACCTGTACGAGCGACCGCGACCAGACCCGTGGACGATCCTTGTCCTGCCGTTACTCGTTCTTGTGGATGATCCTCTGCGTAGGTATTCCGTCATCCGGCGGGGGCAGGGCGGGATGCTCCCTCGCCGTGACACCGCGCCCGCGCGACATGCCGGATTCGACGGTCACTTTGTCCATGTCCACGCCGGCGTCGGCCAGAAACGTCTTGACGCTTTCGATGCGGGCCTGGACCAGTTCGTCATCCTCACGCGGCGAGGCGTCGTAGTGGATGGTGCCGCCGATCTGCAACAGCATCTCGGCATAACGGTTCAATCGCCGCGCGCCGAGGCTGTTGATCTCGTCAGTGTGAGGGACGAAATGGATGTCCACTACGGACATGTCATACAGCATGGCGTTGTCGACCATGTACGTCATGTCGTCCTGAAGCGGATGCGGCTGGTTCGATACCCCCTGAGGCGGGGCGTTCAGGCGCTTGGCAGGACCCTGGCATGCCCCGGCCAACAACGTGATCAGGGCGGTACCGAACAGCAGGTTAGCCCTCAGTAGCATCTTCGAATCTCCTTTGGCTTGCGGCAATTGCCGTCGCGCGGGCGCTGCAAACGCGTCAGTGCACCGGACCGCCCGCACAACCAGCACATTCTCTACGCCCTTACCTATCGAGCATTCACGACATTCACCTTCGCAATTTCGTGCCCGAAGCCCGGCCTGAACGCCGATCGAGACGCCGTCCGATAATGGCCGGTCCAGACGTTGTGCTGCCGGCAAGCCGAGGACCCAGCGCCGGGCAGAACCCGTGGACCGGTCGCTTACCACGCGATGATCAGTGAAGCCAGCGCCAGGAAAATGACTACGCTGAGGACGTCGTTGACCGTGGTGACAATGGGACCGGCGGCGATGGCAGGATCGACTTGAATGCGCCGGAAGATGAACGGCAGGACCATGCCGAGCGAGGCGGCGACCAGAATCGCGCAAGTCATGCCCACGCCCACGGCGTAGGACACGCGAATGACATCGGCGCCCTCCTGGACATCTCCCCACCGGCGCATGATGGGCAGGCCGACCCGGCACAGAAGCAGGGCGGCGATCCCGCAGATCGGGGCCATGATCAGGGCGACCCGCCCCTCACGGACGAACGCGGGCCCGAACCGGGATGAAGCCAATTCGCCGGTGGCCAACCCCCGGACGATGATCGTGGATATCTGAATGCCGCAGTTCCCGCCGATAGCCATGATCATCGGCGCAAATGCGACGAGCGTAGCAAGGATCGGCCAATCGAAATACCGCTTCGCAACGACCAGCACCGTAGCCGTGCCGGCCATGCCGATCAGGCAAGGTCCCAACCAGAACAGGCGAATACCCGCTGCCCGCACGACGGACGCCGTCTCGAACTCAGCGGTGTCCAGACCGGCCATGCGGTACATGTCCTCGTCGGCCTCCTCCTCGAGAACATCGATAATGTCGTCGTGAGTGATTCGCCCGAGGAGGCGACCTTCATCGTCGACGACGGGCACGGCGGCGAGGTCGTACTTGGAGATGACGTGGACGACCTCCTCCTGGTCATCGCGCACGTGAACGGCGACGGGGTCCGTCGTGCAGATTGTCTTCAGCCGAACCTGCTTGTCGTTCAGAACCAGTTGGCGAAGCGGAACGACCCCGAAAAGCCTGTCGTGGTCATCCACAACGTAGATGTTGTGCAGGTCCGCGTCGGGAAAGGACGCCCGGATCTCCCTGACCGCTTCCGCAACGGTGGCGTGGCCGGGCAAAGCGACCAGATCCTTCGTCATGATGCCGCCGGCGGTGTCTTCGTCGTAGGTCAGCAACTCCTCGATCTTGTCCGCCTGCTCGTAGGCGATGTGCTCCAGAACGTCTTCCCGCTGCTCTTCGGTGAGTTCTCCGAGCACGTCGGCGGCGTCGTCGGGCTCCATCTCCGAGACCAGCTCGGTCAGTTCCGCCCGGCTGATGTCCTCCACGACTTCGCCGCGATCGGCTTCGTCGAGCAGGACGACGACCTCCGCCGCCGTCGGCGCGGGCAGGGCGTAGATCAATCGCGAGCGGTCCTCATCGGCAAGAAGCTCGTAGATCTCGGCGATGTCGGCGGCGTGGACGCCGGACAGGGCGGCTGACAGAGACGCCGGGTCGTCCGCGCGCAGGGCGGCGTTGACGCCTTCGTAGACTCGTTGGATGACTGAGCTCATGTCGGGCGCCTCCCCGGGCCACCGTGCCGCCGCGGCAGTGCCGTCATTATGCGGGGCGGATCGGTGAAAGCAACCGAGCAGGCGGTGATCAGCAAGCCTCCGATGACCTCATTGTCCTGTGGGACCGATCCGCCGGCCGGTCTTGCGGGAGACGGAAGAGCCATTTGATCCGCCGAAAGCGGCGTAACTCCGCTCCAGATACTTCCGCCGCGGGCCGTTGGGAGTCGGCATTGCATCCGGTTTGGCGTGGCGGCGGCAAGGTCATTGGATGTGCGGTTCCATCCCCGATACATTGGAGGACTCGCGGGGCGTGGCGGTCACCCCGATATCGGCGATCGACTTGCCGACTACAGTTGTGTTCCCATACAGTACCGGCTCATAGCTGCAGCCCTGTGGTTGGACGGGCGCACATAGCGCCGGAGGCATTGCTGACATGATGGTCACGAAACGTCGCGGGTTTGTCGGATTGGAGGTTCTGGTGGTGGTTGCGTTTATGTTCCTCGGGGCCGAGCCTTCGCCGGGTGCCGGCGGTCCGGGCCCACCGCTGAATCTGCGGTGTGAGTACAGGCCCGATCCGCTGGGACTGGGCGACAAAGCGCCGCGGTTGTCATGGGAGGTCAACGACCGCAGGCGCGGCGCCGTGCAGAGTGCCTATCAGATCCTGGTGACGGCGGACGATCCTGCTGTCGTCGGGGGTGAGAAACCGACCGTCTGGGACAGTGGTAAGGTCGAGTCCGGACAATCGGTTCACGTCGTGTACGCCGGTACGCCGCTGGAGTCGGGGCGGCGCTATGCGTGGAAGGTCCGCACCTGGGACGGAGCGGGGCGCGCGTCGTCGTACTCGGAACCGGCCTGGTGGGAGATGAGCCTGCTTGAACCGCATGATTGGTCCGCGCGCTGGATCACCGCGCCCGCCCCTTCACGCGATACGGAGCCCGATCTGCGGGGCCAGTGGATCTGGCACCCGACGGAGCAGGGCGAAGACGCGAGCGTGTATTTCCGCGCCGCTTTGGACGTTCCGGATGATGCCGATGTCGCCGGTGCCTTGATTCGCGCCGCGGCTGACGACCGCTGTGTGGTGTATGTCAACGGTGTGAACATGGGTCAGGGAACGGCGTTCGACGTGATTCGCGGATACGACGTGACATCCGCGGTTCGTCCGGGAAGGAACGTCGTGGCGATCGAGGCGGCAAACGCCAAGGGGCCGTGCGGGCTGCTGTTCAGCATGCGCGTGAGCGTTGACGACGGCGGGCCTCTGGAGCTGCATTCCGGTGCGCACTGGCTGGTGTCAGCGAAGGCCCACGAGGGCTGGCGAGAAGCGGCCTACGATGATTCCGCGTGGGACAAAGCCGCCGTCGTGGGCGCATACGGCGACCCGCCGTGGGGCGAGCCTGGCCTTGCGAGACAAGCCCCGCGCTCGATCTGCATGCGAAAGGACATCACCTTGAAAGGCGCGGTCGCCCGGGCGCGCGCCTACGTGAGCGGGTTGGGCTGCTACCGGATGTCGATCAACGGGCAACGAGTCGGCGGCGACGTGTTCACTCCGGGCTGGACCCACTACCCCAAGCGCGTGCAGTACCAGACGTACGACGTGACCGATTCGCTGCGAGAAGGGGCCAACGCGATCGGCGCGATGCTCGGCAATGCGTGGTGGTCGGGCGGGCTGGGCTGGAACCAGGCGGCGACCTACGGGGAGGGTAATCTCCGGTTCATCCTGCAGCTGAACGTGGAATACGCGGACGGCACGCACGAGAGCTTCGTGACGGACGACACGTGGAAGACCCACTTGTCGCCCATCAGGCGAGACAGCTTCTACCACGGGGAGACGTATGACGCGAGGCTGGAGATGCCCGGCTGGGACGAGCCCTCCTTCGCGGATAAGGATTGGACCGACGCGCTGATCGCCGGCGATCAGCCCGCCGAGCACCTCGTACCGCAACGATGCGAGACCATTCGCGTCACAGAGGAAAAATCGGCGGTGGCCGTCACGCGCCCGAAAGCCGGGACATACATCTTCGATTTCGGGCAGAACCTGGTCGGCTGGACCCGGCTGACGGTGCGGGGACCGCGGGGGACGCGGATCAAGGTGCGGTTCGCCGAGGTTCTGAACAGCGACGGCACGATCTACCGCGACAATTACCGGGCGGCGCTGGCGACGGACGAGTACATTCTCAAAGGCCGGGGCGAAGAGGTCTGGGAGCCGCGGTTCACCTATCGCGGGTTTCGCTACGCGGAGGTTACCGGTTGGCCCGGCGAGCCGGCGCGTGACGCGCTGGTGGCCCGCGTAGTCCACACGGACGCCCCGTTCGCCGGGTCCTTCTCTTGCTCGAACGAACTGATCAACCGCATCTATCGCAACACCCTGTGGGGACAGCGGTCCAACATGCACAGCGTGCCCACCGACTGCCCACAGCGGGACGAGCGGCTCGGCTGGATGGGCGACGCGCAGATCTTCGCACCCACCGCCTGCTGGAACATGGACATGGCCCGCTTCTTCGCCAAGTGGATGACCGACATTATCGACTCGCAGGGCGCGGACGGCCACGTGACGGATGTGGCCCCGGTGGCGGTGGTGAGCGGCCCGGCAGCGCCGGGATGGGGTGACGCCGTGACGGTGATTCCGTGGACGCTCTATCAGTTCTATCGTGATCGGCGCGTCATCGAAGACAACTATGACGGGATCAAGCGCTGGGTCGAGTACATGCGCCGGCACGCCCCGAAGGACCTGTACGAACCCGAGCACGGGTTCAAGAACTACGGCTACGGCGATTGGGTGGCCGTCGTCGAGTCCCCGAAAGAGCCCATCGCCACGGCCTACTACTACTACTCGACGGTGCTGTTGTCCCGGATGGCTGACGTCGTCGGGAATGACGACGACGCCGCGGAGTACGCCGCGCTGGCCCGTCGGATCGCCAAGGCCTTCAACGACGCGTTCCTGGACAAAGAGACGAACCAGTACCGCGGCGGGACACAGACGGCCAACATTCTGCCCCTGTGGTTCGGCATGACGCCGGCGGACCGTCAAGCGGCCGTGCTGGCCAACCTGGTTCGCGACATCGAGAAGCGCGAGGATCACCTGTCGACCGGCTTTCTGGGCACGGGCTATCTGCTGCCGCTTCTGACCAGCCGAGGCCACCATGATGTCGCGTACCGGCTTGCCACCCAGCGAACGTACCCGTCGTGGGGCTACATGGTCGAGCAGGGCGCCACCACAATCTGGGAGCGTTGGAACACCAACCAGATCGACAAGGTCGATCCGGGGATGAACTCGTTCAACCATTTCTGTTTCGGAGCCGTTGCGCAGTGGTTCTACGAAGCCCTCGGCGGGATCAACATCGATGGGGACCATCCGGGTTTCAAGAAGGCTGTGATTCGCCCGCGGCCGGTCGGCGACCTGGACTGGGCCCGAAGCGAGTACCCTTCGACGTACGGGCGGATTCGCAGCGCATGGTGGCGCCAGGACAGCAAGGTTGTCCTCGAGGTGACCATGCCCCCCAACACCGGCGCCACGGTGTACGTGCCGACGCTCGGCGCATCGGGTGCCACGATCACGGAAGGCGGCAAGACGGTTGCCCGGGAGGGCTTGCCCGTCCGAGCAACCAAGGCGGGCGAAGAGGTGCCCGGCGTGCGCTTCGTGCGATCCGAGCCGGACGCCGTGCTGTTTGAGGTCGGGGCGGGAACGTATCGGTTCGTCATGAACGTGGAATGAAAAAGGGAGAACCCCGTGTCCTCTGAATCGGAACTCGCGGCCCTGTCCAGCCGGCTGGACAAGCTCTACGAATACGAGCGAGCGCCCGTTACCGACGACAAGTTGCACGACGGGCGAAAGTTCGCGGGCCTGTTCGCCGGCGAGCACGTGGCCGCCACCGAGTTCGTCATCGGGGCCATGTTCGTCAAACACGGGATCGAGGCGGGTGATCTGCTCCTCGGGCTTCTCATCGGCAACTTCCTTGCCGTCTTGTCGTGGGCCCTGGTCTGCGCGCCGATCGCGGTGCGCGTCCGTCTCACGTTGTACTGGTACCTCCGGCGGATCGCCGGGCCGGGGCTGACCGTTGCCTACAACATTGTCAACGCCGTTCTGTACTGCATCCTGGCCGGGGCGATGATTGCGGTGTCGGCCTCAGCCGTCAGCCTCGCGTTCAACGTCACCCACCCGCAACTGCAAGACGTCCTGCCCAACAGCGCCGGCTGGGTGCTGGTCGTCCTGCTCGTCGGCGCGGTGGTCATCACACTGGCGATCCTGGGGTTCAAGAAACTCGCCGATTTCGCATCGGTCTGCTCGCCATGGATGCTTCTGGTCTTCGTCGCCGGTGCGATCGCCACGCTGCCCCGTCTGGGCGAGCTCCACAGCCTGTCCGAGCTGTGGACGATCGCCGAGACGAAGATCTGGACCGGCGTGCCGGAACAGGGCCAGGAGAAGCTCGGCGTATGGCACGTCGTCTTCTTCGCGTGGTTCTGCAACCTGGCGATGCACGTGTGCCTGTCGGATCTGGCCCTGTTCCGCTATGCGCGCAGATGGACGTACGGGTTCTACTCCGCCTTCGGGATGTACCTGGGGCACTTCCTGGCGTGGGTGTGTGCGGGCATCATGGGCGCGACGGTCGTCGGGCTGAACCCCGGGCAGATGGCGGACAACGCGGTGGGCTTCGCCGGGGCCATCGCCGTCGTCATCGCCGGATGGACCACCGCCAACCCGACGATGTACCGCGCCGGACTCGCCCTGCAGATCGCCACCCCCGATTGGGCCCGGTGGAAGGTCACGCTGGTCGCAGGCCTTGCCACCACCATTGTGGCATGCTTCCCGGTGTTCTTCATGCGCCTGCTGGACTTCGTCGCGATCTACGGCATCGTGCTCATGCCCATCGGGGCCGTCGTCTTCGCCGAGCACTGGCTGTTCCCGAAGCTCGGCCTGGTGCGATACTGGGCCGAGAAGCGCGGCCTGATGGTCAACGCCCCGGCGTTGATCACCTGGATCGTGACCCTGGCCGCGTGCTACGGGATGGGATATGTCGGCCTTCACCTGTTCTTCCGGTGGCTGCCGGGCTGGTTCATTGCCGTGATTCTGTACATCGTGCTCTGCTACGTGATCCCGCGCACGGGGCGGGGCCTGGACGCCGCCGAGGTGGCGTCCGCGTCGACCGCCCCGGCCGACCCGACACGGAAGGAGCGCCGGACGACACGCGGCGGCGGGCTGAGCCGGCTCTTTGCCGCCGTCGCCCTGGCGGCGCTGATCGCGTGCCTTCTCCTGCCGCTGCGGGTCTTCTTCGGCAGTCCGGATACGTATGACGCCGATATGGCAAGCTTCAAGGCATGGTTCCTGGTGGCGACCGTCGTGTACTTCTTCAGTGCCGTTGCGTTTGTGGCCCGCCGCAGGCGCTGACCCGCAATGATGCGCATGCGCCGGGCACGAGAGGAACTCATGATGAATGGCGAATGGAACATCAAGAAGGAG
Organism: Phycisphaerales bacterium; assembly: GCA_020353195.1. GTDB lineage: Bacteria > Planctomycetota > Phycisphaerae > UBA1845 > UBA1845 > JAFGJQ01. The sequence continues at coordinate 3,637,833 of CP070691.1, read as the reverse complement.
ATTTGCGAGATCGGACGGCGACTCTACGCCCGCGGGTTCGCGGCCGGGAACGACGGCAATATCTCGTGCCGCCTGTCGGACAATGTCGTCCTCTGCACGCCGACGCAGATCTGCAAGGGGTTCATGAAGCCGGACGACCTGTGTACGGTCGACTTGAATGCCAGGCAGACCCTCGGCAGACGACAGCCCACGAGCGAGATTCTACTGCATCTGGAGATCTACCGGGCGGACCCGGCCGTCAGGGCGGCCGTCCACTGCCACCCACCTCACGCGACGGCATTCGGGGTCGCCCGGGTGGACATTCCTTCCTGCATCTTGCCCGAGGTCGAGGTGTTCCTCGGCGTCGTGCCCCGGGCGGAATACGAGACGCCTGGCGGCAAGAGCTTCGCCGAGACCGTGCGCCCGTTCATCGGCAAGGCCAACACCGTGGTGCTCAGCAATCACGGAACCGTGAGCTGGGGCCCGACCGTCGAGCGCGCCTACTGGTATACCGAGATCCTCGATGCGTACTGTCGAATGTTGATCCTGGCTGAACAGATCGGACACGTGGAGCGCCTGCCCGGACCGAAGGTGAAGGAGCTGTTAAAGCTGAAGGAGCGGTTCGGCGCCGGGATCGACCCGCGGCTCGCGGGGAACGCCGAACTCTGCGTGAACATGGAGTTCGGGGACGGCGTCGCGCCGGCGCGGGCGCCCGGGGCATCACCGGAGGCGGCACCGGGCGAGCCGGACGAGTTCGAGAACCTGGTGCAGTCGATCACCGCCCATGTTGTCGATGTGCTGCGCCGTCAGTAGGCTCGACCGCGGGCGGTGTAGAGCCTTCGGTGAATCGTCACGTATACGAGCCCCGACCGCCGGGGCGGGATCGTTGCAGAACAGACATCCGCCGTTCCCTTCACGCACCCGGCCCGGCTGGAGACCGAGATGAAACTCCCACCCCACACGGACGAGCAAGCGCTCTGTTCCCGGCTCGACCGCTTCGAGATCGAAACGCCCTCGTGGGGATACGCGGACACCGGCACGCGGTTCGGTAAGTTCCTGCAGGCCGGCGCCGCCACAACGCTCGAAGAGAAGCTCAGCGACGCCGCCGAGGTCCACCGCTACACCGGGTGCTGCCCCAGCGTGGCGGTGCACGTGCTGTGGGACTTCCCGGAAGCGTCGGGCCCCCGGGCGGCCGTCAAACAGGCGGCGAAGCTGGGTCTGCGCATCGGAGCCGTCAACCCCAACGTGTTTGAGGACCAGTGCTACAAGTTCGGGTCGGTCACGAATCGTGATGCCGCCATCCGCAAGCGCGCTGTTCGACACCTGATCGACAGCGTGAAGATCGGTGCGCAGGTCGGGTCGAAACTCCTGAGCCTTTGGTTCGCCGACGGCACGAACTATCCCGGGCAGGCCGACATCCGGCAGCGAAAGCGGTGGATGGCCCGGGCGCTGGGCGAGGTTCACGCCGCCATGCCTGACGACATGACCATGCTCGTGGAGTACAAGCCGTTCGAACCGGCGTTCTATCACACCGACATCGCCGACTGGGGGATGGCCTGCGTGTTCGCCAGGCAGGCGGGGCCGCGGGCCAGGGTCCTGGTCGATACGGGGCATCACCTCGCGGGCTGCAACATCGAGCAGATCGTGGCCTGGCTCATCGATGAGAACATGCTAGGCGGGTTCCATTTCAACGATCGCAAATACGCCGACGACGACCTCACCATGGGAAGCATCGATCCGTACCAGTTGTTCCGCATTCTCCACGAGATCGTAGCCGCTGAGCACGAGACCGGACGTGACCTGGAAATCGCCTACATGGTGGACCAATCGCACAACCTCAAACCGAAGATCGAAGCCATGATCCAGACGGTGGTGACCGCCCAGGAACATATCACCAAGGCGCTGCTGGTCGACCACGAAGCCCTGAAACAGGCCCGAAACCACGACGACCTGGTCCTGGCCGAGACCGTACTCCGCGAAGCCTACAGCACGGACGTCCGCCCGTTTCTGGCTGACTATCGCAGGAATCGCAAGCTCGCCCCCGACCCGCTGTCGGCGTTTCGCGAAAGCGGGTATGCCGAACGCGTGGCCGCGCAGCGCGGCCCGAGAAAACCGCAGTCGTCCGGCGGATACGCCTGATACAGCCGCTCGCTTGACGACATCCACGTTTCCGAGAAAACCGCCGTGGCCGCCACCTCCAATTACCTCGCTTTCGACCTGGGCGCCTCGAGCGGGCGCGCCGTTCTCGGAATGTTCGACGGCGACCGCCTGACACTCGAGGAGATTCACCGGTTTGCCAACGGCCCCGTCACAATCCGCGATCACCTGCATTGGGACGCCCCGCGCCTCTTCGCAGAGATCAAATCCGCTCTGGCGAAATGCGCCCGCCGCCGGAGGGCGCTCGACGGCATCGGGATCGACACCTGGGGTGTGGACTACGCCCTGCTCTCGCCGGCCGGACAGATGCTCGATCTGCCTTTCCATTATCGCGATTCGCGAACGCGCGGGATGATGGCCGAAGCCTTTCACCTCGTACCACGCGAGGAAATCTACGAGCGGACCGGCATCCAGTTCATGGAGTTCAACACCCTGTACCAGTTGTTGTCGGTGGCAACGACCGATCGCGCGACGCTCGACGCCGCCGGCACGCTGCTGTTCATGCCCGATCTGTTCAACTACTGGCTTACCGGCGTCAAGCAGAGTGAATACAGCATTGCCACCACGTCACAGCTCTACGATGCTCTGCGCGGCGGCTGGGCCACGCACCTCATGGCGAAGCTCAACCTGCCCGCAGAGATCATGCCCCACGTCGTTCCCCCGGCAAGTCCCGTGGGTGACCTGCTGCCCGAGATCGCCGACGGCGCCGGTCTCGCACCGGCGCCGGTCGTCGCCCCCGCGTGTCATGACACGGGATCGGCCGTGGCGGCGGTTCCCGCTCATGGCCAGGGGTGGGCGTACATCAGCTCTGGCACCTGGTCGCTCGTCGGTGTTGAGGTTCCCGAGCCGATCTGCGATACCGAGGCGCTGACCGGCAACTTCACGAACGAAGGCGGGGTCGCGGGCACGGTGCGGTTCCTGAAGAACGTCGCCGGACTGTGGCTGGTGCAGGAATGCAAGCGCACGTGGGAAGCCCGGGGCGAGTCGGTATCCTATGAGAAGCTCACGGAGATGGCCGACGCCGCTCCGTCACGCGTTTCCTTCGTGGATCCGGATGACCCCCGCTTCGCCGAACCGGGCGATATGCCACGGCGCATCCGCGACTGCTGCGCCGCCGGCGGGCAACCCGTCCCCGAGAGCACCGGGCAGATCGTACGCTGCGCATTGGAGAGCCTGGCGCTGAAATACCGCACGACGCTACACTCGCTCGAGCGCATCACCGGCTGGCCGGTGGAGGTCGTGCATGTTGTCGGCGGCGGAGCCAACAACCGGCTCCTCTGCCGCCTCACCGCCGACATCACGGGCAAACCGGTCGTCGCCGGCCCGGCGGAGGCGACCGCAGCCGGAAACGTCATGGTTCAGGCCCTCGCCCGAGGGCGCGTGTCGTCGCTGGACCAGGTGCGGCGGGTCATCGCGGCTTCGACACCGCTTCAGCAGTACGATCCCGACCCGGCCGCTGGCTGGGACGATGCGATTGGCCGCTTCGAGGCCCTTCTGGCGGACGACACCGTTGCGTAAACGTACCGCGTCGACGGCACACGACCCTGTAGCATGGGGGAAAGCATCATGTTCCTGAACTCGCCAAAGCCCGGACCCGGATCCATCGCGCATCCAATGGTCACGAGGCGCTGCGCCCTACTGTTCGCGCTCGCGTGCGGGTCACTCGCCATCGCGCAGCGCGCCCGGGCCGACGTGCCCGACGATTTCCCGCACTTCATCGTGCCCGGCCACCAGGCGCAGATGGAGAGCCTCCGCGCGCTGTTCTGGGAGCACTACTCGCGGCGCAAGGGACCGGCCTCGACGCTGTGGGATGAATGGCTGTCGGGTTCCACCCTCTGGCCCGCAGTCGAGGACGGCAACCTCATGCACGACATACGCGCGGACTGGCGCGCGGCGCTGAGCAGCCGGTTCATCGATAACGAAGGCTACGTCGCCACTCACCAGCACGCATCCATCGCTCATCAGCACGGCTGGCCCTTCCCGTTCTGGGCCGCAGGCGGCAACGGGGCGTGGGGCTGGCACTTCTCCCTGAAGAACGTGCCCCCAGGATGGCACGGTACGCAGGAGAAGTCGCAGGAAGGCTGGACTGTCCAAAACGGAACCGACGCCGGCATCGAAAACGACGCGTGGAACATCCGCCTGTCGGCACCGCACACCAACGTCGGCGCTCCGCCGTTGAACATCGACGTGCTGCAGGCGCCGTTCATACAGCTCCGCTGGCGCGCGACCGGCCTGGACAACGCCCAGCCCTACCTCGAATGGACCACGGCCGACGAACCGGAGTTCACGCCGCGTCTTCGAATGTACTTCACGGCGATCGAGTCAAACAAGATCGTATACACGATGATCCCCGTCTACCGCCAACCGAAGTGGACGGGGCGGATCACCGCCCTGCGCATCGGATTCGGCAACTCCAAACCCGGCGGCACCGTCGGTATCCAGGCCCTCTTCACGCAATACGACACGCGGCATAACGTCAACAACCAGAACTTCATCATGGGCTGCATCCAGTACTTCCTCTGGACGCAGGACGTCACCTTCCTCCGCGAGCAGATCCAACGCATACGGCTGGCCCTGCGCTATCTCATGACCGAATGTCACGGGCGCGAACAGAACTGCATCGTGACCCCGTTCGTGGGGCACTGCGGGCGAACCGGCCTGCACCGTGACGCCGACGGAAACAAGATCAGCCTGCCGGGCCGAGGGATCGGCAACAACTACTGGGACCTTCTGCCGTTCGGGCGAAAGGACGCCTACGCGACCATGCTCTACTACGCCGCGCTGCGGCGGATGGCGGAGCTGGAGCGGCTCATCACGGACCACCCCGAGTGGAACGTTCCCGGCGGCCCGCTGCGATGCGACCCCGACTCGCTCAACCGCCACGCCGACGACGTCAAAGCGAACAACCGCATGTTCTGGAACGCCGAAACAAAACGGTTCACGCTCGGCCCGGACGACGACGGCAAATGCTGGGACTTCGGGTTCACCTTCATGAACCTCGAAGCGGTTTACTACGACTTCGCCACCGCCGAGCAGACCGACGCGATCATGAGCTGGATCGCCGGCGACCGCATCGTGGAGGGAGATACGGCACAAGGCGCGGACATCTATCACTGGCGGTTCGGCCCGCGCTCCACCACGAAACGAAACGTCGAATACTACGGCTGGTATTGGCCCAACCCGGAGTCGATCCCATGGGGCGGACAGGTGCAGGACGGAGGAGCGGTGCTCGGGTTCGCGTATCACGACCTGATGGCCCGGCTCAAAACGCGAGGCCCGGACGACGCCTGGACCCGACTGCAGGAGATCATCGAGTGGTACGACGACGTGCGGAAGGCGGGCGGGCCGCGCGAATATTACAAGGACGCGACCCGCGGCTCGCTCCAGGGCTGCGGCAAACCGGGCGGTCTGGGCATCGACTGCGAATTCCGCGAAAGCGTTCTCGTGCCCCAGGTGGTGATCCGGGGATTCCTCGGCCTCAAGCCGACGGCGACCGGCTTCTCCGTCAATCCGGAACTGCCGTCCACCTGGTCCGAACTCACCGTCGATCGCATCCATCTTCACGACCTCGTGCTGACGGTCGGCGTCACGCAGTCGTCGATCACGGTCACTCGCGAAGGCGCCGCCTCGGAACCGTTGCACATTGAACTGCCGCCGGGGCCCTGGACGCTGCATTACCTCGACCACAACGGCGACGTCCTGCGCAGAATCAACATCCCGGCCGGAGAGGGCCCCGCCATCGTCGAGGTCGATTGGCAAGACGCCTCGACCGTTCGGTTCAACAGGAAGCGCTCCTCGCCCGAACGCGAGCCGCTGAGCCGACCGACGGCCGCCGACCCGCTGCCAACGCAGGAGCAACTTGCTTCTGCTGCTCAGCAGCCCGCCTATCCCCGCTTCCACCGGTTGCAGGCTTGCGGCCCATCGCCGAAGATACGGGCCGGACACGATCTCGGGTGGGTAAGCCACAACCTGTCAAGGTGCATCAGGCGTGAGTGAGACTCCAAACGTTGAACAGCCCTCCGCAGGCAGCGCCGTCGCCGTCCCCGGCCGCTGGTGGATGGCCGTGGCGGCCGGGATGATCGTAGCCGTCCCGCTAGGCTGGCTCCTGTCGTTTGCAGCCGCTCTCTTCGTCTACCTCGGGTTGTTCTTCTTCATGCTGTTCGGGTTGCTGATCGGAGCGGCCATGTTCCGGATCGGGCGGACCGCCCGACCGATCGCAAAGCGGCGCATCCGTATCGGCACCGCGATGGTCGTGCTTGTCGGATGGGGCGTATCCATGGCCATCGAGTGCCACGACTTCCCTTCCGACGTCGCCGAGCGGACCGTCGGAAAGTTCCGTGTGTGTCCGGACGGTATGACGCCGGACGACATCAAACGCCAGAGCGCCCACTGGGTACGGGAACACCTCCGCGAACACTATCCGCCCGGCGGCGCAATCGGCTATGTCCGGTGGAAGTTGAGTAGCAACCGATTGGACGTGCAGTTGCAGGGAGTGCCTTCACCGGTGGGCCTGCACTTCCGCGACAACAAGGCCTGGTGGCTCGTCCGCGTGATCCTGTCGATTCTCCTCTTCGCCTTCGCCGTCCATTCGATCGTGCGGCCCCTGGCCGCGCCCGAACATGCCGAGACATCGGCCTCTCGCGCCGCTGACACGCCCCACACCGAATCCGCCCCCCCGGGGCCTGCCCCCTGATTCTTCAGACCCTTGCCCCCTTGGTCCCAAGTTTCTCTCGGATTACGATACCGGCCCGATCACGACACCTTGGCGCGGAGACTCGCACGATGGCCGGACCCCGCGGCGCGAACGCGTTGAAAAACACCCGCACCGGTGATCTCGCTCCACTCGCAGAGCTTGCGAACAATCTGTGGTGGTCATGGAACGCAGACGCGGCCGCGCTCTTCGCCCTGCTTGATCCCCGCCGCTGGCGCGAGACCGAGCACAACCCGGTGGCCGTCCTGCGCACACTGCCCGCTCGGCGCTTGCGGCAATTGGCCACCGACCGCGGTTTTCGCAAGCAGCTCCGCCTGGTCCATCAACAGTTCCGCAGCTATATGCGGCGGCCAACCTGGTACGGCGGCAAGTACGGCCGATCCGTCAGGAGCAAAATCGCCTACCTGTGTATGGAGTATGCCTTGCACGAATCGCTGCCCATTTATGCCGGCGGACTCGGCGTCCTGGCCGGCGACCACGTGAAAGCCGCCAGTGATCTGGGCCTGCCGCTCGTGGGCGTCGGCATCTTCTGGCGCAACGGGTACGTCCGCCAGCACGTCGGGCGCAAGGGCACACAGCACGACTGGTTCGTCGACCTTTGCGCGCGCGACATGCCCATGCGCGAGGTCACCAACCGCGCGGGTAGATCCCTGCGCCTCAGGATTCCACTTGGCCGAAGCACGCTCGTCACCCGCGCCTGGCGGCTGGATGTGGGACGTGTTCCCCTGTTCCTGCTCGACACGGACATCCCCGAGAACGCTTCGCAGCATCGCCGGCTCTCCCATCGCCTGTACTGCAACGATCGCGAGGAACGCCTTTGCCAGGAGATTCTGCTCGGCATCGGCGGGCTTCGCCTGCTGCAGGCTCTCAGGATTCCGGTGGCCGTGTATCACCTCAACGAAGGCCACGCCGCTTTTGCATCGCTCGACCGTGTTACCCAACTCGTCGCCCTGGAGAAGCACTCCCTCCGGCAAGCCGTCAGAATCGTCGCCTCCACCGGTGTGTTCACCACTCACACGCCGGTGCCGGCCGGCAACGAAGCCTTCGACCCCGCATTGATCGAGAAGTACCTCCACGCGCATCGACGCAAGCTCAAGACGGACTCGCGGACCTTCCTCGCCCTGGGACGGGTCGATCCCGATAGCGAGTCCGAACCCTACAGTATGACGCCGCTGGCGCTGCGGTTGTCAAACTACCGCAACGGTGTCAGCGCCCTGCACGGCGCCGTAGCCCGCAAGATGTGGCAAAACGTCTGGCCCGGGCGCACGATCGACCGCACGCCCATCGGGTCGATCACCAACGGCATTCACCTGCGGACATGGATGCATCCGAAAATGGGCGACCTGCTCGACGCATACCTGCCCGCTGACTGGGACGAGAAGCAGGATCAGGCCCGTACCTGGGCCGCGGTGAAGAAGATCCCGGACGCCGCGCTCTGGGAGCTTCACCAGCAGCTGCGACAGGACCTGATCGACTTCGTACGCGATCGAATGCGCGCGCAACTGCGCCGGATGCGGGCACCGGCCAAGCAGATCCGGCAGGTTGACTCCATCCTCGATCACGGCGCGCTGACCATCGGCTTTGCCCGGCGCTTCGCGCCGTACAAGCGGGCGGCCCTGATCTTCACCGACCCCAATCGCCTCGCCCGAATCCTCAACCATTCGACTAGGCCCGTGCAAATCCTCTTCGCCGGCAAGGCCCACCCCGGCGACTCCGGCGGCGGCGACATCATCGCCCGGATCGAGCGGTTTGCCCGGTCACCGCGGTTCCGCCGTCGCGTCGTGCTGATCGAGGATTACACCATGGAGGTCGCCCGCTATCTCGTGTCCGGCGTCGACCTCTGGCTCAACACCCCCCGGCGCCCACAGGAGGCCAGCGGAACCAGCGGCATGAAGCCCACCCTCCACGGCGGGCTGAACCTCAGCATCCTCGACGGCTGGTGGCCCGAGGCCTTCGACGGCAGGAATGGCTGGACCATCGGACCCGCCCGAGACCACCGCGGCACACAAGCCGACGACCGGCGCGACGCGGCCGGTCTGTACCGCACGCTTGAACGGGACGTCGTCCCGCTGTTCTACGATCGCACTCGGTCGGGTCTGCCCAGGAAGTGGATCGCACGTATGAAGCACTCGTTGGCCACGATCCCCTCGGCCTTCAACGCCGACCGCATGGTCAAGGAGTACTTCCGCAAGTATTACCTCCCGGCCCTGCGAACCGCCAGGCGATTGGGTCTGTAACCAGTTACCGCATACTGCGCCAGACGCAGGCTGGCTCAAGCCGACCTCATTTAACCTTCCCACTCGCAGCGCGAAACGCCGTTCGATCCGGCTTCACTTACATACCATGCCTCTCGAGCCGTGGCGCCACTCATGCAGGGCAAACGGCCCGCGTAGAAATTCGGGGTTTTCCCCTTCCGCAAGGCTATCGTCGCTTGAGTCGCGCAGGTCATTCAGGTAGCAGGCCTGGTTGAGAGCCGGTGAAAGGTGAATATCGGCTTGAGCTTACCTCGTTGACACGGGCCGGGCGTGGAGGTAGAGTCGTAGTTATGGGCCGGTCAACGGCTGATTGCTGATTACGGTCTACCGTATCACTTCTCGAGATAGTTGCTAACGGGAGCGGGATGTGTTGAACATGACCCGCCAAGTGGCAGAACTCGATTCGCCGGCGGCTTTCGCCACTGGGGCTCTTCAACATTTCTTGATCCGAGTCATGACAAGCTTCTTCCGGCGTCCGGAGAGATCATGATGAGAAGGCATAAGCTGAATTCGAATTGGCCGATTGTGGCGGTGCTTGCGCTGACAATCTGCCTCGGGTATTGGGGATTTGGCGGAGGATGTACCACCGCTGGGACCGGGGGAGGAGGCGGAGACGGAGACACAGACGGAATTACGACGGAGAATCTCCGGGTCAGCGAGGCCACATGCGAGCAACCCGATGCCGAGGAGAACAGTTACGACATTGATCTCCGCGGGGTCTCGAGCAAAGGCCACCAGCTTGCCTACACCAGTCGTGTCATCACGGACCCCCAGGATGGCGGCTTGCAGGTGGAGACCGAGGTGACCGCCGACGGGGAACGGGTGATGTTGATAACAGCGTCCGCCCACTCGACGGGCGCGGAGGTTCAGGTCGAGTATGGCCCACTGGTCCCGGGGATGTCGTCGGCAAGTGCCCTGATTCAGGATGGGACCCTGACCGGCGACGTCGATGGGCGCGAGTTTGTCCCCATGCCCGTCGACGATGACTTTGACGCAGCCGATGTGGCCCTGCAAGACGGTGAGTCTCCGCCTGAACACGGCATGGATCCAGATCTTGAAGCAGCCGTGATCGACCTGCTAGCGGCCGCAGCGACGACCGGGGAGGGGTGTCCCGCGCCTACCGCCAATGGAAGTGAAGCCGAGAAGGTGGTGCTTAGCGGGCACAAGAACAACGGCCACTACAGCGAGACCGTCGAGACCGGGGACTGCCTCGAGTGTTGGGGAATTTGTATAGCGGAGGGAGTAGCCTGTGCCGCGGGTGTAACAGGAGGGTGCTGGTTAGCCATCTTTGGCGCTCCCGCGTGCTATGCCGCTGGCTACGCTGCGTGTATATACGCCGAAGTTGAGTGTGACATTGATTGCTACCGCGGCGGGGGGGGCTGCTGTCCCGTGATGTGCCACGATAACTACCCTGCTTCCGTTTGCTGTTTGGAGGGCGAGAGCTGCCTGAACCCGGACACCGGGCGCTGCTGCGGTCCCGGCGAGACACCTTGCTACCAGAAGTACTGCTGCGAGGGCACGGAAGTCTGCATGCCGTACGATACGGGAATCAAGGGCCCGAATTGTTGCGAACCGGAGGACATCTGTGGGACCAGATGCTGCAACCCGACAGACTCTTGCATCCCCGACTACTCTCTGTGTTGTCCTGCCGGCAACCCACCGTGCTTTGACACGTGCTGCGACAGCGGCCAGCAGTGTATCAACAACAATATGGTCTGCTGCGATGAGGAGAACGTCTGCAATGACCGCTGCTGCGCCGATGGAGAGGTGTGTCACTCGGGGGTCTGCTGTGCGCCCGACCTCGTCTGTGGGAGCGTCTGCTGCGACGAGTTGGACTCCGCCTGCATTCCCGAGCTGAGCGTATGCTGCGGCTTCGATCAGGACATCTGCGGCAACACGTGCTGTCCGATTGGAGAGAGCTGTGTCAGTGGGGCCTGCTGCCCCGATGCGCGCATCTGTGGCACCGAGTGCTGTCCGGCAGGCGATTACTGCGATGCGCAGACCGAGGTGTGCATGGCCTGCCCCAACGCAACCGACGTCGCTTGTGAGGGAGGGTGGTGCTGTCCAGCAGACACGGTTTGTCAGCCCGTTGAGGGCTACTGCTGCGATCCGGGATATATGTGCTGCGACGCCAGTTGCTCTGACGGCTGCGAACTGGCGGGCTCCTGCGTCCACTAGCATCGTGACGGATCAAGCAGGAGAAGCGCGAGCTTAGGAAAACTCAGGCAACGTGCAGCGACTGCCTTCGTAGTCGCCCCGACTCATACTGCCCGAAATGCGAAGGGCCGTTCGATCGAGCGTCGCACGCATGCTACCGCTCTTGGGCAGTGGCATCGCGCAGGGGAGGACCTGCGAATTCGCCTTGGAGACCCCTGCTCTTCGTTGCATCGCTTAGTGTGCGATCAGCGAACGGTAGGCGTCGAGAATGACCGACTCCGGGACATCGTTGCGGAGAACCGTTTTCCCCAGGCCGTCCAGCAGCGTAAACCGCACGCGGCCGGCGGCGACCTTCTTGTCCCGGGCCAGATAGAACAGCAACTCGTCCTCCGCGAACGGCTCCTCCAGCCGCACCGGCAGGCCGTACGATTCAAGGCAACGGATCACCCGGTCGGATGACGCCGCCGCCAACAGGCCCAGCGAAACGCAAATCCGGCACGCCGCCACCATGCCCAAACCCACGCACTCGCCGTGGCGAAGAGCATAGCCGCGGGCAGACTCGATCGCGTGACCGATCGTGTGGCCGAAGTTCAGCGACGCCCGCACGCCGGTCTGCTCGCGCTCATCGCGGGCGACGACGTCGGCCTTGATCCGCACGTTCCGCTCAATCAGCTGGCCCGTCACGGCCGGGTCAACCGCCAGCACCTTCTCCCGATGCTGCTCATGCCATCCCAGAAACCGCTCGTCCGTGATGGCCGCGTGCTTGATCGACTCCGCGAGCCCGGCCACCACATCCCGGCGCTCGAGCGTCTGCAGGCACACGGGATCGATGTGCACCACATCGGGCTGATGGAACACCCCGATCAGGTTCTTGCCGGCCCGATGATTGACGGCCGTCTTGCCCCCGATTGAGGCGTCGACGTCGGCTTCCAGTGTCGTGGGGCAGATCGCGAACCCGACACCGCGCATCCATGTAGCGGCGACGAAGCCCGTCAAATCGCTGACCATGCCGCCTCCCAGTGCCACGAGTGCACCGTCCCGCGCCAGCTTGACCTCGCCGAGGCGGTCGTAGATCCGGTGGGCCGATGTGAGTGACTTCGTGGCGTCGCCGGGCGGCAACGCAAGCAGCTCGACGTCGACGGCCGCCTCGCGCAGGCTTGCCACCGCGGTGTCGCCATACAGCCCGGCAACCGTCTCGTCACTGACCATCAGGACCCTGGTCGGCTTCATGTGGTGCGCCAGCGCCCGCCCCAGCGATCCGAGCGCCCCTGGCTCGACCGTGACCCGCGTGGTTGCTCGAGCGTATTGGATCTCAAACGTGCTCACGCTGAACCTCCGTCACGTGCCATCATACGGACCGCAGATTCCGCGGGAAGTCCGTCGACCGCACGCTGTCCCGGCCCACGGGATTCGGATTATGTCTCGCTTCCAGGGCAGGACCCCCGCATGTAGGGGTCACATGGCCTCTCATCCCAATATACATGGGTCTGGTAATATGTCCGTGGTTTTGGTAAACTTCCGGTGGCCCGGTCGCGTATAAAGGGCAGTGTATAGGTGAGCGCGACCCTTGCACGCCGAAAGACGGCTTTCGCGATAACACAATACCATGTAAAGGATTATGACGCCTCCTCTGGCGTGAACTCACAGGCACCGACTACCTGGAGTGATCGCTAAGTTCAGGCGCAGTAAAGATTAGTAATCGTTTTTGGATTGACGATTTCCCGAACCTGAGTTAGAATCCGCTCCATGGCACGGTCAACAGCACTGAGAAGCAAGCCGAAAGCGACAACCAGGTCCGCCGGCAAGTCAGCTTCAGCGCGTAAGGCTTCGCCCACGCGCAAGCCGACAGTGCGGAAGGCGGGCGGGAGCGTCCGCACCTTTAAGTCAGCCCTTAGTTTCCTCAGCTCTCTGGTGAACTACGAGCAGGGCGGTCGGTTCGGCTACAACTCGACGAACTTCAATCTTTCGCGAATGACCCGGCTTTTATCGGCCCTGGGGAATCCGCACCGCAAGTTCAAGACGGTCCACATTGCGGGGACCAAGGGTAAGGGCAGCACCGCGGCCATGCTGTCGTCGATGCTGCAGAACTGCAACTTGAAAGTGGGGCTTTACACGTCGCCCCACATCCTCAGCGTGTGCGAGCGGATTTCGATTCACGGGACGAGCATTCCCGAGGCGCGGTTCACCAGGTTGGTGCACCAGGTCAGCAAGGTGAAGCTCAAGTCGGGCAGTGATGCGATCACCTACTTCGAGGCCTTGACGGCCGTGGCGTTCCTGTACTTCGCGGCTGAGAAGGTTGACGTGGCCATCATCGAGGCGGGCTTGGGCGGTCGGTTGGATTCGACCAACGTGATCAGGCCTGAGGTGTGCGGTATCACGTCGATCAGCCTGGACCACACGGAACAGTTGGGAATGACGCTGGCAGCGATCGCCGAAGAGAAAGCGGGGATCATGAAGCAGGGGGTAACGGTCATCAGTGCCCCCCAACGGCTGGAGGCGAAGAACGCGCTGCGGTCGGCGTCGAACAAGGCAAAGGCACCGCTGCGGTTCACCGGCGAGGACATCGAGTTCAGCTATCGTTTCGAGTCGTCGCGGGCGTTTGGCCCGCACACGCGGTTGTGCCTGACCACGCCGGACAGCCGGTTCGAGCACGTCCACGTTCCGCTGTTGGGTGAGCACCAGGCGATCAACTGCAGCGTGGCCCTGGCGCTAGTCGACGCGCTGAAACAGCGCGGTTTCCCGATCGACGACCAGCAGGCGATTGAGGGTCTGGCTTCGGTCCGCCTGGACGGGCGGATGGAGATGATCTGCGACGATCCGCGCATCATGGTGGACGGTGCGCACAACGCGGCCAGCGTCAACGCCCTGATGCGGGGCATCGGGCAGAACGTTCCGTACGACTCGATGATCGTGATCTTCGGCTGCCAGCGGGACAAGGACGTCGCCGGCATGCTCCGGCACATTCAGTTGGGGGCCGACAAGGTCATCTTCACGGGAACCGGTTCGCCACGGGCGATGGATCCGCACGATCTGGCCGCCACTTACGTCGAGCAGTGCGGCAAGATGGCCCAGGTGGCGGAAGATCTGGAGGAGGCGATTCGAATCGCCGGCGGCGCGCTGACCCGCGAGGATTTGATCTGCATTACCGGCTCCTTCTATCTGGTTGGCAAGGCCAAGCGGCTGTACGGCCGGACGTAGGGCCCCGCAGCCGGGTTTTAACGACGAAATCAAACCGCTTTCGGGCGCCGCGGCGCCCGAAGGCGGTTTTTCCTTTCAACGGCTGTCACATTCAGCAGCGCGAATCGGAGCGAATCCGAGCCGCGGGCGCCAGCCCGCGGACATTTGTCACCGGGCTCGCGCCCGGTGGGCGGACACTTGTCACCGGGCTCGCGCCCGGTGCTCGGACAGCCCCGGCACGATCACCGGGTTTGGGGTTGCATCGCGCCGCCGACCGGCTGAAACACCGGTCGGCGCGCGTTTCGAAGTTTTCCTCCCGCCCGCAGGTGGCTACTGAGGCCCGCTCATGGACAACTGGAACATCAACCAGTCGTCGTAGCCGACGTCGTTATCCCGGTTGTAGTCGAACCAACTATCGCAGTCGGTCGACAGCGGGCTGGTCCCGAAGCACTCCTGGAAGCAGCCGGCATCCGACAGGTCGACGTCGCCGTCGAAATCACAGTCACCCATCAACGGCGTCGGCTCCATCTTGAACATAAAGCTGTAGGCGATGTCGCTGCTGCCGTCACACCAGGTGCCGTCCAGAGTGAACGGAATCACGGGGTCCGGCATCAGCATTATCTCCGAGGGATTGGGCTGCTGATACAGGAACTCGTTCGTCGTCAGGCGCAGATGGTTGTAGTTGTTCGACGCACTGACAAACGCCCATTCCAACTTCAGCGACTGCGTGCCACCGCACGCCTCCTCGTCGGTGATGGCGCTTAACGCCGGTTCATCGAGCACGCCGACATCGGTGCCCGCCGTTCCCGGCGTGTCGAATCGAGCGTGGATGGAGTCCACGTACTCGCCGCTGGCGGGCGTCGAGTCAATCACACCGTTCGCTCCGGCGCTGACAATGATCTGCTCAAGGTAGGTCTGAGCGCCGAGCGGAACCTCCTGCACGTCGTCACCGGCCGCCAGCGTGCCCGCCGTACCGTAAGCGACCGGCGGATCGCCCGTGACCTCGCCCTCGACAATAAAATCGCCGATCGTGTAGCCCTCGAAGTCGTCGATCAGGCAATGCTCCGCACCGTCCACGAGCACCCTCACGTCATCGATGTAAACCGTGTACGGTCCCATCGACGGGGCGGCGTCGTCAATCCGGAAGTAGAGCCCTTCCCAAACGCCGTTCGTGTGGCCAACACCGTTTGTGGCGATTACGCCGTCACCGGTGAACAGGCCTATGTCGTCCATGCACGGGTCGAAGATTACCTCGCGCCAGCCGAACTCCGGTTTTATGCGCCGCGCATTGGCCGGCGTTCCCCACGAACCCGGTTCATGCCCGGTCGAGCCGATCCACTCCAGGTTCGACGGGGCGCTCGCGACGAATCCGGTGCCGTTGTCCCCGCAGTTCAGGTCATGGTCGTACAGGTCGGTCTCGCGGACGGCCATGCACGTACGCAACGGTGCATTACCCGGCGTCGACACCTTCATCGGGATCGAGTTGTCGCTCAACACGGCGGCGACCGTCTGCCGGGCGTAAATGAAGACGTTGAACGGCAGCACGATGCTCGTGGGAACCGTGGCCGTGCCGGTGACCGGGCCCGTAAGTGTTCCGAGCAGGTAGTCCGGATCGCCGCCCACGCCCTGAACATAAACCTCGACCAGGTCGGCCGGGACGGTTCCGTACCCCAGACCCTCCAACTTGACGCCGTTGCTGTCCAGCGGACGCGGCGGCTCGGGCGAAGTCGAGATCACCGGCGGATCGGGAATCGGGGCCTCGAACTCGACGTCATCGACCCACAGCAGGATGCAGTTCGC
Source organism: Phycisphaerales bacterium (assembly GCA_020353195.1). Lineage (GTDB taxonomy): Bacteria > Planctomycetota > Phycisphaerae > UBA1845 > UBA1845 > JAFGJQ01. The sequence goes on along the minus strand of CP070691.1, from coordinate 3,621,597 downwards.
GTTCATGGCGGCGTTGTACGAGTCGTTGGTCAGCGCCAAATGCTCGAGCGTACCGCGATTGTTCGGCGTGGCCCCGAGCGAGCCGTTGCCCGTGAAGCTGTGCACGTCGCCGGACAGCTCCAACGCGGGCAGGTCGAACTCGTACAGCCGCATCGTGCGGTCCAACGGAACCGACATCAGCCCGAACGGCATGATTACGAGCCTGTCATCCACCGCTCTGGCTGTCTCCATAACACCGTTGGCACCCGCGTCGACGCACACGTCGTCCGGTCCAGCCGGCGTGCCGGGAGGACGCACCTGAACATCGTCGCTCGCCGGGTTCGCGGTCGTGTCGCAGAACCCGTTCGTGCCGGCCAGGATCTCCACGAGCTTGTTAACGCCCACCCACTCGATGTCACCGGCGTTGCTACCGTCCATACCCAGCGGAACCCCCAGGCCGGTCTCCCGAACCCCGATCCCCAGATGCAGGCTGCCGCCCATTACCTCAGTCGCGTACGTGCAGTCCGTGTAGGCCGTGCCCCCGAGATAAAAGCGCACCTTGCCGCCAAGGTGAAGCGCCGGGTTCGGAATGTCCACCGTGTTGTTCGTCGTCAGGCGCACCCACGAACTATGAAATGACGAGTCTTGCCATTGCCAGGTCGTGGCCAACCCCTGGGTGCCACTCACTACCTCCAGATACACCCCCATTACGGGTTTGCTGGCCAAAAATGTGTCGTCCACGCAGGTCGGCTCCAGCCCGGTCGAACTCGGCGAGAACGACGGGTCCCGGAAGATGACTTCCGACTCCGCGAAATTGGCCGGGTGGGTGAACACTCCCTCAAAGTCTGTGACCAACGTAATGAACTGACCGTGGGCCGGGAGGCTCAACAGCATCATGATGCTTCCGACCGCCAACACCCATAACCATGGCCTGTTCATAGCCGACTCCTTCTTCAATCCCGGGAAACCCAATATGCTCGCGCCATGCGGGAGGTGGTCGCTGCGGCATGCTCGCCTCTTCCGCCCGGTTCTTACCCGCATCGCGGCGTCTTCAGGTCGGGGACCCTCCCAGCCCCCCCCAGACTGCCCCCCGCTGCGGCCGATTATAACAACAAGTGCAACCGAAACGAAGCGAAAGTACTCGAAAGCGGCATCGGCCCCGGCAGAAGGCCCTTGAGGGCGGCGCCGGGACGGGGCGGGCGCGCAAAGAACCGGGCTCCAAACCAGAGACACGATTCACTTGACGGTCGCAGTCCGCTTAACGGCGATGGCGCAGCAGCGCCAGCCCACCGACGGAGACCTCAGCGCGAATCGGAGCCGCGGGCGCCAGCCCGCGGACACTTGTCACCGGGCTTGCGCCCGGTGCTCGGACACTTGTCACCGGGCTTGCGCCCGGTGCTCGGACACTTGTCACCGGGCTTGCGCCCGGTGCTCGGACACTTGTCACCG
>CP070691.1:3564550-3620069 GCA_020353195.1 Phycisphaerales bacterium | reverse complement strand
ATCGGCATGGCCACCAGGGTGATGATGAAGGCCTTGGTCCGCACGGCGGCCTGGTATTCCCGAACCGCGACCACGATCACCTTACGCATCCGTCGCCTCCTGTGCCTCGGGGCCGGCAATCCGCACGAAGATGTCCTGCAACGACGGGCAGGTTATCTCGAACCGCTGGACGGCCGCCCGGCTCATCAGGGCGGTCAGAATCTGCTGCGGGTCGGTCCCGTCATCCATGCGGATCTCTTTGAACGGGCCGTAGTCGTTTACGTGCTGTACACCCCGGATGCTGGTCAGATCCACCGTGTCCCGGTCCAGAGATACGCGGATGGTGTCGGCCCCGTAGCGGGCCTGGATATCCGTCAGCGTGCCGTCCAGGACCTTGCGCCCCTTGAAGATCATGAAGATGTAGTCGCACATTTTCTCCGCCACGTTCATGTCGTGCGTCGAGAAGATGACGGTCGCGCCGTTGCGCTTCAGCTCGAGGACGGCATCCTTGAGAACCTCGGCGTTGACGGGATCCAACCCCGTAAACGGCTCGTCCAGGATGATCAGTTCCGGCTCGGCGATCACCGCGGCGATGAACTGGACTTTCTGGGCCATTCCCTTCGACAGTGCTTCGACCTTCTGGGAACCCCACTCGGACAACTGCATGCGCTCGAGCCACGCACGGACCACCTGCTTGAAATCGCGTCGTCCCTTCAACTCTGCGTAATAGCGCAGGAGGTCGGCCACCTTCATCTTCTTATAGAGCCCGCGCTCTTCCGGTAGATAGCCGACGCGGTCCGACGCGGCCCGCCGGGTCTCCTCACCGAGTACGCGAATGCGTCCGCGGTCGGGGTACAGGATGTTCATGATCATCCGCAGGGTCGTCGTCTTGCCCGATCCGTTCGGTCCAATGAATCCGTACACCGTGCCCGGCGGAACGTCGAGCGACAGCGCGTCGACGGCCACGTGAGTGCCGAAGCTCTTGGTTACCTCTCGGATTTCGACTGCGTGCATGTGCCGCTCCACCCGTCGCGTGTTGTTGCGCGCGACGGTTACGCCTGTAGTATGCTAACACGTCGGCGACGGTGGATTTGTGTGCAAATGTGTGTTCTTGTCAAGGCGTCTGCCTCGAATCGGTTCACGCGCGCGGGTTGCGAAGCGGTAACGTGGCTAGCGAAGGTAGCCTAGTGACCGCAGCTGCTCGATCACCTCGGGTGTCAGCTCACGCGTGTCCGGGTGGGCGACGAGCTGTCGCAGCGCGTCTTCCTCGTCCAGCCACTGGCAGAGAAGTCCGTCGAGGCGCATCGCCTCGTCAGGGCGCTCAGCCCAGACGTCCCGCGGTTCGTACGGGTCCGCTTCCAGGTCGTGCAACGACCGCCGTCCGTCGCCCCAAAGATGGAGCTTGAGGTTCTCATCGCGCACGGCGTGGTGAATGTCCTTGTAGCTGCTGAACGCGGTCAACTTCGGAAACTGCTCCGGATCGCCGTAAACAAGCGGCAGCAGGCTGGTTCCCTGCACTCCATCGGGCACCTCGGCCCCCGCGAGTTCGGCCAACGTTGGATACACGTCGATGCTGCGGACCACCGGGTGGATTCTGCTGCCGGCGGGTACGTTGAGGCCCGAGAAGATCAACGGCACGTGCACGACGCACTCGTCCGGGATGCGGCTATGCCCGATCCTGCCGCGCTCGAAGAAACGCTCGCCGTGATCGGCGATGACGACGATCAGCGTGTCGGCCCGGCGCCCCGTTTCGTCGAGGAGAGCCGGGAGCCGGCTCAGCGCGTCATCCAGTTGGGCCAACTCGGCGTCGTAGAGGTCGACCCACTTCCAGCGCAATCCGGGGGGCACCGGGCGCCGCTGCTCCACCCGGCGCTCGACCTGCTGCCGAACCCAGTGGCAATACCCCCTGAAGCGCTCGGGGGGTACGGCCTGGGCCGATCGATTGAACTTCAGGTAGTACTCGTACTGCGGATCGTAGGGGATGTGCGCGTCCCGCGTAAGCATGAAGAACAGGAACGGCTGGTCGGGGCTCAGGGTCCGAACCCACGCTGCGAATTCGTCCAACATGGCGGGCGTGTCCATGTCGTGAGACGTCACGGCGTCGTCGAACCCCTGGGTCAGGTTGAAGAACTCGCCGGCTTGAACGTTGTTGACGCGGGCTGCTGTCGCGTACCCTACGTCCCGCAGGCACTCGGCCAGGGTCACAATATCGTCACCCAGTATCCGCTGTGGGCTGAACTGGCCGCCGATGATCTGTCGATCACCGCACATGTCCGTCAGCGTGTGCACGTTGGGTGTCAGCCCGGTCAGGATGCTCGCCACGGAGGGCTTGGTCCACGACGATGAGCTTGAAGCGCGGTCGAACAGCACGCCGCCGGTGGCCAGCGAATCCAGAAACGGCGTGGTGGGCCGGTCGTAACCTGCCACCGGCATGTGGGAGAATCGAAAGCTGCACAGCGTGATGAGCACGATGTTGGGCTTAGTCTGCTCGCCGGCGGCCTTCCCCTGCCCGGCCGAAGCGGATTCCGACCGTTTACACCCGCCAATGCAGACCGACGCCAGGATGGCCCACACGCAGGCGCGAAGAACGCGGTGCCCCATGTTCACTACTCGCTTTGCCGGGCGCCTTGCCGCAACAGGTCCGTCGGTCATCGTACACGCGGCGCCGTGACGCCGGTGATGGTACGCCGAATCCTAAGCGAAACCCGGTCCCGGGGTCAACGAAGTCGACCCGCTCACGCGCCGCATGGCCCGGCCCGCGCCCGCTGTTGCGCCGCCGCCAAAGCAGGAGGGATTCGCGCCCGAGCCTGACGCGAATCCCTCACCCGTGAACCGGTCACTCAGCCGCCGCGCCCGGTCACACCTGACGCGGCGATCACACTCGTTCCTCCGCCCGAAGGGTCCGCGGAGGCGATGAGGTCAGATCACTCGGTCGTGGCCTCGATGACCTCCGCCGGCTTCCGGTTGGCGCCGAGAAGACCGGGCTTCAACCTGGCCACCGGCAGGTCACGCGCCGCCTCCGGCGTGGCCACCGGAATCCCGCGGAACGTCCGCTGAATCCCCTTATATCCGCTGGAGCCGTCGTAATAGTAGTCGTAGTAGTATGGATCGTAGTAGTAGTCCCAGTCGTAGTCGTACCAGTCGTCGTAGTATTCCCAGTCGTAGCCGTAGTCGTAGTAGTACCAGTCGTAGTCCTTCGGATCGTAGTAGTAGGGATCGTAGTAATACTCGTCCGCTATTCTCGGTCCGCAGTCACCGCAGTCGGTCCCGTACTCACACAGGTCAGTGATGGCGCCTTCGCCGCCGTCGTCGCACTCCCCGTCGAACGCCCAATTGCAGAAGTTGTAGCAGATGTCGTCGGTCCCCCAGTCGCCGAGGCGCGCGATGTAGATCGTCCCGACGGACGGGCCCGGCGACGCGTCGGTGCCGAACTCCAACGTGTACTCGCCCGGCTCAAACTGGGCCCCGTCATTCCGGGAGAAGTACAGATATCCGGCCCTGAACGACTGGTTGTACGTCTGCCGCGCCTGGTCTCCGGACGGAGAGGTCACCGCAAAATCGCGGATGAATACCGGGTCGTCGAAGTGGAAGAAGAACACGAGGTATACGACCAGATTCCCAACGTCGTCGACGTAGACGAACTGGAAGCCATCGTCGATGATCACGGGCGGCGGCTCACCGCCGGGGCCCGGGCCGGGGCCGGGCTCGGGACCGGGCGGCTCCCGATCGCCGCTGGGCTCGAGCGAGTACGCTTCAAACACCGTGTTCTCAAACGTCTCGTACGCCATCCAGAGGAACCCGCCGTCGCCCCACTGCACACTCCAGCTGTTCATGATCCGGTACGCGCTGAGGCTGTCGTCGTACCCGATACAGGCCATCGCGTGGGCGGCATGTTGGTTGTTCTGGGTCAGAAGCGCGCCGCTACCGGTGTACACGGCGTTGCCGGTGACATCCGGGAAGTCGTCATAGAGGTTGGCGCCGAAGACGATCACGCGCCCCTGGGCCAACTCGCCCCGTACGGCGTCCCGGTCGGTGGGCACCACCCGGTTGAAGCTGCCGATGCGGAAGTTCGCCGCGTCGGTCGCCGCCGGATTCTCGAGGCACTGATCGTCCATGTACGGCACGGTCTCCAAGCTGGCGCATCCCGATTGCACCAGGAGGTTCATGGCCGTTGCGATCAGCGTGCCGGAGCCGCAGTCGAACTCGTCCGTCTCGAGGAGCTTGTTGTAGAGGTAGCCCGGGCTCGCCGTCTGATCGGCCGGCATTGCCTTCTGGGCCGTCGGGCTGCTTTGCCAGGCGTACTGGCGGCCGACGGTGTACGTGGCACCGGCGTAGCCCGCCGCCCAGGCCGTGCAGGAACCCAGCGCCCCCTGGTCGCCGATGTCGGGCATGTGCTCGGTGAGGTTCGCTGATGGAGGGAGCTCCACCGTCGGGTTGGCGGCATAAGGGTTAATCGCCTGCGGGCGGTTGTTCACCACTTCCTCCGGCGGTTGGACTGCGCCGAAGGTCAGCTCAGTAGGCTGGACGTCTCCCCCGTCGTCATCCACGCCGTCGTCCACACCGTCGTCCACGCCGTCGTCCACGCCGTCATCCACGCCGTCGTCCACGCCGTCATCCACGCCGTTGCCATCGCCGCCACCGCCGGTCGAGGTGGAGCAGCCGACGTAACCGGCTATGCACAGCAGGCCAACAAGGACACCGGCGAGCCACAGTAACCGAGAGTTATCACGCATCAACAGGTTCCTCCAAAAGAGAAGTTCCGTAATGCAGTCACGCTGCCCGCACGGATACTATTCGGTGCAGGAAACGCTTAGCCGTAAGGCGCCGCAGCGAGTCCGGGCGCCGTTTCTACGCAAACGCGAGCCTGTTTCAGGGCTCCGCAAGTGTGGCCAAGCCACCCGACCGCGCCCGAGAGTGGCGGCCAAGCCGCCCGTGGCACCCGGCCGAACGGGAAACGTCCAACGCATTCCGCTCCCTGTGGTATATCGGCAGAAAGGGACGTACCTGCTCACGAGATGCTCGCGTCCGACAGCGGGCTGCCGCCTGACGGGTGCACCGCCCGAATCCCTCCTGACGCACTGTCCCATCGCTCTGGTCGTGATGTGACGTTCCGATCCAACGGCTCGTCTGACTCGGGGGCCTCGAACTCCGCGGATATCCCGCGCCGCCGCGGAGGTCCCGGGCACACAAGCACCCAGCGCCGCGCCTGCCCCGCGGCTCACGCTAAGCTGAAGCCCGTGGTCGAGTCAAGAGAATTCCGGGCTCGTCGAGCGGGACGCCGGGCGGGGCGCCCCCCCGCGAAGGGCGGTCCGATAACCACCGACTTCCCAGGGTGACAAACAGCGGCAGCCCGCAGATGCCGCTGCCGTCAACTGCACTTCCAAGCAGGGGACAAAGCTGGAACGATGGCGACCTGATCTGAAGGTGCGCGATGCTGCTCCAGCAGGGCCTGGATCCTCGACGCAGCGTGAGGCATCAGCCCATGGCAACACTGGGGTGCGGGCGTTCAAATCGCCGTCGATCCACCCCGCATTGCGGGGGTCTGTGCCGACGACGGTCGGGAAAGGGCATACGCGCGGTGCCGATCGAATCGGCGTCAGGAGGTCAGCCCGGCAACATCATCAGGCGTGATCTTCGTCGACGGTTTGCTCAGCTTGGCGCTGAGCCACGACATTACCTCCGGCGTGTACGGAAGACTGCCGGCCCGGACGGTTTCAAGCATGCGCGCGTCGCGGCGGGCACGCTCCTTGTCTTTTCGCACCTTGTTCGCCTTCTTGGTTGCGATCGCCGCTGCCTGTGTCGCGTCGCGCTTCGCCCGGCGGCTCAGTCCCATGATGATCTCCTTGGCTCTGACTGCAAACCGCCCATTATGGCTGTAACCGTCCGGCCGATCAACCTCCCCGCGCCGGTCCCCCTGCGGATCGTGCGTCTGACGGGCCGACCCTCTACAATGGGCCGCATGTGGCCCGACCCGCCCAACGCGTCGCGTCCGCCCCGGACCCCGACCCGCCCGGACCGTCTCCGATCGCTGGCGATCGAGACGTCGGGGCGGATCGGAAGTGTGGCCCTTGGGCGCGGACCGGAAGTGCTCGAAGCGGAGGCGTTCAGCACGACCCACCGGCACGCGGTCGAGCTTCTGCCGACGGTGGTCAGGATCTGTGCGGCCCGCGAGGTCGCCCCGGACGCCATCGACGAGGTGTACGTTTCCGGCGGCCCGGGGAGCTTCACCGGTCTGCGGGTCGGCGTTACGTTCGCCCGGGCTCTGGCGTTCGCGTGCGGCGTCAAAATCGTCCGTGTGCCGACACTGGACGTGATCGCACAGAACGCCCTGGACGTCACCGATCCACCCGAGGCGTTGGCTGTCATCCTAGACGCGAAGCGCAAGCGCATATTCGCGGCCGCGTTCGCCCTGACGGACGATGGGTACGCCCGCGCGCAAGAGCCTGCGGAGCTGGATCCGGACGGGTTCTTCGCCGCGCTGCCTGCGGGTTGCCGCGCGATCGGCGAGGGGATTCTCCACCATCAGGAGGCAGTGGCTCGGGCGCGGCTTGGCGTGTTGCCCGAGTCGCTCAATCGCGCCCGGGCCGAAGTAGTCCATCGACTCGGATATCGCCTGGCCCGCCAAGGCAGGTTCGACGATCCCGCCTGTCTGGTTCCCATCTACGTTCGCCGCCCCCAGGCCGAGGAAGTCTGGGAAGCGCGCCATGGCCGGAGCGATGCAGACCGTTGACATCTTGTGTCGGCGCAAGTTCACCGCTGGACGGCGCGGGCCGGCGCCAGCCTGGGTCCAAGAGCGGCTCGGCTGCTCGCGCCTCGCCTGGGCGCCCGGGCCGGCAGTGGCACCCGGGCACGACTGCGGCTCGCCTCGCCGGTGGCGGAAACGGACGCCGAGGACGGAAGACTACTCCTCAGTCGTTGACGACTCGATGCGGACCGCGCCGCCCACGTCGATGGCCCATCCGTGCAGAACACCCCGATCATCAAGGCAACAGGCGACCCGACCCTTTTCGAGGATGAACTCCACCCACGGCACCACGCGCCGCTGCCAGTCCACAAACGGCAGCAGCGGCACGCGAACCGGGACCCGCACCGGGGCCAGGCCGATTCGCCTGGCCTGCGCGTTGACGCGAAGGCCCACCGCGGCGAGCAGCAGGCCGATCGACGTCATCCCGCGCGGATAGTACTCCAGTTCGTTCCAGCCGAATGTATCGATGAAGCATCGGCCGGGCTGCTGGCGGTTCTGGTGGACCTCGAACGCCCAGTAGCGATCCGATTCGTTCAGGCAGTCGATGCCGAGATACGCCGCCGCCAGGTCGCGCCAGAGGTTCTGCGAGACCCACAGGTTCGAACGGTCCGCGCTGGAATGGGTGCAGCCGTATTCGCACCGCGCCCGCTCCAGCGCCGCTCGCACGTCGGTGCGCATCCGGTCCAGGTCCAGCCCCGTGTCGAGCCCGGCCATCATCGGCAGCAGCAGCCCGTTGGCGGTGTACAGCGAGTAGGCGTCCCAGCCCTCCAGCGTGTCGCCCGCCGCCGCCTGGCCGGTGCCCGGGTCGATGACGCCGTCCGCCGACCTGTCGATACACACGGCATAGTGGTCGCCGAGCCAGGCCTCCTTCTCCAACGTGCCCATCGTTCGTTCCACGAACTCGTCGCACTCTGCCCGCAAACCGTCGTCGCCCCATTGGCGTGCAAGGTCGGCCGACGCTCGCGCCGCACACAGCGACTTGACTGCCAGATACGTTTGCTCCTTTGCGAACTGGATGGCCGGACCGGCGTCATCGATCGTGTTGGCAACCCCTTTGTCAGGGAATCCGTTGTCCGTCGTATCGCTGGCGATGATAAAGCGCATGAGTCGGCGGACGAGATCGGCGTATTCGCGGGCCATCCGGTCGCGGCCTGTCCACCGCCACAACGCGTGCAGCAGAAGGATGAAGTTCGTGTTCTCCTCCACCTCCATGTCGTGGGGGTAGTCCTGCCCGTCGGCGGTCTGGCAAGACCCCATATCGTGGGAAAGGAAGCCGGTCGGTCGTCCCCGCCGATCCGGGTCGGCGGGCTTCTCGTAGTGCGCCCACTCGCGGAAGGTCATTTCGAGCAGTTCGGGCCACAGCGCGAAGTACAGCATCGAAGTGTTGTACTCGACGTCGATGGTCGAATGGAACCGGCAGACGCCCTCCCACACGCTGAACCACTCGTTGCCCCGGTCATCCGCGACCCACCAGGTGTTCATCAGATACGACTGAAAGCCGAACGCCACCAGATCGCGCTGTGTCTTGGACAACGACGAGCCGGCAAACACGTCGTCGAAGAACCGGCTTTTCGCGATCAGGTCCTCCCGGTGTTCGAATGCCCAGGCCGCGAGGGTGTCCAAGGAGGCGTGATGCGTCGTCGACAGGAACTGGTGTGCCTGTCCGCCCCGCTCGAACACCGGATCCTCGACTCGGGCTACCCATAGCGCCACCAGCGTCTGCGGTTTCGATGACAGGTCGACCCGCCATCGAATCTCACCGCGCGAGCACCGCGGGTGTCCGCCGCACGGCGAAATCCGCTCCGTGCAGTTGACCGCTGTGATCAGCGGGGCGCGCGCACGGGGCGAACGCCGACCCTGCTCGTCGGACCGCGACGTCTGCCTGTCGATTCGTGTGGTGTATGCCAGGTCGAGCCCGCGGTCGCCCGCGGTAATGCGCGTGCCGGGACGCTTGATCCCGAGAAACACATCCACCTGCGATTCTGCCCGCCCCGGACCCGGATCGGGTGGCGCCGCGACCGCCGCCGCCGTCAGGTCCAGATAGAACACCGGCGCCGTACAGGTTTCCACGTCCCGCGGATAGAACGGAGCGCGGATGGTGACGTCGAGGCCGACCCGCAGGGGGCGCGACACGCAACGGAACGTCACCGACGTCATGGTCAGTTCCATATGAACCGACTCGAACACCTCGCCTGCGCGGCACAGCGGAAGCACGCGCCGCCGGCCGCCAGACTCCACGCCGATGATCAGGTCGGCTACCTCGTCGAGGTACCGCCCCATCGCCCCGTGGGCGATCTGCCGGCTCTGCGGTCGAAGGTTCAGGCAGAACCGCGACCCCAACCGTCCCAGCGCTGTTTCGATCGGAAGCATGAATCGTCCTCAGTCGTCCGTCTGGGAGGTCAAGCCGGTGATTACCGGTTCATTCGTTCGAGCTTCTCTGTGATGAGTTTGCCGACCAGCTTCGGATCGGCTTTGCCGCCGGATATCCGCATGACCTGCCCGCGGAGGAAGCCCGCCGCCGCCTTGGCTTTCTTCGGGTTCTGCAGGGCGTCTGCAACGGCTTTTTCGTTGGCGGCGAAGGCGTCATCGACCCAAGCTGCCGTCTGACCGGTGTCCTGGACCTGGACCAGACCCAGGGCATCAATCAGCGCATCCGGCGATTCGGGTGAATCGATCATCCGTTCGGCGATCTGGTTGGCCGCCGTGGCGCTGACGGTCCCGTCATCGGCGAGCTTGGCCAATCGGCCCATCCGGTCGGCGTCCACGGCCAGATCGGCGATGGCGACACGGCGGTCGTTGGCGAGCTTCGACCACACGTTGACAAACTGCTTGGCCAGTACTGCCGGCGGGCCTCCAGCCCCGATCGCGTTCTCGAACAGGTCTGCCGTCGCCCGGTCGCCGACGATCGTTTCCGCGTCCTTGGCTGACAACCCGAGCGCCTCCACGAACCGCGCCCGACGGGCCAGCGGCAGCTCCGGCATCTGCGATCGAATACGATTCAGCCAGACTTCGTCGATTTCGACCGGCACGAGATCCGGCTCCGGGAAATACCGGTAGTCGTGGGCCGCCTCCTTGCCTCGCTGGAACTCCGTCACGCCCCGGTCGTCGACCCAGCCGCGGTTCTCGTTCCCCGCCTTTCCCAACACGTAACTGTGGTCCTTGCGCCATTCCTCCACCTGTCGCCGAGACTCGTAGTCGATGGCGTCTCGCAGCGCCCGAAAGCTGTTGAGGTTCTTCACCTCGGAGATCGGCGTGCGGTACTCGACCCCGTCATGCTCGATGGCTACGTTGATGTTGGGCTCAAACCGCATCTGACCTTTCTGCATGTTGCCTTCGCTGACGCCGAGGTAGGTGACCAGCCGCTGCAACTCGGTCGCGAACTCGTAGGCGTGGTCGGCGGAGACGATGTCCGGCTCGGTCACGATCTCGAGGAGGGGGGTTCCCGCCCGGTTCAGGTCCACCAGCGTGCAGCCGGGCGTGTCGTGGATGTTCTTGCCCGCGTCCTCTTCCAGATGGGCGCGGCGGATGCGAGCCCGCCGGACCTCGGCGTCCGAACCCGTCTCGAAGTACCCGTCGCAGGCCAACGGCAGGTCGTACTGGCTGATCTGGTAGTTCTTCGGCAAGTCGGGGTAGTAGTAGCTCTTGCGGTCCCACTTCGTGAACGGGGCGATTCTGCAATTCAGCGCCAAGCCCACCGCGATGGCAAAATCCACCGCCTGACGGTTCATCACCGGAAGCACCCCGGGCATGCCGACGCACACCGGGCACGCCCGGCTGTTCGGCGTGGCCCCGAACTCGACGGCGCAACTGCAGAACATCTTGGTGCGTGTGGCCAACTGGACGTGGATTTCGATCCCCACGATCGTGCGGGTCTGGATTCCGGCGTCCCCCATGGCATCGTTCCTGGGACAGGATCCCGTAGCGTCGAGGAGGGGATTGTCATCGAACCGGCGGGTTCGATCAAGACTGCTGTGACTCGATCGCGCCAAGACCGCAGGGACCTTGCCGGCCTGCGCCCGCCGCCGGCAGCGGTTTGACATGCGTGCGAAGGACCGGCGCTGCCTCCGGGGAGGAAACGCCGCGCACACGTGCACTTGGCCGGGGCTTGGGCCCGGGCGGCCGGTCATCAGTTGGCGCGGTTCATGGAATCGGACGCACCCGCTGGAGTCACAGCCGGCCTGCAATGGCGTGGGCCAATGGGTTCACCAGGACAGGCACGACCTTCTCGCCCGCCAGCTCGTCCGCGATGTCCATCATCTTTCGATGTGTCTCGACCAGGCTGGTGCCTATGTCGAACCCCCAGTACTGGCGGACGGTGAGGTAGATGCTGATCGGGGCCTCATCGAACTCGCCGTTGCGGATCTCGAATGTCGACGTCCGCGATTTGACCTCGGCATAGGCCTGCAGGTCGCACTCCGGGTTCAGCGCGACGCCCAGGTACGGTTGGCTTTCGATGACGTGCGTCGTCTCCTCGCCCAGCAGCAGACTGGCAAACGGGTGGTCCGCCCAGAACGTCTCCGCCAGCAGCTGATCGTGGTTGCCCCGATAGTCCAGATCAAACCCGTAGAGCACTTCCAGGTAGTCGTAGTTCAGCTCGCTGAGGTTCAGGTAATACGGGGCGTGCTCCAGGATGACCCCCGCCAACACCCGGATCTCCTCGATGTCCGGCACCGCGTAGTAGCCGAACCGCATCGTCGCAGGATCGATCCGCAACCACCGTCGCGAGGAACGCCCCGGGCCTTCCTCTTCCAGGATCACGCATCCATCCTCGCGCTGCCGCAACTTCCTCATCGTGGGAAACGCCTTGGTGACCCGCTCGAAGAAGCGCAGCACCGGCTCCTGTTCCTGCGCCGTTTCCAGCTTGAAATGAAGGCGGCTGTTCACGTAGAACTCGTCGCACGCCGCTCCTACATGATTGTTCATGGAACTTGCCCGCTCAAGAGAACACGGAGTGGTGCCAATGGCTCCGCCCGGCCAGTCGATTATTGCAGAGACCGGCGCAGGTATCAACCGCGGTACCCGTTCCGGCAGCCGCCCGGGTGACAATTCGAGCCGCCGGTCCCCCCCTACGCACTGTCCGGAGCGGAAAACGTCGAACCGCCGGGCGGTACGCGGATGCATGGGAAAGGCCCGGCGCACTCCGCCCGGCGACACCGAGTGGCGCTCGGATGCGGGTCTGCCCCGGCCCGTCGTTGCGGCTATTCGACGCCGATGGCCCTGCGGTGGATAATGTGCGGCGAGCGGCCCGGGCGCTATTGCGGGCCGCGTACCGGAGCCGACCATGAACACGTTCGACGTGGGCGCGGGCGCGACCCGCCTGACCTTCACCTGGCGGTGGTGGGGCAACGATCTCCACGTTCACATCGGCGGCGGGGACCACCACATCGGCGCTGCCGCCCTGGTCGGTCGCCAGGGCGACGGGCACACGTATGAAGGCACGATCCGCGTACCGCCTCACAAGGAAGACGCCGTCGTGCGCAAGGCCGCCCAAGCCCTTCACTCCGCCACCGGCACCACCGTCTGCGTCACTGCCGGCATCCATCTGGATAAGATCACCGGTCAGCAGATCGACGCCGTGCTGGAGACCGTCGACCGGGGAGTCGTCCGGCTCGCCCGAACGCTGGGGCACTGACGGGCGATTCAACCGGCGCCCGGCCCCTTGGCGTGCCTGCATCCGGGTCCGGACGCCAACCGCAGCCCGCCTGGGCGGCCTCACTCGTCGCCGCCTGCTCGCTGACCGTAAGCGCCTTCCAGGAAAGAGGTTCGGCGATCATCAGCCCGTGCGATCGGGCCGGTGGCCGCAACGGCACCGTTGCGTATCGTCCCGCCGCCCGCAAGAATGAGCCTGGGACAGTCGGCCATGGGGCCAGATGGCGTCGAATCCACCGACGGGGCCGCCCTCGGCGCCTCAGCCGCCCCAGGGATCACCGGACCGCCAACCATGTCTGACGCCGTCGACGAGCTACGACTACTGATCCGCTCACGCCATCCGATCATCACCATCGAAACCGACGAAGAGCGCCGGGCCACCGACCGCGTCAGGCAGGCGGTCGACTCACTTGCGATGCAGTGCTACGTCTGGAACATGGTCGATGGGCTTCGGGCGACGGCGCCGGCCTCGACTCAGACCATCCCCGGGACGGCCAAGCCCGACGACGTGCTGGCCCATATCATGAGCAAGGGTTGGCCGGCGGTGTTCGTTCTGACGGACCTGTGCATGCACTTGCGGGACGCGGCTTTGCAGCGAATCCTCCGCTCATTCGCGCAGACCGCGCGGGAACGGCAGCAGACCATCGTCCTGATCGATCCCGCCACGAAGCTCCCCGACGCCCTGACCCGCATGGCGGCCCCGTTCGAAATCCCGATGCCCGACGAAACCGAGATCGAGCAGATCATCCGCGACACGTTCAAGGAACTCTCGCGGTTCTCGAGCATCCGCACCGACCTGACGCGGTCTCAGTTCCAGCACATCATCCGCACGCTCCGCGGACTGACCGCCCACGAAGCCCGGATGGCCGTCTCCCGGGTCATCCTCGACGACGACTGCCTCAACGCCGACGACATCAAGCGGCTGCTCGACGTCAAGCGCGAGATGGTCCGCGAGGGCGGGCTTCTCGAATACATCGACTCCGAAATCGACATGGACGACCTGGGCGGGCTGAACAACCTCAAGAGATGGCTCAGGAAGCGGGCCGGCGCCCTGACGCCCAAGGCCAGGGAGTTCGGCCTGGAGCCGCCCCGCGGCGTGCTGCTGCTCGGCGTGCAGGGCTGCGGCAAGAGTGCGGCGTGCAAAGCCGTTGCCGCCACCTGGAAGATGCCGCTGCTCAGGCTCGACCCCGGGCAGCTGTACGACAAGTACGTCGGCGAGTCGGAGCGCAACCTCCGCAAAGCCATCAAGCAGGCCGAGGCGATGGCCCCGGTCGTGCTGTGGATCGACGAGATCGAGAAAGCGTTCGCATCAGCCGGGGCCGAGTCCACCGACGGCGGACTGTCCAAGCGCATGTTCGGTACCTTGTTGAATTGGCTGCAGGACCACAAGTCGCCGATCTTCTGCGTGGCGACGGCCAACGACATCACCGCCTTGCCCCCGGAGCTGGTCCGCAAGGGCCGATTCGACGAGCTCTTCTTCGTCGACCTGCCGGGTCACGACGTGCGGGAGTTGATTTTCGCCATCCACCTGCTCAGCCGGAAGCGCGACCCGGGCGGGTTCAACCTGTCCGCGCTGGCCGACGCGTCAGAGGGCTTCAGCGGCGCCGAGATCGAGCAGGCCATCGTCGGTGCCCTCTATGCCGCCTTCGGGCACGACCGCGACCTGACCCAGGATGATCTGCTCGCCGAGCTGCGCGACACGCGCCCGCTGTCGATCACCATGGCCGAGAGGGTCGCCGCCCTCCGTGCCTGGGCCGCCAACCGCTGCGTCCCCGCGGATTGATGGAAAGCTCGGTGCGGGCGTGCGTTTGCCGCTTCCTTACGGTCGCGGGTCGGCATCTGGTGTGGTCGGTTCGTTGCGTTCGCCGGGCTCGCGTCGGCCCACGATGACGATGCCGCAGCGCCGGGCCGCCTCGATCATCTTCTCACGGTCGACGACGAACGCTTTGCCGGCCTCGACCACCATCACCTTCGCCCCGTGACGCTTGAGGTTCTCGACGGTGCCCGGCCCCACCGTGGGCACGTCGAAGCGCATGTCCTGCTCGGGCTTGGCCACCTTCACCAGCGTCCAGCCGCCGTGGCGGCAGAGCTGACCCGCCCGTTCGATCATGCGGTCCGTGCCCTCGATGGCCTCGACCGCGATGACCTCCTGCTCTTTCACGGCGATCGACTGCCCGATGTCCAGGCGGCCCATCTGCTTGGCGATCTTCCAGCCGAACTCGATGTCCTTCCATTGACCGGGCGACGGCTGCAACGATGTGAGCACGCCTTCAGGCATCAGGTCGTCGGCGTTGTATTGGACGCTGTTCTCCAACGTAATGCCTCTCGACTGGAGGTGATCCGCCAGCGCGGACAGCACCGAATCGTTCCGCTTGTCCGGCGTCTGAAAAAACCAGATTCGGATCGCCGTCCAATCGGGCAGATACCGGAGCGTCCGAAACCGCCCGTACATCTCGTCCTTCCTGACCGAGCCGGCCAGGATCGCCCGCGTCACACCCTGCCCGCGCAGAAACCGGACCCAGCTACCCACCCGCACGACGCCCGCCCACCGGAACGCGTCCGCCATCGTCCGCAGTTTCGGATCGGCCAGCCCGCGCAACCCCACCACGACGACGCGGTGCCCTGCCCGTTTCGCACCATCGGCCACCATCAAGGGAAAGCGGCTGGCCCCGGCGATGATCCCGACAGCGGACGGCTCGGTGGTCATGGCCGCGCACTCCCCCATCGAACTCAACACGAGTTCCCTTCCGGTGAATCACGGTCGTGTGCGCGCGTCCCGGTCGATAAGGTCGCGCAGGCTTCGGACTTCCGCCTCCAGGTCCTTGATCCGTTGCCGCAGTTCGGGAAGGCGCTTGATGAGCGCGAAGTGGCGCTTGGTTTCGTCGATCGGCCGCGCAGGCGCGCCCAGGACCGTTTCGCCCGGTTCGACCGACTCGGTCACGCCGGATTGGGCGCCCACCGTCGCGTTGTCACCAATGGAGATGTGCCCCACCACGCCGGCCTGACCGGCGATCGTAACGTGCCGCCCGACCGTCACCGACCCGGCCAGCCCGACCTGGGCGACGAACAGACAATCCTCGCCAACCTTGGCCCCGTGCCCGATGGCGATCAGGTTGCTGAACTTGGTGCCCGACGCGATCCGCGTCATCCCGACGGTGGCCCGGTCAATCGTACACGCCGCGCCGATCTCCACGTCGTCCCCGATCTCCACCGCTCCGACCTGCGGGATCTTCGCCCATTTCCCGTTCAGCGGCGCGTAACCCAGCCCGTCCTCGCCCACGACCGTGCCCGCGTGGATCGTCACGCGGTTCCCCAGCCGACAGCGGTCGTACACCACCACGTTCGGAAACAGCACCACATCGTTGCCCAGCACCGCGTGATCCGCCACGTAGCACCCGGGATAGATCGTCGCGTTGTCGCCGATGACCGCATGCTCACCGATGGTGACCCCGGGCCCGATGTCGGCATTCGCACCGATCCTGGCCGTTTCCGCCACTATCGCCCGCGGGCTGACGCCCCAGTCCGGATGCACGCGATACCCGTGGATCTTCACGATCGACATCGTCAGCGCGGCGTACGCATCATCGCACACCACGGTGGCCGCCGGCGTCTCAACCGCCAGTTTGTGCCCGACGATCAGCGCCGACGCTCGTGTCCGAGTCGCCATGTCTCGGTACTTCGGATTCGTCAGGAATGTCAGTTCCCCGGGCCGGGCCTCGTCCAGCGCGTTCACCGCGTTCACGGTAATACTCTCATCACCGTCCACGCGGTTCTCGAACCCGTTGGCGCGAAGGTATTCGGAAAGTTCCGCTAGCGTGACAGCCGGCAAGGCACAACTCGCAAATTAGGACACTCTTCCACCAAGTGAGGCATCTTAGATGCCCGGCAAGCAGCCTGTCAACGCGCCGTGCGGGCGGGGCCCTTTCCGTCAACCGTGAACAGTCGCACCTGCCACGCCGCAAGGTTCACCCCCTGCGATAGATTGCTCAGACGCGTCGAGTTGATCAGGTCAACCGCCCGGCCGAGCGACCAGCCCGGTCCAAGCGATGGCACCACGCGCCGGGCGTGCGGGCGCAGGTTGATCAGGGCAAGCCGCAACGTTCCACCTTCACCGCGTACGCAACGTGCGTGCACGTGCTTCTCGAGATGCCCGTCCGGTGCAAGCACGCGAACCCGCAGCCCCCCTGCCGACGCGTCCAGCAATCTGCTGACCCATTGCACAAACGACTCACCTACCGTGGGAGGCTCGTCAACGGCCACGCCCCGGCGGTAGACGTCACCCGGTGTGATTCGGGGCGCATCCTCGTCCGTCGGCGTATGCACGTCGATGGCCAACTCGTAATCCGCCAGCCGACGCTGATCGTTCGCGAACCGGCGCGGGAGCACGTCGAACTGAATCTGCCGGGTGTGCAACGCGCGGGCGACCACGGCGAATCCGTTCGCCCAGCGGTTCGGTTCGTCGGCGTCAATCGCGGATGCATCGACGAGCAGCAGCAGCCGCCGGTCCGCGCCGAAACGACGCAGCGCCTCTCGATGGTGGAGAATATCCAGTCCGGCATGGGCGACGGCCTCCACGAACCCGGGCGCCACTGCGACGCTTGCGTGCGGACTCAACGATCCGTCCCGCAGATCCCGCCACCCTTCGATCAGACCCAACTGCTGCCCGTCGCAGACGTGCGCCCACATGGCCGCCCGAGCCTGCTCCGCCGATGCTGCCCGATCGGGTTCCGCCCCCGGCACCGCCCAACCACATACGACCGACACCGTGCGGCTCGTCACGCCACGGTACAACCCGCGCCGCGCGAATGATTCTCCCCAGCCCTCGCCCCCGGCCGGCTCAACCACCGCGACCGTCGCATCCGTGCGTGCGTCTGCGACCGGGTCGAACTCGAACAGTTCGCGAAGCGTTGCCGTGCGGACGCGCAGCGGCATTCCGGCCGACGGCGCCTCGCGCTTGGCGCTCTCCACGACCGCCACGCTCATCCCCAGCGCCGGGGCGTGCCCGCGCAGCGACTGCCAGGCTTGCGACGCTATGTAGGGCCGGGCGCAGCGTGCGTACACGCGGAACCCGCAACTCGCGAGCAGATCCAGGTCCCCGTGCCAGTCGTCGAGCCGTGTCGACGTTGCCCGATCCACGAACCCGAACAGCGCGACCGGCAGGCCGCCGCGTGCCGCCGCACCGTCGAGCCCGACGGAAATGCGATGCGGGAGGAGGCCTGCGCGTTCGGCAGGGCGGCATGCTCGGGCGACCGCTGCATCGGTCCATGCGATCAGATCGCGGACCTGCGAATCGCTCAGCGCGCCGTTACCCGCACGGCGAAGGCGAAGCTCGCGCTCGAGCACTGCTGCCGTCTTCAGCGCGCACGCCAGCGTCGCCCGCCGATAGGGACGATCGAACCAGCCGAAATAGAGCGAGTCGACAAGGTCGTCATCATCAACCAGCGCAGCCAGCTTCTGCCGGACTGCCGTCAGTTCGCGGTCCAGCGTCACCGTGGGGACAGGCTCTTGCGCCGCCCCGGCGCCCCGGACCGCCAGCGCCGCCGCCCACGTGATTGCCAACACCGGGCCCGCGTGCCACGCGCCGCGATCTATCGCCACCACGCCCACCATTTTCTCTTCGCCTTCCGACTGACGAACTGACTCGCTTCCATCGTATCCAGCGTGGGCAGCTTGGCCCGCAGTTCGATAAGCCTCTCTCGCGAGAACTCGCCGGGATGCTCGCGCCGCCGACGCCGTGACGATTCGTGAAACAGCGCATCGTCAGGCGGCAGGTCGTTGTCCTCGTCGTAGAACTTCAACGCCTCTTCCAGACACTGCGCCGCTTCGTACCCCAACCGCCGCGCTTCAATCTTGTCGCGGTGTTTCGACGCCGCCTCGGTGATCATCCGAAACAGCATGATCCACTGGCCCACATCGAGAATCTGCGACGGTTGGTCCGTGGGATTGAGTCGGCCGGCGGGGCCGGTCGCCCCCAGCGCCTCCAGCGACAGCCGGTCCGTGGGCACGGTGAAGACGTATTCGTCTTGGCTCCCGCACACCCCGCATCGGACGGAGATGGTGAGCCGGGCCCGGCCGTCGCCAGGCTCGGGTCTGGCGTCCTCGCCGCGCAGGGGCCCGCGACCGCATCGCGGGCAGGGCGTGGCCATCAAATACAGGTAAGCTTCCGCCAGACTATGGGCCGGCAGGGGATCGGAGGTCATGAACTCGTACCGGTCCGACTATACGAAGGTGCGCGATCCTGCACCCACACAACGGTGCCGCGCATTCGGGCGCGGCTGCTCAGCGCACACCAGCCGCGGCCAACGCGCCGTCGGCGATTCACTGCGGCTTCGACAACAAGGTAGAGATCTGAGCCGCAAAACTCTGCGAGGCGGTTTGAATACGTGTCACCGCGTCGTCGTCGCCCAACTCTTGAAGATCCAGCCCTTCCGCCACCGCGTCCAGTTCATCCGCCAGATCGCGCAGGGCGTTGGCAAAATCGGTGGACACATCCTCGCCTGGCAGGTCGGGAATGCGAAACAGCCACGTGTCGCCCACAAGTTCAAACGTGATCTGCTTACCCGCGATCTCGGTCGTCGCCCACTTGGTGCCGAGCATCCGAATCGGCCCCATTGCCTCTGTGATTTGCGTGGGAAGCCCACCCGTCTGTGCCTTGATGATTCCCGCCGTCGTCTTCGCCAACGCCGCCGTCTTCGGTGCCGTAGCTTCGAACGCTTCCAGTTCCCCGAGCACGGCGAGCACCTCGCCCGCCGGTCCCATGATCGCCTCCAGCACCGGCCGCTGTTCCCTGACTATGTGCTGGGGCAGACCGTCCAACTCCGCGCTGGCCAAATTGTTCACCAACTCCCGAATCGCCGATTCGACCTCCGGCGGGGCCGGCTGACTGGCGCCGGCCTCGACCGCGATTTCCGGCTCGCTCGCCGGCTCGATCTCAACGCCTGGCTCCTCAATCGCGTCAGGGCCTCGGTCATCCTCGGCGTAGGCGGAGCGGTCGTACTCGATGATGGTGCCCCGCCCCTGTAGGATCTCCCTGTCGTGTGCGGTGGAGCCCGTCGGCAGCAGCCGCACCTTGCCCATTCCGAGGTCCGTCCCCAGGTCCTCCGGATACCGCGGCGGTGCGGGCTGCTCTCTGCAGCCCCACGCCACAAGCGCGATCATCAACAAACTCGCCAATCCCGTTCGTTTCCACGCCGGATGCATCGAGCGCCTCTCAAGGCTAATCGTGTTTCGCCGCCAAACAGTCAAGGGAGCTGCCAAGCCCGCGCCGGCACAACACTCACGTGCGCCCGAGTATACAAGGTCCGTATGCCCTGTCCATAGCGCAGGACGGATAGCCCTGACGAGGCCGACCGCTGGCGAAACGGCAACCGTACCGAACCGCGACCGTGAGGGAGCGGCCAAAGCACTCCGAACCGCGACCGTGAGGGAGCGGCTCTGGCGAAGCGGCACGTTTCGGGCAACCGACGGAAGAGGGAGACTTGCGTGCAGAGAACGAGAGCGTCTGCCGTGAGGCGTTCAAAGTCGACTCCGCGCGGGCCTGTCGACCCCCCGGATGCGCAACGCCGTCCGGCGACAGGACGCCCTGACGTGCCCGCCGACAAGAAATGACAGACGCAGACACGCTCAGCAAGTATAATAAACAATGTGGGTGGACCGAATTCACTAAGGAAAACAGCTGGTTCACACCGTTGAACAGACGGGAGTCTTGTGGCGACGTCGCCGGTGCTGCCGCCGTGTCGCGCTGACCGGGAACGTGCCGACGGTCCATTCGAGGTAACGTGGTGCGCCGGTTCCAAACACCGACCGTGTTTATCATCGGATCGCCGGCGCCGAGCAGGTATGTTTGAGGCGTACGGGAGCCGTTTGAACCCTGGGTGAGCATCCGATCCGCTTCCGGACGAGGGTATCAGCATGAGTCCTACGACGGGCCTGGAATCCACGCGCATCGATTCGGTACGGCCCATCACCGCCGGGCGCTCATGCCGCCGCGGCGTCCGCCGGGTGGTTGCCGTGCTGGTATTGGCTTCGGCGGTCCCGGCGGCAACCGCCTCCCCATCATCACAGCCCGCATCACGGCCTGCAATCGCGCCGGCAACGACCCAACCGACATCGGCCGGGTCGGTCCCGCTCCCGACGACACAACCGGCCGGGGAAACGCAACCCGTCGTGCCCCGGGCCGGCGACACGCCAGGTGTTCCCCAGACCCAACCTGCCGCCGATCGGCAGCCCGCGATCAAGCCGCGGCTCGAGCTGCACGTCCCATCGGTACGAACGTTGCTCGCCGAGGCCCGCAGGTCCAACGTCGGCTTCCTGCTGGACACGATTGGCGACGTGCTTGTCGAAGCGAGTACCGCATCGTCCGAGGGGATCGACATCGAGCAGGCCGCCGCACTGATCACCCAGATCAAGCAGTGGCCTGACTCCTCGATCGACGCTGTCACCTATGCCTCCGATACCCAAGGCCGGCCCCGATGGATCGTCCGGTTCCGCTGGCCCCTTCGTAGCCTTCACGCCCGCGTCGCTGCCGTGCTGGACGCCGAGTCGTCCCGCGCCATCCTGAAAGATGTGACCCTCTCACCGGCGGAGGACGGCGGGTACAAGATCGCGCTGGCCGAGTCGACGCTGGCCTACCTCTTGCCCGCCGGTGAGTCCGAATCGTTGCTGGCCTCCAGCCCCGACCTGGAGTTTCCGAGCCGGCCTTTCGTTGGAACCGCTCAAACGCGTGCCGAAGGCACGCCGCTGCTTGTCTGCCGGCTCAACCTCACCCAGACCGAGAAGGACAGCGGAGCTACCTGGCTCTCCTCGTTCAGTGTGGTCACCAACGTGACCTACGCCGCCAGCGTCAACGAGAGCGGGGACTGGGTCGAGACCGTGCACGTAGACTGGCCACCCATTTCCGGTCTGGGGGCCAAGGCCGTCTTCGGGAAGGTCAGCCAGACGTTCTTCGTGCCGGACGAGGCCTTCGGCAGCCTCGTCGTCAACAGCGGCCTTCTTGCACCTGGCATGCTGGAAGGGCTGGCCGGCTTGGGGCCGCAAGTGATGACCACCCGGCCGGGAGAGTTTGAAATCGTCGGTGAGATGAAGCCCGGGCCGGTCGCCAGCCGGACTCATTCGACGGTCTGCGTTACGGTGCTTCCGGGAACCGGTTTCTTCCCCATCCCGGACATCATCGTGCAGGCCAGGGCGAAGGCGCCGGATACGCTCATTCAGGAGATCCGCGAGGCGGCTGAAGAAGCCAACAAGCTCTTTCGCGACCGCGAGCAGCCTGAACCCTGGCACGAATCGAAGGTGGGCAATCGCGTGGTCTTCTGGAACGACGGCAGCAGTCAGTCTCGCGGCCTTGCGACACCGGCATCCCTGCGCGCGGTGCTGTTCGTCAAAAAGGAGACCGACGCGAAGGGGCGCGAGCGCAGCTTCCTCGTGATCGGGAGGACCAGCACGTCGCCCGAGGAGCTGGTGGAGCGCTGGGTCGGCATTCCCCGCCGCCCGGACCGACGGTTCCTGCCATCGGTCCGCAAGACGCGCGGGCAGGTCTGGGTGAATTGGAGGCAGCTGTACAGGTGGCTCAGCCCGTGGGCGAATATCGGCCTTAGCACCCTCGCCAGCAGCACCCTGCTGCCCGACGTCGATACCATCGCGTCGAGGCTGACCGACGCGTCCGTCACCGTAAAGATGCGGTACGCCGGCCTGACTGTCGAGCACCACGGACCGGTCCCCGGCGGCGTGATTGTCGTCCCGGCGTTGCTGGCGGTCGCGACGGCCGAAGGCCCATCCGGCGCCAGCGACCTCGCCCGCGAGCGCGACGCCGCTCGGAAACTCAAGGTTCTCCACCATCACGCGAAGCTGTTTCGCAAGGACTTGGGACGCTGGCCCGCCGAGGTGGCCGAACTCGACGGATACGTCGATTTCGCCGGCAACCCCGCCCTGCTCCGCGTCCGACAATCGTCGAAGAAGGCCTGGAGCGAATGGGGCAAGAGCCTGCTGAGCTTCGGCGGAAAGGCCGACACGCAGGATCAGGACGAGGAAGAAGAGGATGACGAGCTTGGCGACATCGACGACAGCATCTACGTAATCGAATGGCACGAGGATTCGTGGCGGCTGGGCTTTGCCCCCGGCACGTTCGAACACCTCGAAGAACTTTACGTCGACGACACTGGAATCATCCATCGCATCGAAAAGAACATCGAGACGGAGGATGCGAAGAACAAGGCGGGGTAGGTCATCTGTCCGAAACGGCGTGGCCCCTCACAAACCGCCGGACCCTGGCATAAGGAGAACCCACCGATGAAGGCGTGGACATTATCAATCGTGGCGGTGCTCGGGATGCTGCTCCAGCCGGTAGCGGCCGACGAGGTGACGCCCGACGACAAGGCCAAAGCCGAAGAGCAGGCCAAGGAGGCCAAGCCCAGCCCGATCCCCCGACTGGCCGAGCTGCGCATCGACGAACACGTCGTTGCGGCCCGCATGATCAATCTCCCCCTCCCCAGCCGGACGAAGACGCTCCAGGAAATCCTGGACCGTCTGGACGAGTGGTCGAAAGACGACGAGATCGGCGCCGTTCTGATGGATGTCGGGTTCGTGGGCCTGTCCCTGCCCGACGTCCAGGAACTCCGCGCCGCGGTCGAGCGGCTACAGAAGAACGACAAGAAGGTGATGGCTTACCTGCAGGTGGGCGGTCCCAGTGCCTATCTGCTGGCCTGTGCTGCCGATGAAATCGCCACGTCGCCCGCCGGCTTCGTGGGGATCCCTGGGCTCGGCCGGCTGTTCCCGTTCATGAAGGGCCATTATCAGATGCGGGGGCTTGAATTCGAGGTCATCACCGCCGGAAAGTACAAGTACCCCGGCTTTGTCAACCGGCGCGAGCCCGACAAGTACTTCATCGAGGAGTTCGACGCGGTTCTCGACAGCTGGTTCGATGACTACAAGACCGTCATCGGTGAAAGCCGCGGTCTGTCGCCGGACGCCGTCTCCACCGCCATCGACGTCGCGCTGTTCAACGCCACCCAAGCCCAGCAGCGAGGCCTGGTCGACACCATCGCTTACTACCATGAGTATCGCGAGCGCCTGCTGCGCCGTGAAAAGATGAAGCGGCATCGCGACAAGGACGAAGGTCTGGCCAACGTGAATTCCCTGCAGGACATCGTCGAGCTCATCAACAAGGAGTTGAAGAAGGCGGAGGAGGCCCGTAAAGCGGTCGGCCCCAAAATCGCCGTCCTTCACGCCCGCGGGCCGATCGTGGATATGAGCCTCGGGGCCACGTTCTCGTCCGTGGCGATCTGCCGCGACGCGATGGTGGAGGTCATCAACGACCTCCGCAAGAACAAGTCCATCAAGGCGGTCGTCATGCGGGTCGACTCTCCGGGCGGGTCGGGCCATGCGTCCGACGCTATCTGGAAGGCGCTTCGCGAACTGGACGAAGAGAAACCGCTTGTCGTCAGCATGGGGTCCGTCGCCGGCTCCGGCGGGTACTACATTGCGTGCCCCGGCCGGCGCATCTTCGCCCAGCCGACCACATTGACCGGCTCGATCGGTGTGATTGCGATCCTGGGCTCTCCCCGGTCCCAGTTGAACCGCATGGATTTCGAACTGGCGCCGTTCGAGCGCGGCGCCCGCAGCCTCCTCGGGGCGCCGGACCGCGATCTGGCCAAGGAGGACCGCGCCTTCGTTCAGAAGTTCCTGGACGACTTCTATGCCGTCTTCATCGAGCGCGTCGCCCAGACCCGAAAGATCCCCGCGGATATGGTCCGCAAGATCGCCGAAGGGCGCATCTGGACCGGACGCGACGCCCTCGACATCGGGCTCGTCGACGAGCTCGGCGGGCTGGCCGAAGCCATCGAAGCCGCCCGTACGCTGGCCAACATCCCGCCCAGCGCCGAGCTCAAGATCGTGCACTATCCCCGGCCCAGCAGCCTCGGTGAGATCATCGCCGACTTCGGACCCGTCGGCGTGACCCAGGGCGTGGAGACCCTGCTGAAGTCCGGTGCGCCGGCTCGGCCGATGGCGTTCGACGAGCAGCTGGCGCTCTTCTCGCGACGGATCGCCCCGCTGTGCTGGATGGCCGTTCCCAACCCGCACGGCTCGGAGTGGCCGGCCTCAGGCGCCGCCCATCTTCGCCTGGTCCCGGACTTCGGCGCTGATCTCCTGCCGTCGCTGCTGAGGACGGCGCCGGCGCTGGACGGAGCACTGCCGTAGCCTGCCGCCCGGGCTGCGATCGCGCAACGTTTGAACGCGGGTCATCCCGACCGGGATGACCCGCGTTATTGCAGCGCGCTTTACGTCGGGAGCGGTCCGCACGGACAAGGCCACCGGCGATTCGACGCTCGATCCGTCGGCCTGCTTGACCCTCATCCTATCTTCTGAAACCTGAACGAATCCCCGCTGACGTCGACCGTCACGTTGTCCCCGTCGGAGAATTCGCCGGACAGGATCCGCTTGGCCAGCGGGTTCTCGATGTATTGCTGGATCAGGCGCTTGAGCGGGCGCGCGCCGTACACCGGGTCATAGCCGTCGGCGGCCAGTTTGTCGATGACCGCGTCCGTCAGCGCCAGCGTGATGTTGCGGTCGGCCAGGCGCTGGCTCAGGTGTTGCGTCTGGATTCTCGCGATGTCGCGCACATGCTCGCGCTCCAACCGGTGGAAAATGATTGTCTCGTCCACCCGGTTCAGGAACTCAGGACGGAACGCCTTCTTGAGCAGCTCGCTTACGTGAGCTTCGATCTCGACGTCGGACGCGCCGTCGCTGGTCAGCGCCCCGATCGCGTCGCTGCCGATGTTGCTGGTCATGACCACGATGGTGTTCTTGAAATCGACGACCCGGCCGTGACCGTCGGTCAGTCGGCCGTCGTCGAGCACCTGCAACAGCACGTTGAACACGTCCCGGTGGGCCTTCTCAATCTCGTCGAACAGGATGACGGAATAGGGTCGCCGGTGGACGGCTTCAGTCAGCACGCCGCCTTCCTCATAGCCGACGTACCCCGGCGGGGCGCCGATGAGGCGGGCCACCGCGTGCTGCTCCATGAACTCGCTCATGTCGATGCGGACGATGGCCTGCTCGGTGTCGAACAGGAACTCGGCCAGCGCTTTGCACAGCTCCGTCTTGCCGACGCCGGTAGGCCCCAGGAAGATGAACGAGCCGATGGGCCGATTCGGATCACCCAAACCCGCCCGGGCCCGGCGGACGGCATCGCTGACCGCACGGACCGCGATCTCCTGCCCGACCACCCGGCGGCGGATGGCGTCCTCCATGCGGATCAGCTTCTCGCGCTGGGTCTCCAGCATGCGGGCCACCGGAATCCCCGTCCACTGCGACACGACGGCCGCCACCTCCTCGGCTGACACCTCCTCGTGGACCAGGGCCTGGCCGCTCTTGTGGATGTCGCGCAGTTGCTGTTCGAGATTCGCGACGCGCTCCTGCAACTCGCGGAGTTCGCCGTAGCGGATGCGGGCGGCGCGTTCGAGGTCGCCGGCGCGCTGGGCGTTCTCCAGCTCGTTCTGTTTCGCTTCGATGTCCTGCTTGGCCTGCTTGATGGCGCCGATCATGCCCGTCTCGTTTTCCCAGCGCGCGGTCAGGGCGGTGTTCGTCTCGCCCAGGTCCGCGAGCTGCTTGTTGATGCGCTCGAGCTGCTCTCTGGAGCCCTCGTCCTTCTCACGCTTGAGGGCTTCACGCTGGATTTCGAGTTGCATGATCTGGCGGCGGATTTCGTCGAGCTCCGACGGCATCGAGTCGTTCTCGATCCGCAGGCGCGACGCCGCCTCGTCGATCAGGTCGATGGCCTTGTCCGGCAGGAACCGGTCAGTGATGTACCGCGCCGACAGCGTCGCCGCCGCCAGCAGGGCCGAGTCCTGAATCCGCACGCCGTGGTGCGCATCGTAGCGGGGCTTGAGCCCGCGCAGGATCGAGATGGTGTCCTCGACCGACGGCTCGCCAATGTGGATGGGCTGGAACCGCCGCTCGAGCGCTGCGTCCTTTTCCTCGTGTTTGCGGTATTCGTCGAGCGTCGTGGCCCCGATGCATCGGAGCTCGCCCCGCGCCAGCGCGGGCTTGAGCAGGTTGCCGGCGTCGACTGCCCCCTCGGCCCGGCCCGCGCCGACGACCGTGTGCAACTCGTCGATGAACAGAACGACCTGCCCGTCGCTTTCGACCACCTCGCGGATGACGGCTTTGAGCCGGTCCTCGAACTCGCCCCGGTACTTCGCCCCGGCGATCAGCGCGCCCATGTCCAGGGCCACCAGCTTCTTGTTCTTCAAGACGGCCGGCACGTCGCCTTCGAGGATACGCAACGCCAGCCCCTCGACGATGGCCGTCTTGCCCACGCCGGGCTCGCCGATCAGCACGGGGTTGTTCTTCGTGCGTCGGCTCAGCACCTGCATGCAGCGGCGGATCTCCTCATCGCGCCCGATGACGGGGTCGATCTTCCCCCGCCGGGCCATCTCGACCAGCTCCACGCCGTACCGCTCCAGCGCCTGGTACGTCGCCTCCGGGTTCTCGGACGTCACGCGTTGCCCGCCCCGAACCTCCTTGAGCGCCGACAGGACGAGATCGGTCGAGACGCCACATACCGTCAGCACTTCCTTCGCCGTCGAGTCGACGTGACAGAGACCGAGCAGCAGGTGCTCGGTCGAGACATACTCGTCTTTGAGCTGATCCGCCTGTGTGCGGGCCGCCTCGAACACCTGGTTGACCTTCGAATCAGCCGCCAGTTGCCCGCCTGACACACTGGGCAGGCGGGCCAGTTCGCTTTCGGTGATCTGGCGCAGTCGATCGACGCGGGCGCCGGCCTTGGCAAGCAGTGGCCGGATGACCCCCCCGTTCTCCTCCTGCAGCAGCGCATTGAGCAGGTGCAATGGGGTGAAGTACGCATGCCTGGCTGCGGTTGCCATCTGCTGCCCGCGATTGACGGCCTCCGCCGCCTTGATCGTGAGTTGGTCACCGCGCATGGGATTATCGCTCCTCTGGGCGTAGGGTAATCACCGCCCATCCTTCGTATCGAGCACGGCGCGTACCAACGGTAAAATCACGTAACTCTTTATATAATATATATTTACATGAGGTCCATGATTCCGGGAGGCTGTCATTATGGCAGCGTCCGCAGGGTCCGGCAGCGGCCGAGAGGGATTGTGCCCGCAGGACGGCCTCCAGATCCGCCGTTTGTGGCTGGACGGACACGTGCCGCGGGCTGATACTAAGCGTCGTATAACGCACTTTAGCATTGCTCTGAGAACTTAGCGGGGATCCAGGGAACTTTGTATTGACCCGGTTCGTGACGAATTGGAGACTTAGCTGATCTGTGGTAAGCGGTGAAACTGGAACGTTCCCGGACTCAGTAGCAAAGGATCACCCCATATGAAAACCAGAATCGATCGAAACATCGTGGTCTGGGTCTGCGCGACCCTGTGTGTTTTCGTCGTGGGCTGCGACATGAATCTGCCGGATTGGTGGCCCGGGGTAGAGGAACGGGATACGACCGGCGCCACCGACGGCACCCGCGACGACACGACTGACGGCGCTGACGGTACTGACGACGTCGATGACGTTGACGATGGCGACACTGACGATGGCGACGCCGACGCAGACGATCAAGTGACCGGTCAGCTCAAGGTGCTCATCACCGACAAGCCGTACCCGTTCGAGTTCATTGCCGAAGCTCTGGTCACGATTACCCGCGTGGAAGTGCATATGATCACGAACTACGCCGGTGATGTCGGCACGAACAGCCTCAGGGTGGGCGACGGCGACGGCGAGGGTGAAGGCGCCAACACCAACGGTTTGTACGACAACGACACGGACGGCGGCCACTTAGCTAACAGCAATGGTGAGTCTGAGGACACTCCGTGGATCACGGTTTTTGAGGGCAGTGAGTCCTTTGACCTGGTCCAACTTCGGGATGGCGAGACCGATCTGCTTGCCGAGGCTGATATTGAACCCGGCAGGTACAACCAGATGAGGTTGATCGTTACGGAAGGTCAGATCACGCTGGTTCCGGACGCTATCGACACGAACGGCGTGGACAATTCCAGCACGAACGGACTGGCCTATGGCGGCGGTAACTGGATGGGCGACAGTGACACGCATGAAGTGGACGACGTCGACACGAACGGTCGCGTCTTCCCGCTGCGTGTCCCCAGCGGCGCGCAGTCCGGCATCAAACTGCATCTCGCGTTCGACGTCCTGACGGGCGAGGAGACGACGCTTCTGCTCGACGTGGATTTGAGTCGGGCGTTCAAGCCGGTGCCCGGCGGCGAAATCAAAGGCCCCGGTGAAATCCGGGAGTTCCTGTTCAAGCCGTCGCTGGGTATGCGGTTGACCGACGTGAGCAAGGCGGGAAGCATCTCGGGCGTGGTGACCGAGATTGGCACCAACGGGCTGTTGAGCCCCCTGCCCGGCGTGTCGGTGACGGCCTATTCAGCGGTGGGCTATGGCCAAGACGAGATCGAAGTCACGACGACTGCGTCGAATGACGACGGGGCATACACCGTGAGTGGCCTGGCGGCCGGGGAATATCGACTCGAGTTCTGGGCCGCCGACTACGAAGAGGCGGAACTGACCGGGATCGCGGTCACCGCGGGTCAGGCCACCGAGGGCGTCGACGTTACCCTGACGAAGTTGCCCGAACCGTAACCGATCAGAGGCGACGCCTCTTTGCGGCGTTCGGAATGAACTATCTTACTCAGGCTGCCCATGCACTCGCGACGATTTGCGGGTGCATGGGCGCTTTTATTGCGCCGGCCCCGTGCCTGGCCGGCGAGGTCGCCGGAGCCGCGGCAGTTCCGCTGCGGTCCGCGTCACCGCTTGCGGGTCCATTCGTCGCCGGTGTACTTGGCGGTCAGTTCAGCGGCCAATCCAAGCTCGGCGCCGGTCCAGGCGCCGATCTCGCATCGCAAGCCGGAGACGCCGCCAAGGGCGATCACCCAGCGTCGGGCGAAGCGGAAGAACGGCCCGCGGGCCGGGCCGGACCCGTCGGTCTGGCCGCCGCGGTGTGCGCGCAGCCTCCGCTGCCTTGATCGTGAATTGGCCGCCGCGCATTGGCTTATCGGTCCTTCAGGCGTCGCGTAATCAGCGCCCATCCTTCGTACCGAGCACGGCGTGCACCAAGAGATGGCGTGCGTAACTTATTATGGATGCGGCAATTACAAACGGATCGCCCTCCTGGCACACTGTCATTCTGGCAGCGTCCGCAGAGCCCGGCAGAGGGCCCGCGACCCTGCGCTCACTGACCGGACTGCGGTTCTGTCAACTACGGCTGGATGCACACGTACCACCGGTCGATACTAACTTCGTGCAGGGCAGTTCAGCGTTCCTTTGCGATGCTAGCGGGGATCCAGGGGACTTCGTATTGGCCGCGTTGGTGATGGATTCGAGACGTAGCTGATCTGTGGTAAGCGGAGAAACTGGAACGTTCCCGGACTCAGTAGCAAAGGATCACCGCACATGAAAACCAGAATCGATCGGAACATCATGGTCTGGGTCTGCGCGACCCTGTGCGCTTTTGTCGTGGGCTGCTTTGTGGTGGGCTGCGACATGAATCTGCCGGATTGGTGGCCCGGGGTAGAGGATCGCGATACGACAGGCGGCGCCACCGACGGCACCGACGACGACACGACGGACGACGTCGACACCGACGATGAGGCGACCGGTCAGCTCAAGGTGCTCATCACCGACAAGCCGTACCCGTTCGAGTTCATCGCGGAAGCCCTGGTTACGATTACCCGCGTGGAAGTGCATATGATCACGAGCTACGCCGGCGATGTCGACATGAACATCCTGGAAGAGGGCGGCGGCGACGACGCCGATACGAACGGCTTGCACGACGTTGACACGAACGGCTTGGACGACGCTGACACGAACGGCTTGTACGACGTTGACACGAACGGCTTGGACGACGCCGACACCAACGGTGGCGACGACGGCCAGGTGTTCGACGGCGATGGTGATTCTCAGGATACGCCGTGGATCACGGTTTATGAGGGCGAGATGTCCTTCGACCTGGTCAAACTTCGGGACGGCCGGACCGATCTGCTTGCCGACGTCCAGATTCCCGCTGGCGAGTACAACCAGATGAGGGTGACCGTTACGGAAGGTTGGATTACGCTGATCCCGGAGGAGGATGGCGATACCGACGGTCGCGTATTCCCGCTTCGCGTCCCCAGCGGCGAAAACTCCGACATTGATCTGCACCTATGGTTCGACGTCTGGCCAGGCCATGAGAAGACGCTTCTGCTCGACGTGGACATGAGCCGGACGTTCAAGCCGGTGCCCGGCGGCGAGATCAACGGCCCGGGTGAAATCCGCGAGTTCACATTCACGCCGTGGCTGGGGTTGCGCTTGACCGAGATGGACGGAGCGGGCAGCATCTCGGGCGTGGTGACCGAAGTTGGCACCAACGGGCTGGACCCCGTGCACGGCGTGTCGGTGACGGCCTATGACGACGCCGATATCGAAGTGACGACGACTGCGTCCAATGCCAATGGGGCATACACGGTGAGTGGGCTGGAGGCCGGGGAATATCGACTCGAGTTCTGGGCCGCCGGCTTCGAAGAGGCGGAACTGACCGGGATCGCGGTCACCACGGGCCAGACCACCGAGGGCGTCGACGTTACTCTGACGAAGTTGCCTGAACCGTAGCCGGTGAGAGGCGACGCCTCCTTGCGGCGTTGGGAACGAACTCTCGTACTCAGGCTGCCCATGCACCCACGACGACTCACGGGTGCATGGGCGCTTTTATTGCGCCGGACCCGTGCTCGGCCGGCGAGGTCGCCGGGACCGCAGCAGTTCCGCTGCGGCCCGCGTCACCGCTTGCGGGTCCATTCGTCGCCGGTGTATTTGGCGGTCAGTTCGGCGGCCAATGCAAGCTCGGCGCCGGCCCAGGCGCCGATCTCGAAGCGCATGCCGGTGACGTCACCGAGGGCGATCACCCAGTGTCGGGCGAAGTCGTCCACTGACATCGGCAGCATCCGGCGGATCGCGGCGGTGGGCTGCTGCTCGAACCGGCGCTCGAACATGATGGAGCCGTGTTGAAGGACAGCCCGCCGGGTCCTGCGCTGGGCGCTGCCAGCCAGTTTGTCGTCACCGGCCAACACGTCGAGGCAATGCCGTCGGGCGAAGCAGAAGAACGGTCCGCGGGTCGGGGTGGACCCGTCGGTCTGGCCGCTGCGGCGTGCGTGCACGCCGGCGTCGCTCAAACACGCAATCAGCGCGTCATGGGCGATCTCATAAAGTCGCGTCGCCCCGTGCCGGATCATGTCGTGCCGGGCGGGCAAGACAAGGCAATAGGTCAACTCGCGGTCGTGCAGGATGGCCCCGCCGCCGGTCTGGCGGCGCACGACGGGCAGGTTGCCCGCGGGCGGATCGAGCATCTCGTAATCGGCATATTCCTGAAAGTAGCCGAGCGAGATGGTCGGCGAGTCCCATTGGTACAACCGCAGGGTCGGCGGGGCCGCACCGGCACCGACGCGTTCCAGCAGCGCCTCGTCCCGGGCCATGTTCGTCGGCCCGTCGTGGGCACCGTCATGAATGACGCGGATGTCCATCGGAGATGATTCAACGGTCGAGTCGAAGCCCTGCTTTCCCGAAGTCAACCGCCCCCTTCCGGTCGCGGTTCTGCACTCCTCTGGGCCGCTCCCTTACGGTCGCGGTTCTGTACTCCTGTGGGCCGCTCCCTTACGGTCGCGGCTCGTTTCAATGCGCCGCTTTTTTTGCGTGGGCCGCTCCCTTACGGTCGCGGCTCGGTTTTTTCTATTCGCTGTGCCACGTCACTACCGGTTTGCGATTCGCCGCCACTTCGTCAAGCCGGCCCACGGGCATGGTATGCGGCGCGCTGCGGACGGTTTCCGGATCGGTTTGGGCCTCGTCGGCTATCGCCAGCAGCGCATCGCAGAACGCGTCAAGCGTACGCTTCGATTCGGTCTCGGTGGGTTCGATCATGAGGCAGTGATGGATCGGCCAGCTCATGGTGGGCGGATGAATGTTGTAGTCGAGCAGGCGCTTGGCAAAATCGACTTCGCGGATGCCCAGGCGGTCGAACTCGGGCACGGTGATGAACTCGTGGGCGTAGGGCCCTGGATAGGGCATCGGATACCGATCCTTGATCCGGGCGGCGACGTAGTTGGCGGCCAACACCGACTTCTCGGCTACGTTCCTCAACCCGTCGTGCCCGAGCGAACGGATGTAGGCGTAGGCACGCACGAGCACGCCAATCTGCCCGTAGAACGAACGTACCTTGCCGATCGACTTGGGTCGATCGTGGTTCCATCCGTACGTGCCGTCGTCCCGGCGCATCACAACTGGCGTAGGCAGGAACGGGCGCAGATGCTCGGCTACGGCCACCGGCCCCGAACCGGGGCCCCCACACCCGTGCGGCGTGCCGAACGTCTTGTGGGGGTTGTAGTGCATCACGTCGATGCCGAAATCACCGGGCCGGGTGACCCCGAGAACCGCATTCATGTTCGCGCCGTCGAGGTACATCTGAGCCCCGGCTGCGTGCAGGATGTCCGCGATGACGCCGATCTGATCGTCGAACTTGCCACACGTGTTGGGATCGGTGATCATCAGCGCCGACGTGTCGCCGTCGACCTTACTTCGCAGGTCGTCCAGATCGACCCGCCCGTCCGGCAGGGATCTCACGGTCACCAACGTGTTGCCGCACATGACGCACGTGGCCGGGTTCGTGCCGTGTGCAGTGTCGGGCGTCAGCACTTTCGCACGGCGGTGGCCGTGGTCGCGGTGATACGCGTTGATGATCAGCAGACCGGTCATCTCCCCGTGGGCACCGGCAGCCGGCTGCAGCGTGACTTCGGCCAGGCCGGCGATCTCCGCCAGGTCGGTGCTGAGGCGGTACAGCATCTCCAGGAGGCCCTGCGCGTCCTCATCGCGCTGGTACGGATGCAAGTCGCTGCAGCCTGACAGTGCTGCTGCCCGCTCGTTGACGCGCGGGTTGTATTTCATCGTGCAGCTGCCCAGCGGGTAGAACTGCTGGTCGATGCTGAAGAGGCGATGGGCCAGCGCGGTGTAATGTCGAACGAGGTCCGTTTCGCCGATCTCGGGCAACGGCGGCGGTTCGTCGGCCAGCAGTGCCTTCGGAATCGCCTTCTCGCGGTCGACGGCCGGCACGTCGGACTTCGGCAGCGACGCCGCCGTCTGGCCGGGCGAAGTGATCTCAAACAGTAACGGCTCGTCGGTGATCATGTGGCTTCATACGCTTTCCGGGCGTTGATGTCGCTATGGGCTGAGGTCTTCAACCTTTCTTCGACCGGATGACTGGCGGATCCCACCTTCGTCTTGCACCCGGGCGAACGTCCCGCGACGGTCATTGGCGGGATTATAATGTGATCGCGGCTGCGCTCCAACCGGCGTGTATGTATCCCGATCGTGGGAGGAGCACGGTGTTACGCTGGCAGAACGCGCTGCTTTCGCGTGCCGGGCCTGACGGCTTGCCTTTCCGCCGGGCCAAGCGATTGCCAGGCAAATCAGATGCCGGCGGTTTGCCGCACGGCAGTCAGTAGCCGTGCAACCGCGTGACACGTCCCTTGCATATGAGCGGGAGCAGCGTCGTCGTTTCGTTCGACGATGCTGCTCCCGAGAGCGCTGATGACTCGCGGCGGACCAAGGCCGGCCTGCGAGTGTCTCGTCAGGTTTTTACCTGAGCCGCTCCCTTACGGTTGCGGCTCGGTTCTGTTTTTGGCCGCTCCCTTACGGTCGCGGTTCGGTGCTGTTCTTGGCCGGTCCCTTATCCGCTTTCGGCGGACGGTTCGGCTCTACATCATTCCGCCCATTCCGCCCATTCCGCCCATGCCACCCATGCCGCCGCCGGGCATGCCGCCAGGAGTCTTCTCTTTCTTTTCCTTGATCTCGCTGACGGCGGCTTCAGTGGTCAGTAACAGGCCGGCGACCGAGGCCGCGTTCTGCAGCGCGATCCGCTCGACCTTGGTGGGGACGAGGACCCCCATCTCGATCATGTCGCCGAACTGGTCGGTCAGGGCGTTGTAGCCGAAGTTCACGTCCTTCGACTCCGACACTTTCTGCCAGACGATCGAGCCTTCCTGACCCGCGTTCTCGGCGATCTGGCGGACCGGCGAGGCCAGGGCCCGGCGGACGATGTCCGCGCCGGTCTTCTGATCGCCTCTGAGTTTCTTGGTCAGGTTGTCGAGGACCTTCGACGCCCGAATCGGAGCCACCCCGCCGCCCGGCAGGATGCCTTCCTCGACGGCGGCCCGGCAGGCGTGCAGCGCATCCTCGACCCGGGCTTTCCGCTCCTTCATCTCCACTTCGGTGGCTGCCCCGACGTTGATCTGGGCCACCCCGCCCGACAGCTTGGCCAGGCGCTCTTCGAGTTTCTCGCGATCGTAGTCGCTGGTCGTGGCGTCGATCTCGTTCTTGATCTGCTCGATCCGCCCCTTGATCTGGTTGCTGTCGCCGGCGCCCTCGATGATCGTGCAGGTGTCCTTGTCGACCTTGACGCGCTTTGCCCGGCCCAACTGCGAGAGCTGCACGTTTTCCAGCTTCATGCCCACATCCTCGAAGATGGCTTCCCCGCCGACGAGGACGGCCATGTCCTGCAGCATGGCCTTTCGGCGATCGCCAAAGCCCGGCGCCTTGACGGCACAGACGTTCAGCGTTCCGCGGAGCTTGTTGACCACCAGTGTGGCCAGGGCTTCGCCCTCAATGTCCTCGGCGATGATCAGCAGCGGCTTGCCCGCCTGCGACACTTTTTCGAGGATCGGGATCAGGTCCTTGATCGCGGAGACCTTCTTCTCGTGGATCAGTACGTAGGGTTTGTCGAGGTCGCAGGTCAGCTCTTCGTAGTTGTTCATGAAGTGGGGCGAGATGAATCCCTTGTCGATCTGCATCCCTTCGACCAACTCCACTTCAATATCGAGCGACCGTCCCTCCTCGACGGTGATGACGCCGTCCTTGCCTACCTTGCTCATGGCGTGGGCGATCTGCTTTCCGATTTCCTCCTCCTGGTTAGCCGCCGCCGTCCCCACCTGGGCGATCTGCTTGTCACCCTTGGGAGGCGGCGGAATGGGCGTCGATATCCTGGCCAACTCATCGACCACGGCTCCCACCGCAGCGTCAATACCTCGCTTGAGTTCCATGCTGTCGGCGCCGGCGGCTACGTTTCTGAGCCCTTCGGCGTAGATGGCTTCGGCGTAGATGGTGGCCGTCGTGGTCCCGTCGCCGGCTACGTTGCTCGTCTTGCTGGCCACCTCGCGTACCATCTGGGCGCCCATGTTCTCGTAGGCGTCTTCCAGCTCGATTTCCTTGGCCACCGTGACGCCGTCCTTGGTGACGGTCGGCGCGCCGAACGACTTCTCCAGCACCACGTTCCGCCCCTTGGGCCCGAGTGTGATCTTGACCGCCCGTGCCAGCTTCTCGACGCCGCGACGGATGGCCTCACGGGCTTCCGTATCATATGCAATTGCCTTTGCTGCCATGTTTCGATACCTCTCCGTAAAAGCGGTGTGGGACCGACTTTCCACCCGGTCGGGTGACAGGCCGGCAAGCCTGCCTCACAATCTCAGAATCGCACTACGTAATAATGGCCAGGACGTCCGATTCGTCCATGATGAGGAATTCTTCGCCGCCGATCTTGATCTCCGTGCCGGCATAACTGCTGAAGAGCACCTCGTCGTTCTTCTTCACCTGCATCTGGCTTCGGTCGCCGGTGTCGAGCAGGCGCCCGCTGCCCACCGACTGTACGATGCCCCGCTTGGGCTTCTCCTTGGCCGTGTCCGGCAGGACAATCCCTCCCGTGGTGGTCTCCTCCGCCTCCAGTCGCTTGACGATGACCTTCTCGCCCAAAGGCCTGAGCTTCTGCTTTGCCATAGCCGCCAGCACTCCTTTCTCGCGTGACGGCGCGTTCGGCCGCCCGCCGGACCCGTCATCCATCTACTCGCGCCGCCGCCTCCCGACGATCCGCACCGTGCGCGTGCATGCCCTCAGCGCCGGCGGCGTGACGTCGATGCCCGGCCAGACTCCCCGCCGTATCCGGCATGCGCTGACGCACGCCGGGGCCACTGGCACCGTCGCTTCCGTGATGCAACCGATTGCAACCGCGATGCCAAACCGTCGAGCCGTCCGACCACGTGACGGGGATTGTCGTAACTGCTTCTTATAATGAAGGTTGCGTTTTCCGCCTGCGGGTGTGCCGAGTCGGGCCGTCCCGGTCCGGCGGTGGCCGTACTGTCAAAATGAGGGCTGGGCAAGGCGCCGCCCTGCCAGTTTGGCAGCAGCGAAGCCGGGCGCGGCGACACGGATCTCACGAGTGGCCTCGTACCTCGTGAGGACGGCGTCCACCTACTTCTTCTTGTCCTCACCTCCGCGTTGATCCGGGGGTTTCTTCTCGCCGGGGGTCTTCTTGTCGGCGCTGTCCTGTTCCTGCTTCTTGGTTTTCTTGGCGTCAGCGGGCGTTTTGTCGGCCGCCGGTTTCGGGCTCTTCTTTGATTCCTTCAGCTGCGCCCTGACCTCCGGCGGTGGGTCAAACCGGTCCTTGGGCATGTCCACGTTGTTCTCTATGCTGTCGACAGTGATCACCTGCGTGCCCATCGGGAACTTCTGGGTGATCTTGTGCGCGATCAGGACGCCGTCGACTTCCTTGTAGTTTTCCTCGTACTGCTCGATCGACATCGCACCCATCGGGCCCTCGATGACGGTATCGGTTCTCAGCAGCAGCCCCGTTTCCTTCGCGTAGTACGAAGTCTGCGAATCTCCCACCGTAGGAGTCAGGACGACCTTGTAACAAAGCTGGTCCCGCACCGTTTCCGTGCCGACGCACTCGACCTTTTTGTACAGCTTCTTCCAATGCAATGGGAAGTTGAACGTGGCGGACCAGATGCTGACGTCCTTTTCCTCGCCCTCCGGGACGATGGGGCCCTGCATGTCGCTGAGGCCCCACGCCACTTCGCCGTCCGTACCCTGCTGCTGGCGACCGAACTCTCCCATGTCCATGACGACATACCGTTTGTTGGGTGCGGCCTCGTACGCGGTTCTCTTGCCCTTCACCCCCATGAACTCCAGCGAGCCTTCGACTTTGCGGTTGCGGATCTTCTCGTAGGCTCCCCGCCCGCCCGTGACCTCAATGAACTTCTCAAGGACCGCCTCGCCCGCGGGTAGCTTCTCTTCTTGGGCCCGCGCGTCGGCGACGCAGCCGGCCCACACAACGAACGCCGTCGCGACAAGGCTTGTCGCCGCGCGCCTCTGAGGCGCCGGGCGATTCTGCGAATCGATGGTCGGACAAGTCATTGGCCTCACCTCCAGTCACATGGTCGTGGTCCGGATCGTCCGCCCGGATCCTCGCGTTCAAGCCCCGTGGGTGCGGTGGAACCAGCCGTCGAACCGCGGACGTAGTGTAGCACACCGGGCGGCCAACGCCAGTCGGGCAACGGCTCGGTAGCAATCGAAACGGCTGATGCGCCGGAACCCGCCCGGCTTCGCGCTGGTGTTCGCCCGGGCCGCCGGACTACGTTTCCTTACTGGCCAGGTGCAGGGTCCGCAGGAGATCGCGCTGCTCGACGATACCCACCGTTCGGCGGGACCCGCCCTTCTCGATCACAGGTAGCGACCCGAGGTTCGCATCCGTGAAGACCTGTAGCAGCTTGGTCAAAGGCAGATCGGTGGGAACGGCCGGTGTCGCGGCGTCGGCCAGGTCAACCGCGGTCACCAGGTCCCGCATGGCCGGATCGTAAATCATGTCGCGGATGTCGGAGAAGTGGATGACCCCGAGCAGTTCGTCGTCATCATCGACCACGGCGAAGTGGTTATAGCGCGACCGCTCGACGAAATGCAACACTTCGTCCAGGGTCGCCTCGGCCCGGATGAACTTGACGTTCGTCCGCATGATGTGCTTGACCTGCAGGGCTGTCGAGTCCCGGGTCTTCGGTCGCCGCGCGAGCCCTACGGTGCGAAGCAGGGAGCCCAGCGTTAACCGCACCATGGACTCCCCCTCCACCGCCGACGCCTTCGGGCGGCGGAGCAGGGTGATGGCCTTGACCTCCCCGGACCGCCGCACCGTCCATTTCACGAGCAGCGGCCCGCCCAACTCGAAAAGAACCACCGAGCCCAGCACGATGATCTCGAACTTCCTGGCCAGCGGATGGATGGCGGAGCCGCTCGCCTGGCTGGCGGCCCAGTGGGTGGAGATGAAATCGGCCAATCCGATCACCACGGCGGCCTGGCAGAGCAGGGCGAATCCGATGAAGGGACGTAAGCTCTCGAATTCGCCCGCCCAGCGCCGGCCCCACATGCTGCCCGCCACCTTTCCCACCGTTCGACAGGCGATGTACACCGCGCCGATCACGCCGAGCTGCGGGATATCTTCAAGGTGCATCCTGTACCCCGCCAGCGCAAAGAAGCCCACGAAAACCGGCGTGCCCATTGTCTCGATGGCGGAGTACAGCTTCTGCGAATCGATCGCGATGTTGCTGAACACCGCGCCGAGAAACAACGCCGTCAACAGGAAGTTGTAGGAGACGCCTAACCCTCCCAGCAGCCACCGCTCTCCTGCTCCCAGCACGATGAAGAGGGCGAAGAAGATGAGAATCGTCTCGGACAAAGGCAGCTTAGCGTGGGCCACGCTGACCGCGAACCCCAACACCACACCGATCAACGCGCTGCCGACCGTCGTCAGCAGCAACCCCAGCCAGACGTACTCGCTTACCTGATATCGGATGTCGATCAGGCCCACCGACGCGAGGACCTGAAACGCGACGTGGAACAGCACGATGCAGGCGATGTTGTTGACTGCGGTCAGGCTCAGGATGGTGTCGGTCATAGGCCCCTTAGCGTCGTATTCGTGAAGCACGAACAACGTGGCCGCCGGAGCGGTGGCGATGGCGGCGAGGCCCAGAAACAGGGCGAGGCAGACCAGCACGGAGAAGTCTTCTCCGCGCTCGGTCCAGGCGGCAGCGGCCAGCGTCCCCACAAAGACCAACGCGAATACCCACCCGCACTCGCTGACGCAGATTCTCAGGACCCGCCGCCCCACGGAGCGCAGGTGCGCGGCCTCGAACACCGAACCGATGGAGAACAGGATCAACCCCAGCGCGAGGTCCTTGAGGGCCTGGAGCGGTTTCTCCGCTTCCGCCAGCGCGCTTGCGTTTTCGCTGCCGTTCGGGGCGTCAAACGCGTAGCGCAGCAGGAAGTTCATGGCCACCCCGGCCAGCAGATATCCCACCACCCGAGGCACGCGAACCATGCGGGCAAGGTATCCGGCGACGATCGCGGCCCCGAGCAGCAGGCCGAAGACAAGGCCCGTGCCAGGGATGGAGGCCAGCACAGATGGCAGCACTGCCGACGTCATAGCCTCGTGCACTCCACCACCGGACCCGACGGAACGCGCAGAGTTGAAAGGGTTTGCCGGTGGATGTCAATCGAGGAAGAGACAGCGCAGCTCCACGCAGTCGATGGACGATCCGTTTGCGCGGACGGACAGGCAAGCCCGTCTGACGGTCTACGGCATCGGACCGCTCAGCGCGGACTCAAGGAGGTGGTAATCGTCGAGGTCGACGTCCCCGTCGGGTTCGAAGTCGGCAACGTCGCAGCCGGGGCTCACGCCGCCGCCGGAACCGCTGAAACACCGCTGGAACCCGGCGAAATCGAACAGGTCGAAATCGCCGTCGCCGTCGAAATCACCGTGCGGGTTGTCAATCTCGAAATCGCCGGTGGCTTCGTGGGAACCGGCGGCGGAGTCGAACGGGGTAATCCGTACGCGGACATCCGACGGCGGGCCGTACCCGATGTCGGCGACCGAATCCCAGACGAACGTGTGGGACCGGCCCGTAACCGCCGACGTCAGTGATTCGGTGCCGTCACCGCCCGGCCCCATGGTTGCCGGGCACCACGATCCTCCGCCGTTGTCCGAGTACTCGACGCTGATCGAGCACATACTGCCGTTAACGTCGTACAGCCGATACTCGATCTGGACCATGTTGGATTGCGGGCTCGCCGGCGTATCGACGCGGGCCCGGGGTCGATCGACGGTGGTCAGGTCGACCGACCACAGCTCGCTCTTGTTCTCCTCGCCGCCGCCGGGCTTGGGACCGTACCCGCCCACAACATACAGGATGTCACCCACGACGGCGGCTCCATGGCGGCTTCTCGCTTCGGGCAGCGGGAACGTCGTGCTCCAGGTGTTGGCGCCGGGGTCGTACACCTGGATCGTCTCGGTGCTCTGCCCCGAGGCGTCTATGCCGCCGGTCACGTAGATCCTGCCGTTATGCACGATCGAGGCCGCTCGATTCACCCCCACCGGGGTCGGGGCGGCGGAGCTCGTATCCCACGCGCCGCTGACCAGGCCGTACGTGAGCACGGCGGTGCCGTAGTCCACGGCGTTCTGTTGGCCGCTGATCAGGTACATCGTGTCGCCCACGATCTCGCCACAATGCTGCTTCAGACGCATCGGGCCGTCGGACAGCTGGGCCCACGAGTCGCCCGCGATGTCATACGTGAAGAACCCGTTCCCGTCGGGCCCGTTGAAGTGTCCGCCATACACATAGGCCGTGCCGCTCCACTCTAGCGCCGTTGCGTGATAAGCGGCCATGTACCCACCGAACGACCGCGTCGCCGAGTTTGACCAACTATCGGTGTCCGGATCATAGATGGCGAAAACGCCGTCCCAGATCGGGTAGCCGGCCAGCACGAACAGCTCATCCGTACCGTCTGAATCGCGATCATAGGTGAAGCACTGGTTGTTGCCCGTGTAGGTGCCCTGGGATTCGACCGGCCCGGCCGTTCCGTTGCCGTTGTTGTACCCCGTCGGCCCCGTGCCGTCCCACCGGGCGGACGACCACGTGCCGGTCGCGATGTCGTAGATGCTGAAACCCGATTGGCGGTTGGCGTAGTACGTGGAGCCGTCCGAGTCCGTATAGTCCGCCGAACCGTATCCACCGGCGGAGTAGATCTTGCCGTTGGCGGCGGCGACGCTCAGGTTGGCCCGCGGCCAATAGTCCGGCGACGGCGGTGTCACTACGTCGACATACGGGAAGTGGCAGGGGTCGGAGGTCAGGTTGAGCCAGCTCAGCGGAAAGCTGTACGGATCGGTCGGGTTCGATCTGGCGGCCACTTCGTCCCCGTCGCTGACGCCGTCCGAGTCCGTATCCTCGTTGATGGGGCTGGTGCCGTTGGTGAACTCCTCGACATTCGTCAGTCCATCGCCGTCGGGATCGCCACCGGCGTCGTTGATCAGCGGATCCAGGCCGTAGTCCACCTCCCACCCGTCGGGCATGCCGTCGTCATCGTGATCCGGGTCCAGCGGGTCGGTGCCCATGGCGATCTCCTGCCCGTCGGGCAGGCCGTCACCGTCGGTGTCCGGGTTGTCGGGCTCGGTGCCGTGCACGTTGACCTCAGCGCCGTCGGTCAGTCCGTCATCGTCGGTGTCGGGATCGGTGGGGTCGCTGTGATTCACGTATTCGCCCATGTTGGTCAGGCTGTCGGTGTCCGGGTCGTCGTTGGCGCCCTGAGCGAGATTACCGAAGTAGAGCATCTCCCATTCATCCGCCAACCCGTCTCCATCGGTGTCGACACCGATGGTCAGCGGAAGGTCGTCACCCCCGCTGCCGATGTTGCCGCCCGCCGTGTAGGGCAGTTCCGTGTTGCCGATGCCGTCCCCGTCGGTATCGACACCGGTGTAGTCGGACCAGTAGTTCCCGCCGAGGTAGGGGCCGCCCACGACGTTGATGCCCGGCGTCTTGGCGATGTTCCACGTGTTGATGTCGTTGTCCCAGGCGTTGTCGGTGTTCTCGAATCGGTTGTTGTAAATGAGGTTGTTGGGGCTGGAATCCAGGTGAAGCCCCCGGACGGTGCTGTTCTGCACGATGTTGCCGCTGATATCGCTGGACTCGCTCCGCAGGAATCGGATGGCGTAATCATTGCCCGAGAACCCGTTGTCGGTGACGGTGTAGTCGTAGCTGAACCGGTTCGCATCGTGCGCTTCACACAGCAGGCCGTACGCATTGTTCGTGATCGTGTTATCGTGAATCGTGTAACCGTACGAATCCTTCGCCTCCGGATAGACGGCTACCAGGCTTGCGTCGTCGTCCGTCCACAGATAGATCCCGCGCCCGTTGCCCGAGAGCGTGTTGCCCTCGATGATGTTGTTTCGCCCGTGCTCGATGGCGACGCCCGCCGTCGAACAGCTGTTGGCCTGATTGTTCCGGACTTCGTTCTCATACGAGTATCCCAGCCAGTATCCATAGTTGCAGCGGTCGGATATGTTGTTCTCGAACACGTTGCCCCGGCTGAACGTGCCCTCGAACCCGTTGTTCGGGCTGTCCGAGCAGTCGTTGCCGGCGAAGTAGTTGAAGTTGCACGGCCGCTTCTGAAGGCTGTGCGTCGCCCCGGCCAGAAACACGCCGTCCCCCCCGCCGACGAAGCTGTTGTTCAGCACGTTGTTGTTGTCGGACTGATAGACGATCAGGAATGACGCCGCGTCCGCGCCGCTCCAGCCATAGTAGTCTCGCGTGCAGTAGTCGGCGGTGTTGTTCTGGACGGTTGAGTTATCCGTGTCGTAGAAGTAGATGCCCCACCCGCTGTTGTACGACGCGTAGTTGTTCTCTACCAGCGCGTCGTCGCAATCGAACAGGCTGATGCCGTTCTGCTGACCGCTGACGTCGTTGTCGGCGATCGTCGCACGGTCGCATCGGCGAAACCACATGGCGTGGGCGTAGACGCCGCTGGGCCCGTCGAAGATATCGAGAAAGATCGTGCCTTCGGGCAGCTCCGGCGTGTCCCAGACGTTGCAGTGGTTGACGTTCAGGTCATCGCAGTCGTAGAAGTGCATCCCGTGGAAGTAGCTTTCGATCGTGAGGTTCTGCACCGTCACATTGCCCCGGCCGCTGGCGTACAGACCGTTCCCGCTGTCGGCGCCGACGAGCGTCGTGTTGTTGCCTTGAACCG
This sequence comes from Phycisphaerales bacterium, assembly GCA_020353195.1. Classification (GTDB taxonomy): domain Bacteria; phylum Planctomycetota; class Phycisphaerae; order UBA1845; family UBA1845; genus JAFGJQ01. The sequence goes on along the minus strand of CP070691.1, from coordinate 3,576,811 downwards.
TGATCCCCGACGAGCCGATCGTGATGCCGCTGGGCAGGTAATACGTGCCGGGCGCAAACGTCGTGTCGGACGTGATCACCATCCCGTCGGTGGGGATGGTGTCAGCCAACCCGCCGGGCACCAAGGCCGTCACGGCCAACCCGCAGGCTGCCAAACGCCCGACGGTGCCTGACAAGAGCTCCCTGTAGCCCATGGTTTGCTTCCTTCCGATACTCCCAGCGATACCCTCGTGTATTGTAACGCTTGGCTGTATCCCACAGTATACTCAAGGACATTCTTGCCCATCTGGCGTGCCTGCCCCATTCTGCCTCCAGGCGTTTCAATCACAGCCAGGGATGAGCGGGTCCAACACCGTACCGCGCGGCAACGGGCGTTCGTGCCGCGATGGTTGCGGAGGCAGCTCCGTCGGCGATCTTCAAGTGGTGCGTTCATATGGACATTGTCACTGGAGCGGGGCCTCGCGGCGCCTCACGAGCGTGTGCGATCGGACGGATTTGGCCTTTCCGATGTAAGTGGGTATCCTTATTATAGTAGGTGCTTCCGATGAGTGCGGGCGAGTCGTGGAGGGGTCGACGGCAGGCAAGTCCGCACCGTGGTTGCGAGCGCTGGGGATCCCTGCCGGCCGGCATGGCAGTCTCGCAGTCAACACAACGATCAGCCACGGACGAGTCGACGGACACCAACTCGGAGAATGAGCGGATGGACCGGACTTCTGCTGCAGTCGGCGCTGTCAGCCTTGTCGTTTTCGTGCTTGCCTGCGTGGTTCACGGGGACATGCCCGAAAACGGACGGCGCGGGGAGGCGGTCGTGCTGACCGCCCCGGCGCCTGTGATCACGGAATTGCCCGGCGGCGGGCACCGTGTCGGCATGGAGGGGTTCTTCTCAAGCCGGTCTCCCGGTGATCCCGCCCTTCCCCAGAAGGGCGTGAACATCCTCGTGCATCCTGGCGTGGACTGGTCGTCACTGAGCCTGGAGGTCGTGCGCACCACGGAGCGAACCCTGCCCGGCACTTACCGTGTGGAACCCGCCCCGCCCGGTGTGGTTACCGTGGTCGAAGACGGCGTGGCTCGCCGCCGCGTTGCGTGGGGTCCGGGCAAGCGGATCGTCGACGGTCGCAATGAGCGTGTTTACGCGGCTGACGCCGAGTTTCCCGGCCGGGAGGTCGTTCTGCTCCCGTACGCTCAGCAGCGAAACTGGAAGTTTGCCCGCGTTCTGTTCTGCCCCGTTCAGTACAATCCGGTGTCCGGGACGATACGGGTGGTCACCTCCGCCACGATCCGTCTGTCTTACCGCTTTCGTCCGGACGTGCGCACCGTTGCTGCCGACCGGGCGGATGGGCGGGCGCCGCGGGCCACCTTCATCAACTACGACGCTTTGGCGCCGGAGTACGAAGCGACCGGGCCGGCGACGCGGGACGGTCTGCGCGACGTGACGTACGACTACGTCATCGTGACGACGAACTACATTGTCGGGAATTCAACGAAGCTCGGCGACTACGTCGCCCACAAAACCGCGCAGGGGTTCTCGATTCTCGTCAAGACGGTGGAGGACATCGAAGCGGAGTACACGATGGCCTTGCGTCCCGAGCTATTCGAGACGACGGACGAGCGGGCCGACCGGATCAAGGCGTTCTTGAAGGACAAGTACCTCGAATACGGCATCGAGTACGTTCTGTTCATCGGCAACCCCGACCCGGACGACGTCTTCAGCGGTTCCGACAGTGTCGGGGACGTGCCGATGAAGTTCTGCTATCCCGACTACGGGATCAACCCGTACTACGCCCCGACCGACAGCTTCTACACCGACCTGACGGGCCTGTGGGACAAGGATGGCGACGGTATTTTCGGCGAATGGAACGGGGATCGTGGTCCGGGGGGCGTCGATTTCGCGGGTCCGGAGGCGTACGTCACGCGCATCCCCAACTACTCGACCGACCTGACCGGGCTGGACTCGATTCTGCAGAAGATGATGGTCTACGAATCTGATTTCGCCGACGAGTCCTGGAAGCGCAAGTGCTTCATGCCCAATCCGATTGATTCCAGCGACGCGTACGGTCGAGAGGGCAACATCAGCCCCGTCACCATGGCCGAGTACATCAAAGACACCATGCTCGTTCCGGAGGGCTTCTACTACTTCCGGATCTACGAGCACAATTACACGTATCCGCCGTACAACGTGACTCCGCCGCCGGAGCTGATCCCCTCGCCGCTGGGATACACGTGCTTCACGCGGTACGACAGCGTTCATTACTTCAAAGCGGGGTTCAACGTCGCGAGCAGCGACATCTCGAGCTACACGATCACTCAGATGACGGACGGCTCCGATGCGACCTACTGGAGCACGGGGACTCTGTTCCCGAACGAGTTCCTGCAGTTCAAGACCGCCAACTCCGGGGACTGGGGGGCGGCTTACGCACCCTACAGGATCGTCGTCCGCAGCGATTCAGCTGCGAATCTCCCGCAGCAGTTCACCATCGAGATGGCCAGTGACCCCGGCTTCAGTGACGCGTTCACCGTCGCCACCGAGTGGGACGCGGCCGCCAACGCCGTGCCGGCAGGCGGTTATCGGCAGCTGGTGTACGAAGCCCCCGGTTCGGTCAACACGGTCGGGGGCAAGCAGTACGTCCGTCTGACCTACACCGGCGACGGGCCCCAACCGTATGTCCAGATCAACGAGTTTCTCGCGTACACGCAGGAGAACAAGTCGATTGCGCCGTACGTGATTTCTGAGTGGCAGAACGGCTACGGCATCGTCTACTACAACACTCACGGGTCTTCGACGTCGGCTTCGGACATCATCACTTCGTACGACACGTGGCAGCTGGACAACGGCAAGCCGTCCTTCGTCTTTCAGAAGGCCTGCAGCAACGCCACCCCCGAGACCTCCAATAACCTCTGCTATCAGCTTCTCAAGGAGGGCGGGATCGCGTCCGTGGGGGCCACGCGAATCTCTTACGGCTGGGGCGACTGGGGTTACCGAATTTTCCTTCCCAAGCTGATTAACGAGAACAAGCCGTTCGGCGACATCCTCGGGGAGACCCGGGAGACGATGGAGAACAACAACTGGTACGGGTGGGATGCATACTACTTCGACGCCATGCGGTTCAACATCTACGGTGATCCCACAATGCGGGTCCTTACCGACCGCGACAACGACGGGTTGTCATACTGGGACGAGGAGCAGATGGGCCTCGACCCGAACGATCCTGACAGCGACGACGACACTGTCATTGACGGCTCCGACAACTGCCCGACGGTCTACAACCCCGGGCAGGAGAATTCGGACGGCGACGAGTGGGGCGACGCCTGCGATGCCCCCGGCGACGCCGACCATGACGGCGACATCGACGCGGACGATTTCGTGAGCTTCGCCGCCTGCTGCCTGGGACCGGGGACGGGCTCGGGAGCCGATTGCGGAATGCTCGATTTCGATAGTGACGGCGACGTGGACCTGGGGGATTTTGCCGGATTCCAGAGGGCGTTCACCGGTTCCTGAACAGCGGTGCGCGAACGTGTGGCGCCCCGACCTGCGTATATCCCTTGTCGGGGAACTGGAGACTGCTGATGAGAAGTTCATGGAGGTTGAGTGTGGTGGTGACCGGTGTGCTGGCGGCGGTTGCAGCGGCTTCGCGGACCGGTGCGGACGCCGGCGGACCGGTGCTGACGCTGCCACCGGCGACGGAGCACGCCCAGTTTCAGACCCCCGCCGGTCGGGCGGGCCAGGAAGATGACGGCGTGCGCATGGACGCGCTGCGCGAGACCACGGACCTGAATGTGACGCTCATCGAGCGGACGCCCCGGTACGACTACGATGCCGTCAAGAACTACCCGGACCCCGGTGACGTGGTGACGTTCCACGGGCACGTCATCAACTGGGGCAGCAGTTCTTTGCCGTCGGTCGCGTACCGGTGGCAGATCGACGGGAGCACGGTGGAAACCGGCACGATGAGCGGTATGGCCGCCGGCGAAGAGCGCGTCATCACCCGGACGTGGACGTGGGAGTCGGGCGCCCACACGGTCAAGCTGACGGTGGACCCGGACAATCTCATTTCCGAGGCCAGCGAGGTCAACAACGAGATTGAGGATCGCGTCGACGCGATCATGGCGGGATTCTGGGTCGAGCAGTCGGTTTACGATTACTTTCACCAGTACCAGAGGTACCTCGGCATCGGGTCGAACTCGTGGCAGGACTGGATCCAGCGGCAGATGGCCAAGCAGAATGAGCTGTACGAGACCGCGATCTGGCCGAACTCTCCGCAGGGCGTGCTCACGCGCGTCCGCATCGACAAGATCGTGGTGGTGGCCGACGGGGCGCTGCCGCTGAGCGGCGGCCTGCCGTCGAACAACCCGAGCCGGTATGACAAAGAAGTGGACCTGATGTGGGGTTTTGCGGCGACGCTGCTCGAAGGCACGTTCTACGGCGATCACACGAGCACGTCGATAAACAACCCGTTCTACATCGAGCAGTCGCTGATCCATGAACTGGGCCACGCCCGATACCTGATCGATTCCTACGGGTTCGACGTGCACAACACGTCAAGCCACCATTCGGTCCAGATCTGGGAGGGGGACATCTACGTGGCGGGCAGTGACTACATGCCGTTCATCGCGTGGGGCGAGGTGCTGTATTACAACAAGAGCGGCGGGGTCATGAGCGGCCCGTACGGTTTCGTGTGGTCGCCGTACGAGGCGGGGGCGTTGAACCTGATTGCCTACGACCGGGCCTGTTGTGGATACGGCGGCACGAACTACGGGGGCAACCAGAACGCGCCCGCCAACATCGGCGTTTACCTGCAGAATCTGCCGCAGAACAACCATCTGCGCCTGGTCGACTCGCTCGGCGTGCCCCGCGTAAACGCCGACGTTCGCGTGTATGAAGCTGAAGCGGGCCCCGGCTGGTACGGGAAGACGTTCGACAACATCTACGACGCCCAGTACACCACCGATGCGGACGGCTACATTCACATGCCCCGTAATCCGTTCAACCCGGGCGGGGTGATCACGCACACGTACGGTTTGGCGGACGGCGTCATGATCCTTCGCGTCCAGCACATCGACCAGATCTGGTACCGGTTCGTGGAAGCCACCGACTTCAACATGCAGTACTGGGAGGGAAACACGAATCACGCGTATTACACCATCGAGCTCGAGGGCCCCAACGAGGACAGCGACGGCGACGGACTGCGCGACGACTGGGAAATGGAGCATTTCGGTGACCTGTCCCACGACGGGACCCAGGACGAAGAGCCCGATGGACTGACGAACCTCGAAGAATTCGAGAATGGAACCGACCCCCTCGATCCGGACTCCGATGACGACGGGTTGTCCGACGGCGACGAGGTGAACGTGCACGGCACCGAGCCCGACAACCCGGATACCGATGGTGACGGCTTGCCCGACGGGCAGGAGATCATCGTGGGCACCGATCCGCTGGACCCGGACCACGATGACGACGGCATGCCCGACGGGTGGGAGGTGGACAACGGGCTCGATCCGTTCGTCAACGACGCCGATGACGATCCCGACCAGGACGGCTACACGAACGTCGAGGAGTTCAACGGCGACAGTGACCCCATGAAGCCGTGGTCGATCCCGATCGCGCCTGCGGAGGGCACCGCCCTCAGTTTTGACGGCGTGGACGACTTTGTCGAGCTTGGTGACGTGGCCGTCTCCGGCTCCCAGCTTACCGTCGAAACGTGGGTCTATCCCCGCGTTTCCGGTTCGGCCCGCATTCTGGAGAAGCTCGAGGATTACGGCGTTCAACTCACGGCCGAGAACATCGTGCGGTTCATGACCAAGTACGGCTACACTTGGGATTATCTCGATGGGCAAGTGGGGATCGGAACGGATGATTGGGTGCACGTCGCGTGCGTGCTGGACGGAACCAACAAGCTGATCTACGTCAACGGGCAGCCGGACAACTTCAAGTCGTACGGCCACGACGTGCGCGTCACGACGAACCCTCTGATCGTGGGTGCCGACTCACCCAGCGCCAGTGGGGGCCACATTGATGCCACGGTTGACGACGTGCGCGTATGGAGTGTAGCCCGCAGCGAGGCGGACATTCAGGCGACCATGAATGTGACATTGAGTGGCACCGAGCCGGGCCTGGTGGGTTACTGGAACTTCGACGAGGGCGCTGGCCAGGTCGTGTACGATCAGGCGGGCAGTCACGACGGCCGCCTCGGTGCGACGACCGACCCGGACAGTGCCGATCCCGCCTGGGTCGACTCGCCGGTCGCGCCCGGCTCTGGGGCGGCGGAAGGCCCGGAGATCACGAACGTTTCGCATCCGGGCATCGGCGGTATGAACACGGCAGCCACCGTGACCGCGACGATCAGCGATGCGGCCCACGGCGACAACGGTGTGGCGTCGGCCACGCTGTACCATGCGTATGCTTGGCCGTTCAATGACTTTTCGGTCACCGGCACGGGACCGGGTGGCTCAGGTGACGGTACGTGGACGTTTGTGATTCCGGCGCAGGGGTCCGGCCATCATGGCGAAACGCTCCTGTTCTTCCTCCGGGCCGACGACAGCATCGGCAATCCGGCGTTCGACAGCAACGATGAGGTCCTGTACGGCATCGTGATCGGTGTGCCCGGTGACTGGGACGGCGACGGTGACGTGGACTTGACCGATTACGCCGCGCTGGCTGACTGCCTCACCGGTCCGGGCGGCGGCCCGCCGGGCAGCGGCTGCAACGTGCTCGATTTCGACGTCGACGCCGACATCGACGTGGCGGATTTCGCTTCGTTCCAGGCAGCATTCGCGGACAGCTCGTAGGACGTCGGGGCTGCGCCCGGATGGCTTTCGCAGTGAGGGCGATTTCAGAAGGAGGGGAGGCCAGTCATGGTACGTCGATCCGGTCTGAGTTTCGCCGAGCTTGTGTTCGTGTCGGCATGCGTCGTGTGCACGGCGTTGCCGGCTCTTGCGGACACGCAGGTATTCACGATTACCGATGACAGCAGCCTCCATCAGGCCGTCGCCCAGGCGAGGGCCGACTTCCTCGCCATCAAGCCTTACGTGAGTCGCCTCGATGCGACGATTCTGATTCCTAACGGTGGCGGTACGTGGCGTCGAGGCTCGTACAACCCGAACGCCATCGCCTATCCCGCCAGCTGCGTGAAGCTCGCCTATCTGGCTGCGGCCATGTACTGGGAACGGACGAACGGGTATCCCTACGACTATCTCGACTGGTGCGTGAGGCCGATGGTCGCGGAATCGGACAATTACGCGACGGGCGAGACGGTGGACGAGATCACGGGGGCGCCGAATTACCAGACCACCACGTATGATGCCACGTTCTGGGCCTGGTATGCCCAACGTCTGTTCACGGAGAACTACCTGCAGTCGCGCGGGTTGCTCGAGAATCAGGTCGTGCTGCACAAGACGTATCCGACGAACTCGGGGAGCTCCCCCAGCGGGGCCGAGCTGCTGGCCAGGAACTACCGGGGCCCCAACATGATGCAGCCCAAGTGCAGCGCATCGCTGATGCTTGAGATCGTGAAGGGGGCCATCGAGCCGGGGGCAACCAGCTACATGCGCGCGCTGCTGGCCAGTGACCCCTGGGGCGGGAACAGTGAGTTCGGCTTCGGGCTTCCGCCCGGATCACTCTATGAGAACAAGCTGGGGCTGGCTTACGACACGTTGGAGGACATCGCCTATGTCGTTCTGCCCAACGGCCGAGAGTTCGTGCTCGCCGCTTACAGCAACGGATTCCAGGGCCCCGAACCCGGTAACCCGTATCCGTGGGATGCGTCGCTTCTCGGCGTGTTCTGCGAGATGGTGATTGACGAGCTGGGGTTGAACGCGGGATGTCCCCCCAGAATCAGGATAGACAACACGGATGTGGCCGTCACGGTGACGGGCAGTTGGGACGTCATCACCGATCAGATCGTGGATTATGACATGTACGGTGACAGTTACCTGTCCACGCTGAGTGAGCATTCCGCCACCGCGAGCGTGACCTGGGATCTTAACGTCCCGTTCACCGGACAGTACGAAATCTGCGTCTGGTCTCCGCAGAAGTCAACGGCCACAACCGTTACGTACACGGTCAATCACGCGGGAGGAGCGACGGACGTCGGTGTGGATCAGACTCATTGTGGCGGGCGGTGGTTCAAGCTGGGCGACTTTGACATTGACGTGGGGCAGGGCTCCGTCGTTTTGACGAACGCGGCCCGGAGGAGAGACAGAATTGTCATGGCCGATGCCGTCAAGATCACGAAATGGCCGGGCGGTGGGCTGTTTGACGACGATGACGACGGCGACATTGACCTGACGGACTTCTGCGGGTTTCACGCGTGTGTGACCGGGCCGGTGGGGGGACCTGTGAGTGATCCGTGCAACAACCAGGACGCCGACGGTGACGGCGACGTCGACCTGTCCGACTTTGCCGCGTTCCAGCGGCTGTTCGGCGCCTCGTAAGGGGCGCTGCCTGCATGTCAGTCACATCCCGGGAGTCTGCAGGGACCTCGGGTCGGGACAACCCGGCGACCTGCGCACCGCTCATTCTTGACGTCGCATCGGCGGGGCGCTCATGTACGTCAGCGAGCGCCACAGCCATTCGGCCGGGCCGAAGCGAAAGTGGCGCAGCCACAGCGGTGAAAGCACGAGCAGCACAATCCACACGGCCAGCACGATGAGGATCTGGCCGAGCCGCTCCACCTGGCCGAACAGGCCGAAGCCGTGGCCGTAGAAGATGGTCGTGCAGATGACGGTTTGCAGAAGGTAGTTAGTGAAGGCCATCTGCCCTACCGCGGCCAGGGTTCGGATGAGCTTCGGCGCGATGCTGTGCTTGCACACGAGCATGACGAGCCCTACCCATCCCATGGCCACAAGGAGGCTTGCCCAGTAGTTGAATTGCGCACCCAGGCAGAAACAGGACCTGAAACTCCACTCGGCCGCGAAGTTACGATGGACCCCGTAGAGGATGATTGGGATGCCCACGGAGAAACCGATGACAGCCATCGTCACGTACATCGCGTAGGAGCGTTTGGCGCTGAACACGCCGAGTTTGAACAAGCCCATTCCGACGAGCATGAGGCCGCCGGATCGCCAGCTAACTTCGATTGCGAACAGAGCCGTCTGGAAGAAAAGCGCGGTCATCGTCCGGTGGGGAAGCTGTTCGAACCAGCCGCCGCGAAGGGCGGCGATCTCGCTCGCCACGTCCGCCTCCCCGGGCGTCCACCATACTACGCCTTTCTCCACCGCCTCCGCAGGCGAGTGGTTGAGGAACCACTGAAAGAGAAGTGATAGGGCAGAGGCAACGGAAATCGACGCTAAGCCCACGGCGATCAACGTTCCGGGCCGCCCCCGGCGGAACAGGTACGCGACCATCCCACACAGCGCATAGGCGTGCAGGATGTCGCCGTACCACAGCAGGTGACCATGCAGCAAGCCGACAAGCAGCAGCAGGCCCATGCGGCGGTAGTGCGCGCCGGCTCTGTCCGCGCCGGCCGCCTCGCGCCGGGAACTCATCAGAACAATGCCGGCCCCGAAGAGCATGCTGAAGATGGTCATGAATTTGCGGTCCGCGAGAACGTGGCTGAGCAGCCAGACCGTGTGATTTGTGCCCGTCAGGTCTCCGTAAGCGGTCGGGTTCAAGTATGCCGGCCCGATCATCGAGAACGACTGGATGTTCATCACGAGTATGCCCAGCACGGCGAAGCCGCGGAGCACGTCGATGGACACGATGCGCTCTGCTTGCGTGACTGGACCGCAGCTGACCTGGGAAGCTGTCCGTGTCTCCAACAGTTAACCTCCCCTGCACAGCTCATCCCAGTGCTGTAATTGACATCCTCAGATCCGGGCCATTGAACGCGCGGGCCCTTGCTGATACTCGGTCCGCTACAGGCTGCCGGGCGGTCGGGGGCTCACTTCCTCACCGGATATACTCGTTCAGGATGTTCTCCAGCATTTCCTGCCGACCGCTCGGGACCGTGGGCTCACCGTGCTTGAGGGTGTAGGCTTCCAGCTCCTCGAGGCCGATGCCACCCTTTTCGATCTTGGCGCCGATGCCTCGGTCCCACCCGGCATACCGGGCCTTGACGTGTTTCTCGAACGTCTTGTCCTTGATCAACCGGGCGGCGATCGTCAGCCCTCGGGCGAAGGCGTCCATCCCGCCGATGTGAGCGTGGAAGAGATCGACCGGGTCGGTTGACTGACGGCGGAGCTTGGCGTCGAAGTTGAGACCGCCGGTGCTGAAGCCGCCGCCGCGAAGGATGGTGTACATGGCCAGCGTGGTTTCGTAGATGTCCGTGGGGAACTGATCGGTGTCCCAGCCCAGCAGCGGATCTCCGCGGTTCGCATCCACCGACCCGAGCAGACCGTTGGCGACGCAGAATTCCAACTCGTGCACGAACGAGTGCCCGGCCAGTGTCGAATGGTTGGCCTCTATGTTCAGCTTCAGGTGCTTGACCAGATCGTATTTCTGCAGGAACGCGTAACACCCGGCTGCGTCGAAATCGTACTGATGTTTGGTTGGCTCCTTCGGTTTCGGCTCGATGTATAGCTGCCCGCGGAATCGGATCCTCTTCTTGTAGTCGACGGCCATGTGCAGCAAGCGGGCCAGGTGATCCAGTTCGCGCTTCATGTCGGTGTTCAGAAGCGTTTCGTACCCTTCTCGCCCGCCCCAGAAGACGTATCCCGCGCCGCCAAGCTCGCGGGTCACTTCCATCGCCTTCTTGATCTGACTGGCAGTGTAGGCGAAGACCTCCGGTGACGGGCTGGTCGCTGCGCCGGACATGAATCGGGGATGAGCGAAGCAGTTGCTGGTACCCCACAGCAGCTTGATTCCGGTGTCCTGCTGGAGCTTGCCGGCCTTCTTGACCATGACGTCGAGCCGTTTGTTGGTTTCCGCCAGCGTGTCCGCCTCCGGGGCGATGTCGCGGTCGTGGAAGCACCAGAACCCGACGCCGAGCTTGACGAAGAACTCGAACGCCGCTTCGAGAGTCATCTCCGCCGCTTTCATGGGGTTCGCCGATTTGCTGTATCTGCGCAGCATGGTGGGTGCCCCGAACGGATCGGTGCCCAGGCCCCGGAAGGTGTGCCAGTAGCAGACGGCGAACCGCAGGTGCTCGGCCATGGTCTTGCCCAGGACCTTCTGGCTGGGGTTGTAGTGTTTGAAGGCGAGGGGGTTCTTGGAGTCCGGCCCCTCGTACGCGATCGGCTTCTTCACTTCGGGGAAGTAGGTAATCACAGTCATGCGCCTCCCTTCGTGTTTACGAATGACACTGGCGACCCGGGCCGACGCACTGCGCCGGTGTGCCGTCGGTTTCCGCACGCTTGGCGATGGTCCCGTCCAGCGTTACTATACCAGATTGTCCGGATGTCTCACCCCCGCCCAAATCCCTGATTCGCCAGACGGCTCGGGTGCGCGAGATGATCGGCCGGGTGACGCGGATCAAGTTCCTTATGACGCACGCGGCGGTGATCGGAGTGAACCACCTCCGGGCACCGGTCATTCCACCGGCCGCCCGGCCCCCGGTGCAGCCGCAGGTAAACTGCCGGTCGGGGCGCAATAGACTCTATCCTCGCAACTCTCTACGCTCATTTGTTCGGACAAGCCCGGCAGATGGTGCGCGCAGTCGGAGCCGTGTGCCGTCTGTGTCGGGGTTGGAGAATCGGCTTGGCTGCCATCCGGACTTTCGTTACAGTGCCGCGACATGTGGGCGTTGTACTCCTTGCTCTCAGCCCTGGGTGTATCCACCAGCGATGCCTTGGCCAAGAAGGCGATGGAACGAGGCGCCGACGGGCCCCGTATCCTGTGCGTGCGGTACCTGCTGGCCGTTCCGGTGCTGCTACCATTTCTCAGCATGGGCATTCCGTCGCTTGATCGCACGTTCTGGCTGCTGCACCCTGTATGGATCCCGCTGGAGACGGTTGCGCTCTACTTGTACATACGGGCGATCCGCGTTTCCCCTCTTTCGCTGACGTTGCCGTTGCTTGCGCTGACGCCCGTTTTCCTGGTCTTCACCGGGTGGCTCTTTCTCGGCGAGACCGTTGGACTGCGCGGTGTGGCGGGGATTGTGCTCGTGGCCGCCGGGTCCTACGTCATCAATGTCGGTCACGGGGGTCGAGACGTGCTGGGGCCCTTCAAAGCGATCGTGCGAGAGAAGGGGACCCGGCTGATGGTTGTCGTGGCGTTTGTGTATAGCCTGACATCGGTGCTGGGGAAGGTCCTCATTCAGCATTCCAGTCCGACGTATTTTGCCTTTCACTATGCGGTCGTGATGAGCATCGTTCTGGCTCCTGCCGGGCT
>CP070691.1:3498001-3564450 GCA_020353195.1 Phycisphaerales bacterium | reverse complement strand
AAGCGGGACCCGGGAAAACGCCGCGTCTCAATGCAAGTCCCCAACGGGGGCGACGGAAAGCGCCAGGTCGACACGCGATTCAGATCAGGCCGCCTCCACGTTTCCGCCACCCCGTTCGGGGTTGCGGGTTCGCGGGGTCATCCTGACCCCTGGTTGCGCTGCGCTCCACCCGGGGCTACCATCCGCGCTGCACCCGGGGCGGACTTGGCGCGCCACCCTAGCCCCGGGTGGAGCGAAGCGGAACCCGGGGAAAACGCCGCCTCTCAACGCAAGCCCCCAACGGCGGCGACGGGAATCGCCAGGTCGACACGCGATTCAGATCAGGCCGCCGCCAGGTTTCCGCCACCCCGTTCGGGGTTAGGGGTCTCGCGGGGCCATCTTGACCCCGGGTTGCGCTGCGCTCCACCCGGGGCGACCATCCACGCTGCACCCGGGGCGGACTTGGCGCGCCACCCTAGCCCCGGGTGGAGCGAAGCGGACCCCGGGGAAAACGCCGCCTTTGAACGTGAGCCCCCAACGGGGGCGACGGAAGCGCCCAGTATCCTCTGTATCCCCCGTTGCATTCCGTATCGTTGGCCTGGTCCGCGTCAGGCAAGTGCGAAGAAGCGCCGGGTGTTGGCCGCTGTCTTCGCGGCCAACGTGTCGAACGCCTCGTCGCGCAGGTCGGCCAGGAAACGGGCCGTATGCACCAAGTGGGCCGGCTCGTTGGCCTTGGCGCTACGCACCGGGACCGGGCTCAGATACGGGCAGTCGGTTTCGATCATCAGCTGGTCCGCCGGATAGGTTCGCGCGATGTCCTGCAACGCGGCGGCGTTCTTGAACGTCACGATACCGGTAAAGGATATCCGCCAGCCGTGATCGTCGATGACCTCCGCCTCCTCCCGCGTCCCGGTGAAGCAATGAAAGACCACGGGGCGCCGGTCGAACCCGGCGGCCGACAGAATCGACACCGTGTCACGCACCGCATCCCTGCAGTGGACGACCAGCGGCAACTGTCGGCTCGAAGCAATGTCCAACTGCGCTTCGAACACGCGTCGTTGCGACAGGCGGTCCGAGAAACCGTAGTGGTAATCGAGCCCCATCTCGCCCATCCCGACGACGTGCGGAGAATCCAGCAGGTTCCGCAGCCCGTCGAGGTGCTGCCGGGTCACTTCGGCCGCCTCATGCGGGTGAATGCCCGCGACCGCGGAAACGTCGGCGTGTGCGGCCGCCAGTTCGACGGCCCGCTGCGAGTCCTCAAGCCCCGTTCCGATCGTCACGATGTGTGCCACCTGGGCCTCCGCCGCCCGCGCCAGAACGCCGGCGAGATCGCTGGCCAGCACGTCGAACGTCAGATGGGCGTGGGAATCTATCAAACTCATGGAGTTGAAATGGAGAACCGAAAACGAACAAGGGTAACGGCAGCACCAAGATGTTGTCCGAGTGTACACACGTTCTGTGCCTTTTCCAGTTTCAGTTCCTCAATCCTTCATTTCCCGCCGCGGTTCGACGCCTCTACCGCGGCGTGGGGCCGAAGGCATCTTCAAAGTGCTCGATCTCCGGTTGGCCATGATCGGGCAGCACGATGGCCACCACGTCGAAGCGCAACGGCTGATCGTGGACGCGCTTGTGCGAGGCGAAGTACCTGGCCGCCCTCGTGATCCGGCGACGCTTGTGATAGTGAACGGAGACTTCGGGTTCGGCCGCCTCGGCGCTGCGGCGTGACTTGACTTCGACGAACACGAGCGTGTCACCGTCGACGGCGACGATGTCGATCTCTCCCAGCGGGCAGCGGTAGTTCCTTGCGACGATGCGGAACCCGCGGTCCGTCAGGAACCCGGCCGCGATGTCTTCACCCTGCGGGCCGAGGATCATCGACGATTCCCTCCGGCGCCGGGTTGCGACCGATGGCTCCCGGGCGCGGAGCCGTCAGGCATTGACAGGCTCACCGACAGGCTCTTCGTTGGAGGAACCGGAATCGGCCAGGCTAACCTGTCGGGCCGCCTTCGCCGACGAGACGCGAAGCTCTTTCAGCTTGCGGGCCTTCCCCACCCGACCCCGCAGGAAGTAAAGCTTCGCACGGCGGACCTTGCCCCGGCGCCGAGCCTGAATGTCGGCGACGAGCGGCGAGTGGAGCATGAACACGCGCTCGACCCCCTCATTGTTCACGATCCGGCGCACGGTGAAGGTCTCATTGATCCCCCGGCCTCGTCGGGCAATGACCGTACCGTTAAACACCTGCATACGTTCCCGCCCGCCTTCGATGATCCGGCAGGTCACGTCCACCGTGTCCCCGATGTGAAACTCCGGCACGCTGCTCTTGAGGCAGGCCTGCTCCGCGATGTCGATCAACTCTGAACTCATGGCTACCCTCTCGCTCGGCGTCGGAGGTCCACTCACCGGGTCTCCGGCGGGACCGCTGCCACGCTTGCTGTCGGTACAATCTCGGTCAAACCGGTTCGGGTTCCACCGAAGTCTACTCGAAGTCGGCGCTATCGGCCAACAGGTCAGGCCGGCGGGCACGGGTCCGTCGGATCGCCTGTTCCCGTCGCCAGGCTGCGATCCTAGCGTGATCGCCGGAGAGCAGGACGTCGGGCACGGCCATCCCGCGGTACTCGCGGGGGCGCGTGTACTGCGGATACTCCAACAGCCCCTCCGAGAACGAGTCGTCCGCGGCCGAGTGCTCGTGCCCCAGTGCGCCGGGCAACAGGCGAACGACTGCGTCCATCACGACCATCGCCGCCGGTTCGCCGCCTGAGAGAACGTAATCGCCGACCGACAGTTCTCTGGCATTCAGACCGATGCGAATCCGCTCGTCGAAGCCCTCGTAATGCCCGCAGAGAAGGGCCAACCAGTCCAACGATGCCAGGTCGCGGGCGACGGTCTGTGTAAAACGTTCTCCCTGCGGAGTCAGCAGGATTCTCGTGGGGCTTCCTTGCCGTGCCGCGCACACGTGCTCGACGGCGTCGAACACGGGTCCACACATCATCACCATTCCCGGGCCGCCCCCGAACGGACTATCGTCCACACTACGGTGACGATCGTGGGCGAAATCGCGATAGTTCGTCAGCCCGATCTCAACGGTGCCGGATTCGACGGCTCTGCCTATGATGCTCGATCTGACGAGCGGACCGAACACTTCCGGAAACAGGGTCAGCACGTCGATGCGCATAAGCTGCCGGCCCGCAAAACATCCCAGCCCGGCGACCGAACCGCCGCGCCGCCGACCAACGCATCGATCGCCCCGGCCTTCCTAGCTACCGATCCCCTGCTGCTTCAAGAGGCTTCGGACCGTGTCACTCGGTTGGGCGCCGACGCTCAGCCAATACTCGATGCGTTCCCGGTTGAGCACAACCTGCTTCTCGGGATCGTGGGAGATCGGCTGATACAATCCCAACTCCTCGATCACCCGGCCATCGCGGGCATTCCGGCTGTCCATCGCCGTGACCCGATAGCACGGACGATGCCGTCGCCCAAATCGTTTCAGTCTCAGCCTGACGGCCACACGTACCTCCTCACGAGATCACAAACCCGCCGGCGTTGGGCAGGAGCTGCCGGCCCAACAACATATAATCCGGCCAGTATACGCGGCCGGCCGCCGGTGGCAAGGGGCGAGGCCGACCGACCCGCAACAGCGGCTTGGATTCGGCACGCAGTCCGGCCGTCCCGCGCCTGACAAGCAGTCCCCGTCCTTCAGACCGGTGACAGCCGGATTGGCGACCACCGGACCCTGTATTCAGTGGAGCTGTAATTCCACTATTGTGAGCGGGGGGAGCACGGTGGACGGATGTCGGACGCGCGTCGCGTCGCGCGCGGTAAAAAGAAAGCACCGCGAGCCCGAAGGCGTCAACGGTGCTTTCCGGAGGGGAAAGAAGCCGATCTAACGGTCCCACCCAGCGCTCGCGCGCGTTCCCTCCGATGATTCAACTCTGCGACAAGGGGCTGGAAACCTACCGTATCCTCCGCCGCTGTCAATAGTACTATCGGCGTATCAGCCCGGGATTCTTACCCCTTCCAGGGGATTTTACGCCGTCCGATACCCGAATTCCGCAAGAATTGGACAAATTTCTTCAACTCCGCCGCTGGTCGGCCCGGTCCTAACACCGGGCCCAGCCACAACTTTCGCACCCTTGGCACCCTTCGGCATGTCGGATCTTGTCGCCGCAGACCGGGCAGACGGTCTTGAACAGCTCCTCCTGGTTCAGGCGCCTGCCCAGCAGCGGTGCTGCCGTAGTGGCCAAGCCCGCCTCACCACGACGGGCGCTGCCAGTTTTGGACCCGTTTCCTTTTCCGTTTCCGTCGCCATTTCCGTCACCGCCGCCGTCACCGCTGCCGTCGCCGTTACCCTTGCCTTTGCCGTGCCCGTTGCCGCCCTTTGACGTATTCGGCATCAGGGCCTCGCCGCGCAACGCGCCGCCCAGATCGTCGATCGAGTAATTGCCGAGCAGCAGGTCCTGCAGCCCGAATCGGCTCTTCGCCCACGAGTACTTGATCAGCGAACGGGCCAATCCGTCGGGCAGGCTCATAATCCGACCGTCCTTGGTGGACACTTGGAGGCTCGACCCGATCCCCTCCAGCTGCTGGATGACGTCCTGGAGGCGTCCGCCGGACCGCAACCAGAGGCTCACCATGCGGCAGATCGCCTCGAGGTCGCTGCACGCCAGGTCACCGCCCTTGCCGAGTTGCGCGAAGACCTCCAGCTCCCGCTGCGTTCCCGGGTCGACGGTGATGTGGACGTGCATGTTGCCGAACGGCGTCATCTGCCGCAGTCGCAGACTGCTGGTCACCTCTGGAAGGTCCTTCGGCACGCGGTGGGCTTGCTCAGAGACAGGTGTGGGTGCGTCTTGCCCGTCGTCTTGGCCGTGCCCTTGCGTCTCCTCCAGGCACATGGGCTGGGCCTCCCGGCAGCCGTCGCGATACACGGTGACGCCTTTGCAGCGCAGGTCATAGCTCATTTGATAGATCGTGTCGACGCTCTGCGGCGTCGCGTCGGTCGGGAAGTTGATCGTTTTGGAGATGGCCGCATCGCAGTGCTCCTGGAAGGCCGCCTGCATCCGCACGTGCCATTCCGGCGTGATGTCGTGGGCGGTCGTGAACACGCGCCGCGTCGGCTCGGGCAGTTCGTCCATTTGGGCGATGGAGCCGTCTCTCGCGATGCGCTCCATCAGGTCTTCCGCGTAGCGCCCCTGCTCCCGCATCACCCGTTCGAAGATCGGATTCACCTCCGTCATGGGTGCGACCTTGCGGCCCTGTTCTCGCAGCACGTTCCGCTTGAACACCAGGGCGAACAGAGGTTCGATTCCGCAGGAGCAGCCGGCGATGATGCTTATGGTGCCGGTCGGCGCCACCGTCGTGCAGCATGCATTGCGCATGGGGCGGTGGTGGACCGTATCCCACGTGCTGCCCTGCCAGTTGGGGAAGTTGCCTCGGCTTTGGGCCAGTGCCGAACTGTACGTGTGGGCCCGCTCGTTGATGAACTGCATGAGCCGTCGGCCCCAGTCGATACCGGCATCGGTGTTGTATCCGGCGCCAAGCATGTACAAGGCGTCGGCAAATCCCATAACGCCCAACCCGATCTTGCGGTTGGCTTTGCAGGCCGCGTCGATCTGCTTCAACGGGTACCTGTTGATATCGATGACGTTGTCGAGGAACCGAACGCACTCATCGACGGTATTGCCCAGGGCGTCCCAGTCTACATCCGCTTCGGGTGTACCCGGATTCGTGATGAAGCGGCCGACGTTGACGCTGCCGAGGTTGCAGGCCTCGTAGTCCAACAGTGGCTGCTCTCCGCAGGGGTTGGTGGCCTCGATCCGCCCCACGTGCGGGGTGGGGTTGTGCTCGTTGATCCGGTCGATGAACACGACGCCGGGCTCACCGGTTTGCCAGGCGTTGCGGATGAGGATGTCCCAGATGTCGCGGCGGGTGTAGAACTCGCCGGAGTCGGTTTGCGCGTGGGGCGCCGGCACCAGGGACTGGATGGGATACGTCATCACGTCCACGTCGCGGGGAATGCAGTACGTCTCAGAGGTCCGCGGGTTCTTGACGAGATGTACGCCGTCAGGATCACGGCGAAACGCCTCCATCCATTCGTCAGTGACCTTCACGGAGATGTTGTAGTTCGTGAACTGCGTCACATCCTGTTTGGCGTGGAGGAACTTGAGGATGTCCGGGTGATGGATGTACATCATCCCCATGTTCGCGCCGCGGCGGAAGGCGCCTTGCTGAATGGCGTTGGTGGCTTCGCTGAACGCCCGCCAGAAACTGATGGGGCCGCTGGTCGTTCCCCCGGAACTGCGGATGTAGTCACCGGTGGGGCGCAGACGGTCAAACGCGAAACCGGTTCCACCGCCGGCTTTCTGTATCAGAGCCGTGTGTTTGATGGAATCGAAAATCTCATCAATGCTGTCGCCCACGGGAAGAACGAAGCACGCGCTGAGCATGCCCATGTCGCGCCCGGCGTTCATCAGGGTCGGGCTGTTGGGCATGAAGCGGCAGCTCGCCATCAGATCATAGAAGCGGTTCTCCCACTCGCTGCGGTTGGCCGCGTCGTCGTCGTGGAGCATCTCCGCGTCGGCAACGGCGGCGGCGACCCGCCGGAACAAATCACGCGGCTCCTCGACGCACTGCCCGGCCTCGTCCTTCTTGAGGTAGCGGGCCTGCAAGACCCGGACCGCGTTGGGCGTCAAGCACGTCTCGGATCCCGCTTGGTCGTCGAGCTCCGCGCATGCCTGATCAACTGATGAAACCACTGACATCGTCCACGCCTTCCACCGGTAACCAAAACCGCGCCGATCGGTTCAGCGACCCGGTGTCTGCAACCCGGGCCGCGCTAGCTTCGTCAAGTTCGTCAATCGCGCCGCGCTCGCGCGCACGGTCTGCGACACTCGCGGGGTCGCTGCGCCGCGCAAATTATCCCCACCACGAGTCCAGCCATGCTTCAACCAACCTGCACTTGTGCAACTGGGTGGATCGAACTGAAACACACCACATCTTGTGGGCAAGTTAATGAATAGCCCAAGATGGCAGCCAGGTCAAACGGATATTGCAGAAAAATCAGCCTACTTTATAAGCCATTGCTGCACAGGGAGTTACGCACGCCCATTTTAGAAAACCACAGTGTTCGCCTTATAGGGAAAACTCCCCAGCGAAACACAATATGGAGGAGTATCCGCCTGTGATTTTTCCATATGTTGAGGGTCAGCCGGCGAGTATTTCGTCTCTGGAAGCTCCTAACGTCAAACCCCGCAAATGGCTAAGGAAGCGGCGGGCGGCGGGCTCGAGATTCCCGGCATCGATGCCTGCGCCGAGGCGGCGACGAAGCCTCCTGGAAGGTTGGTGACGCGCTCGCGGCAGTAAGGTGTGCGGTCGCGCGGGTCTTAGGTTTCGTGACGAGCGATGATCTCGAAGATCTCGTCAGCGGTTTGGGCTTGATTGATGGCGTTGCGGAATTTCTCGATCAGGATCAGGCGTGCGATCCGCGCCAGCGCCTGGATGTGCGGGCCGGTTTGGTCGGCCGGACTGCAGACCAGAACGATCAGGTTGATCGGCTCACCGTCCTTGCTGCCGAAATCGATCGGCTCTGCCGGTCGGCCGATGGCCATCACCAGCTTGGGGCTTCCCGCGCATTTCCCATGGGGGACAGCCAATCCGTGGCCCACGGCGGTGGGGCGTGTGGCTTCGCGGTCCAGGACCGCCCGGAGCACTTCATCCCGGTTCGTGACGTGGTTTCCCTCGGCCAACAGTTCCACAAGCTCGGTGATGGCCTGAGTCTTGTCCTTGGCCTGCAAGACGACGCGAATGCAGTCTCTGGGAAGGATCTCGGTCAGCTTCATGGATGGTCTGTCCGCGAGCCCATCGGCTCACCCGTGGTACAGAGTGTCAGCCTATCAATCTCTGCGGGCAACCGCAACCGTCGGACATGAGAAACCACGCGGCGCCGCGTCACGTCTTGCCGGGGGCGCTCGTCGGGACGGGATAGCGGTCGGTCGGCTTTGACCGTCCCGGCGATGGCGGGTACCTTGAGGGTGGTGCGATGCCTCCTTCCGAACCCAACCCGCCCCTGGACGATCCGGACAGCGAAGCCGAGTTCACCGGGACATACCAGCCGAGGCGCGGCCCGTTGGCGAAGATCATCGCGATCCTGATACTGGTGTTTCTCATTCTCATTCCGTCGCTGCTGGTACTGCTGACGGTTAACCGTTGGCCACAGGAGCGTGCCCCGTCGGCCCCGAGTGTGCCGGCTCCCGGTGAGGTTGCCCAACCCTGATACGGTGCATCAGTTGTCAGATGACCGTCCGCGCGGGCGCGAATGGCATCGGTCCTGTGGTCCGCCGGAAGCGCCTCACTTCTTCCCGAGCGCCCGCTGGCGAGCGAAGAACTGCTGCAGAAGGGCTGCGCACTGGTCTTCGAGAACGCCTTGGGTCACCGGGACCTGGTGGTTGCTGCGGGGGTCGTTCGTGATGGTGTAGAGCGATCCGCAGGCACCGCCCTTGGGATCTTCGGCGCCGAACACCAGGCGGTCCAGGCGGGCCAGCACAATAGCGCCTGCGCACATGGGGCAGGGTTCGAGTGTGACATAGAGGGTGCAGCCGGTCAGGCGCCAGTGTCCGATGTGGTTACCGGCGGCGGTGATGGCGACCATTTCCGCGTGGGCGGTGGCGTCGCGCAGAGTCTCTCGCTGGTTGTGCCCGCGGGCGATGATCCGCCCGTCGTGGACGATCACTGCACCGACGGGCACCTCGTCGGCTTCGTCGGCACTGGCCGCCTGATCAAGGGCGGCCCGCATGAACCGCTCGTCGTCATGCATCGTAAAGAGTGTAGCAGCTTTGCTCCGGACGAGACAGGCCGGCGCGTCGGATCGGCGGTGCAACGATTCTCTGCCTCGTGGTACCTGCTCGTTGCGGGTGGCGCGGTCGTTCATTCCCGTGGGTGTTCGTGCGGGGGCGGGCGGGTGCCGGTTGCGATTCCGGCCCGCCTGGGTGAGCATATAACCGCCGTTTGCCGGCGGGGCGGCGGGGTTCTGTGGATCAGGTACGCGATCGGATGTGGCGATGATGATGAGAACGAGAATCGTGATGTTGGCTGTCGCGGGCACGGTGTTGTCTACGGGGGCGGCGTCCCCGGCGAGGGGGGTCCCGGAGAGTCCCGATGATCATCGGGCCGCTCGTCGCACGCCGGTCGTGGAGGTGTTCGAGACGACGCGTGAGTCGATCGTGAACATTTCGTCGACGGCCCGGTTCATTCGATCGGTGCGGTCGCCGCTGGGATTCGGGTTGTTCGACGAGCTCTTCTTGTTTCCGACGGAATCGACGAGCCTGGGCAGCGGGTTCGTCATTCACAAAGGCGGGTACATCGTCACTAACGCCCACGTCGTGGCCAGGGCAACCGAGCACACCGTGACGCTCCACAACGGTGACGAGTACGCAGCCGAGCTTGTGGCCAGCGATGTCGAGCGCGACCTGGCGGTGATCAAGATCGACCCGAAGCCTGGGCAGACGCTGCAGCCGATCACGTGGGGGCGTAGCGACGATCTGATGATCGGCGAGACGGCGATTGCCATTGGCAACCCTGTGGGGTTAGGTCATACAGTGACGACGGGGATCATCAGTGCGTTGAATCGTGACGTGAGGTTCTCGGACCAGGTGGTATACCCCGATCTGATCCAGACCGACGCCAGCATCAACCCGGGCAACTCGGGCGGTCCGCTGCTGAACATCCGCGGCGAGTTGATCGGGATCAACACCGCCATTCGCGGCGACGCCCAGAACATCGGGTTTGCGATTCCGGTGGACCAGCTCCGCGAGGTGCTGCCGGAGATGCTGGATATCGAGAAGCGGTACCGCGTGGAGGTGGGTATGAGGGTTGGTGGGGCGGCGGTGGCGTGCATCACCAGACTTCGTGAGGGCAGTCCCGCCCAAAAGGCGGGCCTGAAAGTGGGTGACGTGCTGGTGAAAGTCGACGATACGCCGATCCACGAGGCCGTCGACTTCCACATCGCGATGCTCGGGCGGGGACCCGGGGACCGGATACGGCTCGCTGCGCGGCGGGGCGAGGACACGCGGACCGTGACATTGGGCCTGCGTGAGATTCCCAGGCCCGACGGGGCCGCGTTGGCGTATCAGCTCTACGGCATGAAGGTGGAACCGCTGGACGGCGGCATCGCGCGCCGCCTGGGCATTTCCCAGAACAGCGGGCTGCTGGTGACGTCGGTGGATCGCCACAGCCCGGCCGATCGATCGGGCGTGCGCCCGGGCGACCTGCTGGTGCAGTTGGGGCGTTTGCGCGTGCGCGATCTGGACGCCGCGGGTCTAGAGCTGGAAGGCGTCAAGCCCGACGAAGCCAAGTATATTCGTGTCCTGCGGTTCTCCCGCCACGGCGATGTCTATGCGCTCGAACGCTACATTTACGCGAGGTCGCGATAGGCACGCCGCCCCGGCCTGCCGCTGCGTTGGTCTCGGCCGGGCGCTGTCCGCGGAGATTCGATTTTCAACTGACGCCGACTAATCGTCCAAACGGTCGAGGACGATGAAGCCCACGACCCACTCGTCTCGGGTGCTGCAGCCCAACCCGTCGTCCTCCTGCCGCAGCGCGCGGAAGGCCACGATGTTGTGCGAGCAGGTGACATCGGTGGCCATCACGCTGCCCGATGCCGTGTTGCCTTCGGGATCCGCGAAATCCTCGAATTCGCCACCAGTGCTCATTTGGAGGTAGTCCAGATTGTCGTCGATCGGTCCGCGGCCGGCCAGGAACCACCGGCCTCCATCCGGCGTGACGCACTTTGTCGTTCCGTAGCCGATCAGCTTGGGGTCATCGAAGCACTCTTCCTGCGTGATGGGATCGAAGCTGAAGTTCGAGGGCCGCAGATCGTAGGTGTCGAACTGGCTGGCCAGCGTCGAGACAGGGGCATCAGCCGCTCGGCCGATCGCGCTGCGGTAGCTGGTGCCCGCGCCGCTCTGTATGTCGAGGTCCTCACGCACCTGGGCATAGGCGAAGCTGCCGCCTGCCATCGCGAGGGTGGCGCCGGGCACGGTGGGATTGTTGTCGAAGACGGTGACAGACTCGTCGTCGACGTCGAGCAGGGCCGCACGGGTCGTGCCGATACCTACGGGAAAGTCGGTAGGGTCTTGCTGGAAGAGGATGAGCCCGCCGTCGAACTGCATCTGCACGTTGGAGTTGACACAGCACAGATCGGTGGCCAGACCCATGTCGATCATCTGCGGGTCAGCCGCGGGGTCGTTGATGCTCCACACCCACATACGGCCGTAGTCGTCCGTCGCCGCGACCCTGCCGCTGTCGGCATCCACGGCTACCTGATCCACTGCGGTGACCTCACTCTCGGGAATCGTGAAGGAGATCACTTCCCAGGCGTCCGGATCGGCGCCGGCCACGTTGATGACCTTGACGGCATTGCCGTCGGCAACCTGGCTGGTGTCGTTGAGCGTTGCGAAATAGTCGCCGGACGCTTGGGTCAGGCCCGGCAGTGTATCATCGTTCATCTGCGTGTTCTTCAGCAGGATTTCGCTGGCCGGGAAGCTTCGGGATTCTCCGGTGGCCGTGTCGAAGATTCGCACCTCGCCGAGACTGGTGACCAGGGCGATCTTCTTGCCGGCTATCGCGAAGTGCGTCCAGGCGAACCTCGCTCCCTCGGGCACCTCGGTACCGGCCGCAGCGTCGCTGTCGGTTTCGGACGGGACGACGTAGTAGACCGTCTCCGAGTCGCCCCAGACGATGAGATCGTCGCCCGCCTTGGGCCCCATGATCAGGGTGTTGTCATCCATGATGATGTGAGTCTTGACGAGGGCCTCGCCATCACCGGCGCCGTCGTCATCCACATCACCGTCGCCATCCTGATCACCGTCGCCGTCCACATCACCGTCTCCATCACCGTCCGGACTGTCATCCGGCGCGTCGACGCATTCGCCATTCTGGCAGACCTCGCCCGCGGTGCAGTCGGCGTCGGCCGTACAGTCCGGCACCTGACCACCTCCGCCGCCGCCACCACCACCTGTGCCCGTGGCACATCCAGGCCCGGCGGCAATGAACAGCCCGAGCGCAACGAGAGTCAATACACTGGCGATTGTCTTCATCATCAGAGCCTCCTTCAGTTTGAGTTTTGAGTGCCGGATTAGGATTCCCGCGCATGCAGAACGGAACTGCAACGCTTTGGGATAGACACCCGGCCCGAACAAGGGCGAAAGTATGACAGATCTCCGGCCCGGCGTCAAACACCTTGAGGGAGCGTATTTTCAGGGGCTGGTCCGTTGCCGATCCTGCCCCGGGGGGGCCAGAACGCGACACCGCGGACTCTGTGAGGCGACCCGGGTTCGAGGCCCCGTGGGTTTGTGGGCCGGCCCGGTCTGCGGACGCCTCGACTGGCGCGGGCGTCGCCGAGTCGGCCGCTGCGAGGCAATCGTCGATGGCGGAGCAGCCACGAACGGGTATGATGTCCGCGGATAACCTCGAACCTGACGGGGAAACGCGGCGGATCCAGACGCTCGGGTTTCTAGGGCGTTGGTTTCGGACTGGAGTTGGCATCCGGCCCGCGTCTCGCTGCGGTCCGTCCCGTCCGGGCGGTGGAAGCATGGACAGGCAGACGGATCGGCGAGGCTGGACGCGACGTTTCACAAGAGCGACCGCGGTGGCGCTTTCGCTTGTCATGTGCGCAATCGCGCTGTTGACGGGGTGCGTGTCGAACCGGCTCGGGCGCCCAGCCGGTGTCCGGCCACCGTGCCCGTGGACGCTCGACCAGGGAGCGGTTGTTCGAGGGGATGTCGCAGAGAAGAGAATTGCACTGATCTTCACGGGCGGGGAGCACGGCGACGGCAGTGAGCACATTCTGGATACGTTGAAGCGGGCGGGGATCAAGGCTTCGTTTTTCGTGACCGGACATTACGTGGCGAACGAGGAGCACCATCCGTTCCTTCGCCGAATGGTGGCCGAGGGGCACTATCTGGGACCGCATTCCGACTCGCACCCGCTGTATTGTTCATGGGAGGATCGGTCGCGTACTCTGGTGACCGAGAGCTTCTTCCGGAGCGACTTACAGAAGAACATCGAAGCGTTGAGAGGCTTCGGGGCTCTTGACGGCACGGGGCCCACTTACTTCATTCCACCCTACGAGTGGTTCAACGAGGCGCAAGTTCGATGGGCGAGAGACATGGGGATCGTGCTCTTCAACTTCACGCCGGGCAGCGGGTCCAACCGTGACTGGATACCCGAAGGGCACGCCGGTTTCGTGTCATCCCGGCGCATTTTGTCGGACATCCTCGCATACGACCGCAAAGACCCGCACGGTCTGAACGGCTTTCTGCTCCTTCTGCATCTGGGATCGCTCCGCGAGGACAAGACGTACCTGCTTCTCGGGACGCTGATCGACGAGCTTGCGCGCCGCGGTTACCGGTACGTGCGGGTTGACGAGATGCTGAAGCAGGCAGGCGAGCATCGGTTGTAGGTTGCCCGGATTCCAATCGGCGCCGGGCTCCCGTCGCGCAAACGGGATCAGAAAATCAGCACGGGCTCGGTATCGGTTGGCAGGAAATCGACTTTGCGCTTGCGCGAAATCGGTGGAAGGCTGACCGTCACGGCGTATTTGACGCCCACTTCGGCCCCCCGCTTGGCGGCAAGGCCCGTGTAGAAATGGAGGTAGTCGAACGAGATCTCGCCGCGCAGCAGCTGATGCTCACGGCAGGCTTCGGTCCACACGTCAAAGACATCGGTGGTGTCGACCCACAGGTCGGGGTGATAGTCTTCCATGTCCTCCCAGTTCTCGACGTAGTAGAGCCCACGGACAAGATGCGCCGGCTGCGGCCGCTGGATGCCCGGCAGGGCGGCGATGAAGCAGCCCTCCATCGTGATCGCGTACGCCGCCCGATGATCCCGGTGGAATGAGCCGCGCCAGTGCGTCAGCACGATGTCGGGTCGGAGCTGGCGCACCAGGTCGCACATCTCGTGGAACGTCGTTTCGTCGGCGTGTAGCTCTCCATCGGGATGATCGAGGATGATGCAATCCTCGGCACCGAGTCTTCTTGCGGCCGCCTGTGCCTCCTTCACGCGCTGCTGGCGGTACTCGGCGGCGTCCATGGCCGGGTTGCCCTTCTCGCCGGCGGTCAGATGCAGCACGGTGGCCCGGTGTCCGGCCTCGGCATATTTGGCCAACAGCAGTCCGGCCGTAATCTCTGCGTCTCCGACGTGTGCGCCGATCACGAGGATGTGTTTCTTGTCAGTGCTCAAGGTTTCTCTCCGGGGTCGCCCCGGACTCCGCGGTCCGGTCGACTAGAGATCCTTCCGCATGATCGCGAAGCGCCGGGTGTCGTGGAGTCCGAAGGAGCGGTAGAAGCGGGCGGCGTCCTCGTCCGCCCAGTTGAACCACACCGTACGCCCGTCGGCCTCGCGGATACGCCGGACCGCTTCAGTGAAGAGCTTCGCGCCGATGCGTCGGTTGCGCGCCTCGGCGGCGACGCCAAAGGGGCCGAAGTGTTCGCCCTCCCACTGGCAGTACCCGACGATCCGGCCCGCCAATGTCGCGATCAGCACTTCGTCGAGAGGTCCGCCTTTTATCTTCGCTCTGGCGGCGATGTTCCAATCCCCGGGGAACGCATCGGCCATGAACACCAGGAAATCCTGGACCCGATCCGGCGTGAGGGCGGACACCTCAACATCCGCCCCCGTCGCCCAGGCCCGCCGGCGGAACTCGTTCACGTCAAAGTCGACGACCTCACGCGCCATGGCCACGGGTTCGTGATCGACGACGAAGCCGGACTTTTTCAAGAGGGCCATCGCGCCCGGATAGGCGTCCTTGTCGACCCCGGGGAAGATGTAGCCGGGGGCCGAGCCCGTGTTCCCGCACACCCAGACGCGCCGTCGGCCGGCGTTTCGAAGGTATGCCAGGCCCGCGTCGAGCAGCGCCGTACCGATGCGGGCTTTCTGGTGGGCGGGATCCACGGCCATCACCGCAATCCAGCCGTCGTCCGGCTCCAGGCCCAGGCGGTCGTTAGGCCAGTGTCTCACGATCGCCCGAAGGAAACCCAGCAGCTCGCCACCACCGACCGCCACGAAGAAACCGGAATCCGCCTCGGGCCGGTAGTCGGGATCGCCAAAGAGCCAGGCCACGAAACGACCCGTGTTGATCGGGTCCCGCGTCAGGGCCCGATTCCAAAGAGCTACGACGGGCGGCAAGTCCGTGCCAGAGAACGTGCGGATGTGAAGATCCGGCATGGCCTACCCCGCTTTCTCAAGGGAACCCTGCGGAACGGTTTTCATCAGATCGGCGCGGCACCTGTGAAAGCCCCGCCCGAGCCCGCAGTTGAGCCACCTTACTGGCACGTGGAGCGGATCGCAAGGCCGGCTCCGGGGGGGCAGCGGCTTTCGGTGGGCAAAGGAGCCGGGAGTTCGTCGCCGCACGAACGGCTGCGCGGTCGCTTGCACGCGTGAGGCTTGGCCGCGCGTCAGGCATCGCGGTCCCGTGGCGACGTTCCGGGTTTGGCATCTGGGACCCGGTTGCGTATGATGACAGACGCCATGTCCAAGCTGGACTATCGAACTGCCGGAGAATCGCACGGGCGGGCGCTCATCGCCCTGGTCGAAGGGATGCCGGCTGACGTGCCGATCGACGTGGATCGAATCAACGCCGAGATGCGGCGGCGCCAAGGCGGGTACGGGCGGGGCGGGCGCCAGAAGATCGAGAAGGACGAGGTGACCCTGCTGTCCGGCGTGCGGCAGAATACGACCATCGGCTCGCCGATCGCGATTCATATCGCCAACAAGGACTTTCGCATCGATCAGGCACCGGAGATCCGCTGCCCGCGTCCGGGGCACGCCGACCTGGCGGGCAGCCTGAAATGGTTGACCACCGATTGCCGGACGACTCTGGAGCGCGCCTCAGCCCGGGAGACGGCTGCCCGGGTGGCGGCGGGGGCGTTGGTGCGGTGCCTGCTCGACGGGTTCGGGATCGAGATCGTCGGCTTCGTGCGGCGCATCGGCGCCGTGGAGGGGACGGTCGATCCGGAGGCGACTCCGCAGTCGCTTCGGGCGGCGCGTGACGCCAACGACGTCTACTGTGTCGATCCGGCCGCGGTGGAGCCGATGATCGACGCCATCCAACAGGCGAATCGCGATCGCGACACGTTGGGCGGTACGGTAGAGGTGCAGGTGCACGGGCTGTGCCCCGGTGTGGGCAGTTGCGCCCGTTGGCAGGACAAGCTCGACGGGCGGTTGATGCAGGCCGTCGGGTCGATCCAGGCTTTCAAAGGTGTCGAGATCGGGCTGGGGTTCGAGGCGGCCCGGGGGCGGGGCAGCCGGGTGCACGACGAGATCGACTACGCCCCGTCAATGCGGGGCACGGGCTGCCTGGGGTTCACGCGGCGGTCGAATCACGCCGGTGGCCTCGAGGGCGGCATGTCCAGCGGGCAGCCGATCATCATCCGCGGGGCCATGAAACCGATCAGCACGCTTCTGCAGGGGCGGGACAGCGTCGACCTGATCAGCAAGCAGTCGGCCCGGGCAGACTATGAGCGGAGCGACATCTGTGCGGTGCCGGCCGCCAGTGTCGTGGCGGAGAACGTGGTGGCGTTCGAGATTGCGCGGGCGTTCATGGACAAGTTCGGCGGTGACACGCTGGGCGAAGTTCGCGCGGCCTACGACCATTATCTGAGCGCCGCCCGCAGTCTGGGGGATGATCGCGTGTAACATGGTTCGTGGGCGGTGTGGGCTAGCGACGCGGTCGGCACAAGACCCCGGGCAGAGCGCTTATCCCGACGGGAGAGGTCTGCGAGGGTGGGGACCGGAGCTTGCCCGTGCAGGCGGCAGCGCGACGCCATGGCTGCAAAGCCGGAGACTGATTGAAAGGTGAGTTCTCGGTCGTCGATGGCGGGCAACGAGCCGCGGCTGACCGCCGCCGTTTCGCCATTGGTCACTGAGCATCCGCGGCTGATTGTACCATGCTCCGACACCGGATCGTATTGCTGGTACTGGCTGTATCGTTGGTGGTGGGGTCCTTGTGGGGCACCATCGGGTACGGGCTGCACCTGCGAAGTGGCGCGTATCGGCGAGCCGCGCAGGACGACCTTTCGGCGGTCCTGAACATGCCTGTCGAGATCGGGCGGATCACGCCGCTGTCGTTTTGCAGCAGCCAGTTTCACGACATCCGCACCTGGCTGCCGAGGCAGCGGTTGCAGGTGTTCGCCTGCGAGCGTGCGGTCTGGCGGGAGATCCGTCGAGGGTCGGGGACCGACCACGCCCTGGAGATTCATAACGGGTGGCTGCTAGTGGGCACCGGCGGCTGGAGCCGTGCCGACTACGACTCGATTCTCCGGTCGGGGCTGGGCCACGATTTCGCCGCCCTGCGGCTGACCGAAGTCCATCTTGACGACATCGACTTCCGCTGGGACCACGTGGATTTTCATTTGTCCGCCAAGGATGCGGCCGGTGTCATTCTCTTTGACGGTGACGGCCGGGGCCGGGCTGCTCTCGACTCGCGTCGGCTGAACGATTATGCCACGACCGAGCCCATTCATATCCACGCCCAGTTCTTCCCCGGCGCGGGGCTGCGCTTTGACGAAGTCGTGCTCGAGGTGCCTCGCATCCCTCTCAACGCCCTGGGACTGGAGAGGTTGCTCGGCGGCGCCGTGTCGGCGGGGACGTTCGCGGGGCGCATCGTGTATCGCGAAGGCGAGCAGCAGCAACGGCTGAACGTCAGCGGGTACGTTGCGGACGGTGCCCTGGAGGAGCTGACCCGGCGGGTGATCGGCGGTCCGTTCAGTGGTGTCGTTTCTGTGGCACTCGATGAGGCGTCATTTGTGGGGCGCCGGCTGCAGTCGCTCAGTTTTCGAGGCCGGCTCGACGGCGTGCGGATCGGCGACGTCATTCCCATGCTCAACGCGCCGGAGCTTCAGGGGAGGCTGTCTCTGGACGTTGGGCAGTTCAAGTACGAGGACGGGCACGTGACACGGTTTAGCGGGTCGGGTCAGGCTGACGACCTGTCGCTTGACGCGGTCACCCGCGCCCTGGGCTACGGAGAGATCACCGGTCAGCTGAGCCTCCGCATCCACTCGCTTCTGGTCGTCGACGACAAGCTCCGCAGCGCCGACGTGGACTTCATCGCCATCCCGCCGGCCGACGGGCCGGGGACCATAGACAAGGAGCTGATTCGCTACGCCCTCGAGCAGATGTTCGGTATCGACGCGTCGCCCGTTCTGCCCGATCGCGTCGAGTACGCGCGGCTCGGAGCCAAGTTCCTGTTGTCCGGCGATCAACTGACGGTCCGCGGCACCCACGGCGCCAACGGGCGGACGATCCTGACCATCAAGGTGGCGGGGCGTGAACTGGGCTTGATCGGGCAGCCGGATGAAACATTCGAGGTCGGTGACCTGATGGCGATGGTCCGTCGCGAGGTGGAACGATACGATCTCGAGTTCCTCGAGGAGTGGTGGACGCGTCAGCACGGGTACGAGGAGCTTGAAGCTGATCAGCGCTGAGGGACCGCGAGTCACCCGGCGCCGACCAGTCTGCTTGGTGGGCGTTGCTCCCGGCCCAGTCAACCGGCGGGTGACTTGCTAACAGGCGTCTCTGCCCGGCAAGCTTACTCTGTGCTCGGGAACTGACCGCCGCGGCTCCGCATGGCCAGACTGTAGACCTTGCCCTTACACGTCAGGTACAGGGTCTTGCCGTCCGCACCTCCGAACGTCACGTTGGAGCAGAACTCGGCCACAGGGATCAGGCCGAGACAGGCGCCATCGGCGTGAACCACCCACACGCCGCCACGCCCCGTGAAGTACAGATTGTGATCCGCGTCGACGGTCATTCCATCCGGGTCGCTCCGATCAGGTACGTCGGGTTCGAAGAAGATGCGGCCCTTGCCGACGGATCCGTCGGCGTGAATCGGGTAGGCGCGCCAATGCTTCCGGTAGCTGTCAGCGACGTAGAGCGTCTTGCCGTCGTTGGATGTGATCAACCCGTTTGGCACGGCCATGTCGTCGATGACCTTGGACACGTCACCATCCGGCGCCAGCCGGTACACGGCGCTCGTCTTGCGCTCCTTGAAATCCGGGTCGGTGAAGTAGATGTCGCCCGAAGGGGCCTGACAGATGTCGTTCGGCTGGTTCCAGCTTGTGTCGGTTGCGAGGATCGTTTCCCGTGCCGGTCCGTCGGCGCCGATTGGGTAGCCCAGCACGCGATGGCCATACGCCTGAGCGCAAAGCAGGCCCCCGTCGGCGGCCAGGTACATGCCGTTGATGCCTTCCGTCCCGTCCAGCCAGACCGTTGCGCTGCCGGGCGACTCGAGTCGCAGGACCTGCTGGTTGTCCTTGCCAAACGCCGTGAAATAGAGCTTGCCCGTGTGCGGGTCCCAGACAGGGCCCTCGAAGAACCGGTCATCGGCGTACACCTCGACGAGCGTGGCTTTGGGCTCGACGGTCGGGGGCAAGGGTGGGGGCTCGGCACTTCGGCACCTCCGGTCGCGGATCCAGAGAGCGATGCGCCGGGCCATCTCGGTCACGGTGGCCGTCTTGCCGGTCTCGGCGGCCACCGCCAGGATGAAACGCGTGCCGGACACTTCGTCGTCGACATGCGAGAGATCCAGACTGTAGTTGCTGATGAGACCCGCTTTGTGGAAATACCGGGCGTCGGGGAACACGGTCTTGACGCCGTTCCAGACGTACGGCCCGGCGAGCCGGTTGTCCAGGCCGGTGAGCCCATCTACCCCGTCTCGAATGAGCTGAAGCTGCTCATCCGTGAGGCGATACCGTTCGCGCGGAGGCAGTTGCTCGTGGAACATGATGCGTCGCAAGCATTCGGCCATCTCGCGCGTCGACGTGCAGTTGCCGGTCGTCTTGCTGATCACGGTCGCCCCGCGCTGTTCGGCGTAGGACGTGCCCGACCACTGGTGTTCAACCACCTTGGTCTGGCCGCCTGGCGTGTGGATGGTGATCCGCTGGGGCTCTTCGCGGACATATTCGTACGGCCGTCCGCGCACGTAGCCGCGCATGAGCGCCGAGTGCGGGAAGCCGCGTTCCGGGATCAGGAACGACGTATTGATGCGGTCGACGCCGACGAAACGCAGCAGGAGCGTGTAATCTTCGTTGGACGACCGGCGGAACACCTCGCTGATCATCTCGCGCATGGTGCGCGCGGAGTCCAGCACCCACCGGCCGTCAGTGTTGCGATCGAAGACGAGCGTGCAGTCCAGGCCGACGTCCAGCTCGTTGAGGTATTCCAGTGCGGCCACGACGGCGTAGACTTTGATGACGCTGGCCGGCCAGAAGTTCACGGCTTCGGCGCTGTTGCGGTAATGATGCCATTCGAAGCCGGGCGAGGCACCGTCGTTCGTCACGACGACCACGGACGCCCACTTCGCGACTTCGGGCGAGACGTCGGCCAGCACGTCGTCGAGCGTGCCGGGTTGGGCGAGACAAGAGACCCATGTTACGGCAATCGTCAAGAGCGTGTGAACCATCTTCGATATCCTCCTGCCGGTGTCTCTGTACAGATGATTGGACTTATCTCCTTTTTTCGACCGCTTCGATGACAACTCGCGGGTGCAGGAACACCAGCCAACCGTGCCGCACCGGGCGGCGCCGACAGCGGGCGATCGCCCGGGCGTAGAGCCGCATCTGCATGGCATAGCTTTCGGCCCGCTCGGGCACCTGTTCAGCGGTTATGCGGTCCGTCTTGTAATCGAGCAGTTCCAGTGAATCGCCGTCGGTCAGGACCCCATCCACGATTCCGCGCACGACCACCGGCACGTCGCTGCCGCCGCCCACGGTCCGGTCGAACATCTCGGCCGGTTCGGCTGAGAGGAACATCTCCTCGCGGCGGAACGCGGCGCCGGCCCGGCGGACGCGTCGCCCCAGCGGTGTGGACAGGAACCATACGATCGCATCGATGTCGATGGCGTCGGCCTCTTCGGCGGTCAACAGGCCCTCGTCGACCAGGCGGCGAGCCTGGGTTCGAACGTCGGACACGTCGTCGGCTTTGTCGAATCGCAGGTGCTGCAGCAGCAGGTGCGTAGCCGTGCCGCGCTGCGCACCCGATACCGCCCGGCGATCGACGGCGTCCAGGCTGGGGACGTCGAATGCGGGCAACTCTCGCACACGCTCGCGGGGCTGCTCGTCCGGATCGGCGAGCGCATCGAAAGGCCGCTTCAGTTCGCTGGCGGCCATCACCGCCCGCACGGACGAATCAGCCAGATGCGGATACGCGTGATCGAGTCGCGCGACTATCGCGTCAGCCCGTTCAGCGCATTCACCGGTCGGCTCGGCGGCGGGCAGCGGTTCCAATGAAGCGGCCGCGGTCAGCACGGCGGTTTCCGAACCCGTGCCGGAATCCTCCAGGTGCCAGTTCCCGATCTCCGGGTCACCGTGCATCATCACACGGTAGAGGAGACCGTCTATCCGGCCGGCGTCGCGATCGTCGGCCCAGGCCACCTTACCGGTCGGTCCGGCGGCCAGCACCGGAACAACCCAGTCGAGTGCCGTGCCCGCCGACGCCACCCGCAACGGCGTGATCTGGGCACCGCCCTGCCGGTACTGTCGCACGCGTTGGACCGCTGCCAGATCCGTCGATCCGACCAGCACGAGCTTTTCTTCGGCCCGGGTCATGGCAACGTACAGCAGTCGTAGTTCTTCCGCGCGCGTAGTGGTCTCGATGTTCTGGGCCACAAGCTGATGAATCGCCGACGGGTATTCGATCATCCGCTCGCGATCGACCACGCGCAGGCCGATGCCGGTCCCGCGATCATAGATCAGGCGTCCGCGAGCGTCCTGGAGGTTGAACTGTTTTCCCAATCCCGCCACAAAGACGACCGGGAATTGCAGTCCTTTGCTGTGATGAACGGTCATGACCCTGACGACATTGTCGGATTCACCGACGGCCGGAGCAACGCCGAAATCCTGCTTCTCGTCTTTCAGCGAGTCGATGAAGCGGAGAAACCGGTGCAGGCCCTGCCTTTGAAACGTGCCGAACTGACGCGCCCGCTGATGCAGGCGGAGCAGATTCGCCCGGCGCTGCGCACCGCCGCCCAGGCCGCCGACATACGCCAGGTATCCCGTTTCCTGATACACGCGCCACAGCACGTCGGCCAGCGGACGCTGACGGATGTCGGACCGGTAGCGAGCCAGGCGGCGAAGGAACGCCTCCATGCGGCTGCGAAGCTCGGGGTCATCTCCGTCGTGCGGGTAGAGCCGCACGGTCTCATGAAACGGGACCGCTCGATTGACAGATCGGATAGATACGAGATCGTCCTCATCGAACCGCTCACCGAGCACGCCCGCGCGCAGCAGCGCCGCCAGTGGAATGTCCTGCTGCTGATTGTCGAGGACCTGCAGGAGCGACAGGACGTCTTGAATCTCCAACGCGCCGAACAGGGCGCCACGGGCGTCGGCATACGCGGAGATGCCCATGCGCGACAGCATCTCCACCATCGGGCCCGCGGTGTGGGCGGCGGTGCGGAGGAGAATCGCGATGTCAGCGTGGCAGAACGCCGCCCCGCCGCGAGCTTCGCCGGCGGGCGAGACCAGGTCGCGGATCATCGTTCCGATGAGAAACGCCTCGCGCTCGACGGCCGTCCACTGGGCCGGATCGGACAGATCGACGTAGCGCTGCGCCGACTCGTCCGGCTCGTTCTCAGCGGAGGGGCGACGTTCGAGAAGGTGCAGTTCGATCGGCTCGCCGCGTTTGCGGTCGGCGGGTTTGCGTCCGACGCGCAGCTCGGCCTGGGAGTTGTACTCGATGTCCCCGATCTCGCGTCGCATCAGGGGGCGAAACAGCAGGTTGACGCCGTCGAGAATCGTCCGCCGGCTGCGATAGTTGCGCTGGAGCCTTATGCATAGCCCGCGCGATTCGGGCTTGTCGAACTCGTTCTCTCGTTGCCGCAGAACCCGCGGTTCCGCAAGGCGAAAGCCGTAGATGCTCTGCTTGACGTCCCCGACGGCGAAGAGGTTGTCGGCGCGGTCAGGGTCTTGCTCGCGGCTGACGAGTCGCAGAATCGCCTCTTGCAGCGGATTGATGTCTTGAAACTCGTCCACGAGCACGTGGGCGAAGCGCCGTCGCAGTACTGACGCCACTTCGCGCTGCGGGCGCGACAGCAGCCGATAGGCGAACCGCTCCAGATCCGCAAAATCGAGCACGCCGGCGGCCCGCTTGGCCTGCGCGTAGCGCTCGCCGAACCCGCGCACCAGGGCGACGACCGTCTCGACGTGCGGCGCGATCGACCGCAGACCCTCGAGAAGTTCCGCGCTGCTGAACCGACCGAACCGGTCGCGCAACCGCTTCTTGAACAGCGTGTCCCGGACCTCGTAGCAGCAGTCGCGCGCCCGGTCGCGCAGGGCTCTGTGCTCGGATGGCGCATCGCTGCCCATCCTCGGGGAGCCCTTCAGATCAAACCCGTTCTTGTGATACTCGTCGATTTCGTGTTGCACATCGTCGAACGACGCCCCACCGGCCAGCGCCGCTTGCCAGTCCCCCAGCTGGCGAGCGTATCTCTCGATCACCCGGCCGTAGAACGCGCCGGGCCCGAACTGCTCGATAACGAACCGGGCCAGAGCTTGGCACTCGGTTTGCTGTGCCGTCAGTTCCTCAAGAAGGCGTGGGGGCACGTCCTCGATCGTGCGGCCGGCCGAGTCGCCCACGTGTCGTACCGCGTCGTCAAGCCAGGCCTCGGCCTCGGGGTCGGGCAGGCTGTCGACGAACGCCGCCAGGCCGAGCACGAGGCTCGCCAGCTCGCCGTCCCGGCCCAGGCCGTAGACGTCCACGAGACGGCGGAACCGGGCGCCCAAGGAATCGCGGCGCGGGCTTTTCAATCCGGGGGCGGGGTTGTTTCGATCCGAAACCGACTCTTGCGCTCTTTCCTGATCATCGTACAGATCGGTGAACAGGGCCTCGATCGCCTCGGCCCGCATGAGCCGGGCCTCGTCCGCGTCGAGCACGACGGCGGAGGCATCGAGGCCTGCAAGGTTGAACCATCGTCGGACGACCCACAGGCAGAACGCGTGCAGCGTCGATATGGCGGCGGTGTCGAGCAGGCCCAGTTGCGCCCGGAGCTTGAGGTCGTGCGGTCGATCAGCCAGTCGTTCGCGAATCGCGTCGTGGATACGCGACCGCATTTCGGACGCAGCCGCCTCGGTGAACGTGACGACGAGCAGTTGATCGACGCCGCAGCGTTGGGCCGGCGGCGCGTCACAGACCAGATACGCGCAGCGCCCGGTCAGCACCGCCGTCTTGCCCGATCCGGCCGCCGCCGTCACGAGCACGCTGCGGTCGATCGCCTCGATCGCCTGCTTCTGTTCGTCTGTGAACTTGCACTTCCCCACGGGGAGCCACTCCGGTCATGCGCTCGTCGGGTCTACGATTCGTCTGAACACCTCTGAACGCTTCAGCTTCTCCAGATACCGGACACTCGACGTTCCAAACTCGAACCGGCAGGCGGCCGAGAAACGGCACCAGGAACACGGTGAGAAACCACCCAGACGATATGGTGACACAGTGACGTCACCTTCTGCGATCCGATCGGCCAACTCACCCAGGCGCCGGCGCACGTGGGCGAGCACCGAGTCGAACTGATCGCCATCGGCCCCGTCGCTCGTATCCACCCAGCCCAGCCTGCCGTCTTTCGTGCGGCCGACCCTGTAAACCGCGGACCGGCCGGTGCTCGCAAACGCGGTATCCAGCGGTTCAATGCGATCGGCGTTCAGCAGACCCCGAGGGCCGAAGGCCCGAACGGCGGCGTCTTGTGCCGGGCGCGCGTCACTCGGATGCCCCACTTTCTCGTAGGTATCAATCAGGGTGACGTAGAACGCGCCCACCGGCTGGACGGGCCGGCCGCCCAGGCTCTCCCCCCGCCCTGCCAGCACCAACAGGTACGCGACGAGTTGCAACGACAATCCGTGGTAGACGGCGGACAGGTCGAGCCGCTTGTCCCGCGTCCGCTTGTAGTCGATCACCACGCCGAGCATTTCGTCGGCCAGCTCCGCCAGGTCGACCCGATCGATGAACCCGCGGAGCAGAACGGTCCGGCCCGCCGGAGTCTTGATTGCCAGCGGGGGCAGACTTTCGTCGGTGTCGAAGCCGAACGGCACTTCCGCCGCTCGCGGTCGAAACCGGCCGGCCCGGGCGGCGCGGCGCTGGACATGGAGCATGCGGTCCAGGTCGGCGGCGCTTCGTTTCAGCATGTACTGATCGCGGGCGTTGAACCCGACACCCGGTGACGCGACCGAGTCCGTCACCGCGTCGCAGCTCGCATCAAGCAGGGAGCGCATCTGCGCATCGTCCATCTCCGCCAGGGAGCCCTGCGACTGGACCACCTGCCGGACAAAACGCTCCAGAATCGCGTGATGAATCGTGCCCACGTCCACGTCGGCCAGCGCGGCCAGCTTGCGCTCTTCCAGTCCGAGCCCGTACCGCGCGAAGTGCTGGAACGGGCAGGCGGCAAACGTCTCCAACCTCGAAACGCTGGCAGTGAACGGTTCGGAGACCAGGCGGCTTGCTGATGCTTCGGTGATCTTGGAGACGTTCGTGTACGTCAGCGACGCGAGCGAACGTTGCAGCACTCCGTGGAGACCTTCCGCCTGTCGTGACGCCTCGTAGAGGTCGTTCCACAGCCCGCGGCGCCGCCTGTCGTCGTCGGCCGCCAGCGGCGGGCGGTTGCGGAACTCATGGGCCAGACGAGCGGCCAGATCCCGCGAGACCCGAATGTTCCAGGTATCACGGCTTCGATACCCGTCGTCCACGCGGTGGCTTTCCAGCTCGGGGCAGGCCCTTGCCAAGGCGGCGACGTAGGGCGACTCCCGCAAGGCCTTGCCGTCCTCGTCGGCCGCGGCGAACGTGACCCACACCGCGTCGCTTGCCCGGGTCAATGCGGTATACGCCAACAGCGATTCGTCGAGCACTCGCTGGCGGCGCGTGATTCCGATGCGAACGCCCTGGCGGGTCAGCCAATCGCGGTCGTCATCGTTGAAGATCGAACCCTCGGCTCCCGAATGGGGGAACAGGCCCTCATTGAAACCCATGATGATCGCGACGCGGATGTCGGGGTGGCGGCTGCGCTCCACGGACCCGACCAGGACCTGGTCGAGCATCGGCGGCGCCAGCCCTAATGTCAGCTGCGACAGACCCGCATTCAGCACCTCGCCCAGGCGTTGGACGTCCATCCGTTCATCGCCGAGGGCGACGCACAGATCGTCGAGGAAAGCGGTGATGTCGCGGGCGATCTGCCGGTGCTGCTCGGCCAGATCAAGGTCGCCGTCGTCTTCCGCGCGGCAAGCCCATTCCGCCAGGCGGTCCGCCACGTGGAGATCGTCGAGCGCCGTCTTCATCAGGTGCGCCCATTCCCGGCCGGTCCGGCGGTGCCCCTGAGCCGCGTCATACCACGCACGGAACCGTTCGATGAAGCGGCGGCGCGAGCGGTCGATCCGAGCCAGCCGCCTTTGCTCCTGGCACGAGACCTCACGGCCGCGCCGGTCCAACGGCGACGACGAGGGCAGCGTCCAATCGCCCTCCTGTCGCCAGACGGCCGCTCCCTCGATCCCGCAGGCCAGCACGTAGTTTTCCAGCTCATCGGCGTCGGTATCGTCCAGACCGGTCAGGCCGGTCTTGAGAAGCAGCCGCACCGCCTCCAGCGAAAACGGGCGATCGACCAGCCCCGTCAGACCGCGCAGCAGCTCGACCACCGGATGGTGCGACGTCGGTCGGCGGCGGTCGATGAAGAACGGAATCGCGCGTTCCGACAGTGCCGCCGACAGCAGGTCATGATACGGATCGAGGTCGCGCAGGATGACCGCCACGTCGCGATACCGCAGCCTGCCGGCGCCGTCCTGGATCAGCTGACAGATCAACGACGCGACGTAATCGGCTTCCGCCCGCCGATCCGACGCGCGGACCAGCGTCACGGGGCACGACGCGTCACTGTGGCCGAAACCCGGTTCGGAGCTGCGCGACACGTGCTGTCCGGTCCCGCAAGTATCGTTGACCGGCTCGAACACCGGTCCGAGATCAGCTCCCGAAGCACTCGCTTGCCGTTCGGAAAACAGCAGCCGCTCGACCCGGGCCAATGCCGGGGTGCCGGCAAACCGCGGGGGCGGATCGGGCGACAGCCCCAGCGGCGGCTCGACCGCAATCGCCGCTTCGGCAAACGCCTGCCGCAGGTCCAGAAAGGTCCGCTGGACTTTTCCGAACAGGTCCGTCGGCTCCACTCGCGCGGCGTCCCCGGCCCGCATCGCGTAGTCGGGATCGATCATGGCGGTGATCTCGATGCTGCGGGCCACCCGCGCCAGTGCGACCAGCATGAGCACCTGCTGCCCCGTGAATCCCGCGAAGCCATCCACCCAGAGACGGGCACCAGTCAGCGTCTCGCAGCGGGGGACCTGTTCGCGAGCCAGCTCGAGCTGCTGCGACGCGTCGAGCTTGTCCGTCGCCAGGTACTCCATGTAGGCGGCGTACACCAGGCGAACGTCGTCGATCTTGTGGCGCAGCAGGGGGTCGTCGGCGTCAGCAGCCGCCGGCGGGTCCAGGTCAGTCGGCGCCACCGCTTCGTCAATCAGTTCCACAATCGTGCGGGCGAGTTGGCCGATCAGCCCGGGGTAGCGGTCGGCATTGCGGTAGAGCCTGAGCCGATCGCCGAGCTCGCCGAGCAGATGGCGCAGCACCATGGTGCGCCCCGTGTCGGACAGGGCCTGTCGTCGCCGGGCACCGGTCTCCTGCAGGACGCGAAGCGCCAGTCGCCGGAAGCTGAGCACCTGGGCCCGAACGGTGGCACCGACGTCGGGATGGTCGATCAGCGCTCGCTCGGTTTGCAGGCTGGCCTGCTCGGGCACGAGCAGGATCAGGCGTTCGCCGTCGACGGGCGACTCCCGGAGGTGACGTCGCACGGAGGCCAGGCAATGTGACGTCTTGCCCGTCCCCGCGCGACCGATGACGAACCGGATGGCCATACGGAAGTGTTATCCCAAGGCGCAGGCGCGGTCAACGCACGCTTCGGCAACCCGGCGGACCGGAAAGCGGTGTCCATACGCGATCGTCAAATGATGCCGGTGCCAGCGGGTGCTACTCCTGTCCCGCCTCTGGCTTCTCGGCCTTTTCCGCCTGTTCGGCCTCCTTGTCCGCCTCCGGGCTTTCATCCGGCGGCGGGGGCGGAGGGGGTGTAACGGGCTTCGCAGGCGTGTCTTTGGGGGGTACGGGTTTCTTGTCCGTCGCGGCCGGTCTGGTTACCGGCTTCTTGGGCCCTTTCTCAGCGTCGAGCAGCCGGACGGTCTTGACCACAATCGGCGTGACCGGCACGACCGCCCCATCCTCGCTGGGGTACTTGGGATGCTCTTGAGTCTTGGTGTTGCGAATCGCCTCCACGACGTCCATTCCCTGGACGACCTTCCCGAACACGGCGTACCCGTGCCCGTCCCTGCTGGGGTAGTCGAGGCGGCTCGAGTTATCCACGACGTTGATGTAGAACTGCGATGTTGCGGAATCCGGGGTCGGCAACCTGGCCGCCGCAATCGTCCCGCGAACATTGCGAAGCCCGTTGCGGGCTTCGTTCTTGATGGGCTCGTGCAGGCCTTCGGTCTTCTCGTCGAGTTCGGGCGTGTACCCGCCGCCCTGAATCATGAAGCCGGGCATCACACGATGGAAAATCGTCCCCTCATAGAAACCGTCCTCAACGTACCGCAGGAAGTTGGCGACGGTGATCGGCGCCTTGTCCGCGTCGAGTTCAAGGACGATGGTTCCCAGCGTGGTTTCCATGGCCACGCGCGGCTTGCCGGTGGGCTTATCCTTCGGCGCTGGCTTCACGGGGACCTCCTTCTCTTGCTCAGTGACCTTCGGAGGGACCTCCTTCTCCGCCCCCTCCGGTGACGCCGGCGCCGTCGAGGGTGATTCAGGCTGCTTGGGGGGAGGCTTCGGCTCATCCGCGACTGCCAGCATGCTCAATCCCAGGGCGATGATAAGGGAAGCGAGAATCGTCCTCATGGCTCGAACTCCTGCCTGCGGCGCCGACGGCCAAGCCGCCACGGCTTCGTCGCTCCGCGCCTTGGAACGGGTGACAGAATACAGCGGACCAGCAGGCGAATCAACGTTCAGCGCGGCTCCCGGAATCAGGCAGCGGGGCATCGCCGGGCTGGGGGCGAGGTGTGATATCTTCCGAGCCACGGGTGTTTGCGGGGCGGCTGCCTCGCGCCTGTCCGTCGCTCGTGGTTACCGCCCCTGCTACGCCCGGGGCCGTCCCCGCGTTCGCGGGACACTTCGTCGCCCCACCGCTTCGCCGATGCGCCGCGTTTTGCTGCTGTGGCCTCAGTGGTAGGATGGCGCTGATGGACGACCCACTGGGCAACATCCGCATCGTGCTGGTCCGGCCGAAATTCGCGGGCAACATCGGCGCGGCGGCCCGGGCGATGGCCAACACCGGACTTCACCGGCTCGTACTGGTCGCCCCGCAATGCGACCCGCTGTCAGCGGAGGCGCGCAAAGCCGGGGCCCGGGCCGAGCCGGTCCTGCGTTCCGCCCGGATCGTCAGGACGCTCACCGACGGGCTCGACGGCGTCGTCTACGCCGTGGGGACCAGTTGCCGCGGCGGGCTGTACCGCCGGCAGATGCAAGTCAGCCCGGAGCGGCTGGCCGAACAGGCAGTGTCACGAGCTTGGCACGGCGTAGTTGCGATCCTGTTCGGCAGCGAAGATAACGGGTTGGCCAACGACGAGCTGCTGACCTGCGACGCGGTGTTCCGCATTCCGAGCTGCGATGCCTATCCGAGCCTGAACCTGGCTCAGGCGGTGATGATCACCGGATACGAGTTGTTCCGCGCAGCGCGGCGCGCGCAAACCAGGTCCGAACCGGCCCCTCCGCCGCCGGCGCCTCAGGCTGACGCCGCGACGATCAGTCGCCTGATGGGCAAATACCGCCGGGCGTTACTCAAGATCGGGTACCTGCATTCCGAGAACCCCGAGCACCTGTTGTTCCCGCTTCGGGCCGTTCTGTCGCGAGCGGGCATGACGGTGAAGGAGGCCCGGATCCTAATGGGGATGGCCCAGCAGATCGAAGACTTTGCCGATCGGGCTGACCGGCCGGACGCCACCGACCGGTAGGCATCTGCTGCGCATCGGTGCGGCGCGGCGGACGCGGGGCACGGGTCGAGGGGCTCAGTTCGAGGGCTTGTAGCCGCGGGACTTCGCTTCGTCCGCGGACGAGAAGACGCGTCGGGTCTGCGGGGCGAGCTTCTTGTCCCCGTCACTGCCGACCGGCCAGAACGTCTCGCCGTTGAGGTCGCCGGCGACCGGCTTGGTCGGCGGCTCGCCGACGTGCGCGACGAGGAAGTTGACGATCCGCCGTTCGACGTCTTCCACCTGCCCGAACATGTGCGTCCCGTGGACCTTGTCGCCGTCCTTTCGGCCCGGCTCGGTGATATGCACGGTGGCGTCGGGGTGAATCTCGCTCAGGATGTCGCAATCCCGGCGCTCTCCCGGCGCGGCCATCAGCAGGAGCCCGCGTTTCCCGTGCTTGGCGAACTCTTTCGCATGTGCGCGCGAATCGACGCCCAGGTACGCCTCTCCGGGTGACATCCACACGACGACGTCCACTGAACGGTCCTGGCGGGCATAGTCCAGGGCCACGCTTCCTCCCACGCTCGCCCCGACCAGTGCGAGCCGGGACATATCGCAGCCGGGCTGGCGGGTAAGGAAGTCGTAGGCGCCGTAGACGTCGTTGTGCATGGCATTGAACAGAACGGGGTCGCGGTCCATGGCGCGTGTCACGAGCCTCTGGGCGCGGGGTTTGACGCTATCGCCGTGGCCTCGCAAGTCGATCGCAAGCACCGCGAAACCCGCCTCGTGCAAGTGCGGCACCAGGGGCTTCCAGGCGGCCCGGTTCGAGCGGTACATGTGCAACAGGATGACCACCGGCGACGGGGTCTGCCCGGCGGCCGGGTAGTAGTCCCCCGTAATCTCGACGTCATCCTTGGTCTTGAACGCAGCCGTCTTCGGCTCCAGTGCGCGGGCCGACATCGGCAGGGTTGCCACTGCCAGGGCGACCGATGTGATCCGACGTATGAACATGTTGCAGTCTCCCATCGCAACACTCACGGTGTTCCGTATCCGTGCCGCCGACGCCTCCGGGTCAGCACCGCTGGGAGGCGGGCTCCTGCTTTTGGCGGCGGTGCGGTGGCGGGGCGGCCGTTCATGCTTCGTTGTGCGGGGCGATCGCAGAGCCTATATTGCGAAGCGCATGCGCCTGCATCCGAATCCGACCCGAAA
The DNA here is from genome assembly GCA_020353195.1 of Phycisphaerales bacterium. Taxonomy (GTDB): domain Bacteria; phylum Planctomycetota; class Phycisphaerae; order UBA1845; family UBA1845; genus JAFGJQ01. The sequence continues at coordinate 3,533,254 of CP070691.1, read as the reverse complement.
CATGGAGACCGGCGATGAAGACGATCCGAACGGTAGCGGCCGCCGCAGCGGTCCTTGCTCTGGGGGCGTACTTCTCCCAAGCGATCCAACCCAAGCCACAGCCGCCGCCAGACCCGCCTCCGACCTACCAGGTTACGCCCTGGCCCAGTGACGACGCCGCCAAACCCTATCATCGGCACGTGGAAGAATACCTCAACAAGATGGCTTCGCAAGGCTGGACCTTCAGGACCGATCTCGTCGGACAGCGGGAGAGGATGATGGTGTTCGAGCGCGGGCACCGTTAAAGGGGGTCTTGCGGGTCGACGGGCCGCCTGGGTTCGGCCTGCGACGCCGGTCAGGTCGCGTCGGGCCCTGCGCCTATCTTTGTCGACCCCGAAACGCTGAGGACACGAGGACTTCAAACGGTGGATTCGCAAGCTGGTCGGCCCGCGAGGCATCGCCTGCACGAAACCCCGGTATGCGCAGCACTCAAAGAACGGTGACGACCCCGAAGATCACAGACCGCCCAGCGTACCACCGGTCAGCGTGCTAAGCAGGATTGACTCGAGCAGGCTTAGCAGCAGCGGGGCCATTGTTGTCGCGCACCCTCCGGCCTGCAGGACAACGCCACCGGTGGCGATAAGAGCCAGGATGCGGACCGCTCGGGACTTGGACATGAACACAACTCCTGATGAACCCTGATTGTCAACGTTTTGAAGACCGACTTTGACGCCGCCCCCGCGCCGGAAACGACCCCTGATCCCCCCGGTTCGGTCAATCGCGCCGCACTCCCGCGCCTCCGGTCATTCACCAACCGCCAACGCGCCGGACGCCCTATGGCCTGGGTCCCGACTCGTCCGGATAGACGGGCTGTGTCGCGCAATCCCCGGGGGACTCCCCGTCAACCCCATAGTACGGAATGGTGCAGCTCGGATCGTGCCCAAAGTCCGGAACTTCGGCGAAGAGCCGGTTGACATCCACCGGATCGCAGAACGCGAAAATCGATCCACAGGGATTGAAGGTAGTCAGCACGGTCTCGCACGAAGGCAGCAGCCCGAGCACCATGCCCCCGCTCATCAACGCGGCGATCGAAGCGATAATGCGCAGACTCCTTTTCCCGGTCAATCCTCTCATGGATACTCTCCTGATACGCGAACCGCGTGCGACGACCGGATCAGGCAGCGCCACACCGGCTGTCGGGGCATCCGCTAGAAGCCGCCGCCTCCGCCCCCGCCGCCCCCGTCTTCCTCTGGCACAGCCTCCGGGCAGTCCGTGAACAGCGGGCTCTCGAACAGGCTGTCCGAGCAGAAATCGATTGCCCCACCCAGCGCCCCGTTCTGGCAGTCGAATATGAAGCACAAGTCGGCGGTGCCCATCGCCTGCTCTCCGAACAGCGACGTGCACGCCAACCCTGATCCACTGGCAAACAGGATGCCTGCAGCCCCGACCAAAACGAGCACCATTGGAATCCAAGATCTCTTTGACCGCATGTTCCACTTCCTTAACCGGGTGGCGTCAACCGCGCCAACGCCAACTGCGCCGCCCGAAGCCGTGGCGAGCACACCAACGTCTGACCACCCCAGCCTGGAGTATAAGGCGACCGCCGACGGGCCGCAAGCATCGCGCCAGCAGCCCTTCCCCCGAGAACCCGCTTAGCCGTGCGCCTGGGCACTCTCGGAGTCGGGGTAGCTACCCTATTATCGACCGTTGGCGGTGTCCCTGCAAGCGGGATTCTCAAGCCGAATCGTCGATCAGCATGGCGGCTATGGCGTCGGCGCAAACGGGGGTGATGATGCCGTTTTCGGTGATAATCCCCCGGATCAGGTCCGCCGGCGTCACGTCGAAGGCCGGGCAATAGCATTTGGCGTCGACCGGGGCTGTGAGCGGCCCGAACCCCCGCCGAATCTCGTCCGGGGCCCGCTCCTCGATCGGAATGCAGCTTCCGTCCGGAGTCGACAGGTCGAACGTCGAACTGGGGGCCGCAACATAGAACGGAATCCGGTGAGCCCGGGCCAGGACGGCGACGCTGTAAGTGCCGATCTTGTTGGCGACGTCGCCGTTCGCGGCGATCCGGTCGGCTCCGGTGATCACCAGGTCAACCTTGCCCTGCTTCATCAGCACGCCGGCCATACTGTCGCAGATCACCGTCACGTCGATGCCGCCCTGGTCAAGCTCCCACGCCGTCAGCCGCGAGCCCTGAAGCAGGGGGCGCGTTTCGCCGGCATAGACGCGGAATTCCCGCCCGGCATCATGGGCGGCGTAGCAGACGGCCAATGCGGTCCCGTACTCTGCAGTCGCCAATCCTCCCGCGTTGCAATGGGTCAGGACGCCGGCTCCGGTTGTGATGAGCGCGGCCCCGGCCTGCCCGATGGCCCGGCACATGGCGGCGTCCTCGTCGCGGATTCCCTTGGCCTCGTCAAGCAAAGCCCGACGGAGCGCCGGCACGTCGGCGCCCGGCAGCGAGTCCACCACCCGTCGCAGCCGGTCCAGCGCCCAGAACAGATTGACGGCTGTCGGGCGGGACGCCGCAAGGTAGTCGCACACGTCGGCAAAGCGCTCGCGGAACGCGGCGGCGTCGGAATCTCGCGCCGTCTGCACGCCGATGACCGCACCCATGGCCGCTGCGATCCCGATGGCCGGCGCCCCCCGCACCCGCATCGTCTTGATCGCCTCGCACATGGCTTCCACATCGCGGATCTCGACGTGGACCAGCTCGCCCGGCAGGCGCGTCTGGTCGATCATCCGCACGCACCCGTCAACGCCGCCGATCCATTCAATCGTCTTGAGCGGTCTGTCGCATTTCATCGGGACATTGCCTATGAAACCCCTGACCCGTGATCGGCCGAGTTTATCAGCGGCTCGCCGCCCGTCAGTCTGCTTCTGATTGTCCGGGTTTCTCTTCTGTCTTGCCGAGCAGGTACTTGTCGAACCAGGCTAAGTCCCATTCCATCTTGGCCTTTCGGTTCTCGTACTTGCGCAGGCCGTGGCCTTCGCCGGGGTAGACGACCAGCTCCACGGGAACGTCGAGATAATGCTTCAGGGCGCGGTACAGCGCCTCGCTGTGGGCGCGGGGGCATCGGGCGTCGCTGCCGCCGACGTGGATCAGGGTCGGGGTGCGGACCCGGTGAAGATTGTAGATCGGCGAGGCCTTCCGATACGCGTCAGGCTTGTCCCAGACCAGCCCCTGCATGAAGTTGACGACGTGGCCCGGGGTGTCTTCACTGCCCCACTGGATGATCATGTCCAACACACTCGCCCCGCTGCTGGCGGCTTTGAAGCGGTCGGTGCGGGCGATGAGGCAGTTGGTCAGGAACCCGCCGTTGCTCCAGCCCATGACCCCGAGGCGGTCCGGATCGGCGATGCCCTGGTCAACCAGCGCATCGACGCCTTTGAGAATGTCCTCGACCTCGATGTCGTTCTCGCGGCCGACGAGGTCGCTGGTGAACTGGCTGCCGTATCCGGTCGAGCCCCGGTAGTTCGGGCTGAACAGTGCGTAGCCCCTGGCGGGCATCAAGGCCCGGCCGTAGATCCACATGCGGAACCGATAGTAGGTAGCCGCGGTCGGGCCCCCGTGGATCTCGACGATCATGGGCAGAGGCCCGTCGTCGAGTTTGTACTCGGGAGGCAGTTCGAGGATGCCCTCACACTCGACGCCGCCGGCGCCAGTCCAGTTCACGATCCGGATCTGCGGCAGCTTCCACGCGTCGACCTGGGGGTTCACGTTGGTGACTCGCTCGATCGGGCCTGGCTCACCGCCTTTGATCTCGGCCGTGTAGAGGTCGGGCGGATGGGTGAGAGTGCTCAAGACGGCGGCGAGGCGGTTGCCCGACTCGTCGAAACTGAACGAATCGACAACGATGTCGCCGGGCGTCAGGGTGCGGGGCTTGCCCTGCTTGCCGTCGCGCACCTCGGGGATGCCATAGACTCGCTTTCGGGCCTTCCACTCACCGAGGAAGCACAGTTCGCGGGACTGCCCTCGCCAGCGCAGGCGGCCTTCGCTCGCGTCAACCTCGCCGAACCGGTCGAGCCTTCGCAGCGAAACGTCAGCCCCGGGGCGTTCGGCGACATAGAGTTCGGTCGCGTAGCCGTCGAAGGAAACGGTGAAGGCCAACGCCTCACCGTCCGGGGCCCAGGTCAGCCCCTCGAGCCAGCCGTACGGCGATGGGTGATCGGCGCGCCAGCCGTCGCGGGTGACGATCGCCACTTCCCTGGCGTCTACGTCAAAGACATCCACCCGCGAGAAGCCCTCGTTCGTGATCAGCGTGTCGTCCGGGGTCGTGATCATGGCGACGGCGCGTTCGTCGTCGGAGACGGCCAGTGCGCGAATCACGCGCTTTTCATCGACGACCTTCTCCGCCCTCCAGCTCTCCAGATCGAGCTTCCAGACCTGCGAGAAGTCGGTCACGCCGTGGCCGTACTCGAGATCCTCGTACTCCTTGCGGAGTTCTTTCCATTCGTCGTCGACGTGCTCGTCCGAGCGGGTGTAATACAGGGTCCGTCCGTCCTTCGAGAGTTCGAACAGCTTGATGCCGTCTTCAACGCGGGTCACCGGCTGGGGATCGCCGCCGGTCGGCGGTGTGCGCCAGACCTGGGTCTTGCCGTCGTAAGGGGGCTTCTGGTCGCCGGGGCGTTCGCGGTTGGCGATGAAGTAGATGTACTGCCCGTCAGGGCTCCAAACCGGTGACCGATCCGAAGCGGGATCGAACGTGAGGCGCCGACGGGCGTGCGAGTCACACTGTACGACCCAAAGGTCACGATTGCGTCTCTCAGCCGGCGGCTCCCACCTCATTTCGGAGTAGGCGACCTGCTTGCCGTCCGGCGACATCGCGCAGCCGCTGATGGTGCCAATGGTGAAGTAGTCGTCGGGCTCGATGTCGTGGTCGCGCACGGGGGGGATCGCCCCGGCATACGCGATGGTGGAAACCGCTACGCACACCGCCAGAACATAACGGAGCTTCAATCGTATCACGCCATCACCTCCAAAAGGGCCGTCTGATCACAGGCGGCCATTGTGCCGCCCGGGGAGTCGGTCGACAAGGGCACGCCGCCGCTAACCGCTCGTTCGGCGGCGCGTGGCCATCGGGACTCGCCGACGATCATCGCCGACGGCACGCCTGGCTCCACCGTGTGTCCGAGGAGTGGAGGTCGAAGCCCGGCCCGGGGATACCGGGGCACGGCTGTCCGACCCGCTCTCTGGTCGCGCGCCATAGGGGCCGAGCCGACCCGTTGAGTCGACGGCCGGTTTCCTGTCGTGCGCCAGAGGCGCCGGTCAGCCGGGGTTGTCAGGGTAGCTCAGGGGTTCGGTGGCGCCCGGCATCCAGGGTCGCCCGTTTGTTCTTGATCCACTGTTGCTGGGCCGTGATCCGCTTGAAGAAGTCGGACTCGCACAGCCACTCGATACGCAAGCGGCCTTTGTGGAATTCGACAACGAAGTAGCCGTCCGGACGGATGAACAGGGTTAATCGTCCAGCATATCCGACGATGACCGGCTCAGTGGCCCGGCGCAGGGCCCACACGTCCTCGGAGGTGGGGTAATGATACTGGTGGCCCTGGGCCCGGTCGGCGGCATTTCGGGCGGGGAATTCCAGAGGCAGGACATTCCGGGACTGCGTGATTGCGACTTGCAGCGGCGCGACAAATTCCTTCTGCAGACGCGACTCGATGGCCGCCACCTGAGCATTGTTCCGCTGCCAGATCGTTGCGCCGAAGAGAACGACCACCCCGGCGAGACTGAGCAAACCGGCGCCGAACAGGTTCGCGCGACCGCGTCGTCCGCGCTCTGCCATCCGCCGTTTCGCACCTCGGTCCATCGCAGCTGGATTGTCCACCTGCTCACCTCTCTGCCCGAACGTGAGCCGCCCGGCGTCGACCATGGACGCCCGGCCGCTTGCTGCCGGAGCAGTTCCGCGCCCACAGGTGACGACCGGTTCAGCTTACATCAGGGATTCCCGCCCCGCCAATGCCGGACCGGCGCCGCGGCGCCGATGCCCGTGGATCGAACCGTCACGGGTTACTCTTCCTCCTCCTCGTACGGATCGATGGCCGTTTGATCGGCACTCGAAGCCAGCGCCTCCAGGGCGCTGATGGGGTCGTCGTCGCCCTCCTCCAGCCCGAGGATGTCGGAGGCCGCCTTCGCATCGCGGGCCGAGGCGGCGACATCCGGTCGGGCAGCCTGGCGGCGCCGGAGTCTGGTTCTGACGGGACGGATGTCCACGGGTTGACCGTTGATCTGCACGGTGAAGACCACCGGGCCGACGACCAGATGGTCGCCCGGCTCAAGCGTGGTTTCCGTCACTCGCGTGTTGTTCACGTAGGTGCCGTTGGCGCTGCCGAGATCCTTGGCGATCACCTTAGCGCCGGATTGGGTGATGGCAACGTGCTTTCTGGACACCTCGGGCAACGGAATACGGATTCCGCAGGCCTCTTGCCGCCCGATAATCACCGTGTCGCCGGAAAGGGCGAAATCGCGCCGGTCTCCGGTTTCGCGAAACATGACAAGCGTGACTTCCATACGGCTGTGCCACCTTCAGTACAAGACCTAGTCCAATCGACGTGCCGAGCAGCGAACGGCGCCTCGGACGTGACGGCCGCCGGTGCCGCGGGCGCCTACCGGGCCACCCCGAGGAGCATGGTAGGCCCCTGGCCCTACGTTGCCGTCGCCTCCCATCTGTGTGTATTCTAGCATACCGAAGGGAGATGACAATGGGAAGTTGCGGCCTGTACGTCCACGTCCCTTTCTGCGCTGCCAAATGCGGTTATTGTGACTTCTTGTCAGTGGTGCCCGGGGGGGGCGCGGCCATGACCGGCCTGATAGCCCGGGTGATCGAGGAGTTGCGGTCCCGTGTGTCGGAATCGCGCCGGCGGGCCGACACGATCTACGTCGGCGGGGGCACTCCGACCGTCCTTGGAGAAGGTGATCTGGGCAATCTGCTTCGCACCGCCGCGGGGGCGGCCGATGCCCGCCTGCGTGAATTCAGCGTCGAAGCGAACCCGGAGAGCCTGACTGCGTCCAAGGTTGCGATCCTTGCCCGGCACGGGGTGAACCGGGTCTCGCTCGGGGCACAATCCTTCCAGGATCGCGAGTTGCGGATCCTGGGGCGCATCCATCAGGCAGCGGCGACTGCGGGCGCCGTCGAGATCATCCGGAGAAACGGAATTCAACGCGTAAGCTTGGACTTGCTTTTCGGGATTCCCGGGCAGACGCCTGCAAGCTGGCGCGACTCGCTGAGCCGAGCTGTCGATCTCGGGGTCGACCACGTTTCCTGCTACGGCCTGACGTACGAGCCCGGAACGCGGTTGGCCGAGCTGATGGACGGCGGCACGGTCACACCATGCGACGAACGGTTGGAGGCTCAGATGTACCTGCAGGCAATCGACCAGCTGTCGGCGGCAGGCTTCGAGCACTACGAGATCAGCAACTTCGCGCGTGAGGGCGGTCGGTGCGAGCACAACATGCTCTACTGGCAGGGCAAACCCTACATCGGCGTGGGGCCGTCGGCTGCCGGCTATCTCGACGGGCGACGGTATCGCAACGTGGCCGACATCACAGAATACATCCGCAGCGTCGACGGGGCAGGACGAGCGGAAGCCGAGTCCGAAACACTCGCGGGGACGGCACTGGCGGGCGAGATGACGATGCTGGGGCTACGGCTGATCGAGGGGCTGGACCCGTCGGCGCTGCGGCGGCGCTGCGGCGTCGACATCGTCGCTGCTTGCACTGAGACATTGAGACGGTTCGCTGAGCAGGGGTTGCTGCAAGTTTCGCCGGACCGGATCGCGCTCACGCGGCAAGGGCTGTTGGTAGCCGACACGATCACCGCGGAACTGCTGGCCGCCCTGGACGGACCGCTGCCAAGCTCCATCGACCGCCACCGGGCGGCTCGCTGACGGTCGCGGCCGGTTTCGTCCGGACTGTATCGGCCCGAATCACTCGAACTCGAACTTGAAGCGCAGCGAGGTTTCATGCCCGTCGCGTGCGCCCGGCGGCTTTTCCCTCGGCCGGGTGCGCGCAGTCTCAACGACCGGGATCGACAACACCAGTTGGACATCGGTTTCGAGCAGATGGGAGAAGACGAGATAACCCGAGATGGTCTCGTCGTCAGCCAGTGTCCGCGATGTGAGCAACCGGGCGAGAAACGCCGCGGCCCGGCGGCGCGCGAAGCATGGATCAGGTTTGCACGTGGTCCTCAGGCCCCATGCGTGGTAAGAGCGATGCGGGCTGAGCAGGTCGCGACGGGCGTAGCGGGGTTGCGGATACCCATTGCACGGGCTGTACCGCCGGTCCGCGCGCGCCCGCCCTTGATCCCGATAGCGCACGGGGCGCCGCAGCACGATCGGCCTGGGCGCTGAAGCCACCGGCGCCCTGGCGAGCGATCTGACCAGCTTCTCCGGCGGTATCGGATGGCGCAGGCGACCCACGGAATCCTCAAGCGTCACGCGGGCAAGGTCAAACAGCAAGCTGGAACCCGATCTGTTCGTTACGGTGAGGTGGAATGCGACGGTCGGTTGGCTTGCCTTCCACGGAACGGTCACCGCACGTACGACGACGTCGGCCTGCCGGGACGATTGGCGGGCGGTACGGCCCCGGTCCTGCAGGACCTGTTTCGCAGGGTCAACGGGCCGAAGGGATGGCCCGCACCCGCAGGTCAGGGCCGCCGCGGCCGCCAGCCCCGGCACCAGTCCACGGCGAATGCTCCACCGCACAGTCATCGCTCCTTGCGATCGATCGATGTCCCAGCCGCCGCGTCACGCCGTCGCCTCGCATGCCGGCACGTGATCCTGCACGCCCCCGGCGGCACGGGCTGCGGCTCCAGACGTTCGCATATGGTCGGACCGTCACTCGTCGGGCTCCAAACCGAACAGGCGACGGATGGTCTCGGCGTAGACGCGGCTGCGTCCTTCCTGGCCCTTCTCATTCAACGCTTTGACCGGGCGGTGCAGGACCTTGTTGATCACCCGGTTAAGCATTTGTTCGATCAGCTCCCGGTCCCTCTGCGACACCGCCTTGAGCTTCGGCGTTACCCACTTCAGTTCGCCCCGCGCGATTTGCTCGAAATGCCGTCGCAGGTCGGTGACGACGGGCCCGACGTCGCGCCGGGCCCGTTCGAGCAGGAATTCGGCCACTCGATCCTGAATGATCTGCTCGCCCTCGAGCACGTTGGACCGGCGCTGAGCCCAGTGCTTCTCGGTAATCCGCTGTAGGTCATCGATGTCGTAGACGAAGACGTTGTCCAGCCGGCCGACGGCCTCCTCGATGTCACGGGGCACGGCCAGGTCGATCATGAGCAGTGAGCGGTACTTGCGGCGTTGCGGCAGCGCGGCGCACAGCTCGGCGGTCACGATGGGTTCCGGGGACCCGGTCGACGTAAGCACGATGTCCGCTTCGACGAGCAGATCGAGCAGGCGTTCGAACGGTCTGGCTTGCACGCCGAGGCGCCGGGCCACGTCCTCGGCACGGGCAGCGGTACGATTCGTCACGAGGACGCGCCGGGGATGGTGGTCAATCAGATGCTTGAGCGTCAGCTCGCCCATCTCACCCGCCCCGATCATCATCACGACCTTGTCGTCGAAGCGGGTGAAGATCTGGTGGGCGAAATCGAGGGCCACACTTCCCACGCTGACGTGTCCAGCGGATATCTCCGTCTGCGAGTGGACCTGCTTGGCTACGTTGAAGGCATGCTGAAATAGGGCATCCATGGCGGATTTGACCACCCCTTGCCCGCGGGCCAGGGCGAAGGCGTGCTTGGCCTGCCCGAGAATCTGCGACTCCCCGATGACCATCGAATCAAGCGACGAAACCACGCGGAACAGATGGCGGATCGCTTCGCTGTCTTCGTAGTAATACAGCGACGAGGCGAAGTCGCGGGAATCGAGCTTCTGCTGACGGGCCAGAAACTCGATGGCCTCGTGCAGTCGCGGAGGCGCCTGAAGGGGGCGGACCAGATACACTTCGGTTCGGTTGCAGGTGGACAGGATGACGGTTTCGGCGTCCGGATAGGCCCGCTGAAACGCGCCCAGGGCGGCGGCACACCGGCTGTCGTCGAAGGCGAGTTTCTCCCGGACCTCGAGCGGAGCCGTTCGATGGTTGCATCCGATCACGAACGTTCGCATTCAGTGCACTTTCGATACCTGTTCCACGACAAGCACGATGAACACGAGCAAGGCGCCGGTGCCCAGAGCCAACTGGGCCGCCCGTCGTCCCCGGAACCGGGGAACGAACACCGAGGCGGCAATACCCAGGGCATACAGCGCCCACACCACGAAGCTTGCAACGATGAACTTGTCGGTCGTCCAGTCGGCGCGCGTGGCCTGGGCTGCCTGAACGGACTGTGCCGCCTCGCACATGCCGGTCAGAATCCCGAACGTCAGCAGAATGAAACCGACCACGAGGTTCCACCGGCCGAAGCGCTCCCACGTTTCCAGCGGGGCCAGGTGACCGAACAGCGGGGACGGTCGCTTGCGCCGCAGCGCGCGTAACAGGGCCAGATAGACCGCGCCCCCGGCCCCGCCGCAAACGAGAAACGTCCCGGCGGCAAGCAGCGAAAGCTGATGCACGATAAACCACGAAGCCGTGTTGTATTGAAGCAGCGGCTCGTCCACACCCATCTGCACGAAAGCGAAAACTTGAAACAGCGTCGCCACCGGCAACAGGAACCCGTCCAGCCCGCGGATCGGGCTGAAATGCTGCGCGTAGATCGCCACCGCCGTCAGCGTCACCGCGAAGACTAAGGTCACGTCGAACCGGTGAACCAGCACGTGCCGTATGTCCTCGACCGCCAGCGCCCGCATCCCGAGGACGCTCACATTGAGAAGCAATGCCACGACGGTCATAAACTGAAGGGCCAGCGACGATCGATCGTGGGGGTACTTGGCCCGGTGGACGGCGGCATTGCTCGCCGCCCCCAGGAAAACCGCCGCCAGTACCGACAGCACGAGTTGATCAGATGGCATGGTCCGTGCTCCTGAGTTGCCTCGCCATCACATCCCCGATCCGGCTCCGTCCCGCCGCAAGCCCGCCGGCACCCCGGCCGAACGCGGCAGGAACCGATAATCACCGCCAGGCGCACTCGCACCCACCGGAACCGGCGCACAATTCTATGCCCCAGCGCCACAATTGGAACCCGAAGCCCGGCACGCGGGGAACGCCAGACCAGCCGTGACGGCCCGGGCTGCCCGCCGGGCGCGTTCGCGCGGCCGGCAGACCCGTGAAAATCGCGCCCAATTGTGGAATAATATGATGGCCGCGGAGACGGCAGCTTCCGCGACGGGACTGAGCAGGAGCACACGGGGCAGACGCGCCGACGGCCACCCGGACACCGATCCGCCCGGCTTTCCCGAGGTACAGGAGGCGCCGACCGGGTTGGTCATTGGATGGAAGCAGCCTCATGAACATGGTGTCGGGCAGAATCGCCTTGCTGGGCGTGATCGGTTGCGTCGCAGGTTGTGACGGCCTGCCGTTCATGTCGAATACGCCGAGACCGGCGTCGGAGCAGCAGGCGACCGGCGCGGTCGCCATGGGGCAGGAGAGTGACCTTTCGAGTCTTGACGAGGAGATTGCCGCCGCCCGTCAGTATTCTGATCCGGAAGGAGTCCATCTCGATCCCGCTCCGCTGATCCAGCTGCTGGAAGAGCATCAAGGTGACCTGGACACGCTTTCGTACATCTGCGAGCGTTTCTATTGGCCGTCATTCTGCTGGAGACAGGCTTCTCAGCTCAACCCCGACTTGCGTGAAGAACTCTGTGAGCGCTACGTCGAGGGCATCGCCGAGATGCATGATGATTGCGTCGCGGACGAGCAGTCTCTGGTGGATCACGAATCCGAGTGCCTGCTGGGCATTCCGATCTTCATCTACTGACGCCGACGTCCGTCTGACCGCCGGTGTGATATCCAACCTCAAGTGACACTCACGCAGGGTCGTCGGCCACGTTCAGAACCGCCGCCCCGTTGACGCGCCCTTCCTTGAGGTCGTCAAGGGCGCGGTTGGCCTCGTGCAGTGGATACGCCTGGACAGTGGTTTGAATCGGGACCTTGGCGGCGAGCTTGACCAGCTCCCGCCCGTCGCGGCGGGTGGCGGCGGTGACGCTCCGCAGCGTGCGCTCGTAATACAGGTGCCGTTCATAGTCGAGCGGAGGGATTTCGGTCATGTAGATGCCGGCCAGCGACAGCGTTCCCCCCCGGTCCAGGTGCTCCAACGCCTGCGGAACGATGTGGCCTGCGGGCGCGAAGACGACGCCGGCATCGAGCTTCTCGGGCGGCGGTTCGTCCGGCCGACCGGTCCAGACGGCGCCGAGATCGGCCGCCAGGACCCGCCGCGACTCGCCGCGCGAGAAGGCGTACACCCGGCACTTCCAATGGGTCGCGATCTGCATCGCAATGTGGGCGGAAGCGCCGAAGCCGTACAACCCCAGTCGACCCCCGGGTCTGACCTCCGACAGGCGCAGCGCCCGGTATCCTATGATCCCGCCGCACAGCAGCGGTGCCATATTCTCGTCACTGATTCCACGGGGCAGCCGGTAGGCGAACTCGTGATCAACGGTCAGAAACTCGGCGTAACCGCCGTTGACGTGGTATCCGGTGAACCGGGCGTCCGGGCACAGGTTCTCGTCGCCCCGCGCGCAGAAGTCGCACGCGCCGCAGGTTCTGTACAGCCAGGCCACGCCCACACGATCGCCCACCTTGACGCCTTTGACCCTGCCACCGGTCGCATCCACCGTCCCGACCACCTGATGCCCGGGGACGACCGGCAGGCTCAGCTCACCCAACTCGCCCTCAACGGTGTGCAGATCCGTGTGGCAGACGCCGCAGACGTGCACCTTGATCCGCAACTGCCCCGGCCCCGGTTCGGGATCGTCGACCTCGTCAAGGTTGAGCGGTCGAGAGCCGACCGGGCTCGGTTTCTTGAGCAGCATCGCTTTCACGGCTGGATTCCAAGGCCACCGTCACGCGGGCGAACGTACGCCATGCGGACGGGTCCGGCCCGCGCGAGTGGAATCGGATTATGGCCGTATGATCGCGTATCGGCAACCGTGCCGGCCCGCGGTGTTATGGACTGAAGTCCCTGACCCCTTCCGAGGCGTCGCGTTTGCGGTCGCGGGCTTTCGGTTCGCGGTCACGGGCGTCGTCCATGCCGGGTGGGATCCGGAACGCCTTGTCCACGTCCAGGGGCGGATCATGGGCCTCGCAGAGCACGGTGAAAAAGGGCAGCAGATCGTCATAGACGTCCTGTCTGACCTTCACGTCGAGGCTGCTCCAGAGGTGGATCTTCTGGTAGGTGGAGTTGCCGGGCGAACGCATGAACAGGCCGACCTGATCCCGATAGATGCGCGACAGAGGTTCGAATTGTCGACGGTCGTTCGGGTCGGTTCTCGGATCTTTCATGTACTCCTCGTAGGCTTCGTGAGCCTTCTCCATGAACGCCCGCGATCCCTCGACGTTGCCCAGGCTGATCTCCTTGAGTGAACGGTTGACGAAGGCGCCGATGATTTGCGTCGCCCCGCGTGACGAATCGAACGCGTCGTCCAGCGTGCTCCACACGAACCTCCCGACCGACTGCATGTACTGTGGCTTCGTCTTGCCGGTGATCAGGTCGACGTCGTGCTCGCGCAGGTATCGGAAGTAGCGTTTCGCCTTGGCGACGGACCTGGCGTCGCCCTCGAAATAGAGCTGCCGGATCGCGTTCGTCAGGAAGTTGACGTGCCCGACCCAGTAGCGGGGTCCGGACGTCCCGGGCCGGAACTCGGGATCGTTACCGTCCTGCTCCTCGCCGATTTCCAGGTAGGCTTCGTGCAGGTGATCGATGAACCGCAGATCCGGCAGGGCGTTGAGGAAGGACTCGTTCGGCTTGTCCCAGTCAGGCTCAACGATATAGCGGCCCCGCTGGACCATGTTGTTGAGGGCGAAGAAGATGAACCGGGCGGTGTTCATCGAGTCGGCGGCGTCGAGGTTGAGCTGCCCTTTGGTGACCTTGTCACCGTAGCTCGACCAGTAAAGGGCATGAGCGAAGGGGGTCCGCCAGTCGATGGGCCCGTATTTATCCATCAGGGTCATCATCCACTTGGGGTCCATCTTGAACTGGGTCCGCAGCTCGCGCGCGCGGAGGGCGGCCAGCAGGCGATCCCGGGCGTCGGCAGTCGATTCGTCGTTCAGGACATCAAGGCGTTGCTGGATGATCCCCCGGGACTCATCGTCGACCTCCTTTCGCAGCGCGGTGACATTCGCCTCCGGGCGCTGGTAACGGGCGACAAACTCCAGCAGCGACGCGCCGGGAACCAGGCCCACCGCCCGGAGGCGGTTCACGAAGTCGGCGACCCGGGCATCGCCGGCGACGAGGCCTTCGACATCCCGGGGAGCGGCGGCGACAGGGCGGAAGTGGTCGAGCTCCTCGTCCTCGGTCAGTGCCACAGGCTTGGCACCAAGGACGCGCTCCATCTGCACGGCCAGCTCCTTCTTGTAGTTCCAGTGATGGTCGTCGGAGATGTCGCCGACCTTGTGCCAGAAGATGAAGCCCAGCTCCTTGTACAGCCCGATCGACTTGGGATTGTAGACAAGGCCGTGGTCCCGAAGCAGCTTGATCCCGTTGAGCACCCAGCGCCAACGTCCTTCGGCCGTGTATTCACACACGGAGATGTTGTAGGACTGGTTCCACGCGGCGAACCCCCAGACGCTCGCAAACTGAGGGGCGAGCTTGCACAGCCAGGTCGAGAGCTGCATCAACTCGAAGAAGCGCCCCTTCTCCTTGAGATCTTCCGCCCGGACGAACCCGACGACGATGGCCAGCGCCCGCAGCGTCCCCGTCTGGGTCATGAGCGATATGTCCGGGGGAAGGGTGCCCACGGTCTGCGGATCGATCACCAGTTGCCGCTCCCGGCGGATCGCGTTCAGCGGGGTCAGCAGCGAGCCGGCGGCCACCACCGCCGCCAGGGCAAGGACCACGGCCGCCAGTTGAATCAGGCGGTCCCGGCGCTGCGCCCGCTCCCGCTGGGCGAGGTACTCCGGGACTTCGACCCGATCGCCCGGCGACACGGCGGGTTCCGGCACCTGGATGTCGGATTTCGCGTCTCTCATTGCCTGCTGCCTGCGGCGGGGCACTCCGAAGCCCCCGCTCCCTTCACACTCTGCTTCATGCCTCCGCATCGGCTGCGGTAAGGATTCCGCTCCGTGATTCGCCACGGGCTTCTCGCGATTTCAATCAGATCGAAACCTCCGACACCTCGCGGCGATGGAACAACAGACACGCCAACAGCAGAAGAACACCGGTCTGGATGACAGCCAGTCGCCCAAATCCCTGAAGTACCCAGAGCAGGGTCACGTTCCGCCCGTCGACCAGGACATCGACCGCATCATAGCGCGGGAAATCCGGAATCACGAACAGCACCACCCGCAGCACCAGGC
This sequence comes from Phycisphaerales bacterium, assembly GCA_020353195.1. Lineage (GTDB taxonomy): Bacteria > Planctomycetota > Phycisphaerae > UBA1845 > UBA1845 > JAFGJQ01. The sequence goes on along the minus strand of CP070691.1, from coordinate 3,517,884 downwards.
CGAACACTATCTGAAACACCTGCACCGCCCCTTCGTCTCCGAGGTACAGGAGGGCTTCGGCGATGAACCCGCGGGCCCCCGCAAGCACGTACACCGTCAACGACACCATGCAGGCGACCGGGAATGAAAATACGGACGTCGCCAACAGGCCCAAGGCGGCCAGAAACATGAGCTTGAACAGGATCAGCGCCAGCACGCGGACCACGTTGCCCTCGAACGTCCCGACCGCGAAGAGCACCTCGACGCCGGCCTTCTCGTCCAGGCGGATCACGGGGAGCGAGTACACGGTGTTCGGCGGCTCGCGGGGATACGCCGGATCGTCGGCGTAGGGATTGACGTTGTCCAGACGGATGGTCAGGGTCCGGTCCTCGGCGACCGCGTCGGCGCGAACGGAGAAGGTGTGGAACCGGTCGTGCACGTCGCGGCGGAGCACGACGACGGGGGCCACCTTCTCCGGATCGCCGATCACCCACCGCGAACGGATGATCTCGTCCGGCGGGGACCGCGTGGCGACGGCCTTGTAGCGGATCTGGATCGTGCGGTCGGCTCTGCGGTCGCACAGGACGTTGTCAAACTGCAGCACGCGGTAGGTGAGCGGCACGATGCTGCGCCAGTCCGCCTCCACCTGGCGCCGCAGATCCTCCTTGACCCGGTCGGGGTTCAGGTCCGTGATGTCGGCGTACAGCCCCTCCTCCCGGCGGCGTTCAAACTCCGTTTCGGCGACGCGCTTGAACATGTCGCCGGGCACCTCGGCCTCCACGCGGTGCCGGGCGGTCAACACCTCACCGTCGAGCTTCTGACGATCCAGCTCGTCGCGCGCCGGCTCCGACGCGGCGATGTAGCGCACCATCCCACAGATGCCCGCGCCGGCGATCACCAGCAGGACCACGTCGAACACCACGATTCCCAACCACTTGCCGAACATGAACTGCCAGCGCGGCAAGGGCTTGGCCATCAGGATCAGAATCTGCCGGTTCACCAGTTCGTCGGACAGGGATCGGGACATGAACAGGGTCAGAAGCGCCAGCAGAAACGAGACCGCGGTCAGGGCGTAGGTCATGAACGCCTGCACCGCCCCGCTCACCGTACCGTCTCCACGGGCCACGAACGGCAACCCGAAAATCAACAGGGCCAGCAGGCAGATGAAGAACAAGGCGATCTTCATCCGGATCGCCTCGGCGATCATGTGTCGGGCGACGGCCCAGATGCTAGTCACTGCTGTTCGTTTCCTTGTCGTCAGTCAGCAGCGAATCGATCACGCCGCGGTCCGCCCCGACCTGCTTGCGTGGCGTCGCATCCGGTTCCTCGTCCGGCGATCCCGTCAGGGCGGGGTCCGTCGGCGCCGCTTCCGCAACCAGTTCCTCGATCACGTCGTCGGCCGGTGCGGCCTTGGCGGGCACCACCGGGGCGGGCTCCTCCGGTTCGGGTGTCGGCGGCGTCTGTGCGGCTTCGATCAGTTCGGTCACCACGTCCTCGCCGGCATCGCCGGTGCCCAGGAAATCGGGCGTGGCCCCGGCAGCCCGGGCACCGGAGGTCGCGATGTTGGCGGCCTGGGCCTCTTCGACGATCTGCAGGAAGATGGTCTCCAGCTTCTGCGCCGGCGAGCTGACGTCCAACACGTCCTTGGCTTCATCCCGCCGGATGAGGTCACGGATTCGCTCGATGGTCTGGGGGCCGAGCTTCTGGGTGATGATTTGCGTTCGGTCTTCCTGGCTGAGCAGCTCGCGGACCCGCCCCGCCGCCCGCTGATGCCCGCCGTAGAGAATCACGACGCGGTCGCACACGTCCTCGACGTCGGCGAGTAGATGGCTCGACAGCAGGATGGTTTTGCCGCGGTCGCCGAGCTGACGGATCAGGTCCTTGATCTGGCGGGTGCCGATCGGATCCATCCCCGCCGTCGGCTCGTCCAGGATCAGGAAATCCGGGTCGTTGATCAGCGCCTGGGCGAGGCCGATCCGCCGCGCCATTCCTTTCGAGTACTCCCCAAGCCGGCGTCGGGCTTCATGCCTGAGCCCGACCATGTCGAGCAGTTTCTCGATGCGTTCCCGACGGACTCGTGCCGGCAGATGGAACAGACGCCCGTAGTAGTCGAGCGTCTCGCGCGCGTTGAGGAAGCGGTACAGATAGGACTCCTCGGGCAGGAACCCGATTCGGGCCTTGATCGCCACGTCGGTTGGAGCCCGACCGAAAACCGCGATCTGCCCGCGCGTGGGATAGAGCAGTCCGAGCAGCATCTTGATCGCGGTGCTCTTGCCCGACCCGTTGGGCCCCAACAGGCCGAAAACCTCACCCCGGTAGATCTCCAGGTTGAGATTCTTGACGGCTTCGACTTTGTCGCGCCGCCAGAAGTCCTTGAACACCTTGGTCAGGCCGACGGTTTGCAGGACGGGGATGTTCTTGCCGGTCATATGGCCTTGACGGATCATCTGGGGTCTGCCATCGCCGCCGTCGAGGCTGCGGCGTCATTTTCGTCCAGTCGCACCAGGAGAACCGGGCCCGCTTCTCGCATCCTTCTCCTTCTTCAGCCTCTCGATCTCGTCGAGTTCTCGTTGCTGGGGATCGGGGCCGAGCTGGACGCGAATCTCCTTGACGCCCAGGGGAATGCCGATTTTCGTTACCCCCTCGGCGGCGAGAAGCCTTGTGCGCGCTTCCTGCCACAAGCGGTTGATCAACAGCTTCGGGCTGCGCGAGTATTCGTCCAGGACAGCCCGGTAGCCTTCCACGTCGCCCTCGATCTTCTGTACCGCCTTCGTGTAGTACGCCTTCGCCTGGGATATCATGCTGCCGGCCTGGCCGGAGGCTCGCACCTCGAGGGCCTCATCGACCTCGGCCTGGAGAGCGGCCACTTGAGACGCGTCGCCCTCCGCCCGGGCCTGCTTGAGGGCCTCGATCGTCTCAGTCAAGTATTCGTGGGCGTCGCCGGCGGTGCTGGTCAGGATCTCGTTGGCCTGCTTGCGCGCCTCCTGGATGCGCGTCGCCTTCTCGTTCTCTTTCCTGGTCACCTCGGCGAACGCGTCGATCGTGTCCATGGGAACCGTGGTCTCCGGCTCCAACGATTCGACCCGGATGCCCGCTCCCAATCGATCGAGCGCGGCGTTCACCTCACTCCTGACCCTCGCGGCCATGTCGGCCGTCTTCGTCCGGTCAACCTCCGCAGCGGAGTAGCCGGCCACTACCCGTATTGCAGCGCTTTCCAACAGCGACGTAACCAGCGTATCGACGTCATCCCCCACGGTGTCGGCAACGTTGCACACGAACTGTTCGAGATCGTGGATCCGGTAGAACAACGTCCACTTCACGTGGACCAATCCCTCGTCGGCGGTCAACAGCGCCCCATCCTTGGCCGGATCCAGCTTTCCCCGGTACAGCACGGACAGTTCCCTGAGCGGTTTGGCTTCATCGGCCTCCCGGATGTGAAACCAATGACTCATGATCCTCAGCTTGTTTCGCTGCTTGGTGGGCACCTTCAGCGGTTCGTCCACCGGATAGGGAAGCGCCCAGAGGATCCCCGGGGGGTAGGGTCGGCCGTCCTTGAGCTTCAGCTTGCCGAACTGCAGTACGACCGCCTCCTCGCTGTTGTCGACGATCCCGATCCCCGAGCACAGGAACACGATCACCAGCAGGAACATGATCGCTTTGAGAATGCGGAAGCTGGCCCGCAGGGCGTCGGCCAGCGACTGGCTCGCCGCATCGAGCGGGACCTCGTCCGGCCCGGGCGTCTTCGGGGGGTGGCAATGGCAAGAACCGGTCATGGCATCCGCTCCGGAGTCGCACCGGATTCCGTCTCGGGTCCGGATTGTCCGTCTGAACTTTGGAGCACGGGCTCGGCCGCCGCCGCCTCCAAGTCCAGCCGCAGCTCCCGCGGCTGGAGGCGTTTCTCGTCGTCAAACAGGTCAATCGGGACCTGATTCGTGTCGAAGAACACCGTTGTCCGCTCCCTGAGGATCTCTTCGATGGCCCGCAGCTTATCCAGAAAGATCTGCAGCTCGGGATGCGCCTCGAAGTTTCTGTAGATTTCACCCACGCGACGACGTCCGTCGCTCTCGATCTCGTCAACCTTGCGCTGGGCTTCGGCCAGGACGTCCTCCTTCTTGGATCTGGCCTCGGCGAGGATGTCCTGGGCCTTGGCCTTGCCCTCGGCCTCGAAGTTGATGGCCTTGGTCTTCTGTTCCGCTTTCATCTTCTCGAAGATCTGGGAGGTCACTTCGGTGGGCAGTCCCAGCTTCTTGATCCCGAAGACCTTGATGTCCACACCGAATCCCTGGCGCGCCTCGTCGGCAACGAGCTGCATCATCTCGTTCTCGATGTCGTCCAGCTTGCGCTCCTCTGCTTGCGTGGAGACGAATTCGGAGAAGCGATGCCGGCCGATGACGGCCTTCTTATGCGCACGGATCTTGGTGCGCAGGGCCTGCTCGCCTTCCTTCGGATTGGGGTAAGCCGTATGGAACTTGTGCGGATCGGAGACCACCCAGCCCGTAAACGTGGTGATGGTGACGTTCCTGCTGTCGATGGTCGGCGTCTCCTCGACGGTATCTTCCAGGATGCGGATACGCGTGTCGTACTTGACGACCTCCTGCACGGGCCAGGGCCACTTCCACTTCAACCCCGGCTCCGTGATCGCGTCCGATCTCACCTCGCCGAACGTCTTGACGATCGCCACCTCCGTGGTCCGCACCTCGAAGAAACACATGTAGAACCCGAGCACGGCAACGAGAACGACCGCCGCGAGTATGCTGGGCAAACGACTGGACATGCCTGAGTCTCTCCTATTCCCGGCGCCGGATACGTGCCGAATCACTCCGTCTCTTCCGCGATGTCGATCACGCTCTTCTTCTCCGTTTCGAAAATCACGATCAAGTTCATCTCGCTGGCATCGGCGGTCAAAACGAACTTGCGCATCTTGTCCAGACTCTCCTTGAGCATCTCGAGGTACTTTCGCACCTTGTACACCTGGTCCGCCGCCTCGTAGGCCACTACCTCCGCCTCGAACAGCCGGGCCTTGGACTCGGCCTCGCTGAGCGCCTGGGTCCGCCGCGCCTGGGCCTCGGCGATGATCTGCGCCGCCTCCCCGCTCATGCGCGGCACGCCCTCGGCAGCGTTTCCCTGCAGCAGATCGTTCACCCGCCGCGCTGCGAGCGCCTTCTCCTCCTGCGTCGCGCCGGGGGTCTCGGCCAGTTCGTTGCGCCTGCGCGCCGCGGTGACGAGTTCCTCGGCGCGGTTCACGTTTCCGGCCACCAACGTCAGCATCTCCCGCGCTTCGCCTCGCGCGGTCTCGATCGCCGTGTTCTTGCCCATGTCGGCGGTGATCACTTCCTGAAAAGACTTGGCGACGTCCCCCCGCGCCGGCGGGTGGGCGTCCTGCAACGCCAGAAACGTGATCTCGATGCCGAGCTCGAGCCGATCCGCCTCTTCTTGAACCTGCTGGCGGAACTTCGTGGCGAATTCGGCCCGTCCGGCCGACATGATCCTGTCGGCGTCCACGCTGGCGGCGTAGTCCGACAACTCCCGAAAGGCGATGACCTCCAGAACCTTGCTGGCCTCCTCGTAGCGATACAAGTAGTCGTACAGGTTCTTGATCCGGTACTCGATGGGCACGGAGATGTTCATCAGGCTGACGGCCACGGCCCTGCTTTCGCCTTCGCCCTCACCCTCGTCCGTGTCCCCGGCGCCCGGCAGTCTGTCATAGTCGGTCTGCGGCGGCGAGGCGACCACCGTCATCATCTCGTAGGTGAAGTCGTGTTCCTCGGCCCACAACACCGGCTTGAGCTTGCCCTGCTCGTCGTAGGGTGACTTCCTTGGCGTACCCCCGACCATCGTCTGCTGCAGCCGGCGAACCGGGGCGCGATAGACGCGGTCGATGGGCCAGGGCCATTTGAAATGCAGGCCCGGGGCCCAGGGCTGATCGATCGGCTGCTTGAGCCGCCCGAAATGCTCGACGAACGCCATCTCACCGGCGTCGACGATCACCACCGACGACAACAACAGCAGCGCCAGAAGTCCCAGGACCGCCAGCGGGAAAAACGCCCGCCGCAGCAACTGGGCAAACCACGTCTTGGTGACCTCGAATCCGAACTGATAGTTCACCGCGTCGGCGATCGAACGGGCCACACCTCCCGGCTCACTGATCATCTCCAGCAAGCGGCTGTCGAACGCGGGGCGGGGCTCCTCTCCCGGAATCCGCGGGCGATAGAAGTTCAGCACCAGGGCGATCAGGAATTCCACGCCGATCAGCAGCATCAGAATGCGAATGCCATGAGCGACGATCGGCTCGCCGTAGCGAACGTCGTAGGACTGAAGCCCGACCGACACCACGACGGCCAGGCAGGCCAGGGCGTTGCCCGCCAGGTAGCTCGCGCCGGCCCGCAGCAACCCCCACTCCTTCTGCCTCGCCATGCCGGCCGCATATCGGGAGTACAGGAAACACACGAACCCCACGCCGGCCACCAGCGCCATCACCGGCCCCGGCGCCGAGACCGAGGTCCAGACGTCGTCTTCCAGCGGTGTGCCGAGGTCCCACGCCCACCTGATGAACAGGCTCGCCACGACGTGGTATGCCGCCAGCACAACGGTGGTGATCAGAAACAGCCACCGGTACATCCAGGCCAGACGGCGGCGTTCGACCGAGCCTTCTTCCAGCTCGAATATCCTCAGCGACGGATCAGCCTCGCGGGCACGCTTGAGCTCTTCGATCTCGCGGTCCTTCAGGTCCGCCCGCTTCCGCTGGGTGAAGACCAGGATCAACACCACCCAGATCAACACGCCGCCAAGCATATGGCGGCCGCCGACCAGGACAGACTGGGCTCCGCTCCAGATCCCCAGCGCCAGCAGCACCGCAACGCCGGCCAACTGAATGACGAGCCCCACCGTCGAGGCTAACTGGCCTCGCCGGTCGGGTCCGACCAGGTCTCTCATTGACGACTCCGAAATGGCCAAGGTTTCCCTGCGAACAAGGTGGACCGGCTCTTCGTCTCTCCGTCAGCGGTCCCGGATCATCAACCGGCGTCTCTATTGCCGGGTCGGGGCAGCAGAATACAATATCCGACCCGGGATGCCAAGCACGGGAATCGCAGGCACGGGCCGGCGGTTACCCGGTGCCTGACAAGCATTTGCGGTGGCTCGTCATGTTCGGGAAGCTGTTCGGCATCGCAGCCAACTCATTCATCGAGACCGTTCGCCAGCCCATCTACCTCGTCATCCTGGGGGTGACCGCGTTTCTGATGATCATGAACGTGGGCCTGGCCGCCTTCACGCTCGACGACGACGACAAACTCCTGATGGACCTGGGGCTTTCTACGCTGCTGCTGAGCGGAATGTTCTTGGCCTCCTTCAGCGCCGCCGGCGTCCTGAGCCGGGAGATCGAGAACAAGACCGCCCTGACGGTTATCAGCAAGCCCGTCAGCCGCACCACGTTCCTGGGCGGCAAGTATCTGGGGCTGCTGGCGGCCTTGGTCGTCGCGTTCTACATCAGCTTCATGGTGTTCGTGATGACGCAGCGGCACGCGGTGCTGCAGACCTCCGCCGATCCCTGGGATTGGCCGGTCATCGCGTTCGGGTTTGGGGGTCTGCTGCTGGTCCTTCTGGGGGCGGGCTTCTGTAACTACTTCTATGACATGGAGTTCGCGTCAACGGCCGTCGGCTGGGCGGTCCCGGTCTTCACCGTGGCCGTGGGCCTCATCGCCTGCTTCGACGAGGAGTTCAAGGTCCAGACGTTCTGGGACGGGATGATCGCGGGCCAACCGATCGCTGCGGCGTGCCTCGTGCTGTGCGGCGTCCTGCTGCTGGCGGCGGTGGCACTGGCGGCGTCCACGCGGCTGGGGCAGATCAGCACGCTGCTGACTTGCGCCGCGGTTCTGGCGATCGGACTCATCTCGGATTACGCGTTCGGGCGCCACGCGGAGGACTCGGCGGTTGCAGCCGCAGTGTACAGAATCGTACCGAACTTGAGCCTCATCGGGGTGACCCAGGCCCTTCATTCGGACGAGATCATCGTTCCAGGGAGCTACGTGTGGATGACGGCGGCGTACTGCGGTCTGTATGTGGCGGCGGCGCTGCTGATCGGCGTAGCCCTGTTCCAAACCCGGGAAGTCGGCTGAGCGACAACGGGCGGGAGTTTCTCCTGGCACTGAGCGGCCCGCGTACGTCAATCGCCGGAGGGGTTCCCGTTGCTTTCGCGACCTCTTACTCAAGCACGCGGTCGATCGAAACGGCGAGCTCCTTCTTGGCCCTCAGCCCGACGATCCGCTCCTTGACCTCGCCGTCGCGGTAAATCAACAACGTGGGGAACGCGCTGACACCACACTGGCTGGTGAGCGACGCGTTCTCGTCAACGTTCACCTTGCCGATGACAGCCTTGCCGGCGTACTCCGCCGCCAGCTCTTTGATCGCCGGGGCCAACGCCTTGCACGGTGCACACCACTCCGCCCAGAAGTCTACAAGCACCGGACACTTCGCCTTCAAAACGACCTCTTCGAAGTTGGATTCGGTGATCGTGACCGCATCGGCACCAGCCATCGCGACTGCCTTTCTATCAGGGTTCTGGTTTACGGTTCGCCTTGCGGGGCGGATTCTAGGTCGGCCCCGCGCCAGCGTCAACCGCAAGCGGCCGGGATGGGCGCATGGCGGCGGTCAGTTCTTCCTTCGGCCGCGACCGCCACCGCCGGTGAATCCACAGGTACTGCTCGGGACAATCCCGCACGAACGCCTCGATGGCCGCCGTATACTCCTGCGTAATCCATCGCAGCGGATCGTCCCGGTCGCGCCATTCGTGAGGATAGATGATCCGCTGGACTCCCACTTCGTAGAAGAATGAATCGCCCGTCCGGCGCGCGTAGCCGATGATGATCGGCACCTGTGTCGCCATCGCCAGCAATCCAATCGACTTGTAGGTCGAGGCTTTGCGGCCAAAGAAGTCGACGAACAGGCCCTTCCTGCCCGCGTTCTGGTCGGCGATGAATCCCAGGGCCGCCCCACTGCGAATCACGTCCTCGGCCTGAGCCGAGGCCCCCTTCTTATCCAACAATCGAAGCCCGCGCCGCCGACGGGTGTTCACCACGAACCGGTTGATGTACAGGTTGTCCAGGGGGCGCATGACCGCCACCACGTCGAATCCGTACGTCGCCAGCAGGTAGCCGGCCAACTCCCAGTTCCCGAAATGACCAGTCAGCAGCAGTGCGCCCTTGCCCTGCAGCAGGACCTCCAGCGCCGCCTGAATCCCGACGGGCTTGACGTACCGCGACCAAGTCCATTCGTCGATGAGGCGCGGGGCGAACGCCGCCTCGAACACCATCATCACCAGATGCTGCATCGAACGCAGCGCGACGCGGTCGACCTCGCGGTCGGAGAGACCGTCCCCATATGCGAGCCGAAGGTGAGACCGAGCGCGCTCGCGATGCCTGGGGATGGCATGCCACCAGATCCGCCCGATCAGACGGGCGGTCCGCAGGTTCCATTCGATGGGGAACATGTACAAGATCGAGGTGAACAGCCGCAGACCCGCGTACTGCAGCCGGGCAATGACGCCGCGATCCTTTCGCATACCGGGGATTGTATCCGTTTCCCCAGGCCCATGCACGAGCCAGGTGACCCGCCGGCGACCCCGGCCACGACCCTGAACACGGCAACCCGCGGTGCAAGTTGTCGAAACGGACCGTCTCCGGCTTCGGCGGGCCGGGCCGCGTCTCAACTCAGCAGGTCAATGATCGACCCCGGAAGAGGAACCAGCACCGGCGTCGGCGACTCCACCACGATGATCACCTCGGCGTCGTCGACGTCGCGCTCCGACGGCCACACCAGGTCGAGCGGCTCGATCTCGTCCACATCCGCCGGCGGGAGCACGGCGTATGGAAGGACCGTCGGCAACCGGCAAGGCCCGGGCGATAAGACGGGGCCGAACAGGTAACCGGCGCGATGGCGCAGCCGGGCGACCAGCAGCGACTGGGCGATGCCCCACTGAAGAACGCGGGGCGTGTACAGCAGACTCCACTGGGCCAGCAGGAGCCGGCTGGTTTGCAGTCCGATCGGCAGGATGCGCATTCCCTTCCCCCCGTTGGACACGGGCTCGACGTTACCCCGAACGCGCCATCGTCGCGCTTCACGCGCCCGCAGACGCTCGCGCCAGCACGTGGACGACCCCAATGGGGCGCGTCGGTTGGCTGCATGCGCATCTTACTGCAAGGCCGGTGCCGGAATCCCCGCCACTGGCCAAGACGTCTGACATTCCGCCTAACCCGCCCCCCAACAACCGGTAACGCGCAATGGTCCGAATATCGGGCACTGGAGAGCCCGGTCCGGTGATGTTGGCACGTTGGCTGATCTCAACACGGCCCGTCGAGGTTGCGTCCTTTTCACCCGACGCGCTCCATGCGATCATAGCGCCATCATGTGCACGTTTGGTGTTACCGATCTCGAGTACGACCTTCCCGGGCATCTGATCGCTCAGCACCCCACGCAGCAGCGCGGCAGCTCTCGGCTGCTGGTGATCGAGCGAGCCAGGGATCGATTGTCCGATCGGCGGTTCTCGGACCTGCCATCGCTGCTGCATGCGGGCGATACGCTGGTGCTCAACGACACGAGAGTCGTTCCGGCGAAGATCGTCGCCTGGCGCCGCTCCGGTGGACGCATCGACGGGCTGTTTCTGCAGGAAACGACCGTCGGGCAGTGGGAGGTGATGCTCCGGGGGCGGGGCCGACTGCGCGCGGGCGAAACGCTCGCGCTCGGCCCGTCCGCGGCGGGCGAACCGCCGGCGATGTTCGAGCTGACCGAACGGTTGGGTGGCGGCCGATGGCGGGTCTGCGTGCAGCCCGTCGAGCCCGCCGAGTCTCTTCTGGAGCGTGTCGGGCTCACCCCGCTGCCGCCCTACATTCGCCGGGGGTCGCCCAGCGATGAGCGTGAACCTGTCGATCGCCGGCGATACCAGACCGTCTATGCCCGGCGGGCCGGCGCGGTGGCCGCCCCCACCGCGGGCCTGCACTTCACCGAAGCGATGCTGAAGACGATCGAGTCAGCCGACATCGCGATCGTGCAGACCACGCTTCACGTTGGGCCCGGCACGTTCACCCCGATCAAGGCCAAACGGCTCGACGATCACCGGATGCACGCGGAATGGTACGTCCTGCCGCACGAAGTCGCCGTCACGCTGAACGAGCGACGGCGCGGCGGCGGCCGCATCGTCGCCGTCGGCACCAGCTCGGTCCGATTGCTCGAAAGCTGCGCCGAGGACAACGGCGACCTGCGCGCGGGCAATGGCTGGACCGACCTCTTCTGCTACCCCCCTTTCCGGTTCAAAGCCACCGACGTGCTGCTCACGAATTTTCATCTGCCGCGAAGCACGTTGCTGGCGCTGGTGATGGCGTTTGCCGGCGTCGAGGCGACGCGACGCGCCTACCAACACGCCATACACGAGGGATACCGGTTCTACAGCTACGGTGACGCAATGCTCATTGTCTGACCGAACGATCCCGTTGGTCGCGTGGGATGCAACGCTGGCTTGGTCATCGACCCATCGGCCCGTGAATTTCGACCGACAGCGCGCTGACGGAAACAAAGCCCGCCCGCGGTGGTCTCCGCGGGCGGGCCGATTCGGTCAAGACACAATGCTTACCGTAGCTGCTCCCAAGTTACAGGATATCCCCGGGCACACGAGGCTGCACCTGGTAGCTGTGGGAGTACATCGCGCAGATACCGATGATGTTGACGGGACCGGCGGGGACCGGCGTGCCAATGATCGGCAGCACCCCCGGCTCGCTGTTGGCGATGCGGCACGTCAACGTGTCGGCGGGGTTCGCCACGTCGTGAACGGTGTAGTTGCCGTACGCGAAGGGCGTGCCCCAGACAATCGGGTCGAACTCGACGTTCTGCAGGATGATCAGCGTACTGAGGTACCCCTTGTTCGTCGGGTAGCCGGCCATCAGATCCGCAATGAACAGCGGCAGCGGCGACGGCACGCCGGGCGAACTCAGGTACGTCATCTCAAACGGCCCCACGAGCTCCGGTGTATCGAAGTAGAGCTCCAGGGTGCCCCAGATTTTGATCTCGTCACCGGCCGAGCCGATGGCCAGCAGCGAATTGATCTCGGCGTTGTCCCCGAACACGGTCAAGCCGGCAACGCCAACGGGATCCTGGATGTGGAAGTTCTTCACGTCGGGGGAGTTGACCAGGTCGTAGTCGTTGTTGACGATGGCGCCGGTGACGCAGACTCCCGGAATCGGATAGTCGTCAGGATAGGGCGGGATGTCCGGGAGCGCGTCGATGCTCACACACTCGCACGGGTTCGGGCTGCAGACCGTCCCCTCGCCGCGGAACCCGCCGCCGTTCGAGTTGCACTCACTCAGCGTGAGCTCGTCGCAGACGTCGTAGGGCGTGCAGCAGGCTCCGGTAGGATCGGGCGCCTCGATACAGATGTGCTGTTGTATCAGCGCGAAGTCACCAAGGTCGATGTGGCCGCTGTCGTCCTGATCCCAGGCGATACAACCGGTCGGGATCGGGTCCACCGGGCCGGCCAGACAGGCGACAAACGCATCGAGGTCCAGGCACATGGACCCTTCACCCCGCCACACACCGTTCATGTCGACGCACGCGTATTCGGCGACGTCTGCCGCACAGGTTCCGTCCTCCAGGCAGCAGGCCCCGACGGGGGCCAACCCGAGGAAGTTCGCTTCGCCCGGCGTCTGGTTCGGGGTCTCGGTCCAGGTCCCGCCGTCAGGGATCTTCTGCAGGGAGTTCGACGTCGCGTCCTCGAGGTACAGCAGCGGGAGGAAAGTCCCACCCGCATTGCCGCCCTGGGCTACGAAACCGTTGGTGCCGCTTCCCTCGTAGGACAAGGCCTCCACCACGACCCCGTTCCACAGCAGAGCGATACCGTCGGGCGACGTGCCGCCGTTCTGGATCCCGTTGTCCGTCCACTCCGGGATGTCCACGTTGGGGACAAGAGGGGTGCCGACAACGAGATAGTCACGCGCGCCAAGGGGAGGGGTCACGGAGAGATCCACGGTCCGATAGAGGTTGCCCGCGTCGGCTCCGTTGAAAAACTCGAGCGACCAGCCGTCCATGCTCATCGGCGTGGTTCCCGGGTTGAACAACTCGATGAACTCGCGGTCGTCGAAGCCAGGCTGGTCGTACTCCAGCTCGTTAATCGTCAGCAGCGGCCGCTCGGCCGGGACCAGTATGTGGGAAGCCGCTACCGCCGGGTCCCACGCTACCGTCGCAACCGGTGTCTGAGACAACGGATCGCCCGGCACAGGCTCGTCCACGCCGGGTACGAAGATCCCGTCCGAGGGCGCGATGATCCAATTGAGGAACGGGGCGAGCGAATGCACGAACGGTGCACCCACGATCTCGAAGTAGTGTGGTGGGAGTCCGACCGCGCCGGTATCCAGGTTTCGCTCGGTTCCGTCAGAGACTCTCGTGAACGTGAACGCCAACTGAACGTAGTAATGGGCGTCGTACGTCCCACCGTTGGGATGGGTCTTGAGCGCCGTCAGGCTCCCGCCCACAGGGCCGGGCACCTCCGAAAGCGATACGGCTACGTCCCACTGCTCCGGGGCACCCCCGCCGAAGTACGTCACGATGATCGGCGCGACCGAGACGAGCGATAGCTCAACGATCTCGATCTCGACGGTCCCCATGGCTCCCGGCGGGTCCGGCGGGAAGACCGGATGGCCCGCGCGCTGCACCTGCGTGGACGTGTCGCCCAGGGAGTCGGGATCGAACGGATCGCCTTCGAACGTGACGTGCCCCTCAAACGGGTCGGATCCGGGGCCGAAGAAGTCGGCAGGAAGCGGAGGCAGGGCTGGAGTGGGCCCGAAGATGACGAAGGTCCCGCCGTCACCCGGTGTGGCGAACGAGTCCTCGTCGGGCGGCACTTCGCCCTGGTGCATCGAGTCATCCCAGCCCATGATGACCCAGTCGACGATCACCGGAATATAGCCGGTGCCGCCGAACGTGCCGAAGCCCCCCATCTCCGGTTTCCAGTCCTTGACCTTCTCCCAGTCCCATACGGCTTCCCAGATCGGATCGCAGATACCCGGTGGGATCGGGTTGTCCTCATCCGGGCCGCTGAACTGGGGAACGCCAGGAATGCCGCCGTCGTCTCCGGTCGGCCCGGTGCCGGGTATCTGGTTCATCGTGAGCGAGAACTCGTAGATCTCCCGGTTGCCGGTGACGCCGCTGTACCCCTGTGTGAACGCGGAGTTGTTGAATCCGCCCTGGATGAACACGCCGTAGTAGTCCGCGAAGTCCCAGCTCGGATCACCCGGCTGGGGGTCGCCTACGTTCCAGATGCGGTCCGTCGAGGGGTCGCCGTTCAGCCGTACCAGGAAGCCCCCGTCGTCGTTGTAACCGGCGGGGTAGGTGCCCGATCCGATCTCGGAAGGATCCAGCCAAGTCCAGTCGTCCGGATCGGGATGGTCGCCGGCCAGGAACACCCAGACTTGAATCCGCGTGTCCCCCCACTGCAAATCCCAACTGTTCATGTCGTAGAGGTCGAGCTGGCCGTAGGCCGAGTGAAAGAAGAAGTGGAGATCGAAGAACGTTACCGTATCCGTGTATGTGATTCCGTTGACCGTCCAGTTCTCCCGATGCTGGCGGTAGAAATGCCCCACGCCGAGGTCGTCCAGAACCCGGTTCGCGGCTGCGTATTCCATCGGCGTCGTGAAGGCGCCATCAACCACAGGGTCCTCCAGAGCCGCCGGGAATGCCGCCGTTGAGGGATACAGGGCATACAGTACAGGCGCCACGAGCAGCACCACCAGTGCAGCCGTTAGCGCAAACATTGCCGAAGACTCTGCATTGTCTCGTTGGGCTTGTAGCATCTGTTCACTCCTTTCTGCATTCCCGAGACACGCGAAGAACGGAGACATCTCCGCTGTTTTCCTGTTTCACTGACCTGTGCACAGTCTGTGCTCGCTCCTGGCCCTGACCCGGCCGGACAAGTTCCTCGCCATCCGGGGCCGCGCGCCGGCGGACCGCATACCACAAAGACGTACGATCGCGGAGACCGGAAGTCTGCGAAGCTCCATGACCGGCACTCCCAAACGGCGCAACCAAACGTAGAAAGGACCGGCGCCGTTACGGGTATGGACTCGAGTTGGCTGGACCCATCCCAGCACCCAACAGAAAGGCTGCCCCTCCGTCACGCCAGCCTCCATCGCCCACCTGCGGACCGGGGAACATCCACAGAATACCAGTATACCAGAAGCACGCGGCTACCTGAAGAGGCTTCTAAAGGAAATCCACGCTGTGGGGCGGGTTGTGAAGTCTTACTGGCACGGGTTGCCTGTCCGCCGTGCAGCGAAACGATGACAGTTGGCGGCCTGCAGCGCGAGCCCCTCGTGCGGCTGTGGCGCAGCTTCGAAACGGCAGCGTTCAACGGGATTTGCGGAACACGGCCACCACGTCTTCGATGGGGACGACGAAGAGCTGGTTGTCGGCCTCGAAATCGACGGGAATGGCGTGCTTGGGATTGAACAGGATCCTGTCGTACTGGCGAATGGGGAAGTCGCTGTCGTTCTCCACCTGGGCCGACACCGCCACCACGCGCCCGGTAATGGTGGGAATCTCGATGGAGTCGGGCAGTTCGATCCCGCCCTTGGTCTTCTTCTTGTCCTCGTCCTTGCGGATCAGGACCCGCTTGCCCAAGGGCTCGACCGTTTCTAACCTCGATCGGCTGGTATCCGCCTTGCCTGCCATCAAAGATCCCCGTAAACGCCTGGCCCGGTGCCGGCAAACGGTTTACAATAGCCTGTCCGTCCCTATTTTAGCGCACGCGCCGGGGCTGGGCAAGCCCGGAGAATCGGGGCCAAGGGCCTTCGTGCCGAAACTGCGGGGCGAGTTTCGCGGGCCCTCAACGGACCGGCTGAAGTGCCGCTCCCGACGGCCGAGGCATTACGAATCATGAGCCGCCGGACACATGTGGCGCTGGTCTCGCTGGGCTGCGTCAAGAACGTGGTGGACTCGGAGAAGATGCTCGGCCAGTTGGCCGAAGCCGGTTGCCTGATCACGGATGACGCCGGCGACGCGGACGCGATCGTCGTGAATACGTGTGGCTTTCTGGCGGCGGCGCGCGACGAAGCCGTCGACGCGATCCGGGAGGTCGTCAAGCTCAAGCGCAAGGGTCGGTGTCGGCGCGTCGTGGTGGCAGGCTGCCTCGTCCAGCGGGACGGGACCGCGCTGCTGGAACAGGTGCGGGGGATCGACGCTCTGGTCGGCGTGCACAACCGCGACGACGTCGCGCGCGCCGTCCTCGCCGGACCTGCCGGCGGCCCGGGGGGCGTCGACACGTACCTCGGCGACTATCACCCGTTCGTCAATGTGGATACCGCCCGCTTGCGGATCACACCTGCGCACTATGCGTACCTGCGGATCAGCGAGGGGTGTGACCGCACATGCACGTTCTGCACGATCCCGTCGATCCGCGGGGCCATGCACTGCAAGCCGCCGTCCGTCGTGCTCGCCGAAGCCCGCGAGCTGGTCAGCGACGGGGCCGTGGAGATCAACCTCATCGGGCAGGACACCACCGCGTATGGCGCGGACCTCGACTACGGTCCGGGGTTGGCGGGTCTGCTCCGTGAGTTAAACCGCGTTGACAAGGTCCGGTGGTTTCGACTGCTCTATGCCTATCCGTCGGGCCTCACCGACGCCGTGATCGACGCCGTCGCCGACTGTACGAAAGTCGTCAAGTACGTCGACCTGCCTCTGCAGCACATCAACGATCGCATTCTCAAAGCCATGGCCCGGAAGGTTGATCGGGCGGCGACCGAAGACCTGCTGGAACGGATCCGCCGACGGATTCCCGGAGTGTGCATTCGCACCACGCTGATCGCGGGGTTCCCCGGCGAGACTGATGACGAGTTCGACGAGCTCGAGCGGTTCGTTCGCGACTTCCGCTTCGACGCGCTGGGCGTGTTCCCGTTCTCACCCGAACCGGACACGCCGGCCGGGCGAATGAAAGGTCATGTGCCCGACCCTGTGAAACAGGAGCGGGTTGACCGCTTGATGACGGTTCAGCAGGAAGTCGCCTTTTCGCTCGCGGACGCCCGGGTGGGTCGGGAATTCGAGGTGCTGATCGAGGGGCCGCCCGTCGACGGGCTCCAGCCCTCCCGCCATGCCGGGCAGACGCCGGAGGTTGACAGTGTCACGTTTGTGACGGACTGCCGTGCCGGGGCCGGCGAGTTTGTCACGGTCCGCTGCACGGGGCGCCGGGGTTACGATTTGCTGGCCCGTCCCGTGGACGGTAAGCTGCCTGTCGCGTAGAACCCGCTGTGAGATCGCCGGACGGCTTTTCCGGCCAGCAGGACCGGCTGGCAAGCGCGTCCCGCACCTCTCTTGGAGCCGTTTGCAGGCATGCAATGGCCATTAACCTCCCCAACCAGATCACGATTGCCAGGTTGATCCTGGCCATCATCTTCTTCGTTCTGTTGGGTCAGTACTCACACGGCGAGTCCGGTCCGCGCCTGCTCGATGTCTGCGCGACGCTGTTCATCGTGGCCGCACTGACGGACGCGTTGGACGGGTATCTGGCCCGCCGACAGAATCAGGTGACGTCGTTCGGGCGGGTGCTGGACCCCTTCGTGGACAAGGTCCTGGTGTGCGGAGCGTTCGTCTTCTTCTGCGGACCGGCATTCGTTGAACTGGAAAGCGGACGCAACGTGTCCGGGGTGCGGGTATGGATGGTCGTGTTGATCGTAGGCCGCGAACTGCTGGTCACCGGGCTACGCGGATTCTCCGAATCGCAGGGCGACGCATTCGGAGCCAATGTGTTCGGCAAGGCGAAGATGATGGTCCAGAGCATCACGGTCCCTGTGATTCTTTTCTTCTTGGCTCACCAGGATTCCGTTCTGGGGTCGCCCGGCGTCGCGTGGATCATGCCCGCTTTCGTCTGGCTTACGGTGGTGGTCACCGCCGTTTCGATAGCAGCCTATCTGGTCCGCGCCCGGAGCATCCTCGCCGAGATGTCGCGCCCATGATGGCAAGCCGCCGGAGCGGCAGGCAACCGAGTGCTCCCGATACCGCCCTCGGATGCCGAAACCTGCATTGCCGCCACCACACCGTGGGGGTGATCGGCGTCTTGCAGTCCCGCTCATCCGGAGGCGAGAATCCGGCAGAATTGATCCTGGATCTTACTGAACGGGCGGGTGGCCTTCTTGATGTTGTTGAAAAGCACGGAGAAGCAATACAGGCGCCCGTCAGGCGTTTCCACGTACCCGCTGAGCGTGCGGACACCTTGCATGTAACCCGTCTTGGCACAGACCAGCCCCGGAACGCCATTCATCCGCTTGCGGAGCAGCCCGTCCCGTCCGGCTACAGACAGGCTCCGCCCGAACACATCCCAGCCACGATGACGCTGCATGTACGCCAGCAGCTTCACGAAATCGGAGACCGACGCCCGGTTCGCTCGACTCAGCCCCGACCCGTCGGAGATGACCACGGCGTCGGGATCGATGCCCGCGCGGGACATCAGGGCCTGGACGGAGGCCCGTCCGGTCTCCCAGCTTCCGATCGGATCGGCAGTGCCGCGGGTCTTGGCGAACTCGTAGCCGGCCCGCTTCAGCAGGCACTCGGCGAAGAGGTTCTGGCTGTCCTTGCCAGCCCGGGCGGCCACTCGGAGCAGCGGCGTGGTGTGCACGGCCAGGATCTCGCAATCCGCGGGCAGCTGCTCGCTTGCGTCGCGAACCCGCTCCCGCCGTACCCGACCGGCGATCGTGACGCCCTGATCAGCCAGACGCAGGCGAAGCACGTCGGCGAAGAACAAGCCGGGATCGGGCACCGGAACCGATTGCAGCGTGCTGCGTTTCGTGCAACTGCCGCCCAGGACGTATTGAAAGGTGGGGCTGGGGCGATCGATGGTCGGGCGGTTTCTGCCTCCGGACTTGCATCGGTTCTTGACGTCGATCAGCGACGTCCGCGGGCGGGCACTCCACTGCACCGGCTGGCCCGCGCGCCGGGCCGGCCAAACCGTGACCTCGATGCAGTTCTCGTTGAAGTTCAAGGCGCCCACCGGTGCGGCATATCGTCGGCGAATATCCTCGGCGGGCCACTCGGGATGGACCCACCGGTCGTCGAAGATGGATTCGTCGATGATCAGGTCGCCTTTGACGTTCGAGAGCCCTCTCTCTTTCAGGACGGCGGCCCATTCATCGATCACCGCCGTGATCTCGCGCCCGTCCTCCTTGCTGCTGACCGGGTCGCCCAGCGACGGGTCGCCGTCGCCGATCACCACGAGATCGCTACCGCGCGTCGCCAACACTGTTCGGAACTGAAAGTCGGGTCCCAGCACCTCGACGGCCGCCGCCAGGGCGAAGAGCTTAACGTTGCTGGCGGGGATCATCGGCCGATCCGTATTCAGCCCGAAAACCCGCCGGCCCGTCTGCAAATCGACCACGGCTGCGCTGCAGATCGCGTTAGGCTCGGGGAGCTTTCCCAGCAGGCGATTCAACTCGGTCACCGGCACTTGGGCGGTTGCGGAGCCCGCCGGACCTGTGACCGTGGCGACCGACAAGCCGAGAATCAGCAGCAAGTTGCAGGCGAGTTCTCGCCTCTGGGAGGTCACGACTCTTCGCCTCCTATCGGTTCGATCCGGCCATGATAGCCGCCTCGATATCACCCGCAACCAATCTGGCGGATAGGGTGCGTGGCGGGCCTTGCAAAGATCTTGACATCAGCGTGCACGTGGGTAATACTGCGGTAGGCTCAGCCCCTGCTACTTCGGGCTGTGGGCTATGGGGCCGTAGCTCAATTGGCTAGAGTACCGGACTGTCGATCCGGTGGTTGAGGGTTCGAATCCCTTCGGCCTCGTGTTTGTAACTAAGTGAGCCGCAATTCCTTATGGTGTTGCGGCTCTTGCTGTAGGGTGGGCGAGGCCCGCCGCCCGATAAGCGATCGGCCCCCGA
>CP070691.1:3494066-3497901 GCA_020353195.1 Phycisphaerales bacterium | reverse complement strand
GCATGCGGGTCCGCACCGGGCGGTTCCGGCGGTCACGGTGTCGAAGCACCGTAGTGAAGGTCAATCCACTGGTGCCGCATGTTGGGCACCCCTTGATCCCACAGCTAACGGTTGGTCGTCCTCTCGCAGTTGCCTTCGGCTAGTACTTGCCGTATCCTCGCAGGGAGGACACAGAGGTTCCCGTACAGGGGACTTAATAAACCCCATTAGTTCGTGCCCATGCTGGGCGTACACAAGGCCAATGCAGCGGACGCCTTTGGCGTCGCTGATCGGCGACGTGTGTGCCGGGCATGGCCCAGATCCAGTGCGGCGCCTTCAACCCGAGCCGGGCGACCGAGCTGCTGGAGAAGGCACAGACCAAGGGAGGTGATTCGTCATCGACTCTGGATTGAACCCATTCGCATCCTTTTCGCCCGGCCTCTTCGACGGGAAGACCGTGCTCGTGACCGGAGGGGGACGGGGGATCGGCAAGCAGATCGCCCTGGCCTTCGCGCGCCTCGGCGCCAACGTGGTCATCGCGAGCCGCAAGCCGGAGAACCTGGACCCGACGTCGGAGGAGATCGAGGCCACGGGCGCGGCGTGCCTGGCGGTCCCGACCAACATCCGTGAGACGGAGGAGGTCGAGGCCCTGCTCGAGAAGACACTGGAGCGCTTCGGGGCCGTCGACTACCTGATCAACAATGCCGGCGGTCAGTTCCCCGCGCGCCCGACAGCGATCAGCGACCGCGGATGGCGGGCCGTGATCGACCTGAACCTCAACGGGACGTGGAATGTGTGCAGCCGTGTGGGTCCGCATATGGCCAGGCGGAGCACCGGCGCGATCGTCAATGTGGTGCACATCTACTCGCTGGAGCGGGGCGCGGCGCCATTCGCGCACTCCGGCGCTGCCCGGGCGGGTGTTGTGAATCTGACCAAGACCCTGGCCTACTACTGGGCTCGACATGGGGTGACGGTCAACGCCCTCGCCCCCGGGTTCGTGGCCACGGCGGGGCTGCAGGAAGAGGAGTTCCGCCACCTCGAGCACGAGGACTTCGAATCGGCCGTGCTGAAGGACATTCCCACGCACCGTCTGGCCGATCCCGACGAGATTGCCGCGATCACGGTCTTCCTCTGCTCACCCGCGGCGCGGTACATCAACGGCACCACGATCGTGGCCGACGGCGGGCTATCACTGGACAGCTGGACGCCCTGGTTCGACCCCGAGGAGCTGTAGTTGGGCCTCATTGACGCTCTGACTGACGATGGAGATCGATATGATAGAAGCAACCGTGCTCTACCGACGCGAAGGCAACGTCGGGATCATCACGCTGAACCGACCTGAGCGGCTGAACGCGATCACCGTCGAGCTGCTCAGGGATCTCCTGACACAGTTCGAGACGGCGCGGGAGGATCAGGAGACGGCGGTGATTATCCTGACCGGTGCCGGCAAGGCCTTCTGTGCAGGTGAGGACCTGAAGGAGACCGCCGCCGGGAAGTCGATCGAGACTTGGGTGGAGGAGGCGGAGGGGTTCCAGGAGGTCGAGAAGGCGATCCTCGGGCTCGGAAAGCCCCTGATCGCGGCCGTGGGCGGGTACGCCGTCGGGGGGGGAAGCTCGTTCGCGATGTGCTGTGACATCCGGATCGCCGCGGATGATGCCCGGTTCGGTTTCCCGGAGACCGGGGTCGGTCTGACGGTGACCATGGCGGGGACCAAGCTGCTGACACAGTTGGTGGGGCTGGGAAAGGCCAAGGAGCTGATCTTCACTGCCGACATCATCGACGCGGAGGAGGCGGCCCGCATCGGTCTGATCAATGCCGTGGTTCCAAGAGCGGAGCTCCTCGACACGTCGCTGGCTATGGCCCGGAAGATCGGCGAGCGGTCGCCCCTCGCTCTGAGGCTGTCGCGCATCGCGATCGACCAGGGACTGGACGCCAGCTTCGACCAGATCCTGGAGATCGAGACCCGTCAGCTTCTCCAATGTGTCGGTACGGACAACTACAAGACCTTTGTGGAAACGAAACTGGCCGAGATGAAGAGGGGGTAGCCGGTCTCGCTGAGGAGGCGGTGATCGTATGCTGGAACGGGGCAAGACCTATGACGACGTCTGTGAGTCCTTCCAGTGGCGCGTGCCCGAGATCTACAACATCGGGATCGACATCTGTGACAAGTGGGCACACCAGCGCTACCGCCTGGCCCTGATCTATGAAGAGGAAAGCGGCCAGGTGCAGAAGTACACGTTCTGGGATCTGAAACGGCTCTCGGACAGACTGGCCAATGTCCTGCGAGCCGGCGGCATTGGTCGGGGCGATCGCGTGGGAATCCTGCTCCCGCAGTGTCCGGAGACGGCGCTTGCCCATATCGCCGTGTACAAGGTCGGCGCGGTTGCGGTACCGCTTTTCACCCTCTTCGGCACCGATGCCCTCGAGTATCGGCTGGGCAACAGCGAGGCCAGGGCGATCGTGACGGACGGCGCCAATCTGGACAAGATCCGGCAGATCCGCAATGGGCTTCCCAACCTCGAGACGGTCCTCCTGACGCAGGGAGAAAAGGCTGAGGGCACTGTCGAGTTCTGGGAGTCGATAGACAAGGCGTCTCCCGCGTTCGAGTCGGTGGAGACCCGGGCCGATGATCCCGCGCTGATCATCTACACATCGGGAACCACGGGCCCCCCAAAGGGGGCGCTGCACGCCCATCGCGTTCTCCTGGGCCACCTCCCGGGGGTCGAGCTGCCCCACAATTTCCTGCCCAGGGAGGACGACCTGTTCTGGACCCCCGCGGATTGGGCCTGGATCGGCGGCCTTATAGATGTCCTCTTTCCCAGCCTGCACCACGGTATCCCGGTGGTGGCACACCGGGCCCGGAAGTTCGATCCGGAAGCGGCCTTCGACTTCATCGCCAGACACGGAATCCGGAATGCCTTTATGCCCCCCACAGCGCTCAAGCTGATGCGGCAGGTGAAGGACCCCAAAAGCCGGCACGACTTCCAGATGCGGAGTATCGGAAGCGGGGGAGAGACCTTGGGAGCCGAACTGCTGGACTGGGGGAAGGAGACCATGGGGGTGGTGATCAACGAGTTCTACGGCCAGACGGAGGCCAATCTGCTGGTGTCGAACTGCGCCGAGATCATGGAGGTCCGGCCCGGCTCCATGGGACGAGCCGTTCCCGGGCACACCGTGGAGGTCGTGGATGAGGCTGGAAAGGTCGTGCCAGCGGGCACGGTCGGAGAGGTGGCGGTGCAACGTCCCGATCCGGTCATGTTCCTGGAATACTGGAGGAACCCCGAGGCGACCGAGGCCAAGTTCGTCAGCGATTGGTGCCGCACGGGTGATCTGGCCCGGAAGGACGAGGACGGGTATTTCTGGTTCGTCGGGCGGACGGACGACGTGATCACGAGTGCGGGCTACCGGATGGGGCCCGTCGAGATCGAGGACTGTCTGATGAAGCATCCGGCGGTGGGCGTAGCCGCCGTGATCGGCCGTCCGGATGAGTTGCGGACGCAGATCGTGAAGGCCTTCATTGTCCCGAATCCCGGCGTGACCCCGACTCGGGAATTGGAGGACGAGATCAAGGAGTTCGTAAAGGTCCGGCTGGCGGCCCACGAGTACCCACGGGAGATCGAGTTCGTCGAAGCACTGCCCCTGACAGCGACGGGGAAGATCATGCGGAGAGAACTGAGAGAGGGCCGTGACAATCATTGGAGCAGAAAACAACGCTAAGCCCGAAAGCCCTTTCGCTAAAGAGACGTAGCACTATGGATTTCTGCTGTCAGAATGGGCCAAGCGACATTGGTCGGTCTAAGGGCAGCGATGTCCTGGAGGATGTCAAAGCGTTGGCAGTCAAAGGGACTCACAGAAT
>CP070691.1:3460665-3493966 GCA_020353195.1 Phycisphaerales bacterium | reverse complement strand
CGTGTCACCGTCGTGCCGCTGGATCAGCCGCTCATGCTGCAATTCGCCCAGATCAAGGCGACGTTGGCCGGGCGAGGTGAATTGTTGGAAGACCCCGATTTGTTGATCGCGGCGACGGCGGTGCTACACCGTGTGCCGCTCATCACACACAATGCGTCCCATTTCGCGCGGATCGAGGGTCTGCAGCTTGATGACTGACATGGCTGAGACGCGCGAGTGCTCAGTGGAGCGCCCGTAGCACGTCGTCAGCATCGCATGTTCTGCATATTGCCTGCCGGGCTGATATCTGCAGAGGAGCCTCCATGTGAATACCAGGTTTGGGCTGAGAACTCGGCGCACCGTCGGCCACCGTGGGCTCGGTGTCTCCATGGCACTGGCGATCTGCGCGGCGGGCCTGGGCTGCCACTCGTGTCCGAAATCGCACGCGCGAGATGTCGTTGCCGATGACCTTCGTGATGTTGATGTCGTTCGGATGGCCGAATCCATCAATGCGACAGCTCGCAAACTGGACATCCCGGCATCGCATCTGCATGCAGTTGCCATCCCCGCCGAGCGAACGATTATTCTTCGTGGGCGCAGCAGCGACCTGCGCAGAGTGCAAGAGTTCCTGATGGAGTCAATCTCGGAGGTCTCCACTGAGCGTACGAATGGTCAGCGCTGATTCTCGTAGGCCAGAATGACAGACAGAGAACAACTGTGTTCAGTACGAGGGTCGCGTCCCGAAGTTCGAGCGCATTCCAGCGATCCGCGCCTGCCACTAACTGCCGATTCCGGGAAGAGCACGCTGCCAGGCAAGCTGAGTGCCGCACAGAAGCGGTCATCCGGTGCGGGCGGTCATTCCCTTGGCTTGCGGGCAACGCTGCGCGTTGGCGTGTGAATCAGGATGGGGTCGGCGCGGCCGCGCGGCGCGGGGCGCGCCGGCAGAGGATGTCCGGCCGAGAGCCGCACATCGGCCAATCCGGCATCGCCGTAATGATCTCGCCGGATGACAGGATCGTGTCCTCCGACTTCGTGCCGGTGATCGAAGGGTTCCAGCCCACGAGCTGGTTCTCGAGCACGGTGCGCGTCTCGGTGGGCGTGGCCAAAAAATCGCGCGGTTCGTAACCCAACGGGCCGCCCTGGTGATGCTTCTTCCACTCGTCGGGATAGCCTGTTGCCTCGTAGGCACGGATCCCTGCGGCCAGGACGTCACACCACCGAACGCCTGGTCTCGTAGTCGAGCGCAGCACCTCGTCGATCCTGCAGACCGCGTCGTGCTTGCGGCGCAGGTCGTCCGATATCGGGCCGAAGTGGAGGATCCGGGTGAGGCACACGAACAACCCCTTGCGTCGAGTGCAAACGATCACCTCCACGGCCTGCTCGATGCGCCGTGACGTCGGGATCGGATGGCGGAACCGGGCGATCCGGTCGTCGGCCGCGACCATAACCACCGGGCAGTGGATTCCACGTCGCCGCAGTTGGCTGATCAGCTCGCCCGCGACCTCGTGCTCGCTTTGACCGGGTTCGATCAGCTGCATGCCGTTGCAGAGCACCTCGGCGCTCTCGGCGCCCAGCGCGCGCACGCGCGACAGTTCGTCGTCGGTCAGCGAGTACCGCAAGTCGGCGATCACGTCGTCGGGATAATCCGTGACGAAGTGCCCCGTCGGCCGGCCGTCCGACGCCCACCACGGCGCCGCCTGAAACTCCCAGTCGCTTCCGAACTCCTCCTCCGCGAGCCGGGCACTTTCGATATTGCTGGTCAGGACGAGCTTCTTCCCGGGCGTCCACAACAGAGATGCCACCCCCAGCGGCGAAGCGGCGTTGCAGTGCACGTCAGCGCCGTCCGACGCCCAGGCGATGTTCGAGCGCCGCCGAATCAGGACGCCTTCGTACCCGTTGCGCTGACAGAACTCGGCGAGACGCCGGTCTTTCTCGTTCATCGTAGATGCCTCTCCGCTTCCTCACACCGCGGCACAGGTACGGAAGGATTACACTCCTGGCGACAACGCTGCCGGGACCGACAGCCAACCCGGTGGCCAGTCATCACGCGGCGCGACCACACTCACATCGAAGCTCCAACGCAGCATGGGACACGGCGGGGATTCTCTCAACGTCCCGTCGTCAGCACGGCCATCTGCTGCGGCGTCGGCCGTTCTTAGGCCAACACACTAAGTAATTGACCTCATTATAGCAGGGGTCCGGGAGCGTTGCCAGTGCGTTTCGGGGCGATCGAGGGGTAGGTCAAACCGGCTCGAGTCGGGGGCATCCCAGCATTCTACCGGTCGCTTTACCGCGCCGCAGGCAGCGTGTACAACTACCGCGTTGCTGGCGCGGGCCCGGCGATTGGCCGCTTGAGCACGGGTGCCCCGGCGCGCGCCGAGCTTTGAGATCCGTTCGTAACTCGTTGTTAATAAAAGAGTAAAACGGAGGACGGCATGAAGGTCTCTGCGGTCGACGTAGCACCGGTCGCTGGTGGCGGGGCTTACTACGTGTCCAATCGGCCTCCGCTGGCGCCAAGCCCGCTGGTCAAGCTGCCGATCGGCTCGATCGCGCCGGGGGGTTGGCTGCTGGGGCAGTTGGAGCTGACGCGCGACGGGATGGTCGGGCATCTGCCCGAGGTCAGCCGGTGGTGCCGTGGCGACAGCGGTTGGCTTCATCCGGAGAAGAAGGCGTGGGAGGAGGCGCCGTATTGGCTAAAGGGCTTCGGCGACTTGGGTTACGTTCTCAAGGACGATCGGATCATCCGCGAGGCGAAGGTCTGGATCGATGCCCTGATCGCCAGCCAGGATGAGGACGGCTGGATGGGACCGCAGCCGCTGAAGGAGTCCGGCGATGCCTGGCCGAACATGATCATGCTGTTCGTGCTGCGCAGCTACCACGAGGCCACCGGGGACGAGCGGGTGCTGCCGGTGATGGGCCGCTACTTTGGCTATCGCAACTCACTGTCGGACGAGAGGTTATATGTGTCCGCCTGGGGCGTCGGCACGTACAACCTGCAATGGTGGCAGCACGTGCGTGCGGGTGACGAGCTCGACAGCGTGTACTGGCTGTACAACCGGACCGGCGAGTCCTGGCTGCTGGATTTCGCCGAGCGGGTCGTGGCCAACGGGGCGGATTGGAGCCGGAAGGTCCGGAGCTGGCACGGGGTCAACATTTGCCAGGGTTTCCGCAGCCCGGCGCAGTATTTCCAGCAGTCGAAGGATCCGAAGTGGATCGACGCGACGCGGCGGCGGCTGGAGGACGTCTACGGGCAATACGGGCAGGTGCCCGGCGGTATGTTCGGGGCGGATGAGGATTGCCGTCCGGGGTATCACGGTCCGCGTCAGGGCGCGGAGACGTGCTCGATGACGGAGATCATGCAGTCCTTCGAGATGCTGCTGAAGATCACGGGGGATCCCGATTTCGCGGACAGGCTCGAGGACGTCGCATTCAATTCGCTTCCGGCCTCCATGACGCCGGACCTGAAAGCGCTGCACTACGTCACATCGCCGAACATGGTGCAGCTGGATTGCCGGAACAAGGCGCCGGGTCTGGAGAACGGCGGGAGCACGCTGGCGTTTGACCCGTGGGATCACCGGTGCTGCCAGCACAACGTCGCGATGGGATGGCCTTACTATGCCGAGCACCTGTGGATGGCGACGCAGGACCACGGCCTGGCTGCGGTGCTCTACGCGGCGTCCGAGGTCAAGGCCAAGGTCGGCGACGGTGTGGAAGTCACGATCACGGAGGGCACCGGCTATCCGTTTGACGAGGCCGTTTCGTTCACGGTGGCAACCGCGAAGCCGGTTGCGTTCCCGCTGTACTTGCGCATTCCGGGCTGGTGCGAGGGCGCGGACGTGGTGGTCAACGGCAAGAAGCAGGAGTTCCGCGGCCGGTCGGGCGGTTACGCCGTGATCGAAAGAGACTGGGCAGACGGCGACGAGGTCCGTTTGCAGATGGCGGCGGCGATCCGGCTGACGACGTGGAAGACCAACGGCAACTGCGTGTCGGTGAGTCGGGGCCCGCTGACGTATTCGCTCAAGATGGGGGAACAGTGGGAGGTGTTGAAGGAAGGTCCCGGCGAAGATTACGACACGTGGCCCGCCTACGAGGTTTATCCTACGACGCCGTGGAACTACGGGCTGGTGCTCAATGACGCGGACCCCGCGTCGTCGTTTACCGTGCGCCGCAAGTCCGGTCCGCTGGCGCGTCAGCCGTTCACGTCTGACGCCAGTCCGATCGAGCTGACGGCGAGAGGCAAGCGGATCGAAGCGTGGCAGCAGGACGCAACGGGGCTGGTGGGTGAGGTGCAGGCGAGTCCGGCCAAGGTCGGCGCCGGGCCGGCTGAGGAGATTACACTGATTCCGATGGGCTGCGCGCGGCTGCGGGTCAGCGCGTTTCCGACGGTCAGTTCCGGTCCCGGTGGGCACGAATGGTCGGCGCCGCCGGCGTGTATTCACGAGGCGTCGCACGTCAGCGGCGACATCACGGCCGTCAGCAACGGGGATTGGCCTTGGACCGGCAAGGATCCGAGCGTGGTGCCCCGGTTCACGTGGCAGCCTCACAAGGGGACCACCGAATGGATCACGTACAAGTTCCCGAGTCGGCGCACCGTATCGGAGGTGCACGTGTTCTGGGTCGACGACGGTGACGGCGGCGAATGTCGCCCGCCGGCGTCGTGGCGTGTGTTCTGGCGAAACGGTGACGCATGGAAACCGGTGGTGGATCGCGGCAAGGCCGGCGCGGACCGCCGGAACTGGGATTCTCGTGCGTTCGATCCCGTGGAAACGACGGAGTTGAAGCTGGAGGTGACGCTGCGGGACGGTTGTTCGGGCGGTCTGTTCGAGTGGGTTGCCGGGGTCCTGAATCCGAGTTAGAACACGCTGCAGGCTTAACCGAAAGGAAGGCGATTCGTGAAACGTGGAATGGGGTTGGTCATGAGCGCCGTGGTGTTCGGACTGAGCAACGGGGCGGCTGGCTCGAAGCTGACGCCCGTCCCGTTTACGGATGTGCGGATCGTGGATGAGTTCTGGGCACCGCGCATCAAAGCGAACGCGGAGAAGACGATCCCGCACAATTTCAAGATGTGCGAGGAGACGGGTCGCATCGCGAACCTGGCCAAAGCAGCCGGGCAGATGGAGGGGGATTATCAGGGCTATCGTTTCAACGACTCCGACGTGTTCAAGCTGCTCGAAGGCGCCTGTTACGTGTTGGCCGGCGAGCACGACCCGGCGTTGGACAGGCAGGTCGATGCGTTGATCGCGACGATTGCCGCCGCCCAGCAGAAGGACGGTTATCTTAACAGCTACTTCACGGTGGCGAAGCCGGAGCAGCGGTGGACCGACCTGCGCTCGGCGCACGAGCTGTACAGCGGCGGTCATCTGATCGAGGCGGCGGTGGCGCATCATCAGGTTACGGGCAAGCGGACGCTGCTCGACGTCGCTTGCCGGCTGGCGGACCACTTCGACTCGGTGTTCGGCCCGGACAAACGGCGCGACATTCCCGGGCACGAGGAGGTCGAATTGGCGCTGGTCAAGCTTTATCGCGCCACCGGCGAGGAGCGCTACCTGGATCTGGCGAGGTTCTTCATCGACGAGCGGGGGAACGCCCGAGGGCGCAAGCTGTACGGTGAGTACTGCCAGGACCATGTTCCCGTCCGCGAGCAAAGTGAGATCGTCGGTCACGCCGTCAGGGCGATGTACCTGTACTGCGGGATGGCGGACGTGGAGGATCTTACCGGCGACGCGGGTTACGTAGCCGCACTGCAGCGGATCTGGCAGGATGTGGTGCAGCGGAAGATGTACGTGACGGGCGGTATCGGGCCGTCCTGGCACAATGAGGGCTTTACGGTCGCGTATGACCTGCCGAACGACACTGCCTACAGCGAGTCATGCGCGTCGATCGGCATGGTGCTCTGGAACCATCGCCTGAACCTTCTGCATGCCGACGCCCGGTATGTCGACGTTCTGGAGCGGACGCTCTACAACGCGCTGCCGGCGGGGGTGTCGCTGGAGGGAGACAAGTTCTTCTACACGAATCCGCTGGCCAGCCAAGGCGGTCATCACCGGAAGCCCTGGTACTCCTGCGCCTGTTGCCCGCCCAACTTCGCCCGCATACTGCCCACGGTCGGCGGCTATGCCTACGCCTGCGACGGTGACGGAGTTTTCGTGAACCTCTACGTCGCCGGGCAAGCCAAGCTGACCGTCAAGGACACGCCGGTCACGATCACCCAGCAGACGCGGTACCCGTGGGAGCCAACAGTCAGGTTGACGCTCAGACCGGTCAAGCCCACGACGTTTGACGTCCGATTGCGAATCCCGGGTTGGTGCGATGGTGGGAGCGTGAAAGTCAATGGCAAAGGGATCGACAAGCTTGATGTTCGCAACGGTTACGCACGCGTGCGTCGTGAGTGGAAGGACGGTGATACACTCGATCTGACGCTGCCCATGCCGATCCGGCGTATCGAGGCGCATCCGCGCGTGCTGGCCGACGCTGGTCGGGTAGCGCTGCAAAGGGGCCCGATCGTCTACTGCCTCGAAGCGGTCGACAACAAGGCGCCGGTGCGGCGGTTGGCGCTGCCGCCCGACGCGAAGTTGCGCGCCGAGCATCGGGCCGGCCTGCTGGGGGGCATTACCGTCATCAAGGGTACGGCGCTGGCGGTGGAGCGGGACGATTGGGGCCGTAAGTTGTATCGCCCGGCGGCGGAGGCCAAGTCCGTCGAGTTTACGGCGGTGCCCTACTGTGTGTGGGACAACCGCGAGCCGGGCGAGATGGTCGTGTGGTTGCCGGAATCGCCGATGCTGGTGTCGCCGCGGCCCGAGCGTGGGATTACGGTGTCGGCTTCGCACGTGAGCAGGCCGGAGAAGCTGACAGCCCTGTACGATCGGATCGAACCGGCGTATCCGGGTGACACGAGTGTGCCGCATTTTGACTGGTGGGATCACAAGGGGAGCGAGGAATGGGTGCAATACGACTTTGACGCGCCGCGACGGGTGGACGGCGTCGAGATTCACTGGTTTGATGACGAGCGTATCGGCGGGCGTTGCCGGACGCCCGAGTCGTGGAAGCTGCTGTTTCGCGACGGTGAGCAGTGGCGTGAGGTCACCGGGGCGTCCGGGTACGGCACGCGGGCCGATCAGATCAATCGTGTGACGTTCGACCCGGTGGAGACCCGGGCCTTGCGAGTCGAGGTCAAGCTGCGGGAGGGGGTTTCCGGCGGCATTCTGGAGTGGGTGGTCGGCGAGGTTTCATCGGAATAGAACGGAGCAGAAACTGCTTCAAAACTCGCGGGGCAGGTTCTGTAACCGGTCACGCGGCCGGCTGGCAGGTCGGTCCCGCAGCAGCCGGTGAGATGGCCCCCGGACAATCCGTGCGTTGGCGGGTGAATCCGCCGTCGAATCGGAGCCAGTCATGATACGAAGATTCTTCTTGGTTACCGTGTTGCTTGCGGTGCTGGGTTTCTCGAACGCGGCGTGCCGCAAGGAGAGGCCGGAACCGCCAGCAGAGGGTTCGCCCGATGAGAAGGCGAGCGCGACAAAGGCGCTCACCGTCGGGTTCTCTCAGGTTGGGGCGGAATCGGCCTGGCGGACGGCGGAGACGAAATCGATCAAATCCGAGGCTCAGCGGCGGGGCGTCAACTTGAAGTTCAGCGATGCCCAGGGCAGGCAGGAGAATCAGATCAAGTCGATCAAGAATTTCATCGCCCAGGAGGTGGATGTGATCGTGCTGGCGCCGGTGGTGGAGACGGGGTGGGAGCCGGTATTGAAGGAGGCGAAGGCGTCGGGCATTCCGGTGATTCTCGTGGATCGGGGAATCGAGGTCAGCGACGACAGCCTGTACGCCACGCTGATCGCCAGCGACTTTGTCGAGGAGGGGCGGATGGCCGCCCGGTGGCTGGTCGAGATGACCGGCGGCAAGGTGAACATCGTCGAGCTTCAGGGCACGGTCGGGTCCGCTCCTGCCATCGACCGCAAGAGAGGCTTCGCCGAGATCAGCGATCAGTTCCCGGACATGAAGATCATCAAGTCGCAGAGCGGCGAGTTTACGCGGGCCAAGGGCAAGGAGGTGATGGAGGCGTTCATCAAGTCCGAGGGCGGGAACATCCAGGCCGTCTACGCCCACAACGACGATATGGCTCTTGGCGCCATCCAGGCGCTGGACGACGCAGGGATGAATCCCGGCAGGGGTGTGCTCGTCATCTCGATCGACGGCGTCCGCGGCGCGTTCGAGGCCATGGTGGCCGGCAAGCTGAACGCCACGGTCGAATGCAATCCGCTGTTCGGCCCGATCACGTTCGATACGATCGACAAGCTTCTCGCCGGCGACACCGTACCCAAGAAGATTGTCAACCGGGACAGGCTTTACGACCAGTCGGAGGCCGCTCAAGTGATCGACTCGCGGAAGTATTAGGGAAGAGGGGACCGGAGTATCGGAGGGATTGAGGGGTCCGGGCGTCGCATCGGAATGCGGCAAGGGTCACGGGGATTCCTGACCAGCCCGTCCTCTGGAGGTCGTGAGGGTGTACTCGATGCGTGACAACCGAGCCTGACCATGTTGGGGCAGCATCCCTGCGAAACACACGGGCGGGCTCGCCATCCGCGGCGCCCATCGACGGACTCTTGAACCGCTTCCAGGCATGAGTATCGGTGACACACGACGACACCATTCTGGACATGCGGGGCATCGACAAACGGTTCCCCGGGGTGCAGGCGCTGTCTGCCGTCGACTTCGATGTTCGCCGGGGCGAGGTGCATGCCCTGATCGGGGGTAATGGAGCGGGGAAATCAACGCTGATCAAGGTGTTGACCGGGGTTCATACGTCCGACGGAGGCACGATTCAGTTCGAGGGCAGGTCATGGCAGGCCGGCTCTCCCGCCGACGCCGTCCGCGGCGGCATCAGCACGATTTACCAAGAGGTCAACCTGGTCCCCACGCTCTCGGTAGCGGAGAACCTGCTGTTGGGTCGCACGAGGCGGCGGTGGTTCGGGATCGACTGGCGGGCGACCCGCAGGCGGGCGGGCGAGCTGTTGGGTTCTTTGGGCATCGACGTCGACGTCACGCGCCCGGTGGGCAGTTTTCCGGTCGGGCTCCAGCAGATGGTGAGCGTGGCCCGGGCGGTCAACACCGACGCTCGCCTGATGGTCATGGACGAGCCCACGTCGAGTCTGGATCGCCAGGAGACGGAGCGTTTCTTCCACATCGTCGAGCGTCTGAAGCATCGCGGGATCAGCGTCATCTTTGTGACCCATTTTCTGGACCAGGTGTATCGCATAAGCGATCGGATCACCGTTCTCCGTAATGGACGGCGGGTGGGCGTGTTCAACGCCGGGGCGCTTCCGAAGATTCAACTGGTGGCCCACATGCTGGGCCGAGATCCGAACGACGTGTCGGTGTCGGAGCGGAAGCGCGAAGAGGTCCGGGCCCGCCGGCGCGACGGAATTTCGCCGCGGACCGTTCTGCGGGCGCGCGGTCTCTACCGGCGCAACGCGGTGGAGCCGGTCGATCTACAGCTTCGTGTCGGCCAAGTGTATGGCATCGCCGGGCTGCTCGGCTCCGGGCGAACGGAGCTGGCCCGGCTGCTGGCCGGCGCCGATCGGCCCGACGGCGGCACGATCCGGCTTGACGACCGCGCGGTCAAGCTGCGCAAGCCACGGAGCGCCATCTGCGTCGGTATCGTCATGACGCCCGAGGACCGCCAGGTCGACGGATTGATTCCTGACCTGTCGGTTCGCGAGAACGTCGTGCTCGGTGTGCAGCCCAGGTTGAGCCGGTTCGGTCGCGTATCGCGCAAGGTGCACCGGAGGATCGCGGACGAGTTCGTGCAGCGGCTCGGGATCAGCACGCCCGACCTCGAGACGCCGGTAAGGAACCTCAGCGGCGGCAATCAGCAGAAGGTGATCCTCGCCCGTTGGCTGGCGTGTAAGCCTCGCGTGCTGATCCTCGACGAGCCGACGCGCGGGATCGACGTTGGCGCCAAGGCGGAGATCGAGCGCCTCGTTCATTCACTGTGCCGGCGGGGGTTGTCCCTGGTGTTCATCTCCGCCGAGCTGGATGAAGTAGCCCGCATGAGCGACGACGTGCTGGTGCTCCGCGAGCGCCGCCCGGTGGGCGAGCTTCACGGCCCGGACGTCAACGAGCCGGCGATTATGAGCGCCATCGCCGGTGACGAGGACGGGCCCGACGTAGTCCGCTCCCCTTAGCGACTGACAATCATGAAGCGCCGCCTCTGGCATCATCCTGAGTTCTGGCCGGTCGCCATTCTGGTCCTGCTCTGGATTCTCAATGCCGTGTTTACGCCGAACTTTGCGCACCTGGAGCTCAAGGACGGTCGGCTTTACGGTTCCATGGTCGACGTGCTCAACCGCGGGGCGCAGGTCATGTTGTTGGCGGTGGGGATGACGATCGTCATCGCGTCCCGCGGGATCGACCTGTCCGTGGGGTCGGTGATGGCCGTCTCCGGCGCGGTGGCTGCTCAGCTCATGGTGGTCTACGATCAGCCGGCGGCGATCGCGGTCGTCGCTGCGCTGGCGGTGTGCCTTGCTCTGGGGTTCTGGAACGGGATGGTGGTTACGGTGGTGGGGATGCAGCCGATCGTGGCCACGTTGATCCTTCTGGTCGCCGGGCGGGGCGTCGCGCAGTTGATCACCGAGGGGCAGATCATCACGTTCGAGCAGCCTCGGTTTGAGTTCCTGGGCAACGGGACGCTGCTCTGGCTGCCGGTGCCGATTTGGCTGGTGATTCTGGTTGCCGGGGGTGTCTGCTTCGTGATGCGGGTCACGGCGGTCGGCATGTACGTCGAGTCGGTCGGCGGCAACGAGCGGGCCGCCCGGCTATGCGGTGTTCGGGTCGGAGCCGTCAAGCTATTCGCGTACACGCTGGGCGGGGCGTGTGCGGGGTTGGCCGGGTTGATCTACACCGCCAACATCAAAGCCGCCGACCCGATCAACTGCGGGGAGTACCTCGAGCTCGACGCGATTCTTGCCGTGGTTCTGGGTGGTACCAGTTTGGCCGGCGGCCGGGCCCGCGTGCTCGGGTCACTGGCCGGTGCCCTGATCATGCAGACCATCACCACCACCATGCTCATGCACGACGTCCGCCCCGAGAAGACGCTTGTGGTCAAGGCGGTGGCCACCGTCCTGGTCTGCCTGATCTACACACCGGCGTTTCGTCGCGTGCTGACGGCGCTGGGCCGGAGGCTGGCGCCGCCGGGCCGAAAGGAGATCGCATCGGCATGAAGCGGTTGCGAAGACACGTTCCCCTGCTGGCGAGCCTGGCGGTCTACGTTCTTCTGTACGCTGTAGCCGCGAACCGCTACTACGACGACAATTTTCTGTCGTTGCGGGTCTTCGTGAACTTCTTCAGCGACAACGCCGCGCTCGGCGTGGTGGCCATCGGGATGACGTTTGTCATTCTCTCCGGCGGGATTGACCTGTCGGTCGGGTCGGTGGTCGCGATGTGCGGAATCGTGATCGCCGTGCTCATGCAGCGCGGATGGTCGCCGCCGCCCGCCTTCGCTGCCGCCCTGGCCCTCGGCACGTTGCTCGGGCTGGGGATGGGGGGCATTATCCACAGGCTGGGGATCGCGCCGTTCATCGTCACTTTGGCCGGACTGTTTTTTGCCCGCGGCCTGGCGTTGATCATCCATACGGGTTCGCTGCCGATTCATCATCCGACTCAGACCGCGCTATCGGATTGGGGCATTCCATTAACCGATAAGGTATCCTTGCCGCTGACCGCGGTGGTTTTTCTGGTCCTGTGTCTTCTTGGGACGTACGTGTCGCTGATGACCCGTTTTGGGCGGAGCGTGTATGCGATCGGGGGGAACGAGGAGTCTGCCCGGCTTATGGGGTTGCGCGTAGGGCGCACGAAGATTCTCGTGTACGGCGTTAGCGGCTTCTGTGCCGCTTTGGGTGCGGTGCTGGCCACCGTTTATCAGTTGTCAGGTAATTCGCGATACGGCGTGGGGATGGAACTCGACGCGATCGCCGCGGTGGTGGTCGGTGGTACGCTGTTGACCGGCGGTGTGGGCACGGTGCCCGGGACACTGGTGGGCGTGCTCATTTTCGCGATCATCAAGACCGGGATCGATTTCGAGGGCGACCTGGATTCAGCCTGGACGCGAGTGGCCATCGGCCTGCTCTTGCTGATCTTCATCGTTCTGCAGAGGGTTGTCGCGGGCGCCGGGCGCGCGCCGTCGGCCCGCCCGGGGTAAAGAAGGCGTCAGGGTTGTCTCACCGGCGTCGCCGCCGGCGACAGTTGCAGGATGTCCAGACGCTGGCGTAGCCACGTGCCCGCTCTTGAAGCGGAGCACGGTCATCCCCGACAGGTGGGTCGGGGATGACCGTGGGGCCGACCGGGTCATGGCTGATCCGTGTGGGGTTACTGTGGCGGAGGCAGCGTGGCGTAACCGATGGCCACGCTGCTGGACGCACCGTCCGTCGCCGGGATCAGGAACGCCACGAGGTTGTCACTGGCGGCTACGCCGCACGCGCGCTGCGCGTCGAGCGGATCGTCGCCGTCTTCGACCATCAGGAAACTACCGCCGTCGATACTGACGTACAGCCGCTCTCTCTGATCGACGCCGACGGCGGTTTCGCCGCCGACGAAAACGTATCGACCGTTGGGGGAGATGCTTGCCGTCGCACCGAATCCGACGCGACCATCAAACTCGTCCTGCCCGTTGACGAACGCGCCTGCAGGGTCGATCAGGTCATTGACGTTGCTCGTGGTTCCGGCGAGGGCTCGGTTCACCTGGGCGATGCTGCTGCCGTCGTCATCGGTCTGCATCGCGAAGTACGCGAACCGATCGCTTTCGAGTTCCAGACCGCGGCCGCTGCGCCCCGGGTTGCGATCGGGCTGGGTGAATTGTCCGGTGCTGATGTTCAGCAGCGTGAGGTTCTCGTCGTCGTCGAAGAACGCGACGAAGTTGCCGGATATCCGCATATCAGACGATCCGGTTCCGCCCTGCAGTGCGTCCCGACTGAACGAAGTGGGTGGAGCGTTCGGCGAGTTGATGTCGTAAATGTAGAAAGCCTCGCCGGCGCGCACGACGAACCGGGCCTCGTCCGCATCGAGGCGGATGGTGTCGGGGGCGTCGGGCGGTTCGGACTCGAATGGCGTGATCGCCAGCGAGTTCAGATCGCTGATGTCGACCATCTTGATGAGCTTGTGCTGCCCGTCTTCCGTGGTGACCCACGTGTTGAGTGTGGCGATCCAGTGTCCGTCCGCCTCCCATGCGCTGGTGCCTCCGCTGCCGCCCAGATCGATGGACGCCGGCGGAACGGGGACGACCTGCTCGCTGTCCGTATCGAAGACGTAGAAGCTGCCGCCGAGCTGGTCCTGCACGACCAGTTTTCGGCCGGCAAACGCGAAGCCGGTGCGATTGTGGTCCATGCCTTGCGGAGCGGGCACCGGCCTGGCTTCCCTTTCGCCGGCGCGGACCCAGGCGAGCAGGGTGCCACCATCCGCGTCGAACGCCAGGACGCCGTCGCCCACCGCCGGACCGCGCGCGGTGGTGCCCGAGTAGAAGAGCTTGACGATGTCAAGGTCGATGCGGTCGCTGTCGCCGTCACCATTGGCGTCGCCGTCATCTTGCGCGAGGTAGGCGGCCAGGTCGTCGTAGTCGTCGCCGGTCAGGTCGGGTACGTCGGGGTGGCCCGTGGCGGTCGCGCCGTCCTCGATCTGCGGTGCTGTGAAATCAATCAGATCCGAGGCTCCGGGGGCGGGCCCGTTGTCCTGTCCGGGAATTCCGTGGCAGTTCCGGCAACTGGCGTTGTAGATCGCCTCGCCGGCTGCGGCGTCGCCGCCGCCGTTGACGTCGCCGCCCCCTCCTCCTCCGCCTCCTCCACCGCCGCCGCTGGCGCAGCCGAAGAGGAGCAAGCTAAGGGTTGCGAGTAATAGGGTACCGTTGGCCAGATGCAGTTTCTTGCCCATGGGATCTCATCCTTGTGACAGACTGTTCGAAACGTCCGTGAACCCACTGCGACGGTGCCCGGCTGGTTAAGCGAGCCGTTCCGTGCCGGGGTGTCGCCTTCTTGGTCAACACGTGTCATTCTTGTCGGGCAGGCCGACCCAACCGGGCAGTATATCGCCCGGCGAAGCCGGGATCGAGTGGAAAAGCGACAGCCGAATTGGGTGAGAGAAAAGGTGTCAGGATTCTTTTATTGACGTGGCCGGCGGTGGTGATTACTGTGGTTGTATGCCTCGACCACCACGGGTGACAGAGCCGGGCGTCGTTTATCATCTGCTGAACCGCCGCGTCATGCGGCTGGTCATGTTCAAGAAGGATGCGGACTACGACGCGTTCCAGCATGTGTTGGCCGCATCTCTTGAGCGGCCGGATACGCCGGCGTTACTGGCCTACTGCCTCATGCCCAATCACTGGCATCTTGTGGTGCAAGCTGGCAGGCGTACCGATCTGTCGACCTGGATGCAGTGGCTGACCGTGACCCACACACATCGCTGGCACGCGCACTACGACGTCATCGGCGAGGGGCCGCTGTATCAAGGCCGGTTCAAGAGCTTCCCGATGCAGCAGGATGTGCATTTTCTGACCGTGTGCAGGTACGTCGAGGCCAATGCTCTGCGGGGCGGCTTGGTGCGCCGGGCGCAGGACTGGCCGTGGGGGAGTTCGTGGTGTCGGCGGAATAGGCGGGCCGAGTTGCACGATTGGCTGGAGCCGTGGCCCGTGGATCGACCGAGGAACTGGCTCGTCGCGGTGAATCAGCCGATGGAAGAGGAGACGGTGCAGCGGGTGCGGCGCTCGGTCGTCCGGGGCATGCCTTTGGGAATAGCCCGATGGCAAGCCAGGATCGCCGGCCGCCTGGGTTTGGGGATCACAATGCGACCGCGCGGTCGTCCCTCCAAGGGCTCGAAAAAATCATCCTGACACCTTTTCCTGAGGAAAAGAATCCTGACACCTTTTTCTTCACGTCCGGGGCTGGGGAAGGAGCTCGAACGGCAGTTCCGCGAGTGCGGATTGATTCGCCCGTTCCGCCGTCGGGCGTACGACCCGGGTGATCGACTGGAATACGCAATCACCGGCGTGCTGCCGGACAACACCGGCCGGGTGGTGGCCCAAGTAGACCGGTTCGTCGGAGGCGGGTTCGCCGGGCAGGTCTACCGCGTCAAGCTGACGGAACTCCACGCGCCGGACGGGCCGATTACCGGGCTGATCGTCGGCACGCCCTACGCGATCAAGATCCTCACGCCGCCGTCGGCGTTCGCCCGCATGTTCCGCGATTTGCTCTACTTCCTGGCCTATCAGGGACGGTTCGGCCCTCAGGTGAATCCCGCCGGCGTGCGCGTCGGCGTCCTGTGGCAGAAGCTGATTCGTCGGGCCGGAAGGCTGCGGCTCGGCGACGATAGCGCCGTGTGCGATACGTACGCGACCTTCTACGACTCCGATCTTCACAGCTTCGGCGAGATCAACGAATGGATCGATGGGCGCATCTGGAAATTCGAAGTCGACGACCAGTTGTTCGGGCGGTGGGATTTTCAAGGCCTGCCACCGGACGACCACAACGCCGCCGAGTATGTCCACAAGAAGGTCTTCATGCAGGATCTCGTAGGGCTGCTGCACGAAATGGGTGCGCCGGAACTCGCCCGGCAGTACGAATGGTGGACGTGCAAGAGTCAGCCCAACGCGCTGAAGCGCCTCGAAGCAGGCCCCTCGCCCCGCGCCGGGCTTACTGCCGTCGATTTCCGGGCCGGCCTGGCGTTGCTGCCCTTCGCACCCATGAGCCCGGCCGATGTCCGGTTGATCCTACAGGGACTGATCCGCGGGCGATTCGTCCAGTTTGACCGCAGCGACCTTAGGCGATTCCGGCGATTCATTGAAGGCCACCGCGAGGATTTCCAGGATTTGCAGCCGGTCATCGGCGAGCTGTTGGAGCAGGAGCCGGTGTATAGGGCGTCGCTGCCCGATGTGACCCGCCACCACGTTCGCGTGATCACCAGTGCGGCCCTGCGCAAATCCGTTAAAGAAGGCACGATTACCGCCTGGAAGAACCTGGGCCGGCTGGACCACGACCACGCCGTACGGCTTTCGAAGGCCCGTGTGCTGTTCCCGCTGCTGTTTCTGGTTGCGATGGTCCCGCTGCTCGGGCGAATCGTGGTCAAGCTGTGGGGCCACGCCCAGACCCGCGAGCACGCGAAGCGATGTGTGACCAGCTTCCGTTACCTATGGCGGACGCTTCGAGGTGCGAGGATTGAAACCCTGGTCGTGTGGCACCGTCAGCAGCGGGCCTGCGACGAACGGATTCGTAAGCTCGTCGATCGGCCGGTGCGCTATTGGATCCAGCGGATCCTGTTCGGTCTGCTGCCGGCTAAGTGGCATCGTTTCCTGACGGAGCCGGCCTATGCCAAGGCGCGGATTCGCGAGGCCTTCGGGTTTGCCTACATGTTTGTCCGTGTGCCGTCGTTCCGCGAGGAATGGCTGCTCGAACAGGTCGACATGGGGCGAGAGGAGGGCATGCTCACCAGGGCAGAAGCCGAGAAGATAGCCGGTCAGATCAAGGACCCATTCATCCAGAAGTACCTGCGGTGCGTGGCCGTTCACATCTGCACTCTTCCGGTCACGCAGATCGTCTCGCTGGCCGTGGCCCTCTACGTCATGGCCACGTTCGGCAAATCGTGGAAGGAGTCGCTGGCGTATGCCCTTGGCGTCCTGGCGTTCTTCCAGGTGACGCCGATCTCGCCGGGTTCCATCGTGCGCGGCGGCTTCGTGGTCTATCTGATGATCGCCGAGCGGAACGTGCGCAACTACTACGTGGCGGCGCTGGTTTCGTTCTGGAAGTACATCGGGTATCTGGGGTTCCCGATTCAGATGGTGCATCGATATCCCGCGTTGGCCCGCCTCATGGCCGGCCGGTGGGCCAAGGGCTTGACGCATGTCGTTCCCGTCTTCGGCGAAAGCGGTGCGTTGCTCGAACATTTCGTTTTTGACATGTGCTTCAACCTGCCGCTGACCGTCCAGCGCGGGTTCAAGACCCGCCCCGTCCGTTGGACCATGGGGACGGTGATCGCGACGGCGGCCGTGGCGATCATCGCCTACCTGGCATGGCTGAAAGTTTCAGGCTGGATACGCTGACCTTGCGTTCGCTCGTGCTATGCGCAATCACCGGCGTCATGCCTTTGGGGACGGCTTGCTGGCAAGCGAGGATGGTCGGGCGATCGGGCCTGAGGATCACGATGCGACCGCGCAAGGCCCCGAGAAAATCATCCTGACACGTTTTTCTCGGAGGTGCTCCGCGGCGTGTTTCACGCCAAAAATCGAAGCGTGGCACCGACCGTGCTAAACACGATAATGGCAATCATCGTAACGAGCAGCACGAACACGCGTGCGGTCGCGATCCTGCGTCGCGACGGAGAAGCTGCCATGATTGCAGTATCCAAGTACTGCCACCAAGCAAGAACGAGGAGAAGCTTCAATCCCACAAGACCCCAAGCGATCCCCTTCAGTGCATCAGAGTCGGTACGTGCCGCGGTCAGGACCGTTGGCAGTATCTCCATACTCTGCAAGAAGATCAGCCCACTCATTAGCGGAAAGTAAACGATCCCGAATCGCGTCACGCCGCGCCAATACCAGTACGACTTGCCACCGTGCGGCGGGTCCTGGTGCAATCGCCACAAGCCTCGTGCAATGATCACCTCGGTTGCCCAGACACAAGCGATAACTAGAAGCGCAGCGATCCCGCCTGTGATGAAGGCGATATCGGTCCGTACATTCTTGCTCTGGAGAAACAGGACGAACCGCGCCAGATGAAGCGAGCCGCTTATCGTTGCGATCGCCCCCCAGAACGACATCGCGCGACGCGGATCATAGAAAGTCGGCAATGTCCGCACGAATCGGGTTGGACTGCCCAGGATGATTGCCGTCGTATACAATAGCGACACAACAGGGTTCCTCCCCCTGTCATCCCACGGCGAAGCCGACGGTGGCGCCTCCAGGGCTGCGCAGAACTCGGTCTCATCGAACTTGGCACCGCATTCAGGGCATCTTGCTTCGCTGAGCCCACGAAGACAGTACCCGCAATGTGGGCAGCAAGGGAACACGGTTAAGGGCCTCCGTCGTTCACGCCAGCGAAACGGGGTCGACGTCGATGATGAACGATTGGACCTTCGGTGCGAGCAGCTTGTTCGCCCTTAGATGGTCCAGGAGTTGTCCCATGGTTCCGGCGTCGGCGGTTCGCAGCAGCAGGTCATGACGATACTGTCCGCGCAGGCGGAGCAGCGGGCAGGGCTGGGGGCCCAGCGTGTCGGCGTTCGGTGCAGCGGTGGACTCGATGGCCTGACGGACACGATCGGCCAGCGCCTCAGCTTCGCGGCGCACGTCTGCATCTTTCGTCCCGGCCAACACGAACCGGACGAGCCGTGCATGGGGGGGCAGCCGCAGCTTCCGGCGGATCTGCAGTTCGGCGGTGGCAAACTGCACGAAGTCGTGCCTGACGGCGGCTTGCAACGCCGGCGTGTTCGGGGCCATCGACTGAACCACGACCTCACCGGGTACGTCGCGGCGCCCAGCCCGCCCGGCCACCTGGGTGATCAGTTGAAACAGCCGCTCGTCGGCGCGGAAATCCGGTGAGGCTACCGCGACGTCCGCGCTGAGCACGCCGACGAAGGAGACGAAAGGGAAGTCCAGTCCCTTGGCGATCATCTGTGTGCCGACCGCGATGTCGATCTTTCGGGCCTCGAAATCGTGGATCAGCTGGCGGTATCGCGATTCTGACAGCATGGTGTCACTATCGACGCGGTGTACGCGGGCGGACGGAAACCGCTTTCCAAGCACGGCCTCAACCCGTTGGGTTCCCGCCCCGAACGCGACCAGGGGCGATCGGCACGAGGGGTCCGGGCAGACGTCGGGCACGTTCACACGGTGGCGACAATAATGACACTTGGCCTGACCCGTGGCGGAATGGAAGACCAGCAGCGTGTGGCAACTCGGGCATTCCAACCGGAGCTTGCAGTTCGGGCAGAACAGCAGACTGGCATGACCCCGGCGGTTGATCAGCAGGACGGCCTGCTCGCCCCGGTCGAGCGTGGCGGTGAGCTTCTCGTCCATGAGCCGGGACAGCACGGCAAAACGACCCAGAAGCCGATACTCGTCCCGCATGTCCACGACGTGGACTCGGGGCAGGGGCAGGCTCCGCACTCGGTCCGGCAAGATGATCCGCTCGTAATGGTCAGTCCGGTCGCAGTTGACCCACGATTCCAACGACGGCGTCGCCGAGCCCAGTATTACCGGAATGGATGCCAGCTGCGCCCGCTTGATCGCGACGTCGCGCACGTGGAACCGCGGGGCCTGCAGGTTCTTGAAGCTGGACTCCTGCTCCTCGTCGATGACGATCAGGCCGACGTCCGGGCATGGTGCGAAGACGGCGCTGCGCGTGCCGATGACGACCTTCTTGGCCCCGGTGGCGATGGCCTCCCAGGTGAGCGACCGGGCGACACCGGTCAGCCCGCTGTGGATGACGGCCACGTCGGCAAACCGCGAAGCCAGGCGATGGACGAGCTGCGTGGTCAGGGCGATCTCGGGCACGAGCATGATCACCTGGTGCCCCGCTTCGACGACCTGCCGCATCGCGCGGATGTAGACCTCCGTCTTGCCGCTTCCGCTTACGCCGTAGAGCAGGGTCACCCGAAAGGCCCCGACGTCGATGGCGCGGCGGATCCGCGACAGGGCCTTGACCTGCTCGTCGTTGAGTTCGAAGTCGGGCTCGTGACGCGGCTGATCGAAATCGGGGGCGGCGAGCGGCTCCTTCGTCTTCTCAAGGGTGACCCAGCCGTGCGCCACCGTGGAGCGCAGCGTCGCGGATGACGAACCCGTGTCATCCAGGAGGCGCTCGACCTCCACCGGGCCGGTCGCCTTCGAGAGGGCGTCGACAACGGCCTGCTGCTTCGCGCCGAGGCGGTGTT
Organism: Phycisphaerales bacterium; assembly: GCA_020353195.1. Lineage (GTDB taxonomy): Bacteria > Planctomycetota > Phycisphaerae > UBA1845 > UBA1845 > JAFGJQ01. The sequence continues at coordinate 3,474,094 of CP070691.1, read as the reverse complement.
CCCGGGCGATCTCCGTGGGTGAGACGACCAGGCGGGCACGGCGGACGCTGCGGAAGCCGGCCTGGGCGCGGACGGCCTGTGGCACCAGGGCGTTGAGCGTGCGCCCGAGCGGGCAGGCATAGTAGCGCGCGATCCACCTTCCCAGTTGGAGCAGCTCGGTGGTCAGGAAGCTCCGGGCGTCGACGAGCGAATCAACGAAGCGCAGGGTGCTGGTCCATGGCAGCGTCTGAACGTCCACGCAGAAGCCGTCCATGACCCGCCCCTTCCGGCCCATCGGAACGCGCACGCGCTGCCCGGGTTCCAGACGGTCGGCCAGCTCGTCGGGCACTGCGAACGCGTACGTCTTGTCGATCGGCGCGACGGGGGCGACGGTGGCCACCGGGCCGACCTTCGCTTCTCCCTCTTCGACCCAGAGCCGGCCGGTTTGGTTGTCCTTGGCGCTTGCTGACATGAACGTCCGCGGCTGCCGCCGTAATCGGCGCTGCCTATCCGCACCGCGCGATGGCTAACGAAGTCTACGGGCTTTCAAGACATCGCACAATCGATGGTGGGGGGGGTAACGTTACAGGGCTTGGGCGGCGACCGCTGCGTCGCGGCAGGTCCGCTCCCTGACGGTCGCGGGTCGTAATGGTGCTCGTAATACGTCCGCTCCCTTACGGTCGCGGGTCGTGATACGTCCGCTCCCTTACGGTCGCGGCTCGTCGTACCGCTGCTCCCTTACGGTCGCGGGTCGTAGACGTTTCAGCGTTTTGGTGTTTACGTCCGGTCGTCGTCGCCGGTGGGGGACCGGCGCTCGGCGAATGCCTCGCGTCCGGGCTGGGGTTCAGGTTTCGTGCGGAATCCGGTGATGGCCGGCAGGTCCTCCGGCTTCTCGGACGGGTGGACGGCGAAGACCTCGACGCGGGCGATGTCCTCAAACGGGACGGCCACCACGAAGGAGCCGACCTTGTACTGCTCGTCCACCGGCTCGCACTCGAACGTCAGATGCGACTTGCTGGCCACCTCGGCGATCGACTTCAGCTCGTAGCTGAATCCGTCTCGCAGGTAGATCAGCTTGCGGATTTCAAGCTCCTCGAGGAAGTGGGACACTTCCGGATCGTTATCGAGCTCGTCCGGGGACAGATCGGGAAAGTGGGCCGTCGCACATCGCTGCTTCGCCTCGAGCTGCTGCTGTTGGAACGGGTGCCCGTGGAACCAGTCATAATCGAACATCGGCGGATCCCTGGAGTGCGGGGGGTCGCGACGGCTTCGCCGCCCACGGCGAAACCGTGCACGCTAGACGTCGGCAGGGGCCTTGTCAACATGGCCGCCGGCCCTGCCCCCTTTCTATCGTCATATCGGCGGGCTACGATTGCTTCGGTATGACGGCAGCACGCAAGTCCGCCTGGATCAAGAAAATCGCCCGGGACGCCGGTTTCGACGGCGCCGGGGTCGCTCCAGCCGTCCGCCCGGGCCGGGCCGACCATTATCGCCAGTGGCTGGCCGAGGGCCGGGCCGGGAGGATGGACTACCTTCACCGCCATGTCGAGCACCGGACCGACGCCCGCCTTCTGCTCCCTGGCGCCAGGAGCGTGGTCGTCGTGTCCCATAACTACCATCAGCCGGCGCCGCCCGAACCCGCAGACGGGCAGCCCCGGGGCCGCATCGCCATGTACGCGTGGGGGCGGGACTACCACCGTGTCGTCAAAAAGAAGCTGCACGCCATGATCGGCCGGATGCGGGAGACGCTCGACGAGCCCTTCGAGGCCAGGGCCTGCGTGGACACGGCCCCGCTGCTGGAGCGCGAGTTCGCCACGGCGGCCGGGATCGGCTGGATCGGCAAGAATACGATGGTGATCCACCGGACGCTGGGCAGCTATTTCGTGCTCGGCGAGATCGTGACCACGTTGGACCTCGAGTATGACGAGCCAGCCAACGACCGATGCGGGCAGTGCACCCGCTGCGTCGACGCCTGCCCGACCGGGGCCCTGGACCGTCCGTACCGGATGGACGCCTCGCGGTGCATCTCGTACCTGACGATCGAGCTGCGCGACGAGATCTCCGAGGCGCTCAAGCCGCACATGAGCAACTGGGTGTACGGTTGCGACATCTGCCAGGCGGTCTGCCCGTACAACCGCAAAGCCCCGGTCACCGCCGAGCCGGATTACGCCATTCGCGAGCCGGCTCCGTATCCGTCCCTGACCGACCTGCTGTCGTGGCGTCAGGATGATTATCGCGAGAAGCTCACCGGCAGCGCGATGAAGCGAGCTACGCTGGCCATGCTGCAGCGCAATGCACGGGTCGCGCTGGATAACTTGCACAGACGCCGCACGCCCTGACCCGCGCCGGTCCATTCGTGAAACCGGCACAGCTGTTTGGCCGGGACCTCAGTGAGGGGCTGCGTGACGGGTTGCCGTGGTGACGGGCAGAGACTGCCACAACCCGGGATACGCCGCCCTGGACCTCGTTGGCGTAAGGGAGTCACGGAGAACCCGAACACGAGCCTTCGGTTTTTCTGTTGCCGACACAGGGTCGATCCGGTAGCCTGACGACTCCGGGTGGCAGGAAGTCGGCAAGCGCAGGGATCCTTCCATTGAAAACTCGTCACGGGAAGCATAGAGGGGCGTCTTGCGGCGTGCTCGCCTTGGTGTTGGCGTGTGCGCGGTCAGGAACGCTCCGACAGGACCGGGTGACGTTGAAGGAGGAACGATGGAATCGCCCGCGGTCGTCTCGATCATCAGTACTGCTGGAAACCCGACGCGCGCAGGGAGGGCGGGTCGGCGCCGTCGGGAGAGGCGTATAGGTAGGCAGGCCCGGCAAACGTGTTCCTTACGGAGGAGGACTACCATGAAGGTGCTATTAACAGTCGCTATGGTTGTGTTTTCGACGGCCGCCGTCCACGCGCAGCCCGCGTTGACCGAGCCGCTTGAGTTTCCGTCTTCGATGCCCGGCCCCGGCGCGACTCATCCCGGCGATGGCTGCTTCCTGCTTGCGAGCGGAACCATCGTTCCTGGCGATGTGGACTGGGTGCAGGTGTCCATCCCTACCCCGAGCACGCAGACCATCGTCGACGTGGACTTTCCCGAAACTGTGGGCAGCAGCAGCGCCTTGTACGCTTCGATCGGCAGTACCAGCGCCTCTAACATCGACGACGGCAACAGCGCGGCAGACGACGTCTGCGGCCTGGGCGGTTCGACAACGCCACTGGGCAGTCCGCAAGACTCCGTCGTCGATCTCGGCGCCACGCCGGCAGGGGCGGTAATCAATATCGCGATCACCGGAGGCGAGGACTTCTATTTCACCGGTAATCACGACCGCAACTTCGACTACGACGTGTGGGTCTACGTTGCCCGCGGCCCCTGCACCAGCGACGCCGAGTGCGACGACGGGCTGTTCTGCAACGGTGCGGAGACCTGCGTCGACGGCGTCTGTCAGCCCGGCGTCGATCCATGTCCCGACCAGGACTGCGACGAGGAGAATGACGAGTGCATAGGTGGCGTTGAGGTCGTGTCGCTGGATATCAAGCCCGGCACCTGTCCCAACCGGGTCAATCTGAAGGGCCACGGCCTGGTGCCGGTCGCATTGGTGGGCACGTCTGACTTTGACGCCATGGATGTCGACCTCGCCAGCGTTCTGCTCTTTCGCGCCGACGGTCTCGGCGGAAGTGTCGCTCCGCACGAGGGACCGCCAGGGCCGCAATCGGTGTTTGACGATGTGGCGACGCCGTTTCCGGGCGAACCGTGTGAATGCCACGATCTCGGAGCCGACGGCATCGTCGATCTGCTGATGCGCTTCAAGACGGACGCGCTTGTGGAGACGCTTGGCCTGGGCGCTCTACCGTCCGGCGAGGTGGTGGAGCTGGTGGTCAGCGGGACCTTGCTCGACGGGACTCCGTTCACCGCGACCGACTGTGTGGAGATCCAGAATCGCGTACGCCGGGGTACGGATTTCTCCGCTGCGGGCGGGGACACCGCTTCGCAGGAGAACACTGCTTTTGAAGCATCTGATGTATCTGCTGCGGATGATGATGGTTCAGGCAGCGCGGGCGCAGAGTCGCGAGGTGCCGGCCGGACCGGGTGCGGCGCTGTCGGTCCAGCAACGCTCCTGCTGACCGTGGGCATCCTGTCGCTTGTCGTCCTCCGGCGGCAAGTAGTAAGGCTCTGAAGGTATGGGGTAGTCCATCTCTGCGGGTGTCGAGTGGCTTCGCCGATCGACTTGAACGGTGGATCGATGATGAACGCATCGTTGCGCCGCCTGCAGCAAATCGGAAATCGGGGACAGTCGCCTATGTCGCTGGTTACTGACTGTCCCCGATTTCTTCAGACTGTTCCTCATGCCAAAGTGACCGAGGGTGTCAGTATCCGGCGGCTTGGCCGTCCTTGCGCGACTCTGACGCGCCGATGTACACGTCGTTTTCGGCGTCATAGCCGATGGCTTGATAGCCGCCGAAGCCGCCAGTGGCGTGGTGCAGTCGGTGGCCCAGCTCGGCCAGGGTCCGGCGGACCTCCCGGCCGATGCCCGATTCGAGGGCGACGCGGCCGCCGTCATCCATGACTTCACCGGTCGGCTCGGAAGAGCCGGTGTGATGGTAACGGGCGGCGTCACCGGCTTCCTGGAGGTTCATGCCGAAGTCGATGATATTGCACAGGATCTGCACGTGGCCCTGCGGTTGCATGTCGCCGCCCATGACGCCGAAGCTGAGGAAGGGCTTGCCGCCTCTGGTCACGAAGGCCGGGATGATGGTGTGGAACGGGCGTTTGTGCGGTTCGTAGACGTTGGGATGGCTTTCTTCGAGGGTGAACAGCGCGCCGCGGTTCTGCAGGCCGAAACCCAGCCCATCAGGACACAACCCACAACCGAAGCCGTAGTAGTTGCTCTGAATCAGCGAGACCATGTTCCGATCCTTGTCGGCCACCGTCAGGTATACGGTGTCACCGTGGCGCAGCGTATCGTCGACCCGGTGCCAATCGATGTTGCCAGCCGGCAGGCGTCGCGAGGCCCGCTGAGGATCGAGCAGCCCGCGCCGCTGATCCGCGTATTCCTTTGAGATCAGTTTCGTCCAGGGAACCGTGACGAAGTCCGGATCGGCGTAGTAGCGAGCCCGGTCTTCGTAGGCGATCTTCTTGGCCTCGATCAGATGGTGCAGGTACGCGGCTGAGTTGTGACCCATCGAGCCCAGGTCAAACGCCTCGAGGATGTTGAGCATCTGCAGGACGGCAAGGCCCTGTCCGTTCGGTGGCAACTCCCAGACATCGTACCCGCGGTAGCTGGTTGACAGCGGCTCCACCCAGGTGGAGGCGTGGTCGTGAAGGTCGCGCTTGCGCAGGAGGCAGCCGACCCGCCGGCAGAAGGCGTCCATCACGTCGGCCAGCTCGCCCTTGTAGAAGACATTGCGGCCGCCCTCGGCGATCCGTTCGAGGGTCTGAGCCAGGGCCGGGTTGCGGAAGACCTCGCCCTTCCGCGGCGCTCGCCCACCGGGCAGGAACGTTTCTGCGAAACCGGGGTAGTCCTTTCGTATTTCGCCGCCGAGGGCCCAGTAGTGGGCGATCAACTCGGAGACCGGGAACCCCTCGCGGGCGTAACGAATCGTCGGGGCGAGGGTCTCCCTCATGGGCAGCCGGCCGAAGCGGGTGTGAAGCTCGAACCAGCCGTCAACGCAACCGGGAACGGTGACCGGCAGCGGCCCGTAGCTGGGCACGCGCTCCAAGCGTTCCTTGACGAAGTGCTCGCGCGTCATGGCGTGAGGCGATCGGCCACTGGCATTCAGGCCGTAGAGCCGTTGCGTCTTGGCGTCCCAGACAAGTGCGAACAGATCACCGCCGATGCCGCAACTCACCGGTTCCATCAACCCAAGTGCGGCGTTAGCGGCGATGGCGGCGTCCGCCGCGCTGCCGCCTCGCTTGAGGATGTCCAGAGCGATCTGGGTAGCCAACGGCTGGCTGGTGGCGACCATGCCATGGCGCGAGATCACCTCCGAGCGGGTGGCGAACATGCGCCCGGTGATGCGATCGCCCCCCAGGACACGCACCGGCGCAAGAAGAACCGCCAGCCCGACCGTCAGGCTCAATAGCATCGATGTGGTGGACATAACCGGCCTCCTGATCAGCAATCAGCCCTTCATGCCGAACGATGGTTCGGCGATGCGCGAACCCCGCAGCCACTCAACAACAAAGCGCTGCTGCTTGTAGGATCATACCACAAGAGCGGCGCGGGCAGGCGAGAACACCGGTCCGCCTCATGAGATGCTTGTCGAGGTCATTGATCAATGAAGACGACACCCGGCCTCTGGCGGTCTCACGACTGGGTATGGGCGTACCAGTCAGGTCGCAGTCGAGTTGCTATCTTGGACGGGCTGTGGCGCTAGGGTGAGGATCCACTTCGGATGCACACGAGGGCAGACGTTGTTACCGCTGCCAAAATAGCAGATCGCTACACGGCGCCGGTTCCCTGGCAAGGCGAACCCGATCATGCAACGGTCGCCGATCTCCGCCTCTGGTACTCGTGGCGGCGGGTGCTCAGTCGGACGCCATGCCTCCGCGCTGTTCGAGTGCCCGCGCGAGGACTCCGTTCTGCTGAAGTCCGTCGGCGATCATGCGGGCGGCCAATTCCAGCCCCTCATCGGTCTTGTGGGTGTCGTCCGTGAAGTACCGGGGGTCTTTGGGGAACGTGGCCGAGAGGTCGATCAACGGAACGTTACGACCACGGCTGACCCGCCGCAGGCCCTCGATCAACACGCGGGTGAGCGCAATCTCGACGCTATGTTTACGGCACTCTTCTTCATCCCGGGGCAGTCGGTCCGGCATGGTTACGATCACGGGTTGGATCTCGCGGGCTCTGGCCATCAGGACGGTGGATTCCACGTACCGTTGAAACAGTCTAACGCCCTCTTTGGAGAGCGTCGGCGAGAAGGAGCGGCTCGGTTGGCCGGCCCGAGCGGCGGCCGCGATCACCAGGCGCCCAATCGCCGACCGGCCCAGCCACTTGCCGCTCAGCCTCGTGTACGGTCCGCGGAAATGCGTGTAGTCAGAAACGACGTCGGGACGGAAGACGGCGTACACGTCGTTCAGGGCGTCCTGCATCAGTATGATATCCGGGTCGAGATCGACCGCGCGCAGAGAGAAGATAAGGAAGCTCTCCACCACGCAATATCCCGGTGTGCCGAAGTTCAGCACCTCGAACCGAGTCGGCCCGTGGCGCTCGTTCAAGATGCGCTCCAACTGCGCGGGCCACGTGTGGTCGTTGTCGCTGGCGTTCAGGCTGAACGTTGTGGAGCCGCCGAGGCACGCGATGCGGACCACACCGTCGGGCTTGACACGCTCCACGTCCCGGCCGCGACAACCCCACCGGTTGATGCGCGTCTGCCCTCCATGTCCAATGAATCGTGCTCCCGGCTTCATCGCGTAGCATAGGTAAGGATGCGGCTCATAGAGTTCCGATGCCATCCGTACCGCGGGCAGGAAATCCCAGGTTCCCTTGCTGATCAGGTGGCCGGCGCGCAGGGCGATCTCGGCGACGACAACCAGGATCAGCACGGTGCCGGCGCTGAGCAGGAGCTTCTTGGCCCGGTGTCGCCGTGTGCGCCCCGCGGCTCCGGGCGACTCAGCGGCTGAGCCCGAGCCTGTTCCCGATGTCCCGGGCGGATCGTCCATCTGGTCGCGCGAATCTTCGCGATCTTCGTTCATGATTCAGCCTCCGGCCCTCTGGTGGATCGGCGACTCGCTGCCGCCTGAAGACGCGCGCTGACGATTCGTCCCACGTCCCCCCTCCGTCGCTTTGTCGCCACTCTCGTCCCCTACCCACCGACCTTCAACTCCCCCACAATCCCGCTCACCGTCTTCTTCGCATCGCCAAACAGCATCACGGTGTTCTCGTTGAAGAAAAGCGGATTCTCGATTCCCGCGAAGCCCGGGTTCAGGCTGCGCTTGCACACCATCACCGTACGCGCCTTGTCCACGTCGAAGATCGGCATGCCCGCGATCTGGCTGTCCGGCCGCCGCGCATCCGGATTCACCACGTCGTTTGCCCCGATCACCAGCGCGACGTCACATTGCTCCATTTCGCTGTTCAGCTCCAGGTCCGCGAGCTGCTCATACGGCACGTTCGCCTCCGCCAGCAGCACGTTCATGTGCCCAGGCATGCGCCCTGCCACCGGATGCACGCCAAACCGCACCTCCGCGCCCTTGCCTCGCAGCAGCGTCGCCATTTCCGCCACGGCGTGCTGCGCTTGCGCCACTGCCATCCCGTAGCCCGGAATGACGAACACCTTGTCTGCCGCCTCGAGCACCATCGCCGCCTCCTCGGCGTCCATCTGGCGCACCGTCTTGCCTTCCACCGACGTAGTGCCGGCCGCCGCGAGGTCCTGCCCGAAACCGCCCGCCATGACGTTCACGAACGAGCGGTTCATCGCCTTGCACATGATGTTCGTCAGGATCAGCCCCGACGCCCCCACCAGCGAGCCGGCAATGATCAGCCCCATGTTGTGCAGCACGAACCCCGCCGCGCACGCCGCCAGCCCCGAATACGAGTTCAGCAGCGACACGACCACCGGCATGTCCGCCCCACCGATCGGAATCGTGATCAGCACCCCCAGAATGCCCGCCAGCATGATGATCAGCACCACCGCGCCCCAGCGCGCCGGATCCATCGCCAACAGCACGCCCAGCACGATGATCACAACGATCATCAGCAGATTTACCAGATGCTGCAGCGGAAACGTCAGAGGGTTGCCCAGCTTGAGGTACTGCTTCCAGCCCATCACGACGTTGCCGGTTGCGTCCGTCTTGACCTTCCCCTGCCGATCCTTCGCCGGTTCCTTCCCCGCCCAGTACACCGGAATCCAGTACCCACGCAGCTTCAGAAACGCGACCACGCTGCCCGTGAACGTCGCCATTCCGATCAGCAAGGTCAGTCCGATCGTGATTCGCCCGTCCAGCAAATGCGCCTGGTAGTCCGCGACCCGCCAATACTCCGCCATCGCCACCACCGCCGACGCCAGCGCGCCCGAGCCGTTGAGCAGCGCCACCATCTCCGGCATGCCCGTCATCGGCACCTTCTTCGCTGCGATCAGGCCGATCAGCCCGCCCACCACGAAGCCGGCGATGATCACCGGCCAGCCCATCTCGGGTTCGCTCAACAGCGTCGTCACCACCGCGATCAGCATCCCGACCGACGCGACCCGGTTGCCGCGCCGCGCCGTCCGTGGCGACGACAGCATCTTCAAGCCAAACACGAAGAAGATCGCCGCGACCGCATAGATGGTGTTGACTAGGAACGCCCGCACGTCTCCGCTGATCAGCGGCGCGTCGGGGGCGGTCGTGGCCCGGGCCAGCAACACGTCGAATGTGCCTGCAAGCACCATCGCCGCCCTCCTACCTGCGCTTGAACATGCCGAGCATGCGGTCGGTCACTACGAACCCGCCCACGACGTTGACCGTCGCGAACACCATCGCCAAGAACCCGAAGATGTACTTGACCCACGACGTGTCCACCGTGCCCGCGATCACCAGCGCGCCGACAATCGTGATGCCAGAGATGGCGTTCGATCCCGACATCAGCGGCGTGTGCAGCGTGGCCGGCACCTTGGAGATCACCTCGAACCCCAGCAGGATGGCCAACAGGAATACCACGAGATGCACCGACAGCGGGCCCAGCACGCCGCCGGTCTCCGCTTGTGCCAACAGCTCCAACATGACTAGCCCTCACCGCCTTCGAGCGCCTTCCTCGTCGGCTCGTGTCGCACCTGTCCCTCGTGCGTGATCAGCGCACCCGCAATAATCTCGTCCTCGAGGTCCAGGTTGAACTGGTTGTCTTTCCAGAATTCCAGTACAAACGCCGTCAAGTTCCGCGAATATAGCGTGCTGCCGTGAATCGGCATGTCCGCCGGCAGGTTCAGCGGCGCCGCAATCGTCACGTGGTGCCTGACCACCGTGCGCCCCGGCTCCGCGATCACGCAGTTGCCCCCCGCGGTCGCCGCCAGATCCACGATAACCGAGCCCGGCTGCATGTTCCGCACCATCTCCTCGGTGATCAGTTTCGGCGCCTTGATGCCCCCGATCAGCGCCGTCGTGATCACCACGTCGTTCGCCCTGCACTGCTCGGCGATCAGATCGGCCTGCTTGCGATAGAACTCCTGCGACAGCTCCTTCGCATAGCCGCTGGTCATCTGCGCATCCTCCTCGCTCTCAACACCGACAAACTTCCCGCCCAGACTCTGAACCTGCTCTGCTACCGCTCTCCTCGTGTCCGTCGCCACCACCGTCGCGCCGAGCCGTCGGGCGGTCGCGATCGCCTGCAAACCGGCGACACCCGCCCCGATCACGAACACCTTTGCCGGGAAGATCGTCCCAGCCGCCGTCATGAACATTGGAAAGTACTTCGCCAGGTGATTCGCCGCGATCAACACCGCCCTGTAACCCGCGATGTTCGCCATTGAGCTCAGCGTGTCCATCGACTGCGCCCGGGTTGTCCGCGGAATGCAGTCCGTCGAAAACGTGCTCACCTTGCGCTCCGCGAGCTTGCGCACGACGTCCAGACTGTGCGTCGGCAGCAGCGACGTCAGCAGCATCGCACCCTCCCGCATCTGCTCGATTTGCCCGAGCGTCGGCGGCTGAACCATCAGCACCAGATCCGCCCCGCCCAGCAGCGCACCTGTGTCGCCTTCGATGGTCGCCCCCACCACCGTGTACAACGCGTCATCGAAATACGCATCCGTCCCCGCTCCGCTTTGAATGGTGACTTCGATCCCCTTGTTCACCAGCTTCTTGCACGATTCGGGCACCAATGCCACCCGGCGTTCGCCTACGTGGGTCTCCTTTGGAATCCCGATCTTCATGGTGTGCTCTCTGTGCCGCCCGAAATCGGCCGGCGCGCCGCCCGAATCGGCCCACGGCTTTGGTGAAACGTGACGTGTTCGATTTTAGCAATGGCGCTCGCCGCGTAAAGCCACCCGGCCCCACTGCACGCGTTTAGGGCCCCCGTCCCAGGAACGATCGCCAGGGGCTGATGCGACTGCAACCGGACGATACAGTCCAGATCATCCGCTTCTCCAATGATGCATCGAGACCCGGACCTGAGCCGGTTCTGACGGCGCGGATCCTGATCGCTGCTGGAAGAGGTCTAGGACGCGCAGAGCGCGCGCCTGCCGGGCGGACATCACGGCAACAGTGTCCAGTGTCTGGAAGCCCGTTGCGGCGCTCAGACCTGTCGAGAACGCGTTCTCGCGCACTTCGCTCGGCACTGAACGGAATCGCGCAGCACCTCAAAGACGCTTTCGTGCTCTTGATGTTCGCGTCAGATCCCTCCACCCGGATCCGCCGATTTCTCAGTACGCTAGTTCCCAGCGCAGGGCTTCGTCGCGTGTGTCGGACACGCATGGGATCTCGCCGCCCGGGCGATGAGCGGGCCAGAGCAGCAGCCGGCCCACGCGGCTCCGGGTGCGCCAGGCTCTGACAGTGTATGGCCGGCTGGAGTCGTAGAATTCGACAGGCGAGGCACGCCGGACAGTCGTCAGGCACGGTCTTCGATCAGTCAGCCAGGGTCGCGGTCCAGTTTGCGGGCATGTCCAGTTCCATGACCCAGACGTCTTCGTCGCCGACGTTCTCGCTCCAGTTGGTGGCCCAGATGACCTTGGTTCCGTCGTTGGTGATGGTGGCCTGCGTCTCCTCCCAGTATGCCCCCGTGGAGCCGTACACCTTGGCCAGGTAGAACACGCGCGGGTTGTTGCGGTCGAGCTCGACCAGTGTGATCATGCGGTCGAACCAGTTCTGCTCGGGCGCGGCGGCGTCGACCTCCGTCGAGACGATGCAATACCCGGGCATGTTGCATGAGACGTGAATGCCTCCGCTGAAGCCAAGTGGAGAGTCCGCATCGTAGAACAGGATCATAAGCGGGACCGGATCGGCATCCGGTTCGAGTGGGAACAACTCGACGTGGTCGGTCTGGGTGTTCTGCATGACGATCACTTCATTTCCGTCGGTGTCCAGCCCGACGTCCGCGTGAGCGGTTGCGTGCGCGAGTTGGTAGAACGGCGAGGTGAACTCCCTGTTCACGATGCGGAGTCCCGGGCCGATGTTGCCGCCGTTGTCGTAATCCCCTCCGATGATCACCCAGTTGCCCAGAGGTGACATGCCCACCCAATCGATGACGGACTCTTCGGCCGACAGCTCGTAAAGTCCCAGGATCTCGTCCTTCTCCCGGTCCCATGTGAACAGGTATCGAGCCCGGTAGTCCTCTTGCGTGCCCTGCAGGATGAAGGCCCAATAGCGCATGTCGATTGACGCCTCGCCCTCGTATTGCCGGGTGACGCGGTACAGGTCGGGGTTCGCGGTGATGATTGGGCCGATGACCGGGTCGTCGGTGAAGTCCTTGGCGGTCGCGGTCTCTCCGGCGACGACATCAGTGGTAACCACTTGCAGCTCACTGATCCCCCAGACCTGATGCGGGTCGTTCGGGTCCCACCGCGGTTCTTCAACGCTCAAGGTCGTCACCAGGTTCTCTGCTTGGTCATACGGGACGGAGTCCGTGCGGTAGACCCGGAAATCGCCCTCGTCGAAGTCCAGCAGCAGGATCATTGATTGATCGAGGTTGAAGGTGTCATAGCGCGAGTATTCGTGTCGCAGCTTCAGCGTCTCGACGACACGGGTCTGGGTGGTCCCCAGCCGGGAGTCGTAAACGGACTCGCCCGGCCCGGGCGCGGCGACGGATTCCAGCGGATAGGTCGGGTTGTCGCCGGACAGCGGATCGGGGACCTCCACGAAGGCTGCGTCACTCGTGGTGCCCCCATCGTGGGGCGGCTGCACCTGATCGTCGTTCTGATTGTCGCCGGCGTCGACGTCGTTGTTCGTCTCAGCGACGTCCCCGGTGCGACCGGTGCAACCGCATGCGAGAATCAATGCGGTACCAGCAAGGACCGACAATGCTCGTCTTAAGGACACGACGCTCACGGGATAACCTCCTGTGATGGCCAGCCGCCAAGACCGTGGGCCTCTGCCAACTGCTGCGTGACGAGTCCTGCAGGCTCGGGGCGGTTCGGTCATATGGCACGCTGCCCGTTCATCAGATACTTGAGCCGGAATCGTAATCTGGACGACCCGCCGCAGTCAATCGAAAGCGACCGGGCCAGTCTCAGTTTATGGCCATCGGGTCGACTTGCCCCTACGCGGTGACACCGATTCCGCGGCTTTCAGCTCATGGTTATCATTGGAATTGCCACGTCAGCTCGCACACGAAGCGGGCAACGGTAGGTGCACCGGCATGATCACGCGGCACACATGCGCATCGTCGGCCTCATAGATCTGACGCCGGACGATCCTGGACCCCCTTGCAGGGTGTGTCCAGACAGTTCTGCTCCACGTCGGGCGGGATGCGATCGCCAGGCGCGGTTTTGAGAGTATCTGGCCGTTTGAAGATCGGGATGATCTCCGGCGGGGCGAGTCGGAACTCCTGCCCCCGC
>CP070691.1:3375051-3460565 GCA_020353195.1 Phycisphaerales bacterium | reverse complement strand
CCGTCAGCTGGACCACACCCGACGACCCGTTCCTCTCGATCAGCTCATACCCCAGCCCCACGACGCGCGGATCCGCGCCGGCGCAGGCGGGCTCGGTCGACCCACCGTTGGTGCCATTCTCGCAACCCCAACTCATCAACAAGGCCGAGAGCCCCAACAGCATCACAAGCGCTGTCCCACGCACGATCGCACCTCCTTCTTGAAGCCATGAGCCGAGCGGAGCCCGAGGCCGCCGGACGGTCCATCGCCGGCCGCGGCGCCCGTTGACCTCCAAGCGCCGGAAACGGGGCGTACCGCGCTGCCCCGAGGCCGCCGGACTCTCCATGACCATGATCCACAACGAACGGGGGCCTGCTGCCCCCATGACGGCTATGGGGTGATTGTCGCACAGCCAAATGCCCCGATCAAGCCCGTGCTCAGCTGTCGATCCGGCCAAGCCGCGCCCACCCGCTGGGCAAACAGAAACGAAGTCCCGCGCCGTGCGCCGGCGGCCGGTTCACCGCGCTGTATTGTCTTATCTTGCACTATAATCTGGGCGTCGGCGGCAACGTTGCAGGCGCGCGCGACACGCATGGGCGAAAGCCGGCCCGGCAGAACGGACGAACTCGATGAACGCAGGCGTGCACGACTGGCTCCTTCAAGGCGAGCCTTGGGTGCGCTACCGGACACTCACGGACCTGCTGCACAAGCGCCGCAGCGATCGCCAGGTCGTCGAAGCGCGCAACGCCGTGCAGAAACACCCGCTGATCAGCGGACTGTTCGGCCGGCGGAACACAGAGGGTTACTGGGGAACCCCCAAGGACATTCATACGTGGTGGCCAAGGAAAGACACGACGTTCTGGGTGCTCGGCGTCCTGGCGGACTTCGGGTTCTCCAAGGACGATGAAAGTATCTCACGGGCCTGCGAATACGTCTTCGGCATCCAGTTGGACTCCGGCGGATTCGGTTGGGATCCCCCGACCCAAGCTTACGAGTGCCACACAGCCATTCTCACCGAGACACTGGCCAAGCTGGGTTACGCAGACGACCGCCGGTTGATTCGTGCATACGATTGGCTTGCCATCAGGCACCGGCAGGATGGCGGCTTCTGGTGCAAGAATACGGGGCAACCGGACGGCCCCCGGCGGCGCGAGCCGAGTTGCGCATTCGCCACTCTGCTCGTGCTCGGCGCCCTGGCTCACAACAAAGCACTTCACGGCAGTCACACGGTGAAAACGGCCATCGCGTTTCTTCTGGACTGCTGGGACAAGAGAGGCAAGGTGAAGTACGCCGGGCATGACTCGCAGATCAGCACCGGTTTCGGCAAGCTCAAATACCCGTTCACGGACTATCGAATCTTGAAATACCTGACGGTGCTGTCCGAGTTCGAGTCAGTGCGGCAGGACCACCGCGTGCAGGAAATGCTCCAGCTCGGTGTCTCCAAGTGCGACAGGGACGGCCGCTTTGCACCCGAGGCGGTGCATCGCGCATGGTCCGAGTTCGACTTCGGCCGGAAGAAGGCGCCCTCCAGGTGGATCACGTTCCTGGTGCTCAGGATCCTCGCCCGCCTGTCGCCGCAGCCGATCGCCCAGGGACCGTCTTGAGCCGAGACGGCCGGCACCGCGGCCCACACTCCCTCTCAAAGCTACGCGCGGTCCGCTCCAACAGGCGAGGCCGTGTCGAGTCAGGTGACTTCGACCGCTCCACGGAGTATCATTACAATGGGCAGTGGATGATGGCAGCGTGATCGCGACCGCGCGACGTCCTGCGCAAAGACGCGCCGGCGATGCCACTTGAACTCCAAGCCAACACAGGCGCTCCCTAACCGCTCGGAACATCAAGGATGATCGTCGATTCTTTAAGACAACGTGCCCTCGGTCGTTCAGAGCCGGCTGTCGTGGGCAGGAGGAAGCCAAGAGGAACGCTATGAAGCGTAACCTCGGCCTTCATGCATGTGTGCTTCTCGGCGCTGCTGGCGGGCTGGGCTGCCAGTCAGGTTTGCGGCAAGGTGCGGACGTCGCCCGAGCGCCTGTGTGTATGTTCTGGCCAAGCGAGTTTGCCGGGCGGCAGCTGGCCGTTGTCACCGGTGACTACGCGGTGTATGCGCTCGCCCCTGAGATCGCGACGGATCTGCGAGGCGATGTGGACAGCGAGCTCGCAGCATTTCGCGCTCGCTATCCCGGTCTACGCATCGGAAAGGGTATCGTAGTCGCCATCGAGCCTGGGGAGGAGCCATGTCTTCCCGTGAGGGAGCGGGAGATGCGGAATGCCGACCGCAGATCCGCGGCTGTCTGGTACGAGCCACCTGCCGTCGGACGACCATACGCCTTCGGGCGAGAGCCCTATTTTCGGGAAAGTTTCAGTCTGCCCTGGGGGGAAACTCCAGAGCTGATGTCGCTGGAGCCCGGTGAACAACTTCCGGAATGGATCTGTTTCCTGAGCACCGACCCACACTTCGCTGAGCGCTTTGAGTATGAGGTTGCCAAGTTTCGACAGCGTGCGGCGAAGGCAATGAGAGATTTCGTGTTCGGCAGCCCGGTGTCCGTGGTTCTCAAACAGTGGTGGGCAGGCCCTGCTTTCTTCTTGATGGCTGAGGCGCACAGGCCCAGAGACTTCGCCATCGACCTTGAACTGATGCACCTACAGCGCCGGGAGACCCTGTGGGCTGGGTGGCTGACAAGTGGGATTGCCGAGCCGTCGCAGCGCGAGCGCGAACTTGCGGAGTTGCGACGTCAGATCGGAGCGCAGTGGGCGCGCATCTGGGACAGACAACCCATGGACTAGCAAAGCAGATGGCAGAGAGGGCACGTCGCTATGGGGGTGATTGCGGCTTCGGGCGACGCTTCACCATGGGGGAGCCCCGGGGGACGCAGTACCGTTTCTGAAGTCATGCTCACAAGTGCTATATCTGGGCACCTCGACAGGAGCGACCGGGTGCAAGTGATCATCTCTCCGGTTCATAGGAAACGCTCCGCGTTGTCGTACGCAGCACGCATGGCAGAGCCGACTCCGCGTGCCAAGGGCCGATCCTGACAGCAACATATCCTTGGCTCGCGGCGGTTGCCTCGCATCCTGGAGCGGTGTACCGTCAGTGCAACCGAGGACAGCCTCAGCCAACGGCGCTTGATCCGCAGCGGCCCGGAGCATCAGGAATGACCGTCGAGTCTTTAAGACGACGTGCCCCCGGTCCTTCGGAACCGCCGGTCGTCATGGGCGTGCTGAACGTCACGCCCGACTCGTTCAGCGACGGCGGGCGGTTCGTCGACGTCGAGACCGCGGTGGCCCACGCCACCCGAATGATCGACGACGGGGCGGCCATCATCGACGTGGGTGCCGAATCGACCCGGCCGGGGTCGCGGCCCGTCCCCGACACCGAGCAGGTGCGAAGGGCGGCTCCCGTCATCAAGCGGATTCGCCGGCGGCACCCGCACGTTTGCATCTCGATCGACACACAGTCGGCCGCCGTCGCCCGGGCCGCCCTCGATGCCGGGGCCGACTGGATCAACGACATCTCCGCCCTGCGCGCAGACCCCGCGATGGCCGACTTGGCCGCCACCACCGGCGCACCGGTGGTCCTCATGCACATGCAGGGCACGCCACAGACCATGCAGGACAACCCGACGTACGACGACGTCGTCGGCGAGGTCGCCGCGTTCCTGGCCCGGCAGGTTAGCGCAGCAGAGTCGGCCGGCATCCGCCCCGAGCGCATCGTCATCGACCCGGGCATCGGGTTCGGCAAAAGGACCGAGCACAACCTCCAGATTCTCGCCCGGCTGCGCGAGATCGTCGCCATCGGTCCGGCCGTTCTGATCGGCGCGTCGCGAAAGAGCTTCATCGGAAAGACCCTGGGCATCGACGACCCCGAGGACCGGTTGGCCGGCTCGCTGGCCTGCGCCGCCGTAGCTGCTCTGGCCGGGGCCCGGATCATCCGCGCCCACGATGTCCGCGAGACGGTCCACGCCGCCCGGATTTGCCACTCCATCAAGGCTCACTGAGGTCGCCTAAACCCCCACTGAAACCGACCCCGCCGCCGGCGCAGCCCCCCCCAGCAACAACGCGGTGAAGGCGGCAGGCACTGGCAGAAGCCCCACCGACCTGGCCGACCGCGATCACCAAGGTGGCCGCTGTTGCCCTCGCAGAGGCTCGGCCTCGCCCCAGCACTGTTTCCACACCGGCTGGCCCCTGGAATTCCGCCTCCCGATCCGGTAGACTAGAGACGATGTCGGGATGGGTTCATCGTCTTTGCTGCTGCAATTTGACTATTCCGACTCCAAATGCAGGTGCAGAGGTCTGCACCGGCGGCGCGGCACAGAGCCTTGACACCTTGTGGCAAGGCCCATCCCGCGCCGGTACCGGCTCGCCGGCGTGGCACGAGGCGCGTTGGCTTGACCAGCGTCGAGCCGTCGGACGCTCGGCCCGAGCCGATGTCGGTGCTCCGGCCGCGGATAAGCTCCGCTGTCGGGGGAGGTGAAGACCAGGGGGGGCTCGCGCGGGATGATCGATCATCACAGTGAGATGAAGCGTTGGCTGGCGGTGTGGGTCTGCGCATTGGCCGGATCGGCCGTGGCGTCGCCCCAGCACTACCTGCCCGACGCCCGGTTGCCCGAGGCGAGGGCCACTGAGATGCCAGCCCTCGCCTTTCGCTGGGGCCCGGTGCACACGTCAGGACCGGACAACCTCCTCGGCGCACCTCTGCCGGATCCGGAACCGCGTGCGCGCTACGTGCTCCGCCTCGACGGACCGATGACACCAGCCCGGCACGACGCGCTGACGCTCGCCGGGGCGACGCTCGGGAACTACGTTCCCCCGCATGCATACGTCGTCACGCTGAGCCCGACCGCCCCTTCGTCGCTGGCCCAGTTGCCGTTCGTCACCTGGCTCGGGCATCTCCAGCCTCAGTGGAAGATCGCTCCCAGCCTGCTGGCGCTGTTCCCTTCCGACGATCCGGGCGGCGGCTCGAGTCAGGAGCCGATACCCGTGCTCGTATCTTTATTCCCCGATGAGGACACGCTCGGCGCAATCGACGACCTGCTCCTGCACGGCGCGACAAACGTGTCTTCCCGCTGCATCGGCGACCGGTGGTTCTTTGCAGCGGCCATACCGCCCGTCGGAATCGAGCTGATCGCGGAGAACCCCACCGTCGAGCTTCTCGAACCGGCGCCGGGACTGCTTTCCCGAAACGACTCCAACGCATGGATCGCACAAAGCAACATCAACGGGAGCACGCCCGTATGGGACGGGGGACTGCTCGGCCAAGACCAGATCGCGGGCCTGATCGACACCGGCGTTGACCGTGACCAATGCGCCTTTCGCGATTCCGCCCCGGTCGGGCCCTGGCATCGCAAGTTCGTCGCCGTACGCGGCGTCGCGTTCCCCGACGCCCACGGCACCAACGTCGCCAGCAGCCTCGTCGGCGACGCGGGCGATGTCGGTACGCCCGACGGCTACGACGGAATCGCGCCGCTGGCCAAGCTCAGCTTCTCCGACTTCGTCGACGTCCAGGCCGACCCCCTGAGCGTATACGCCCGCTTCCAAGATGCGCACGAGGACGGCGCCCGGGCCCACAACAACAGCTGGGGCGACGACACCAGCCCCCAGGAGTACAACATCCTCTGCAACATGGTCGACCAGTTCAGCTACGATTTCGAGGAGAGCCTGGTGCTCTTCTCGGTGACGAACCTGCCGAACCTGCGAACCCCGGAAAACGCCAAGAACGTACTGGCCGTCGGCGCGTCCATGGACGCCCCCTGGCAGAACGAGCACTACAGCGGCGGCACCGGCCCGACGACGGACGGGCGACGCAAGCCCGAGGTGTATGCCCCCGGGCTTGGAACCAACTGCGCCCGCCACGATCCCTTCGCCTCCTGCTTGTTCGAGCAGGCGTCCGGCACGTCGATGGCGTGTCCCGTGGTAGCCGGGGGGGCGCTATTGGCCCGACAGTACTTCGTTCAGGGGTACCATCCGCTAGGGGTACCGGGGCTTGCCCCGCCGTCTCTGCCGTTCATTCCATCGGCTGCCCTGCTCAAAGCCGTCATCCTCAACGGTGCGGTCGACATGACCGGAGTCCCTTCCGGCGGAAACGAGTACCCCAGCGATCAGGAGGGCTGGGGGCGCATGCTCTTGGACAACACCCTCTACTTCCCCGGCGATATCCGCAAGCTCTGGGTTTACGACCTGCGTAACGCCGGAGGTCTGAGCACGGGGCAAAACTGGACCTCCCCGACCATTGACGTCATGAGCGATTCCGTTCCGCTGCGGGTGACACTGGCGTTCACCGAACCGCCCGGGGCCGTCCTCGCCTCCGATCCCGTCGTCAACAACCTCGATCTGGAACTCCGCGGGCCGATTGGCCCGAACCAGGAGCACTATCTCGGCAACTTCTTCAGCGGCGGGCAGTCCGTCCCGGACGGCACCCCCGACCCCAGGAACAACGTCGAGCAGGTCCACCTGCTCGCTCCCATGCCCGGAACATACGTCGTGACAGTCGTCGGCACCGAGGTCAACCAGGGCACCCAGGGCTTCGCCCTGGTCGTCACCGGGGACATGAACGCGCCCCACATCCCTCCCGACTGTAACACCAACGGCATACCCGACTACCAGGACATCGACAACGGGACCAGTCCGGACTGCCAGTCCAACGGCATTCCCGATGAGTGCGAATCCCTCTCCGACTGTGACACGAACCAGATTCCCGACGTCTGCGAGTTCCTGCCTGACTGCAACAGCAACGGGATCCCGGACTTGTGCGAACCGGAACTCGACTGCAACACCAATGGCATTCCCGATGACTGTGAGGATGTCGACGACTGCAACTACAACGGCACCCCCGACACGTGCGACCTTCTGCTTCCTGACACCGACGACTGCCAGCCCAACGGCATCCCCGACGAGTGCGAGACCCCGTTGAGCATCACCACCTATCCCGGTCCGGGCGGCATCGCCATTCCCGACGCCAACACCGACGGCGTATCCGTCACCCACACCGTCGACGACCATCGCGCCGTCACCGACCTGGATCTCGACCTGCAGATCACGCATCCCTGGAACGGCGACCTGATCGTCAAGCTCGCCCACGACTCGGCGACCGCCGTGCTCGTCCACCGACCTGGGTACCCCATCCCGAACCCGGACTTCGGCTTCGGCGACCCGGGCCTGAACGTCGTGCTCGACGACTGGACCACCGACAGCATCGAGTTCGCCACCACCGCCGGCGCCGCCCCCGTAACTGGCGCGTTCCGCCCGTACCCGGACCCGCTGGCCGTCTTCAACGGGCACGACGCCTACGGCGACTGGACCCTGACCGTCATCGACACCTGCACCGGCCTGACAGGCCAACTAGACGGCTGGACCCTGCGGATCGCCGAAGCCACCGGGCCACCACCCGGATGCAACGTCCCCGGTGACTGCGATTTCGACGGCGATGTCGACCTGGACGACTTCGTGCTGTTTGCAGCCTGCCTGTCGGGCCCAGCCACCGGAACGGCCGTGAGCTGCGACTACGCGGACATCGACGGTGACGGTCACGCGGACTTGCGCGACTTCGCCTGGTTCCAGATGGCCATCATCGACCCCAGCGTGGTCGTCCACGCGCTCTCCCCGGGCCACGCCGTTCCAGTCGACCCCTAAAGACCGCTCAGCCCTCGTGTGATTTTTTTCAGTTTTCCCCTTGCCGTTCGGGTATTGTTAGGATATATTTCCGGTACCGAACATCAGGCGAACGAGGGTTACCTGGGCCTGCCGACCGCGCCAGCAAGGCTCCGTTCATCGAAGCCCAAGGACACAGCGACCATGGACAGTTGGCAGGCTTCGTCGGAAACGATGCCATTGTGCCTGTTCGGCCCCGGGGCCGATTACCAGGTGGCCCTGCTTCCTGCGGGCAAGGCGACTCCTGCGGGCAGGAAGCTGAACCCGACCGCGGCGTCGCCGACCGGGGAGCGTCCCCACCCTGACGGAGGCCGCCAACCGCATAGCGGGCGCGTGCGGCACGCGCCCAGACGCGACCCAGCCGAACACGACGCACCCGAACACGACGCAGCCGAACACGACGCACCCGAACACGACGCAGCCGAACACGACGCCGCGATCCGACTCGCCCCACGCCATGCCCGCACGGAGCCTGTCGACAACCGGCGCCAAACGGTTTTGCCCGATCGGGGCAAGCCCCGACGCCGCCGCCAGCTGCTCGCCCGGCTACGGGCCGCACGAATGATGCTCACCGATCGGCTCGCTGCCTGCCGCCAGGCGCGCCTGACGGTCGTCGATTGGCCGACGCTGAATCGCGCCGGCCAAGACGAGGCGGGCCACCGGGAACGCATGCTCCACTACGCGGTGGCGGGGCAAAACACGAACCGAAACGGCGATCTTCCGGCCGCGCCGGATCGACCGGGACTTGATATCTCCGAGGAGAGCACTCATGCGAACATCCCAGCGCGCGCACGAAAGGCGAACGCTCACCCCACGCCAACTGGCGATCCTGCAGTTCATACGGGATTACAGACGCAGCCACGCCTATTCCCCGACGATGCAGGAAATCGCCGACGAATTCGGCGTCACCAAGGTCACCGTGTTCGAACACGTCGGGGTGCTGATCAAGAAAGGCCTGCTGCGCCGGCTGCCGTACAAGGCTCGCTCTTTGGAACTGACCTCGAATGTGTCCTTTCCTGATACGCCGCCCACCGCCCTGCCACTGCTCGGGCGGATCGCAGCCGGACGTCCCATCGAAGCTCTCGAAGACCCCGAGTCGCTCGACCTGGAGCAGGTCTTTGCCGCCAAGGGCGACACCTACGTCCTGAAGGTCACCGGCGACAGCATGGTCGACGATCACATCCGGGACGGCGATTACGTCGTGATCGAGAAACGAAACCGCGTCCGCGACGGAGAGACCGTCGTCGCCTTGCTCGACGACGGCGAAGCCACCCTCAAACGGTTCTACCGCGAGGGAAGACGAATCCGACTCCAACCCGCCAACCCCGACTTCGCCCCGATCTACGTCGACGCCGGACGCCTCGACGTCCAAGGTGTGATCGTCGGCGTGGTCCGCAGGTACTAGTGCCATTCCCAGTAGTGCCGTTTCCGGTAAGGTACTGACACTTCACCAACGCTGTTGCAAGCCCCCAAACCAACGCACTGAACCGCGACCGTCAGGGAGCGGCCGCCAACGACCCACACAATCGCAACGGCGCATACGCCCGATGACGCAGCGAAACGACAAGGCGCACCGAACCGCGACCGTCAGGGAGCGGCAATGGACATGCCCACGCAACGCGGGGCGTGCCACGCGCCTGGGACCGGCCCCGACGAACCCACAACGAACTTTCTGGAAACGCCACCAGTGCGCAAGTACTGATCCGCAAGCACCAAGCCCGGCGACCCCGGCACCGAGAGCAAAAAGAACCCCCGAACCCGCACCCGCCTGTCAGTCCGCCGCCGGCCGCGATCGGGCCCGCCCGCCGACCCGGACCCAGATCGGGCTGGACCAGATCCACTCCCCATCCGACTGGACGATCCGCGCGTAATAGAAGTCTCCGCTCTTGGCGGGCTCGGGGTCGGTCCATTCCCACGAGAGCATGAGCCCGCCACCCGGCTCGACCGCCGCTTCGCGGTTGTTCTTGACAATCGCCGCTGCCGAAATCGGAGCGTCGCCGAGAACGGTAAGCGAAAGCGTCCGCCGGACGTCGGGACCGGCGACGTGGGCAACGCCTCCCATCGGCGTGTCGCCCATATGGAAACGCAGGATCGCCCGGCATCCGGTGGTGGCATAGACCCGCCGCGCCCGCAGCGCGTCGAAAACCGCCTCCCGGGTCAATGAAGCGGCGTAGATGCCGGCCAAACCCGCTCGGGCGCCGGGACTGCCGATCCCGGGATGACCGTCATGCGTGTCGCCGGAACCGATAATGCCCAACTCGTACCCGCGCTCCAGCGCCGACTGAACCATCCCGGACTCCACCGGCGAACTGATGCAGCGCGGATGCGCCACGTGTTCCGAAACGCCGTGCACCGAGGCAATCTCCACCACCGGTTCGTACCGGGGATCGTGGTACTTCCAGAATGTCGGCATCGGGTGGCCACCGGGATGGTGCGGGATGGTCAGGCAATCGCGGCCGGCCAACAGCCCCCACAGCTCGTCCGGACGGTCGCTCCGCTCATCCTGCCAGGCAAAGACGGCGGCTTGCGCGTCGTGAAGGAAGAGCACATGCTTATGCCCGAAGGTCCAGTTCGTCCATTCGTATCCGCAGAATGTGACGAACCGTCCCGGCTCGTACCATGACCTGGACAGCTCACACAAGCGGCGCCAGGTGGCGGGATCCTCGTCAAGCGGCACGTAACCCCAGTGATCGTGATCGGTCAGGACCACCGCGTCGAGCCGGGCTACGTCTCGGGCGTAGCGGTAGTAATCCTCCGGCGAACCGGTGCCGTCGCATACGTTGCAGTGGCCATGCAGGTCTGCCCAGTACAACGCGTATTTCGTGTCCGCGCCCTGCGACACGACGATGGGGTTGGACACGGCGGGGGCCAGCACGCCGGCCGCGTCCGCAGCCGCAACACGGAGAATCCCCGGTGCCTCGGGAGTGACTCGAAGCCGCACCGCCCCCCGGTCGTCGGGCTTGAAAACCACCGTACGCATGCCCCCCGCGGAGACACCACTCGGCGTCAACCGGACCTTACCGGTGAACGACTCGACGAGATTGTTCGACGCGTCGAGAGCAGCCACCGTAAGATCGAAGCCCTCCCCCACTCGGGACCACGACGGCCCGAAAACAACGAGCTTGGCGGCCTGCCGGGCCTCCACTCGAAAGCGGGCCTGGCGCCGCAACGGCGCGAACCACCCGTCGCCGTCCCCGTCCACCTTGAAGAAGAACCGCTCCCCCCGCTCGGCATAGCGATCCGAAATACCCTGCGCCGTCGGATGCCGACCGCCGGACGTGTCACCATAGACGACGGTCACGGTCTGCCCGCCGCGCAGCGGTTGCTCTCGAACCAGGATCGCCACGACATTACTGCCCGAGTCGACCTGAACCTCGAGGGGGACCTCCTCGGCTGAGCACCGGACGGTCACGTACCCCGGCGCATCCGGCCGCTGGCTCTGCGGCGGCGTCCATCCCCAGAAATTCGAGACGTTGCAGATCACGCCACCGCCGACCGCGATCCCGCTGTCGGCGGCGGTATAGACGAAGGTCATCGTCACCGGCGTGCGGACCGGGATCACCTCGGGCGAAACCGTGACGCTGCCCCGTCCGTCCCGCGCCGAGGCGGAGTAGCCGGACTCGTCGGGCAGCACCACGCGAGGCTGCGGGTCGGGCTCGTCGCCGGTGGACCGCTCACCTGCCGTCGCTGCGCCGCTCTGCCAGAGGCACAGGAAGGCAACCGCCGCCAGACCCCGCACCCCACGCGCACCGTTCTCCACCCTTCGCGTTGCGGACAACGAGGCGCCCCCGCGACCGCTCGGCGTCTGACCCGGCGTCCTGATCAAGCAGCATCTGCCCATTGTCCCGCTCTGATACCTGGTGGACCTGGTAGACTACCCCAATCACATCGCCACGCATACGGGGCCTCGAGCGCAAGTCGGCGATAGCCCATACGGGCACCAACCGCAAAGGAAGCGTTACCGCCACGAGCCCCGACCATAAGGGAGGGGTCCCTCCGTTCATCATCGGAACCGCTTCTGTACGGGCGCGGACCGTGTGACTCCGGGCGCACCGCTTCCTGACGGGCGCGGCTCGTAAGGGTATACTTGGTGACGACTTCCGGGTATCGCTTCCGCGCGGAGGCGGGATCGACGCTGATGATCAACCTCGTGACGGATGAAAGCGGCGTGCTGCTGCCGGTCAAGATCGTGCCGGGGGCTTCACGCACGTGCTACAGGGGTGAGCTGGACGGGCGGGCGAAGTTCGCGGTGGCCGCCCCGCCCGAGAAGGGCAAAGCCAACGCCGCACTCATCGCGTTCCTGGCCGATCAGCTCGGCCTGCGACGACAGGACATTACCGTCAGACAAGGGGCAACGTCACCCGCAAAGACCCTGCACATCACCGGGATCGACGCTGACGAGCTGCGACGTTTCCTCACGATCAACGCCGGATGACACCGGCTCAGAACCCACGCTTGCTCCTGAGGGCCTCGATCTCTTGGCCCTCGTAGACTTCGGCAACGTCGCGGTAATTGGGGTCCTTGAAGCTGTAGACCAACTGCCGGCACGGCTCATTCATGTAGTCCATCAGCTCGAGCTGCTCGCCGGTCTTGGCCGTCGCGGTGCCGTTGACGACTGCCGTCCAGAACACTTTCCCTGTCTTCGCATCGAAGGCACGCGCGGCGATCTCCAGAGTGGCCGACTCGTAGACGAGCCGGTCCTCCCCCTTCTTCTCATAGGACGGCGGCACCCGTCGGACGAGTTGGCCGGTGACGATCACATCCGCATTGAGGATCTTCCCGAACAGCTTCGCCTTCTCCGAATCAGACAGATCCATGAGCCCCTGCTGCCCGACGGAGATCTCCCGAATCACGTCGCGGAGCTCGTCGCGTTCGATGACCTTGTACCCGGCCCGCATGAAGTTGATCGTCACGATGTCCGCCAGCGCCTGGCCGTACTGCCCGGCGAAGTCCACAATCGCCACGCGCTTCACCTTCTGCAGCTCCGACGTGCGGAACGTATTGGTCTGAAGAATCAGACGGTCTCCACAGCCGCCAAGGACGACTGAAACGAGAATCGCCAAACCGGGATGTCGAGATCGTCGCATCGCGTGCTATCCTTTCGTCGTGATCGGAGCGGGCAACGGTGTGAAGAAGTCGTCCAGGACCATACCGCAGAGCCTCTTGATGGTGGCGAAGCTCGTCAGCGCGGTGGGGCTGTCCTCGGTCACCTCCTCGCATACGGCAAGAACGCGATAGCCGACCCACACGATCTCGCCGGTCCGGGCGTCGATCGCGCGAGCGGTCACGCCGACGTCGTGATACGCATGGATCTTGTATTTGCCGACTCCCTCGACGACGCCGCTCTCGGTCGCCTTCCGCGTCAGCTCGAGCGCTCTCGCTTTCGATCCGAACGCACTCTTCTCATAGACGTAACGCGAGCTGTTGATCAACGCATCGGCATAGAAGACCACGTCGACGTTGAGTATCTTCCCGATGCGGATCGCCTTCTCACGGTCTGAGAGGTTCGTCAGTTCACCGCGAATGAGCAACTGCTCGTTGACGAGCCTCTCGAACTTCTCGCGCTCCACAACGTCCAAACCCCGCCGCATCAACTCAACCTGAAACGCCTCCAGAATCAGCTTGTTGTGGTCAAGCGAGTTGGCGCTCCGATCCCCCTCGTCGTCACGGGCTCGATGAGTCACGATCGCCGCCCGTCGATACGTCTTGGGCTGAAACGTACGCGCGGGCACGTTGTCAAACTGGGTGATCTCGTATTCGCGGCACCCGGCGGACACCACCATCAGCAGCGCGCAACCGGCCAAGCCGAAACGGGCAATGACACTCATGGACCTACTCCAAACTCCATTTCCAGCGTAACGGAGTCGCCATCAAATCGGCAGTCGGCCTCCACACCGCGGCGGAAACGTTCCTCGATGCCCTCGGCAGACAGATCGAGCCCCACGGCGTCACGCAGATATCGGGCGTGCAGCCGGCGGACCTTCTGCCGCACACGGTCTAGCAGGCGAAACTGTCCGGCGCCGGCCTCAGTATACGACGCCCGAATCCGAACGCCACCCTCAACTTCGCGCACCTGCACGGCACCACCGCCCTCCGACCCGCCGATCCCCACGAACGCAAGCTGGCGAACCCGACGACCGGCTCGCACTTGATCCGACACCAGGTGAACAAGCCTGTTGGTCGACACATCCACGGCTTTCACGCTCATCGCCAGCTCGCCGGCCGCCAGAGCATAACGACCCACCACGAGAACGTCGGCCCGAGCGATGCGGGCCACCTGCTGCGGCCGGTCGAACGCCGCCCCAACATCGATTTCAGTCAGAACGGCCTCGAGACTCCGGCGATCCACGGCCTGCGCCGAGACCGACAGGAACGCCGCCAGGAGCTCGTCGGCCAAGTAGTCCGAGCACGGAGTCAGCCGCCCGTCGGCGTCGGCGATGGGAAGCACCGCTACCACCGGTTGACTCCTGTCCAGCTTGCGGCACGCCGTTTCGGCAAACTGCTTGCAGATGGCGGACACGCCCCGGTCCGGCGCCGCCTGGGCGGTCGGCGACCGCGTCGGGGCGACCCCGGGCGGCGAAGGGCCCACATTCGGCGCCGACTGCAGCCGTTCATCGGACAATGGAGAATGGCGACACGCGCATCCGACAAGCGCACTTCCCAGCACGACGATCCGGGCGGTCATACGTAGTCTCGGAAACACACACATGACAAACGACACTCGTCATCAACGCGCGACCGCTTCACAGCATACTCGCCAGGATACGCCCAGACCAGTATCACACCCACGAAGCACACCGGCGAGCAGCACCAAGAGCGCGAAATGCCGTCGGGCATCACGGGACCGGAGCGCGCGGTTGCGATGAGGCTTCGCTCGACGCCGGAGCCCCGATCGGGGGATTGTCGGACGCAGGCGCGGGGGCGGATGAGCTGTAAGTGTAGTTGAGCCACGTGACCAGCGCCGTCACGATCGCGATCAGCAACGTGACCGCCGCGATCCACACACGATAACCGGTCAGGCGGACGCTGCGTTCGGCCGCCCGGGCGGAGCGCTCCGCCGGCGTCAAACCGGCTCGGTGCCCGCGCTCCCCCTTCGTCGCCGACGGGACGACGCCGATCGACACCGGCGCGGGCTTGTCGACGTCGGCGCCGAGCTTCTCCCCCTTCTTCTCGCGCTTGACTTGGGCCTTGGCCAGCTTCTTCGCCTGCTTGGCCTGATGTTTCGCGTCCGCTCTGCCCTTCTCGTCCACGGGGCCGCTCCTTGAAAACCGCGTCCCGACGTTAACGCACGTCCGCCAAGGCGGCCACCAAGCCGGCCGTCACGACGGCCGCCGTCTCCACTCGCAGGATGCCCGGGCCCACTCGGGCCGGCAACGCCCCCGCCCGGACGACCCGGTCGGCTTCTGCGTCCGTAAAACCGCCCTCCGGGCCGATCCACGCCATCATAGTACCGCACGCCGGTCGATCGCACAGCAACCGACCCAGCGGCACCACGTCTGGAAACGGCGTCAACAGCACCGCCAGTTCGTATGCCCCCGCCGCACCCACCGCATCGGTGAACACGCGCGGCGATTCGATGCGGGGGATCCACGCGCGCCGCGACTGCTTGGCCGCCTCGATCGCGGTCCGCAACCACTTTGCAACGCTGTCGGGCCCCGGCTTGGCCACGCTCCGCTCGCAGATCAGCGGCTGAATCGCAAACACGCCAAGTTCGGTGCACTTCTCGAACAGGACCCGCTGCCGATGCGTCCGCGGCATCGCCACCGCCAGCGTCAGCCGGATGCGAGGCTCGAACGGCACCCGCACCGTCTGCCTCACTTCGACCGTCGTCTCCCCCCGGGCAACAGCGGCCAGGCGACCCCGCCCCTCGGTCCCCGCCCCATCGAAGAGCATGATCTCGTCGCCGGGGCGCAGGCGCAGGACCGCACACGCGTGGTGAGCCTCCTCCGGCGGCAGCGCCACGACGGGACCGGTCAAGTCCGGGCAATAGAATCGGGCATCCGACGCCATGTCCGCATTATGTGGCTGCCCGCAAGGCCGCACAACCTGAAGACGCGTCAGCCAGCGTCCGATACTACGGTCAGCCCCGGCGACGACCGTCGCGACGGACACCGCCAGGAACAACGATCGTGACCGAACCTGCGTCCAGCACCATCGACACGCTTCTGGATCAGGCCAGCGCCATCGTCGCTCGCCTCATCGACGAGATCGGGCCGCTGGACGCCGAAACCCCCGCCGAGCAGAAGCCGCCCCAACCGGACGAGCAGCCGGCTGCCCAGACGCAGACCGACATGCCTGAGCCGGCACCCGAACCTGCGCCAGCCGCCGCCGAGACTCCCCTGTTGGCCGACACGCCGATCGATGACCAGCTGGATACGGTCGTAGGGCTCCTCGACGAGACGGACGCCCAACTCAGCGGCCGTCCGGATGAACCGGAGCCCGAAGACGTCGAGGCGCCTCACGCAACCGGAATCCCCCCGACCATGAAAGACCCGGGAGACCACGGAGCCGGTGAGGCCCCGCCGCTCAGCGACGCGGCGCCATCGACAGCCGACGACCAGACGCCACCGGACGGGGAATTCTCAGACGAGTCCGATGATGAAGCTCTTCCGCCACCGCTTCCTGACACGCCGTGGCGGCGGGCTGTCGTCATCGGGGCTGACGTGCTTTGCGTAGCCCTGGATCGGATCGACCGCCCGTTTGCCCGGGTCCCTTATGCCACGCGCCAGATACTCGGGCTATGCGCCCTGGGCACCCTCCTGACGGCACTAGCCACCCTGATCGTCTCGCACTTGTGACCGCGCCGGCATACACTTCGCCCGGATGGGCGTGCCCACCGACAAATTACCCATTTTACCACGAACAGGCGTGTCGGGGCGGGACCGATACGCCGACCGCACTCGCGTTGGCCGGCGGGGCCCCTGCCATTCTACCGGACGCCATGTCTTTTTCCGGCCGGCAGGTTGATTCCCGCCAACGCCGGGCCTTTGAATGGTTCGTCTTTGATGGTGGCTCTGGCCCGCAGACCTTGGAGCCGCAGGGGAGTGCGAGAAAGCGATGAAGCAAGCTAAGACGTCATTCGAGCCTGTCCGCACGAGGTGGCGTGCGGTGGCGATCGGTCTTGGCCGAGTCCTGGCGGTCGCCGCGCTGGCGGCCGTCGTGGGGGTGGCCGCCGTTCTCAAAAGCCCATTCGTTACTGCCTGGCTCGCGGCGGGGCTTCTGGTTGCGTCGTCCGTTGCGACAATGGTGTGTGAACGACGGCCCGCCGTCGCTCGCGCACGGTCATAGATTCTCAGCGGAACAAGGGCGGTTGGTGGAGTTTCAGTAGACAACGAACCTGCCGGACCCGCAAACGGTGCTTGCCGACCCGCAAGCACCGTTTTTCTTCGCCCGAGCCGGGGCGCGTGGACCCGGCTCGACCGGCGATGTCGCCGCCGTCCCAACGGAGCCGCCGACCCCAGGGGGGCAAACCGCCCTATTGCCTTCATGCAATCCGGCGCGGAGAATACGTCGTTTCGGCCTGTCGGCGCCGCCGGGTCGCCGTGCCCCAGCCCCGCGTGCTGCAGAAAGCGGTCGGGACGAATGCCTGCCGAGATGAGCCATTCGGCGCTGCGAGAGAAGCTTCTCGAACTCCTTTCGCCGGAACTGACAGGGATTCAGGTCGAAGTGAGGCACAGCGACCGATGGGACCGAACCTGCCTTACCTTCCGCTGGGAGGGATTCACGGATACGCTCCCTGAGGAGCGGTTCAGGCATCTGTTGCTGCACATTCCCCCGGACTTCAGAGAGGAACACCTGCAGGGGGCGGTGTGGCTGGAGCTGGCACCGGCAGAGACGGTTGAGACCTACCTCGCGCTGCCCCGCAGTGAGGATGTCGCGGACCGGCAACAGACGATCGCCCGGAGGTTGATCCGCTCCGGGTTTTTCGAAGCGCTCGAGGAGCGTCTGGGGCCGCTGCCCGTCGAACTGTGCATGGCGAACTTCGCCGTGACGAGGGAACTGTTACGGGAGCAGGGGTACTCCAAGCAACAATGCGACGAAGCATGCCTGCTGTTCATTCTCCACCGGGCGTATTCCGACTGCGATGTACTGGTGGAGGCGAAACGCTCGATCCTGGCCCTGGAGAAACCGTCGTGAACCAGCTTGAACTTTGGGAGCGGTACAAGACACACCTGTGCCGCTGTGAGCCGGTCGGGCTGTCCCTGGACATCAGCCGAATGGGCTTCACAGCCGGGTTTCTTGAGGCAATGGCCGACCCGATGCAACGCGCGTTCTCCGCGATGGAAGCTCTGGAAAGCGGAGCGATCGCCAATCCGGATGAAGGGCGAATGGTAGGCCACTACTGGCTGCGGGCGCCGGAACTGGCCCCTACGCCCGACATCCGAGCGGCGATCGAGACCACCATAAGCGACATCAAAGCGTTCGCATCTGACGTTCGATCGGGGAAGATCGCGCCGGCGCCCGGCCAGCAGTTTGAGGACATACTCGTGATCGGCATCGGTGGATCGGTGCTCGGGCCGCAGTTCGTCAATGACGCGCTGGGGACACCGCGCCAAGGCCGGACGCGGATATTCTTCTGCGACAACACCGATCCGGACGGGATCGACCGGGGTGTGCTGGATCGCATTGGCGACCGGTTGGACCGCACGCTGACCATCGTGACCTCGAAATCGGGACGCACGCCGGAGACCCGCAACGCCATGCTCGAGGTCATGCAGGCGTACGCCAGAAGGAACCAGTGCTTCTCCGAGCATGCCGTCGCCATCAGCCAGGAAGGCGGCGAGCTGGACCGGCTGTGTCGGGCGCAGAAGTGGATACGGCTGTTCCCGATCTGGGACTGGGTCGGCGGGCGGACGTCACAGATGTCCGCCGTGGGACTGCTGCCGGCGGCTTTGCAGGGGTTCGATGTCGACGGCCTGCTCGGCGGCGCGCGGGAGATGGACCGGATCACACGGTCTCGCGTGGTGAGGTCCAACCCCGCCGCCCTGCTGGCGCTGATGTGGTATCACGCCGGCGACGGGCGGGGCAGCCGGGACATGGTCATCCTGCCGTACAAGGACCGGTTGGTGCTGCTGTCGCGGTACCTGCAACAGCTGATCATGGAATCGCTGGGCAAGGAGACGGACCTGGATGGAAACGTGGTGCATCAGGGGATCACCGTATACGGGAACAAAGGTTCGACCGACCAGCACGCCTACATCCAACAGCTTCGCGAGGGAGTACACAACTTCTTCGTGACCTTCGTCGAGGTCCTCCGGGATCGAGAGGGTCCTTCGGTACGGGTCGAACCGCACACCACCTCGGGCGACTACCTGTTCGGGTTCCTGACAGGCACGCAGCAGGCCCTGCACGAAAAGGGACGGGAGTCGATGACGATCACGATCGACGAGGTGAACGCGCGAACCGTCGGAGCGCTGATTGCACTGTTCGAACGGGCCGTCGGGCTCTACGCATCGATGATCAACATCAACGCCTATCACCAGCCGGGTGTCCAGGCCGGCAAGACCGCAGCCCGGCGCGTTCTCGACCTGCAACTGCGACTGATCAAAGAGCTCGGCACCCATCGGGGACGGGCCCGAACGGCCGGGCAACTCGCTGCAAGTATTCATGCGCCATCGGACATCGAGACCGTGTACAAGATCCTCGAGCATCTGTCCGCAAACCCCGACCGCAAGATCACCCGCACGCCGGGGACCACGCCGTTCGACGCAACGTACACCGCGGAGTGACCCGCCGCAGCCGCGTAGTCGAACACCCGGGAACAATTGAACATCTCTGTAACGTCGTCGCCGATCGGCCGCCAAGCGCGGCCACAGGCGCGGGGGCCATCCCTGCCGTTGTCGCTCGGATGGCGCCGAAGGAACTGGAATGCACGTGTCGTGCGGTTCATCGCGCCGGGCTAGGGGGCGCCTTCCGGACGAGGCGGCGGGCGAACGTGGTAGACGAGGTTCGACGGCTCGAAGTGGTATCCTCCATCGAGAAGCCAGCTGGGCGCGTACTGTTCGACGTTCCCGGTGCAGAACAACAGTCCTTGCTCGACATACTCGTCCGTGTTCTCGGGGCTGATCCGTAGCGGTGTCTGCCCGGCTCGACGGGCCGGGGCACCGGGCAAACGTACGTCCGGACGGATACCGTCTCGGATCTGGAGGTAGTCGAGCGGGCGCCGCATCGTCGAGTCCGCGCAGAGCACGGCATCGGCGGGTAGCGCGGCGAAGACCTCCCTCGCGTAGCGTTCGGCCCCGTCATACCCCGTGCGCCACGGCCTCAGGAACCACGCGCACGGATCGCGATACGGAATCCGGCGCGCCGGCAACGGCAAGCGCGACTCGCCGTACCACCGCGCGAGCGGCGGTGCGGCCACATACACGACGGGGGCGGTAAACGACAGCAGCGCGACCGCAACGGCCATCGTCTTTGACGGGTGCCGGATCAGCCACTGGTCGACGCCGATCGCGGCGAAGAGAACCAGGAACAGATAGGCGTGGACGAAGAACGTGTACTGGTCGGGCACGCCGTAACGGGCGGCGAAAGCCGCGATCACCAGCGCGGCAAGCGTCAGGAACCACCACACGCCGCCCGGGCCCACCTTGCGGAGTCGCCACCATCCCCACGGCGCCAGCAGAATCAACGGCGTGGGGAAGTTGAGAAGGATATAGGCAAGGTCACGTGCAAGCATGCCGAGGCCGAATGCCGTGTTGAACACATCTCGGCTGTACGCCCCGACGAGAAGAGACTGAAGCGTCACGGTGAAACTGTCGAGCGCTCGCAGTTCGATTATGAAAAGAACGGCCAGGGGGGCGCAGCCGGCAAGCCACGCTGCGATAACGGCGGCAATCGATCGAAGGCGGGGCACGGGGACCCGGCTCCAGCGGAGCCAGCCGACGATGACGTACGCCGGCCAGGTCAGCAGCGCCAAGTTGTGGGTGGACCAGCCGATGCCGTTCGCCAGTCCGGCCAGCACCAGCCAGCGCAGTCGCCCCGTCCGGGCGAAACGCACCAGCACGGCCAGTTCAAACGACAGGCACAGCGTGGAAGATGTCATGACCTCCGCGCCGGTGCTCAGCTGCCATAGTGTGTGCGACAGAAGGAGCAGCGCGACACCCGACACCAGGGCGAGCCGGCGGCGAACGAACATCGAAACCAGCCAGGCAAAGTTAGCCACCGTGATGACGCCCGCCAGGACCGATACGAGGTTGGCGGCCAGCGCCGCTTCGAGCCGGAACAGTTTGTGCAGGGCGATGGCAGCCCCGTAGTAGGTCACGTGCGATCGAGCCAGATCACGAGGGTCGCCGAGCTCCCCCGCGAGCACACGGATCTGGGCGTCGCCGGAGTCGCCCCACAGCACGCCGGGAGCCATCGTGGCAAGGTAGACGACGGTGGCACAGGACGCGGCGAGCAGCCACACACGGAACCCTCCGTGTCGCGGCGCGGCGGCGGATCGTCCCTCATCGAGCGATCCGCGACGGCGGCCTTCCGGCGGGATCGAGGTGGATCGGTCATGCAGGCTCATGGCTGTTGAACACCGGCGCGCGCGGTGGACGATACGCCGAGTACATCCGCGCTGGGCACGAAAACACCTTCGTCGTATCGCAACATCAGCATGCCGTCCACCCAGCCGTCCATGGAGATGACCGGCTCGCGGCCCGTCAAGAGCTCGAGAATCCACCGCGGCGAATCGGCGCCGGCACGGATCGACAAGGGCACGCCGCCCCCGAACCGCGGGTTGATCTCGATGAAGACGACGTCGTCGTCCGGGGTCAGGAAACACTGCACGGTGATCATGCCCCGACACCCGCCCAGAGCTTCGACCAGGCGGCAGTGCTCCTTCATCATCGGGACGTTCCGGACCGTCTGCCCTTTGGAGACCTCGCCGCCGCGAACCTCGTGACGGCGGCGGGGCACGGCGCACCGCGGCCTGCCGTCAAAATCCGCAAAGACGTCGACCGTGTATTCCGGACCCGCGATGAACTCCTGAATGATGGAATCGGGGCTGACACTGCGGTAGTAGGCGAGGTCCTCGGGCGTGCCGATCTTATGCGCCCCAAGACTGGAGCTGCCGGTCTTGGGTTTGATGAACAAGGGGAGCGTCGGGGCGGCAAGGTCCTCGCCGGTCAGGATCCTGGGCGTCAGGAAGCCATGTTGGCGCAGGAACTCACCGGTGCGGACCTTGTCTTTCGAGATGCGAATAACGTCGGGCGACGAGATGATCACGCGCGTGCCGAACTCGTCGAACCGGTCACGGGCCTTCGCCAGCGGATAGAGCTCGGGGTCGATCAGGGGAATGAGCGCGTCGATTCCATTCTCGCGACAATGGGCCAGGAGGTGATCACAATAGTCATCCGACGTGACCTGGGGAACAAGGGCGGTTTCATCGGCGATGTGAAGGGCCGGCGCCATCGGATGATGGTCCACGGCGTGAACTTGCAGGTCGATGCCCAAGTCGTCGGCGGCCCGGCGGAATGCCCGGATCAGTGAGACGCGGCGCCCGGCGGAGGTGAACAGGATCTTCATGCGCCTGCGGGGCGGGGCGACCTTCGCCGGCGGTCCGGCCCTCATCATGTTGAGCACGTGCAGCACCACCACAGTGGCGACCACGATCAATACGTACAGGGGGATGATATAACGCGTGCGAACCCAGATTGCCAGACAGCCCATGGCCGCGTAGAAAGCAGCGATGGCGTAGCTGACGGCGACAACCGCCCTCACCGACATGCCCCGGTCGACCAGCTGGTCGTAAAAATGACTGCGATCGCCGACGAAGATCGGCCTCCTGCTGAGGCGGCGACGAACAATCGCCAGGGCCGTGTCAGCGATCGGCAGTGCGAAAACCATCAACCCGCCGAGCAGCCACCGCAGAATCCCGCGCTCGGCGAACAGCAGGATCATGATGCCGCAGTTGAACCCCAGCAGCATGCTGCCCGCATCGCCCATGAAGATCCTGGCCGGATTGAAGTTCAGCGGCAGAAAGCCCACCGCCGTTCCCAGCATCGCGATGGCGAGCACCAGACGCACCGGATCACCCGTCTCACTGTAGCTCCAGGCGGCCAGGTGCGCGGCCAGCAGGAAGAAACCGAGAGCTATGATGGCCGTAACACCCGTGCACAATCCGTCCAACCCGTCAATCAGGTTAGCTGAATTGCACGCCCCCAACACGATGGCCACACCGGCCAGAATCGATACGGGGATTGCCACCTCCCGCGGCAGGGACACGCCAATCACGTGAAGCAGCGAATCGAGCAGATGGAACCCGATGCCCGTGAAAACCAGGACCGCGGCAATGATCAACGTGACGAGAATCAGACGGAACTTCGGGGACAGCTCCCACATGTCATCCGCGAGCCCGACGGCGGAGATCATGACACCGCCCAACAGGATGGGCAGCAACGTCTGCCAGTCCGCGCAGGCGGCCGCCATCGCCGCCAGCAGCGCCACCGTCCACCCCAGGCAGATCGCCGTGCCACCCAGGTAGGGCGTGGGCCTGGCGTGCGGCTTGAGTTGCTGGTCGGGCACGTCCAACATGCCCACGCGCCGCGCTACGCGGATCGCCATCGCAGTCGCAAACACCGTAACGGTGAAAGCGATCAGCCCGTACGCCTGATACGTCTTCAGGATTCCGAGGAATGCCGCCATATCGCGTAGAGACTATACCCTCATCTCACCGGTTTGCGAACCTGCTCGCCGCCAGGCTCCCCGCGTCCGGCGGCCCGACGAATGCCCTCAGGCCCGAAGAGCAACCGCACCGTCCGCCCCGCACCGCTCCGCCCCCGACGCCGGCTGACAGGCCACCCGCAGTACCCGACCCCATGGAAGCCGTCCGTCCTGGGCCACCGCCGCCGGCGCGAGGGCCGGACCAGGTCCGCGCGGAACAGGTACGGCCGTGTACGGCCGTCAACAAAAGGACACTGATCCGTGCGTTGGGAACGGCGCGTGCCGGGGCCATGCAAGAACCCGCTTGAGATGCTCAGGAGCACCGTGTGCGCGCCCAAGCTGCTGATCGCGTCTGTGAATGAGGAGATCGTTCCGACAGGAGTCGGCGACAAGACAGTGACACGCTGAGCACAGGCAGCACGCTCACCCTCACCGGACCCGTGGATGACCGAGGTCGGAATGCTCCGGCGCCGACCGAATCGACACGTCCACCGAGCGAGGGGCGGCCCCTTGCTCAGTCCGGGACCGCCCCCTGGTTCGCTTGGCGAATTGTCAAGACGCTTGCCTTGAGGCTACGTCACCGCCAGCGGGCTAGAGAAAGAAATAGACAGCGGCAATCGCCCCAACAATGAGAATCCACAACCAGTCCATCGTTCGACTCCCTTCGTGTGAAAGAACTGTAGATCCCGTGTCGCGTCGCCCCGCGCCGGTGCGACGCTCACGCGAACCCGAGTATAATACTACGCGCTCGCGCCCTGTCTATAAAATTCTCCCCGCCTGTTTCCAGCCCCGACCCGGCCGACAGCCGCCCGCAGCCAGCGTCTTCGTGGGGGATGAACGCGATCGATTGTGGATTGCCGGCGACCCACGTCCCCCACCCCAGAGCCGGCGACGTCCGACGCTCCCTCCGCCAGTCTCGTTACCACAGGACGCCGGTGCCGAGACGCTGTCATTGATCGTCAACGCCGTCGGGGAGCCGGCAGCGTCGGCCCGAACCCGGGCTTGTCCGCTCCACAGGGCCTTCTCACAAGGCGCCCTACGGAAGATCTTCCTGGAGTCCGAAGAGCCCACGCACCGTGGTAGCGATCCGTCCGTCAAGAAGGGCGCACCGACGATGAACGCTCGCGGGAATCCGGGCGTTGCCGACCGCCAGGGCCAGCGCGCTTCGTCGGGCGCCCAGGCGGTTGAGAGCCTCACATCCGGCCGAATCCCGGTCGCAGTCGGGTAGCGGAAACACGCGAAGGTGCTTGATCTTGAGCTCGGCGAACACGCGGCCCTTTCGGGGCTCAATGGTCCTGAAGCACCACGTGATGAACGGAGCGTTAAGCAGCGCACACAGACCATACAGATCAATGCCGCAGGGACGCTTCGGGAACACGATAAAGAAATTGTTGCTCGCGTAACGGTGTTCGCGATCGACGGCCGCCAGGACGTAGTCGCCCGTACGCCGGACAAGCAGTTTCTCCCGGTCGTACCACTCCGGCCGGCCCGCGTTGGCATAACGTCCAGGGCTCTCCCCTGTCGGAACCTCGCTCAGGCGGATGTGGCGACCTCGCCATCGCAGCACGTGCGGCGCGATCTCGTCCCTGCCGACTATCAGCTCGCGACAGGACCCGTCCGTATACCGGTCCACGAACAGGGCCTCCCGAATGTTCCCGCTGTGCACACCCTCATGGACTTCGAAGTAGTCTCCCAGGCGGGGGTACGGCTTGAGCGAATCCAGAACCTCCCGCTTCCGCGGTGTGAGATAGAGGTTAAACGTATAGCGCTCGTTGGCCCAGAAGTGTTGCTGCGGAATCGTGTGGACCAGTGGATTGCCCGGGTCGTTGACTGAAACTCGGACATTATGGTCCGGCCCGACTCGCTGCTTGCACCCCACGAGCGTGATCGTATCGATCACGGCGCCTTTGAACACCTTCCCCCACCAATCTATGCTCAGAAGAGCGAGATTGCTCAGGATGAAGCGCCGCGTATCTTGATAGTCCTTCAGGAGCACCACGTCCGGAAGCACCATGCCGAAATACCCGGACTCTCTGAGCAGCCCAGCTCCCTGCTCAATGAACGGGCGAAACAGGTCAAAGATACCGGCGAGAGACTGGAACCGCTTGCGCAGATAACCGGTCAGTCGTTTGTCCCTCCGAACGTGCTTCTGCCCCCACGGCGGGTTTCCAATCACGACATCGAAGCCCGAACCAGTGTCGACCCCCCGATCCGAACCGCGACCGTCAGGGAGCGGCCCGCACGGCGCCGCTTCCTCACGGGCGCGGTTCGGTGTGAACACCTCCGGGAACTCGGTGTGCCAGTCGAAAGCGTTGATCCGGTAGCGCTCATTGTCGTCCAGCGGGCTCATCTGCCGGTCGC
Source organism: Phycisphaerales bacterium (assembly GCA_020353195.1). Lineage (GTDB taxonomy): Bacteria > Planctomycetota > Phycisphaerae > UBA1845 > UBA1845 > JAFGJQ01. The sequence goes on along the minus strand of CP070691.1, from coordinate 3,434,933 downwards.
CGTAGACGTCCGGTCCGATGAGGCTGTTGCCGCACTTGATGTTGCGGCTCAGGTCCGGCACCAACTCGTGCAACACAGACGACGTCTGCCCGATGGTCTCACCCTCGAGGACCGTCAGCAGCAGCGAGAGCTTGGTGACTTCGACGGCCTGCGGCTCGATGTCCACGCCGTAGATGTTGTTCAACAGGATGCGCTTCTTCTCCCGCACGTCCAGCCGCCATTGCCCGCCGGCGTCCAGATAGATGCGCGCGCGGTGATTTCCCGGGCCGTCGTTGACGTACCAGTCGCGGTGCCAGTCGAGCAAGTACCGATACGCCCCGAGGAGAAACGAGCCGGCCCCGCACGCGGGATCGACGATGCAGATGGGCCGATCCGAACCGCGACCGTCAGGGAGCGGCCCGCAACGCCGACCAGGCACCGCTTCCCTATCCGCCTTCGGCGGATGGTTCTGTTTGACCGCGCGCTTGCGACTCGGCTCAAGGTCCGGTCCGACGTCGGCGGGTGTCTTGCCCTCCAGCAGTTTCCCGACGGTCTGCTGGACGATGTAGTCGACGATGGCGCCGGGCGTGTAATAGATGCCGCCGGCTTTTTTCACCTCGGGCTTATCTTCGATCTTGACCTCCCGCTCTTTGGTCCGGCGAATCACCTTCCCGAGGAGCTGCTCGTGCACCTGCCCGAGAAACTCCGGCGGCAGAGTGGAGAACTCATGGAGTCTCTCCGAGCAGTACAGGCTGGCCAGCATTCTCTTGAGCGGCTCGTCGTCGAGTTCCAGGCTCGGGGGCACTCCGTCAGAGGACTTGAGCCCTTCTTCCGGCGTGAAGCAGAACAGGCTGGAGTTGTAGCGCTCAGCCGCCCGCCGAAGCACCTCACCGAGGCGTTTGTAGACGCTCGAGCCGCGGCATAGTCCTTCCAGCCGGCCGTACGGCTCGATCCCGCGGTCCTCGCACATCCGCAGGAAGGTCACGCACTCGATCATCCGCTGGACGGCGAAGTTCAGCTCACGGGCCGAACGCTCGCGGTTTCGCAGCGCGAAGTTCCGAGCAAGCGCGTCCCGCCACTGTTCGACTTCTTTAAGGAGCTCGACACCGACCCCGGCGCTGTCCTTCTCGCACCGGCCCTGCATCTCGGCGCAGATACGACTTCTGCAATCCGGCAGGTTGCGATGGAACCGTTCGGCCACTCTTGTTGCGTCCTGGGCAGCGGCGGTCACGATGGTGTCCCTTTCACCCGCGTGTCGCCCAGCATAGGGAAGCCAAAGAAGAGGTCAATCATCCAGCGCTGGAGGCCCGCGGGACGGCTTTGTCCGCCATCGCGTGCCCCGGCGGCGACCTATCGCAGCGCCTTGATGAGGAACCATACGCCCAGCGCGGCCGTTCCTGCAGCGAATATCACGGCGCCGACGAACTCACCCGAGGCGGGCTTCAGTCTGCCTCTGACCAGAGGCACGGTTTCCGCCACAATTCAGGTCGCCGAAAGCAACCAGGCAACCATTGCCGCAATCAACCATCCGCTCATGATGGGTTGTCTTTCCTCCAACGTGCGTTTGCGCTTTGACAGGACAGGCTCCGCCCGCCGCTTCGGTGCGTGCGTCCGCCTTGCTCGGATGCGAAGAAGCGCGTCATGTGCGCTTGAACTGCCTTTCCAGGTCCGCCAGCGTGAACCGCAACGCCGTTGGCCGGCCGTGCGGGCAACTCGTGGACTTCTCCACTTCGCCCCGCTGGGAAAGCAGCGCCTCGATCTCGTCCGGCGTCAGCGGGTCGCCGAACTTGACGGCAGCCTTGCAGGCCATCAACCTCAGCATGTCCTCCAGCACCGCCTCGGTGTCAGGCTGATGGCCTTTGACGGCCAGCCTGTCCAGAACGTCACGTACGAACTGTGACACATCGGTGTCGCGAAGTACGGAGGGGATCGCATTCACCGCCACCGAGTCCCGGCCAAACGGCGTCAGCGCCAGCCCCAACCGATGCAGCAGGTCGGCGCACGTGTCCAGGACGGCCATCTGCTCCGGCGTGATGCGGATCGTCTCCGGCAGAAGAAGCCGCTGCGATTCGAGCACGTCGCCGGCAATGCGGCGGCGAAGCTTGTCGTACATGATCCGCTCGTGCAGGGCGTGCTGGTCAATGATGATCATGCCGTCGGTGGTTTCGGCCACCAGATACGCGTTGTGCAGTTGGATCGCCCGCGGTCGACCGCCCGCCGGCGGCGCCGGTTCATCGCCCCGCAGGTCCGACCCCTGCGGGGCCGGACCGTGCAACGACCGCCACAGCTCGCCCGACGCGGAGTAATCGGACAGCCGCTCGCCCCCGCCCGGCGACGGCGGCAAGGACCGGCCAAGCCCACGCACCTCAGACCCCTCCGCGCCCGTCGTCGGCGTCGCCCCGCGCAGGAAGTCGGCAGCTTCGCGCCGCAACCGGTCGGCGCGGGCGGCGTCCAGCCCGCCGGACGGTTCGCCCGCTCGTCGCATCTGCAGTGACGGTGTGAGGTCACTCTTGAGGAACTTCTCCCGCAGCGCCGCCAACACCTGCGAATGAACCAGGTTCGAGTCCCGCCACCGGACCTCAATCTTTGTCGGGTGCACGTTCACGTCCACAGCGGCGGGATCGACCGACAGGAACAGGAACACCACCGGGTGACGGTTCGGTTCGATCAGTCCACGGTAAGCCTCCTTCACCGCGTGCTGGACGAACCGGTCGCGAACGAAACGCCCGTTGAGGAACACGTACTGCCAGTTGCCCGCGGACCGCGATCGCGCCGGCGGGGCCACGTAACCCTGAATCCACAGCCCCCGCTCGTCCCAGTCGATCGGGATCAGGTCATCCGCCAGCTCACGACCGCAGAACTTCGCAACGCGCTCTCGGACGGACCCCTGTACCGGCATCCGGTGTGTGACGCGCGAGTTGTGCGCCAGCTCGAACGCGACGTCCGGATGGGCCAGCGCGATCCGGGTGAACTGTTCGTTCACGTGGGCGGCCTCCGTCGACGCACCCTTGAGGAACTTGCGCCGCGCCGGCACGCTGAAGAACAAGTCGCGAACCTCCACGCCCGTGCCGACCGGGCAGCCTGCCGACCGGGACAGCTCCACCTTCTCCGCCACCACCACGATCTCGTGCCCCTCGGCGGCGTCGGGAGGCCGAGACCGGATCCGCAACCGCGAGACCGCGCCGACGCTGGCCAGCGCCTCACCCCGAAAACCCATCGTCCCGATCGCGAAGAGATCCTCGTCGCGGCTGATCTTGCTCGTGGCATGCGGCATGACCGCCAGCCGCAGATCCTCCGCCGACATCCCCTCCCCATCGTCCACCACGCGAACAAGCCGCTTGCCGCCATCCTCAATGTCGACGGCGATCCGGGACGCCCGCGCATCGATCGCGTTCTCCATGAGCTCCTTGACGACGCTGGCAGGCCTCTCGATCACCTCGCCCGCGGCGATCTTCTTGATCAACTCGTCCGAAAGAGCACGAATCCGCCCCATTCGCCGACCCCACTATCGCGCCAACCGGAAAACACGCCCTTACCGCCGGCCTGTCGAACCGCTCGACGGCAACCCGTCGTACAGGGGCGCGCGACGGGCTGTCTCCGCCACCCGGCGGATCAAACCGCTCTCCGGCTTCCCGAAAGACCGACCCGAGAATCGCCTCGGTCAGCGACTGAGTGCCGCCATGGTCGCCAGAGCCGTTGCCGGCAACGTATCGTCACCTCTTCTCCGGGCCGGGCCTCGTGCCCACGCTTCGGTGACCATGGGCCTGCGTGCTCACACACCCACGAGCACGGCACCCGGCACACGCGCAACCCCGTGCCACAAGATGCACGAAACTCCGTCGTGGAAAATGCGTCGCTCGCTGTCGAAGCCACCCGCGCCGAGTATAATTCAGGTGCTTCCGTCCGGCAACGACGGTCGTTTCGTCGCGGATACAATCGTGATCAACACACTGACTGCAAACCCGGGAACCGAAACATCCATCCCCGATCTGTGCGAGCGGACGATCCAAGCGGGACTTGATGCGATCGCCCTGCACGTCGGCGACGGACTGATGCTCTCGTTCGACGCTACCGACGCCCGATGCCGGGAAATCCGCGGCGCCGTCGAGGCCGCTGGCCTTCGTATCGCCGCCCTACTTCAGACCTGCAACGTTGCCTGCCACTTCGGCAGCCGGAACCCCGCGATTCAACACCAGGCTGTCGAATGCACCCAGGCGGCCTTGGATCTTGCAGCGTGGCTCGGCACCGAAGTGCTGGTCGTCGAGCCGGCCGTCGTACGCTCGGCATCGTCCGGCCCTGACAACGCCTGCTCGTACGTCCACGCACTGAACGGAACCCACGCTGCTCTCCAGCGCCTCCGCTTTGCCGCCGAGCGGCGCGGTGTCTCCATCGCCGTGACGGCGGCGCGGAATCGATTCCTGCTCAGCCCGGTCGAACTCCGCGACCTGATCGACGAGCAGGCGGCGCCGAACGTCGGCGCGTGCCTGGACGTCGCGGCCTGTGCAGCGTTCGGCCGGCCGGAAGATTGGATTCACACCCTGGGGCCGCGGATTCGCTGTCTGTGCCTGGGCGGGCAGGCCGCCCCTCCGGCATTGGACGATGCTGCTGAACCGTCCACCGCCTTCCACGGTGTCTATCGCGCGCTCCTCGACGTCGGATATGCCGGACCGCTCTGCTGCCCGGGTGAGCCGATGAGCCGCTGGCTCGCCGCCACATCCCGGCACACCGACTCCTCGTGACGCCTCGCGCCAAGCCACGCGCGGCCGCTTTCGGCCAGGCCTGGAATCCGCATCGCGCCCAGGCGCGTGCAAGCGTTACACCCCAGGCTCCAGAGTTACAGCTTTGCTGCAATTCGTCCCCCTCTCGACAGGAGTGGACGATCTGAGCGTGCGCTCCGCATCGCACGCGGCCTACGGCAGCCGCCAGCGTGCCGCAGTCGGCGGCGATCGCCAGACCAACAACCGTGGCCCCGATCTTGCCCATGCGCTCGCGCTTTGCCCAAACGACACCTTGTCAAATCGTGTCAGCAGTGGTAGACTTAATTTGACAGTTGCAGGTTCGCCGGCGGGATACCGTTCAGCCCGTGCTTCGGATTCGACCCCGGCCCCCAAGAGGGTTTATCGATAACGGGCAGCGCCCCAGAGACGTGCCGGTGGGCCGACAGGCAGACGTCGCATCGCGAAGCGCCGGACCGGAGGGCGAGCGTTGGTGAGCCCCGGACATCCACGGTCGCGGGGAGGGGAGCAGCGTGCTGGCTTCACGCTGCTCGAGTTGTTGTTCTCCGTAGGCATCATCGCTCTTCTGCTGTCCGTCCTCCTTCCTTCCCTTCGAAGTGTGCGCGACCAGGCGAAGTGTTTGATCTGCATGGATCATCTTCGCACGGCCTCGTTTCAGTTTCGCATGTTTGCCGATCCCTACGGCCACAAGGACCGCGGCGACAGCGAAGATCTTGGTACTCGCTTCGAGGCGCCGGATTTCCTGGACAGCCTGTACGAGACCGACGAGTACTGGACCAATCTCGGCGAAGTCCGCATAGACTTCAAGCCGGCCCAGGAGCCGGTCTTGTGCCCGTCAGGCCCCAGGCGATTATCGAAAATCCAGGGCCAGCCTTGTTATCAAGGCGGTATTCAACCGCAGCAGAACATCAGCTATGCGATGAACCGGCGATTGTTCGAGGCCCCGCTGCTGGGCATGTTGACGAGGGTCTACATCCCGGAGCGAATCCTCGATTTTCCGAACGTGCCGCTCATCTTCGACGCGGACGGCGAGTGGTCGACACAATTGAGGGGCGGCCTCGTTGACGCCCTTTTCGCCGCCCCGCCGATGGACGACGAGCGGTCTCCTTACGCATCGGGCGAGTACTGGCACCACAGCTTGCGCCATCGCCGGAAGATGAACATCGGGTTCGTGGGAGGGCACGTTGCCTCTACGGGCACCCCGTTGGCCGACCCGACCTGGGATTGGGGCTATCACCCGCCCGTCGACCGATAGCCCCGATCGGCGTACATCCCGACTATGTCATTGCAGAGAAAATTCCGCTTCCTGCTGGCCGTTTTCGCCGTGTCAGTGGTGGCGAACGTCCTCGTGTCGATCTGGTGCATCCAGTTCTACCTGGGCAACGCCGCCACCCAATTCAGCGAGCACATGAGGAGCGCATCGGAGACCAGCGCGGTTCGCAGCAAAATCGACAAACTGATAATCGACCTGGACAGATTCGCCGGTGCGCCGGACGAAGAGTCTGCTCCGGCCATCCAGAACCGGTGCGCAGAATGCGCCCAGCACCTCGGGCGGCTGGCGCAACAACACGCCGAGGGCCCCCTGACTCCGGATCGCGGCCAACTCGTGTCGCTGGCCGACAAACTGCCCGACCTGTGCGCCGAGTACCTAGACCTTGCCGGCCGATCCTCACCGGACCACGCCCGCCCTTTCCTGCGGCAGCGGATCGAACACGAATGGGCTCGACCCTTGCGCAGCGCGCTGGCCTTGCTGTCCGGAGCGGATGACCACGCAATCTCCAGCACCACGATCGGTATCACGAACACCCAGACCCGGGTCATCGCCCTGCTGTCGGCCAACGCCGTCGCAGCGTTCCTTCTGGCGGGAGTTGGCGTGTTCCTGGTCCGTAACTGGGTGCTCAAACCGGTCGACGCCCTCAATACCGCCACGGAACAGCACGCCCAGGGCAACCTGGCCTACCGCATCGACGACCACACGAATGACGAACTCGGCGCGCTGTCCAGGGCCATGAACCGGATGGCCGACTCACTGATCGACATCCAGAAGCAGTTGATGCAGCAGGAGCGACTCGCGGCGCTCGGAGAAGTGGCGTCGATGGTCGCCCACAACATCCGCAACCCGCTGGCGGGCATCCGCGCGTCGGCGCAGTCAGCCATGAGCGCGACCGACGAGCAGTCACAGTCCCATCTGCGGCAGCGCCAGATCGTCGAGACCGTCGATTCGCTGAACCAGTGGCTCAAACAACTCCTGCTCGTGAACCGCCCGCTGACCCTGGACCGCCGCCGAACGCCCGTCCGTGAAATGGTGGATGCCGTCCTGACGGCGCAACGCTCGAACGCGCAGCGCCGAGGCATCACGCTGAAGTACCAGGAGGCGGACGGCGGATGCTGCGTCCACGCCGACCCGCGCCACATCGAACAGGCTATTCAAGTTCTGGTGGACAACGCGCTCGACGCCTCGCCACCGCGGAGCGAAGTGACAATCACAGCCCGGCCGGCGGCCGCGACCGACCGCTGGGTCGACCTGATCGTCCGCGACCGCGGATCGGGCATCCCGAATGACGTGCGCGACCGCATCACGGCTCCCTACTTCACGACCAAGCCGGGAGGAACCGGAATCGGGCTGCACCTGGCAAAAAAGGCGGTAGAATCTCACGGAGGCGAAATCCTGTTCGATTGCCCCGACTCCGGAGGCACCGCGGTCACGTTGCGGCTGCCCACCCGCGACCTGATCGGAGGGCGAGATGGCCAAGATCCTGCTCGTGGATGACGAAACCTCGCTGCTGCACTCCATGGAACTGCGACTGGCCCGCGCCCAGCACGAGTGCCGCTGCGCCGAGACCATCGCCGAAGCCCGCCTCCTGCTCGACGCGCATGAGCCCGATCTGCTGGTCGCGGACATCCGGCTGCCCGACGGGAACGGACTGGACCTCGTTCGCGAGATTCGCAAGCAAGGGCGCACTTTCCCCGTCGTGGTCCTCACGGCGTTCGGATCGATACCCAACGCGGTATCCGCCATGCGCGACGGCGCCGACGACTACATCGAGAAACCGATCGACCTGGATCAACTCAGTTTCATCGTCGAGCGCAACCTGGAAACCCAGCGCCTACGAGGCAGGATCGAACTCTACGAGCGCATCAAGCCCGAGCCGGGACGCGGCGAGAAGATCATCGGCCAAAGCCCGCTGGCCATCCGAGCCCTCGAACTGGCCCGCAAGGCGGCCAACCCCGGCGTCACCATCGCATCGGAGCTTCCACCCGTCCTGCTCACCGGCGAAACGGGCACGGGCAAGGACCTGCTGGCCAGGCACATCCACGCCATCGGCCCCCTGCGGGACGAACCCCTCGTCCACATCGACTGCGCCTCGCTGCCCCGCGAGCTGATCGAATCGGAGCTGTTCGGCCACGAGCGCGGCGCGTTTACCGATGCAAAGTCCACCAAGAGGGGACTGCTGGAGATCGCCTCCGGAGGGACGGTGTTTCTCAACGAACTGGGGGATGTGCCGCTCGAACTGCAATCCAAGCTCCTGACGGCGCTGGAGCGGAAGGTGATCCGCCACGTGGGCGGCACCCGAGACCTTTCGGTGAACGTTCGGATCATCGCCGCCACCAACGCAGACTTGAAGGCGCGCGTCCGCGAGAAACGGTTTCGCGAAGACCTGTATTACCGCCTCAACGTCTTCATGATCGAACTACCGCCTCTTCGCCGGCGGGGGGACGACGTGTTCCTGCTCGCCGATCATTTCATCACCGCTCTGGCCAAGAAATACCACCGCCCCCACGCCCAACTGTCGGTGGCGGCCCGGGAGGCGCTGCTGACGTATCACTGGCCCGGAAACGTCCGCGAGCTTCGTCACGTACTCGAACGGGCCATCCTGCTGACGGAAAAGATGATCCACCCCGAGCACCTGGGTCTGACCGGCGTCACCACCGCCGCACCCGGACAAGCCGGCCCGTCAGTACCCGGCCAGGACCCATCCGGATCGAGACTGCCCGACAACATGACGCTGCCCGAAATGGAGTCCCGCCTCATCGAGCAGGTCATGCAGAAGGCCAACGGTAACGTGTCAAAGGCCGCCCGCATGCTGGGCATCAGCCGAGGAGCCCTACGCCGCCGCCTGCAAGCGTCCGGGACACCCTTCGACGACGACTCACGAACCGGCGTCGACCCCACCCAGTGACCGGCCGTGGCCGCCACGCCATTCGACTGACAAGGCCCTGCGCACAGCCCCGACCACCCCGCCACGCCCGGTAGTGCCGGCGCCAACCGCCCGGTACAATCAGACCGACACACCCGCCAGACGGAGTCGCCACATGAAGCACGAGCCCGACACGGTCGCGTCGCCGACAGCGAGAAAGTACCTGCGGTTGCACCTGGCCGATGGAGTCGGGCCCGTTCGCCTGGCGAACCTGCTGAAGTACTTCGGTAGCGTAGACGAAATCCTGTCCGCCGCGCTGTCGGCCCTGGAGAAAGTCGACGGAGTCGGCCCGGCGACGGCCAGGGCGGTCTTCGCCGCGCGATCGGACGACCGGACCGAGCACGAGATCGACCGCGCGGCAAGGCTCGGCCTGCGCATCCTCTGCCTGGCCGATCCCGAGTATCCACCGGCGCTGGCGCGCATTCCCGATCCGCCGGTGTGCCTGTACGTGCGCGGCCGCTTCCGCCCCGAGGACCGCGGGGCGGTCTCCGTCGTGGGCACGCGACGCTGCTCGCACTATGGCAGCGAGCAGGCGCGGCGGTTCGGCGCGTTGCTGGCCGGCGCGGGGTTCACTGTGGTGTCCGGTCTGGCTCGCGGCGTCGACGGATGCGCGCACGAGGGAGCCCTGGAAGCGGGTGGTCGAACCATCGCCGTGCTCGCCAACGGACTGAGTGAGATCTACCCGCCGGAGCATGAGCCGCTCGCCCGGCGCGTCGCTGCCCACGGAGCGGTGATCAGCGAGACCCCCCTGGACGCCGCCCCCGAGCAGGGAAACTTCCCCCGCCGTAATCGCATCGTCGTCGGGCTCGGCGCGGGCCTGCTCGTCGTCGAGGCTCCCAAACGCAGCGGCGCGCTGATCTCCGCTCGCCTGGCCACGGAGTACAACCGCGAGGTCTTCGCCCTTCCCGGGCGCGTGGACACCGTGCAGTCGTTTGGCACCAACAGACTGATTCGCGACGGAGCCGCGCTGGTCACGTGCCTGGAGGACATCCTGGAAGAGCTTCCGGCGGTGGAAAGGAAGGTGGTCCCTGCGTCCGCGCGCACCGGCACCTCGCCGGCCGCCGACCACCGCGATCCGCCAATGCCGTTTGACGCCACACCGGACGAGCAAGCAGTGCTTGACGCCCTGGGGACAGAGGAGATCACGCTCGACGCGCTCTGCCGCGCCTGTGATATCCCCGTGCATCGGATCACGACGGCCTTGATGAGCCTGCAGCTTCGAGGCGCAGTTCGCCAGTTCCCCGGTGACCGCTACATCTGCAGATGCACTGCCGAGGAAGCTTCGGCGATCTGCCCCGGCGAATCCGCATGACCGCCCCGCGGTCGCCGGCTGGTGGAGCGGTACCGGTCGGAGGCATCCCTGGCGCGTACGGAATCCGGTTTTCAGCAGATTCTTGCATCACGACTCGGGTGGCGTTAATCTCAGCCGTCCTGTGCAGGGCGGCCCCGGAACGACCGGAGGTCCTCGTGATTGAACCGGCTGGCACGGCGCGCGACGGGCCGATCGCCGGACCGCGACGTGAGCCCAGGTAAGCGAGAGAAGCTAAGAGACTATCGCTCGCCGGCGCGGTGCGTGCCAGGAACCTGACGGAGCTAGGATCATGAGCTTTAACATTTGGCTGATCATCGCGCTGGCTGTCATCGTGGTTATCCTGCTGATCATCCGCAAGAAGCAGCAGGGCTAGCCGCAACGGCCCGAAAACCCGTCTGTCGGGCAGGAGCGGCTGTCGCCAGTTGGTGATCGTCGGGTGATCGTCGGCTGTGTCGAGCCGCCGGCGCGCGGGTCAGGCGGCGGTGGAGTCGTGTGGCCACGACTCCAGCGGGCACCCCTCACAGCGGGCCCGTGTGCGGCAGTGGCGCTTGCCGATCTCGACCAGCAGCGCGTGAAACTCGTTGAAAACCTCGACGCTTCGCGGTAGGGCGGTCTCGAAGCGAGCTTGAATGGCTTTGTAATCCGCGTCGGCCCCGATGAACGCGTGACGGCGCAGCACCCGCCGGGTGTAGGCGTCGACCACAAACGTAGGGTGTCGACCCGCGTAAAGCAGAATCGCGTCGGCCGTCTCCGGGCCGATCCCGCGAATCGTCAGCAACTGCCGCCGAAGCTCGGACAACTCACCTTCCAGCGCCCGCTCGATACTTCCGCCGGCCCGACGGCAAACCCACCGCGCCAGCGCTTTGAGCCGCTTGGCCTTGACGCGATACGTGCCGGTCGGGCGAATGACATCGGCCAGGTCCGACTCGCTTATCGCGTCCACGCGGCGGAAGTCCAGCAAGCCCGCCGCCTTCATGGCCGCCACCGCCGTCTCGACGCTCTTCCATGACGTGTTCTGGGTGAGAACCGCGCCGACCGCAACCTCGGTGGGCGTATCCGCCGGCCACCACCGCTGCGGACCGCAGGCCCGCTGCAGAGTCTCGAACATGAGGCCAAGCGTATAGCGCCGCGACGTAACCATCTCGGACATCGCCCTCGACCGTCAGGATCCGGGCATCAGAGCTTGCAGGCCGACCGAAAGTCGTCACCATAAGCAGCCGATGAGCAGGCGACAACCACCAGCCAGACGGCGCCCGACAGCACGGCGAGCCCGCAAACGCCGCAGGGCCACCGCCGCCATCAGCGACCGCGGAGCACTGGCACGCCCCCTCGATACTCTGGTTTTTCTCCTGCCTTTGATTCTGTTCTACCAGGTTTCGCTTATCGCGGCCCCACCGGCACGGTCCCTCGGCGGGCCGGACCAGGTGGTCGCCATCGGTCTGCTGAAAGTGTTCTTCCAGTTGTTCGGAACCACCGCCGTGATCATGCCGGGATTGGCCGTCGTGGTCATCCTGCTCTGCACGCACGTTGCATCACGCGAGCCCTGGCGGGTCAACCGGAAATCCGTCGCCTGGATGTACCTTGAATCGATCCTGCTGGCGATCCCGCTCCTGTTGCTCAACAACCTGTGGCAGGCATCGCTACGGGTGATCGCCGCCCGGAAGGTCGATCCCCATCCCTGGCTGACGGAGGTGACGCTCAGCATCGGGGCGGGAATCTACGAAGAGCTCGTGTTTCGGCTCGTGTTGATCTCGGTCCTGGTGATCATCGGCGCCGATCTGCTCCGCCTACCCCATGCGGCGACCACGCTGGCGGCGGTTCTGATAGCGGCCGGCGTCTTCGCCGCACACCATCATCAGCCGGTCGGCAGCGAAGAGTTCACGCTGGCCCGGTTCCTGTTTCGGACAATGGCCGGCATCTATCTGGGAGCCGTGTTTGTGTTCCGCGGGTATGGCCCCGCGGCGGGATTGCACATCGCCTACAACCTGCTCGTCGTCGCGATGGCGGTCAAGTAGCGGCGCTGTGCCGGAAGCGCGAACGAAGTGTCACGCGGTAACCATGCTCGCATTGACGTTTGACATCGGCGCCGCCCGTTGGATGGCCTGCAAAGCACTGGGCCTGCTGACGCCCCGCGCCTACACGTCGGCGCTGTCGGGACTGAGGATGAAGGACATTCCCGTGCCGAAGCTGCCCGCCGACGACTGGGTCCGTCTCCGGACGCGGCTGGGCGGGATCTGCGGAACGGAACTGGCGCTGGTGTTCCTCCGCCATCATCCCGCCACGATCCTCCGCGCGCTGACCAGCTTCCCGACCGTCCTGGGGCATGAGAACGTCGCCGTCATCGACGAAACCGGACCCGACGCAACCGGGTGGAAGGTCGGGCAACGGGTCTGCGTGGAGCCGTCGTTGTCGTGCAGGCCGCGGGGAATCGACCCCCCGTGCCCGCAATGTCGCGTCGGCCTGTTCTGCTTGTGCGAGAACTTTCTCAGCGGCGCCATCCCCAAGGGCACCATGATCGGCGCCAACCGCCTGACCGGCGGATCATGGGCCCCGTACTTCATCGCGCATAAGTCCCAGCTGCACGCCGTCCCCGACGCGATGCCCGACGAACAGGCCGTGCTGGTCGATCCGCTCGCCGGAGCGCTGCACGGCGTCCTCCGTCGGCCACCCGCGCCGGGCGAGCGCGCGTTCGTCCTCGGCAGCGGTATCATCGGCATCGCCGCCGTCGCTTCGATCCGCGCCCTGGGCGTGCAATGCTCCATTGCAGCCGCCGTCCGGCATCGGCACCAGGAAGCGCTCATGCGCAACGCCGGCGCCGACACCGTGCTGCGATGGCCGCGGTCATTCAGCCAGGCCCGACGATACGATGAAATCGCCGACCTTGTCGGCGGCCGGCGCGTGGCGGCGGCCTTCGGGAACCAGATGCTCATCGGCGGATTCGACCTCGTCTACGACTGCATCGGGACCGGTCGAAGCCTCACCGACGCCGTGAAATTCACCCGCCCCCGGGGCACGGTGGTGGAAATGGGAACGTCCCAAATCGGCGTCGTTGACACGACGCCGATCTGGTTCTCGGAAATATCGCTGCTGGGCAGCTACGGCCGGCAGATCGAGCACCTCAACAACGCCGATCAGCACACCTACGAGGTGGTCTTCGATTTGATTCAGGCGGGCAAGCTCAAGACCGACGGGCTCCTGACGCACACCTTCGCCCTGCGCGACTATCGATCCGCCTTCGCGACCCTCGCCCGTCGGTCCGCCAGCGGTGCGGTCAAGGCCGCATTCCGCCACGAGACCGACTGACCGGCCCGTGACCCCGACCGCACCCGCGGCGCCGCGCCTCACACCCAGAACAGGCCGTTCACGACCAAAGCCGTCAACGCCGACAAGATGGACGCGAGAAAGCTCGCGACGACGGTTCGAACCTCGGTTCCCACCAGCCAACCGTCGATATCCAGGTTCATCATGGCCACGACGGCGGCCAGCGGAACCACACCATAGAATCTCGGAAGCATATACCGTTTCCTGTCTGAGAGAGAAAAGGAGGCGCACCTCACCAACGGCATCAGAACACGCCGGACGTCTCCCGTCCAACCGGGCACCACGGGCAGTCAGGCGTCGTATCTCGCCCCGTGTTACTGCCACAACAACAATACCCGTCGCTCTCTCTCGACCTCCCTTCATATAGCAACCCGGCAGCATCGGCAAGCGGAATCTGCGACGGCCCGCCCGCTGACCGGGCCTGCAAGATCCGGTACCATGGGACTGTCGTGAACGGCGAAGAACAACTGTTGGCCAGGCTGCTCGTTGACCGTCTCATGGAGCAACACCCGCTCCCGGAAGGCGCCGACCACGCATGCCCCTACCTCAAAGGCCGAACCGCCAGGAGTGAAGGCTTCCAGGTCAACACCATAGAGCCCTCCATCTACGCCGCGTTCATGGACCGCGGCTTCCGCCGGAGCGGACGGGTGATCTATCGCCCGGCGTGCCCGGGATGCAAGGCCTGTACACCCATCCGAATTCCCGTGCGGTCATTCTCCCAGAGCCGCTCCATGCGGCGGGTCTGGCGCCGCAATCTTGACCTGCGCGTCGAGATCGGACCGCCCGAACCGACGGACGACAAGCTCGACATCTACGCGCGCTACCTGGAACACCAGCATGACGGAACGATGACCGGAAGCCGCGACGAGTTTCACGAGTTCCTCTATGACTCGGCCGTGGACTCGCTGGAGTTCCGCTACCTGCTGGGCCGGCGGATCATCGGCGTTAGCCTGGCCGATCGATGCCCGCGCCTGCTCAGCTCCGTCTACATGTACTTCGACCCGGACTACCGACGCCGGAGCCTGGGCACCTACTCGCTGCTGTGGGAAATCCGCTATGCCGCCGACACCGGGCTGGACTATTATTACCTTGGCTATTATGTCGCCGGATGCCCGAAGATGAGTTACAAAGCCGACTTCAAGCCGCACGAGCTGTTGCAGCCCGACGGCACCTGGGCGCCTCAGGGACAGGCGACCCAAGAAAAAAGCGCTTAGAGAAAGGACGGGGACCTCTTTTGCGTGCCCGCGGGCAGCCGCGACAGTTCGCCCCGCCGAGACGCCCTTCTCGGCGGTCACGTGAGAGATTCCACGTTTTCCCATGACGGACCAGGCCGACCATCAACGCATTCTGCTCATCAAACCCAGTTCCCTGGGCGACGTCGTCCATGCGCTACCCGTGCTTCACGGGCTGCGCGAGCGGTTCCCCAGTGCCCACATCGCCTGGCTGATCTCAACCGCCTGCGCCCCGCTCATCCGGCACCACCCGGAACTGAACGAGGTCATCGAGTTTGACCGGCGTCGGTTCGGGCGCATCGGCCGAAGCATGCACGTCAGCCGCCAGTTCGCCCGGTTCGTCAGCGACTTGCGGGCGAAGGAATTCGACCTGGCCATCGACCTGCAGGGTCTGTTCCGCAGCGGGTTCCTCACGCTGGCGTCGAGGGCGTCAATGCGGATCGGCTTCCGTTCCGCCCGCGAGCTCGCCTGGATCTTCTACACGCACGAGATCGACACGCCGGATCCGGAGCTTCACGCCGTGGACAAGAACTACCGGATCGCCTCGGTTCTCGGCTTCGACCACGTACCGGTCACGTTCAACCTGGCGGTGACCGACGCCGAGCGCCAACGGGCCGCCGACCTGCTGGGGGCAGCCGGCGTAACCAGCGGGGAGCCCTTCGTTGCGATCCTTCCCGGTGCCCGGGGGGAAGCCAAACGGTGGCTGCCCGAGCGCTACACGAGCGTCGTCAGCCGCCTGGCTGTCGAACATCGGGTCCGCACCCTACTGATGGGCACTCGGGACGAAGCCGACCTGTGTGCGGCGATCGCCGCGAACGCGTCGGCGCCCCGCGAGCTTTCTCCGGTGAACCTGGCGGGCCGCTCCGGCGTGCGCGAGATGGTGGCGATCCTCGAGCGGGCGTCGGTGGTCGTTTGTCAGGATTCGGCCCCCGCGCACATCGCCGCCGCCTTGGGGCGCCCGATCGTGTGCATCCTGGGCCCGACGAACCCCCGCCGCACCGGGCCCTACGCATCGCACGCCTACCTCCTGCAGGCCGACCTCCCCTGCGTACCCTGCTATCTGCGGTCCCTGACCCAGTGCCCCCACGGCCACGAATGCATGCACCAGGTGGACGTCGACCCCGTCGTCCGCGCCACCGCATCCTGGCTGGAAAAGGTGTCAGGTTGATTTTTTAAAAAAGGTGTCAGGATGATTTTTCAGGCACCGCGCGGTGGCTACGGTGTGAGGGTTGTCTTCGGGGCGCCGTGCGTGGCGTGGACGCGCGGCTGTGCGGCGCCGACGGCGGGCCGTTCCCCAGCAACCGACTATCCGACGTACATCGCGCCGCACAATCCGCCGCCCGGTCGTACCTGGGCGTATGACACGATGTTCGCACACATAGAAAACGGGCCGGCCGAACTGGCCAGCCCGAGAAATTGCATGCTATGAAGAAGAAACCGCAATAACGCCTACACGTACCGCCGCTTCACACAGTGAATCAGACCCAGGCCGACCGCGCCCAGTAGCGCAGCACCGGGGGCCGGGATGACGGTGATCCAACTGTTCCCCTCATCCTCGCCGTCTATTCCTCCGAGATGTGCAGCGGTGTAAAGGCCCTCGATGCCGCCCTCCATGGCTGACATGCTCGTGTCCCAGAACATCTCGGGGTTCAAATCCATGGTTGGGTGCGAAATGATCCACGTGCCGACCTCCTGCCCGACAAACTGATCTCCCGGACCTAGCGTGTGGATGAAGTCGAACCGGATGTCGAAGAGTCCGTCGCCATCGGCCTGAAACGCGTTTGATTGCTGCTCGATGCCAAGCACGGTGAACGGCAGCGTTCCGTCCGGTGTGAACACGAGCTGAGTGGGATCTACTACGTCCAGGACGTTGAAATACCATTCGCTGATGAACTCATCGCCCATCAGGTTCGTAGCCGATAACGTCAACTTGACGTCCCCCACGCCCTCTTGCTCGAACGTTGCCTCCGTCCACGGCAGGCTCGGGCTCGCCGGCGTCGACCCGTTGAATTTCACGGACAGTTCGTACGTGAAATCGGCTGCGGCCGGTGCGGTGATTCCCGCCAGCAGCGCAACACAAACAACCCCGTTCAGTCGTCTCATGGTAATCCTCCCTCGTCGCTCGCGACGAGTCGTTGCATCGCCTCTTCCCATCCCCCGCTGCAACTGGCTTGGGACACCACCGTCGCAAGGGGCAACGCCCCGAACCCTTGTCTACGGTATTCGCCTCCTGACCGAGCCAACGGCGCCCAGACCTACGAGACCTGCGCAAGAACCGCCACACAAACGCCGACCATCAATATCCTTGAGATGATCGCTTCGCTCCTCCTTCGACCGTCGGCATGCCGGTTGCCGCAAACAACCACAGTCGACAGCCACTTCCTCGCTGCCCACGATCCCAGATATGAGGCGAGCAGCACGCTGCACGCGCCCCCCGCCCGCAGAGACATCACAGAGTCACTACGATAGCAGATCGGGGCTGCGATGTCAATGGTAAACGCTGCTGCCCGCTCTCCAGTCGACGATCAGAGGCCACGAAGGTGCCGGGCAATGTAAGAGCCGTACCGAACACCACATACGGCACGCAGCCGGGCGCCTTCAGTCCGTCCACCGCAACCTGTGGAGGGCTGCGCGACCACACGTTTATCGGATGCCCAAGGGTATGATGCGAAACCAGCGCCTTCTCTCAACAGCCGCCCGCGCGTCACACGGTCCGGCAGTGACCGGAATCCCCCACACTCCCGATCAGGGACCCGATACGCCAATCATCGCTGCGCGACTTGCGGCCGCGATGCCTCACGGCCCCGGCCTGGATATACTTAGACCGGAGCCGACGCGATGGCCCTGAACCTGACCCCGCAGTATCACGAGGCCGACGCCAAGTACCGGGCAGCCAAGACACCCGAGGAGAAGCTGGCCGCGCTGGAAGAGATGTGGCGCGAGCTGCCGAAGCACAAATCCTCCGAAAAGATGCAGGCCGAGCTGAAGAAGAAGCTCTCCGCGGCGCGCAAGGCCCTGCAGCACGGCGGCCCGAAAGGCCCGGCACGGGTCGACCCGTTCTACGTCCCGAAATCCGGGGCCGGCCAAATCGCCCTGATCG
Organism: Phycisphaerales bacterium; assembly: GCA_020353195.1. Classification (GTDB taxonomy): domain Bacteria; phylum Planctomycetota; class Phycisphaerae; order UBA1845; family UBA1845; genus JAFGJQ01. The sequence continues at coordinate 3,417,054 of CP070691.1, read as the reverse complement.
GCACGCCCAACGTCGGCAAATCGGCGATCGTCGGCGGCCTGACCAACGCCCACGTGAAGATCGCAGACTACCCGTTCTCCACGCCGCTGCCCCTGCCCGGAATGGTCCCGTACGAGGACGTCCAGATTCAGCTGATCGACACCCCGCCGGTAACGGCCGACCACGTGCCGACCGGTTCTTTCGGCCTGTGGCGCTCGGCGGACGCGCTGATCGTCGTCGCAGATATCGCCAGCGACTCGGTTCTCGAGGACGTCGAGACGTGCCTGGATCACCTTGCCGAACGACGCATCGAGCTGACCGACGGCCCGCGCGCGCGTCCAGACGAACCGGAGGCAATACTGAGAGTCCCCGGACTCGTGCTGGCCAACAAGATCGACCTTCCCGGCACGAACGACAATCTCGAGATGCTTCGCGATCTCTTCGCCGCGCGCGTGCGGATCGAACCGCTGTCCGTTCGCGACGCGGACCGGATGGCTCACCTGCCTGGGCTCCTCTTCGAATTGACCCGCGTGATACGCATATACGCCAAGCCGCCCGGCAAGAAGCCCGACCTCAGCGAGCCTTTCGTCCTCCCCGCCGGCAGCGACGTTCACGCAATGGCCCGCAAGGTGCACCGCGGACTCGAGCAGCGCGTCAGATCCGCGCGCCTGTGGGGCCACGGTGTCACTGACGGGCAGAACGTGCACCTCGACCACATCCTGCATGACAGAGACGTCGTGGAGCTGCACACCTGATCGCGGATGCTTCCGCCACACGTCCTGCATGACATCCACGGCGTGACCCGTGCTGCGATCGTCCCGGTCATGAAGCGGCGCGTTGACGCCGGCGCGAACCGCGATATGCTCGCAGCCGCCATGACCGACTGCCGGACGGATGTACCCCTGGACGAGTTGCTTCAGGGCGTGTCTCGTACGTTCGCCCTGTCGATTCCCGAGCTACCCTCGCCGTTGGGCATCTGGGTGGGCTCCGCCTATCTGGTATGCCGAATCGTCGACACTGTCGAAGATCATCCGGCCGACAGCGAAGCCGACCGCCAGCGTATGTTCGACGACCTCTTGGCCACGCTGGGCCCGCCGCTGCAGATCGACCGCTGCCAGCGTGTCGCCGAGCGGTTCACCGGTCGCCGCCGTGACGAGCCGTGCTGCCGGCTCATGAATCGCTGTGGTCAGGTGTTCGCGCAGCTGGCGGCGTTTCCTCCGGGCGTCATCGACGCCGTCCGGGCCTGCGCGGTCGAGATGATCGGCGGATTGCGGAAGACGCCGCTGACCGACGCCGGTGATGATCCGCGATGGCTGTGTGCCACGCTCGACGATCTCGAGCGGTACTGCCACTACGCCGCCGGCGTGGTCGGCATGATGCTGACGCGGCTGTTCGATCTGCACCTGGGGCGCGATCCCGGAGCCATCAGCGAGGAACGAATGAGCCGGGCCCGGCGGTTCGGTCAAGGCCTGCAACTGACCAACATCGTCAAAGACCATCCCAGCGACCTGTCGGACGGCCGCGTGTTCATCCCGCCCGAAGTCGCCCACCGATGCGACCTGGATCCGAACACGCTGTTGCAGCCTGCGCTGCCTCTGCCCGTCCGGGCGGTGATCGTGGCCCGGGCGGCGGATCATCTCGATCAGGCGTTGGCGTACACCCTCGGCTATCCCGCGGTCCCCAGCGGCATCCGGTTGTTCTGCTTGCAGCCGTTGATGATGGCGTTGATGACGCTCGATCGGGCCCTCACGCACGTCGACGTTACGCCCGATGATCGCCCGAAGATCACGCGCGAGCAGGTGGACGACGTCATGACTACGAGCCGCCGACTCGTCGGCGACGATGCCGCCCTTCACGAATGGTACACCCGGCACCGCCGGGTGCTGGCCCAACGACTGGCCGACAGCCCCGCCGGTTGACGCGACGCCCGGGCACACGCGCACACATGGCAGTGTATTGCATCCTTCACGGCCCCCGCGCCACGAAGGGCATTCGATCTCCGTGAGTGGTTGTTTGGCGGAGATTGGGATCCGGGTCAGGTGCGGACAACGAGTTGGAGGGCGCCGAGCTTACTTCCTGGCGCAGCCTTTAAGCTCTTCCTCGCGCTCCCGGTTGCAGCGGGCGTGAATGGCCGGACCTTCCGGTCCGCCAAGTGACACACATGCGTCATAGTAGGCGCACAGTTCCGCATCGGCGGCCCCAAGGGCCCGACGAAGTCCGTCCAGCGTTGTCTGGGGGTCGAGATCGGCCAGTGCGGGAAACGCAGGCGCGGGCGGGCGGACTGCCGAATCCAACGATGCGCCGGCTAGGGCGCGGCAGAGGTGCTGGATCGAGATGGCCTCGGGAGCTTCGGCCAGCAAGTACCTGCCCTGAGGGCCGTCTTCGTGAGCCACCAGGTTCGACGCCGTCAGGACGTTGAGCCCGGCCTCCAGTTGCCGAGCCGTCAGCGCCGTCCGGCTCCGCAGGGCGGTGCGACTGATCGGGCCCGGCTCAGCCGCCATCTCCATCAGAATGTCTATCCCATAATGAGCTGCGGAGAGGCCGGGCGATGCCATTGAATCATCGTCTCCAGATGCGGATCGAACACCATACCCGATAGGCGGCTGACCTGGCGCCCAATTCTAGACTACTGATCGGGTTGTTCCAACCCAACATCCGAGGTATTGCCCCTGCGACCGACAAGCCGGAAGCGAAGCCACACGGGGCCTCGGTCCGATACATCCCTGGAAATCCTTATGGACAGGGAAGATACGTTCGCCACCACCGGTCGGCCGGTCCTCGGCCGCGACCGCCCGCGGATGTCACTTCACGCCACAAACGCTACAATAATCCGTTCGACCTGACCGGATTCTCGGCGTTTTCCACGAATGCGGTCGCCCGGGCGACCGGAACCGGCAGACACGTACGTCAGCACGGCGGCCAGTGCGCCCGCCACAGGGATCGACGACAAATGACGCACAAGAAGCGGATCTGCATACTCACGGATGGTCACCTCGACCCTTTCGACGCCAAGACCGCAGTCGGGTTGCTCCGCTACCGCCCGGATGAGGTGGTGGCCGTACTCGATCCAAACCACGCCGGCGAGAACCTCGAAGACCTTGTCGGCTGCGGCGCGGGCGTCCCGATCGTCGAGAGCATCGAGTCGGCGTCGCGCTATCAACCCGACCATCTCCTGATCGGAGTCGCCCCGCCGGGCGGACGGTTGCCCGCCGACTGGCGACGGTTCATTCGCCAGGGACTCGCCGCCGGCATGAACGTGATCAACGGGCTGCACGATCGCCTCGGCGACGACCCGGAATTCGCGGAGGCGGCGGCGCAGAGGGGCCTGACGATTCTCGACGTCCGCGCCGTCCCCAGGCCGGCATCCGTCGGAACGGCAAAGGCCGCCAGGACGCGCGCCCGGCGCGTGCTCACCGTGGGGACAGACTGCAACATCGGCAAACGATTGACGGCTATGGAGCTCACCCGGGCACTGTCCGACAGGGGGTTACGAGCGGAGTTCGTAGCCACGGGGCAGACCGGAGTGATGATCACCGGATCAGGCGTGGTGGTCGACGCCGTGATCTCCGACTTCGTCTCCGGAGCCATCGAGGCAGCCATCCTGGAAAAGGGCGACGCGGATTGTATTGTCGTCGAAGGGCAGGGCGCCCTGCTGCATCCGAGCTACTCCGCCGTTGCGCTGGGCCTGTTGCACGGCACACTGCCGGACCGGATGATCCTGTGCCACGCGCCGCAGCGAAAAACGCTGCGCAACATCGACATCCCGATACCCCCGCTGAACGAGGTGATCCAACTGTATGAGGCGATCGTCAGGCCGCTCCACCCGGCCAAGGTCGTCGGAGTCGCCCTGAACGGCCACGGGATGAGCGACGCGGCGATCTCGGCATCAATCGAGCAGGTGCGGGATTTGACCGGCCTGCCGGTCGTGGACTGCATCCGCACCGGCGTCGGCGAACTCGCCGACGCGGTATGCGCGGCGTAAGTGATTCGGTGACGCCGCCTGCCCGGGCCGGCAACACGCGCGTCGCGGACGCGGACGGGGCCCGAAAGCCTTCGACGAAAGCACGCTCTGATGCAAACGAGCCAGGCATCATGCAGCACCAGCCGGGAACAGCCCGACAGCATGCCTCCGCACGGATGGCGGGCGGCGATGATCCCGGTGGGCATCGCGCTGGCGGCCGTGGTCATGGGGCTGCCGTCACTGCGGGGCGGGTTCCTCCACGGCGATGACTTCCATCTCGCTCGCGATCACGTGCTGGTGAACCACCCGTCGATCCGGCACGCGATCAAACTGTTCGACCCCGACGCCAACCGTGACCTGTACCAGCCGGTTCCCCTGCTGACCTTTGCGGCCAACTTCGCCGCGGTGCACGCAGTGGGCCTGACGGCGGACGCCGAGGGGCCGGGGGCGGGAGCCTGGCTGTTCCACCTGACCAACGTACTCATCCACGCGGGCAACGCCGTGCTCGTCTGGTGGCTGCTCTCGCGCCTGTCCCGGAACCGGTTCGTCCCGATCGTGGCCGCTATCCTGTTCGCGGTCCACCCGCTCAACGCGGAAACGGTGGCGTGGCTGAGCGGACGAATGATGCTGACATCCACGCTGTTTGCCCTGGCGACCCTGATCGCATTCGACCGATGGCTGGCGGACAGACGATGGCTCGCGGCACTCCTGTGCGTCGTGTTCACGGCACTGACGATGATGTGCAAGGTGCGCGTGGGGCTGCCGGTACTGATGCTCATCGTGATTGTCCTGCGCGGGGCCCGCTCGCACAGGCGGGCGTGGGCGCTCTGGGCCGCGGCCGCGGCGATCACCGCATCGTTCGCGCTGCTCAACGTACGCATGTCAGAAGGTATGCTGAAAGGCGGGGCCGAGGAGCTGCGGGGGTCCGCCGTCGTCCGGACCGCGCTGGCACTGGCGTGGTACGTCCAGCACTACGTGGTACCGACCGGACTGGCACCCTGGCACCCGACACCCAACCCGGCGCAGTGGTCCGACCCGAGACTGCCCGCAGCGGCCGTCGTGGTCCTGGCGGCGGTCGGTGCCGTCAGCGTATCTCTGCGCCGAACCCGAATCGGCGCGGTGGGCGGGGTGTGGTTCCTCGCCACGATCGCCGCCACACTGCCGCTGCTGCCGTCACGGAACCTGCTGGTGGCCGAGCGGTACATGTACTTACCGGCCATCGGTTTCCATTGGATCGCCGCCGTGGCTGCGGTAGCGGCCGCTGCGGCGCTACAGCGCCGATTGAGCCGGCCCGTGGCAGTTTCGCTGGCAGCGGTAGCCGGGGCGGCCTGGGGGCTCGGGCTGCTGGTGACAAGCTGGCAATGCTGCGCCGCCTACCGGACCACGATTGACCGCGCCCTTCGCGTCGCCTCGTGCTATCCTGAAGAAGAAGGAGTCTGGAACAGGCTCGCCGGCGCCTACGCCGACGCCAACCGGTACGAAGACGCGTGGCGGGCCGCTCACGAGGAACTCGACAGACATCCAGACACGATGGCCTGCACCGCCGGCCACCAGGCGGGGATGGCGCTGTATCGCCTCGGCCGAATCGATGACGGCATCGCCGCCATCCAACGCGCGATCGCCGCCGACCCCACCGACGCAAAGGCACACGCCAGACTGGGCACCATCTACAGCGAACTCGGGCGGTATGAACAGGCCGTCACCCACTACGAGCGCGCCGTCGAACTGGCACCCAACTACAACCCGGCGCTGACGGCCCTGGGGTCACTGCACAGGAAGCTCGGCCAATTCGAACCCGCACGCCGCGCCTTCAACAGCGCCCTGGAGAACAACCCCTACGAAGTGCCTGCCCTGTACGGTCTGGCGGATATCGACATGGAGCAGGGCCTCTACCGCGAGGCGGCCCAACGGTTGCAGTCGCTGCTGACGTGGATGCCGGAGAACGCCGGGGCGTGGATCAACCTGGGCGTCTGCAACGTCAACCTGCACCGGCGCGACGACGCGATCGCAGCCTATCGGCGGGCGGTGGAAGTGGCGCCGCACAGCATCGCCGCCGTGCTGAACCTCGCCACACTGCTGGCCGAGCGGTCAGATGCGGCCGAAGCCGAGACACTCCTGCAGGCTCAGCTGCACGCCGACCCGACCCGACGCCCGGTGCAAATCGCGTATCACGACCTTCTCGTGTCGCAGAAGCGCCTTGCATCCGCCGCCCGCCTGTGGGTCGAAGCCATCGAACGGGAGGGCGATCTGCCCGATCTGGTGGCCTGGTACGGCTGGACCAGTGCGATGGCTCGGCGCGACCCACAGGCCGAAGAGTCGGCCACGCGCGTCCTGGCCTCCGACCCCGATCACGCACTGGCCCGAGCAAGCCTGACGCTCGTCGAACTGCAGCGAGCCCGCCCGATACAGGCCGTCGAGCACGCCGAACGAATTACGAATCTCTCCGACCCGAACCCACCCGACGTCACGTCGCGACTGCTCAAGGCCTTGGAGACCGTCTCCACAACCCACCCGGATGATCCATTTCCCATCTACATCGCGTCAATGCTGTTGATTGATCAGGGCCGGCTCGACCCCGCCCGCCAGGGCATCGAGGCGTTCAAGACCCTGTGCCACGACCCGGCCTGGCACGAACGGGCCGACGCCCTCATCGCGAAATCAACACCGGAAAACGCTCAGCAGTGATCCTTCCACCGGCATGCGAGATGGTGGGAAACGTCACGGCCCGGCAGCGTCAAGTCGACGGCGTGCCGTCAAAGGCGGTTGGATGGTCGCCGGCACTGCGAGGCCGTTTGATCCACACGTGCTACGGTATCACAATCTGCTCCGTGTAACACTGCTGCTGACCGGTCTCCCAATCGTCCCAGCAGAATTCGACCATGTACACACCGGCAACGAGGTCAACAACGGTTGCCTCCACGTTGTAACAGCACAGGCAGGTGCACGCTTCGCCGCCGAGAATCTCCTCTTCGGTGAGCCTGAGCACGTTCCCTTCGATGACCAGCGAGATGACAATGTCGGCGGGGCAGCAGTTGTACGTTGCATTCCTGTGAAGTACGTGAAGCGTATTGCCTTGCACGGTGAGTTCGATCACATCATCGTCATCGCACACGGACTTATCATCGCCGGGCGGAGGAGGCAGGCACCCGCTGTCGGAGTAGCTCTCTATCCGCGTGCCACCCCCACCTGCCAAACCGTTGAACGCCGTCTGAAACGCGGCGAAATCGCCCAGGTCAACGTCGTCGTCGGGTTCGAAGTCAAAAGGCTCACATCCGTCACCAGGCGGACCGTCGTCCGGACCGGTCATGCAATCAGGGAACCCGGCGAAGTCGACAAGATCCACGTCGCCGTCCCCGTCGGAGTCGCCGCGCACGGTGACATGAATTCCCGTGCTGTCCGTCACGAGCCCGTTCGTGCTCGTGGCCGTGATCGTCGCAAGACCGGCTCCCACTGCGGTCACCATGCCGGTGTCGTCCACCGTAGCCACGCCGGGGTCGCTGGACTCATACGATATGAGGGAATTCGTGGAGATGTCACGAATCCCGGCCGCACCGAAATCCCCGATCACGGTGGCCTGCTGCGCGTGGGGTAGCCACATGATCGGATACTCCAGCTCGAGAGTCATCGCCTGGAGCGGAATCACGTTGACCTCCCGGCTCGTGCTGTTGAAGAATCCCATGTCATTGCTGAGCTGCAGGAGAGACATGCCCTCACCCACGTTCTGCACGCTGACATCGATGTACCCGCACACGGGACCTGTGCTCGTAAACGGAATGACTCCACCACCGGGCATCGTAACGACGGCCGGATTCGTGCTCATGACCGTGACCGTACCGTCCGCGGGCCAGGGGATCGCAACGGCAATCGGCTGCTGGGACGGCACGTCCACCGAGGCCAAGTTGCGCGGGCGAACCGGAATATGGCTCACCTCGGCCACGGTTATATCCAGTTCCTTCGCGGCGTATGACTCATTGTCCAAGCCGTCCTTCGCCATGATCAGCAGCGGCGGCAGACAGGGGTTCAGCGCCACGTTCTCAATCAAGAAGCCGCCATCCAAGCCGACAGACGCCGCCCCGAACCAGCCGGGAGGCGGGGCCGCAGGATCATCCAGAGCCGCCCCGACCACCACGTAGTCAGGCCAACCGTAGGTGTGGCCGAAGTCGTCGAGAATCGCACCCGGTGCGCCCACGATGCTCTCGCCCGCCACGTCGGCGGAGATCAGGCTCGGATCGATCACCGGCGACAATCCGTCTGGCGGAACGATGGTCAGGTGGCCGCTGCCATGCTGCATGACGAGCGGCTGAGCCTCCTCGTCGAGAAGGACTGTGCCGTCGGTGACGTACACCAGCTGCTCCTCGAAGAACGGGGCCATCGGATCGGTGATGAAGTCGATCGTCATCAGGAATGGATCCACCATGACATCCACCGGATTGTGCGCCGTGAACCAGACGATCCCGGACGTAGAGATGTCGACCCCGGTGGTCGCGAACTGCATCGCCGTTTCAGGGGCGAATCGGGCATTCGTGACCGAGACGAATGTCGCGTCATACGCGACAGCGATGGCCACGTCAGCCACGCCGCTGTTCTGGAGGCACGCCAGTTCCATCGTCGCAGCGCCACCCGGATACGCCGACGAGTCTGCACACACGATCGTGCCGTCTTCCTTCATGCAGTTCACGTCGACTCCGTCCGACTCGGTCGGCCAATACCAGTCGAGAGGCACCGACGCGTAGATCCTGTGCGGGGACTCCTCGTCGTCATCAGTGCCCGCGTTACCACTGAAGTCGCAGGTGCAGTCCGGCTGGGGAGGTCCGCACTCCAACTCGAACTCGACCGTCTTTGTTCCGGACAGATCCTCGAGATCCTTGCCATCAAGCGTGATGGTCGCGGTGCCCAGCTGATCGTCGTTCCAGGGCCCCCAATCATGTTCCCAGATCTGCACGACTCCCGTATCCGGGACGTCGTCCGTGGGAAGCAGACCCCAATCCACCTCAACCGTCACGATCGTTGTACTGCCACACGGAACGGGATTGGGATCGACAGATACGATGCGGACAGCCGATATTTGAACGCCAACAGCAGGCCCGGCGAGCAACCCAAGACTGACGATAGCAACCATCGCCACTATTCGCTGACAGCGCATCAGATGCCTCCTTCTGTTATTCCCTCTACTAACATCTCCCAAGCCTCTCAACAGCAGGCTTCAACCACATCGCAAACTTCAGCCGCCCCAAAGGCGCCTTCGATCACATTCGCGCCGCGTCCGGCTGCGAATGCCTGTCCAGAACAGTATGGACAACGGCAGAATGATCAAGCCGAGAAGGTTGAAGAGGCCGCAGCCGCCGCGGGTAAACCGCTGGGCTACCCGTTCCTCCTCCTCGATCTCGCCACCCACGAACTCCCCGGTTTCGGGATCACGCACGTATCCCTCGGGGTGGTCGACCGGCGTATTTGCGCACTGCCCGTTCGTGCATACGTCAACGGTGCGTAGATCCTCATCGTCGCATCCCTCGTCCGTCAGGCACTCCACGCAATGGCCGGAACCCGTATCACAGTACTGTGTGGCCCCACACTCGACCGGCGTGTTGACGCACTCTTCGACTCCGTCGCCATCGGCGTCCACGCAGTCCTCGACGGTGCACGGATCCCCGTCGTCGCAGAGGGCGAGCGAGCATTGAGGCGCCGGCGCTTCGATGCAGTCGCCAGTATCGGGATCGCAGCTCTGCCCCCCCGGGCACTCAACAGAGGTGCTTTCGCACTCGCCGTCCACACAGGCATCGACGGCGCACAGATCGTTGTCGTCGCAGTCGTCGTCCGTCAGGCAGTCCACACACACGCCGGTGTCCGGATCGCAGAACTGTCCCGCCGGGCACGCGACCGGATCGTGGACGCACTCTCCCGCCACGCAGGTATCGACCGTACAGGGGTTGTCGTTGTCGCAGTCGTCAGCAAGCTGACTGCACGAACACCCGTTGGCGTTCACGCGTTCCCCCGACGGCGTGTCGGGACAATCGTCGAGCGTGTCGGGCACACCGTCGCCGTCGGCGTCGGCGCCGCCGTCACCGTCACACTCGTCGGGCACACCGTCGCCGTCGGCGTCCTGGCTGGCGCCGTTGGCGATGTCGGTCGCGTCGGGGATGCCGTTGTTATTGCAGTCCGGCGCGATCTTCAACGCGTTGCCGCTGAGCTCTCCCGTCACGTACGCGTTGCCCGCACCGTCCACGGCGATGTCGTGAGGACCATCAAGGCCATGAGCCGTGCCGCCGGTCCCGCCGATGATCATGATGATGCCCCCGCCGGGCATGATCTTGAACACGTTGTCGCTGTGGGTTCCCGTCACGTAAGTGTTCCCCGCGCCGTCCACGGCGATGCCGTAAGGGTACATAAGCCCATGGCCCGCGCCGTCGCCAGTCGCGTCGATGATCTCGGTGACGACCCCGTCGGGCGTGATCTTGAAGGCGTTGTGGCTGGCCCATCCCGCCACATACGCGTTGCCCGCACCGTCCACGGCGACGCCGCCAGGGTCACTGAGCCCATTGCCTGCGCCGTCGCCAGTGGAGTCGATGATCTTGGCGACGACCCCGCCCGGCGCGATCTTGAAGACGTTGTCGCTGTCGCCTCCCGTCACGTACGCGTTACCCATAACGTCCACGGCGATACCCCAAGGACCATCGAGCCCATGACCCGCGCCGTCGCCGGTCGCGTCGATGATCTCGGTGACGACCCCACCAGGTGTGATCTTGAAGGCGTTGTCGCTGTAGCGTCCCGTCACGTACGCGTTGCCGGCACCGTCCACTGCAATGCCACGAGGACCATCAAGGCCATGGCTCGCGCCGTCGCCAGTCGCGTCGATGATCTCGGTGACGACCCCGCCAGGCGTGATCTTGAACGCGTTGTCGGTGACGCCACCGGTCACGTACGCGTTGCCCGCACCATCCACGGCGATGCCGTAAGGAGCATTAAGACCATGGCCCGCGCCGCCGCCGGTCGCGTCGATGATCTCCGTAACGACCCTGCCGGGCGTGATCTTGAACGCGTTGTCGCTGTATTGTCCCGTCACGTACGCGTTGCCCGCAGCGTCCACGGCGATGCCCCAAGGACCATCAAGGCCATGGCCAGCGCCGTCGCCGGTCGCGTCGATGATCTCGGTGATGATCTGTGCCGCTGCCGCCCCGGAGCCCAGGGCAACGACGACCAGAACGGCGGCGAGCGCGAACAGAATGCAGCGTTTTTCGCGTCGTGCGTGTCTGCACATGGATGCGTTTTCTCGCGATTCGCCCACGCGTTGGAGACCCATGCTGCTTAGCGAAGCACCGCTCCCGCCCACAGGGTGCTGTCCCGTAAGCCGGGACTCTCCATGTACCGAACTTCTGATCGTCATCCTACCGCACGAGGGCTCTCGATCCGAGCGGGAATCGCGTATTCTGCCGTGAATCTGCCTGTTTGACGGCTCCATCGTGACAATCCTGGCCCTGCCGCCTCAGGGACGACCATTCCTGCCCGTTTCCATTCAACATCTCTGTCTCAAAACGGCTCATCTCGCTCGTGGACGCGGCCCCCTTCTCTTTCGCTCGGCCACCTACAACTCGGCGCATGGCCGGATCAAGGCGCAAACGCTCGGCATCGTTCACGTCTTCGTATCCGGCCAACCGTCCGAAGGTCGCTTGTCGCAACATCGCCAACATCGTGTGCCGCGTGTTCTTTCCCTGTCGGCAATCCGACAACTCTGTGCTTCTCCTCTCAGTCAAACGGAATGCTCCATCCAATTCACGAAACGCAAGCAAGCCCGCGTTGCTCGTGATCTTTGCTCCGTGGAACTCGAACTTGAGCTTGTCGTCAAACTGAACACGAAATGCTTGTTTTTGCCTGTCACCCATCGGGTGTTCCTATCAAAATTGCCGAAAACCCATGAATAACAGGCCCAAGCCGCACGGGTCATGCCATCACGATCAGTCCATCCGGGAAATCCGGACTCAGACACTCACGGACGCCTTGCGCAAACCTGCGAGCCCCGTGATGAAATCGAGGGTTGGTAATAGAGACATGTCCGACCGGCCGGGCGCCCGACGCGACACGTCTGGCACCCCCTCGACCTACCCCGCTATTCTAGCGTCCCTCGGCCTTCTTTGCAAGGTATCCCCGCGGCCCCAGGAGAGTCCGCAGGCAATCCGATCACAGGGCGTCGCACGTCGGACCGTATCCTGTCCCCTGTTTTTCTCGGACAGAGCATGCACCGACAGACACAGTCGATCGAAAAAGGGGGACGGTAGCCCGGCGCGCGCCGGCCACAGCCGAAGGCGCCTCGAACAACTACGAAGGCGCCCTTCGATGAACGCGCGCGGCCCGCAAGAAGATCGGGCACAGACACTACAACACAAACTGCTCGACTGCCAACAGCGACTGCATGGGCAATCGCCGGCGCGTGCCGCGACCAGCAGTAGGACATGTGCCGTCCGATGACACTGGGTGTGACGCGTCAGCGTGATCCGCTGCAAAAACTACTCGGCAGACGAGTCGTCCCCCTCACCGATCAGATAAATGCGGTTCTTGCCCGCGCGCTTCGCCCTGAGCAGGGCCTCGTCAGCCCGGCGAATCAGGTCCGCAGCGCTGGCGGCGTGCCAGGGAAACGTCGCCAACCCGCCGCTGATCGTCAGCACGCCGCGGGCGCCGGGCCCGAGCATCGAATACTCCTGCGTACCGAGGGCCTCGGTGCACCGGTGCAGAACAGCCAGCGCGTCGGACGGGTGCCGACTGCCGGCCACCCGAGGCTGCTCGGCATCCCAGAACACCACGGCGAACTCGTCACCCCCATAACGCGCCACCAGATCGTGCTCGCGCGTGTGCCGGCGGAACAGATCCCCGATCACCCGCAGCACCTCGTCGCCCACACCGTGCCCGTGCAGATCGTTGTAGGCCTTGAAGTCGTCGATGTCGAACACCAACATCGTCACCTGGAACTGCTCCCGACCGGCCCGGTCGGTCAACTCGTCCAGGAATCGCCGCAGGTACCGGCGGTTCGGCAAACCGGTCACATCGTCGGTCATGGCCAGCTCCCGCCAGTTGCGATGCCGGGACGCGGCCGCAATCAGGTGCCCGACGAGCGTCGCGTAGTGCCGGAGCTTCTGCGTGTCGGCACCGGTGAACGGACGCCCCGGACGCGACCCCACCCCGATCCGCCCCACGGTCTTGCCGCCGGATTCGATCGGCTCAAGCAACACAAGCTCACCCGCGTCGACGCCGGCCGGGGCCGACACACCCTCCACGGATATGCCGACCCTCTCGCAGCCCATGGCCACTCGCAACAGCTCAACCAGCCGATCGAGCACGTCGGACGGCCCGGACTCCAAGTGAGCCAGCACCTCGCCCAGGTGCAGCAACTCGTCCATCGAGGTTGCCGGTGCGGCCGTCAGACCCCCGCGCGACCAGTCCGCCTGCGCCGTCGCACCGATGGCACGATCCAACTCACCAGGCTGAACGGGATACACGATGTAGCCGTCGGCTCCGGCGTCGATCAATTGGCGGGTCCGGGGCTCGAACTCCGGCGGGCAGCACAACACCAGCTTGGCATCGGCGCCGGCAGCCCGGCGAAGACCTGTGACGGCTTTGTCGAGCCGGGTCGCGTCGGCCCCCACATAAGCCAGCACCACCCGCGCCGGGCGACGACCCAGGTCCGAGATGCCGGCCAGATAGCTGCCCGAACCCGCGACGTCCCAATCCGGATACCGCTGACGCACGGTCTCCAGAAGCCGGCCTTCGTCCGCCACGACCAGGATCCGATCTCGCAACGCAGCGCGGGACAGATGGAATGAACGAGATGAGCGGGAGAAGGTCATTGCGCTTCGCCTGAGTCCGACCCGTCATCCAGCGGGGCCGGTGCGATTCGGCCGCCAACCAGCGCGTCCAACTCTTCCGGCGTCAGCAAGGGCGGATCACCGCACGGCTCCGCCGATGGTGAAGCTGCAGGCCGCTCCGCGGGAACGTCGGCCTTGTGCCCCTCAGGCGGCGTCCGCTCGGGCAAATCGCCGTACTTGCGCCACGGCACGCGGGCTGATGTCTTCTCCCCGGCAGACCGACGCCCCCGCTTGCTCTTGCCCGGGCTGTCGGTTGCGGAGGCCGGGCGCGAACGCCGCCCTCGCGACCTCCTGGAAACAGCGTGCACACCGGTGCCGTCAGCGCCACCTTCAGTCCGATCCGCCGGCGCACCGTCCGCACCAACAGGCGAGTCGCCTTGAGTCTCTGCATGCTCCGGCGGTCCGGCCGGCGCCTTCGTGTCCTCGGCAGGTCCCAGGGCAGCCAACCGACGCTCCAACTCCACGTCGATCGCACCGTCGCCCCGGGCAATCCCATCGCCGGCGCGTGTGTCCTTCGGTCCGGGCGGGCCGGCGCGCTCGCCCCGGCGCGTCGGGACGTCTGACAACAGGTTGGCCAGGCGAGCAGGATCCACCGCCGCCCGGGCCCCGCGAAGCAACGCGGCGTCGATCTTGGCCGATCCGACGCCGGCGGAGCCGCCACCGAATACGTACACCGGGGTCCCCCAGTGGTAACGGGCGGCCAGGTCGAAGAACTCCATCTCTGACGAGTCCAACCCCGCCACGTCGACCACAACCACGTCGACGTCCACCTCGCCGCTGCCCAGCCAGACCATGGCGTCGTACACATCCCCCACGGTTTCCACATCCATCCCGGCGTCGGTCGCGGCCACGACTATGGGATGGGCGTGATTATCGGGCGTTGGAATCACGCACAGCATCTGCCGTCTACACTCGAACCGGTTTCCAGCCACGATTCTCCGCCCCCTGCGCCATCACCAAGAGCCCCTGGCGAGCCGATAAGCCGCCTCTCCAATTATACCGCAAATCCCGCGTTCACGCAGCAGGAAACGCCGTCGGAAAGCGCCGGCGAATGCTGTTCAACGAGTTACAGCATGACGCCCACGCCGGGACGACAGGATGATCACAAGCGCGACCCCCAACAGCGATCGCGCGGCCAGTTACGGTAGTGACGACATCGCCGCCGGGACGTTCCCGACGGCACAAGGAGAGCATCCGATCGGCACGAGGAATCCGTTGACCATCCAACGACAGAACCACCGGTGCAGCACCGTACACCCGACGGCTATCACGCTCGTGCAACGCGCGCTGGACGGGCCGCCAAGCCGCCACGCCGTATCCGCCGCTTGCCTTCTGCTGCTGGCGGCGGCCGGGTGCGGCGGCGACGCCCGCGTCGAGTTGTCGGCCGCCACGGCCATCGAACAGGTGGCGGCAAGCGTCGCGGTGGCAATGGAGGAATACCACCGGGAGGTAACCGCTGCAGACGACCGCCGGGAGGACGCGGTGGTCCGGGCGCTGGTCGAGCGGATCCGCCGTGATCACCAGGATGAGAAGGCCACTGACGCACACGTGGCCGATTTTCATCAGGCGATGCGCCACGTGCGGCAGGACCGCGACACGGAATGGCGGCGCTACGTGGCAACGGGCGACAACCTGTCGGTGCTGACCGAGATCACCAGCGGCCTTCGCCGCCTGGCCGTCGAGAGCATGACGCTCTCGGACGAAGCTCGCAGATACTTGCGTGACGTCATCGACGCCCGCTTGACACATGCAAACGCCCGGACGCCCGACGAGGAGAACCATGCCAACGGCGACTGATTCACTGGACCGACTGATCGATCTTCTGGCCCGGCGCGGTCAATCCGATTCGACGCCCGGCGACGCGATCGACAAAGCGCTCGCCTCGGCACCGCGGATGACGGAGGTCCGCTCACTGAAAGACCACCCCGACGTGAGGCAGTTCCGCCAGGATCTTGTCGACGGGTTTATCCGCGTGGACACGGCCAACCGCCTGCTGCAGTTACTGTCGACGATCGTGACGGCCATGACCGCGCGCTGATCACGAGCGCGGAATCGCGTGTGACCGCATGATGGGGGCTCTGGACAAGTGGTGGGATAACGCGGCAGGCGTGCTGGCGGTGCTTACGCCACTGGTGGCGGTCCCCGTCGCGATCGTGGCCATCCACCTGCGCACCATCCGTGAAGCCCAGTCGGCGGGCCGAAACGAAGTGGCGCATCGTCTGGCCGCCCTGGAATCCGCCGTGGACCGGCTGCGGCGCACACTGGGGCAGTTTGAGCGCGACCATGCCACAAAAGAAGAGTGGCTTCGTGAATCGATGGCCGCCCGGCGGCACATCGAACGGTTGTCCGAGGCGATCGTCCGGCTCGAAACCGAAACCGAGCACACGCACACTCTCGCCCGGCGCGTCGATGCCGCCGCACGGGCCGTGATCGCGCTGCATGACCGAGAGCTGCCGCGGGAGCCCGACGGTGGCGCCGAGATCGAAGGGCCCGCCGCGCCGCCGGATACAGGAACGACGTAATGGCAAACAGCCGATCGAGCTGGCAGATCAAACGGGTGCGCAACGAAATGCTGGTCGCCCTCAAGCTGATCTATCCGGCCGCCCTCCAGGCCGACGCGCTGCTCCGCAGCCTGCTGTGCCTGTTCCCCACGCTCGAATGGGACCAGGTCAAGCGCGATTTGGCGTACCTCTGCGAGAAGGGCTATCTCCAGCGAGTCGTCGCCGATACCGAGACGGACGATCGACTGACACCGTGGCGGCTGCGCTGGTTCCGGCTGACACCGGCCGGAGTCGAGCTGGCAGACCACTGCATCAAGGACCCGGCCCTGGACCAATGACGTCCGCCACTTCATCACCAAGCCGGAAACGACGCCACCCGGTTGCCCGGGCGGTCCCCTCGTCGGTCCTGCGGCAGATCGACGCCGCAATCCGCAGTCAATCGAACCCGTCGGGCGACACGATCGCCGACCTGTACGACCGCTTCGACTTAGCCGGCGCGTACAACGTCTCCCGCAGCCAGTTCACCCACTACGCCCGCAATCTGACGAACAACGCTGCGCCCCCCGCCGGGGAGACAAAGACGTTTCCGGATGAATCGGCCCCAGAGACCGCCGCGTTTCGCAAACGGATCGCGCATACGGGCCGGGCGCTATCCGCGATAGCCGAGGCACTGGCGAACGACGACCCGGTGCGATGGGGCCGCGGCGTGTATCTGGCGTTGCTCGGGCGGGTGTTCGACGTGCTCGACGGCCGGGACAGCGCGCTGTCGCTCGACGACCTGGCCGTGCTGTCCAAGATCGTGGCCGAACAGCGCCGGGCCGAGACGCAGGCGAGCGAACTGCGGTGCAAAGCGCGGGCCAACGCCGACGGCGATCCCGGCGGCTCGGCGGCTGATCGGGGCCGTCCTCTTCCCGACGAGTTCCGCGAACTCGTGCACCGCCTGTACGGAACGAACCTTCAAGACGACGTTCGACTCGTCGTGGAATCAGGCAAGGCGAGCGAAGCGGGTGAGTAAGCCGAATTCTGTTCGCCGCCAGGCGGCGAGGGCATGGCCACGCAAGCGTGGGCCATGGCACCGGTCACCCGGCGGCGGGCGGCCATTCATCTAGGCCGGCAGTCGCCTGCCGGCTCGAGCACCCTACCCGCGGCTTCTACGACCGCCGAAGCGGTCCGGCGAGGCGGGCCGCCTCTCGCCGCTGCTTGGGCTTGCTGGCGGTGGGGTTTGCCCTGCCGCAACCGTCACCGGCTGCGCGGTGCGCTCTTACCGCACCATTTCACCCTTACCGGCCGGAAACGCTGAAACGCAGAAACGCTCAAACGCTGAAACGGCGGCCCCGGCCAGAAGCCCAGGACTATCCATCTGAGCGTCTTGACGTTTCGACGTTTCAGCGTTTCCGACGTAGGCGGTGTCGTTTCTGTGGCACTTTCCCTCGGCTCGCGCCGGGTTGGCGTTACCAACCACCGTGCCCTGCCCAGTTCGGACTTTCCTCCCACCCGGTGTACGGGTGAGCGACCGCCTCCGCCCGCTTCGCTCGCCAGCTTATTATACCCTGCAGGTGCGGGGAGGGAATGACAGGCAAGGCATCCCGGTCCGGCACGTATCCCGACCCTGCGCCCGCCCGGGGTGGCTCAGGCGCACCGGGCGCCTCGTGTCGCCGGACATTCGTGGGATCTTACCGGCTTCCGCCCGGGGAGTGCCCGAGGGATCCTGCCTGCCGGGAGAGGTGCGGCGGTCACCGTCTGATGTCGAAGAGGCACTGCTGCATGAACATCTGTTCTCGGAAGTCGGCGGCGTTCTTCAGGCCTCTTTCCGCCACCGCAACGGCCTCGTCCTTTTTCCCCATGGCGTGCAGGATGCGGGCCAGCGTGTCGATGACGCCGATGTTCTTCTTGTCGGTGAGCTCGTCGGCCTTTCGGGCCTGGTCGAGGTTCGCCTGTACGGGCTTGCCGGTCAGATACCCGTTCCACGCCAGCAAGTGGTAGGTCTCCGGTCGATCGGCGAACTTGATCAGCCGCTTTGCGACGCTGTCCGCGTCGTCACTGCGATTCAGTGCAACGAGAATCTGGTAATAGGATGAGATGACGCTGATGAGCATGAGTTGTACCTGCTCATCGCCGGGCGGGGCCTGCTTGGCCGCGGCGAACTCCGCATCGACGGCGGCCATGACGTCCATGTCCGCAGCGATGTTCGAATAACGCCGGGCTTGCAGAAGCTGCACAAGGACGGCGCGCACCAGCGCCTGCTTGATTCGCGCGGGGATCTTCCCGTTGACTCGCAGCTCGTCGTAGACATTGACAGTCGCCTGCGGTTCACCGGAAACTTCATTGAAGGCCGCGAAGTTGAACACGTCATCTTCGTCCGCTTCGCCCTCGAAGAGCTTCTTGCGCAGCGCGCTGCGCCGGGCGGCAAGCTCGCCAATGACCTTCGGGTACCGCTGGCTGAGGATCATCAGCTCCGTGAGAACGTACCCTCTGAGATCGCCCAATTCCGGGTGCTTTCGAAACCCCTCATCGAGGCACCAGAGGTATTCCGCCGCCGCTTGCTCGTACTTGCCCTTGGTCGCATAGGCGGACGCCAGCTTCGCGCGGAGCACGGGGTCGGTCGGATCACCCTTTTGCAGCGCGTCCTTCGCCCGGGCGACGGCGTCCTTACCCTCCTGGATGCCGGCGAACTCGGGGAGTATCTGCTCGGGGGTCAGGTACCCGAGCAGGCGATCGAACTCCGTGCCGTCGGGCTTGAGGAACACGAACGTGGGAAACGAGTCGACGCCATACCGGGCCGCCAGGGCCACATCTCGTTCAGCGTCCACCTTCAGGCCGATCGTATGCGTACGGAACCACTCGACGACCTTCGGGTCCTGCAACGTGGTGGCGTCCATGATCTTGCACGGGGCGCACCAGTCGGCGTAGAAGTCGACGGCAACCAGCTTCTTTTCCACTTCGGCCTTCTTCAGCGCTTCTTCGAACGACAGGTTCACGTACCACGTCTGGACCGCCGAGGCCGCCGTCGCTGCCGGGAGTGCGGCGATCACGAAGCACAACACCGTCCTCTTCATCTCTGTCACGTTCCCAAGTAAGTCCAACGGATATCCCATTCAAGGATCAAGGTCGCCGACATCGCACGCAGCGTCGGGGCTCAGACACCGAGGCCCGAACACGAGCCGAATTCTATCATAACGGTGCTTTCGAGGCCACCGGCCCCTGCGGCGGGTTTTGCGGTCGGTGGAGAGACGCGGCGCCCATTCGGAGCTCACCGCGCTGCCGGAGCCCGGGCGGTCGCCCGCGCGGGCCCTCGACGCGTGGTAAGAAACTCTCTACACTTCGGCTCCGCGATTCCGCAGAGGAGGCGCGGGCAGGCATTCCCGCCGCGGCGACGTCCGGACCGGCGCCCCCGCGGCCTGGGATCGTGAGCAGTGTTGGCTGTGGAGACAGATGGCGATGGCGACGTACGGGATCGCGTGGCTGCCCGGCGACGGGGTCGGCCATGACGTGATGGAAGCCGCCCGGCTCGTGCTGGACGCGCTGAAGCTCGATGCCCAGTACATTCACGGTGACATCGGGTGGGAGTTCTGGCGGTCAGAGGGGAACGCTCTTCCGGAGCGGACGTTGGAGATGATGACGGGGACGTGTTGCGCCCTGTTCGGGGCGATAACCTCGAAACCCAAGGAGGAAGCGGCGCGCGAGCTGGACCCGTCGCTGGCCGACAAGGGCTACGTCTACTTCAGCCCGATCGTGAAGATGCGGCAGGTGCTGCACCTGCACACGAATCTCCGGCCGTGCAAGGCCTATCCGGGGAATCCTCTCAACTATCGCGAGGGGATCGACCTGGTGATCTTCCGCGAGAATACCGAGGGGCTGTACGCCGGCGTGGAGTTTCATCCGGTGCCGCAGACGGTGTTCGACGCGCTGTGCGCACACCCGAAGATGAAGTCCTTCGAGAAGCACGGGCTGGACAATCTGGCGATGTCGACCCGGGTCATGTCACGCGCCGGTTGCCGGTCGATCGTCACTCAGGCGTTCGAGTACGCCCGGAAGCACAAGCGGAGAAGCGTCACCGTCGTCGACAAGCCGAACGTGCTTCGCGAAACGGGTGGGCTGATGGTGCGGACGGCCCGGGAGGTGGCCGGCAGTTACGCCGACATCCCGCTGTGGGAGACGAACATCGACGCCCAGTGCATGTGGCTGATCAAGAACCCGCAGGATTACGACGTGCTGGTGGCGGAGAACATGTTCGGCGACATCCTCTCGGACTTAAGCGCCGCCCTGGTCGGCGGCCTAGGGTTCGCCAGCGCCGCCAACATCGGTGACAACTACGCGGTGTTCGAGCCGACGCACGGGTCCGCTCCGAAATACGCCGGGCAGTACAAGGTCAACCCGATGGCCATGCTCCTTACGTGCAAGCTCATGCTCGATTGGCTTGGTGAAGCCGAGTCGGCGAATCGGCTCGAATCCGCGATCGCCGCCGTCATTGCCGAGCACAAGGTCGGCACGTACGACGTCGGCCTGAACAACACGACGCTGGAGGTGGCGGAGGAGGTAGCGCGGAAGTTGTAGGGCGGCCGGGCGGCCGTTGCACTGCCTCTGCGCTGCGGATCGCCTAGAACCGGACCGGCCTGCCGGCTTTGATGTCGTCGATGAGTTGTTCGATCTCGCTCCGCTGTTCTTCGTAGGGGCCGACCATATACCCGAGAAACCTCGCGGCGTCGAAATCACCGAGCAGGGCAAGCTTGGAGAAGTCGGCGAAATCCTGAATGCGCTCCGCCCTGGCTCGCGTCGGGCTGGTCATGGCTACGTACTTATACGCGGCCAAGCCCTCGGCGGAGGGCAAGCCGGTCTCGGATTGCAGCACGTGCAGCAGCACGGGATTGTTGTGCGCGTTGATGACGTCAACGGCCAGCGACTTCGATCGAATCGCTTCCCCCGCGTCGTCATACGATACACAGTGCTCATGGTCCCGGAACCATTTCCGCACCCGGCGGAACATCTGTAATCCGACGGCGTAGTCGGTATCCTCCGTGAAGCGCGGGCGTGTGTATCGGATCAACGCTTTGGCGCCGATCAACAGGTGGCGGCCGGACTCGATAAGCGCGACCAGTTCCTCCCGCAGGCGTGCATCTTCATCGGGCATAGCAGTCCTCAGCCGCTCGATCAACGCGGAAATCTGGTGATAGGATGACGACTCCTCCGCCGACCCCATTGGCGTCTCCTGTCCACCGTGCATTGTATCACAACGGCGCTTTGGCCCACAGCCTCGGCAGGGGTGCGAAGGCGGGAGGCAGCCCTCGACAGCGGTCTACGGGCCCGCGACCGGCGCCCGATCATCGTGCCGCGAACGTGCGGGGCGGACCGCCTACCGCGATGAACCGGCCGCGATGCGCTTTCGGTGCGCTTTTTTCTTCGGCGAGCGGCCGGCGGTCGAGGGTTTGCGCTTGCGAGAAGCCCGTTTCACGGTCGATGTGCTTGCGATTTTCTTCTTCTTGGCCGGTTTGGACTCGTCCGGTGCAAAGGCGTGGGCCAATACGTCGTCGGTCGTCCGGGCGAATACGAAATCGAGCTGGTCGCGGATGTCCTGCGGAATCTCGTGCAGGTCGCGCTTGTTGAGGTCCGGCAGGATCACGCGCCGCAGCCCGGACCGGTGCGCCGCCAGCACCTTCTCCTTGATTCCGCCGACCGGCATGACGCGTCCCCGCAGGGTGATCTCTCCGGTGATTCCGGTCTGGGGATCGATGCATCGCTTGGTCAGCAGCGACACGAGGGCAGCCAGCATGGCACACCCGGCGGACGGGCCGTCTTTCGGAATCGCGCCGGCGGGCACGTGCACGTGGTAGTCGTGCCGCAGCACGTCGGCCGGATCGATCCCCAGTTCCCGGGCCCGGCTGCGGACGATGGAGAAGGCGGCCTGCGCGCTTTCGCGCATCACGTCACCCAGCTGCCCGGTGAGGTTAAGATTGGCATTGCCCGGCATGAGGCTGGCTTCGACGAACAGGATGTCACCGCCGGTGGGCGTATAGGCCAGCCCGGTAGCTACGCCGGAGGTGGCCACCGACGCGGCCACTTGCGGTTCGACGAGGGGCGGCCCCAGGTCGGCTTCGACGCTTTCGACGGTCACCTTGGTTGCGCCCTTGCTCCCGCGAACGAATGCGGCCGCCCGCGCCCGGCACACGGCACCGATCTGTCGTTCGAGATTCCGCACGCCCGCCTCGCGCGTGTACCCGGTGACGAGCCTCGTCAGCACCTCTGAGTCGAAGACAACCTGTTTGGGCTTCAAGCCGTTTTCCTCGAGTTGCCTGGGGACCAGGTAGTTCCGGGCGATTTCGAGCTTCTCGCGCAGTGTGTAGCCGGAGATGTGGATGACCTCCATCCGGTCGAGCAGGGGCTTGGGGATCGGGTCCATGTAGTTTGCGGTGGCGATGAACAGGACGTTCGACAGATCAAACGCCACGTCGAGGTAATGATCGGTGAATGTGTGGTTCTGCTGGGGATCGAGCACCTCCAGAAGCGCCGAAGCGGGATCGCCGCGGAAATCGCTTCCCAGCTTGTCCACCTCGTCGAGCATGAACACCGGGTTGTTGGATTCGGCCTTTCGAATCTCCCGAACGACGCGCCCGGGCATCGACCCGATGTAGGTGCGGCGATGCCCGCGGATCTCGGCTTCGTCCCGCACGCCGCCGAGTGACATTCGGATGAACTTGCGCCCGAGCGCCCGGGCGATACTCTTGCCCAGCGATGTCTTTCCGACGCCGGGGGGCCCGGCAAAGCACAGGATCGGTCCGCGCCCATCGGGTTTGAGCTTGCGTACGGCCAGGAACTCGAGGATGCGCTTCTTGACTTTCTCCAGCCCGAAGTGGTCCTGGTTGAGAATCCTCTCCGCCCGCCGGATGTCCAGGCGGTCTTTCGTGGCGACCGCCCAGGGCAGCGAGCACAGCCAAGTGACGTAGTCGAGGGCGACGGAGTATTCCGGCGACGACGGGTGGATGTTGGCCATCCGGTCCATTTCGCGTTGCGCCTCCGCTTCGGCGCCGTCGGGCATCGAGGCCTCCTTGACCTTGGCGTGCAGGCGCTCGATTTCCGAACTCCGCGCGTCCTCGTGGCCCAGCTCTTTCTGGATGGCTTTGAGTTGCTCGCGCAGATAGTGCTCGCGCTGGGCGGTATCCAGTTGCGACCGCACCTGGGTCTGGATCTTCCGCGACAGTTCGAGCACGTCGAGCTGCCCTTCCATGGTGGCGTGGGTCTTGCGAAGCCGGGCGGACACGTCGAGCGTTTCGAGAACCTCCTGCTTATGGGCCAGGCTCAGGGAGAGGTTGGCGGCGAGGAAGTCCGCCAGACCTCCCGGAGTGCGGATGCTGTCGAGCACCACCCGGGCTTCCTGAGGCACGTTGGGCGAAAGCTCGAGAATGCGGTGGGCGGCGTGACGGGCGTTGTGCATCAGTGCTTCCAGCTCCGTCGTCACCTCCTCCGAATCGTGTCGGGGATGCACGCGCGCTTCCAGATGCGGCTGCTCCGACGTGAGCCGCTCGATTCCCACACGCACGATGCCGTGAACGACGATAGCCTCCGTCCCGTCTGGAAGCTTGTACATCTTGAGGATCAGACACGCCGTACCGATACGGTACAGGTCGTCAAGCTTCGGATCTTCCTTTTCCGGCACGCGCTGGGCGACGGCACAGATCAACCGGTCCCCCGACAGGGCCAGATCGAGCAACCGTTTGGATTTCTCCCGGGAGACGCTCAGCGGCATGATCGTGCCCGGGAACGCCACAGCATCGCGCAGCGGCAGGACGGGCAGCACTTCGGGAATCTCGATGGACTGAGGATCAGGCGCCGGGTCGCGTCCGCCCTTCTCAGGCGCGACAGGCACCTCTTCGACCGAATCGTCTTCGAGATCGACAGCGCCGATCAAGCTGTCACGGTTGGGGTCTTGCTTTGTCATCGCTTTGTCAGCGATCTCGGTTCAGCCGGCGGATATTTTCGGTTCGCGGGGAAGATCGATCCACACGTATCCCTTCCGATAGACTGCGTGGACTCCGGCAACGCGCACGTCGGAAGCGATCGGCACCTTGCGATGGAACCTGCCCGAATCGATTTCCATCAGGTGAACGCTGACCGGGCCCGAGGCGTCGGGTACGGCGGGCTTGGCGCGTGCGCCGCGAATGTGCAGCACACGCTCCTCGACGTAGACGTCGATCTTTTCGCAGTCCATGCCGGCCAGTTCAACGCACACGACGTAACGGTCGTCCAGTTCATACACGTTCAGCGCGGGATCCCACGAGTCCGGGGCCGACGAGCGGAACGATTTACCGCCCAGCATGTCGTCGATCATGGACCCGAACTGGTCCGCCATCTTCCTGAACGCGTCGTCCACGGGGTGTTCCCTTGCCGCGTACCGCAGGCCGATCTTCTCCCGTGCGGCCGGACGGTTGCCAACAAACCGAGCCTACCACTGCCCGATACTCCGGTCAAACCCGCCGCGCGGTCGTCGCGCCCGCCGGCGGGACGGGGCGCCCTCCGGACGGCCATCCCTGCACGTGTGCCGCGCGCGGCCAAGCCCGGTCTTCTCGCGAAGAGCACGACATTTGTATTGGGGCGCCGATGCTGCGGTAATGTGCCAGTCGCTTGATTTCCCCGTCCGCGCCGCCTGCTATCGCGTCCGGACCGGCGCGTCTACAGCTCGATGACAATCGGGCGGTCAGGGCACAGGGCTGTCAGCTTGTTCGCGTCCACGTCCACTCCCAGGCCCGCCGTCCCGAGCCGAGGCAGACGCCCGCCGCAGCCAAACCGCAACGGCTGTGCCACGACGTCGGCACTGAGCAGAAACGAACCGAAGCAGCCCTCGGCGAACGTCACCCCTGGTGTCATCTCCAGGAACCGCAATCCCGACGCCGACAGGATACTCGTCTCGCCCACCATGCAACCCAGTTGCACGAGGATTCCGTGGCGGCGGGCGAAGGCGGCCAACTTCAACGCCGGCAGCAGGCCGCCGCACTTGCTGATCCGAATGTTGAACCCGTCGGCCACGCCGGACTCCCGCAACCGCACGGCGTCGTCCATCGTGACCAGCGATTCGTCGTGGATCAGCCTCAGGTCGATCAGGTCCTTCAGGACGGGCAGTTCGCCTTCACGACCCTTGGCCAGCGGCTGCTCGACAGCGGCCAGAGGAATCCCGCGCCAGTCGGCCAGCCGGTCGATGGCCTCGTCCTTGGTCCACGCCCCGTTGACGTCAACCCGCAATGAAGCCGTCCCACGCTCAATCCCGCGGCGCAGATACCGATAGGCCCATGCCAGCCGCTCGCCGTCACCGGGGTCGCCCACCTTCAGCTTGAAATGGCGCAGGCCGTACCACCAGAGAAGCCGAAGCGTTTTCCTCAGCGACGCCGGCGTGCTCTGGGTCAGCACACCGCTGTAGCGAACACGGGGCCTGCTCCCCGGCGTGCCGAAGCCGGCTAGACCCGCCCATCCGACGAGCCCGTTGACGGGTCTGCCGAACGCCCGGGCGTAAGCGTCCAGAAGCGCCAACTCGACGCCGGCCCGCGCCGCCGGAAACGGCGTACCGTCGTCCGCCTCAAACGGCAAAGCGTCAATGGCCTCCAGCGCCTCGGCGAAGGACGCGGGACGCAGCTCGAGGACGCGTTGCATCAGCGCAGAGCGGATGGCGGCCACCACCGATTGCACCGTCTCGCCGGTCACGTACGGGCGGGGCACGGTTTCACCATACCCCACGACCCCGGTTTGCAGCTCGATGCTCACCGCCACCGGGTCCGCCACCGTACGCTGCGAGGCGGCATGCGACACCTTGCGACGCAGTGGAATTGCCATTGGGAAGACGGTGATTCGCTGTACGACGGTAGTGGTCATGATCGGCCGCCGAAAGAGGTCCGCGCGGACGCCGAACCGGACCGGGCGCCCCGCGGGCGCGGTTCGCGGCCGGCGTACACGAAACTCGAGCCGCCTGATTGTGCCCGACCGTCCCAATGTGGGCAAGCACGTTGCGCTGTCGGCCGCAGGCCGATAAGCCGACCCGGATCCCGGCGCCGTACGTTCAACTCCGCCCGGCAACTCATCCGATATTGCCTAACAGAACCGATGAGCGAGACCCCCGATTACTATATTGACGGAGTCCGCCTTCGCGATGAGGGTGAGGAGGAGGGGGCCACCCCGCACTCCCCGAGGCGCCGCTGGATCGGCGTTCTGTTCGAATGCTGCAACGCTTACGCCCGGCTCTATCGCAACCAAGCAGGCACCGCGTATGAAGGCCGTTGCCCCCACTGCCTGGCCAAGGTACGCGCGCGCATCGGCCCCGGCGGCACTGATCATCGCTTCTTCACCGCGGGGTGAACTCCACGATCCGCCGGTTCTCTCGGCACCCACAACGTAAAGGCCGACCGCGGGTATAGATTCAGACGGGGTTTGGAATTGCCGCAGACCGTCCCCCCGATATAATCAGCCGCTTCGTCCGGGGCGCCGTTCTCTGTTTGCGCGCGGATTAGCCACGGTGATTTCCAAGCTCTATTTCGGTGAGACCCTGCCCACCTGGGCCCTGTGGGTCGAGCTATTGTCTGCCGGCTTGATCGTGGTGTTGGCCGGCGCCCGTCTGACCCGGCTGGCCGACCGCCTGGCTGACGAGCGTCAACTCGGCCGGGCCTGGGTGGGCATGCTGCTTCTGGCCACGGTCACCAGCTTGCCCGAGGTGGTGACCTGCTGCACCTCGGTGGCCATCGGCAGCCCGGACCTGGCCTTCGCGACGCTGTTTGGAAGCTGCAGTTTCAACATCACGCTGATCGTCTGGTTCAACATCGCGGTCGGCGGCGGGTCGATTCTCGGCGGGCGGAAATCGGCCCACACGCTGACCAGCAGCGGGGGCATCTTCATGATCGCCCTGGCCTTGACCGGCATCACCTTGACCCAGAAGTTCCATTCCAGGCCCCACGTCGCCCAGGCGTGCGAGATCGGTGTCTGCGCGTTGATTGCGGCCGCCTACGTCAACTCGATCCGAGCCACGTATCACCTGGAGCGCGCGGAGATTTACACGGCCGTTCGCCCGCTCGATCTGGCTCCTCGCACGCCGCACCTTGTGACGAAGATCGTGTGGCTCTCGTTGGCACTGGCCGTCGCCGCCTGGTGGCTGGCTCAGACCGGCGACGTGCTCTCGAGCCACCCGATCGGGTGGATCGGGCGGCCTCTGGGTGCGACGTTTGTGGGGGCCTGTTTCCTGGCGGTGGCCAGCTCGCTGCCCGAGATCGTAACGGGGCTGTCGGCGGTGCGCATGGGACAGATGGACCTGGCTCTGGGGAACATTTTCGGCAGCAACATGTTCAACATCTTCGTCATCCCCATGTGCAAGGTCGCGTCGCTGATCCGCGGAGACACCCTGCTGATGGCAGGGGAGTACTTCCACGCCGACCGGAACATCGTGGCCGGCCTGCTGCCGATTCTCCTGACCGCGGTGGCGGTGGGCGGTCTGACCTACGCCTCGAAACGCCGCCTGCTGCGTTTAGGCCCCGATTCCGTGCTAATCGCCTTGTTTTACGTCGGCGGCATGATCCTTTTGCTCGCCAGTGCGTAGATACTCTCAGAGCGGTGACCGGCCCCGTCGGACCGGACGAGGGCGGTCATCCGGGCTGCCGACGACCGGCCTGCCTGATGGTGCTCCGCCGTCGCTGCCATTGGGGTTTGCGGGGGCGGAGAGTACTGGCGGGTTGGGGATCAGGTGGACTTTGCGGCAAGCCGATGTATAAGCTAGAGTAAGGATAGCGGTTCTGACAACCGCGTGGGAGAGATGGAGTGCCGCACAATGAAGTGGAACTGTAGGGGTGGGCTGGCGATCTTCGTCCTGACGGCGTTTGTCGTAACTTCATTCTCTGAATATAGTTACGCCCAGGCTCGGGCACAGCGTGGATCCGGCACGCTCGACAGCGGCGCCACGGTCGGTCAGACGTCCGTCAGCACCGGCGGGCGACTCTACCGCGAGGGCCTCAGTTCGAGGGCGGGAGGCGGCGTCGCGCCTGGCAACTACGTTGACCCGAATGTGTCCCGCTTCGGCTCCGCCCCCGTCGGACGCTTTCAAGCACCTTCGCTCCAGACGTTTCGGCCACGGCAGGTGGGGGTCTACGACTCGTTTGCCAATCCCCTGGATTTCAGCCTTGCGGCGAGGCCACAGCCCTTCGTCCGGGACTACACCGGGCGTCACACGTGGCGTCGAGCACAGAGCGCCCAGTTCGGAACCGGCTATGTGCCCGGTGCGCCGTACATGGCGTTGCAGGCCCCTCGCGTGCTGCTGCATGAGAACGCGTTTCTTGCACCGGTGCGGCGAGGAACACGAGGGGGGCGCATTCGCGACGCGCTGACCAATGACACGCTGCGCAACATGCCCGACCTGATTGAGCAACGACTGCACCCCACCGCCCCGCAGCGGTCCTTCGCAGAGATGATGGAAGCTCGCCTGGCCGCCGAATACCGCAAACGGCTCGAAGACGGCTGGACGTATTTCTCTCAGGGGCGGTATCAGGAGGCGAGCAGTTGCTTCCAGAGCGCCTCAACCCAACGCGGCAACGAAGTCGAAGCGACGCTTGGGTTGATGTTCTGCCACGCCGCGTCCGGTCAATATCAGACCGCGATGGCCATCGCGGACCGACTGCTGGCGGACCAGACGCGGCGGGTGTCGTCGCTGCCCGGCGTCGCAGAAGAGTCGCCACCCAACGTCTTTCAGTGCGACGTGGACCTTCGATCGCTGGTTACAGTCCCGGCCCAGACACCCGACGTCGAATCGGGTGAATACCAAGTCCCTGCGATCGAGCCCTGGTCGAATGAGAAGCTGGATTCCATTTTGCGGAGCCTGGCCATCGCCTCGGACACGAGCGCTGCTGCACCTACCGCGGGGGTACGCGTTCTGACCCTGTGGTATGCTGGGGAACGGGACGAGGCCCTGCGGTTGGCGGACAGGATACACCGGGCCAACCGAGGGTCCCCGTTGGCCAGGATGGCGCTGGAAATCCGCGCGGCAATGGAGAACGAGACGCAGGATCCACAGGTTTCCGCGTCGTCGCCTCAGTCCGCAATCGACCGGTAATACTCGATCGCCTGACTCAGCCCCTCGTCGAAACCCACCTGCGGCTCAAAGCCGAGCAGCGCGGCGGCCCGACGAATGTCCGCGGTCGAATGCCTGACGTCGCCGGGGCGGGGATCCACGTGGACCGGGCGAACATTGCGGTCCAGCAGTTCGTTGATCCGGGCGATGACGCGGTTGACGCTGATGCTCTCGCCGCAGGCGACGTTCACCACCTGGCCGTCGGTCCGCGGCGCACCGGCGGCCAGCACGTTCCCGTGCACGACGTTCTCGATATAGGTGAAATCGCGCGTCTGCTCGCCGTCGCCGAACACCGTGGGGGGCGTATCGGCCAGGATCGCGGTCACGAACGCCGGGATCGCCGCCGCGTACTGGCTGGCCGGGTCCTGCCGCGGACCGAACACGTTGAAATACCGCAGCGAGAGTGTCTGGAGGCCATAACATTCGGTGAACGCCCTGCAGTAAACCTCGCCCGCGAGTTTCTGTGCGGCATAGGGGCTGAGCGGATCCGGGCGCAGGTCCTCGTGCTTGGGTGACACTTGCGTGTCGCCGTAGGCGGAGCTGCTGGCCGCGTAGATCACGCGGCGGCACCGTTGATCCTTGGCAGCCGTGAGCAGGTTGAAGGTCCCGTTGATATTGGCGTCGTGGCTGTCCTGTGGGAACTCGACGGACTTGGGCACTGAGGGGATGGCGGCCTGGTGGAACACGATCTCGATGTCGTCGCACGCGCGTCGGCAATCCGCAGGGATTCGCAGATCACCCTCGATCAGGTCGATCCTGCCGACCAGCGCATCCAGGTTCGACCGCTTGCCCGTGCTGAAGTTGTCCAGCACGCGGACGGAATGACCCATCTCGACCAGCCGCACCGCCAGGTGAGAACCGATGAACCCCGCTCCGCCGGTTACCAGATAATTCGCCATGTGAACCCTTTCTCCCAACGCGGGAGCCCGACCATCCCGCCCTGCCCACCGACCAGGCGCTGCTTCCTTACGGGCGCGGTTCGGCCTGCGGAGCACGCGACGCATGCCCGATCCAAACCGCGACCGTCAGGGAGCGGCCCGCAGCGCCGACCGCCGCCGCCAGAGAGTGTAGCCGGCGCGACGCAGACAATAAAGGGGGCCGGGCAATTCCGTTCCGCGCCCGGATCGAGCGGGGGCGTTCTCTCTCGCTGACCGGAATCGATGGGTGAAGACACGCCCAGGTCGCCGGAATTTCGCCGTGACTTCGGGGCGCAACCTCCGTCCCGAACAGGGTTGCGTCCCGAACACGGTTGACCGTATCCCCCATTTGGCTGCAGTTACTTGCACCCTCGTGAGAACGGGGCAGGTTCAACACGATAGACCGGCCAAACGGCCGGTGTTTGCCGTGGACTGTCTCTCCCCTTGCGGCAGAGCGGCTCGTTGATGTAGCATACCGCTC
Source organism: Phycisphaerales bacterium (assembly GCA_020353195.1). GTDB lineage: Bacteria > Planctomycetota > Phycisphaerae > UBA1845 > UBA1845 > JAFGJQ01. The sequence goes on along the minus strand of CP070691.1, from coordinate 3,386,283 downwards.
AGCGCTCGCGTGCGTGCGAGATCTTGTTTCAAGTCCTCTGTCACATCAAGGAGACAGGCCGTGGCCTTCCCAGCTACAGATGAGCGCGTTGTCACGGCAATGGTCGTTCTGTCGGCCGCATGCACATTGGCGGCGTTGACCGGCTGCTTCTCCATCGGACTAGCGCAGGGCGAAGCGGAGCATATGGAGACGCGTGTCCCCGCGCTGGACGGGATCGACTCGGCCGCCGCTGCGCGCGAGGGTGAATCCGCTCAGGCTCGCCCGCTGCTTGCGTCGCTGACAGCACAGCAGACTAGCGTGCCCTTGGAGCGGCGCATTGTCGTTTACAGCTCGGGCTATAGGATCGTGGTACAGGAGGTCGATCAGGCCATGGAGGACATGGAACAGATCGCGGGTTCCTTTGAGGGCTACGTCCAGCTCGTCGATGGCGACACGATCACGATCCGCGTGCCGGTTGCGCGTTATCAAGAGGCGGTGAAGCGTGTCGAATCGCTTGGCAACGTGGTGCATCGCAAGATGGAAGCTACCGATGTCACTGAGGAATACGTCGATCTCGAAGCGCGCCTGAGGAACGCGACGGCCGTTCGCGCGCGGTTGGAGGCCCTGTTGACCAAAGCCGACGATGTCAAAGCCGCTCTCGAGGTGGAGAAGGAGCTGAAGCGCCTCGGTGAGGAGATCGAGCGGTTGGAGGCGAAGCTGGAGCTGATCAAGAACCGCGTAGCTTTCAGCAGCATCTCCGTGACGTTTGAGCGTGTGGCCCGAAGCGCCGGCCTGATCCGGGCGACCCGTCTTCCGTTCGACTGGCTGCGCGAACTCGATCCCTATCGTCTTCTGCGAACTCGTTGAGGAGATCGCGACATGAACCGCACCCGAGTGCTCTGTTGTTTTCTCTTGCCGGTCGGGCTGGTCGGCTGCGCCACCCTCGAGCCTCCTGACGGCTATGTCAAGCTGAAGGCCCCGAAGCCTTACGATTTCAAGGCGGTTTCGCCCCAGGGGAATGCCATCGCTTTGTCATCGCGAGCAAACGAGGATCGGTCCGCCGACTTGGATTTCTGGGCCGCGGCCGTCGAGCACCAGAAGGTCGATGTGGATGGCATGAAGCTCGTCGGGCGTCGGGAGCTCCGGTCACGCAGCGGCCTGATTGGCGTGCTGTTCACGTTTGAGATCGGCGAGGGGCAGAACCGGTTGGCATATCTCGTAGCCTTGTATGTAACGCCCGAGCGCGTGTACACGATCGAGGCCGCCGGACTGGCCGACGCCATCGCAGCCGACACCGAGAAGCTGCGCCAGTCAATGGAGTCGTTCCATTGACCATCCCGAGAGAAAAGGTGTCGGGTTTCTTTTTTTGCCGATCGCCGCTGGCGGTGGTTGACGCGAGGGTACGCCCCGATCACCGCAGTCGGCGGAGCGGCGTACCGTTTGTCATCTGCTGAACGGCCGTGTCATGCGGGCGATCGTCTCCGCGAAGGATGCGGACCACGACGCTTCGAGCATGTGCCGGCCAGATCGCTGGAGCAAACTCCCGCGCAAGAACCCGGAAAAATCATCCTGACACCTTTTCTTAGCCCTTTTCTTAGCCCGTGAACACCTGCTGGAACCCGGCGAAGTCGCCGAGGTCCACATCGCTGTCGGTGTCGATGTCGGCCCTGGAGAACTCCGCTTGCGTACAACCGGCCGGCGGGACGGCGACGTCCGGACCGGCCATGCACTCCGCGAACTCACCGAAGTCGTCAAGGTCCACGTCACCGTCACCGTCGATGTCGCCGGCCGACAACGGTGTGCCTTCAATGATCGTCGACGCCACCGCGCCCTCGTGGCCGGGCTGCCACGGCTGACCGTAGCCAAGGCTGAACGCCATGAACCCGGTGCCGGACGACGCGAAGTTCCAGACGCCGTCGTCTCCACCGGGGGCCTGGGACTCGGCCACGATCCAGTAGTCCACGCCGACCTCCAGCAAAGGGTGAGCCACGGAATCCACCACCTCGAGCACCGGATTCCAGCCGACGGCCGAGACGTTGAAGCTCCAGGCCTCGAGGACCTTGTCGCTCGGAACGCTGACGTCGGCAGTGCTATCGTCATCTGTGCGCAGCGTCAGTTCCACGAGAGGGTGGGTCTGGCCGGTGAAGTCGTTGCTCATAAACCACACGCTCACCCGGTCAAGCCTGTAATCCGCTGTCGGCGTGAAGCGCAGCCCCACCGACTGGTCAATGCACACATCGGCGCCCCACAGACCGAAGATACCCCCGAAGGGGTCTTCGGTTTCATAGATCACGTCACCCAGGGCAAACGGCGTCACGGCAAGCAACGCGACCATCGCGCCGTGGCCGCACACCCGGTGAATGCGGTTGCTGGTGCGAGTCATGTGAGGTGTCCTGTGAGAACGGCCGCTGAGTCACCTCCGCCGGCCCGACGAGGGCCAACCAGACCAACGATGTGCTCTATACGGCACTGCCCTCCCGGCACCGATCATTGGCCTGTGAACTGCATGCCGGCCGACGATCGGCCGCATCTCGATTGGCTCGACCCGGCCAGCCCGGACCGGCTGACGCCCCGGGTTTAGAAAGACCGCGCTGGCCCCCATCACGTCGCCGACGACCTCGGAACCAATGCTGGTCGGGCCGCGGGCTTGCGGCAGAAAGAAAAGAGAGAGTACGCTGCGGAACGCCTCTCCCTGCTGCCCGTGACGGGTGTTCGATGGAAGGCTCACGGCTCTCGCCACCTTCCGGCCATTGACACTATCAGCATATCACATGGCATCTCCGTTCGCAAGAGGAGCATCGGCCACTTGTCGTCGTCGCGTTGTCGATGGCTCCCTTGTTGCCCGTTCGGTATGGCACCTGCTTTCCCAATCCTCCGATGGTCACCGGAAGGCAGCGTAGCTGACCGATTCGGGCATCCGGGCTATGATCCCGGCATGAAGCCCGGCGTCCGGGTCGCGCCGCGGAGCATGCGAGACACCGGATACGTCGTTCCGGCTGCGCGCCGCGACTGCAGCAGCAACGTCTGCGGCATCCCGGACGACACTGGAGAAGTCCGGCAAGCGGCGGCACCGGGGCCCATGCAAGCGGCGGCGCAGGTGATGGATACGGGAGACTAAGAGGACCCGGACTGATGCACTGGTTCTGGCGAGCGGCGATTGCGGTAATCGTGGGATTCGCGGGCAGCCTTGCGTTGTCCGTAGCCACATACGCGTTCCTTACGGCATTCGTTGCGCCACCGAACACGTCCTTCTTGATCGGTCTGTCGATTACTCGGTCGATTGTCCCGCTGATCATCGCGGTCTGCGTCTACGGTCTCCTGACCGCCCGATACGGCCCGAAGGCCCATGATCGCGAGACCCGCTGCCGAGAGTGCGGCTATATCCTGCGGGGCATCACGGAACCGAGGTGCCCGGAATGCGGCGAGCGGATATGATCCGTAAGGTGATCATCACACTGGACAGAAAAAAGGTGTCAGGATTCTTTTATGGGCATCGCCAGCGGAGGTGATTGAACGGGTGGGCATGCAGCGACCGCAGCCGGCCGCACCGCGACGGGGCCGCCCCCAGCAAAAACCAGTGCCACACTCTTCTAGACGACACAAACGCTTGAGCAAGTGCCATAACGTGACATCACGATATTGTCGAACAGCGGGGCAAGCTGGCGTCACGGAACGCAACGGCGGGCAAGTCGATGAACGGACCACCAAACGATGGATGCGGCAACAACAGGAGCAGTAAAGGACCCGGGAGGTCGAATTTGGACCGACAGACAGAGGGGCGCGATAACACACACAGACGCCAGGGCAATGCGTGCCCATTCTCTGCGCGACTCGTCGGCAAGCGCGGCCTGACGTTCCGCGTCGGCGTCCGGTGGCGTAGCACATTCCGGGCAACGATCAAGAGGTATTCCGATCAGAAGGTATCCACAGCTCCGACAGCGCCGCGGCTCGGACTTCAAGCGCGCCGCGCGCCGGAGGCGGGCGAGCTTGATATACCCGTATATGCCTGCACCAATCGTGAAGGGAGCGACAGACAGCGCCCAGCAAGCAGAAGATCCGAACAGCGCCTGCCCCAGGGGCATGGTTGGTGGTTCGTCCAGGTAATCGTGTTTGGGAGGCATGCCTGGCGTACTGTCGGCCACAATGCAGAGGGCAACAATGCCGATCACCCATGCCCACAGCATGCCCACGAGCATCGTCGGGTCGCTGAGCCTGCGTGGAATGCCGATCCGGCGCATACCCGTGCACCTCCAAGGACCAGGGGCCAAGTTTATACCCGCTCCCTGGCGGCTTGGGAGTCCTCTCCATCGAGGCATGCACCGCCCTTGCGCCGGCAATCCAGGCGCGCGGCAAGGCAGATCACGCCCGACCCGTCGCGAGACAGCGCCCCACGGTAGGCCCCTGGGAAAGGTACCTGACACCTTTTTTCTCGCCTCATTCTTCACGCCGCTCTGCGAAGTAGAGTCCCTCTTTCTTCAATTCCTCAACGACCTCACGGATGGTCTTCCCGTCAACGGTGATCACGCTTGTAGATCCAGGGGTTTCTTCGGTGAAATTGGACCACACCGTCTTGAGTTCTGACCGCTTCGGAATGCGGAGTTTCTCCAGAGCTTCGATGTATTTCTGCGGATCATCGGCATAGATGACGACGATCTTATACCTGTCAACAAATACCTCGTCAGTCCCCTCTCCTGATCCGAAACCGAAGTTGGTCCCACCGCAGTGAATGAAGAATCGAGAGTAACGTTCGAATATGCTCCGAAACCGGACAAAAGAAATGTTGTCCAGGTAAAACACGTCGCAGTGGAATGGATCAGCCTCAGTCTTGCGCAGACGTTCCTCATCGTCACGATGCGTACCCTTCTCGATGATGAGAAAACCAGGTTCATTCACCAGTGCTGCCAGAGTCATCAGCACCGTCTGAAACCGCTCCGCCGAGACGTTCGCAACGAAATGGAAAGAACCTGCGTCCGTCTGTTTGACTGAGTACCCTTCAGAAATCCCGTCCAGGTTGGTCACGCTGACACCATCTGCGAGTCGGAATCCAATAGCCATCGTATTGGCATCTCCATTGCTACCATCGTCCGCAGGTTTCTGCCGTTTGCAGCCGCCAAGAAGCAAGAAACCCACGAAGCCACACATAAGGAGGGTTTTTCTGGTTTTTGTGAGCACCGATACTGCCTCAACGAGAAAGATAGAACCGCTCAATCGCCAGACAAGCCACCTCAACGATGCGTGGATTCCTCCTGATGTAGCTGTCGTCCACACCCCTGGCAACGTGACCTGCAAGAACGTGGGTGACAGAAGTCTTAGGCCTGCCCTGTCACCACCGCCGCCGGCGGTGATTGACGTGGGCGTATGCCTCGACCGCAGTGGGCAGCGCAGCCGGGGGCTGTTTGTCATCTGCCGAGGGGCCGTGTCATTCGGCCGGTCGCGTTCGCAGAGGATGCGGACCGCGACGCGCCCGAGCCTGTGCCGGCCACACCGCGAGAGAGCCTCGCAATCCCGGCCCCGAAAAAAGAAACCTGACACCTTTTTTCGGGACTATGGTGTAGCGGGCACGCGGGTGTCCACGCCCTTCATCATCAGCGTGAACTCGGTCTCGCCCTCGGCCTTCTGGTGCCACTCCCACTCGAGCTTGTCCTTGCCGACAAAGCGCATCATGCTCTTAATCTCGGCCGGCTTGCCGGATTGGAAATCAACACCGTCGGAGGTCTGGAGCCAGGTGTTCGTCTCGGGATCATGCGTCAACGTGGCGGTGCTGCACGTTCCGTAGTTGTCGAAAGCGAACGACCGATACGTCTGCATCTTGGGATCGTACGTCACCATCCACATGGACTTGTGCGTCCCGAACGAGCCGGTGGAGCTTCCCTTGCCCATCACGAACCAGTTGTCCAGGACCCATTCGCAGTGGAACTCGCCGGTCCCGGTGCCGGGCTCGCCGAACATGGCCGGCAGGTGCTCGAACGTGCTTCGCCAGTCGCCGACGAACGCGGTGAGGGCCTTGAGCTGCGTCGGCGGCGTGGGAATCTCCGGCATCTTGGCCTTCTTCGGTTCCTTCGGTTCCTGCTTCTCCTCGAGCTGACCAGAGACGGCCCTGCCACTCAGGAACGCCGTCACACCGATCGCAGCGGCCATCACGACAACAAGTGACTTTTTCATTGGATTGCCTCCTGCTGGATTGTCCGGTCCTCGCGTACTGCATCTGTGAATCTGACTTGTGACTTCCGCGCGCGGCATTGTACCGCCGTGCCGCAAGCCCGCCAGCCCCCGGAAAAAAGGTGTCAGGATTCTTTCACGCCGGCCGCCGGCGCTGTCGCGCCGCTCACCGACGCGCCAGACCCCCCAGGGGGCGGCTGACAGTCACGGCCGCCCGCGTCGCGCGAGAGGCCCCCACGCGCAGGACCCCAGGAGAATCATCCTGACACTTTCTTCGCGTCCCGGAAAAATAGTTTTGGGCCGAAAAACGTGTCAGGATTCTTTTTCACCAACCGCCGGCGCTGTCGCGCCGCTCACCGACGCGCCAGACCACCCAGGGGGCGTCAGACAGTCACGGCCGCCCGCATCGCGCGAGAGGCCCCCACGCGCAGGACCCCGGAAAAACCATCCTGACACTTTCTTCACCTCCCGGATGAATGATCCGGACACCTACTCGCCACTCTGAGGCAGTCTGGCCCCCTGACAGTGCCTGCGCCCGAGGAACATTTTCATGGTATAATCGTGATGTAGTGGATACGAGCTTTGGGCTTTGGAGGTATCGGCGATGACGCGCGTCGGACTGGCGTTGTTTGCGGCCTTGATAGCGGGCGGCTGTGCGTGCGGATTGAAGGACGCTCCCTTAGCGCAGGTGGATGAAGGCAATGACCGTCCCGCGAAGGTCAAGCACACAGGGAAGGCGCCTGGCCAATCTGCTGCGAAGCTCACTCTACATGGAGAGCACGCGGCGGAGGAATCTACTGAAAAGCCGTTGCTGCTCGGGAGCCTTTGCGCACGGGATCACAGCGTGAGGATATACACTGGGCATCGCTATACCATCGAAGACGCCGTGGGCAACGTCTTGGCGGAGTTCTTGAGCGAGCCGGAGTTTCAGGCGCGCTTCCCTCTGGTCTTTGACGATCTACGCGAAGCCCTGGCGGACGACGGGACCTGGGCCGGGACTGACTACGGGCAAGACCGAGCGCTGTGTTTCCCCAAGCCCGGCGTCGAGATTCAGGGAATCGAAACCAAGACCGACGCAGTTCGTCCGGCCCCTTCCACGTCTCCATGACCCCTGGTCAGTCGTTTCGTCGATGCCACCGGAAAAAGGTGTCAGGATTCTTTTACGCCGATCGCTGGCGCTGTCGCGCCACCCACCGACATGTCAGACCACCCGCGAGGCGGCAAACAGCCACCACTGGCAGCGTCACTAGCGACGCCCCTGAACGCGAGACTCGGGAGAAATGACCCTCACAATCTTCTTCCTCGCATGGCCCGCCAGTCGGTCCGCAACGCCCCTGCACAATGATGCCGCCTGCTGACTCTCGCAATGCACGGTATGCCATTCCAGCCCCAGTTCTGTGTCCCAAAACCATCAAAACCGAGGCTGTGTCGATGGACGATCACGTTTTCTTTACGAACACGAAAATGTTTGTTCCTGCTGAGGCTCCTTTCGGGTGCCAAGAGACCAACCGCCGACACCATGTGGGTCTGACGTGGACAACCGAAAGCGCCGCGAGTAAGCTACACCTGGAGCTCATGTCATGGCGAAAAGAAGACCCAAGCAAGAGGTCTGCCGGTATCTGCTTTGCTGCTTCGCATGTTGCGCCTTGCTTTCATTCTGCTCAAAAGAGAAGGCGGCATCGCAGGCCCGGAAACTCGCAGTGGACCCGAGTTACCCCGAAGTGCCACTTGTCATGTTTCATCGCTACCCGGCTTATTCTCCCGAGTTGATCTGTGGACCAATTGTAGGCGTCTGGTCGGACGGTCGGATCGTCCGGGTGGAATCGGAAGGCACGATTGGCAAGAGTTACGTGGAAGGGAAGCTGACAGCGGAGCAACTTCAACAGCTGCTAGGATTCATCGCAACTCAGGAGCGACTTCTGGAGCTGGAGGGGGGTTACCTCATAGTAGACGCCGCTTCGGAGCGACTGGGTATTCGATTGAAGGACCATTGCGTATTGTATGAGGAAACTGTCGGCGACTTCGCCCAGTTTCAGCATAATGCGGACATGGCGCAACTGCGGCAGCACTTGATGTCCATCGAAATCGCAGCACCGCGCCCCTGCGACCCTCCATGGAGAGTCCCCCCTGACAACTGGTACGAGTAAGAGATGGAAGGCCCCGGTTGTTTTCCGCCTTCGGTTACGGTGGGGTGGGAGAAAACGCTACTCCCCCCTTCTTTGTACGGGATCTTTCCCTTTGAGCTTGCGCAGTTACGGCTTCGTTGAGTCGTCGCCACGTCCCTCTGCGGTCGATTGAGTCTCAACGGATGCCCCGGCGGTTTTCAGCATTTTCAGGGCTCTCCGAAAAAAGGTGTCAGGATTCTTTTACGCGTGTTGCCAGTGGCCTCGCGCTGGCCACCGACATGTCAGACCACCCGCGAGGCGATAGAGAGTCGCCGCCGGTTGCGTCGCCAGAAAGCCGCCCCCCACGCGAAACGCCTGAAAAAGAATCCTGACACCTTTTTCCTCCCGAAAACGAAGGACCCTTTGCCCGCCAGTCGGTCTACAACGCCCTTCGCTCGTCTCTTCCTCAGGACTCGTGGTCTCCCAGTTCGTCGGTCTCGCCTCCCGCAGGATAGAGAGACACTTCAATTCCAATACCAAGGTTGCCCGCTTCTCGCAGCAAAGACGACGGCAGATAATCGCACTGCACTGCCACACCAGGACGCCCGATTCGTAGGTCATGTGGGAAATCCAGACCCACGTCCTCGACGCCTGCGAAGCTGACCAATCGCTGAAGCTCGTCGTGGAATCTGTGGAGGAAGTCGATGGCATCCTCGATCTGCCCAGGAAGGTCATCCCATTCCCGTTTGCTGACATCGATCTGCAAGCCCGAAACCTCAAAGCAGGTCTTGTTTCGAGAGCTGTTTGGAAACCTACGCTCCCCTTTGTGATAGATTTGATACGGGGACAACTTCGAGTCCCTCATGAATTCGTCAACGTCGAATCGCTCGCCGTATGCTCTTAGCACGCACATCGGGTTACTTCGCCTCGTTACGTGTCCCACGACGGGTCGGGCACAGGTTATCCCACCCTCCCCAGCAATCCCCTTGTCGCCTCCAGCCGTGTCTGAAAAACCACCTAGTCCCTACATCTGTCGATAAAAAGTCACGGTTCTTCCTGTGAAAACAGGAGATTCTCTGCCTCATTGTTCACGCCGCTCTGCGAAGTAGAGTCCCTCTTTCTTCAACTCCTCAACGACCTCATGGATGGTCTTGCCCTCAACGGTGATCACGCTTGTAGATCCAGGAGTCGCTTCGGTGAAATTGGACCACACCGTCTTGAGTTCCGACCGCTTCGGAATGCGGAGTGTCTCCAGAGCCTCGATGTATTTCTGCGGATCATCGGCATAGATGACGACAATCTTATACCTGTCAACGAATACCTCGTCAGTGCCCTCTCCTGATCCGAAGCCAAAGTTCGTTCCACCGCAGTGAATGAAGAATCGAGAGTAACGGTCGAATATGCTCCGAAAACGCACAAAGGAAATGTTGTCCAGGTAAAAGACGTCACAGTGGAATGGATCAGCCTCGGTCTTGCGCAGACGTTCCTCATCGTCACGATGGGTGCCCTTCTCGATGATGAGATGACCAGGTTCATTCACCAGTGCTGCCAGGGTCATCAGCACCGTCTGAAAACGCTCCGCCGAGACGTTCGCAACGAAATGGAAATAACCTGCGTCCGTCTGTGCGACTGAGTATCCTTCAGAAATCCCGTCCAGGTTGGTCACGCTCACACCATCCACAAGCTGGAATCCGCTAGCCATCTTATTGACATCGCTGTTGCTGCCATCGTCCGCAGGTTTCTGCCGTTTGCAGCCGCCAAGAAGAAAGAGACCCACGGACCCACACATAAGGAGGATTCTTGTGGTTTTTGTGAGCACCGATACTGCCTCAACGAGCAAAACAGAACCGCTCAATCGGGCGACAGGCAACCTCCACGATGCGTGGATTCCTCCTGATGTAGTTATCGTGCACGCCCCTGGCAACATGACCGGCGAGGGCGCTGTACGCAAGACTCGGGCAGAATGATCCTGGCGACCCTTTCTCGCCGTCACTCGCTCCACCCCCCCTATGCTCCCCCCGAACCCCAAACCGCAGGCACGTTGACCGCCCAAGTGTCGACGAAAGCGTGGATTAGCCAACAGGGCCAGATACTTCCGGTTCGTTCCCTCAACATGGCGAAAAGCACGCCGGCAATAACAGTATATGTCACCTGAAACCAGTAGAATCCTTGTTCCGGCAGCCGAAGACCTCCAAGGTGCCACAGCCCAAAGGCAAAACCCGTTACCAAAGCGGCTGTCGAGACGGTCACGCCCCGCACCGACCAACTGCGTGGACAGGCCTCGGCAACGACGGCAAAGAGGAAGCCACGGAACAGCAACTCTTCATAAAGCGGGACGCAGACAAAGACCGCCGGACTGGCACCATAGAACGGCACCTGCAAGAAGGACATGGTGATGATTGACGGCACAATGAGGATGGCCGCGAATACGCCTGTGGTCCGCCACCGCTGACACATCTGGCCCAACGCCAAGCCACAACTCCTCGGTGCCACCACAGTCAGGAGCGCGCCCAGAAACACCATGGAGAGATAGTAATCCCAAGGATGACCCGCCCCGGAGAAAACGAACCGGGTGTGGAACGCCCAGTAGCTGGGAATCCAGTGAAATGTGATTGCTGTGAGCAAGACGACGCCACCGACGCGGGCAATACGGCTGGGTTCGTGTGACTCGGCCGCTGCCTGAGGCATGTTCGTTGACATCCATCAGTCCTCACACGAAGCCCGCGACCGACCGACCCTTACCGCCTCGTGACCCATCGGATGGTTCGGTGGCGGCCCATAGGCAAACCCAAACGGGGTCAGCGAAGCTCGCCGCCGTCACAAGGCCAATCGACAGTGGGCGACTTCAAGGCACACTGAGAAGTTGAGAGTAGACTGTCCGCCTTCGGCGGACTCTGTTTGCCTGCGGCGAACGGGAGTGGATGGGAATCGAACCCACCATGGGCCGCGCAAACGACCCCTCAACGGCTTTGAAGGCCGCGGGACCCAC
>CP070691.1:3329198-3374951 GCA_020353195.1 Phycisphaerales bacterium | reverse complement strand
TTGAAGATGACGTTCTCAAGCCGCTTGACCTCGGCGTCGTCGAGGATGACGGCGCCGTGCAGCTTCATGGCTTTGAGGAGGTCGTCGGCCACGGCGCCGACTACAAAGGTCTCCTTCTCGTCGACGCAGATGATGTTGTTGTCAAAGGAGGCGCCGCGAACGATGTCCCGGGCGGCCCGGGCGATGTCGGCGGTCTCGTCAACCACCACTGGCGGGTTGCCGGGGCCGGCACAGATCGCACGCTTGCCGCTCTGCATGGCGGCCTCGACGACGCCGGGGCCGCCGGTGACGACCAGCAGCCGGACCCCCGGGTGCTTCATGAGTCTCTGCGCGGACTCAACCGTTGGCTCGGTGAGAGTGGTGACGAGGTTGGCGGGCCCGCCGGCGCGCATGATCGCCTCGTTGATGAGCGCGACGTTGTGGATGGAGACGCGCTTGGCCGCCGGGTGCACGTTGAAGACGACCGCGTTTCCGGCGGCGATCATGCCGATCGTGTTGCAGATGATGGTGGAGGTTGGGTTCGTGCTGGGGGTGATGGCTGCGACAACACCGAAGGGAGCCCGTTCCGTGAGCGTCAGGCCGCGATCCCCGCTGCTGGCATGCGGAACCAGGTCTTCAGTCCCGGGAGTCTTGGTGGCGACCAGACGGTTCTTGACGGCCTTGTCTTCCCAGCGTCCGAGGCCGGTTTCCGCCTGGGCCTGACGGCCGAGGAGCTCCGCATTCACCAGCATCACCTCACGGATGCTGGTGATGATCTTGTCGCGAAGCGCCAGGCTCATCGTGTCCAGCGCCTGGAAAGCCTGCTGAGCGGCTTTCACGGCGGCGTCGAGATCATCAAACACACCCGGCGTCGCCGGCGGCGTCACGGTTTGGGAGCCCGCGGCCGCAGGGGGGAGCGTGGTCGCCGAAAGCGTGGATCCCGACGCGAGTTGCTGGATGACTCGGTGGGCGATCTGATCCACACGTTGATCGGTCAGCCGAGACACGAGAATGCTCCTGGTCGGTGCTGCTGCGCGGATGCGCCGGTCGCGCGCGACGGCGGGATTACTCGTCGCCCTTGCGGTATCGAATCTCACCGGCGACCTCCCAATTGTCCACGATGGCCATGATGACGGCGTCGCAGGGACGTTTGTCGGTCACGCAAGTCTGGCGTGCCGAGCTCCCGGTGGCGTAGAGGATGTATTCGCCATGACCGGCGCCCACCGCATCCACGGCGACGACGTGGGGGCCCGTGGGCTCTGCGTCCACGTCGACCGGCTGCACCAGCATGAAGCGGAGGCCTTCCATGCTTTGCTCTTTCTTCGATGAAACGACCGTGCCCACGACCTTGGCAAGTAGCATCTGGATGCTCCGATGCGCCTTTTCGATTTGCCATTGACCGACGATGGACGTTGGACAGGCGCCATGCCTTGCCCGCGGAACCGCCGCCAACCCAAGAGACGCGGGTTGCCAGGAACTGCCGCCGGCGTGCCCCGGCGGAAGTTGCACCCGCATCGCAACTACTTGCGCTTGAGCTCGGCTTCGACCTGCTCGGCCCGCCCCAACGGCAGCACGATATCGACGTTCGTGTGCGGACGCGCGATCACGTGCACGGTCACGATCTCGCCCACGCGCGAGGCGGCGGTCTGACCGGCGTCGCAGGCCGCTTTCACGGCGGCGACGTCGCCGCGGATGATGGCGGTGACGTAGCCGCCGCCGATCTTCTCATACGAGACCAGTTCCACCTTTGCGGCCTTGACCATGGCGTCGGAAGCTTCAACCATGGCGGCAAAGCCGCGTGTTTCGATCATTCCTAGGGCTTCTGCCATTACCGGGTTCACTCCTTTGTGGATCCGAACTGACTGGTCGGACCGTGCCTATTTCTTGTCCACGACTCGGCCAGAGACACTCTCGATGGCCGCGGCTGCGGCCCGGTAGCCGACGTCTATATCCCGCTCTTCGCCGCCAAGGTAGAGGCGTCCGAAGCTGCCGAAGGAGCGGACTTCGAGTATGTTGATCTGGGCGGCCTTCTCGGCTTCGTTTGCGGCGAGGGCCGAGTAGGCGGCCGGCACGCATTCCATGATGTAGAGCGTCTCTGCCGGCAGGATCATGTTTCCGTGTCTCATCCGGTTGATGAGTTGAGTCTGGTAGTCGTCCATGCGGCGGATCACCTGGCTGGAGACGACCGCCGGCTTGTATCGGTCCTCCTCGCTCAACCCAAGGGCATCCAGGATGGCCCGGCCCGCCTGCCGGATATCGGCTTGGGAATCGGAGTGGATCTCCAGCATGCCGTAGAGACGCTCGACGATCTGCATCCCCGGGGTGACACGCGTGGACTTGAGGGCGATGTCGGTGATGCGATTGATCTCGATGCCGGGCGAGATCTCGACGAACAGCGCCGCCTGGCCGGCAACAGGGAGGAAACCCTGCGCGACGGTGGCCAGGAAGGACGCATACTGCGGCTGCAGGCTGTCGAGAAAGACGTACGCTCGTAGATCTACGTTACTCATACACTCCGGCCTTCGCTGTTTCCGGTGCCCCGCTGTGCGCGGAGACGGTCAGACCCTTCGCTTCACGGATGATGCGCACACCGGCACTCGCGCCGAGGCGCGTGGCCCCGGCCCGGATCATCCTCTGCGCATCCTCGTAGCTTCGAATGCCGCCGGCGGCCTTGATGCCCATCCTCGTGCCACGGACGGCGTCAGCCATGAGGGCGACGTCGTGGGCGGTGGCGCCGCCGGGGCCGAAGCCGGTGGAGGTTTTCACGAAGTCGGCCCGGGCGCGCTTGGCGGCGTGGCATGCGCGGACTTTCTCGTCGTCGGTCAGGAACGCGGCTTCGATGATGACCTTGCAGCTTGCTCCACCGTCCATGCACGCTTCGGTGACGGTCCGGATGTCTCGATAGACAAGCTGGTCGTCGCCGCCTTTGAGCGCACCAATGTTGATTACCATGTCGATCTCGCGGGCCCCGTCGCGGATCGCCCTGCGCGCCTCGAGCGCCTTGATCTCGGGCACGTGGGCCCCGAGCGGGAATCCGACCACACAGCAGACCTTCACCGAGAAGCCGTGCAGACGATCCGCCGCCAACCGGGCAAACGAAGGATTCACACAGACGCTGGCGAAACCGTACTTCCGCGCCTCGTCGCACAGGTCCATGATGTGTTGAGCCGTCGCGTCGGGGTTGAGCAGCGTGTGGTCGATGTACTTGGCAAGGTCGACCGGGAGGACGCCGGCGCCAGGAAGATGCGCCACGCGATCGGCACCCATGTCGACGAGCTGCCGGAGAGAATCGGGATTCGCCTGACCGCCGGTCTGGCAACACGAGTACGCCAGGTCGGGCCAGATCGCCGTGCCAGGGGCCCCCGACCTGCTGGCGCCGGAGAGTTCGCAAACTCTCCGGACGATTCGCTCCACGTCCGCCTCGCTGAGGCTGTCCATGCGTTGCTCCTGATCGGCTTTCGGTGCGGGTGGACGGTCTGCTACCGCGCCCTGCGACGTTGCCCGCGAAGGCTCAATCATGGCGGCCCGCCTGAGATGCCGCTCTTCGGTGCACTCGGCGGTCAGCCACGAGTCGACAATCTGAAGCGCCAGGTCGGGGCCCAGCAGGCCTGCACCCAGCGTCAGGACGTTGGCGTTGTTGTGCTCGCGGCTGCTACGCGCGGCGGAGACGTCGCGGCACGGGGCGGCGCGCACGCCCGGGAGCTTGTTGGCCGCCATCGCCGAACCGATGCCCACCCGGTCGACGACAACGCCGTAATCCGCCTTGCCCTGCGAGACCAGCCGGGCAACGGCGTGAGCGAAGACGGGATAGTCGACGGATTCCGTGCCGTCGGTACCACAGTCTTCGATCGAGTAGCCCCTCTCCCGAAGGTGAGCCCCGATCACTTCCTTGAGCTCGAAGCCCCCGTGGTCCGCTCCGAGGGCGATGCGTCGACGTGAACCAGTGTCGGGCATGATCTGACGCCTCAAAACTCTCTGAATCGCCAACCGCGGTCGGCAGCCACACGCTCCCCCGGAGTGACCGTGTGCCCCCTGACCTCGTCGCGTTCGCGACGCGTCGTCATAGACGTGGTCAGTCGGTCTCGCAGTCAAACTGCGGTCTGCGCCTGGCGCACACTCCTGTTTCGACGTCGGCCGCCCGGGGCTCGCCCGCGACGATACGCTCGGCCAGGTCGGCATACGACTCGTCGACCAGCTTCGCGTAGACGCTCGTGATCCGGGGATGAGCATGCCCCAGCTGACGCTGCACGAAAAGCAGGTTTCCCCCGGTCCGTAAATACGCCAGATATCCGTACGTGTGCCGCAGCAGTTGCACGCTCGCCCGGTCGCCGAGACCAGCCTCGGTCAGGATCCTCACTACGCGACGATACAATCCCGTGCGTTCATACGGGCGTCGATGCTCGTTGAGTACCAGCGCGTGGCTCTGGTCCTGGGGGTCGACACCCGGCGCCACGAAGCGCGGTCGGACATCGCTGACGTACTGGCGGACCAGTGCGCTGGCGCGCCGTGGGATGTACACCGTTCGGCTCCGCCCAGAAGGCCCGCGCACGACAAACACAGAGTTCCCGGTGCCAATGACCGTGTCCCCCACGGTAAGCGCGCAGAACTCGGAATTCTTCAATCCCGATAACAAAAGTGCGCTTATGATCACCTCGTCCAGCGAGGCACTTGCTCGCTGGAGACCGGTTGCGCGGAGTCTTCTGGTGCGCAGAAACTCCATGAGTCGGCCAACTTCATCATTAGAGAGCACTTTGTCGCGAGTTACGTCCAAATCTGGGCCTGTTCTGCCTCATTTGATCTCTCTTTCGTTTGGCTTATACTGCGGCAAAAGTGCGCTGTAAAGTCAAAAACCCGGGTTTTTTCGCGTGGCCCCCCAGCGCTCGCCCGGAATGTTGGGCCCTGCCGAATCGTCCGCGGGGAGGTGATCTCAAGGGACTCGCGATGGCCGCGTGGCGGGCGCTCGGGCGCGTGACGAAGCTGCGCTGCGCCGGCAGTGGCGTGGCGATGCCAATTGTGTGGTTGACTTGCCGGGCCGACGCCGCTAATTAGATTGCTAAGTCGAGTTAGCGATCCCGCTAGCTCGGTTTAGCTGCTTTCCCGGCAGGGTGACCCTGTGGCGCGCTCCCCGAGAATCACGACCAGCGACATCGCCGAAGCGCTCAACCTGTCGCGCACGACCGTCTCGCTGGCCCTGGCCGGCCGGGGCCGGCGCTACCGGATCCCTGATCGGACGGTCGGGCGCGTGCTCGAAGCCGCCCGGGAGATGGACTACCGCCCGAGCCTCGTGGCACAGCAGCTCGCGGGTAAGCGAAGCAGGGCCGCCGGCGTGCTGGTCAACCCCGAGGGCATCGCCGACGTCCGGCTGATCCGGGCCATGGAGATGCTGGCCGCCGAGCACGGGGTCCGGTTCATCGTGGGCTACGCGGTGGGCACGTACGAGAAGGTCCGCGAGTACCTCGACGATTTCGAGGCGCGCGGAGTCGATACAGTCGTCAGCATTGTCCACAATCACCCGCACTTCGGCGACATGGTGCTGGCCGAGCTGAAACGGTTCGAGCACGTGGTGTTCTACGAGAAGCCCGGTGAGAGCTTTGGCCCGGGCGCCTTGTACGTCCAGCCGGACTACTTCGAGCTGGGCCGGCTCGGCGTGCAACATCTCATTGACCGTGGCCGACAGCGCATCGGGCTGGTCTTCAGCAATCTGGCGTTGCCCTGTGCCGTCCAACGCCGGCAAGCCTACGAAGCCACACTGGTTGATGCCGGCCGGACATTGGACCCAGCGCTGATCTGGGTTCTGGATGAACAGACGTCGGAACATTGGACGGCTCCGTTCACGCCGGAGCTGGCGCTGCGCGCACTGGATGCTCTTGTCGTCGAGCGGAAGGTCGACGGGATCGTGGCGGCGAACGATTCGTACGCGGCGCGCCTTCTGAGTGTCCTGCGGGAGCGCGGACGTCGCGTTCCGGAGGATGTGGCGGTGGTTGGATGTGACAACCTTGAACTCGGCACCCTTGTGACGCCGCCGCTGACCACAGCGGGGTTTGATGTCGAGGAACTTGCCGAACGTATGATTGAAGTGATGTTCGCGGGGCTTGAAGGCCGCGACGTGGAGCAGGGCCAACGCGCCGTCGTCGTCAAGCCGGAATTGGTGGTTCGCGATTCCAGCTAGGCTGTCTCCGGTGAACAAGGAAGAAGCTTTGCGCAAGCTCGGATCGGGCTGCCATCGGCATAGTCTGCCTGATCTCACTTGCGGTGGGTTTGCTATTGTTCCGGCGCTCGTCGAAGGGCGGTGCGGCCGGCTGCCCCATCGGCGGGCGCGCGCTGTCCGTCCGGGAACGGCGTTTCCGATCCCGGCGACGATCCCGAAAGCGATAAGAGATTCTGGTCAGAAGACCCCGCGTCAGGCCTCGGCCAATCCTTCGCGGATGGCGAAGCGAGCGAGTTCCACCCGGTTGTGGATGTCGAGCTTGGTCATCAGGTGAAACGTGTGCTGCTCGACGGTCTTGGCGCTGATGCCCATGATCTGAGCGATTTCTTTGTTGAGCAGTCCGCGGGCAATGTACCGCACGACCTCCAACTCCCGGCGGGTCAGCGAGGACACCCGGGTCTGGGTCTGGTCGGTCAGCTTCGCCCCTTCCGAGTCGACAACGATGCGGGATTGCACCTCGGGCGAGAAATAGACGCCGCCCGCAGCCACGGTCTGAATCGCGTCGATGAGTGATTCCGGCGGTTCGCTCTTCGTGACGTACCCTGCCGCCTCCACGCCCAATGCCTGCTCGATGTAGCGGTCGTGAAAGAACGCACTGACGAAGATGATGCTCGTGTCCGGACACTGCCCGGCGATCGATCGAGCGGCATTGAAACACCCCAGCCCCGGCATGTCGATGTCCATCAGCACGATGTCGGGGTTCTCCTGGACCGCGGCGGCCAGTGCCTCGTCGGCGTTTGCGACGGCAGAGACGACCTCGACATTCTCGACGTCCTGAAGCCACTTGGCCAGCGTGCCCCGCATCATCGCGTGATCGTCGGCAATCAGGATTCGAAGTGGTTTCATCACGGGACCGGCGCCTCGTCTTCGGAGTCGGTGTCGGTCACAAGCAAGGCCACGAGCTGCCCGATGTCCGCCATCTGAAACGGCTTGGGCAACACGTATGAATTCTCGTCAATCTGGTCTTCCAAGTCAACGTGGGCGTGAGCCGTAATCAGGATCGCCGGCGTCTCGACCCGCGACTCGCGAATCTCCCGGAGGCAGTCCAGCCCCCCCCGTTTCGGCAAGTCCAAATCCAGGATCAGCAGCCGGATCTCCGCTTGATGCTCCCGATACAGATCCATCGCCGATACGCCGTCCGCCGCTTGCACCACGCGGTAATTGAACGATTGCAGCGTCGACGTGATGATCTTACGGATATAGCGATTGTCTTCGGCCAGCAGAATCGCCTGGCCCCGCCCTCGCGGTTCAACCGCCGGCGCGGCGGCCTCGGGCTTCGAGTCCGGCGGAACGCATGGCAAGGTGATGGTGAAGGTGGCCCCCGCGCCGGGACTGGACTCCACCTCGATGGTCCCCTCGTGCTCGTTGATGATGCTCAGCACGATGGCCAAACCCAGGCCGGTCCCGGCGCCCCGAGGCTTGGTCGTGAAGAACGGCTCAAACACCCGCCGGGCGACCTCCGTTGACATGCCACTGCCTGTATCGCGCACGACCAGGCGCGCCGCCGGCCTGGCCGATTCCCCCTTTCCGTCCATCGGCATCGGCGGCGCCCCCGACACCAACACATCCAGCTTCCCCCCGTCGGGCATCGCGTCGCGGGCGTTGATGGCCAGATTCAAGATCACCAGGTGCAGCTGTGAACTGTCCGCCAAGACCCACAGCGGATCGTCGAAGGCCGCCTCAACCGATAGTTCAATCGACGCCGGCAGAATGCGGCGCATGAACCGACTGGACTCGTCCACAAACCGCGCCAGGTCCAAGGGGCGCTTCTCGGACGGGACCCGGCGGCTGAACGAAAGCAGAGATCGCGTGACGCCCCGGGCCTCCTCGGCCGCGTGCTCGATTAACGTCAGCGCTTCCTGGCCCGCGTGAGCGGTCCCCAGTTTTCTCCTCAGCTGCTCAGCCCCCCCGAGCACGATGGTCAGCAGATTGCTGAAGTCGTGGGCCACACCGGCTGCGAGCTGTCCCAGGGCTTCCATCTTCTGCGCCTGATGCAGTTGCTCTTCCAGCGCAGCGGTCTGCTGCTCCATGTGTTTGCGTTGGGAGACGTCCAGCACCACACCGTCGCGGATCACGTTGCCGTCGTCCCTGCGCTGCAGGCGGGCCAGATCACGGACCCACTTGACGTCGCCGGTGCGGGTCACCAAGCGGTACTCCATGTCGACCCTGTGAAGGGTCTGCACCGAGGCGGCCAGAGCCCGAACGACCGTCGCGCGGTCATCCGGATGGACCCATTGCAGGGCCCGCTGCGGGTCCGCCGCCACCTCTGCCGGCTCCACCCCGATCATTTCCCCCAGCCCCGGACTGATGTAAGGGAACACCACTTGCCCGTCGGCCTGATACACCGCCCGGTACACCGCGCCCGGGATGTTGCCGGCGATGGCAGCCAGGCGCTGCTCGCTTTCCCGCAGGGCTTCTTCGGCCCGCTTGCGATCGGTGATGTCCCGCCCGACGACCTGAATCTCCGCGGTCTGACCGTGCTCGTCACGGACTGCGTTGATCTCCCAATCGATCCACCGCAGCCCGTGCGCCGTCAGGGCCCGCTGCTCGAAGCTCGTGCGATGCGGCGGGTCCTCGAGCGATCGCATCGCCTGCCACGCGGCCGCCCGGTCGTCTTCGCGAACGAACGGTTCGAACGACTGTCCGATAAGTTCCTCGCGCGTCTTGCCGAACATGCGGCAATACGCTTCATTGACGAACGTGATGCGACCGTCGCGGTCGACCCGACCGATCAGGTCTTGCTGCGACTCCACCAGTCCCCGGTACCGCTCCTCACTTTTCTTGAGCTGCTCTTCAGCCCGCTTTTGGGGGGTCACATCGCGCGAGATGCCGACGATCCCATGGTACTTTCCGTCTTTGCCCCGAATGGGCACCTTGGTGGTGGAGATCCAGCGGTATTCGCCATCCGCCCTCCGCATCCGTTCGCCTTTCCCGATCACGCCGCGCCCGGATTTGAGCATCTCCTGCTCATCGGCGTAGGCAGAGCGGGCATGCTCCAACTCAAAGAAATCGAAATCCGTCTTTCCGATCGCTGCGCTCGGGTCGGGCGTGCCCAGGATCTCCGCCTGGGCGCGGTTGATACGGGTAAAGCAACTTTGCTCATCCTTGAAGTAGATCGTGTCGGGGATGTGATCCATGAGCGTGTGCAGAAGGTCGCGCTCCCGCGCCAGCGCTTCCTCCGCCTGCTTGCGCTTCGCCGCCTCCTGCTCGATCTCCGCCACGCGCTCGCGGAGGGCGCGAATCTCCTCCAGAAGCTGCGTCCTGGTTTTCTTGGCATCGCTCACGACATGCCCCTCAGCCGATTCGACGGCCCAGCGCACACATCTTACTCTCGCCCCGACCCCCGAGCAAAGGCAGGCCGCCACCACCGGACCGCCCGGGTCTTGCCCGGATGACACCGCTGCCCCGAGTCGCAGCAGGACGAACAGGCCCGAATCGGTTGCCGCTTCCCTTTCCCAAACCCACCGGCGACGATATAAACGGGAGTATGCAGGGGCGCCATCCGGGCCTTCGCGCCCTCGGGGGTGTAGCTCAGCCGGTAGAGCAACGGCCTTTTAAGCCGTAGGTCTTGGGTTCGAGTCCCAACGCCCTCAGTCGGCCAAAAGACGAGTCCTCACATCGGACCGTGCCACAGGCGGACATAGAATCAGGATTCGCACCAACGACTGGCGTCGCCGAATCGCCCACGTCAGGGGCAGGCCTGACTGAACGTCCGGTGCTGCCGAGCGGGGCGGCCCGGACGCTTGCGAGACAGCGCTCCTGACGCGTGCCGGCAGCACGACCACCAGCGAGAGCACGGGGCATGCTCGGGTTCGCCGTGCGGTACGGCATTTGCGATGAAAGCTTGTAACCAAGACGCGCATCGTGATAGAATATAGAAGGTGGCCCGATAGAGAAGAGACCTTATCGCTTATTGCACAGCCGAGGGGAACAATGAAGAAGCAATCGGTAACCGGAGGGTTCGCGCTCCTCTGGTCGGTGTTGGTGTGCGCGCCTGTCCTGGGTCAGTGGCAGAGCGTCGCCCCCGGCATCGACTACCAGGAATTCACGCTGCCCGACCCCAACAACCTGTTTGTCGCCCGACTCGACCGCAGCGACCTGAACTGCACCATCGACAGCTACATCGCCCAGGGCAGACTGACCGGCGGAACGGAGACGGTCAGCAGCATGGCCGCCAGGCACGAGGGCGCCATCGGGTACTGGGGGCAGTCGTGGGGGATGAGCTACGACGTGGTGGCTGCCATCAACGGTGATTTCTACAGCGGGGAAGTGCCCATCAGCGGGCAGATCTCCTCAGGGTGGTATGCCAAGCGCTTCAGCGATTTCACCGGCGGCAGCGGGTTCGCATGGCAACTGGATCGCGACGCTTTCATCGGCGAATGCGTCAGGCACATCGCCAGCAAACAGAAGGTCACCTACACCGCCACCGGGCAGGACCAGAACATCAACGGCGTCAACGTCCCTCGCGATAACGACGAACTCGTCGTCTACACGCATCATTATGACCTGACCACCGGCACCAACAACGCCGGTAGCGAAGTGCTCGTGCAGATGAGCCGGCCTACGCTGATCCTGCCCCTGCCGGCCGGTGCCGTCGGCACGGTGGTGGAGATCCGCACGGGTGCCGGCTCCACCGTGATCCCGTTCGATCATGTTGTCCTGTCCGCCCACGGGACGGCGGCCACGAAACTGCTCGCCAACGTCAGCCTGGGGTCCGAAGTGAAAATATCCCAGGAGATTACGCATTACGAGCACGATTGCAGCACACCGTACGGGTGGGACTGGACGAAGACCTACGCGAGCATCGGTGGGAGCTTCCATTTCCTCAAAGGCGGAGTCGTGCAGACGTTTACCGATCCGGGAGCGACCCAGCGGCATCCGCGGACCGCAGTGGCGTTCAACAACGACTACATCTTCTTCGTTGTGGTGGACGGCCGATCCGTACAAAGCGTCGGCATGAGCATGACGGAACTGGGTAACTTCTGCCTGAACTATCTCTCCGCCGTCGAGGGGATCAACCAGGACGGCGGCGGTTCGTCGACGATGTGGGTCAACGGCCAGGTCATGAACGTCCCGTCAGACGGGACCGAGCGCCCCGTAGCCAACGGGCTGATGATGGTCGTCGTGCAGCCGATGGACCAATCACCACGGTTTGCCGCCGATGACGAGTTGCGCACCGTGTCCACCGTAAGCGCTCGGGTGGGGCCGGGCACGAACTACGCAGCCGCCGCTTCGGTGCCGTCCGGGACGCAGGGTGTCGTTCTGAGCCATTCACTCGGCGGCGTCCTGGCCACGGGCGAACACTGGTGGCGGTGCGAATTCGGAAGCACGGTCGGCTGGGTGCCGGACAACGCGGTTCTGGAGGGTGATTGCGCCGGCGATTACACGAGCAACGGCTACGTGGAGATGGACGACCTGCCCGAATTCGTGTTCTGCATGCAGGGCCCCGATATCACGTACGCTCCGGGGGCATACTGCCTCGCCGGCGACGGAGACGGGGACCTGGACGTGGATCTGGGCGACTTCGCCGTCTTCCAGCGGTGTTTTGCGGTCGGCGGCAAATGAGTTCCCCAGTCGAAGTTGTCTTGCCCCGGCTCATACGTTTTCGAACTTCGCGGTGTCTGCCGGCTTCGTCTTGTCTTGCTCCCGCCGCCGTCCCGTGAGCCGCGGCACCGGCGGCCGCGAGGGACCGACAGCACCGGATCCACGACGCGACCGGGCAGACGCCGCGGCGGCGCAGCGTCAGCCGGAGCGTGCCGGTGCCAGCCACGAAGCGATGACGATGACGGACGGTTCCAGAGAGGTTGCCGTTTGCGTGGCCGGCGTCCTGGCCGGCGGCCGCAGCCGGCGCATGGGACGCCCCAAGGCCCTGCTGACGCTCCCGGACGGGCGCACGCTCGTCGAGCACGTTGTCGGCGTTGCATCGGCCGTAGCACACGACGTTGTCATCCTGGGCACACCGGCTTTGCTGCCACCGCCACTGGCCCGCCTTCCGGTCCTCGTCGACGCGAAACAGGACGGCGGACCGTTGGCCGGATTGTGCTCGCTACTGCAGTATGCGCAGAATCGCTGGGCGCTGTTGCTGGCGTGCGACATGCCGCACCTGGCGCCGGGCGTCCTGCACCGCATCCTCGCGCGGGCCGGCGAAGACGTCGACGCTGTGGCTTTTCGCCAGGACGACGTCCGGAAAGCCTGTCACGCGTGTTGTGCGTTGTATCATCCGCGCATCTTGCCCAGGGCTCTCGACGAACTGGCGCGAGGGCAGGCCAGCCTTCAGAATCTCCTTGCCCGCGTGCGTCTTGAGGCCGTCCAGCCTGATCCGCGAGACGTGCACCTGCTGACGAATCTCAATACACCCGAAGACCATGCTCGCGCGCTGCGCGACCTGCAAGACGGGGCGATTGCCCGGCACCACGAATGACGAACCGATCCGCGACTGGAACGGTCACGGATGCTCCGACCGCGGATGGGCGCCGGCTGCCGACGGCCGCACCCATCGTCACCTTCCGCCGGACCGGACCACAGGCGGCTCGGGAAGAAGGTCGAGCAGGATCTCTGCCGCCTTCGTCACGACATCCGCGCATTTCCTGTGATTGGCCGGATTGAACTGCCCTTTTGTGAAATGGAAACAGCTCGTGCCGCCGAGTTCCTTCAGGAACCGGTCGCGGAACAGTCGGCTGTAGCGCCAGCAGTCTTTCTGACTCTCGGACAGCGCGGTACGTCCGTACAGGTGCCCGATGAGCATGATCCCGCCGACCAGCGCGCCGCAGACGTCGGCCGATTCGGCAATTCCCCCGCCAAACCCGGTCGCCAGCCTCATGAGGCGGGCGTCAAACGTGTCATCGTACCACTGGGCGAGCTTGACGAAGACCACCTCGGAGCAATGGTGTCCCTGGAGAAAGTCGTCGACGAGGCTCCGAAGAACGGCATCGCGATTCTCATACGAAGGGTTCATGGTACTCACTTGCTGCCTCCCGGGGCGGTTTCACGATCGCCGGCCGACGGGCCGCGCGGGCCCGGGCCTCCGGCGGCGTCGCTCACACGGTTCCACTCATCGAAAACCGCCCGAACATTCTCCGATCTGACATTCAGGCCGAACCAGCACTGGGCGATCACGCCGCCGCTGCCGTCATAGAGCGCCCGTGCGACGCGGCGCACCGCGTCCCGCGTTTCTTCGGATGATCCGAATGACAACGTATGCTGTTGATCGATTTCGCCCCAAAACGTTATGCGCCCTCGGAAGCGCCGTCCAATCTCCTCGATGTTCATGCAGAACAGTTGACTGTTGATCGCGTCCACGCCGATCTCGATCAGGTCTTCGTAGATGTCGAAAACGTAACCGTCCGTGTGCATGAACGCGAACTTGCCGGCCGCGTGGATACGCTTGACGTACTCTGCGTAGAGCGGCTTGAACAGCTCTCGCCACAGCGCCGGCCGGATCAACAGCGACTGTTGGGCACCCCAATCATCCCCCCACTGAATCCCATCGACATCGGTGCGCGACCATCTGTCAATCACGGCCAAGTCCCACTCGTGAATTCGGTCACGGAGCTCGAACAGCCCCGCCGGCTGATCGAGCAAGTCCCGGCACAGGTTCTGGGTACCGCGGAGAAACTGCATCCGTTCAAACGGGCGCAGCGGGACGGGCAGGAGCATGAAGTATTCGCTTCCGGCACACGACCGGTTCAGCACGTCCGTATCCAGGTCGACCCATTCGTACGGCGGCCGGACCTTGTCGAGATCGCTTTCGTAGCTGCGGACCATCGGGTTCTTGACCTCACCCAACACACCCGGCTGAATGCGGACGAACTCGCAGCCCCATTCGTCTATGTTGGCCCCGACCGCCCAGGGATCACCCTTCACGCCCTGCACCGGTGGAAGGATCACCTCGGGGGCTCGGATGTCGTCGGGGAAGTCCCGCTGAATGGCGGCAAGCTCCTGCGGGTGACGTTGCGCAGCCCAGGGCAGGACCCATAACTGACGCGGTACGCGCGGCGTCGGATCGAAGCGAAGCGCCCGCCTCACAAGCTCCCGCGGTGTCAAGCCCGCCGTGTCGTGCATGCATCGACCTCCACACCGGCACACCGGAAACGCCCGCGCCGCCCCGGCCGATCCGCCGGCGATCATAGGCACCGACGGCGGGGTCGTGCAAGGCAGGGTGTCCTGAAGACCTTCCCAGATGGGTCCGCAGAGAGGCTCTGCCGATCCGCGTCCCGACGGCGCGCCCTCGGGGCCGCGTTTCATGGATTGTGCAAGGGTCTTGAATACTGCCCCAACGGTACGGACGGCCACCGTCGGTGACATACGCCCGATACGCGTGTGGTGGATGAAACGTGGCGCGGGCGGTCGGTCCTTCAGGTCGGCTCGCGCGCCACCATATGCGGCTGGTTCGCCCGATTGGACGGCTTCGCCTCCTGCCTCACCACGGCGATCAGGGCTTCAACGACAGTGGGGTCCTGCTGCGTACCCGCGCTCTGCCGGAGTTCCCGGATAGCCTCTTCGACCGAGACGCGCTTGCGATAGGGACGGTCGGAGGTCAACGTGTCGAACACGTCGGCGGCGGAGATCAGTTTGGAGGCCAGCGGAATCGTAGCTCCGGCGAGCCCCAGCGGATATCCCAAGCCGTCGTGTCGTTCATGATGGTGGCGAATGGCTTTGGCCACCCGCTCAAGCCCCTTGACTTGCTCGACGATCTTGGCCCCGATGTGAGCGTGGCTCTTGACGGTTGCGTATTCCTGCGGTGTGAGACCCTCGGTTTTGGAGAGGATGCTGTCGGGAATCCCGATCTTCCCGATATCGTGCAGCAACCCGGCCAGCTCCACTTCGCGGCACGTCGTGGGGTCGATGATTCCCATGTGCCGGACGGTTGCGACGCAGAGCCGGGCCACGCGTCCCGAGTGATCGTGCGTGTAATGGTCCTTGGCGTCCACGGTGGTGGCGAGCGCCTGGATCGTGCTCATCATCTGCTCGTTAACGGTGGCATGCAGACGGCAGCTCAGGAGAGCCGAGGCACCGATGGACGAAAGCCCCTCGAACAGCTTGCGGTCGCGTGCGGTGAACTCCGGTGCTCCGTTCCGTTCGGTCGCGGTGAGAACGCCCACCGCCTCGCCGCGGGCGCTCAGGGGCACGCGGACGATGGCAAAAGAACCGGTCTCGTAGTTCCCCCGGGACAAGCCGGCCAGCTCCGGAAACTCCGCAATGTCGTCAACCATGAGCAGTCCGTCCTCCGACAGCACGTGGCCGGCGACGGAGTAATCCGTCGGGATCAATATCGTGCGGGCCTCCTCGGGCAGCCCGCGGGCCGCAAGCACCTTGAGGTACTTGCCGCGGTCATCCACCACCAGCAGCGATACGCGGCGGCAATTCAGGGTGCGCGTGGTTTCATCCACCAGCAACTCGCCGATCTCCGTGGCGTCCGTTCGGACGGCGATGTCCGAGAGCAGGTTATGGAGCATGCTCAGCTCTTCGTAGCTGGTGGTCAGCGCGCCGGCCAGATCGTTGACGGCCATTTCGCGGCAAAGCGCGTACTCCAGCACAGACGCCATCGCCGCTGCCGTCCGCATCACCGGAGCCTCATTACCGTCGGCGCGGTACTGCACCCGGCCCATGGGTTGCCCGCGGTAGTGAATGGGGAACTCCTCCACTCCGGGTTCGCCCGCGAGAGGACCGGCAGCCCCCGGATCCTCTTCCTCAATGCTCACCTCCGCCCCGATCGCGCGGCCCGCCTCCTGTAACCCGGTCCGCAGGCCTCCAACTTGGGCGAACTCGGCCACCTGTTTCGGGAGAACGTAATTCAGCCGTGCTATGGACATGCGTGGTTCTCAAGGGTGTTTTCGACGAGCTCACGGAGCTTACCCGGTTCGAATGGTTTGGCCACCACCATAGCGCCCCATATGTCTTGTGCCATCGTGGCATCGTGGGCCTGGCCTTTGGCGGTTAGAATGATGACGGGCAGGTTCCTGGTCGCCTCCTTGTCCCGCAGGGCGGCGACCACTTCCAGTCCGCTCACTTCAGGCATCATGACGTCCGTGATCAGCACATCGGGCACTTGCTCTTCGATCCGCTGTAAGACTTCCTTCCCCGAACTGAAGCACTCGATGCACCGGTCAGTTCTGCGCAACAGGAACCTGACACCCTCGACGATGTGGGGCTCGTCATCGCAAATGAAAATGCGTTTCATGAGCTGAACTCCGTGATAAGCATCTCCCTGGTCGCCGTGACCGCGTCCAGAGCCTCCTCCTCCCCTCCGGGGCGGTAACGGATCAACTGCACACCACAGCTCTCCGCCAGCTGCCGCTCCTTTCGCCGGACGCTTTCACACAGGATCATGATGGGGACGTTGTCCTGGACGGAGAGCCTGAGCTCCTCAAGGTTCGCCCAGCCACCGCACACCACAGCTTCGGACAGCAGGACTACGTCCACCGGGTATTGCCGAAGCTGGTCCGCAGCCTCTCGAATCGTTTCCGCGACGATGGGCAAGTGGCCGCGCTCCGAGAGAATACTGCACAATTCCCCTCCGTCGAAGCCCTCATCCTTCACGAGCAATACCGTCAAGCCGCGTGAACTCCGCTTTCGCATGGCGACTTGGACACCCTGAATCAAATCCTCCTTCGACGCGGGGCGCCGCAGGAAAATGTCCACGCCGTGCCGCCTCAACTCCGGACCGTCACCCGCGTAACTGTGAATGACCAGCCTGAACAATCTGGGGCTGACGGCATCGAGCGCGGCCAGCAACTCCGCGGCATGCATGTCGGGCAGCAGCACGTCGGTCACCACAACGTCGATGTCAGCCTGCTCAAGCTGGGCCAGAAGCCGGCATCCGGAGTGCACCGTGCGGACATCAAAGTCCTGCCCGCGAAGCGTCTGGGCGATGATCGCTGCCAGTTCGGGGTCCGCGTCGCAGACCAGAACCCGCCCGGCAGTGGGAACCTCATCGAAGGCCGACTCCGCCTTACCGCCTGCCCTCTTGATCGGAAGCGAAACGAAAAACTCAGACCCCCGACCGACTTCGCTGTCGACCCACACCACCCCTCCGTGGTGCTCGACGATCTGCCGGACGATGCAAAGCCCGAGTCCGACGCCCGCGATCTCCCGGACATCGGGGTTGGACAGCTGAGAAAAGCGGTCGAAAACCTGTTCCCACTTCTCTCGCGGGATGCCCGGCCCCGTGTCCGCCACCCGAATGAGGATGTCGCTGCCATTCGACCGGGCCGACAGGCGAACAGTCCCTCCGGATGGCGTGTATTTAATCGCGTTGGACAGCAGATTGCTCACGACCTGGGCGATTCTGTCGGCATCCGCCTCGATCGGGGGAAGCGAATCGGGACAATCCACCTCGAACTCGATCGATTTGCTCAGGGCCATGGCTTCGAAAACATTCGCACAGGCGGTTATCACCTGTGAGAGGTCCCGGGGACGGATGTCCCACCGGGCCCGGCCCGACTCGAGTCGTTGCACCTCCAGAAGGTCGTCGACCAGACGGGACAGTCGGCTGCATTCATCCGAGATGATCTGGAGAAAACCGCGCTGATCCTCCGCCTCCAGCGTCTCCAACCCCTCGGTCAGCATCCGAGTGTACAGCAGGATCGACGTCAGCGGCGTCCGCAAGTCGTGTGACACGATGGCAAGGATGTTGCTCTTGATCTGATTGAGCTCTTCGAGCTTCTGTCGCTGGATGCGCCCGTCGTCTTCGCTCTGTCGCCAGAGGTTCTCAAAATCCAGAATCGCTCGGCGCAGATCGATGAGTTCGCTGGATGGAGCATGCCCCAACGACGATGGCGGCGTTTCCCCCCGCGCGATCCGCCGGATTGTCGTCCCAAAGGAACTGAGAAAGTGCACATCGCTGCGGACGATGATCCAGCCCACCAGGGCCCCCAGCGCGAACGCGAGCAAGATCCCGGCCATCGTTGCCCAGAACTCACCCTCCGGAAAATGGTGTTGACCGCAGACGATATCTACGGCGACCACGCTTGCCCCGCCGGCCAGAGCCGACGCGCAGGCGCACTTGGTACCCAGCGACATGCGCCGAGACGGGGGACGTCCCGCGGCACCGGCCGATGCACCTTCCTTCGGGGGCGCCGCCGACTCCATCTCCGTCTCCGTGCTCACGTCTCCATCCGGAGGATGGGGCTCCGTAAACGCGGCGCCGATGAGATAGCCGTGAATCCCGGCCGCGCAATGCGTCACGTGCGCCGGCAGCCACATCGCGGATTTGTCCTCCGTCCACTTGCGAAGCGACAGGCCGGATCCCACGGCCAGCTTGTGCTTTGACCAGAATCCGATTCCCCCGCCCGAGATATTGTGGGCAACGACGGACCAGGAGGCCCACGGCTTGTCGGGCTCCCTGGTTACCTCCAACTTCATACCGATCGCATAGCGGACCCAACGTCGCCTGCCCTCATAGGAGTCAGCCTCGCCATGCTCGCGGGCGGCAGCGACCAGCCGAGAAATCTCGTCTCGGTATGGGCTGGACGAAGTCGTCTGCGCGTTGTCCATAATCCCGACCTTGCTACACCAGACCTGTCGCGCCGACACCACTCGCGGGCGCTGAAACTACCCCCTCGCATGACCAAACCTTGAGTCAGACTGGGGCGCCACAGCGCGCCATGACAGGATTACAATCGGTAAAACCGGATGGGCTGTTTGGCCTACTAGGAAGAAATCGCCACTCGGGGCAGCCCCGCTCGACGGGCACGACGACGTGCGACCGGATAATCATGAATGAAGGAACCGCGGCCCATAATCAGAATTCTGAATGAGGTCGGGTAACGAGGCGCTCTAGATCTTCGGGCGTCCGAGAAACTCGGGCAACGTTCATCTCGACACGCCGCGCTCCAGAGGCTGATCGAGAATCGTGTAGTGCTGCCAACCCGGCGCGTCGAAATGCCACCATTCACTGTCCAAGCCCGAAAACCCGTGACGTTCCATGGCGTCCTCGAGAACCCGGCGGTTGCGCCGCTGCTCCGCGGTTCCGCCCGCATAGTTCCGATGGGCGCGCTCGGAAAACTCGTCAAAGGCAGACGGCATGGGAAGCTCCCTGCCCTTCGCGTCGACCAGTGTCACGTCGACCGCCGCCCCGCGGTTGTGCCGCGAACCCCTCGCCGGGTCAGCCACGTATTTCGGGTCGGGAAAAACCCCCCACATCCTGCGCTGCACCGACAGCGGGCGGTAACCGTCGAAGACCTTCAGCCCCAGCCCCTTAACCTCCAGGTCGTCCTGCACCCGCCTGAGGCGATCGGCGACCGACTCCCGAAGAAGGCAACGAGCCACCGGGTACAGCTTCTGCCTCAGAAAATTGTCCGCCGTCGCATACCGGAGGTCCAGCACGATACGCGGGGCAACGTCGGCCAAATCGACCAGCGGCTCGTCGGCGCAGACCGCCTGACCTGCCTCAGGCCGGACCTGCGAACATCCCGCCGCGACTGCGGGCAGGACAATTGCTGCGGCCAGCAGGTCCAGACAAGCCAGGACCCCAAGACCGTAACGGGGCAGCCGGCCCGCAAGGAGAAACATGAAGCAGGATTGATCTGCCGTCGACATCCGTTGTCTACGACCAGAAAACCCAGTCTTCAAAAACGACGACGTACGTGTACAGGGCAAAGTTCGTGACTCCATGCGTTACGATCAGAAACAGCAGGCTCTTCTTCCAATAGAACAGTAGGTTGTATGCCACCCAGCAGAGAATCCCGACCTCCCACATCGGGTGTTCCGCAGCCGACAACAGCGAGCAGAGAATGAACGATCGCCAGGTGAACGTACCGAGAGGAACGGTTTCGAACCGGTGCCACCTGATAAAGATCCGAAGCACGAATCCCCGCCAGAAAATCTCCTCAACGATCGGCACGATGACACAGGCCCCGCCGATACGCACGATCAGAAACAGCCACAAGGCAACGCCCGTGCCGAGGCGCTCGTAGGGATTGTAGTAATCCCCGGGCAGTGCGTCCTTCTCCAGGAGCTGAGTCGCCCGGTACCAGTCGTGGGCGGCGAACCACTTGTGGATGCAGACCCACCCGAAAGCGACGAGCAACCCGAAGAAGATCGCCCAGGGCAGGTGCGGCCTGCCCATTGGTGGAAGGTGTTTCCAGAACAACAGCGCCACGGCCAGGGCGCCGAACATCCGCACAGCGTACGACCAGGGCAGATAGTCCTGACCGAACTTCCCGCCGATCGCCATCAGCAAAAGAAGCGCAAAGAAGGGGGCCGCGTAGGGCAACTCCGGTGCCCGGGCCACCGCCCGATCGAGCCGGGTCCGAACCGACGGCGGTGTCGTACTGGCATTGTTGCCGCCGGATTGTGATTCGGTTGCCATGGTGCGCGTTCGGGAATCGACCGGGCTGAACTCCCCCAGGTCGTTTTCAGCACCGGAAGCGGCTCATCGCGAAGAGCACATGATGCCCGAAGCCGACCGCCTGCGTCAAGACGGGGACCGCCCCTGCCGCGCCGCACGGGCCTTTGCGCAACCCGGGCAGAAGCAAGCGCTGAAGGAATGCATTTTCCGGGCTGCCGGACCCGTGTCCTCGTCATACCACAAGGCGCGAAGGTTGAGCTGCTGGGCAGCCGCCGCCTTCGCCGTGGCCAGATCGCCGCCGACGGCCTCGACCAGCAACTGCGGCCCGTCCTGATATCCGATCGGAAAGACATACTCGTCCAGCGGAGCACGCAAGAACGATTGGGGCCCCATCATCTGCCGCAAGGTCGCCGTCACATCCATGATGCTGTGTGGATCGTTGGTGTGCTGCAGCCCGAGCAAGTGGGCGGTCTCGTGCGACGCCACGTTGGCCAGCACCTGGGCCATCTCATCCACCGACGGACTGAGCGGCAGAAACGCCCGGAACGTATCGACGAAGACGACCGCTTGCTGCACGAGGCGCTCGTTGTATTCGTCAATGTTCTCCGCAATCCCCAGCAAATCCTGATCGTACGCACCGAAGTGAACCGTGCTGTGGGGCTCAACCGGCCGCTCCCCTTCGCGTGACGAGACGAACTCCACGTTGACTCCCGCGAAATCCTGGCGAACCAGCTCCATGATCCGGTCGATCAGCTCGTCGGTTTGGCCCTCGAATTCCGGGGCAATCAGGCTGCCCTCGAATGCAGGCACGTCAACCGCCGGGCGGGTCCCGATCACCACTGACACCGCCCCGTCGAAATTGAGGTAAACATGCTGCTTGTCGACCTCGACCGGGCCCGGCGCAGCGGCGTGCGTCACGCTCACAACGTAATCACCGCGGGTCCCGGTGCTGAAGCTCGACGCGATGGCGACGTAGCAGTGGGCGCTGTCATGCCGGATCTGGACGCTGATCATCGGGTCCAGCAGCTTTGCGTAATAGGCCCGGTCGTCGTTCGCGTAAACCAGGTTCTCGTTGGCATCGAAGACGGCGGCCGCCGCGTCGAGATCGGATTGCGCTTGCACATCGATGACGATCTGGTCGCCCGCGGACACCGGACCGATGTCGTAAATGTCAACGTCGGATGGATCGGAAATCGTCCCCTCGATCGTAACCTGCGAGTCGTTCAGAGAGAAAAAGGCAGCGTCGGCAAACGGCCCCGACGTCGGCATGTCTCCGTTCGCAGCCGGCGGCATGATGACGACGTTCATGTCGTCGTTGTCGTCGACCCCGCTCAGGTCGGACGTCTCGGAGTCGGACGGCGAAGCCGCCTCAGCCGACTGCGGCCCGCTGCCCACCGTGGAGCAGCCGGCCGCAACGAACAACGTGCACGCAATGAACCCGATCCACCATCCCCATGCCGCGCATGGAACCACCCTGGAGCCCATATCTGTCCCCCCTTGCCGGACACGGAGTCCGGCACACCCCGGCGTTCCCACCCACTCGCAGCGGCCACCACCGCCATGCGCGCGTCTCAGCCGGCGGGCGCAAAAAAAGCCTCTTTCCCCTCCGGAACGCTAGACCGTCGTAGCACCCCGTTACGACGCCTCAGCTATTGGTGAAACCAGAAGCCCTCGTGCCGCGGGAAGCTCTCGTGTCCGTCGGCTTCACCAACATCACCGCATTCACGCTTCAAGTTGAAATACGCACACACGGAAAGCAAACCAGGCCCTACGTTTTCTCTATCTTTTCTTCGTACGGGTCCGCGCAACCGGCGTCATCATGCTCAGCCGGTTCCCATAGCCCGATACAGGTCCGAGAACAAATGCCGTCACCGCCCGCGCAGCGCAGGGCCGGTGCGCCCGCGCATGAGCAGTGGATCGGCGCCGATCGGGTTATGGGCGACAAAAGACCCTTCGTGACGCCGCCGCGCGGAGCATCACTCGTATTATCGAATCATCAATGAACCCGCCTCATGTTCAGGGTCGCCCTCGACGTTCCGATCAGTAAACACAGGTGGCGGCGGTGTGTTTCAAAGAGGTGTTGTATGCCTGACACGGATACGGCGCAGGCCCAGGAAACCATCCTCAACTGGCTGGAAGAGGCGAAGTTCTTCGGCGATGAAGATCAGGATGTCACGAAACGGGCGAATCCTCGGCACGCCTGGAAACGACCGATGGAGCTCTTGGTTGATGACAAGATCTTCTACGTGTACAGCCGGGATATCAGCAAGGATGGAATCGGCTTGACCTGCCGACGCCACCTCGGCGAAGGCGCACGTGTTCGAGTTCGCCGGGACAGCAACGACTCCTGGGTACCCGCCCGCGTTGCCCACTGCACCAAAACCGTCGGCGCGTTCAAGGTCGGCATCGAACTGACGTTCGATTTCTGAGAACCAGCCCGAACGGGTTGCCAACGGCAACGAAATGCGCTGGACGCTTCCCGCGCAGCCCGGTGCCACAAGCGGCTTGTGCGCCACGGTCGGGCATGGCGGGTGGCCGGGCACATGCTCACACCGGCACGAGAATGGCACCCGCGTAAGCTGACAGCGGCGCTGCATGACTAGACGTTGCGCCCCCGCGGCGGGAATATCCCCAACAACGCGATTCGTGACCGGTTCATCCCGCCACGACGGCCCGCCCGCGTGTTCGGAGCCACACGAACGCCATCAACACCATCCCCGCCACGCTGAACGGCAGCATGAAGTAGAACCAGGCGTTCCAGCCGTAGGAGGTGTTCGCCACCGCCCAGTCGATCAGCTTGCCCAGCCCGACGCCGGCGAACCCGGCACCGATGTACTGAAACGAATCGATAATACCGGATGCGAACCCCGCCATCTTTCGCCCGCCCAGATCCATGGCCGCCGCCGTTCCGAGAATCGAATGCGTCGAGTTGCAGGTGAGAGATATCAGAAGCATGAATAACGCCGCCAACGGCGCGCTGGCGATTGACGGGGACCCGAGCAACAAGGCGCAGGCAAGGATCACGGCGCTCTCCAGGCCGTATAAGCCAACGGCCACCGGCGCACGCTTGCCCTTGAACAACAGGTCGGAGATGAACCCGGAGCTGATCGATCCGACAAAAGCGGTGATCGGCAGTAACGCGCCGGTTATGATCACCAGGGCAGAGCTGGCACTGTCCAGCCCCCACTCACGATCGAAGTACACCCAGAACCAGTCGAACTGCGCGGTCCGCACCACCCCCGTACAGAAATAGGCGCCCGCGGTTATCCACACCATCTTCTTCCGGGCGATCGTCCGGAAAACCACACCCAGGGGAATCCTCTCCTCATGGTCGCGATCGACGTGCTCCTCGTTCTCGGCGTGTTGAACGGTGTAACCGGCCTCCTCGGGATTGTTCCGGACGATCAGGACCATCAACACCACGACGACGGCGACAATGCACGGAGGGATCCAGAACAGCCATCGCCAGTGCAGAGCCGGAATGTCGAGCGTCACGACCAGCAACGGAATCGAGCAACCCGCCAGAAGCAGCGGCCCCAGCGTGTTGATGCTGATCTGCCCGAGTTGGATCATCAAACCGAAGACACCGGCAAAACGACCCCGCTCCGATCGCGGAAACCAGGCCGTGTTGACCTTGATCATCCCCGGCGCGCCGAACGCCTGCGCGTAACCATCCGAACCGCGGATCACGATGAACAGCAGCAGCGCACTACCCGCTCCCGCATACGACGCCATCCCGAACGCCACGTTCAAGGCGATGGTCAGCAGCGCCCCAATCGCCATCGCCTGCTTGCCGCCCAACCTGTCGGTGATGAGCCCGTTGACGAACTGACCGATCGCATAGCACCAGTGGCGGGCCGAGTTGATCCAGCCGTATTCCGTGTTGCTGAGCCCGAACTGGTCCATGATCCGCGTCGCGGCGATACCGATGTTGTAGCGACACGTGTAATAGGAAGCATATTGCAGGCCCAGAAGGAACCAGTTGATGCCCCGCCGGGCACGAAACCCGGGAGGATGCACAACGGCCCCGGAGCCGCCGGACGTTGACTTGTTTGATGCCGTGTCCCTCATCTCTGCGGGCGTCCGATCTTCGTCCTTCGTTCAGGTGCGCATCGTACCGTACGGGCTAGAACATCTTCCGGACATGGACCGCGCCCGTGATCCAGACGATCGCCTGGAGGCCCAATGCGGAGACCGCAATCGAAACCCCGCTCGCCGCCGCGACGCACTGCAACAGAATCAACGGGCCGTAGAGATACACTCCCCACTTGCGCATGTTCCAGTAACCCAACAGGCAAACGGACGTCACCAGGAACGGAATCAGCCAGGGGCGGATGTCGTCCCAATGGTCGTAACTGCAGTCACTGACTTTCAGAATCACCGGATAGTGTCCGCCACTCGCGTACACGCTGAGCTCGTTGCCCTCCTTCGCGATCACGAATCTCCGCTCACCGTCAGCGATACGCCAGCGGCTGTGAGGTTTGTCCACGGAAATGACGGCATGACGCGTGAGAACGACATCACGCCCCTCGAACTGCAAACGAAGCGCGCCCGAGATGCGCCCCGCGTCCAGCTCGGATTCGTGACCCAGACCGAGACGAAAGCGCCGGACGGGGCCGGGCGTCCCCTCGATCCTTCCCGTTCCCTCATCGATGGACAAGCCCGTCGGCAGCTTCCGCTTGCCCACGACCTTCCAGGTCAGAGGCGGCACCCCGCCGACCACGTCCGGGTCAAACGAATAAGGTCCGCCGACCGTTGCCGACGGCAGGTGCATCGTTTCTATCGTCGGCCAGTTGCTCGCAACCGGCTCCTGCGACTGAACCACAATGACAATCGGGCACTCCGCCGTCTGCCCGACCGAGTCGGTTACGCGGACCGTGCCCATGCGGTCTCCGACGTGCCTCGGCGTCACCGTCAACTCGCCGGACCGCGGATCAAGAGACCACTGACGGGGCCAACCCCTGCGCACAGGCGCCCATTCGTACGGCGGGCTGCCACCGGTCGCCGTCAGCTCGGCCGCATAGTCCTGCCCCGTAATGGCCGGATTCAACCGCGGTGGCTCGATGACCAGAACGCCCGGTTCGATGCCAGGATCGACGACCGTTAGCACGACCCGCCGATCGTCCTGCGGAAGGTACATCGCATCCAGGATCTTGACGATCGACAAGAGCATCACCGCCGCCATCAACATGACCAGGTACGTCAAGCCGGTAACGATGGCCAGCAATCTCGGCCGTTCGACCAGCCGAGGGGGCGCTGCCCCGGTGATCTCGGCCAGCTCGACGCCGTCGCACGTCAGCACGGGCCGCCAGACCGGCGAATCCTCGATTCGCGCCATCCCCATCTCCAGCCGGCGACCACCGTCCGGATCCCGGAACCGCGCGTAGATTCCCTCAAACCGGCCACGCCGCGCAATGGTCCGGCCGTTCAACATCACGACTTTTCGGCCGAACCAGCCCAACCGGCTGCGGATGTGCAGCGCCACCTCTTTCCGAGGGGTGCCCGGAAGCTGCCATTTGAACTCAAACATAGTCGTCAGCGAGGCTCACTTGGCCCCCCGCACCGGAACGCGAACCGTGAATCTGGGCAGTATAGCGGGCCGGCACCGGCTTGCCAAAGAGCCTTCACGCCCCGGACGCTCACGCGCCGATCGTGCGGGCGAAGCAGGAGCCCCGCCTCCCCGGCCGAACTGTCCGACCGGCCGCAAAACACCTGCTTGCACGTGCGTGCGGGCGGCTATAATGCGTGGCGAACGCCAAGGAGAACGGGATGTCCAGGTTCATCGAGTTGTTTCGGGTGTCGCCATTTGAGCCCCTGCGCGAGCACATGGCCAAGGTGATGGAATGCGTCGACCACGTCCAGCCGATGTTCGAGGCCGTCCGCGACGGAGACCATGACAGGCTGGAGTCCTTGACCAAAGAGGTCTTCAAGACCGAGCACCAGGCCGACCTCATCAAGGACGAGATTCGCCAGACGATCCCCAAGACCTTCTTCCTGCCGGTGTACCGCGGAGACATGCTGGGTTACCTGAAGCTGCAGGACGACATGGCCGACTCGGTCGAGGACGTCGCCTTCCTCTTGACCATCAAGAAGCTGACGCTCCCCCTCGCCATCCAGGACGACGCGTTTGTCTATGTGGCCAAGGTGCTGGACGTATGCCGCAAGGCCTATGCCGTCAGCGAGTACCTTAAGACGGTCGTGGAAAGCGGCTTCGCCGCCCGCGAGGTCAGCCAGGCGTGCGACATGGTGGCGGCGGTCGAAAAGGGAGAGTGGAAGGCGGATCGCGAGCAGTACAAGCTTGCCCAGGCACTTTTCGCCTTGGACGACGAGTTAAAAGCGACTGACATCCTGCTGTGGTTCAAGACATTCGGGGAGATGGGCACGCTGGCCAACGCCGCTGAAAAAACCGCCGATCGAATCCGCCGCATGCTGACGTCTCACTGAGTTGCGTCGCAGCATGTTGCCCCCCCAGGGGCGGGCGACAAAGCACCGGCACAATCGCCGGGGATGACACGGGGAGACAGCTTGCCATCGCCATTCCTTCAACCGCCCCGCCCCATGACGAAAGAGGTTCTCACGCCTGCGCGCGCGGCTTCCAAGTGTGCATGTGTTGTAGGAGTTGCCAGGGGAAAGGCCTGCGATGCTTGACGTGTTTTCGTTCAGCGCGGCCGGACTTATTCTCGCTCAGTCGAGCGAATCTCCGTCAGACCTCTTCCTCTACTTGGTGGTAGGTCTGGCTGCAGTCATGCTTGTCGTGAACACGGTTGAGGTGGGGCGGAACGACGCAGCCAATCTAGTGAACGCCGTTTTCGGCGCCCGTGTTTTGACCCGAAGGTGGGCGGTTCGCGTCGCGGGAATCGGTGTCGTCCTTGGCGCCGTGGTTTCGTCCGGGGTCGTGGAAACCGTTCGCAAGGGTATTTTCCACCCCGGCCAACTCGACCCAACTCAGGCTCTGACCGTCTACATCGCCGTCTACATCGTAAACACGGTACTGCTATATGCCTACTCGGCGTTTGGCATGCCGGTCAGCACGACGGCCACCGTCGTTTTCTCCCTGTTGGGGGCGGCGTTTTCCATGAATTTCTTTGAGGTGATCAACTGGGCGAACTCGACAACAGTGATTAGTGGGATCGTCTGCTCGATTTTTCTGACCGGAATCGCCGCTTTCCTTGTTCAACGGGCTGTGCGCGGGGCCATTCGCGAGCGAACACAGCATCTGCCCACGTTGCTGTTACACGGCGCATGGGCCGGTGGCGGCATGGCCGCCGGCCTCTGTTACTTTATGCTCCTTAGAGGCATGGCGAGTGTAGATTTTGTCCGTCGATTCAACGAAACAGTGGTGGCCAAATACGGCGATATGATCGTCGTGCTTGTGGTATGGGCCGTCTTCGCCATCCTCATCCAAGCCATGCTGGTGATCTATCGAAAAAAGGCCGCCAAGTGGCTGTTTCCCATTCTGGCGATCATCGGCATGCTCTGCATGGCGTTCGCGTTCGGGCAGAACGACCTGGCCAACTGTGCGTCGCCGGCACTGGCGA
This sequence comes from Phycisphaerales bacterium, assembly GCA_020353195.1. GTDB lineage: Bacteria > Planctomycetota > Phycisphaerae > UBA1845 > UBA1845 > JAFGJQ01. The sequence goes on along the minus strand of CP070691.1, from coordinate 3,346,936 downwards.
TTTTCAACCTCTACGAACACCGGGATGCTGGGGTGGCGGTAGCGACGCGTGTCCCCATCCCCATTTGGGGACTCTTCGCGTGCGGCTTGCTGCTCGTCGTCGGCATGCGCACGAAAAACGCTGAACGGGTCACGAAGGCTGAGGTGCGGATGGGTAGCATGGGCGACCACGTGAAACTCTGGGCGCCCAACTGGTGCATCGTATTAGGCCACGCCGTCCTCAAACTCCGCGGCAGAGGCCCAGCCCTCGCGCCGCGGGCAGTTCGGACCGAACGTGGCAAGACCACTCATTATGATACGTTACGAGCATGCGTGATCATGTCGGTTTCCGCTTCGGTGATCGCCACCGCCAGCGGGTTGGAGCTGCCGGTCTCCACGACCTACGTCGCTTTCGCCGCCGTCGTCGCCACCGGAATGGCGGACCGAATCTTCCAGCGAGGAGATGCCGCCCTCAAGCTCGGTCGGGCCATCTGGGTCGTCTTTAGCTGGTTCGCCGCCGCCGTGATCGCCGCCGTGGCCTCCGGGCTCGTCTGTCGCGGCATCTACCACCTTGGCGTAGTGGGGATCTTGGCTGCGCTGGCTGCCAATATCACGGTCCGGATGGTCGTCGCGCGCCGCGCCGACGCCCAGGAAAAACGCGTCCGGGCCGAAACCGAAGAACGCATGCACCCGGAAGACTTCGCTCTCGAAGAGGAATAAGAACGCCCGCGTCAGCTCCTGCCACGCCGGACCGGGCGGAAGGACTCGCAGAAGGAAACAGAACAGCCGCACCCCGGCTCGTCCCCTGCGATAAAAATGCGCCAGCCACAAGGCCGACTGGCCCATTTGGCAGAAAGACCCCCTATACACGAGACAAATCCTGGTTTACAGTCTGTCGCCGTGCGGGCTGTCCGGCCACGCCCCGCAGAAGGTTCGGAGCCGGACGATCTGCAGCAGCGCGTCGAGGAGCCGGAAAGGCGCCCGGCGGCGCCGGAAGCCGACGGACACGCGGGAGAACGATGATGCACGGTCGAAGACGCCTGGGCCTGGTACTGCTGGTATTGATCTGCTGTCTCAGCTCCGGAGGCTGCGAGGACGCCCTCCAGGAGGGGTTCGAGACCGGCGTCACTACCGGAGTCTCGAACCTGATTCAGGCTATCCTCGAGCAGGTGGTGGAAAGCGCATTCGACCAGACGCCGGCAACGGGCGGGTAAAAGCGCGCTGCGGTCACCCACACCGCCTCTTCCCCGCACCCTCACGCTCCAATGCGCCAACGTGACCGCTCGGGCCTTTACTTCACAACCGCCTTCCGCTCGTCGACCGTCAACTTGTACACGGTTTCGAGCATCGCCCGACCGGCCGGCGTCAGCTCGCGATCGCGCCGGCCCATGACCTTCCCGGCCGTGGCCAGACATCGATCCAGGTCGTATTCCATGAATCCGCCGGCGCCGCCCCAACAGTACGAAGGCACGTACTTGGGCGGAAAATCGGCGCCGTACACGTTGCAGCCAACGCCGACCACCGTCCCCGTGTTGAACATCGTATTGATGCCCGCCTTGGAGTGATCGCCCATGATCAGCCCGACGAACATGCTGCCCGAATCAACCTTCCTGCCGTTGATCATCACCGCCACGTTGCTGTAGTTGTTCTTCAGATCCGAGTTGTTTGTGTCGGCCCCGAGGTTGATCCACTCACCCAGGTAGGCGTGCCCCAGAAAACCGTCGTGCTGCTTGTTCGAGTAGGCCTGGAAAATCGACTCCTCCACCTCTCCACCGCACTTGCAGTAGTCGCCGAAGCTCGTGCCCTCGTAGATCTTGGCCAGAATCTTGATCGTCACCTTGCGCCCGAGCGAGATCGGCCCCTCCAGCACCGCGCCCGCCATCACCTTGGACCCCGGGCCGATGAAAATCGGACCCTCATGCGCCATCAGAATAGCCCCCGGCTGAATCTCGGCGCCCTCGGCGACGTGAATGTGTTCCTTGCCGTCCAGCACCGCGGATTCGTGCACCTTGCCCGCAATCTTGCCCCCCACCTTCATGCGGTCAAAATCGGCGGCAATCTGCTTGCCGTTATGGCTGACCAGATCCCACGGATACGTCACCAGCGGCAGCTCAACCGACTCGGTCTTCAAGCCCCCCGCCCACCCGTCGGGCAACGGACCGGACCCGATCAGCCGCGCCAGCTCGACACACTTGCCGCCGCTCACCCTGGCGGCCACGACCTGCCCGTCGCACACATACGCACAATCATCTCCCTCAAGCGGGATCGCACCGGCCAAGGCGGCCGACGCAATCAGCCGACCGTTGATCAGCAGCGCCGAGTCGCCGGTCAGTTCATTGACCTTGACCCCCTGGAGCTCTTCGGCCACCGCTCCGGCCACGTAGTCCCGGGTGTGCAACACCACCGGCGCAGATGGATAGGCCGCAGCCACCTTCTCCCACAGAGTCACGATACCGCATCGCAGGCGGCACGCCGGCCGCGTGTATGTCAATGGCTGTAGATTCACATACCCCTGGTCTTCGAAAACGACTACCGGTCTTGTCATTCGTCATGCTCCTTCCGGAACGCTCGAAGTTCCGCTGTACCTCATCTTACGTGCACGTTGTCCTCAGACACTCCGTTGATGGTAGATTGCGGCTCCGCCGCGCGCAACCGCTGCCCCGCTATCCCGATACCGGCGCGCCGTGCGGACTCGCCCAGAATCCCTGGCAGACTTCCGCCGCCCCGCCCACGGCGCGGTCTTGCGACACTACCTCTGCCTGCACCACCTTCAAACTCCGCTTGTCCCAGTCCAACACCATTTTCTGAATCGTCCGCCGCACCCCGTTGCGCAGCGCAGGACTGCCCTCAAACAGGTATCCCCCCAAGACCAGAACCTCCGGATCGTAGGCGGCCACCGCCATCGCCGCTCCCATCGCCAGATGGTCCGTCGCCCGGGCAAACAGCGCTGCCAGCGGACGGTTCGCTCGCCGGGCGGCATGCCCGAAAGCGGCCTGAACAATGCCCGCCGCCGTCTGACCATCCGGCTCCCGGAGCAACGTGCGCACCGCCTCAGGCAGGTCGCGGCGCGGCAGCCGCCTGATGGCCGCCACCAGCGCGGGACCGGATGCCACCGCCTCCAGACAACCGTTGTTGCCACAAGCGCATTTCGGCCCGTCCGGCTCCACGACCACGTGACCGAGCTCCCCGGCCCGCTGGGTGGCCCCCGCCAACGGCTGGCCACGCTGGACGAATCGGGCCGCGATTCCGCGACCGGCGTGATAGTAGACCAGGCTGTCCACATCGCGACCGGCCCCCATCAGGGACTCGGCTGCGGCGTTCATCGCCGGGGCCCCACCCTGGACCAGCACGTCGCACCCGTACCGCCGGCCCAGCGCGTCGCCGAGCGGCTCGTTATGCCAACCCAACGAGGCGCATGTCACCACCACGCCCCGCTCGTCCACCACACCGTTGACTCCCGCCCAAAGACCCAGAAGCTTGCCCGGCTCCATCCCCGCCCGAGATAGCACGCCTCGAAGGTTAAGATCGATCTGGTTCAGGACGGCTTCAAACGTCCGATCCTCCCCCAGCCGCGACGACGCGTGGTCCAGCAGGACCCCATCCGCGCCGACCACGGCGTGGTGCAGCTCCTCCGCCGCAATGTCGATGCCGGCGAAACAACCCACGCGGCGATTGACCGCCAGCAGAATCGCCGGCCGACCACGACCTTCCCCGGCTTGCCCCGCCCGGTTGAGCCATCCCGACGAGAGCAGCCTCTGTACCGCCCCGTTGACCGTGGATCGCTGCCGGCCAATGCGCTCCGCCAGCTTGTGCTGCGGGGTGGCCCCGAGGCGGCGAACCACCTGCAAAACCTGCCAATCCACGGGGCGGACGCTCGGAACGACCATTTTAACAGAATCCGAATCTAATGCTGATCCCCGAAACCGAAGAATAACCTTCCGTAGGCCTGATTTCAACCCGGGGGCTTGATTATTTCCCGAATCCGAATTAAATTACCGCCTCGTGTGTCGAACGCCCGTCCCGCCCCCACCCCAGCAGGAGCGGACGGGCACGGGAAAACCGTACTCTTATAGATCACCAGGAGCAAAACCGTGGAAATCATCATCAGCGAGACCTATGACGAAATGAGCAGGCTGGCGGCGGACATGATCAAACACCAGTTGCTCAAGAAGCCCAGCAGCGTGCTGGGGCTCGCCACCGGGTCCACGCCGGTCGGTCTGTACAAAGAGCTGATCCGACTGCACAAGGAACAGGGGCTGGACTTCTCCCAGGTCATCACCTTCAACCTTGACGAGTACCTGGGGCTGCCCCCCTCCCACGACCAGAGCTACCACTACTTCATGGATCAGAACCTCTTCCACCACGTGAACGTCACTCCCAACAACATTCACGTGCCCTACGGCCACACCGAGGACATCGAGGAGTTCTGCCAGTGGTACGAGGACCAGATCGAGCGGGCCGGCGGCATCGACATACAGATTCTGGGCATCGGCGGCGACGGCCACATCGCGTTCAATGAACCCGGCTCATCGCTCGGGTCGCGAACCCGCCTCAAAACCCTGACGAAACAGACCATCGACGACAACGCCCGCTTCTTCGAAAACGAGGCCGACGTGCCACGCTTCGCAGTCACCATGGGGGTGGGCACCATCCTCGAAGCCAGAAAGATCATCATGCTAGCCAACGGCGCCAAGAAGGCCGACATCGTCGCCCAAGCACTCGAGGGGCCCGTAACGGCCCAGGTCAGCGCCAGCGCCCTCCAACTGCACCCGGACGTGGTCGTGATTCTCGACGCCGAAGCCGGCAAGACGCTCAGGCGGGCCGACTACTACAAGTGGGTCTATAACGAGAAGAAACGCCTGATCCCGGGTATGATCGGCAAGACGACGTGATCAGCGGCCCGCAGGACCGCACCACAACCACTGTCAACGAAAACGCCCGGCGGCGTTGCTGCCAATCCGCAGCGACGCCGCCGGGCCGTTCCCGGTGAAATCGCACTACGCGAGCATCTGCTCGGCCTTCGCGAGTATCCGTGGGAAATTCAGGCCACACCTGCACGCGCGCGACGCAGCCGCCAGGTCGGCACCGGCCCAATCGCGAGCTTCAGGCGGCAACGCCGCGAACAACTCGCGCGCGTCTTTCAGCCGACCATTCTCCTCAACATAGGATACGTAGCGGGCAATCGTGTTCAGGTCGGCCCTGGTGCCGGCGGCCCGGCGGCAACTGCCGTCACAAGCCGCACAGTACACACGATCGATCCCGCGGAACATCTCGTGAACCTCAGCCAGCTCCGCATCCGTCAGCGGGACGAAGGCCCGGGCGGCGGCCGCGTTCTCGCGGAGCTTCTGGAGGTTGTCCATGGCGGAACACACGCTGGCGAACCGCTCGTCGGTCCATACCGCGGTCAAAACGGCCGTGAACTTGGACAACCCCTTCTGCTGAAACGTCGGGAACACCTTCTCGATCGCCCCTACGTCCTTACATGACTTCATCGCGATCAAACCGACGCCGGCTTTGTGGCAGTTGTCCAGCGCCTCGTTGAAGCTCTTGTTCTCGCGTATGAGGGAAAGGTTCAACGCCGGCATGACCACATCGACCCAGCCACCCTCGACCGCGTTGTTGAGCAACTTGGTACGCAACTCGATCGGCGAGCAGTGCATGCTAAAGCCGACGAGCTTCGCCTTGCCCGACTTGCGGATCTTGTCCGCCGCCGCCGCCCACTCCTTGTCCTTGGGCCAGTCGCTCGAACTCTTGCCCTCGAATTCCCTGTCGCTCAGACCGTGAATGAAGTACAGATCAATGTAGTCGGTCTTGAGCGCCTCCAGCCTCTTGTCGAGCATCTCTACCCATTGCCCGGGAGCCTTCGGGTAATCCTTCGTAGCCAGGAAATACTCCGCGCGATGACCGGTCTTCTGGAACCATTCGCCGATGATCCTCTCGCAGTTACCGCCACCGTACGAGACGGACGTATCGATATACCGGATGCCTTCAGTATGCATGACGTTCAAGTGCCGCGCAGTCGGCTGAGCCACGGTGCCCTGGCTCAGGATCGATACCTCGATGCCGGATTTGCCGAGCTTCCGCTTCGGAACGAGTTTGACCGCTTCCTCCTTCTTCTCTGTGGGCTCCTCGTCACCGGCCAGCGCGGGAATCGCGGTGGCGGCTACACCAGCGGCGGCACCGGCCCGCAGGAAATCACGACGGGATACCGTGGGCTTTGACATTCCGACCTCTCCTGATTTCACGTGTGCTTCGAAACAGAACCGACGCTCGAAACCTTCCCGGGACCGCGCAACACGAGGACCAAAACCATGCGGCTCACACGAGACACCCTCGCGACGCCGGCCGCGCCGGACGAACAGCTTATCCGATTCGTGACCGTTTGTGCATTCGCGGCCCACAGCCTGCATTCTCTCCGCTCAATCCGATCGTGGCCAGTGCCACCCCCACCGGATTCGTGCTACTGGCCACCGGCCGTCTTCATCAGCCGCAGCGACCGGTTCCGATGACGATCCTGGTAGTGCATCGAGCGAGTCTCGCCGTCGGCCGTGACGTAGACGGCCCGACGATCCCCCACCACCGGGCATTCGAGCTCGCACAGCCCACAACCAATGCAATGCTCCGTGTCGATTTTCGGCACCTTGAGCTGCAGATGAATCGCGGCGACCTGCCCGGCCTCGGGGACCGGATCGAACTCGCCCCGGATTGACAGCGTGTCGCTGTCGTTGTTCGCGACGGGGTACGTGCGGACGGAACCGTCCCGGGCATGAACCTGCACGTGATAGCTGGTCGTCGGGTCACCCCTGAACTCGCCGGGCCGGAACGCGCACGGATCACCGACCGCCCGCCCTGCGGCCGGATAGTCCACCAGGGTCACCGCGTTGGCGGCGGCAAAACGAATCAGCTTCTTCCCGTCCCGCGCGAGCAGCTGCCTGTGTTCCGAGTGGATCGCCTTCGGAGACGTCGGGCACACCTCCTCGCACACGACACAGGGGATGTTCTTGCTCCACGGCAGACATCGGCCAATGTCGAAATGGGCGGTGCCCAGCCGGATCGGCCCGACGTCGGCGAACGCGCCCAGGCCCAGCTTCTCCTCCACCGTGATCCGCTGAATGGCCCCGGTCGGGCAGACATACCCGCACGCAGTGCAATGATACTGGCACGCGCCCATGCGGAAGTTCATGAGCGGCGACCACAACCCCTCCACGCCCGACTCGAACAGCGCCGGCTGTAGAACGTTCGTCGGGCAAACGCGCACACACTGATTGCACTTGATGCATCGCTCGAGGAACTCCTGCTCCTCGACCGAACCCGGCGGACGGATGACCGTGCTGGAGAAATCGCGAGTACTCTTGCCGCTGGCCTTGGTCCAGCCGAAGAACAGCCCGCCGACCAGCGCGGCGAAGATGGCGTGACGGCGCTTGACGTCGGGGTTCTTGACTTCGTGCGCCGGTGCGGGCAGCAACGAAAAGCTCAGAGCGCCGTGCGGGCAGTCCTCGACGCAATTGAAGCACACGAAGCACTCCGCCATCCGCAACTGCGCATCCGGAGCCGACGCCCCCTCGCAGGCTTGCAGACAAAGACCGCAGTCGGTGCACTTGGCCGGATCACGCTCAATCCGCCAGAACGCAAACCGGCTCAACACGCCCAGCAACGCCCCCAGCGGACAGACCACGCGACAGAAAAACCGGGGGATGACCAGGTTCATGCTCACGAAAAACACAAACAGAAAGCCCACGACCCACCCGTACGCATGCATCCTGTAGTCGCCGAAGAACGCCTGTAGCGGCATGTTGACCGTCGGCACTACATTGATCGCGAACACCCGGTACACGAACACGATCGGGTCCAACAATCCGATCTGCAGGCTGCCGAAGGCCGCCGCCACGAGCATGCCTACCAGCACGTAATACTTGAACGCGAACATCGAACGATAGCGGTTCGATTCGATCTTGCCCTTCGCGTCGCGAGCGTTGAACACCCAACCGATGAAATGATGTATGATGCCGTACGGGCATACCCAGTTGCAGAAGAACCGACCCAGAAACAATGTCGGAATCAGGATCACCAGACTCCAGATCAGACCTTTATACACTGTGTGTGTGGTGATGGCCGTGGCGATGCTGACTAGCGGATCGACCTCGAGGAACTTGCCGATGCAATACCTCAGCGACGGCGATTCGTCGAGATTCGAAAACGTCGTCAGCAGCACGAACGCGACGAACAACGCGAACATCGCCGCCTGGACGATAATCCGTACGGTCGTGATCCGCATGACATCTGCCTTACACGTTGGCCTCTACGATCAAACCGCGATTCCGGTACGCCTTCCAATCCCGCGTACCGAAGCGCCGCGCCCGGGCGTAGCTCCGCGGGCCGCTTTCCGTCTCGCCGTACTTGCCCTGCGCCAGATCGAGATACCGCAACGCCGCCGGGTCACGCTCGAGCAGGTTCTGATAGCACCACGCATCACACGCCAACTGGTCAACACTGGCGACGATCGTGTGGCCGGCCTTCACGTCAGCCAGACTGCCCCCCGTGGGCCCGTTCCTCATCATCACCCTCACGCCGTCCGCGATCATCAGCGTGGGGCTCATCATGAAACCCAGATCACTGACGATGTTGTGGATCGCCTGGTGAAACTGGTTCCGCCGACCGCCGAGTAGCCCGTACCAGTTCTTCATCCCCATCGACGCGTGGCAGAGGTTGTGGTCCTTGACCGCCGGGACCCCGATGACCTTGTCCGCTTCGCGAAGCGGCGCCCAGAAGACCGGCCACGTCCCCAGCGCCTCGTACTTGGCCGGATCGGGCTGATACGGTTCGCCGCCCGCGCCGGCCGGTCGAATGGCCAGCGGCGTGAAGTGGACCCTTGCCGGGATCATTACCCTGGCCCCCTCACGCTCGACGGCCTCGGCGATGCCCGACCGCGCAAAGCAACTGGCGGCCGATTCGATCGGGTTGTCGGCGACAATGACCCTTGACGCCCCCGCCTCGTTGCACAGGCGAATCACACTGCGCACGACCTGCGGGTCGGTGGTGGCCCCGAATCTCGGCGCCCGCTCGAATCCGACGTTCGGCTTGACAAGAACCACATCACCTCTGTCGATGAAGCGCGAAAGCCCCGGTCCGCCGCCCAGCCCGCCGACGGCGGCCCGCACCATCCTGTCGATCGTCTCGAAATCGGTCCCCACACCGCGGGCGACGCTGATCCGCGCAGCGGAAACCGGATAATCCACACCGGCAAAGTAGTTCGGCAGCGTCTCGGCCGCCGGCTGCCCCAGGCCCGCCTTGCCCGTCCGGTCGTACAACCACACCGCGCCGCCTGCGGCGGCTCCCGCCGCGATCAGGGTCGCCCCGCCACGCTTCAGAAAATCGCGACGCGAAACCGGCATGTCACGTTCGCTCGAGTGGGTCATCGGTCGTCAAAACGGCGGCGTCGGCATAGCCCACCGCCGGAACCCTTCGTTGGCCCTTATTGCTCGTCCTTCAACGCCTGCGCGAAAGAGATCGCGCGCCGCTCGGCGAGGCTGGCGCTTTCGGCGCCGCTGACCCCGCCGATGTACCGGCCGACGACAAACACGGCGTCTGTCACACCGCCCGAACTCCCGACCAGCAAGTCGAAACCGTCGCGGGCTTCGCGCTTGATCAGCGAACCGTACTCTTCAAAGAACTTCGCGTACGCGACAAAAACACGACCGGCCTGTTCAGCGTCCGGGGCCCGGTGAACAAATGTCGTGAAAGCCTCACCGCCGACAGTGTAATCCGCGCTGAAGGTGTCACGAAGAAAATCCAGACTGAACGCATCAGTCGCTTGATACGCGAATGATCCCTCCACCCGGTCGGCCGCGGGCAGAAGCGCCTCGGCCCACAGCGGCTTGCCCTCGCCCACCACGCCCCTGGCCAACGTCCGGGCGATGACGACCGCCGCCGCCGCCAGGTCCTCCCCGTCATCCGCGGCTTCGACGCGAACGTAGTGGCGGCCTTTCCAGAAGAACACGCCACCCGGACTGGCATACCCGTCCCGCCCGATATCGACGGGCTCCCGACGCGAACCCATCTCCGTCCGGTAGATACCGAACGCATTGTCCGACTCGCCCATGTCGTACCAGTACACGTCGATGAACCGCTCCGGGTCGCGGCTGTTACGGTACGTGCCGAACGTCATCCGGACCATGTGGAATGACAAATAGCTGTCAGCCCGCCCGTCGATCTTCTGCCACAAGTTCTCCGGCGTGAAGATGCGGATGTCACCGGGCGGGCCCCAGCCGGCAAGGTCCACCTCAGGCAGCGCAGGCGCCGTCTCACCCTGCCCGGCCGGCTCGACCGCCGATACCGCGACCGCCGGCCGGGCGGCGGCCAACATCTCCTTCGCCAACCCGGACACGCTCGCCATGTCGCCGCCAACCGCGCCGTAGACGCGGTGACCGGCCGCAAAAACCGCAATCTGCCGATCGGCACAGTCGCCGGCCAACAGCGGCGACTCAGGCGGAGCCGGCGCGGCCTGAACACGACCACGATCCTCCAAAAACTGCAAAAACCGGTTGACCAGGTCGGTTGCCTGCACCGCCGATCCCCGGTCCGTCACGAACGCCGTGACCTGCGAGTCGTAATCGGCCAGGAATGCGCCATCGAGGAAATCAAAACCGGCGGCATGCTTGGCAACGTATCGAAAGCTCTCCGGCCGGCGGCTCACCGACGGCAGAAGCGGATCGGCCCAGAACGCAGCGCCGTAGCAAAGCTGGACACCCGCCAGCGCGTCGGCAATGGTCGCGACCGTAGGCTCACCTGTCTGCACCGCAGATCGGTCGAACCGCGTGCAGTATCGCCCGGACCAGAACGCGCCGGCGGAATCCGTCTGCCAACCCTCGCATCCGACGTGTAGCGGCCGGGCACCCGGCGGGCGCCGAAACTTGAACAACCCGAACGCATTGCAAGGCTCGCGGGCGTCGAAGATCACCACGGATACCGATTGACTCGGATCCGCCAGGCAGCGGTAGCACCCTGCGTACGCGTACTCGACATCGAACGCCCCCAGGCCCTCGTAAGCCTCGTCCGCGATGCCCGCCGCGCCGGGGTGGATCACCCGGATGTCCACGGCGTCAGACCAGCCGGCCGTGCCAAGCGCCGGCATCATGCCCCGGGCGACCACGAGAAGGTGATCCGGAGCTCTCGTTTCGCTCCCCGGTTGGATCTCCATCAACTTCGGGCCCGGGTGCCGGGCAACGATCACGCACGTCAGCACGATACCGCCGGTCAGCAACAGCAGGAAGGCTCCGATGTGACGCTCCAGGCGAGACACCTGTTGTCGCTTCCTCCCGTATCGCCGGCCAAAGAATGTCGCCATGATCAACCCCGGGCGGCGCTGTATTCCCGCCCTCAGCGAACCGGACGCGTCAGGCCGGATCCTCGACCGCCTCCGCCGCCGACTGCCCCGGTTCGGGCCACTGATCCAACTGTCGTCTCAGCGACTCGATCTTACGCTCGATTGCGGCTCGCCGCGCCGGAGCGAAACGCCGAATGACCTCGCAAGCCGAACGCGACGCGTCCAGACGCAACGCCTCCTCAAAGGCGTCGATGGCCCTCGAACGTTCTGCCTGCGCTGACGGCTCACCGGTGACGCCCTGGGCCGCATAACAATCACCCAGAACCTCAAAATCATCCGGCGACGTGGGATACAAATCGAGGACCCGGCGGGCAGCCTCAGACGCCCGCGCGGAATCATAAGGGTCACCCGTGGTCTCCGCCAGCGCGGCCAGGAACGCACGCTTGTCGCGATGCAGCCGGATGTCGTACGGATCACGATCAATGGCAACCTCCAGCAGCCGCACGGCCTCGGTCAAAGCTGCCTCGAATCCCCCGGCGAACTCGGCGTAGGCCACCGCGTACCGGGCACATTCGGCAAGAGGCGTCGGATCCGACGGATCCGCGCCGGCGGCTTCCAGAAACGCCCGGTACGTCGGCTGATCCGTCAGCGACCGATCCGACGCCACCGCCAACCCCCTGCGCGCGTCCGCGAGCTTGGCCGTCGCCGTCGCGACCGGCCTGATACACACGGCGACCACGACAGCGATGACCAGCACCGCGGCAACGAGGGGAATCCATCGTCCAGACACAGAGGAATGCTCCACCCGCTCCGGTTGCGAACGGACGGCAACCGCCACCCCCAGCAGGGCAAAAAACGTCGTCGCTGTCGCCGGAACGAGCAGAGCGAAGTTGACAAGCTCAGAAAACAGAAACGCGATCAGTCCGCAGTTCAAAACCATCGGCAGGTGCGGCAACCGGTCGTTGCGATAGTAAGTGGCCTCATCTGTCTCCAGAAAGCCCAATACGAAAGCCGGCCCCCAAAACAGCAACGGAAACACCGTCATCCAGACCAGATAATGAAAAACGTTACCCATCAGGAACAGGCGAGGCACAAAAACCCCGATCGCCAGCAACACCAGCCATGGCACGAGTCGCCCCGGCCGCTCTACAGCCCCGGCGCCGCCCTGAACCCGGCGCGGCGGCGCGTCATTAGCCGTATCGTGCGGCGAGGGCTTGGCCAAGACCATCGACCCGCCGATCAACATCGCCACCATTCCACCCAAACCGAGCAGGCCCCAATCCGCCGCCGCCGACACCAGGAAATTGTGCGGGTTCTTGATCTCCTCAGGACTCACGATCGACTTGTATTGCAGATACCGCCGCCCGAAATTCTCCATGCCCACCCCGGTTGCCGCGTTCTCAGCGATCAGCCGGGCACTCGCACACCAATACTGCCACCGAAAGTTCAACGACGCGCCGGGCAACGAGCCGTGATACACCCCGTGCCCGATCACAGCCGCCCCGCCGGCAATCGCACACATCCACCCGATTCCCAAGACCAACCGCCGCCGCCGGCGAATCCGTCGGCCAAGGCAGTGGAACGCGACCGCCAGTCCGGCCCCGATGCCCGCTGCACCCAATGCGCCGCCGCTTCGCGTCAGGACCGCCCCCGCTAACAGGCCAAGTGCGACGACGGCCGTCGCGGCGGCGAACAACCTGCGAAACCGCATCGGCGGGCCCGCCCATTTGCCCACCGCCAACGCCGCCGCCGCAAACGACGTCAAGACCAGATACGCGCCGGCAACGTTACTGTGCCATGTGTAACCCGTCGCTTCGCGCGCGGCCAGACGCCGCTCGAACATCTCCACCTGCGGCGAGTCGAGCCGAACGCCCTGGCGGGCCCAGACCTCCTCCCGACGCTCGTAGTAGTCACGCTCCGTCTCCTCGAAACTGCAGACCACCTGGTAGAAGCACTCCGCGGCGTTGGCGGCGGCGCCGGCCAGAATGACGCATAACGCCAGCCGAACGTGCCATCGGCGCCGCAGCAACTGCGCCAGCACAATCGCCAGCACCGGGAGCGTCAACCAGTCAATCGTGGCGTTGATCGCCAACCGCTTGTTGCCCGCAAACCCGCACGAGATGACGCCGGCGCACGCAATCGCCACCACGCCCAACTCGATTCCACTCCATCGGTATCTCCAGCCCGCCCCGAACGCTCGCGATGCCAGCCATCCGGCCGCCGCCAACAGCACCGCCAGATCAATCAACAGCGTCCGCACCGGTGCCGGATCAATCAGCGGAACCCCGGCACTCTGAAACGCAGACCCCGACGAGTCGTACGATTCGCCAATCAGCGGGCGCAAGCCCACCACGATCAGTAGTATCAGCAGCGACCCCGACTCGAGTCTGCGCGACATGATGCCCGGAAACATAGCCCAAAACCATGCGGATTTCGATTGCCCGCGCGCTGGAATCCTCCACTCCGCCGGCGGTACCCGCGCCTTGTGACGACCGCGGCGGCCGATAAACCTCGCTCCGCTCGGCATCCACACCGATCGGATCATATGCAGGCCGCTGTTTCCAACGGGCCGCAGCTAAAGGTGGCCCACGGCAACGTCGATGAGCGATGCAGAGGCTGTGGGTCTTTGCTCGAAAGAGCGAACAGCCTGAACGGGGGATCCGAGTAACGGCGAGCTCGGATCCCTTCTTCTTTCTGCACGAAACCGCCGGCACCAGCCCCGCACACCACCCCGCCGTCGCGGCACCCGCGAGACACTCGTGCCACGCAGCCGCACGCCCCCAAAACCACGCGGGCGATCCGCCCGGCTCTCCCGCCGCCCGCCCTCAGCACAAGCGGCCAAAGCCGCAAGTAAGTGCTACTCGTAAAATTACAGCCATAATTCTAGCCTACCGAAAACAAGCCACCCTTGACCGCTCAGCGGCGCCCCGCTGACCCCACCACCGCCAGCCCGGCAGACCCGAACACCGGCCAGCCGCTCGCGTCGAAGACACCCGAATCGCTCCTGAGACCCCGCCGCCGGGGCTGGCTCGGCCGGGGAACTGACCGCAAGCCCCGGACGCCGCCCGGGCTGGCCGGCCCGCAGGCCGACAACAACGATCGCCGTACCCGAGCGCTTCCATCGCGACCCCCTCGCGGCTCCGAACGCAGAAGATCGACTTTGCCGCCGTGCTTTGCTTTGTCCGCACTCGCGGCCGTGCATGTCGCGGCAAAACCCGTAAAATCAGCGAGCAGGCATATTCTTTCGGGTGCTGCGGGATCACGCGTGTGAAAGTTGCTCTTGCCCAGACCAACCCCATCGTGGGTGACATCGAGGGGAACAGCGAGAAGATCGCTCGGTTCGTCGTCGAGGCTCGCGACGCCGGGGCTGACCTCGTCGCATTTCCCGAGTTGGCCGTCCTGGGCTATCCGCCCCGGGACTTGCTGCTGAAGGACTACCTGGTCCGTGACAATCAGGCGGCCATCCAACGGGTCGCCGAGCACACGCACGGCATTACCGCCGTCGTCGGATACGTTCAGCCCAGCGATACCGCCGAGGGCAAGAGCCTGCGGAACGCCGTCGCCCTCTGTCGCGACGGACGGGTGATCGCCAGCTACGGCAAACAACTCTTGCCCACCTACGACGTGTTTGATGAGCTGCGCTACTTCGAGCCGGACAGACGCGTGGCCGTATCGAAGCTTCCCGCGCGCGGGCGGGAAATGACGGCCGGGTTCAGCATCTGCGAAGACTTGTGGAATGAAGAGCAGCTCGAGGGGCGGCGCTTGTATCCGTCTGACCCGATCGTGGCACTCGTCGAAGCCGGCGCCGAACTGCTGATCAACGTCTCCGCGTCGCCCTTCTACGTCGAGAAACAGGACCTGCGCGTGCGCCTCTTCGGCCGGCAGGTCGCCCGCCACCGCGTGCCGCTGGTCTACGTGAACCAGGTTGGCGGCAACGATGACTTGGTTTTCGACGGAGCCAGCGCAGCGTTTGGCCCCGACGGCTCATTGATCGCCCAGGCTCGAGCGTTCGACGAGGACCTGCTTATCGTTGACCTCGATACACCGGCCCGCGGGCAGATCCGGCCCTATCCCGACACCCTCGCCAGCGTGCACCAGGCGCTGGTGACGGGCACTCGCGACTACGTGAACAAGTGCGGGTTCCAGGCCGTCGTGATCGGACTGTCCGGCGGGATCGATTCGGCCGTCACCGCCGCCATCGCCGTTGCCGCCCTCGGGTCCGACCGCGTGCACACCGTAGCCATGCCGTCGCGCTACAGCAGCGACCACAGCCTCACAGACGCCGCGCGCCTGGCGCGCAACCTGGACGTCGATTATCGCGTGATTCCGATCGATCGCATGCACCGCGCCGTCGAGGCGGAACTCGCTCCGCACTTCGCCGGCCGGCCACCCGATGTCACCGAGGAGAACATCCAAGCACGCATCCGCGGAAACGTACTGATGTCGCTGTCCAACAAGTTCGGGTGGCTCCTGTTGACCACCGGCAACAAGAGCGAATTGGCCGTCGGGTATTGCACGCTCTACGGCGACATGTGCGGCGGGCTCGCGGTGATCAGCGACGTGCCCAAGACCATGGTGTACGACCTGGCCCGTTACATTAACCGCGACGCCGCCCGCGAGGTCGTCCCCGAGAGCACTATCACGAAACCTCCGTCCGCCGAGCTGAAAGAGGATCAGACCGACCAGGACAGCCTGCCCCCGTATGATGTCCTTGACGAGATCCTACGCCTGTACATCGAGCACGAGCAGTCCGTGCAGGCGATTGCCGCGCGCGGCTTCGATCCGGCGCTCGTCAAGGAAGTCGTGCGCAAAGTCGACGTGAACGAATACAAACGCAAGCAGGCAGCCGTCGGTTTGAAAGTGACATCGCGCGCCTTCGGCACAGGCCGCCGCATGCCCATCGCCGCGCGCTATCGCTGAAGCCGTCCCTGCCGCCGCGAACACCTCGCGCCACGCGCTGCCCGTACTGCCCGGTGTCGCATCTGCGCCGTCCGGTTTGCGGAAAGGACAGTCGCACAGAACGTTTCGACGCGAGAAACTGCGAAGCGTGCCGTGCGCGCGCCTCAAACGCAGGGGGAGCGCAGTTGGGCGAATCGCACGATCCGCGCGGCGCCGGGAAGCAGCGGCCGGACCGCTTCCCGGCGAAGGGTCGGCTGCTGTCGTGCCACGTAGCGGCGCGAACATAGCACGATAGACTTGTTCGGGGCACGGACTCAACAGATGGCGTGATCCTGATCAGGTGGCGCCATGAACGCGGCGGCGCTGAGCATGGTCCGCGGCAATGCCGCCAGGCACTGAGGGGCCGACGTCAGGCCAAGCGCAGAGGCAAGATCTGCGCCGCGGGCAAGGCGTCGCTTCCAGGACAGCAGCGCGATCCTGCGGCAGTCGAGCGATCCTGCGATCAGTCGAGCGATTGTGTGGCCTCGGTGCGCGATGCTGGGAGCAGCTGCGCGATTCTGTGGCGTCAGTGCGCGATGCTGTGATCTGGGTATGCGAGACGAACCACCCGAGCGCAGAGAGCAAGGCAGGCTCACGCCGGTCGGCAGGATTTCGTCAAGAGGCAAGATAGCGATGGCCGGCGCCCCGCGGAGGCGAACGATCGCGGCATGTTCGGCCGGGGGCGGCCGGGAGCATCGACAGCCGCCCGGTTGGGGGGCACGGCGAGGGATCGCGACGAAGCCCGAATGAAGGCGACGATGCCGGAGCGGGGAGTCACCGGCGTGCATGGGGGCCGGCGGTGTGGCGAGCCGGGACGCAGGCCGAGATTGTTCAGATTATGACGGCTGCGGGCTGAGGATCGGGCCGCAGGGAGGCGAAGCGCACCTGCCGTGGGTGATGGGACAAGCGTGGCGGTTGAGCATCGGTAGTACGTGGGCCAATGAACTTGCCCTGGGGGGCGGGGGAAGGGTGTTTCACGTGAAACGTGCAGTTCGGACGTTTGGCTCCCACATGGAATCCAATCACGCCGGGGTCTGCCAGCCGCCGTCCGACCGAGGCGAAGCGCAATCCGTCACAACCCGGCGCCGGGACGATGCTTAGCTGGCTCTACGCTCCGGGGCAGGCGTGTGTGCAAGCAGCCTCTGGTGAGCATTGGGTGGGGCAGACGGTCGAGCAGGACTGGTGCAGGTGGCGGCGGACGTCGTTTCACGTGAAACGCGCTGGGGGAGAATCGCTGCACGCCTAACGCCCACATTCAGCCTGATATCCGGGTCGGCCGGGGTCGGCAGACCGGCTTGCGGGCCCTGTCAACCGTGCGTCGTGGTCATCTCCCTCACGCGCGTGCGCGGGTGGGCTGCGAAGCCCCGGCCTGGATTCACGCGCCGGTTCCCGGCTGGGCCGCGCGGGCGCGCTCGACGCTCCTGGCCCTGGTCTCGTTGTGGCCTGGCCTTCCTCAATGGGAAGAAGGTGAGGTAGCACAGCCGCGTGCGATCGCTCGG
>CP070691.1:3295568-3329098 GCA_020353195.1 Phycisphaerales bacterium | reverse complement strand
TCGCTACACCCTGATCGGGCCCTACGTGCCCGATACGGCCGGCGTCGAGTTCGAGCCGCTGGAGCCCGGGGAGATGCTCAAGCCCGTTCTGGCGGCGCTGCAGGGTGGGGGCATCCGGACACACTTCGGCCGGTGGCTTATTTCCGGGAACCCGCGGGCGGTGTTGCTGGAGGTCGGCCCGGGGTATCAGAGCCTGGATAGTTGGAAACGCTGGCTGTGGGACGCGTGCGGGATTCCGGCACCGCCCGGCGAGAGCGAGACGGACGACGCGGTCGTGTTCGGGACGATGGTCTGCCGGTTTTTCCAGGAGTTCTGCCGGTGCCATGAAGGTCGGTATCGGGCGATCGCGCATTTTCACGAGTGGATGGCCTCGCTTGCCTTGCCGTTGATGCGGCATCACGCGCTGCCGGTGGCTACGGTGTTCACGACGCACGCCACGCTGCTGGGGCGATACATCTGCGCCGCTGACGGGGATTTCTACCGGCGGCTGCCGACGCTGGACGCGTACTCGGAGGCGGCCCGGCTGAACATTCAGCCGCGGCATGTCATGGAGCGTGCGGCCGCCCATTCCGCTCACGTGTTCACGACGGTCTCGCAAGTCACGGCGCACGAGGCCGGCTATCTGCTCGGGCGGCCTCCCGACGTCGTTCTGCCGAACGGGTTACGGGTAGAGAAATTTGAGGCTTTGCACGAGTTTCAGACGCTCCACGCGGATTACAAGGAGCGGATTCACGAGTTCGTGCGAGGTCATTTCTTCGGGTCGTATTCGTTCGACCTCGACAAGACGATCTACATGTTCATCGCCGGGCGGTACGAGTACCGCAACAAGGGGATCGACCTGTTCATCGAAGCGCTGCATCAGCTGAACGGTCTTCTGCGTCAGGAGGGTGGCGAGGTGACGGTGGTGGCGTTCATCATCGCTCCTGCCGCCACCCACAGCATCAACGTGGACGTGCTGAAGAACCGGTTCATGTTGCAGGAGCTGCGCAACACGTGCAATCAGATTGTCGAGGAGGTCGGTGAGCGGATCTTCCACCCCGTCGCCAGCGGTCGCCTGCCCGCATCCGAATCGCTGATCTCGGATGCCGAGGTCGTCAAGCTCAAGCGCATGATCTTCTCGCGTCGGCAGTCCGGGTTACCGCCGGTGGTGACCCACAACATGGTGCACGATGCGAGCGACCCGATCCTGAGCCACCTGCGTCATCGCGGGCTGTTCAACGCCCCCCCCGACCGGGTCAAGGTCGTTTACCACCCGGAGTTCATCGTCTCGACCAATCCGCTGTTTGGGATGGACTATGAGGAGTTTGTCCGCGGTTGCCATCTGGGCGTGTTCCCTTCGTATTACGAGCCCTGGGGCTACACGCCGGCGGAGTGCACGGTCATGGGGATCCCGTCGGTCTGCTCCAACCTCTCGGGTTTCGGCGCGTTCGTTCAGTCGCACGTGGCGGACTACGAGGATCAGGGCATCTTCGTGGTCGACCGGCGCGACACCGGTGCCGAGGCCTCGATCGCCCAACTGACCCGGATCCTGCACGAGTTCACGCGTTGCAGCCGGCGGGCGCGGATTGCGCTGCGCAACCGGACGGAGCGTCTGTCCGAGTTGTTCGATTGGAGTACTCTGTATGGTGCGTACACGCAGGCCCACGAACTGGCGCTTTCACGCGCCGTTCAGTGATGGTGGTTTAGGGAAGAGCCCACAGGTGGCCGCATGTTAAACCAGATAAGAATAAGGCGTGAGTGACCTTGCTGAAGCGAGGATTTACGGCACATACCCTATTGGCGCGACGCGTCAGATGAACGATAAGTGTATTGGCTAGAATCAGTAACGGCGGGGTTGGTGGCCAGGAGGAGACGATAGCGCACCACCCCGGCGCCGGCAGCGTTGAAGACGTCGGTTAGCGGTCACGGCGTGGCTGCCGAAGCGGTATCCATCAAAAGCGACGAAGCTAGCGGAGCTTCTTTCCCCTCCGGAAAGCACCAGGCGCCCATGTGGCGTTTGGTGCTTTCGTTTTGTCCCGTGGACGGCGCCTGGGGCCGCCGGTCAGCTGCGCGCGCGGTCGCGTGGCCGGTGTGGTCCGGAGGGCGCCAACCGGTGCAGGCGTACGGCGGGCGCGGGCCGATGATTCATCTGCTTGATGGGCCGGTCGGCGTGACTACACTTGCGCGGAGTGTGGGTGAGCGGCGCGCGTGAAGGCCGCCGGGGGAGCGGGCTCGGTTGTCGGCGGGGAGTTCGTTTTGCTGGGCGGGTGGGGGTTCACAGGGGACCTGACGTTGCTTCGGCTGCCGGTGGCCAATCTGCTGCATCACAAGCTGCGCACCGCATTGTGTGCCGCGGCGGTCGGTATCGGTGTGGCGATGATGGTGGTGCAACTGAGCCTGTCGCATGGCACGCTTAACGAGGTTGCCCAGCGGATGGAGAGCGTGGATGCGGAGTTGATCGTTCTGCCGCGGCACGCGAACGTAATCTTCCAGGGCGGGGCGATTTTTCCCGACACTTATGTCGAGCTGATCGAGTCGGCGGCGCTGGAGGGTGAGCCGGTGGTGGCCAAGGCGATACCGGTTTTTCTTGACACGGTGCGGTTGGGTGGTCAGCAGCAGCGTTTGTTCGGGATCGACCCGGCGGACATGGACGGTTTTCTGGGCAGCCGTCGTCTCCGGCAGGGGGATTTGTTTCCCGGCGGTCGCGCGTTCAAGCAGCGGATCGAGCAGTTGCGGGGCAACAGCCGCCGGTACGATCCTGAGCGCGTCACGTCCGATGAGGTGCGCCGGGCCTGTGAGTTGATCATCGATACGCGACTGGCCCGGGTGGGCGGGTACAGCGTAGGCGACGTGACCGAGGTGTTCGGTCAGCGTTTCCGGATCGTGGGTGTCGTGGAGGCGGGGGTGGCGGGTCGGGTTTTCGCTCCGATCCAGACGATCCGGCACATTCTCAACGGCGGCGTGCCGTGGTCGAGCATGTTCTTCGTGAAGCTCCGGGACCCCGGGCAGGCGGAAGTCGTTGCGGACGCGCTGGCCCGGAAGCTGAATGCGAACGTCGAGTTGAAAACGCAGTACGGTTCGCTGCTGCGGGACAGTTTTTCCCAGGTCTATACGTACATCAACGTGGCCAGCGCGGTGGCGTTGGCGGTCTGTTTTCTGTTCATCATGCTGACGATGTACACGTTGATTCTGGAACGGACTCGCGAGATCGGCATCCTGAAATCCCTGGGGGCGACGAAGCGGTACGTGATGGCGATCGTGGTGTGGGAGTCGGTGCTGGTCTGTTCGGCGGGCACGGTATTCGGGATTCTTCTGGCGTACGGCATTCGGGTAGTGATCGAGGCCACGATGCCGTTGCAGACGGTGGACATTCAATGGCGTTGGCTGGTGCTGGCGGTCGCCGTCGGGCTTGTCGGCGGGGCGATCAGCGCGTTGTACCCGGGTTACCGGGCGGCGCGTCTGGACCCGGCGGCGGCGCTGTCGTTCGAGTAGTGCATAGAGAACGCGGGACACGGAGGGGAGACGCGGGTCGTCGGTAAGTGGAATGAGCGACGCGATACTGACAGCGCGCGGCATTTGCAAGGACTACCGTGACGGTGACCGTGTCGCCCACGTGCTGCGGGGGATCGACCTGACGGTTGAGCGGGGCGAGTTCGTGGCCGTCATGGGTCCGTCCGGATGCGGCAAGACGACGCTGTTGAATGTTCTGGGTCTGATGGCGCGGCCTACGTCGGCGGACGTGCTGTTGGTTGACGGGGCGGATTGTCTATCGCTGTCCGACCGGGGGCGTACGACGGTGCGGCGAGAGAGAATCGGTTTCGTGTTTCAGCGGTTCAATCTTCTTCGGACGATTTCCGCGCGGGGCAACATTGACCTGGCGCTGCAGCTGCGGGGCGCGGCGCTCGACGGTCAGGCGGCGCGCGTGCTGAGGGAGGTCGGGCTGGAGGAATGCGTTCATCGCAAGCCGGGGCACCTTTCGATGGGCGAGCAGCAGCGGGTGGCGATTGCCCGTGCGGTCGCATGCCGGCCGGCGATTGTGCTGGCTGACGAGCCAACGGGGAACCTCGACTCGGCGAATACTCAACTGGTGATCGACCTGTTCCGGCGGTTCCACGATGCGTACGGTTTGACGGTGATCATGATTACGCACGACGCGGGATGCGCGTCGGCGGCGGATCGGATTCTACACATGAAGGACGGTATGCTGGAGCCGGTGGAGTGAGCGCAACGGCGGTGGCACGGTGGTTCGCGCGGGTCAACGGTCCCGACGGTCGATCGGCGGGTGACGACGCGAACCTGCGCGCGTGGTTTGCGGGGTTCCTGGCCTGGCTGGCGGTGTTGACGGGGGTCGGCGTGTGGTGGTTCGCCCGTGTGGAGGCAGGGATGACGGGGGAGCTGGGAGTGTGGCTGGCGGCGGTGGGGATGTTCTACCTGTCGTTGTGCTGTCTGTTCCTCCCGCTGCCGACGGCGTGGGTGGTGATGCTGCTGGCGAGCAACGACGTGGGGCTGACCGAGTCGGTGCCGATGCGGGTGGCGGTCGTGGCGGTTCTGTGTGCGTTTGCGACCGGGGTGGCCAACCTGAACGAATATCACATTCTCACCTTCATGCTGCGCTACCGGGCGGTGGGGCGCATTCGGGAGACGCGGTTGTATCAACTGGCGGCATCGTGGTTCTCCGTGGCTCCGTTCTGGACGATCACGGCGTTCAGCTTCATTCCGGTTCCCGTAGACGTGGTTCGCGTGCTGGCGATTGCGGCCCGGTACTCACGCATCCGGTTTGGGGGGGCCTACTTCGTGGGCCGGTTCTTTCGATACGGCCTGCTCGCGCTGTCGGCGGCGGGGCTGAAGCTCACGACGCGGGACATCGTGGTGATCCAGGTGGTCCTCGTGCTACTGACAGGGTTGAAGGTCATGCAGTCGGTGTTCCGCCGCCGGCGGTGCCGGTCGTTGTCGGAGGGAGGAGATACCGGTCTTGCCCGGGGGGAGGGAAACTCCTAGCATAGGCGCGCGGGGTGCTTCCTGACGTGACCGGGGTTGCGCGTGTCGCCGGAGGCCGCGGATGTTGCAGTTGATTCTCATGGCGGGGATTGTCGTGTTCGCGGGGGTGGCGATTCCGCCCGCGTCTGCGCCGGCGAGTTCGCCGACGTCACGACCCACAACTCATTCGACAAGCCAACCGGCTCCGTCTGAGAGCGACGTGCAGATCAGGTCCATCCTGGAGCGGATGGAGGCCATGGGCGACCGCGTGGGCGATTTGCGGTGCCGGGTGGAGTACACGGTTGAAGACCTGATCGGGTTGTCGGAGTTCACGAAGTTCGGGCAGATTCTGTACAAGCGGACTCAGCCCAATGCGACGTTCTTCATCACGTTCGACAAGATGCACGAAGGCGGGATCGTAAGCCGGAAGAAGGAGTGGTACCTGTTCGAGGACCGCTGGCTGTCAGAAGCCAAGGAAGTGAGCAAGACCGTCATCCGGCGGGAGGTGATCGGCAAGGGGGAGACCGTGGACCTGTTCAGCCTGGAGCGGGCGCCGTTTCCGATCCCGTTCGGGCAGCGTAAGGATGAGATTCTGCGTCATTTCCGGGTTACGCTAGCCGGTGCAGAGGAAGGCGACCCGAAGAACACGGACCATCTGGTTTGCATACCTCGTCCGGGGAGCCGTTTGGCCGATACGTACAGCCGGCTGGAGTTCTTCGTGTCGCGGGTGTTGGACTTGCCGGTCAAGATCGTCGCGTTCGAGGCGGACCCCGACGGGGAGCCGGCCAAGATCATCACGGCGCTGTTCCCCGATTTGACCAGCAAGAGCATCAACAGCGGCGTGTCCGCGGAGGCGTTCAGGCTTCCGGCGGAAACGAAGAAGTACCAGGTGGTTGAGGAGCCGCTGGAGGAGCCGGTTCGTCCGGTGCCCGGTCACCGCTAGGCGTGACCGCCGCGCCGCGGTGCGAGGTTTTCTCCGAGGAGAAACGGGAGGCGGCCATGGCCAGGATGATGTCCGCGATTCGGAAGGTCCGGCCGGAGCAAGGACTGGTCATCGAGGATATTCCGGTTCCCGCGATCGAGCCGGACGAGGTGCTGATTCAGGTGGAGGCGGCCAGCATCTGCGGGACCGACCTGCACATCTGGCGGTGGGACGAATGGTCTCAGCACCGGATCAAACCACCGCTGACGATCGGTCACGAGTTTGCAGGCACGATTGTCGAGGTGGGGTCCAAGGTCGAGCATGCCCGGGTCGGCGATTACGTGTCGGCGGAATCGCATGTGACGTGCGGCATGTGCTATCAGTGTCGGACGGGTCAGCGTCACCTGTGTCCGAAGACGCGGATTCTGGGTGTGGACCGGGAGGGGGTGTTCGCGAACTACGCGGCGGTGCCCGAGCAGGTGATCTGGCTGAACGATCGCGAGAAGCTGCCCACGGAGATCGCGTCGATTCAGGAGCCGTTCGGCAACGCGGTGTTCGCGACGCTGAGCAAGGATGTGACGGGTCAATCGGTAGCGGTGTTCGGGTGCGGGCCGATCGGTTGCTTCAGCGTGGGGATCGCCAAGGCGTCGGGGGCGTCGGTGGTCTATGCGACGGACGTGAACGATTTCCGCCTGGACCTTGCCCGTCAGATGGGCGCCGACGCCGTTTTCAATCCGCGTGAGTTGCCCGGTGGTGACATGGTCTCGACCCTGATCGCCGCGAACGGCAATCTGGGCATCGACATCATCATCGAGATGAGCGGGGCTCCGCCCGCCATCACTGCGGCATTCCAGGCGGTCCGCAACGGGGGCACGGTCGTGCTGTTCGGCATTCCGTCCAACAAGGTGGAGCTCGACGTAGCGGAGAACATGATTTTCAAGAACCTGACGGTGCTGGCGGTCAACGGTCGGAAGATTTTCGACACGTGGTACAGGACGCAGTGGCTGCTGGCGAACAAGGTGGTCGACGTTCGTCCGCTGATCAGCAAGAGGGTTCGCTTCGACGAGATCGACGATGCGATGGAGTTGTTGGCGGCGGGCAAAGCGTGCAAGATCGTCCTGACGCCGGAGCATCGAGAGCCGGTGCCGGTTCCGGCTCTGGATCGCGCGGCCGAGGAAGACCCGGACATCACGGGCAAGATCAAGCACCCTTAATTGCGGTGCCGGAATGCCCGAATGCGGCCAGTCGGGGAACCAGGAGGAGCCTTCCATGTTCGGCGCGATGAAGCGGGACCTTCAGGGGCAACTGGATGAGATTCGGGGCGCGGGTCTGTTCAAGGAGGAGCGTCTGATCGTCTCGCCGCAGGCCGCCGACATCCACGTGATCTATCCGCGTGGTGAGCGGCCGTCTGACGTCACGAACTTCTGCGCGAACAATTATCTGGGCTTGTCGTCGCACCCGGCGTTGTTGGAGGCGGCGCGTGGCGGCCTCGACCGGCGCGGGTACGGGATGAGCAGCGTGCGGTTCATCTGCGGCACGCAGGACATTCACAAGGAGCTGGAGCAGAAGCTCACCCGCTTTCTTGGCACGGAGGACACGATTCTGTACAGCTCCTGCTTTGACGCGAACGGCGGGCTGTTCGAGGCACTGCTGGGCGAGGAAGACGCGATCATCACGGACCAGCTCAACCACGCGTCGATCATCGACGGCATCCGCCTGTGCAAGGCGAAGCGGTACATCTACAAGCACGCCGACATGGGCGATCTCGAAGGCAAGCTGAAGGAGGCGGCCGGCGCCCGCTATCGTATGGTGGTTACCGACGGCGTGTTCAGCATGGACGGTGATGTGGCGAAGCTTGACGCGATCTGCGAGTTGGCCGAGAGGTACGACGCTCTCGTGACGGTTGACGATTCCCACGCGACGGGGTTCATGGGGCGGACGGGGCGTGGGACCCATGAACATTGCGGTGTGATGGGTCGGATCGACGTGATCACCACGACCCTGGGCAAAGCCATGGGCGGCGCATCGGGTGGGTGCACGTCGGGTCGTGCCGAGATTATCGGCATGCTCCGGCAGCGTTCGCGCCCGTACCTGTTCTCGAACACGCTGCCGCCGGTCATCGTGTCGGCGGCGATCAAGTGCCTGGACCTTCTGACAGAATCGACGGCGCTGCGGGACAAGCTGGAAGCCAACACCGTGCGGTTCCGCCGGGCCATGACGGAAGCCGGCTTCGGCATCCGCGAGGGTGTTCACCCGATCGTACCGATCATGCTGTACAACGCTAAGCTGTCACAGGACATCGCCCGCGATCTGTATTACGAGGGCATCTACGTCATCGGGTTCTACTATCCGGTGGTGCCGAAGGGCCAAGCCCGGATCCGTGTTCAGATATCGGCCGGGCACGAGCCGGAACACATCGACAAAGCCATCGAAGCGTTCACCAAGGTCGGCAGGAAATACGAC
Source organism: Phycisphaerales bacterium (assembly GCA_020353195.1). Taxonomy (GTDB): domain Bacteria; phylum Planctomycetota; class Phycisphaerae; order UBA1845; family UBA1845; genus JAFGJQ01. Next base: position 3,320,757 of record CP070691.1, on the reverse strand, counting down.
ATCCTGGGCAAGAGCAGGGATGAGATCATCGCGCGGTACGGGGCGTAGTGTGCTTGTCCGCTAGGCCGCACGGTCTTCGGCCGATGCGAGGTGGTCGTTGGCGGCGTTGCCTGCCGTCGCGGGCGTCGCCGTTATCGATAGGGGGCGCGGTACGTGTGCCCAGGGGTGAGCGTGACCGGCTGACCGGCTATGGTCAGCGTGACCTCCTCCGGTCGTTCGCGGGCGGCCGTGACGGCGATGTGGTGCTGATCGACGGACACGTTCAGTACCTGGCCGCGGTAGGCCAGGTTGAACCGCAGCGCCTTCCACTTCGGGGGCAGATTCGGGTTGATGCGTAGACCTTTCTGCGAGAGGTGGACGCCGCCGAAGCCGAAGACGGCGGCCATCCAGGCGCCGCCGGCGGCGGACCCATGGAGGCCTTCGTGCGTATCCCTGCGCCCGGTGAGTTGCTCGTCGATGTCCATGCCGGCGGAGACGATGAAGTTGTGATAGGCCTGGTCCATGTCGTCTGTGTCTGCAGCCATGATGGAATTGACGGCGAAGCTCATTGACGAGAAGTTCATGCTCTTGTCTTTGTAGAAGTTCCAGTTTGCGCGGCGGACCTGGTGGTCGAACTCGTCGCGGAACAGCACCATCGCCATGACGACGTCGGGCTGGTTGAGGGCCTGGTATGGGAACACCGTTTCGAACCAGGCCTTTCGGTCCGCCAGGAGTCCGGGTGGAACGGGTTTGAGCTGATAGAAGCCCCTGCACTGCTCGTATACCTTCGTTTCGGGGTCGAGCAGGAGCGTGAGCCGGTCTGCGACGTGGCGCCAGCGGTCCGGTTCGTTTTCGTTTATGTTCAGCCGGTGCAGGCTGTGGGCGCAAGCGTCGGGGTCGTTGCGCCGCAGATCGTCGAGCATGTCCGCCGCCCAGCGCAAGTTTCGGATGGCAAGATAGTTCGTGTAGAAGTTGTTGGTGCTTTCGCAGTGGCCCTCGTCGGGGCCGGCGACGTCATGCATGTCGTAGGCGTCGCGTCCGGCATCATGTTCGACGCGCGATGCAAAGAAGCGTGCGGTCTCGACCAGCACGTCGATCCCGCGATCGCGCATGAAGTTTTCGTCGCCGGTGGCGTGGTGATACTGCATCAGCGTGTAGGCGACGTCACTGTTGATGTGCACGTTGGTGTGAGTGAACCGCCACCACCGGCCGAGGCATTCCTCGCCGTAGGGCCCGGCTTGCCAGGCGAACTTCGCCCCGGCGTACCCGAATTCGCGGGCTATTGCCCGTCCGGGTTCGAGTCCGATGCAGCGCCAGTTGAGACAGGTGCGGGCAAGTTCGGGGAAGGTGAACAGGTAGAACGGCACGATGTACAGGTCGACATCGTAGAAGACGTTGCCCTGGTAGTACTGGCCGGTGAGCAGTTTGACCGGTACGCTGAGCTTGTCGGTGTGTCGGGGCGCGGCGGCCAGAAGGTGGTAGAGACAGAAGCGCAGGTATCGCTGGGCGTCGTCGTCCCCGTCGATCTCGACGTCGGCACGGTTCCAGAGGCGTGTCCATTGCTCACGTTGCTCATCGGCGGCAGCGACGAAGCCCTGGCGGGTTGCGGCCTCCAGCTCCGCGTCGACGTCGGCGACCGCGCCGTGCCGTTCATCCTCCGAGCAGGCAACGGCGATGCAGCGGTCGATGCAGATCGGCTTGTCCTGTTCGGCTTCGAACTCATACAGGGTATAGACGGCGTCATGCTCTACCACGCCGCGTGTCGAGATCGGCGTTGGGCCGTGGCGGCACGTGTTCTCGACGCCGACGTGCACGTCGATACTCCGGGCCGGCGTACGGGCGTGCAAGCGACAACGTTCCGTATCGTCGGCATCAAGCCCGGTCAGGCGGAACTGGCGCTCTCGGGTCGTGTCCGACACCACGGCACCGTTGATTCCGCTCAGGACCCGGACGGGGGCGTCGTGATCGACCGGAGTGATCCGGTAGCGCATGAACGCGCGGTGCGGATGGGCGAGTGACGCGAAGCGTGTGGCGGTGATGTTCGTGGTGCGTCCGGCCGAGTCTCGGTACTCGAATCGGTAGGTGTACACGCCGCGATCCATCTGGAGCAACTGGGTGAAGCCAATCACCTCGCCCCGGTCGATCGCGATTTCGCGATCGCCGACGAACACGCGCAGGTACAGCGGATCGGGCAGGTTGGCGACGGCGGGGCTCTTGCCGGCGGTGTCGAAGTATTCCGGGTCGAGGTAACGCCGCTCCTCGTTCGACGCCCGGATGAGGCTGAACATGTCCAGCTCGTCGTACACGCCGTTTATCAGCGTGACGGGTTGACAGGCGTTTCGGTCTTCCTGCAGGTTGCCTTTGAGGCCGAGGTAGCCGTTGGACACGGTGAAAACGCTGTTGTGCTGCCCGAGGCTGTGTGCGTCGAACTTCTCGTTGATGATCGTCCAGTTTTCCATTGCGTCTGGCGGAATCATCGCGCGGCCTCACTTCTCGTCGAGCAGGAGGTTCCGGACGAGAATCAGTTCGGGCAGCCCGCCCCGGATGACCTCGGTGGCGGCGGTGTAATCCTGCCCTGAGGTGTCACGGTTGGGCAGGGCGACGGCGCAGCCAACGCCGGCGGCTCGCAGGGCGATGATCCCCGGTTCGGTGTCTTCCAGCCCGACGCAGAGTCTATAATGGTCTCTGGCGATCGACATCCGGTACAGCGCCAGGCTGTACAGGTCGCGGTGTGGTTTGAGCCGGTGCTCGCAGGCGTCGGATGCGCAGACGAAACCGTCGAAGACGTCGCGGTAATCCGCCAGTTGTTGCGCGAGTCGGTCTTTGCAGTCGGTGGCGACGGGCCAGTCCTGCACTTGTCGGGCGGTGACTCGAATGACTTCTTTCATGCTGGCATGGGCTTCGTAGGCGATAGAGGCCGTCACCAGGGCGAGCCGGGCCGGCGCCCGCCGGAAGCGCTCCGCCAGGCGGGCCAGCCGGGGGCGGCAGCGGTCGAGTTCCTGGCGCGTGTGGTGCAGTTCCGGGTCGGCGAGCAGGGGCTCGCGAAGGGTGTCGTACAGCGCGTCGGCCTCGGGGCCCAGCCATCCTTTGACCAGGGGGACGAACACGTCGTATCCAGGCATCGGCTCGATGAGGCGGCGTCCCGGTTCGCCCAGCAGTTCTCTGCTGAGCGCTTCGCCCTGGCCCTGCTCGATCCGCCGCATGATTGAATGGTACCGCATGTAGTAGACGTCGAGGGCGGCGCTGACCAGTTCGCTCTGGTGCTCGCAGCGAAAGGCCTGCCCGAACCGTTGCTCGAAGGGGGCGGCCTGGCGGCCGACGTTGTCGGCGTCAACCGTTCCGGCAGCGACGAGCTTCTGGAAATCGCCGTCATCGAGCAGATCGCCCAGGCCGCAGTGGCGGGCTGTTCGCGCGATGTCGCGTCGTCGTTGCGGGTCTGTCATGTTGGCGAGGGTCCAGCAGACGGCTTCGAGGAACGCGCCGCGCAGCGAGTTGATGTCCAGCCGTGGGCCGTACCGTTTCACCAGGAACTCGGTGTGGCGGAAGTTGCTGTTTCCGATCACGTGGGGGTAGTCGAGGCGGGGATCCAGGCCGGGCCAATCGGCCCGCGAATGCAGCCCGGTGAACCGCCGTACCATGTACTCCAGGGCGTGCAGGGCGAGCGGCTCGGTGGTCGTGCTGGTGCCGTCCATGTCGACGGCGTAGGCCACAACCCGCGCCAGCGGCGGGTGCACGCGCGGCGCCAGCGGGTACAGCTCATGTGGGGAATACACGTAGTCGAGATTGCGGACAAGGGCGAACTCGGTGGCACCGATGGCCGCAGCGGCATCGCACAGGCTTTGCGGACACTCTTCTACGTTCAGATAGTGTGCGAGCTTCTCCACGGTCTCTCCGCGTGTTGTCGGGTAACGATGATTCAGCGAAGCCGAACGGTTCCTACACCGGCGGCGCCGGTGCGTCAATGGGACGGTGGCGGGGACTGGCTCGTGCGTATGGGGCTGCTTGCCGACGGTCGCGGCTCGCATAGCCGCGGGTCGGCGGTGCGACCGCAGCCGGGCGCGGTCTGCGGGCGGCCCGGGGAGGCGAGCGGATATTGTATTCGATCCGCCCGTCTGTGGAGCCGATAAACCTGCGGGGTAGGTCATGTTCGCTATGGGGGGAGTATCGAACCTTGGCGTGGCGCGACCGCGGCAGGGGCGTGAGGCGGCCCGCAGTAGCGGTCGTGAAGGTGAATCGGTCGTATGTGGCCTCTGCGAACCTATGCCTTTCTGGCGTTGTTTCTGGCGGCGTGCGGCGCCTCGCTGCTGCACCCGATCATCGGGGCCGCCGCCTACCTGATGGTGTACCAGTTGTATCCCGAGGGCCAGTGGTGGGGCATACCGCTCGAGGGCCTCGGCATCCGCTACTCCCAGTGGGCAGCGACGCTCACGGCGCTGGGTATATTCGTGACGGCGGCGCTGGGGCGTATGCCTCGTCGCGTCCCGCTTCTGACCCCGTGGGAAATCCTGGTTGCCCTGATCACAGTTGTGGCCATCGCGGGGTATCTATCATGCGAGTTGGTGCGTCCCGGGCAGACGGTTCTTCTGAACAAGTTCTGCAAGATGATGTTCTTCGTTTTCTGCCTGACGCATGTGGTGGCTTCCCGCCGTAGTCTCATGGTTGTGATGTGGGTTTTCGTGGTCGGGAGCCTGCTTCTGGGCCACGACGCCTACAATACGCCGACTAAGGAGTTCGTCACCGGTCGGTTGCAGTATATCGGGGGGACCGACTTCCGTGCGTCGTCGGGGTTTGCGGCGCACATGGCTGCGATGCTTCCGCTGATCGGGGCGGTGTTCCTGCTGACGCGGCATTGGGCATGGCGGGTCTTGGCGCTGGTGTCGGGTGTGCTCACCTTCAACGCGGTGATCCTGTGCCGTACGCGGTCGGCGTTCATAGGCCTGATCGCCGGGGTGGTAACAGCCAGTTTGCTGGTACCTCGGTCGTGGCGTTGGAAGGTGTACCCCGCGTTGGCCGTTGCCGTCATCGGCGGGTACTGCCTGACCGACCAGCATTTCGTCGACCGGATGTGGACGATGAGCACACCGGAGCAACGGCAGCAGGACGCCGCGATCAACCTTCGGTACGACATTTGGGACGCGGGGCTGCGAATGTTGGCTGACCATCCCATGGGTGTCGGCATCGGCAACTTCGCGACCTGGATCGGGGACTGGAACCCGAACCTGTACGGGCGGGCGTCGCACAACACGTTTCTCCTGTGTGCGACCGAGCTGGGCCTGCCGGGGTTATTCTTGTACCTCCTGTTGATCATCGTGTCGGTGGGCCAGTTGGCGTGGCTCTATTGGAAGTCGGACGCGAGCGCCGACCCGGCCGGTACGCGCATACTGGCGTTCGCCTTCCTGGTGTCGATTGTAATGTACCTCGCGGCGGGGCAGTTCACGGAGCGGTTCTACACGGAATCGCTGTGGTGGGTTTTGGCCCTGCCGACCTGCCTGGAGCGGGCCGTGCGCCAGGAGTTCGAGGCCTTCAGCCCTGTATTGCATGTCGATGAGGTGGTGGAGGAGGGCTCATGGGGTGAGGCCCATCCATTGCCCGGCGGCTGAACGGTGAGGCCCGGTAGGCGGCCCGCGCGCTCCTGTCGGCACGGCGGTCGGGTTCAGTGTCGCTGCATGTCCCCTCGCCGAGAGGATGTTTCCGGGTCTGTTCCTCCAGAGTTAGCCCTTGCCCGTCCGGGCGACTGCAGGTAGGCTCACACGAAACCGACTTGTCGTTCGATGTTACCTGCAAGGATCAGGAGGCATGTCATGGCAACCGAGATCACCAGGGTGGACGTATGGGCGGCCGAGATTGAGGACCGTGCAGGTGCGCTGGCCCAGAAGCTTGACGCCGTCGCCAAGAGCGGAGCGAATCTCGAGTTCGTGATTGCCCGGCGCTGCCCGGACAAACCGGGGAGCGGGGTCGTGTTCCTGGCTCCGTTGGCGGGTGAGGCCCAGACCCGAGCCGCGGAGCAGGCAGGGCTGGCCAGGACAGCCAGCATGCACTCGATTCGCCTGGAAGGAGCGGACCAGGCGGGGTTCGGGGCGAAGATGACTCGCCTCATTGCCGACGCGGGGATCAACATGCGCGGGTTGTCGGCGGCGGCCGTTGGCCAGCGCTGCGTCGTCTACTTCGCGTTTGACACCAACGCGGATGCGGAGAAGGCGACGGGAATTCTGAAGCGTGCGTTTGCCGGCGGGTAAGCTCGGATCGGAGCAGGGGCATTCAGAAGCGCCGGACACAGGCCGCCTGGGCGCGTTCATCTTCGTCATGCCGCGCGAAAGGACATGACGGCGAGACGACGCAGGGCGTCGCGCGGGTCGTAGGTGCGACGGCCCCTGGGAGCGCGCGCTACAGCGCCATTTCCGCCAGATCGGGCGCTTCACTGAACGTTGCGTCGGTAATCTCGCGGAGCTTTTCGACCGTCACGTCGGGGGCGAGTTCGCGGAGGATCATCCTGCCGCGGTCAAAGTCGAAGACGGCATGTTCGGTGATCAGGCGATCGACGCAGCGGACGCCGGTCAGGGGCAGGGTGCACTTCTCGAGCACCTTGGGTTCGCCTTTCTTGTTGCAGTGGGTCATGATGATGACCACCCTTTTGGCGCTGGCGACCAGGTCCATGCCGCCGCCGGGGCCTTTGACCATCTTGCCCGGGATCATCCAGTTGGCGAGGTCGCCCTCCTGGCTGACCTCCATGCCACCCATGATGGTCAGGTCCACGTGCCCGCCGCGGATCATGCCGAATGAATCGGCGCTGGAGAAGTAGGAGCAGCCGACAAGCTCGGTGATGGTCTGTTTGCCGGCGTTGATCAGGTCGGGGTCCTCCTCGCCCTCGTAGGGGAAGGGCCCGATGCCGAGCATCCCGTTCTCGCTTTCGAGGACGATATTGACACCCGGTGGGATGTGGTTGGCCACCAGGGTCGGCATGCCGATGCCGAGGTTGACGTAGTATCCGTCGCGCAGCTCACGCGCCGCCCTTCGGACGATTCGTTCTCTGCTCGATACGTTTTTCATAGTTGACTCCCTGGAAGACGTATTGCACGTAGATGCCCGGCGTATGCACCTGATCGGGCTCGATACCGCCGACGGGCACGAGTTCCTCGACCTCGGCGATCGTGACGTTCGCCGCGGTGGCGATCATGGGGTTGAAGTTGCGAGCGGTCTTGCGGTAGACCAGGTTGCCGGCGGGGTCGCCTTTGCGGGCTTTGACGATGGCGATGTCGCCGTCCAGGGCGCGTTCCATGAGATAGGTCCGCCCGTCGAATTCGCGCTGTTCTTTTCCCTCGGCCACCACGGTGCCCACTCCGGTGGGGGTATAGAAGGCGGGGATGCCGGCGCCGGCGGCGCGGAAGCGTTCGGCCAACGTCCCCTGTGGGACGATCTCGAGCTCGAGTTCACCGTCGAGGAACTGCCGCTCGAAGATCGCGTTCTCGCCGACGTAGGAGGAGATCATCTTACGGATCTGGCGTGTCTCCAGGAGCAGCCCCAGGCCGAAGTCGTCGACCCCGGCGTTGTTGGACGCGACGATCAGATCCTTGACACCCATTTCCCTCAGGGCGGCGATGCAGTTTTCGGGGATGCCGCACAGCCCGAACCCGCCGGCCAGGATCGTCATGCCGTCACGAACGCCCGCCCGGGTGAGTGCTTCCTTTGCGCTGCCTACGACTTTGTTCATGGCTGGAGGCCTCCAGTTGTGGCTTTGCCCGCGTCTGGTGTTTCACGTTGGCGGTCACCGTATCCCGGGCCCGCGCCATCGGGTGGTCCCGAGGCGCCGACTTTTGGGCACGGTGCCGGGCGCCGCGTTTGCCATCGCCCACTCGGTAGCTGTAATTGTTGCCGCCGATCGCCCCGTCGTCAACGCGCCGGAGCCTATTGGAACGGCAGGGATTGCGGGATATCACTTGGCCGGTTCCCGGCCCGCGGGCAGGAACGGTTCTGCCGCCAGCGGGCTTGTTGACCGAGTTGCGCGGGCCCTTATAATCGTCCACCAAGCGAGACGAGTGTAACCTGCTTCTCGGGCGGGCGTCACGTTTGGGGCGCCCATGTCTTCCTGCGTGTGCAGTGACGTGCACGGACGGCGGTGACGCTTCCTCAGCATGATCGAGTACGTAAACAGTGAGGAACGGGCGCTTGTCGAGGTGGCACGTGAGTTTGCGCGGGACCGTCTGCGCGAGCTGGATCGGCAATGCGATCGCGACGAGAGCTCGATCTGCGTTGTGCTTCCGCAGATGGCGGAGATGGGTTTCCTGTCGTTGCGGCTTCCGGAGTCTGTGGGCGGTCTTGGATGCAACCGCCTCGCGTACGCGGCGATTCTGCACGAGATTGCCTACGCTTCCCCGTCCGCCTGCGTGACGATCAGCGTGCACAACCTGGTAGGCGAGATGTTGTCGCGTCTGGGTGGGGAGCGTATCCAGGCGGAGATTCTGCCGCAGATGGGACAGGCCGAAAGCCTGGGCGCCCTGGCGGTTTCGGAAGCCGACGCCGGCTCGGATGCTGCTTCCAGCGCGACGCGGGCGGTGAAACGGGGCGGCCAGTGGCTGATCAACGGGGCGAAGATGTGGATCACCAACGGCGTGCACGGGCGGTGGTTTGTGACGCTGGTGCAGACCCGCCAGATTGGCGACAAGCACGGCCTGTGCATGATTCTGGTGGACGGGCGGCAGCAAGGCCTCGAGCGTCTGAAGATCGAAGGCAAGATGGGGATTCGGGGCAGCGAGACGGTCAGCCTGCATCTGACCGATGTCCGGGCTCCTCTCGATCACCTGCTGGGCGAAGAGGGGTCAGGACTGAAGCAGGCGTTGATGGCGTTGAACGGGGGTCGGATCGGGGTGGCGGCTCAGGCCACCGGCATCGCGGAAGCCTGTCTGGACGAGATGGTGGGATACGCCCGCCAGCGTGTGCAGTTCGGGCAGCCCATCGCCCGGTTTCAGGCCATTCAAACCATGGTGGCCGACAGCGCGTCGGAGCTGGCGGCGGCCAAGGCGCTGATCGCCAGGGCTTGCACTCTGGCGGGTGACGACGATGGGTTCATCGCGGCGGCGGCCAAAGCCAAGCTGTACGCTACGGAAATGGCCTGCCGCGTGGCCGACCGGGCGGTTCAGGTGCACGGGGGGACAGGGTACGTGAACGACACGATTGTCGAGAAGCTGTACCGCGACGTGCGAGTGACGCGGATTTATGAAGGTACCAGCGAGATTCAACGCGTCGTCATCACTCGAGAGTTGTTGCCGGACAGTCTAATTCCAGGTTGAGGCTGCAATGAACTTTGAACTGAGTGACGAGCTTGTTACCCTTCGGGACGCGGTTCGGAAGTTCGCCCAAGAGGTGATCGCGCCGAACGCCCGCGCCTGGGACCGGGACGGTGACATTCCCGACGAGGTCTATGGGCAGCTGGGTGAGCTGGGGTTGATGGGCCTGGCGGTTCCGGCGGAACTGAACGGGTCGGGGCTCAGCCAGCTGGGTTCAACGGTCGTCATCGAGGAGATCGCCCGTCACTGCGGTGCAACGGCCTTGATGCTGTGCGCTCACAACGGGCTGTGCATCAGTCACCTCCTGGTGGCTGCCTCGGACGAGCAGAAGAGGAGATACCTGCCCAAGCTCGCGACCGGGGAACACATCGGCGCCTGGGGCCTGACGGAGACGACATGCGGTAGCGATGCGGCGGCCCTGCAAACCACCGCTGTGGCCGACGGCAACGAATGGGTCATCAACGGCAACAAGATGTTCATCACCAACGGCGGCAAAGCCGACTTGTTTGTCATCATGGCGGTGACCGATCCCGGGGGGGAGCGGGGGCGGAACATCAGCGCGTTTCTCGTGGAGTCGGGGACGAAGGGGCTGCTCGTCGGCAACAAGGAAGACAAGATGGGCGTGCGGGCCAGCAACACGGTGCCGCTGACGTTTGAGGATCTCCGGGTGCCGAAAGGGAACCTGTGCGGCCGGTTGGGTGAAGGGTACAAGGATGCGATGAAGGTTCTGAATGGCGGGCGGGCGAGCATCGCCGCGCTGTCGGTGGGGTTGGGGCGCGGGGCACTGGAAGAGGCGCTGGCGTACGCGCAACAGCGGGAGACGTTCGGCAAGCTGCTGGTGGAGCATCAGGCCGTTCAGTTCATGCTCGCGGACATGGCGGTTGACGTGGACGCCGCCCGCCTGCTCGTGCGTCGGGCGGCGACTTTGAGGGATGCGGGGGAAAGTTCGCGGATCGAGGCCGCGATCGCGAAGCTGTTCGCCAGCGAGATGGCCACAAGAGCCGCCCTGAACGCGATTCAGATTTGCGGCGGTTACGGATACATGAAAGACATGCCAGTCGAGCGTTACATGCGCGATGCGAAGCTGATGGAGATCGGGGAAGGGACATCGCAGATTCAACGCCTGGTCATCGCCCGCTGGCTTCTTGACGAGGACTAGCGGGTCTGCTGGCGACGGTCCACGGGCCCCGGTGCACGGGGCCTGAGAACAGACGTCGGGAAAGCGCCGGACCATGGATTTTGAGTTTACCGAAGATCATCGGGTTCTGCAGCAGTCGTTGCGCGAGTTCGCGGACGAAGTGGTGGCCCCCGGGGCGTCCGATCGCGATGAAAGCGAGGAGTTCCCCGACGACCTTCGCCGGCAACTGGCCGAGATGGGTCTGTTCGGCAGTTATGTTCCGGAGGCGTTCGGCGGGGCGGGAATGGACGTCGTGTCCTATGTCATCATCGTGGAGGAGATTTCGCGGGTGTGCGCTGCCACCGGGGTCGTCATTTCCGCCCACACGTCTCTGTGCGTGGATCCCATTCTGGCCTACGGCACTGACGAGCAGAAGCAGACGTACCTGCCGAAACTGGCCAGCGGGGAGTGGATCGGGTGTTTGTCGCTGACCGAGCCAGGCAGTGGGAGTGATGCCGGGGCGGCGGCCTGCACGGCGGAGTTGAAGGACGACGGGTGGCACATCGACGGTCGAAAGTGTTTTGTCACCAACGGAGGCGAAGCCAATGTGATGGTGTTGCTCGCGGTCACGGCACCTCAAGAGAAGAGGCACCGCCTCAGCGCCTTCCTCGTGCAGATCCCGCAGGCCGGCGTGAGCATCGGGAAGCTGGAGAAGAAGCTGGGCATCAAGTGTTCGAGCACGGCGGAGTTTGTGTTTGAAGACTGCGTCATCCCCAGGGAGAGCCTTCTGGGCGAGTTGGGCAAGGGGTTGAACGTGGCGCTGGCGACGCTCGACGGCGGGCGGATCGGGATTGCGGCCCAGGCTTTGGGGATTGCGGAGGCCTGCCTGGAGGAATCCCTCGGGTACTCCAAGGCACGGGAGCAGTTCGGCCGACCGATCTGCAAGTTTCAGGCGATTCAGCACAAGCTGGCGGACATGAAGGTCGGGATCGAGGCGGCGCGGGCCCTGACCCATCGGGCGGCGTGGCTGAAGCAGAACAACAAGCCGTTCGGCCCCGAGGCCGCGATGGCCAAGCTGTTCGCCAGTGAGATGGCCAGCAAGAACGCCAACCACGCGGTGCAGGTTTTTGGCGGGTACGGGTACTGCAAGGACTATCCGGTTGAGCGTTTCCTGCGTGATGCGAAGATCACGGAGATATACGAGGGCACCAGCGAGATTCACCGGCTGGTGATCAGTCGAAGCGCGCTGACGCCGCAGTGGGTCTGTAATCGCTAGGTTTTACGAGCCGCGGGCTCATCGCCCGCGCGGAGCCGGTTCCGGTGTACACGGACTGTAGCCCGCCACGTACCGGGACGGCCTGGAGATATGAACCATGGAGACGAGTGTCATTGTTGCTGCCAAGCGAAGTCCGGTGGGTAAGTACCTTGGAAGCCTGTCGCGGGTCTCCGCGCCCGAGTTGGGGACGCGCGTGGCCAAGGCGGTCCTGGATGAAACGGACGCGATCAGCAAAGGCGTGGACGAGGTGTTCGTGGGCTGCGTGCTGCAGGCGGGGCTCGGCCAGAACCCGGCCCGGCAGATCGCGCTCGGGGCCGGTATCGGTGACTACATTACGGCCGTCACCCTGAACAAAGTGTGCGGCAGCGGGCTGGAAGCGGTCATGCAGGCTGACCGGGGCATCCGGTGCGGGGACATCCATGTGGCGCTGGCGGGCGGCATCGAGTCCATGTCGCTGGCGCCGTATTACATGCAGGGCGTGCGGACGGGCCTGAAGTTCGGCGACGGCAAGCTGATTGACGGCATGCAATTCGACGGGTTGACCTGCGCGTTCGAGCACTGGGCCATGGGGTGTGCGGCTGAGCACACCGCGAAATCCAACGGCGTGACGCGCCGGATGCAGGACGAATTCGCCGTCAACAGCCATCGCAAAGCCTCCGCGGCCCAGAAAGCGGGCCTGTTCAAGAAGGAGATCGTGCCTATCGAGCAGCGCAAGGGGGCGGTAAGCGAAGACGAGACGGTTCGCCACGACGCCTCGCTGGAGGGCGTGGGTAGGTTGCCACCGGTGTTCGAGAAAGACGGCACCGTCACCGCCGCGAATGCATCCGCCCTGTCGGACGGAGCGGCGATGACACTCGTAGCCTCGTCCTCGGCGGCCAAGAAGCACGGATGGCGCGTGCGGGCCGAGATCCTGGCGACCGCCACCGCGGGCGTGGCGCCGAAGGATCTGTTCATGGCACCGGTGCACGCGGTCCGCGCCGTGGTTGAGAAGGCAGGGCTTACGCTTGGCGACATCGATCTCTTTGAGCTGAACGAAGCCTTTGCGGCCCAATCGGTTGCCGACATCAAAGTCCTGGAGATTCCGGAGGACAAGGTCAACGTTCACGGCGGCGCCATCGCCCTGGGCCACCCGATCGGCGCCAGCGGGACGCGCATACTGGTGACTCTGATCCACGCGATGGAGGAGCGCAAGGCGAAGAACGGGGTCGCCTGTCTGTGTCTGGGTGGCGGCAATGCGGTGGCGGTATGCATCCGGCGCTAGCGTTGTGAACTGTGCGGACGGGCCACGGGCCGGCAGGTCAGCGAGTGCGCGGCACGCGCTTGATCCGCAACCGAGCGTGTCGAGGATCCATGCGACCCGTGTAGTGTGAAGTCAGGTGCCGTCGTTGAGATATGTTGCGCATCGGTCCGTATGAACTGCATGCCATCGTCACCGGGCGGTTGCGCCTTGACGGTGGGGCGATGTTTGGCGTCGTGCCCAAGGTGTTGTGGGGCACCCGGGCACCTCCGGACGACCGTAACCGGATCCAATTGGCCATGCGCACGCTGCTGGCGATCGATCAATCTGCGGGGCGGGTGATCCTGATCGATACTGGAGCGGGCGACAAATGGGACGCCGATGAGATCGACCGATTCGCGTTCGAGATCGAAGGCGACCTGCTGGGTGCCGGGTTGGCGTCGTTCGGCCTGGGCAACGATGACGTGACGGATGTAATCGTGACCCATCTGCATTTTGATCACAACGGCGGGCTCACGGTGCGGGAACCGGGCGAGCCGAAACGGTGCAGGCCGCGGTTCCGAAAGGCCTGTCACTGGGTCCACCAGAGGCAACTTGACCACGCGCATTCGCCGGCGCCGAAGGACCGGGCATCGTTTCTCGAGCGGGATTTCACGCCCGTGCAGGAGGCGGGGCTGTTCGAAACCGTCGAAGGCGACGCATCGGCATCGCCACTCCCCAATGTGTCGTGGTTCGTCGCCGACGGCCACACGCCGGGCCAGCTTCTTCCACGGTTTCATGACGACGAGGTCCGCCTGCACTACATGGGCGATTTGATCCCGACGGCCGCTCACTTGCCGGTTCCGTGGATCATGGCCTACGACAACGAGCCGTTGAGAACCGCCGGCGAGAAGCAGCGCGTTCTGCAGGAATGCGGGGAACAGGGTCTGATCCTGTTCTTCGAGCACGATCCGAACGTCGCCGCCGCGCGAATCGACGTGTCGCGTACGAGGCCGGAGGTGAAGGAAGCGATCGACGTGTGACGAACCAGCTATGGAGGTGCACGATGTCGCCGGAGGCGAAGATCAACATCAAGACAGTCGGCGTGGTGGGTACGGGAACGATGGGCCAGGGTATCATGCAGGTGTTTGCCCAAGCCGGCATGCAGGTATTGGCCTACGATGCCAAAGAAGGGGGCGTGGACAGGGCGATCAAGGGGATCGACAAGTTTCTCACCAGGTCGATCGAGAAAGGCAAGCTGGAAGCCCGCGCGAAGGCGGAGGCGCTCGAGCGCATCAGGCCGTGCGGCGAACTCGGAGGTTTGACGTCCGCCGATCTGATCATTGAAGCGGCCACCGAGAAACTCGAGGTCAAGGAGCAGATTTTCAGGGAGCTGGACGCGATCCTGGGTCGGGACGTGATTGTGGCGACGAACACGAGCAGCATCAGCATCACGAAACTGGCCACTGCCACGTCCAGGCCCGACAAGTTCATCGGCATGCACTTCTTCAATCCGGTGCCGCTGATGGGGCTCGTCGAGGTCGTCACCGGCGAGAAGACCTCGCACGACACGGTTGACACGGTGTGCGAACTGGCGAGGGCTCTGGGCAAGGAGCCGCTGCCGTGCAAGGACTCACCGGGGTTCATCAGCAATCGGGTGGGCATGCCGATGATCAACGAAGCCGTCCTCTGTCTCCACGAGGGCCTCGCCACACGAGAGAGCATCGACGGGATCATGACACTCGGTTTCAACCATCCTATGGGGCCGTTGACGCTGGCCGATCTGATCGGCATCGACGTATGCCTGCATATCATGGAGGTTCTGCACCGCGGGCTGAAGGATGACAAGTACAAGCCGTGTCCGCTGCTGAAAGAGATGGTCGACAAGGGTCATCTGGGCCGAAAAAGCGGCAAGGGCTTTTACGATTACTCGTAGGCTTCCCAGGGCGCCGGCATGGCGGGTCAGCGCCGGGCGGTGAACAAGCGAGCACTGGCATGAGCGAGTCTTCCGCGAGACGTTCGGCGCGGCTTCGGCAACTGATGGCCGACCATGTGGTGGTGATGCCCGGCGCGGTGAACGCGCTGTCGGCCCGGCTCATCGAGCGCGAAGGATTCGAGGCGGTCTACCTGTCCGGGGCGGTGTTGGCCAATAGCGTGGGGGGCGTGCCCGACGTCGGGCTGATGACGCTGACCGAGCTGCGCGACCACGCGGCCCGCGTCGCCAGCGTGACCAGCCTGCCGATCCTGGCGGACGCGGACACGGGATTCGGCGGTCCGGACAATGCCGCCCGGACGGTGCAGGAGCTGGAGCGGGTCGGCGTGAGCGGCGTTCACATCGAAGATCAGGAGTTTCCCAAGCGCTGCGGTCACCTCTCGGGCAAGACGCTGGTGCCGGCGGAGGAGATGTGCGAGAAGATCGCCGCCGCCGCCGCCGCGAAAACGAGCGCGGATTTCCTCCTGCTGGCCCGGACCGATGCCCGCGGGGTAAACGGGTACGACGAAGCAGTCCGCCGTGCGCACGTCTATCTGGACGCGGGGGCGGACGGGATCTTCACCGAAGCGCTGCAGTCGCCGGACGAGTTCGCCCGTTTCGCCCGGGACGTGGACACGATTCTGCTCGCGAACATGACGGAGTTCGGCCGGACACCGTATCTGACCGCCGACGAGTTCGGCCAGATGGGATACCGGATCGTGATCTTCCCGGTCACGCTGCAGCGCGTGGCCGCCAGGGCGATGGCCGACGCCCTGGCGACGTTGAGGACCGACGGGTCGCAGAGAGGGTTCCTGGACCGGATGCAGACCCGCCGGGAGCTGTACGATCTTCTGGGCTACGAGGTGGAGCCGCCGCCCGGGCAGCCGCCACAACCTTAGCGGCCCATCGGGGAATTCCATTCTTCTGTGGGACCTGTGCCCGAGTCGCTCTTGCGCGAGGCGTGAGAGCAGTTTGACCCGTCCGGACCCGAGACAGCCTGCCCCCCCGTGCGTCCGCCCTGGGCCGTCGGCGTCGCTGCGCCGAGCCCGACGACGCCCGGAGGGGACCGGAAACGCCTGGGGTCCGGCGGGTTCGAGTTCGCGCCACAGCGCCCGCGACGGGCAGGATTCTGTCCCCCCAGGCGTGACGGCGCTCCAGCCGCCCTGCCGTATTGCCCGTGGCGTGTTGATTCGATGTTCCCCGTCGCTATGATCGGCCGGCATGAGCGAAGGAAGCCCGATCCAACCTCCCGACCCGGAGATCATGAACGAGTCGATCGTGGAGGCGATCCTGTTCTCGGCGGATGGGCCGCTGCCACCGGCCAGGATCGCCCAAGTGCTCGGCACGGGGACTGCCGGTGACGTCAAGAAGCTGGTCGACGCGCTGAACGCCGCG
The DNA here is from genome assembly GCA_020353195.1 of Phycisphaerales bacterium. GTDB lineage: Bacteria > Planctomycetota > Phycisphaerae > UBA1845 > UBA1845 > JAFGJQ01. Next base: position 3,304,521 of record CP070691.1, on the reverse strand, counting down.
TATGACGAGCGGGGGTCGGCGTTTCGCGTGGAACTCGTTGCGGGCGGGTTTCAGATGCTGACTCTTCCCGTCTACCACCGGTGGCTGGCTGAGCTGTCCAGCACGCGGGGCGACGCGCGGTTGTCGCAGGCGGCGCTGGAGACGCTGGCGGTTGTCGCGTACAAGCAGCCGGTCATGCGGGCCGACATCGAGGCGATCCGAGGCGTGGGAGTCGGCGAAGTGCTCAACCGCCTGCGGGAGCTGAATCTGGTGAAAGTCGTCGGCCGGGCCGAGGAGATCGGCCGTCCGATGCTCTACGGAACGACCAAGAAGTTCCTGGAAGTGTTCGGCTTGGCGTCGTTGGACGCTTTGCCGACGGTGGAAGCCCTCACCCCGCCTGAGCGCCAGAAGCCGGCGCGCAGGACCGAACCGGAACCGGCCGCCGCAGCGGAGACGGAACCTCACTTGACAGCCGAAGCCACTGAACGGGCTGCGGATGCAGGCAACTCGTAGGGCTCGGTATACCGGACTGCCCGTCGCGCGAGAATCGAATCGGCCGGCCGGGCCGGTGCTGACGCCCTTGGCACGAACCGCGGACCTTGTTATGGTACGGGTCATCTCTGTCCGTTCGCGGCGTACCTGCGCGGGGGCGCGGCGAGACGGGTGAATCACGCGAGGGAGGCACATCGCATGGACACAGGCGTGAATCCCAGCCATTACGGACTCGAGCACCACGGTATCCGGAACGCGGGTGTAGTCTCCTGGAATCTCGGCCCCGCAGCCTTGATCGAGGAGGTGCTGCGCCACCACGAGGGCAAGCTGTCCAACAACGGTGCGGTCGTGGTCCGGACGGGCCATCGCACGGGGCGCTCACCGGGCGACAAGTTCGTCGTGCATGCCGAGCCGAGTTGCCAGCATATCGCGTGGGGCAACGTGAACCGTCCGTTCGACGCGAAGGCGTTCGACCGGTTGCACGGGCACCTGGCCGGTTATCTGCAGGGTGCCGATCTATACGTGCAGGACTGTTTCGCGGGAGCTGATCCGGCCAATCGGCTGCCGATCCGTGTGGTCACGGAGTACGCGTGGCAGAGCCTGTTCGCCCGCTCCCTGTTTCTCGGGCCGTGCCTGGACACGTGCGGCTCCCACGTGCCGGAGTTCACGGTCATCGACGCCCCCAAGTTCCACGCCAGCCCGGATGAGCACGGGACGGAGAGCGAGGCTTTCGTCATCGTCAACTATGAGCGCAAATTAGTTCTCATCGGAGGCACCGGGTACGCCGGCGAGATCAAGAAGAGCGTTTTCGGCGTGTTGAACTATCTGCTCCCGAGGCGGGGAATCCTGGGCATGCATTGTGCAGCCAACGTCGGGAGCAACGGCGACGTGGCGTTGTTTTTCGGTCTGAGCGGCACCGGCAAGACGGCGCTGTCAGCGGATCCGGATCGGCGCCTGATCGGCGACGACGAGCATGGATGGAGCGATAGCGGCGTGTTCAACTTCGAGGGTGGCTGCTATGCCAAGGCCATCCGCCTGTCGCCGGACGCCGAGCCGCAGATTTACAATGCTGTCCGGTTCGGGACCGTGCTGGAGAACGTGGTTCTGTACGACCAGCCGCGACGATGTGACTATGACGACCCGTCGATCACGGAGAACACGCGGGCGGCCTATCCCGTGGAGTACATCGATAACGCCGTGGTCCCTAGCATCGGCGGGCATCCGAAGAACATCATATTCCTGACGTGCGACGCGTTCGGCGTCCTGCCTCCGGTCTCGCGGCTGACGACGGAGCAGGCCATGTACCACTTCCTCAGTGGCTACACCGCGAAGATCGCGGGCACGGAGCGAGGCGTCACCGAGCCGGCGGCTACGTTCAGCGCCTGCTTCGGGGAGCCGTTTCTGCCCCTGCCGCCGAGGGAGTACTCGCGGTTGTTGGGGGACAGGCTGGCCCGGCATGGCGCCCGGTGCTGGCTGATCAACACCGGCTGGAGCGGCGGTCCCTATGGAGTAGGCGAACGGATCAAGATCGGGTACACCCGAGCCATGGTCAGCGCCGCGCTGTCCGGCGCTCTTGACGGCGTCGAGCACCGGACGGATTCCAGGTTTGGCCTGGCGGTCCCCACGTCGTGTCCGGACGTGCCCGCCGGTGTGCTCGACCCTCGCAGCACCTGGTCGGACCCCGACGCGTACGATGACAAAGCCCGGGCCCTGGCCGGGCTGTTCGTCGAGAACTTCAAGCAGTTTCCGGCCGTTGACGAGAAGGTCCGCGCCGCCGGCCCCGGGCTGTAGATCCTGCGTGGCGCGGCTCGGGCCTCGTAGCCGGATTCAATCGCGACGCGCAATCCAAATTCGCGCGGCGTGATCGCGGCGCGCGATGCCGTTCACGCTCCAGCGGCGCACAGCTTCGCCAACACCCGTTTCTTGACCGCTTCGAGTGAACCTTGCACGCGGGCGCCGGCGGCGCGGGAATGGCCTCCGCCGCCAAAGGCGGCGGCTACCTCAGCAATATTGATGTCCGGCACGACGTCGGAGGGCGGCATGCTGCGGAGGCTGACACGGACCACGCCCGCCGTGTCGACCACCAGCAACAGCGACACCCGCACCCCGTCGATGCGCATCGGGATGTTGACGATGTCCGACGTGTCAGACTCCGTCGCCCCGGCGGCGTGGAAGTGATGCGGCTGCAGGCTCATGACCGCGATTCGACCGTCGCCAGGCAGCTCGAGCGTACTGACGGCGGCGGCCTCCAGACGCACGCGTTCGGGCTTCTCGCAGTTGTAGATCTTGTCGTAGAGCGCGGCAGCGACGGCGCCGCATTCGGCCAGCCGGGCGGCCGCGGTCAGCGTGCGGGCGTCAGTGTTCGAGTACCGGAACCACCCGGTGTCAGTGGCCAACCCGACCATCAGCGCGTCCGCCGACCGGCGTTCGATGGGCCACCCCGCCGCCGTTGCCCAGTCCAACACGATCAGCGCGCTTGCGGAGGCTGACTCGTCGATCAGGTACTCGTCGGCGACCGGATCGCGGGTAATGTGATGGTCCAGCGCGATCTTCGGAAGCCCCCGCCCCGGTCCCGACCTCAGCCAGTGGCTCATCGGCTCCAACTGCGCGTACGAACACGTGTCGAGAACGAGCACGCCGTCCGGGGCAAACGCATCGGCCCGCGCGGGCGGGTCGATCGCCTCGGCGGTGCCCGTGATCGGGTCACCTTCCCACAGAAACGCATACCGGTCGGCAGCTGCGTTCACGATCAACGCCAGCGGTTCGGCGCCGTCGCGGCGCAGCATCGCCCGCATGGCCACCAGGCAACCGACGGCGTCACCGTCCGGCCGAGCGTGCGTCAGCAGCAACGGGCGGCGCCAGGTGGCGACCGTGTCTGCGAGCCTCCGGAACTCGTCTTGAGAAATCGGCATCAGAAATCTTCCGGTTTCCGCCTTTAGATCCGCGCCCGGATGCAATCCGCATTCGGCAAACACGCGTGTGTTCGTTGCTCGGTGCCCTTCACACCCTCGTTGGCGTTTCTGCCCTGGCCGTGCTTACAGGCCCGGACATCAAGCAGCACCGGCGTCTCAGCCAGGTGCGCGGCTCGCGGGAAGCCTGTCCCACAGGGCGTTCTTGTCTGACGCTCGCGGCGTCGTGCTCAGGCATCGCGGTCAGACGCGCTGACGGTCCCGCGTTTCCCCCTGTTCCCTCGTCCTTGTGTCCCTTCGTCCCCGTTTCCTGTCACTTCCGCGTCGTGCGCGTGGGCGCGGACGGTGGCGATGTCCCGCTTCATCTGTTCGACGAGGGCCCCGGTGGAGGGGAAGACCTCTTGCCGACGCAGCCATCGCAGGAAGTCCAGCCGCGCGGTCCGCCCGTAGAGATCACCACTGAAACCGAGGAGATGAGCCTCGATCTGTCGCGGGCCCTGACCGAACGTCGGGGCGGTTCCGATGCTGATCGCAGCCGGCGCGACGAGGTCGCCGACCTGCGCCCTGCCCGAGTACACACCGTCCGGCGGGATCAGCACATCACCGACCCGGATGTTCGCGGTCGGATAGCCCAGTGACTTCCCGCGGTCATGGCCCGGCACCACCTGCCCGACCAGTTGATACGGTCTGCCCAGGCAGAGGGCGGCCCGGTGGATCTTCCCCCGGGCGATCAGGTCGCGGATCAGCGAGCTGGAGACAAGCACCGTCTGCCCGGGCTCAACCTGCAATTGAACCGGCCCGACTGCGCAGACTTCGAACCCGTGTTCGGCGCCGAGTCGGCGGAGCAGATCGACGGTGCCCCGTCGACCGCGGCCGAAACCGAACGACGGCCCCTCCACCACGTGGGTCGGACGAAATAGGCCCACGATAATGTCACGTGCGAAAGCCTCAGCCTCGAGGGACAGGAGCTCAGGGGTGCTTTGAGCGACCACGGTAACGTCGGCGCCACGGGCGGCCAACTGGGCCAGCTTGTCCTCCAGTGACGTCAGGCAGGCCGGAGCCTTGCGCGGCGCGACAACGGAGAGCGGATGCGGTTCAAACGTCAGGACCGTCAACGGGTGACCGGTATCCGCTGCCAGCAGCCCGCCCTGGGCCAGGAGCTGCTGATGCCCCCGGTGCACGCCGTCGAAGTTGCCGACGGTCAGGACCGAGCCGGGCAGTTTCAGCTTGACGGAATCCAACCCTCGAATGACTTCCACGTGCGAGCTCGCCGTGTTCCGTGTAGGTCCGCAGGTCTTGTTGTGTAGGATAGGCGCCGCTTCGGCATTTGGCAATTGCAGCGCCCCGGGCGCCGCCCTGCGGCTGCCGGACGGCGGGGACAGGCCTGTTGACACTGACGTGATCCCCCGATCGAATGTACGCCATGCCGGACACGGAGACTACTGACGCGCCCCCTTTCGTGCCCACGGACGTGGCCCTGTGCATCGACCCGGAAGTGTACCGGCGGCTGCGACCGATGTTGAGGCATCTTTGCGTGGGCATGATTGACTGGAACGCTTCGGTCCGACTGATCACACCCTCAGATGAAGTGGGCAGCCTTATGATCGGGCCGATTCAGATGATCACGTACGATCAGCCGCTGTGGCCGATGTCTCATCTTCGCTCCGCGCGACAGCGCCGCCTCCAGGTCCTGGTGGACAAGCTGGTCGACCGGCCACCCACTGTTGTCCACGCCATCTCGTCCGGCTCGTTCGAGGCGGCTGAGCTTCTTGCGGAACGGTTCGACGTGGACCTGGTGCTGCAACTCACGGCGTTTCGCGACGTCGATGCACTGACCTCAGTACTGGTTGAGCATACGGACTGCTTCATCGCGTCCAGTCAGCCGCTTCTCGACCGGCTGGAAGATGCCGTTTCCGTGTCGGCCGACCAGGTTCACCTGATCCGGCCCGGCACGTTGGCCGGGCCTGGGCCGACCTGTTTCTCCAAGCCGGGTGCGATCCCCACGGTCCTCTGTGCCGAGAGCTTTCGTCCCGGGTGCGGCGTTCACCATTTGCTGCGGGCGGCCCGGACCCTGCTCGATCGGAAGCGCGAATTCCTGGCGTTCCTGACCGGCGCCGGGCCCATGGAATCCGAGCTTCGCAAGCAGGCCCACGCGCTTGGCCTGTCGGCGGCGGTCATCTTCGCCCATCCGACCGGCAGCGCGGAACGCATCATGGTGGGGGCTGACATTTTCGTACAACCCAGTATGGACACTGCGCTGACCGTGGGGCCGATTCACGCTCTGGCCAACGGCATGGCTGTCATTGCGGTGGGCGGTGGCGCCGGTGATTACTTCGTTGACGGTGTGACCGCGCTGGTGCTCAGAGACGCCTCTCCGGAAGCCCTGGCCGACGCCATCGAACGGATGCTGGATGCCCCCGATTTCGCGATTCAACTGGCCAACGGGGGGCTCAACCACATCCGGAACTACCACCCGATCAGCGCGATGGCCGAGCAGACAGTAACCGGATACCAGACGCTCGCGGCCCGGCGACGAACCTACTCGCTCAACCGGTAGTGGCACCGGGTCGATAAGACCGGTGGGCCTGCGTCGGTTTCCCTGCTTCCCAATTGTGGAAACCGCTGTACAATCAGCCGGGGTTGGTCGCGCCCGGCAACTCCCCCGTGCCCGGAGCCGCCGGGGATGCCTCCGGCTCACGATTGACTGGACACGTGGGCGGGAGATAAGTGGTACAAGGGGTGGAAGGCGCGCCGTAAGGGTATCATGCATTTTCAGCTAAGGAGGCTTCCCGTGCGCAATGTCACAGTCATTCTGACCAGCTTGGTGCTTGTTTGCGGCTGCAACCAGTGGTGGGGCATCGACGACGGTGACGACAACGGCCCCAGTCAGGAAACCGGGGTGTCAACACTGGAGACGTTTGGCTCCGCCGATGAGTTGAAGGCGTACTTCTCTTCCGTGGCATCGACGGGGTACCGCAATGCGGTCGATGCCCCCACCGGCACTCTCGACGGGGACATGGCTTGGGAGGACGACCTGGCCGCGCCCGGCGGCGACGACGGCGCGGTGGGCGACGAAACCGCTGCCCCTGACGCTCCCGCAGACGGCGACAGCAGCGATGAGGCAAGCTTCTCGGGCACCACGACGCAAGAGGAAGGTGTTCAGGAAGCAGACGTCGTCAAGAACGACGGATCCTACATCTACGTCTTGACGGACGGCAGGTTGCGCATCGTGCAAACCGATTCCGACCAGGGTCTGCAGGACTTGGCCAGCCACGCTCTGGAAGGATGGGGGCAGGACCTGTACAAGCTCCCGGATACGGCGTCGGAGGCAACGCGGATCGTCGCCATCACGCAGGTGGATAACTGGTACACCGGATACGACGATGGCGAATTCGTCATCGCCCAGGTAGAGCCCGCTCTCGTCTCTCCCTGGTTCTTCAACCCGCAGACTGCCGTCACCGTACTCGACGTCTCCGACCACGCCCACCCCGTCGTGGAATCGACCAGCACGTTTCAAGGGTCACTGACGTCGAGCCGAATGGTCGACGACGTGTTGTACATGGTGCTCGTCAATTACCCCGACTATTACGGGGGTCTGGAGGACACGGACTTCGAAGAAGTCGACATCAACGACCTGCTGCCGGATTACAGCGTAGTGACGTCCAACGGCGTCGTCGCCTCGGGCAATACGGTCGAATGGGACGACTTCTACCGTCCCACCGATCCCGACGGGTTCGGCATGACGACAATCGTGACGTGGGACGTGAACAACCCAGCTGATCTGCATTCGGTCGCCGTCGTCGCGCAACCCGGCAACCTGTACGCCTCGACCCAGGCGATCTACCTGACGGACACCGACTACGATTTCTACACGGGTGATTACCGCGAGACCACCGATATCTACAAGTTCGCTTACGCCGAGCGCGGGGTCGAGTTGATAGCTACGGGCAGCGTGCCCGGGCGTGTCCTGAACCAGTACTCCATGAGCGAGTACGAGGGGCACCTGCGCATCGCCACCACGACCGGCGCCGTGTGGTTCGCGGACCAGGAGGCCATACCGTCGCTCAACAACCTGTACGTTCTGGGCGAGGGGGACGGGCAGTTGACCGTCGTCGGGCGCATCGAAAACCTGGCCCCGGGTGAGGAGATCAAATCGGCGCGGTTCATCGGTCCGTGGGGCTACCTGGTCACATTCGAGCAGATCGACCCATTGTTCACCTTCGATCTATCCAACCCCGCCAACCCGGTCAAGGTCGGCGAGTTGAAAGTGCCCGGGTTCTCGTCGTTCATCACGCCGATGGGCAGCGAGTACCTGCTGACCGTGGGGCAGGACATCAACCTTGATGCGGGATGGCCCCGGGCCGCCGGTGTCCAACTGTCGATCTTCAAGATCGCCGACCTGGCCAATCCGGAGCTGGTGTACAAGGAGGTCATCGGGGCGGAGGGGACCTACTCCGAAGCCCTCCACAACCCCAAGGCGTTCACCTATTTCGCCGCCCGCGACTTGCTGGCCCTGCCCATCGAGGATTACGGCTGGGGCTGGATCGAGGACGACTGGATCGTAGGCGACGAGGTTGTCGACGAACCGACGAGCAGCACCCCCCAGACCAGTGTCATCCGGGCCGCCGCCGAGGTGGAACCGGGGTTCAACGGCGTGTACGTGTACCGCGTGACCGCGCAGTCCGGTTTCGAGTATCTAGGCAAGATGACCACCCGCCTGGAGACCGATGACGACTACTGGTGGTACTACAGCGCGTTTTCACGAGGCCTGTTCATCGGCGACAACGTCTACGCCGTGAACGAGCGCGGCGTCGTTGGAGCCCCGATCACCGATGTCGATTCGGCGCCGTGGCGCGTCGAGTTCCCCATCGAAGAATCTCCGTACCCGGACGGTGAACCCGTGGAACCGGAGGAGGACGTCGCGCCTCCGCCCGATCCGGACGAACTCGGCGGAGACGCTGGAGACGTAGAGGACGCGTGATCGCCGCGAAGGGCGCCGGCCGCTGACGCGCGTTCGAGGATTTGCATGCGGCGGGCACGGGCAGGCACACTGCCCGTGCCCGCCGTTTTTTCGCCTGCTCACGTGATGCCGCGCCGGACGCGCTCACGCCTGAAGGCCGTTTCTCCTGCCACCTGCCGGGCCGGCTGGCGACTGGTACCCCGGTTGCCACGATGCGCTCGCGCTGGCATAATCACGATCTGTCGCTCGTGATTCGGGGAGTGGACGGGCATGACTCTTCCCGCCTCAACGCTGTTCTGGCTCGTGATTCCGCCGTTGATTCTCGTTGTCATCACGGTGATCTGGTCGCTTAAGCACTGGGACCGCACGCCATGATCCTGGCTGTTTTCGTGTGCTATCTGGCCGGCATGCTGATGGTCGGGGTATACTGCTCGCGGTACAACAAAGACATCGGCGATTTCGTCCTGGGGGGACGTCGGCTCGGCCCGTGGGTGGCGGCATTCAGCGCGCAGGCCAGCGATTTCAGCGGGTGGCTGCTGATCGGGTTGCCGGCAATGGCCTACGCGCATGGCCTCAGCCTGACGTGGACCTGTCTGGGCTGTCTGTCCGGCGT
>CP070691.1:3264323-3295468 GCA_020353195.1 Phycisphaerales bacterium | reverse complement strand
CGGAGAAGGCGTATCGGCAGGCCGTGCAGTTCATGGTCCAGAAGCACAACGCATATCTGAACCTTGGCAACATGTACTACAAGAACCTGCACCAGGTGGACGACGCGATCACCGCCTATCGGGCTGCGGTGGAGCACATGAAGGCTTTCCGGTCGAAGATGTTTTCGTCGAAGCCGTACCTGGCATTGGGAATCGCACTGCGGGCGAAGGGTGAATACGACGAGGCCCGGCGGGCGCTCGAAGTTGCGCGAAGGTACTCCAAGACTCGGGAACGTGCCGAAGCGGAGTTGGCCCGGTTGCCGAAACGGGATTGAACGGTGAACACGGCGACCCGGGCAGCCAGTCTGCCGCGCAGACTCGTGTGAAGAGACTTACCGGTGTCAGCAAGAAGACACGATACGAGATCGCCGCCGGTTGCCACGCGAGCCGGGCGAGGCCCCCGGTCGGAGCCTGCCGATAGCAGCGCGAGGCGTTTCCTTCCAATGCTGGGGGTGGCGGGGTTGCTGGCCGTTCACTTTGTGCTGGCGAGCACCAGCATCCGGCACAAATGCAGTACGTTCGACGAGGTGGCGCACCTGACGCGCGGATACGCCTGGTGGCAGCTTGACGACAAGCGGCTGGCACCGAACCATCCGCCGCTGAGCCAGGCCTGGGCGGCGCTGCCGCTGCTTGACGACGGGTTGCGCTTCCCCGGTCGCTCCCAGAGGGCCTGGTACGAATCCAACGTTTTCGCGCTCGGGAAGCAGTTCTTCTATAGCGTCGGCAACGATCCGGAGGCCATGCTCGGCCAGGCCCGCAGGATGACCATTCTGCTGAGCGTCATCACGGGTGCGGTCGTATTCTGGTGGTCGAGGAAGCTGTTTGGAACCGCCGGCGGCTTCGTTTCCCTGGTTTTGTACTGTTTCAGTCCTACGGTGCTCGCGAACGGCCGGCTGGTGACGACCGAGATGTGCGTCGCACTGTTCTTCCTGCTCGCCGTCGGCGGCATCTGGTGGGTGTTGCACGACGTTCGCCCCGCGTCGGTGCTGGCGAGTTCGGCGGCGCTGGCGGGTCTGTTCCTGTCCAAGATGTCCGCCGTGCTGATCATCCCCATGGGGCTGGCGATGATGATCGTCCGCCTGCTGTCCGGCAAGGCGCTGCCGGTCACATTCGGCAACCAGCGGTGCGTAGCGGGGAAGCCGAAGATGGTTCTCGTCTTCGTGGCGGTGATGGTCTTCTACGTCTTGACGGTGTGGGTCGCCATATGGGCGGCCTTTGACTTTCGCTACCAGGCCATGGTCCACGCCGAGCCGGGGCGCGACCGTTTCTTCGCCCCGAGACCCCCGCCTGCGGGGACGGGCGTTTGGGAGTACCAGGGCCGGGGCATCCCGAACGTAGCGGCCGCCGTCGAGCGGGCCCGCGAGCTCCGCGTCCTGCCGGAAGCTTACCTGTACAGCTTCCTGTTCACGATGCAGGCCGCCCGCGGCCGCGACGCCTTTCTGAACGGTGACCGCCGAATGACGGGCTGGTGGTATTTCTTCCCGCTCTGTTTCCTATACAAAGTGCCGCTGCCCACCATGGGTGTCATCGTCGCGGCAGTGGCCGCGGTCGCCGCCGGCCGCAGCCCGCCGCACAACGGCTCGGGTGTGGTCAAGGGCTCGTCAGGCCGCCGCCTGCTTGGCGGTCTGTATCGAACGGCCCCGTTATGGGTGCTCATGGCGACCTACTGGGGTTTCGCGGTCAGTTCGAATCTGAACATCGGACACCGGCATCTCATGCCCACGTTCGCTCCCATGTTCATAGCGTGTGGTGCGGCTGCCGGTTGGCTTGATGTTAGCAGAAGATGGCTACGCCTCGTCGTTCCGGCGCTGTTGGGTCTGCTGGCGGTGTGCGCGCTGAGTATCTGGCCTCACTACCTGGCGTACTTCAACACCGTTGCCGGGGGGCCGTCCAACGGGTACCGGCACGTCGTGGACAGCTCGCTGGACTGGGGCCAGGATCTCCCGGGACTGAAGCGATGGCTCGATGACAACGCGTCGGGCGAGAGGGTCTACCTGTCATACTTCGGCACGGGGAGTCAACAGCGTTGCGGCATCACGGCCGATCCGCTGCCGTCTCCTCTGCCAGAGTCCGGCACCGGGGACTACCGGCTGACCGCAGGGCTGTACTGCATCTCCGCCACCCGGTTGCAGCAGGTCTATCTGCTCGCGACGAGCGAGTGGACCGAAGAGATGGAGAAGGGGTATCGCCGCCGCTTGCCGGAGATGCTCCAGTTTGAACAGACGCCGAACGAGGAGGACACTCGCGCCGCCCTGATCAAGGCAAAGGGTGGAACCTTCAAGAAGCGGTTCAAAGCATTTCAGGAGCTGCGCTTCGGCCGACTCTGCGCCTACCTGCGGCAGCGCGAGCCGGATGCTCATGTCGGCTACTCCATTTTCATCTACCGCTTGACGGACCAGGAAATCGACAAGGCACTGCACGGACCATTACCCAAAGCCGTCCGCTAAAGTCCGGTCGCGGCGCCGCCGACGCGCACGAGCGTCCGACCGGCTGTCCGGCGGGGGCTCGAATATCCTCAGGGTCGGCCGGTTGCCAGGCGGCGCTCTTGGGCGTAGGTTGTTTGCCGGCGGAGGGGGTACACCCGAGCCTGTCGGGCACCACAGGATGACCACGCCCGGCGCGAGAGCACAGGGAACAGCAGTCAAGGAGAGTATCCCATGCAGCGGCAGGTCAGTTACCCGCAGGCCATTATCAGCAAGTACCCCGAGCAGATCGTCATCGGCATCGCCCGCGATTCCAAAGGCACGCACAACCCGATCACGCTGGGCTGGACGATGATCGTCTCGCACGAACCGCCCATGATGGCAGTCGCGATCGGCAAGACCCGCTATTCGCTGGAGGCGTTCCGCCACGCACGCGAGTTCGTCATCGCGTTTCCCTCGGAACACCAGCAGGATGAGGCGATGCTGTTCGGCACCAAGTCCGGGCGGGATCTGGACAAGCTCGCCGCTGCGGGCTGCCCCGTCATCCCGGCCGGCAAGATCGACTCGGTCCTGCTGGCCGATGCCGTCGCGAACTTCGAATGCAGGCTTACGGCCGAGCTGGAAGCCGGCGACCATGTGATCTTCGTAGGGCAGATCGTCTGCTCGCACGTGAACGACAAGCCCCTCAACCGGCTGTACACGGTGGGTGAAGGGTACAAGATGGCCGGCCTGCCTCGGAGTTGAGAGTCGGCTTCGACGGTACGCGGTTTTGAGCCGGACGGGCGGCGACAAACAGAGACAGAAACCAGGGAGATGTTCGCATGACACCGAAAGACGTGATCCGAAACAGCATCGAGATGTGTCACGGCGTGCTGACGGCCTACGTCGGCGACTTGAGCGACGCGGACCTGATGGTTCGAGCGGTACCCAAGGCAAACCACATCGCCTGGCAGCTCGGGCACCTGATTGCCTCGGAGCATCAGATGACGACCGAAGCCGGGTACAAGATGCCCGACTTGCCCCAGGGTTTTGCGGAGTCGTACACCAACGAGACAGCTGGATCCGACGACCCGTCCAAGTTCCACAAGAAGGAGCAGTACCTCAGGTGGCTGGCCGACCAGCGGGAAGCGACGCTGGCCGCTCTGGCGTCGACGCCCGAGGCCGACCTCGACAAGGCCACGCCGGAGTCGATGCACTCGTACGCCCCCACCGTGGGCGTCGCGTTCAACGTGGTCGGCATCCACCAGATGATGCACGGTGCCCAGTTCATCGCGGTGCGGCGGAAGCTCGGCAAGCCGGTGCTGATCTAGCCTGCACCGCCGGACGCAAGCACAACAGGTCCGGTAACATCGGCCGGTGCGTCCGCGGGCGAGATTCCTCGTGGCGGCGCCTCCGATAATGACCGATACGACACATCGAGCCGCGCGCTCCAGGGGCTTCGCCTTCGAAACCCCCACTGCCGCGCGGAGTCGCTTATCCACCTGTGCCGTCACGGGTCGCTTTCGAGGTGCCGCGGATGGCCCGCCCCGACCTGAGCCGGACTCGCTGCGTCGAGCCGACAATCGATGCCCTCCTCGAAGCGGGCTGCCCCGAGAAGGCCGCTGAGGTCGCCAGAGAGCGGGCCGCCGGCAGCCTGTCCGATCTCGGGCTGGCTCTGCTCGCTCGTGGCCCGCTGGAGCGGGCGGTCGAGACGATGCAGAGCGCGGTCAACCTCTGCCCCGCCAGCCAGATTGCCTACCACAACCTGATCGCCACGCTGCTGCGCCACCGACAACTCCGCGCGGGCAACCTCGATGCGATGGCCCGGTTCGTGGGCGATCACTATCACGACTTTCCGTGGGTGCGCCAATACCGGCCCGTCCTGCTCGCACCCCGGTTCGTCAACGTCGAGTTCGTCAACGGGCAGTGCAATCTCAAGTGCCGCATGTGTCTGAGCAGTCGAGACTCCGCGTCCTCCGGCTCGTTATCGTACCTGTCGGATGAGGATTTCGAAACGATGCTTACCGCGGTGCCGACGATCTCGGCTCTTACCCTCAGCGCGGGAAGCAGCGACCCGCTGTTGCATCCGCAGCTCGACCGGATTATCGACATTGCGGGCCGACACAATGTGGCGCTGGACATTTACACGAACGGCCACCGGCTTACCGCGCGACTGTGTCGGAAAATGGTCGAGTCGCAAAGCGTGCAGATGATCAACGTCTCCATCGACGTCGTTACACCGGAATCCTACCGCCGGATCCGCGGGGCCGATCTCAAACGGGTCGTCACAAAGATCGAGATGCTCCAGGCCATGAAGACAGAAGAAGGCGTCGCCCGACCCGGACTTTCGCTGTCGTCCGTGGCGATGGCGGACACGATTCAGGACCTGCCGGACCTGGTCCGCCGGGCGCTGCAATGGGGCGCCTTTCGCGTGTTCGTTCAGGAGCTGGAGGGCTGGGAGGGGTACTCCGGAGAGAACCGGTTCGCCACCGAGAACCCAAGGTGTTTCGAGTACGTGCGAGAGGCTCAACAGATCGCCGCCGGGGCCGATCTGGAACTCGTCTTGCCCGACTCGCTGCGATGCCCCGCACCCGTACGACCGGGATCGGCATCAGGCTCCGGCCCGATTACCGGCGAATCTCGCGGTTCCACTTCCGGTCCGTCACGGTCGGCCGTGTCGGCGGTCACCGCCTTGCCGTCGACCCTGTCGGACGGTGCCGACGGCCCGCCGTCGGCACAGGCGCCGCTCTGTTGCAGCTGGCTCCGTGGTGTTTGGGTGTCGCAGGACGGGCGGCTGCACCCTTGCTGCATGGTGACTGATGTGGTTGATATGGGAACCATCCATGACGGCCCGCTGTTGGACAACGAGAAATACCTGAGGGTCAAAGGGCTGCTCCTGGAAGGCAGGGTCTTCAAAGCCTGCCTCGACATTCGCAACTGTCAATACGTGAGGCAACGCCGGGCGGCGGGCAAATCGCTGCATGTCATCACCCGCAGGGAGCTCGGCGATCTCCAACCTGACCCGGCGGCGGGCGGACAACCTCACGGACCACCGGGCCCGACCGACGGCGTCCCCGCTCCACCGGCCGTTCCGATAACCCCGTCCTGAAAGAGCCCGCCCGGCTTCCACGGTCATGGCGCGCAACGACGAACAGCAGCGATCGGCGCCACTTGTCCGCAAGATGGTGTCATATTTCTGACACATGGCCTGAGGCGATGGCGAGACCGAAACGGAGCCGTGCGCACGGGCTTCGTGATCGCGGCGCGGTTGAGTCTACAACCGAAGTCGGTTATGGGACTAATCACGTGGCCATCCCGCCTGCGCCCCATTCGCGCGTGTTCTTGAATGCGCAAATCGGGCCGGATATCATTAGACGTACGCGCAGGTGGCGCTTCGCCAGATTCGTCCCTGGCGGCGTCGCCTGATAAGGAGGGATTCGGGCGCCTGTCGGCCGGCGCCTTAACGTCGGGCTACAGGCAACCGCGCCGTGCGCCACGCGGCGCTGGCGGTGACCGACACGTCACGGCCCCGAAGGCTCGACACGGGGGGAGAGGCACCCATGCCGCACAAGTCTTCTGTTAGCGCGCGCACGTTGGCCGGCGTCGTCGCGACGGCGCTCGCGCTGCTCGGCCCCGCAACGGCCGACGGCACCGTGGTGCCGATGGACCTCCAGACCCTGTCCGACCACGCCGGGCAGGTTATCGTCGGCCGGGTAACGGACGTTCGATCATATCGGGCCGACGATCCGCCGGGCATCGCGTCGCAAGTCACCTTCGAGCAGGTGGAATACCTCAAGGGCGCCATGAGAGAGTCGGCATCGACCTTCACACTGACCGTGCCGGGCGGCACGGTCGGCGACACGCGCGTGCACGTCTGCTGCGCTGCATCGTTCTCGGTCGGTGACAAATGGGTGCTCTTTCTGCTGCCCACGTACAGGACATTCCCCGTCGTGGGGCTCTATCAAGGCGCCTTTCTCATCCTGCCGGATGCACAGGGCGTGGAACGGGTCTATCGCTTCCGACACGGAACCGCGCGCGCGGTCGTGGCGTTCGACGCCGACGGTTTCGCGCAAGTCGCGAGCGGTCGATCCGGAGCGGCTTCCGCGCTCCTGCAGGATCGCCTGATAGGCGAATCCAACGTGCGCGTCAGGCCCGCGGACGAGACCGGCCAATCCGCCGACGCGATGTCACTCGAGGACTTCCTGGACCGGATTCGGCCGGTGCTGGCGGAAAGTCGGGACCACCGGCTGCTGCAGTCGGCCGGCCGACCTGTCGCGGATCGTCTGCGCGCCAAACCGCTCGTCCCCGCGCCTCTTGAACGGGGCGACGCAGCCTCGAAGCCCGAATCGCAGCCGATGCCGAGGTCCTGCCGGGACGCGAAGCGGCCACAGGACGCCCCGTCCGTCGAACGACGATCACACATCCGCGGAGGACGGCACCCGTGAAAGCCAGGTGGAGCCAACTCGCCACGGTGATCGTTGCCGCCGCCACGGTCTGGATCGCGGGCGACCGGTCAGACGGTTTCTCATACTTCCAAAGCGGCGGGATCGACGTGGTCTGGCCGGGCGCACAGAGCGTTCGCTATCTCTCTCCCACCACGTTTCCCGACGGTAGCGACCAGCAGATGCTCATCCTGGGTGCTATGGGCCTCTGGAACCTCGTTCCCGCGTCGGATTTCGAGTACTTCTACAGCCTCGACGGACTGGACACCATCGACCCGTACGACGGGTACAACGACACCATCGCCGCCGACCTGGATCCCGGGGTGCTGGCCGTCACCTTCATGGTAAGCCTGGGGGCGTCCTGGTACGACATGGACCAGGTGTACAGCGCGTCGGCCGCGGGCGCCGGCTGGACCTTCGATCCCAACCCCGACTGCGCGGTGGTCTCGGATCCGGCGACGTACGGCTGCTCGTTCCTGCTGGTGGCCACGCACGAGCTCGGGCACGCGCTGGGCCTGGGGCATTGCCCGTTCGGCGACGAGCCGCCGGGTACGCCCTGGTTTATCGCCACGATGAACCCGGCCTACCCGGCCGGCGGGCCGGTCGGGCAGGAGAACATCGTCGAGGTGCACACCGACGACCGCAACGGAACGCGGTACCTGTATCCGCACTCCGGCCCTTCTGATCCCCCGGTCGTTGACCTGGCGAACGCCATGTACGCCAGCGGAACGGGAGCCATCGGAAAAGCCGCCCCGATTCTCTTCTCCCCGTCTGCCGTCGACCCGGGCGACGTCCTCACCGCCCGCAGCGTGCTGGAGAACTTCGGCACCACGAACGAGTTCTACGTGCGGCAGGGGTTCTACCTGTCCACCGACAACGTCATCGACACCGGCGACCTGCTGCTCGGAAGCCTACGCTGGGATCTCGCCTTTCAGGACGCCTTCGAGTTCGATGTCGACATCGACATTCCCCAGGATCTGCCGGCCGGACCGTACCACCTCGGCACCATCCTTGACGACCTGAACGAAGTGGCCGAAGCCTACGAAGACAACAACGCCGCGATCTACTGCGAGCCGCTGACGGTGAACCAGCTAATCCCGGCCATCAACACCCTGGACCAGCAGGTCGTCCCCTGCGGCGTGCCGTATACGGGCCCGACCCCAACCGTCACCCATCCACTCAACATGAGCCCGATCACCTGGAGCCTGGATAACCCGGAGCCGGGCATGACCGTGGATCCGAACACGGGTGTCATCTCGTGGCCCGCGCCGGTGCGGTCGGAGTTTCTCTATACGGTCCACCTTCGGGCGACGAACGGCGCGGGCAGCGCGACCCAGACGCTGTTCCTCGGAGTCACTGAAGCCCCACCGGAAATCGAAAGCATCCCCGACGAAACGGCGTCGTGCGGTTGTCCCTACACCGGACCGGCGCCGACGATCACCTCGCCGGAATGCATGGACCCGATCATCAACTGGTCCCTCGACGACGCGCCGGCGGGCATGACCGTCGATCACGACACCGGCGTCGTGTCCTGGCCTGCACCCCGGCCGGCGCTGGCACCCTATGCCATCACGATCCGGGCGACCAACGCCGCAGGCAACGGAACGCAAACGTGGCAGCTGACGGTAACCAGCGGCGACATGGACGGCGACGGCGACGTCGATCCCGCGGATTACGCTCTGGTCGAAACGTGTCTGAACGGTCCGGGCGGCGGGCTCGCCGCAGGTTGCACCTGTGCCGACGCCGACGCCGACGGCGACGTGGACCTGGCCGACTTCGGGAGATTCCAGATCAATCACGAAGGCAGCAGCGCACAAGGCGCGTGCTGTTACGGCGACGGCACGTGCAGCGACGACACGCAAGCGGCATGCACCGCGGCCGGTGGCAGCTACCTCGGTGACGGCACCGACTGCGCCGCGTCCGCATGCGTCGGGGCCTGTTGCTTCTCCAACGGTTTCTGCTGGGACTTCAGCCAGGATGTCTGCAACAGCGCCCCGGATACGACGTTCCAGGGCTTCGGAACGCAGTGCGCCACGACGGATTGCTCGGCACCCATGGGCAGTTGCTGCCACCCCGACCAGACCTGCACCGAGGGCGCGGAGGCGGACTGCACCGCATCAGGGGGGACCTACCAGGGCGACGGCACCGGCTGCGCCACCTCCGACTGCACGACGCCGGACCTCGGCGCATGCTGCAATCCGGCCGACTGGACCTGCAGCGAGACGACCGAAACCACCTGCACGGCCGCGGGCGGCGCCTACGAGGGCGATGCCACTACCTGCTCCGCCACGAGCTGCCCGGAATACCGCAACGACGCCGACCCCGTCACAGCCTATTACAACCCCGGAGCCGGCTCCGCCATGGCCGACGACGTGACGCTGGCGGGAACCGACCGGGATCTCGTGTACTACGACGCGGCCGTCTACGGCGGCGGCAGCGGACCGTTCGACGTGTCCATCTCGCTCTACACGGATTGCCCCGGCAACGGCGGCACGCTCATCCCCGGCACGTCGGGCACCTGGACCGACATACCCGACGACGATTTCGTTTACATCCTCAGCGCCGACCTGTCACAGGCTCCGGTGACAGCGCCCGACACCGTCTGGATGGTCGCGACGTTCTCGACGGCCCAGGCCGGCTGGGTGCTGGCCGAACACGCCGAGGTCGGTTTCAGCGCCGACGTCTTCGGGCAGGACGACCCTCCGTGGGGATGCGCGTTCGCCTTCGGCGGCGCGTCGCCGCCCTACTCCGGATTCTGGGCCGACCTCCAGTGTATCCCGGCCGCCGGTTCACGCTTTGCCGCCGGCGAGATCCGCCCGACGATGACACGGCTGTACGCCGGCCCCGCCACCCTTGATGCGCTCGACGGATCACAGTGACAAGGTCGGACTACGCCATCTCCCCGCACAGGCCTCGACTCAGGCAAGCCATGACCTCGGATTATTCGGCGTCCTCGATGGGCCACCGCCCACCGCCGCGGTCCACCCAATAGCTGAACCCCAGCAGCTTGCGACGGGTGGATTCGTTGACCCACGAGTCGCTGTCCTCCCACCAGGTGGAGAACGGATCGGCGCGAAGATATGCGACGTGCCCGTCTCGATAGGCTACGTTGGCGCCGTCACGGTGCGCAATGCTGTCGATGTTCGGAGCGGCGATGTCGTGTGCGATCATGGTCTGCCTGGGAATCCGGTCCCACGGCACGCCGCTCAGGCCGATGCGACGCTCAAAGCTCGCCTGCGTGTGATTCACCTGCCACGGGTAATCCGGACGCCACATGGTCTCGAGGCTCGGCGGCCAGGGATTCAACGGCGTGTCCCAGGCGAAATCGGGATCACGAATGCTTGGACAGAAGAACACGCGAGGATTGTCGACCACGCCCGACAACCACAGAAGCCCGAAGTTCCACCAGTGCCCGGGCAGCGGACCCGGCGGCGGCGGGTTCGAAACCTGGAACAGATGATACCGATGATGCATCGCGGAAAGCCAGACCTGGTTGTCGGTGTTGAGGGTCAGATACACGTCGAAGTAGTCCGGCCCGAATCCGCCCACGTGCACGGTTTGCCATTCGCAGTCTTCGTCGTCCTCCGGCAGGCAGGCCCAGTTCACGTCCACGCCCCGGCGGGCGAGCTGCGGGGCTGAACCGAACTCGATCGTGTACACCTCCCACGACGTGCTGAGCCCCCGCAGGTGCGACGCGCAAACGACGCGCCGACTCTGCTCCCGGGCGCTCCGCAGAGACGGCAGCAGCAGCGCGAGCAACAAGGCGATGATCGTGATCACCACCAGTAACTCGACTAACGTGAAACCCCGCCTTGGCCCCGAACAAGTGGACATGGCAAACAGATTCGCCAGGCCGGATTCGCCTTTCTCCTGGTCATAAGAGTATAGCAGCCGGGTCGGCCCCGGCCAAACGACGGGCGCCCGGGCGGGTTTTCGCACCGCAGCACGCCGGTTGCCGCTCTCGTTGGTCCTCGTCTCTACTTCTTGACCGCCCACCTCTTGATCGACCACCACTCACGGAGGCGGTCGATCTGCCAGGCTCGAAGCTGACTGTCTTCAAACCACCCGAACGACGGCGCGTCGGGGAAATGGTCGGCGATGATCTCGATGAACCGGGCGTCACACAGAAACGACTCCACATCAATCGTCGATGCGCGGGACAGCAACAGGTCCATCGGCAGCGGGTCGCCGCAGTGCAGCAACGCCGCGTAGAGACCGAAGCGAGGAAAATGCTCGTTCCGGATGAACGGAACCAGCCGCTCCCGCTGGCCCGCCTCACCCAGCACCAGCAGGGCGCACAGAGAATAGCCGTTGGGCTTCCATGCCTGTTCGTACACGCCCGCGTTCGGGTCGGTGCGGCGCCGCAGATACGCGTCCAGGCGCTCCCCGGCAACATCGACGTCACCGGCACCGGCAAACGCCAAGGCCAACGCCGCCGACGCCCGGGTCCGCTCGTCGCCGTCAACCAGTTTCTGTACGAGCCTTTCTACCGGCGGTTCGGCGACCTGTCCCAGGCGGATCGCCGCCAGATCGCAGACCGCGTCGGCGTTGCCGTCGAGCAGACCGAGCAACGCCTCTACGCCGACTTCACGGTCCAAACGAAGCGCGGCGGCCGCGGCGGTGTACTGCAGCATTGGCTGATCGTCCATATCGCGGGCGATCCCCTGTAACACGGGGACGAACGGTTGGTCATCGAGCGAGGCCAGCGCCTCACAGGCGACGGCAGCCAGCGCGCCATAACCCGTGCGCAGTGATTCCTCCACCACGCGCCAAAGAGAGCGGACCACACTTGACCCGTCCGACGAGGAGGGCGCCGTCCGCCCGCAGGCGAACACGAACGCCATCGCCGCGTCGGGCGACGGCGCCGGCTCGACGGCGGCAAGCGTGTCATACAATTGCCGGGCCCATCCCGCCTTCCCCTGGCGACCGGCTGCCACCATCACCCGTGCGGCCAACGCGGCGTCAGCCGTGTTCGCCATCCGGAGAAACGCCGCCGGCGCAGGCCCCGACGGCGCCGCCTCCTGATGCCCCAGCGCCCACGCGGCCATCGCTTGCACCTCCGGCCGCGAATCGCTGCACGCGACCTGCAACAACGCGCTCGCCGCCGGCGGGACCGGATTCACGCCCAAGGCCCAGGCTGCCGACTCCCGCACTTGGGCATCATCGTCGTTGAGCAACTCGAGCGGAACGCTGACCCCACGCAAGGCCGATCGAATGACCGCTTCCCTCCGAACCACCCCCGCCGCATCACGCAGCCCTCTGGACAGCACCGATCGGGTGGCCTCGTCGCCAAGGCAAACCGACGCCGTGCGGACAACCTCCACACGCACCGCCACGTCGCCGTCGCGCAACCAGCCGGTCAGCGGGTCGACAATCAAATCGGATACGCCCGGACCAAGTTCGGCCAACGCCCGCAAGGCGGCCAACCGTGTTGCGGGATCGTCGGCCCGGAGACGAAGGATCTCGCGCCCGGCCAAAACGTCCCAACTCCGCTCAGGCCGCCGCCAATGACCGCCCCTGCGCAGCAGGTCGGCCACGTGCAGAAACGTCTCGTCATCCGCATCGGGCAGCCGCCGGACCAACTCGCCGAGAACCGCTTCGCAGCGGGCGAGCGTCCAGACGGCAATCTCGTCGGCCAGGCGCCGTGTGGCCAGCGAGCCGACCGTGCGTTCGTTCAGCACGGCATCGACCAGGTCGCCCGCGCCGGACGGGTCACGAACGCACAGACTGCCCAGCACGTTCATCGCTTCGATGCGCCGGCTCGCGTCCGCGCTCCGCGCCATCCGAGCGTAGTACCCCGTGCGTATCGCCGGCCAGGCGATTGCGCCGCCGATCAAACCGCAGATCGCCACCATCAGCAGAATTGCGGTCCTGCGCACGAATCGCTCGGACGCGCTGTATGAATGTCGAGACGCTCTCGTCACCAGACACCCCGCACAGGGCCCCTGTGCGCGGAAAGACACGGACGGCACCAACCGCCCCGTCCCGTTCTCCTCCCACCTCGATCACGAACCTGGCGCCAGGCTCGATGCCCTCCAGTCTCGCGCCGTGGCCCCTGGGAAAGTGCTTGCCGAGGCTGTGGCCGTCGCCGACAACCACAGCCGCCACCGTCACGGCGTCGGGTCTTTCCAGGGGGCGAACCGGTCCACGCCACGCCCCAAACCGCACATCTCGTGCAGCACGACCCCGCGAGTAACCGATAATATCCCTTGTTCAGCGAACTGGAAAGGCACAGTGCCCGCGAGCCCCCTGGTCAGCGTGATCCTCGCCACGCACAACCGTCGCGACATCACCGTGGCGACGATCGGGCGAGTGCTGGCCTGCGCCACCCCCGGATGCGAACTTGAGGTCATCGCCGTCGACAACGCGTCGACCGATGGTACCGACGACGCCATCGAACGGCGCTTCCCCACCGTCGCGCTGATCCGGGCGAACGCCAACCGCGGCAGCTGCGCCAAAGCGCTGGGCGTGCCCGAGGCCCGGGGCCGATTCGTTCTGTTCTGCGATGATGATTCCTATCCGCGCCCCGGATCGATTCAGCGAATGGTGCGGCATTTCGACGAAGATCCGCGGCTGGGCGCCGCCGGCTTTCGCGTGCACTTGCCCGACGGTTCGCAGGAGTCCGGTGCCCTGCCGCATATGTTCGTCGGCTGCGCTGTCGGGTTTCGAGCCTGCGCCCTGCAGGCGGTCGGCGGCCTGGACCGCGACCTGTTCATGCAGGCCGAGGAGTATCACCTCGCATTCCGGCTGGTCAACGCCGGCTGGACCGTCCGCCGGTTCGACGACCTCCACGCCGATCACCTCAAGACCCCAAAAGCCCGCCGGACCGGCCGAACCACCTTCTACGACACGCGGAACAACCTGCTGCTGGCGGCCCGTTATCTGCCACCGCCGTACCACGCCGTCTACGCACGCGACTGGCGCCAGCGCTACGACTGGCTGGCGCAGGCCGGAGGCCACCGGTCGGCGTTCCGGCGAGGCCGGTCCGCCGCCACCCTCCGCGGATGGCTCAACCGCCTGACCTACGCCCGGGCCCGTCTCAGTTCGACCGCCATGGAAACGCTCTTCCAGTTGGATTTCGTCGCCCGCAGGATGGACGAAATCCGCACCGCCGGAGCCCGGCGGATCATGCTGGCGGACCTGGGCAAAAACGTCTACGCATACCATCAGGGAGCAGCCCGGACGGGCCTGCGCGTCCTTGCCATCGCCGATGACGAATTCGCCGCCCCGGGGCGGGCCTATCGCGGAACGCCGATCCTGACGCTCGACCAGGCCCTCCGACTTGACCCGGATGCCGTCGTGATCGCCAACATGTCACCCGTCCACGCCGAACGCACACACCGGCGTCTGGCCCGCCTGACCCGCCTGCCTCTCTTCGATTGGTTCTCCCGTCCCGCGGCGCCCGAACCGGGGCCGGACCGCGCTTTGCGGCCTGCGGCAGTCTGAGCTACAATCGCGGACTTCGTTCATGCTGACCCGCTGCAATCTTCGGCCGCACCGGGAGGAATCAATGGCTGCACCGACGGTGGAAAACATACGGAATATCGTGCTGGTGGGACACGGCGGGGCGGGCAAGACCTCACTGGGCGAGGCACTGCTGCACAAGACCGGGGCCTCCAACCGCCTGGGCGCGGTGCAGGACAAGACGTCGATTCTCGACGCCGCCGACGACGAGAAGGAGAAACAATGCTCGATTGACTCGGCCATCTGCTTCGTGTCGCACGGCGGGAAGCACATCAACATCGTCGACACTCCGGGCTCGATTGACTTCTGCGGCCAGGCGATTGCCGGCCTCGCCGCGGCGGAGACGGCGGTGGTGGTGGTGTCGGCGACGGCGGGGATCGAGGTCAACACGCGGAAGATGATGGAGCGCGCGAGCCGCTACGGGCTGTCGCGGTTCATCGTCATCAACAAGATCGCCGCCGAAAACGCCCACGTCGAACCGCTGATCGGAGCCCTGCAGGAGATATTCGGTGCCACTTGCCTGCCCCTGAACCTGCCCAAACCGGGCTTCAAGGGCGTGGTCGACTGCTTCACCCGCGAATCGGGCGACACCGCCTTCGGCGACGTGGCCTCCGCCCACGAAGGAGTCGTGGAAGCGATTGTGGGCGCCGACGAAGACTTGATGGAGAAATACCTCGGCGGTGAAGTCTCGGAGGACGAGCTTCGCGGAGCCGCGGCCCAAGCCGTGGCCGCCGGCGAATTGACCCCCATTCTGTTTACCGACGCCCGCCAGGAAATCGGCATCGCCGAACTGCTCGACGCCGTGTGCACGTTTGCCCCCAACCCGCTGCAGGGCAAGAAACGCACACTGGTCCGCGACGGGCAGGAAACCGAAATCGACCCCAACGGCCCCGATTTCGTGGGACAGGTCTTCAAGGTGACCAACCGCGCCAACATCAAGTACTCCGCGGTGAGAGTGCTCTCCGGAAAGCTCACCAGCGATCAGTCGCTGCACGTGGTCGGTGAAAAGAGAGGGCTGCGACCCGGACAACTGCACAAGGTGATGGGCGACCAGTACACCGAAAGCGACGCCGCCGCCGCAGGTGATATCGTGGCCCTGGCGAAGCTCGACGTCAGCGTCGGCGACACGCTGTTCACCGGCACCGGAGGCACCGTGGCCATGCCTTCGATGCCCTCGCCCATGTGCTCCAAGGCCATCACCCCGCAAAGCCGCGGCGACGAGGACAAAGTCTCCGGTGCCCTGAAACGATTCACGGAAGAGGACCCCTGCTTCGCGGTCGAGCGTATCGCCCAGACAAACGAACTGGTCATTCACGGCATCGGCGATCTCCACCTGCAAATCGTGCTGAACCGAATGGCCAAACAGTTCAAGCTCCAAGTGGAGGTCCATCCCCAGAAGATCCCGTATCGCGAGACCATCACGGGGAGCGCGCAGAACGTCGAGTACACCCACAAGAAGCAGACCGGCGGGGCCGGTCAGTTCGGCCGGGTCATGATCAACCTGCTGCCGAATGAGCGCGGAGCCGGATATGAGTTCATTGACAAGATCTTCGGCGGCGCGATCGACCAGTCGTTTCGGCCAAGCGTGGACAAGGGCATTCGGCAGCAGATGGCCGAAGGCGTGTTGGCCGGCTACCCCGTCGTCGACTGCAAGGTCGAACTGATCGACGGCAAAACCCATCCCGTCGACAGCAAGGACATCGCGTTCCAAATCGCCGGACGAGGCGCCTTCAGAGAGGCCTTCATGAAGGCAAAGCCCGTCTTGCTCGAACCCATCGTGCTCCTCGAAGTCACCGTACCGAACGACTTCGTCGGGGACGTCCTGGGCGACATCGCGTCCCGGCGCGGTCGCCCGGAAGGACAGGATTCGCTGCCCGGAGACCTCGCGGTCGTCAAAGCCAAAGTGCCGCTGGCCGAGGCGTCCGACTACAACTCCCGACTCTCGAGCATCACCGGCGGCCAGGGGAGCTTCTCGATGGAGCTCTCCCACTACGAGAACGTCCCCTCCAACGTGCAACAGCAGATCGTGGCAGCAGCGCAGAAGAAGAGTCAGGACTGACCGGTCAGAACAATCGGCAGATTTTACCCATTTTTTTTCACCTCTCCCTGACAGGCGGTCCCTCAGAAACAGCGACAGCACAATTTTGTAACTCTATTTGTAATGGCGAGTTAGCCCTGGCTCAGCGTTGAGGGCTCCGAGGGCCGTCCGCCAGGAGTGACAAAAACCGGCCACAGGCGGCTTGCCTTCCCGGTTTTTACGGTCTAAAAATTGGTAGCGGAGATATTATGCGGACGTTCGCCTTCGGGCGGGTGACATAGAGCTTTTCCCCTCCGGAAAGCACCGGGTCCATCCCGACAGGGATAGCCCGGTGTTTTCTTTGCGGCCGATGCCGAGCCGGTACGCCCGCGTTCACGCCGGCCGGCGTGCGGATCGGGGGGCGGGCCACCGGGCCGGCATGCCGCCCGTGGCGCGTGCCCGCCTGGTCACATCGTCCAGCCCGCTGGGCACGCGCCGGCCGGGCTCGCATACCGAAGGCCGCCGTCATTCGGCTCGATCTACAGGCTCTCGACGAAAAGCGACTTGCGACGCAGGGCCCTCATTCGCCCGCGGACGATCTCAGCGACCTCGTCGGCGCCGGTTACGCCCTCGAGGGTCACGAATCGATCGCTCGTGTCGGTGGAGACGAGCTCCACGGATCCGAGTCCGAAAAGGCGGTCGATCAGGGTCTTCCGCGTACGCACGTCGTCTACCCGGATCAGTTCGGTCTGGTCGGTCGTGCGCGTCAGTAAGCCCCGCTCGATGAACAGGCGCTCGTCGGTCAGCCGGTATCGGATCCCGGCGATGACCGCCGTGAGCTTCACGCCGACCCAGACGGCGGCGGCGACGATGGGAATGCCTGCGATGTAGCAGGCCCCCGTCGCCGACAGCACGTCGGTGCGGGAGGCGATCCAGGCGACCAACACGGCGTAGAGCGTCGACGCCAGCGCCCACAGGGCAATGCGCCCGGCGAAGTGCTTCCAGTGGGTGCGACCCTGCCAGAGGCACTGCTCGGGTTTCGGTTCGCTGAGGTCGGGCGGGGACGTCGATCCGCTCGGACTCGGCTGATGCTCGGTGTCGGGTTGCTCGACCATGGGGTGCCCTTCGCCCGGGGCGCGAAAAAGTCGGCGGCTCGTTGGCCCGGCCATCATACATCACCGGTCGGCTACCGTCATCTGGCTTGTTTTGATGTGTGCCGCGGCGGTCCCCGGCGGGCGGGCGTCTCGGCTGGTCCCCAAATGGCGTCGAGCCAGCGTATATAGTGGTTCTTGCTGTCTAAAGCCTGGCATATTGGGCTTGTGGCGCTTGCGGGTTCCTGGCTCCGCCCGAGTCAGGGCCGTCCGGATGCACCGGGCCGGGCGCTGCGGGGCGCCCCGGGGGTGCGGTCCGCCTCGGGCAAGCGGCGGCTTTCGCACGGGGTTTGGCCGGCGCCTGTCCCCGGCGGTCATCTGGCCCGCGCGTGCGGTCGCCGGGAGGCGGGCGCCGCTGTACCAGGGCAAATCGAGGGCAAAACAGTCTTGACGAGGTGGACCGACCCAATAGACTTTTTTCTGCGCGAGTGGCGCGTTCCACGTTTCGGAATCATGTTGCCTGACAGGATTGTCGGGGGTTTTGGCAGCGAGCGAGGGCCATGCTGAGCCAGGAGTTCGGGCAGGCGGCGTTCGGGATCGAAACGCTTCATACGGAGTTCGTTCCGGTTGTTTTCGCGTCCGGCTTGGGGCAGGCGCGATTCTACAAGGCGCTGCTGGAGGCCGGTAACATTCCGGTCGTGCTGGAAAGCGAGCGAGGTACGGACAAGATCTATCGGGCGTTCGCCAGGGCCATTCCCGTCATGGTGCCCGAGGGCATGCACGATCGGGCGTCGGATATCGTTGCCGAGGCTGAGCGATCGGGTGCTGGGGACCTTCGCTTCGGCGAGGACGAGGAGCTCGATGACACGGACGACGACTTCGACGACGACCTTGACGACGATCTCGACGATGAGTTCGGTGACTTCGAGGACGACTTCGACGATGACGAGGACGAGGAGGAGGAGGAAGAGGACCTCGACGAGGATGACAAATAGGGGGAGTCCGGGGTGCCCGTCTTTGCCGTGCGGGGGCTGCGTGGGGGCCTGCAGCTAAGGTTCCATGCCCCGCTTGTCCGATATCGACGCTATGCCTCCAGATCACTCTGCGCGGGACGTCGACGAGCGAGAGGGCGGGGACGAGCAGGCCCCAGCCGTGCCCGTCCAGCGACGGCGGAAGGCGGACCGCCGCAAGGGCGGCGGCGAGCGCCGTAACGGGGTCGAGCGGCGGAGCGGCCTGGATCGGCGTCGGGGTCCCGGTCGTCGCCGGGGGGATTTGCGCCGGGAGGCCGAGGAGGGCGAGATCTCGGGCGACCTGCTGGAATTCCTGATGGCCGTCGACGAGTATAAACGGGTGAACGAACGCCCGTTCCCCTCTTGGTCGGAGATCTTCGAGATCGTACACTATCTGGGGTACCGCAAGGTGGAGCCGCGATCACAGCACGTGAACGCGCCCAGTCAGGGTCGTACGAACGGTTCGTGACCCTGCTTCGCCGCCGGGTGCAGCCGGCGGCGGCGCGGGGGGATGGATGTGTCATGGACGCCACCGGACAGGTCATCGTCATTCTCAAGGTGCTCTTCCACGTGGGCCCGGTGGCCGTCTACTTCGTGGCGTTGGGGTTGGTCAACAGTCAGTCGACGCCGAAGCTCGTCAATGCCCGCACCGATTTCCTTGCCTTGACCGTCGTGTTTTGCCCGCTGCTGTTCTGGCCGGTTCCGGCGCTGATCCAGGGCGGATTGGTGTGGGTGGTGCTCGGCGGAGCCGCCCTGTTTCTGCCGGCGTTTTACGCGTTCTCGCGTCGGCTGGATTGCGACTGGGTCGTGTATAACGTGTCGGATTACCGGGCGCGGCGGTTATTGGATCGGGCGGTTCGCGACCTGCGTTGGCGCTACACCTGGGAAGACAACGTACTGCGTGTCGAGAACCACGATCTGTCGCTGCGCCTTTCGGCACTGCCGATGCTTCGGAACGTGACCGTGCACGTCGACGCCGCAACGCAGGCCCAGCGCCAGGCGGTGTCGCAGCTTCGCGGGCGGTTCAGCGAGATGCTCGCCACCCAGCAGTTGCTTCCCTCGCTCACGGGCTCGTGTCTGCTGATGCTGGGCCTCTCGCTGTTGATGCTGCCGCTGTGGATGATGTCCCACCATAGTGACGCGATTGCCGAAGTCGTCACCCGCTGGCTCGTAAGCTGAAACGAAGAAGACAAGGGACTGAAAGAGCCGCCGGGCCCTTTCTCTGCCTCTTATTCCCTTCCGTCATCGTCATCGCTCTGGTCGGGCAGGGGGATCCCTCGCTGCTGGCGGAGGTCGTCGATCTTGTCGAGCTGGCGCTCGAGTTGGCGGGCGCGGGTGGTGGTCAGCTTCTGGTATTCATTCATGGCGTCCTCCAGGCGCCGACCCAGCTTGTCCACGACCTCGCCGTACATCCCCCATTGTTTGTGGAACGCGCCCAGCAGCGCCAGGATCTCGTCCGACGCCCGTTCGATCTGGAAGCTCTCGACCGCCTGGCGGATGACCGCCAGAATCGCGTACAGCGTCAATGGCGAGCAGAACACGACCTTCTTGCGAATCGCGTCGTCCAGTAGCGTGTTGTCGCACTCGTGGATGAAGGCGTAGACGTTCTCGTTGGGGATGAACAACAGTACATAGTCTACGGTGCCGCCGGCCGGGTCGATGTAATCGCGCGTGCACACCGATCGTATGCACTGGCGTACGTCCCTGAGGAACGTGTCACGGGCCTGGGCGGCCACCCCGTCATCCTCGGCATCGAGAAACCGAAGGTAGTTGTCGAGCGGGAACTTCACGTCCATGTTGACCCGCAACTCGCGGGGCAGAAAGAACGTGAAGTCGGGGCGGCGGCCGGAGTCCACCGTCGTCTGCTTGGCGTAGTTGACACCCTCGATGAAGCCGGCCAACCGCAGCACGTCCTCGGCCATCCGCTCGCCCCACTGCCCGCGGCGGGACGTGCTCGACAGCGCCTCGCGCAGCTGGGCGGTGGTGGCCTGAAGGTGCTCGGTGGCTTTGGCGGCCTCGGTCAGGCGGTCGGTGAGGCGCTCGTGCGAGGTCTTGCGCTCGCTGTCGGCCCGCTGTACCGTGGCATGGATCTCGCCCAATTTGGCGGTCATCTGCTGGAGCGTCGCGTCGATCAGCTTCTTCTTCTCCTCCAGTGTCTGTGCGCCGGAACGCGTCTGCTGCTCGAGGCGCGTACCCGCCAACTGCAGGAACTGCTCGGAGCTGCGCTTCAGCGCGTCGGCGGACAGGCTGCCGAACGCGTCCCGCAGTTGCCCGACAAT
The DNA here is from genome assembly GCA_020353195.1 of Phycisphaerales bacterium. Classification (GTDB taxonomy): domain Bacteria; phylum Planctomycetota; class Phycisphaerae; order UBA1845; family UBA1845; genus JAFGJQ01. The sequence continues at coordinate 3,274,724 of CP070691.1, read as the reverse complement.
CGTCTCCAGGTCCGCCAGGTGCCGCGTGTGGGCTTCTTCCGCGAGCCGCCGGGCCAGATCGGCGTCCGGGCGCTTGCGCAAGAGCATCACCAGCAACACGATGACCGCCCCGCATACCACGCCGATCAGTACCTGTAACGCTGCCATCGTCTCGTACCGCCAGACCACCCGCTTCGTCCGAGCAGGTTCAGGTTCCCGCAGATCGACGCGGGCGTCAACCTCCCATGACCACAGCGAGCGGCCAGGGACGGCCCCGGGTGGATCGTGCCTTCACGGAAGCGGATTTGGAAAACGCCCTTGCGTTGGCAATAATAGAAGGGGTTTCGATGCCTGGCGGCTTTCCCGGATTCCGGCGCTGCAACGGTCGGGCGTTTTGGCGCTTGAGTGTCTACCGAGGGAATTGACGATCGACACCACAAAGCGATACAAGCTACGGGCCTTCACCGAGCATCCACGAGAGTGGAGGACGAATCGCTATGTGTACCCGGTGATTGCGCGGCGGAGTCGAGGCCTGAGCGTCGGGATCAACCTGAATCCCGACACCACGTGCAACTTCAACTGCGTGTACTGCCAGGTAGACCGCGGGCAGCCGCGGCGAGAAGGCGACGTCAATCCGGACGCCTTGGCGGAGGAGCTCGACCGGATGCTGTCGTGGGTGGTGGACCGGTCGATCTTCACACACCCGCACTTTGCCCACGTGCCCGATGAGCTGAAGCGCGTCAATGACATCGCGTTCTCCGGCGACGGTGAGCCGACGGCCTGTGCGGTTTTCCCCCAGAGCGTCCGGATCGCCGCCCGACTCAAGGCGAAGTGGTCGCTGCACGACGTCAAGCTCGTCCTGATCACCAATGGGTCTTACCTGCCCGAGCCGTCGGTAGCGGCGGCGCTGGACGTCCTCATGGAGAACAACGGAGAGATCTGGGCGAAGATCGACGCGGGAACGGAAGAGCACTTTCGGGCGGTGAACCGGGCGAAGGTGTCCCTGCAGGACGTGTTGGATTCGATCACGTCGACGGCCAGGAAATACCCTGTCGTGATCCAGTCACTGTGGATGCGGCTGCACGACGAACGGCCTGCGGAGGCTCAGGTGCATGCGTTCGCGGATCGGCTGAGGGACATCGTCCGAGCCGGCGGGCGGATAGCGTCGGTGCAGGTCTATACCATCGCCCGAAAGCCCACCGAGCCGCATGTTACGCCGCTGACCGGCGCCGATCTGGAGTGGGTCGCATCCGTCGTCCGCGACCGCGCCAAGCTGGAGGCGGTCACTTACTGATGGATCCACTGTCCGCGGATCCTAGCCGCGGCGATCAGACCAGCCGGGGCCTGGCCCCTACGGGGTGTCGATGATGATGTCGTCAATCTGGGTGATGACTTCGATCATGACGCCCTCTGGCTATGCCGGAATCTGATCGATAAAGCAAAGCAGCAGCGAGACCAAGTTGTAAACAAACGCGGTGCCGAACTCGATCATGTCTGTTCCTCCTGAAGGAAAGCCGCCGAACACCTTGTTTGATTCACCCCCTTGCGCGTCCGCCTCCTGACTGTGCTTTGAGACTCCGCCCCCTGGTGCGGTTGTTATCCACCTTCCGTAAATAGCCCATCTTAACTACAATATATGAATCGGCGTGAGCTTACGCAAGCTTTAGGGATTGTCGTAGCGGCCGGAAGCAGGCAAACACAACCGAGATCAGCGACGCTGCAAATGGAGCGAGCTGTGGTAAAGCTAGGCTTCATCAGGGCGGCACGGTGCCCCTCTCTCGGGACCGTTGGCGGCTAGGCGCCCCGGGGCGTGCGGCCGAGTCGTCGTCCGTCAAGATTAACGCCGTGCTTCACTGGCCGGACTGAGCCGCGGGGGCGCGGATCTGCTCAGGGAGCGTGGTCTCGATGGTGCGGTGGGCCGCGGACGTCCGACCGACGATACCTTCCATCTCGGCCAGCACCTCGTCTCGCCGGGCGTTGTCGCCGAGTTGAGCTGCGTTGACGCGGACGCTGTAGGCAGCAGCTTGCACGCAGGCGTCAGCCAGCATGGCAGCGACCCCCAAGTCGCTGAGAAGGTGCTTGTTGGCCAACGGCTGGATGTCGCGCATGATCGCAATCGCGTTGGAGGCGACGGCCGCAATCTCGAGCGGGACCGCCAGGGCGATGGCCAGCGCCTGGCGTGTGGGGTCTTCCCGGCTCGGGTCATCCCGCGCCGCACGGGTGGCTTTGGACAGGCGTTCGTATGCGGCGGCGTCCTCGTCCACGAGGCGCCGCAGCATCGCGTCGGCGCGAGCAAGCTCTGCGCAGAGGCGAGCCACCTGCTCGCGACGGTGCGGATCGGGTTGCTTGTCGACCGAGTATGCGCCGACCATGCGGGCGGTTGCCGAAGCGAGGGCGCCGGCCAGGGCTGCGGCGGCGCCGCCGCCGGGCGCGGGGGCGCGGTCGGCCAGGCGGTCGAGGAACTCACTCACCGGCGTCTTGAGTAGCGTGTCGGATACTCCGCCCATCGGCAGGTCCTCCCGTGTCACGGACGGGGTGGGGGTTGTTGTCCCGCCCGGTCACCACCGTCGTCGGTATATGGCAGGTCGTGCAGTTGCTTCCGCAGGCGCCTCAGCTCGAGGAGCGATTCGATGCGCATGATGAGTTCGACCCGGTTGATCGGCTTTCGGATGAAGTCGTCCGCTCCACACTCGCGGGCCCGTTCGTAGTCGGCGTCCATATCGAGGGCCGTCACCACAATGACGGGAATGTCGTGCGTCCGCGGATCATGCTTGATCTGGCGGCACACCTCAAAGCCCGACATCTTCGGCATCATGACGTCGAGGAGAATCAGATCGGGCGCGGACCGGCGGACCTGTTCGATGGCCTGTTGGCCGTCGGGAGCTGTGACGGTGCGCACGTAAGGCAGCTCCTCCAGGAACATCTCGAGAAGCTCAGCGACCTCGGGGCTGTCCTCGACGATCAGTACCGTGCAGACGGTTTGTGGTGGGACCATCCTGATCATCCTGTCGGCGCTGCGAAGGCCCTGCACCCGGGTCGGCGTGATCTCGCTAGTAGCTACAGCATCCCGACTCGCTTGGCAAATGGTCCGGACGCGCCAGGCCGTCACCGGTTCGCCGGTTGCGGTTGGCGCCGAGTGCGTTTAGGGGGTCGCGCGTTTTGCGGGGGGGGCTGGATCCGCGACGGCAGCAGGTGCCGTCTCTGGACGCGCGCGCGGCCGGGCAAAGGTTGGCGGGGGGGCTGGGGCTTCCCGGTCGTGCGTGCGCGCCTTGATCCGGATCCGGCATTAGCCGGTTGCCCGGACACCGGAATCTGTGTAATCTGTGTCGCGGTTGCGTTGTGGCGCGGTGACGCACGCCCTTGTGCATCGAGGATGAGCGGTTTTCTGGGGCGCGAGAGCCTGCGCCCATGGGTCTGGTCGTGTCGTAGTGTCACGGCGGGGTCAAACGAGAAGTTCTGTTTGACGTGGCCGTGCGTTTGCATAGTATGCTGCCCGATGCGTTTCTTGCCGTAAAGAGGCGTTCGCGGAGGCGACGTGGGAAGCCGGCGCGGACGTCTTGGTGAATCGGCGAGTTGACTACGAGTCCGTGTTTCAGAGTAAGGAGGCTTATCCTCATGCTGCGAAGAACGGTGTTGACACAATGGATGCTGGTGCTGCTCGTGGGTTGCGGGCTGGCGGCCTTCGGATGCCGGTCAGAGCCGGCGCCCCCTGCCGATGATGTCGATGACGACACGGGCGGGGCGGTCGGTGACGTGTGCGAGACGAACGCCGATTGCGCCGACGACCTGCTTTGTGAGGAGGGCGTGTGCGTCGAGCCGGTGCCTGTCGGGTGTGAGACGAACGAAGACTGCGCCGAAGGCGAGGTTTGCGAGGACGGCGATTGCGTCGCGGCGCCGGAGGGTGAGTGCGAGTTTGACGAAGACTGCGCCGAAGGCGAGATTTGCGCGGACGGCGATTGCGTCGAGGCGCCGGACGACGGCGCGGACGGTGCTGCTCTGTACGCCGCCAACTGCGCGTGCCACGGGCCTGACGGAGCAGGGCCGCCGGATATCAGGGGCCTCAGCGCCGCCGATCTCGCTGCGGGTCTCGCATCGCCCACTCACGGAACCATTGAGCTGACTGACGACGAGGTCGCAGCGATCGCCGAATTCCTGGGCGGGTAGTCGGTCTCTGTTGACGGGCTGGAACCCGGACTTGCGCCGGGGAACGCTTCTCCGGCGTGCCATTCGGTCGGCTGGAGGGCCGGTCCGGCGGCAGCGGTACCGGTGTCGACAGCCGTTTCCGGAGGTCCGGTGACGGAAACTCAGCGGAGCCGCGGGGCAAGGGCCTTGCGGCTCCGCTTTCTATTGCGCCGGCCGGCGGAATCGTCACACGAAGATGATGGTCACCACGACAAACAGGGGGACCAGGATGCACACGCTGTAGAGCATGTAGCCGAAGAAGCTGGGCATTCGCACGCCGGCCTGCTCGGCGATGCTCTTGACCATGAAGTTCGGCCCGTTGCCGATGTAGGTCATGGCCCCCATGAAGACGGCGCCGAGCGAGATTCCCACGAGCAGGTTCTCCATGATATGCCCGCCGCCCACCAGGGTGAGGATGCCCGGGCCGGTCGCCGGTCCGGCTGAGTCGGTGATCGACTGGGCTGTCGAGAAGAAGACGACGTAGGTCGGTGCGTTGTCGAGGAAGCTGGAGAGCGATCCGGTGGCCCAGAAGAACTGCCACGGTCTGGTCAATCCCAGTTCGCTGCCCTTTTGGTTGAGTATCTCGATTGGCGCCTGCATGCAGATGAAGATTCCCAGGAACAGGGCCGCCACCTCGAGAATGGCGTGGTAGTTGAATTTGTTGGCGAGGCGGATGGTAGGCGGCGTCGACTTGAGCGACAGGCCCACGAACGCCAGCATGACAAGCTCGCGCATGAACGGGAACGGGGTGTACCCGAGGATCTGTTTGTTCGGGTCGATCAGTGCGACGGCGAAGACGACGCCGACGAGCCAGAGCAGGTTGATTTTGCCGGACAGCCGCAGCGGCGTCTTTCGGGTTTCGTCGAGGAAGATGTCCTTTTTCTTCTCTTGCCGGTAGGCGATCGTATCCCAGACCCAGTATATGACCAGGATGACGGCGCAGGTCACGAGCCAGGGGGCGAACAGTCCGAAGGTCCACAGGAACGGCACGCCCATGAGGTAGCCGAGGAACAGTGGGGGGTCTCCGATCGGCAGCAGGCATCCACCGACGTTGCAGACCAGGAAGATGAAGAAGATGACGGTGTGGGTCACGTGCCGGCGTTCGGAGTTCGTTTGCAGCAGCGGGCGGATCAGGAGCATGGCAGCGCCGGTGGTGCCGATAAAGCTGGCGAGGGCACCTCCGACGGCGAGGAAGGCGGCGTTGGTTGCGGGCTTGGCGACCAGATCGCCGCGAAGCGAGATTCCGCCGCTGATGACGTACAGGCTGAACAGCAGAATGATGAACGGGATGTACTCGGCGATGATCGCGTGGTCGAGTACGCGTATGACGCGTTGTGACCCCCCGTGAAACATGTAATAGGCCAGGGTCAAAGTGCCGAAGATCAAGGCTAGGCAGAGCCGGTTCTGGTTGCTCTCCCACCAGTGCGACGTCGCGGGAATCAGGGGGAGGATGGCGATGGAGAGCAGAATAGCGACGAACGGCGAGCAGGCCCACAGTGGCGGCATCTCATACGCGTGATCGTCGTGCCCGCCGTCATGCGCGGCGGTGAGGTGATGGACGATCAGGTAGGTCAGCAGCAGGGCGCCGAAGGCGATGGCCGCCCAGCTGAGCCAGCCCACCTTCCCGCCGCGGTGATGACTGGAATCGCCCGCCGGGACGTGGAGACTCACGTGCGAACTCATGTTATCCTCACGGGTGTTGTTCACGAGGGGAGCCTCCGGAACCAGGGGGCGTCCGGTCGGCTCCGAGTTAGAGTTCCGAGCACGAGCCCGCCGCCACCGGGTGGTGTGGATGGGCGAAGCCCGAAGCTCGCGGCTCTGTGAGCTTTATCGACCGGCACACGTTGACAGTTTGTCAGGAACCGTCTCGAACCGGGCAGGGCGCCAACCACCGCTTCGAGTTTGCCGGCTATCTTGGCCCAAGTGGGCGTCGATTTCCACCGTTGCCCGGAGACGAGGCGGAACCCGTTGTGGCAGAAGGGGTAACAGTCGGTCCCGTTCGGCGTATCGGACACAGGTCGGTGGTCCAAACCGGCCTCGATGCCTTGACTTCGGGGTCGTCTTTCGATAAACGTCATGGTGTACGGGAGACGGGGGAAGGCACCCACCTGTTGCCAGAATCATGGGGCCCGGGAGGACAGGACTGGTCGAACCCATCATTTTTCTTTGCATAGGAACAGAAATCTGCGGCAATTGGAGCAGCTGAGGGGGAACCGTTCAGGACCCACCAGCGTTCAGCGAGAGCGTCGCCGGCCGGTCGGGGGAGCGGTTGGTGTTTTCTCGGGCCTGTTGGTTCCCCGGGCGGCGCGCCGAGTGCGAGTGACGCTGTCGTTGGGCGGACGGACGTCCGTGCGGTCGCTTCTGGCTGCCATTGAGGACCCTTTGGATGGAGTGCCCGCCTCGGTGGGCAAGGGATCACGATGAGTGACACACCCCAGCCGACGGAACCCATGGAGCCGTCGCGGTCGTCTCCACCTCCAGCCTATGAGCCGCCGGTCAGCGGCGGCCTGACGCGGGAAGAGGAGGAGGCCCTGGCGGAGGTGTCGATGTTCGACCTGGCTGAGGCGGCCGATGAGACACGGGCTCCGGCGAGCGATGCTCAGGCCGTCACGAAGGTGAAGATCGTCCAGGTCCACAAGGATGATGTGTTTGTGGACTTTGGCGGCAAAGCCGAGGGTGTGATACCCCGCAGTCAGTTCAAGGGGACCGAGGACGACGAGCCGACTGTCGGGCGCGTCGTCGACGTCGTGTTCGACCGATTCGATCGCGAGTCGAATCTGCAGATCTTTTCCCGCGAGGGGGCGGCCCGAGTGGCGACGTGGGAGACGATGAAGCCCGGTCTGGTCGTGGAGGGGCGGGTCACGGGCATGAACAAGGGTGGTCTGGAGGTCGACCTCAAGGGGATCCGAGGGTTCATGCCGGCTTCGCAGGTCGACGTGGATCGGATGCTCGACATCTCGCTTCTGATCGGCCAGGCGGTCAGGTGCGAGGTGCTCGAGGTGAGCCGCCGCGACAAGAACGTGCTGCTGAGCCGGCGCAAGATCCAGGAGGCTGAACTGGCGGCGGCGAGAGAAGCGCTGTTGAAGGAGTTGGCCGAAGGGCAGCTCCGCCGCGGGGTGGTTCGCAACGTGACCGAGTACGGAGCGTTCGTGGATCTCGGTGGCGTGGACGGTCTGTTGCACGTCAGCGACATGAGCTGGTCGCAGGTCGACAAGCCGAGCGACATCGTCTCTATCGGTCAGAGCGTCGACGTTACCGTTCTGAAGATGAAGAAAGCCGAGGACGGACGGCTTCGGATTTCGCTTGGGCTCAAGCAGTCCACGCCCGATCCCTGGGAGCGGGTGGAATCGGAGTATCCCGTGGGCACTCAGCTCAAGGCGCGGATCGCGCGGCTGGCGGCCTTCGGTGCGTTCGCTGAAGTGGAGGAGGGGGTGGAAGCGCTGGTCCCGATCAGCGAGATGAGCTGGGGGCGGATTCACAGGCCCAAGGATGTGGTGTCGGTAGGGGACATCGTCGACGTGGTCGTGATTCGACTGGAGCGCGAGAAGCGGCGCATGGCGTTGAGCATGAAGCAGGCGTCACCGGATCCGTGGGAGGGTGTGCAGGAGCAATTCGCAGACGATGCCGTGGTCACCGGCCATGTCACGAAGCTGGCGGATTTCGGTGCGTTCGTCGAGTTGCGCCCCGGCGTCGAGGGTCTGGTTCACGTTTCGGAGCTGTCCGAGCAGCACGTTCGCACACCGGGTGATGTATTGAGTGTTGGTCAGGAGGTTGCGGTCAAGGTGCTGGGCACGGACATGGAGCAGCGTCGGATTGCTCTTTCGATCAAGGCGATCGACGCCGCGCCCGAGGACGCATCGGGCTCTCCCGCCGCGCCCGCCAAGGCGCCGAAGAAGCGCAAGAAGCCGCTGCGGGGCGGGATCAGTTCGGAAGGCGGAGGCTTGTTCGACGGTCTGCTGGGATGAGCCCTTTGTCCCGGGGTCCATCGTCCGGGGGTTCATTGCCCGACCGGGTCCTCTCGTGATCACCGTCTCCAACACGAACGAGCCTGTTGATGCCGGACGTGCCTGAATCCATCGCGGACAAGGTCAGTGCGTCGCAGCGTTTGACGTTCGACGAGGGGATGTGGCTCTTCGAGTCGGCCGACGTGCATACGCTGGGGGAGCTGGCCAACCGCGCACGCGAGAAGAAGCACGGGCGCGTCGCCTACTTCAACATCAACCGGCACGTCAACTACACGAACTACTGCGTTCTGCGGTGCAGGTTCTGCTCGTTCTACCGGCCATGGTCGAAGCGGGGCGGCGACGGCTACGAGCTTTCAGTGGAGGACGTTGCCGGCCTGGCCCGGGAGGCGTACGACCGGGGGGCGACCGAGGTGCACGTCGTTGGCGGGCTTCATCCGAAGCTTCCGTTTTCGTATTACGCGGGTTTGTGCGCGGAGATTCGGCGCCGCTGCCCGCGGATGCATGTGAAGGCCTTCACCGCCGTCGAGATCATTCATTTCACGCGGATCACCAGACCGCGGATGAGTATCCGCGAGGTGCTGGTCGCCCTGCGCGAAGCGGGGCTGGGGTCGCTGCCCGGCGGCGGCGCGGAGGTGTTCGACGACCGCGTTCACGACGAGGCCTTCCGCGGCAAGATAGGCCAGTCCGAGTGGTTCGAGGTGCACCGTACCGCTCACGAGCTGGGCATTTTCACGAACGCGACGATGCTGTACGGGCACGTCGAAACGGCGGCGGAGCGGATGAGGCACCTGATCAAGCTTCGCGAGCATCAGGACGAATCGCTGCGGTGCAGGCCGGCATGGTTCAACTGCCTGGTCCCGCTGCCGTTCGTCCCGGAGGGCAGCAAGCTGGCGCACTTGCCCGGTCCGACGGGGCTGGTGAGCCTGCGGACCCTGGCGGTTTCGCGGTTGATGGCCGACAACATCCCGCACGTCAAGGCGTTCTGGATCATGCAGGGGGCCAAGCTGTCTCAGGTCGCGCTGAACTGGGGCGTGGATGACCTGGACGGGACGGTCATGTACTACGACATTACGAAGCGCGACGGTGCCACCACGCACCAGGAGATGACTGTCGACGCGCTTCAACGTCTGATCCGCGAAGCCGGGTGCGTCCCGGTGGAACGGGACACACTTTATCGCCGCGTGATTCGCGAGAACGGCACCTGGCGGGTGGAGGAGCACGAGCCCGAAGGAGCCGGGGGGCGGGCAGGCGGGGCCGATGCCCGCGGGCGGGCGGCCCGATAGCGCTGCCGGGAGCGGCGCGTCGAAATCGTCCGTGGTGCCGCCCGCGCGGGAGTCTTGTCTTAACCGTCCCGGCGGGCGGTCCGATAGATCGTCTATGGCAGTAACGATCGCGGCGGACTCTCAGCGGGATCAACGTGAGTACGAGCAGGCATGGCAGTGTCTGGCGGCTGGCCGTCTGGCGGAGGGGGCGCAGCGTCTCGGTGCGATAGCGGGGCGGACCGGCGATGCGGCCTTGCGGTCGCAGTGTTTCTACAATCTCGGTGAGGTGCTGGAGAAGCTGGGTCGCTGCGACGAAGCGTATCGGGTGTGGTACAGGCAGGCCCACAAGGCGCCCGAGCTTCGCCAGCCGTTCGACGTCACCGCCCGGCTTCGAGTCATGCGGATGTTCGAGCAGCAGGCCCTGCGCCTTGTGCCGCCGGACTTTCCTCCTCAGATTCAGATCGAGGTCACGAACCGGTGCAACCTGCGTTGCATCATGTGCACGCGCAACCAGATGACGCGCAAGCTGGGCGACATGTCGTTCGAGACGTTCCGCAAGATCGCCGATGAGTGGAGCCGCGAGCCGTTCGTCGGATTGCGGATCTACTTTCTGGGTGAGCCGTTGCTGCATCCGGAGCTCGAGCGGATGATCGCGTACGCGGCTTCGGTCACTGCCGATCGTCCGTCGGCGGGTCCGTTCGGCATTCAGACGAACGGGATGCTGCTGACCCGGGACCGGGCCCGCTCCCTGCTGGAGGCGGGGCTGTGGAATTTCGCCATCTCGCTCGACGGGTTGGCCGGTGACCTGGAGCGCATTCGCCGCGGCGCATCGTATCCGGTGGTCGAGAAGAACGTCTGCGACCTGATCGAGCTGGGCCGGGACATGGGGATCGAGAATCTGGTCGTGGACATCACGAAACTCAGCGACGACCCGGAAGGCGACGAAGTGCGGCGGTTCCGGGAGGTGTGGGGGCCTCGCGTGCGGCACGTGCTGGTGTCGGGCATCAACAAGG
>CP070691.1:3215893-3264223 GCA_020353195.1 Phycisphaerales bacterium | reverse complement strand
GTCGTCCGCCCAGACTGTCGGCGCGGCGCCGAACAGGACCAGCCCGCCCGTCAGAGCGAATACCGCCATCAACCTTCGCACGCACATTTGGTGTCCTCCTCTGAAAACAGCCGCCGTTGCCGCACCGGCTTGGCCCTCCGATCACCCCGCGTCCCGGGAGTTCACGTTCATCTTATCAGAACGAGGTTCTCGTTCTCAACGCGAAACCGACCGCAGGGACGCGCGCCTGTCACATTCCAGGCGCTCGGTGAAGTGCCACTGCACGATCGGCCTTCGGGGTTTCCCCAACACCGGGTCGAGTGCGAGCGGCCCTGGACGTGCAACCGGTCAAACGCAATCCAGCGGTTTGTGGCGTTCGCGAGGTTGGCATGATGGTCCTGGTTGGATTCGTCGTCTTGGAAGCGGTATTGTAGTGGGCGGACGGGTCCAAGCGTTGCGGTGATGAGTCGCCAATGCGGCAGGCCGAGGTGAACGATCCGAGCTTGTTCGGCGCAGCGTACGGCGCGTCAGTGTCGCTTGTCGTGTCAAGCAGGGGCTGGTGGGTGCTGGCGCTCCGTCGATGCGCGCATGGTGTCGATCTGGAAATCGGCGGCGCGTATTGGCCGAGCATGGATTTGTGAGAGGCCGGGCGAGCTCGGTCGATGCGAACGATGTCACAAAGGTCTGATTCCGATGCACCCGAGCGTGACTTGCCTGGCCCGCCCTGCCCGGTCAGTAGGCGAAAGCAATGGCTGTTTCGCGTCACGGCGTTATTGCTGGTGCTGATCTGCGTGGAGTTCTCATTGCAGGCGGGAGCGCGACTTTCCCGCAGAGTGCGTTCGGCTCTTCGCCCAGGAGGCACACCTCTGCGGCTTGAAGATGCCCGGCTTGGTCATGTCCCGAACCCGGAGCATTTCCGGCACGATCGTTGGGGGTATCGGAATCGACGGGTGCCCGACCGTGCAGATGTCGTCGTTTTCGGGGATTCTCAGACCTACGGTATGGGGATTGACCTGGAGCTGCTCTGGCCTCAACAGTTTGCCCGGGCAAGCGGTCGTGACGTTTACGCCATGTCCTTCCCAGGCTGGGGCCCCGTGCACTACCTGATCCTGTGGGACCGGGCCGCGCGCCTGCGTCCGCGTGTGATCGTGGAAGCCTTCTATAGTGGAAACGACCTCTACGACGCTTTCCACAGTGTCTACGATATTGGGCAGTTTCCGGACCTCAAGACACGGGACCATGAGCAGGCTCGCATGCTTGCAGAAGCCGAGCAGATTGAGCCCTACAGCCACGTCGTCGGGCGACATTTCCGGCTCGCGTTGGGTCCGAGGGAACCGAAGAGCGAGACGAGGGGCCCGTTGGGCGAACTCGCTCGCACATGCGCGAGCCATATTCGACTGTTCGGGGCGGTCTACAAGGCGTGCGCGATCGTCCCATCCATGCTGCAGCCCCGGGAGAAGCCTGATTGGGGTACGATCTGTGCTGACGCGCAGGCTCGGGGCGATGACCTGTGGCCGTTTGAACATGACGGCACCCGGACAGTTTTGACGCCGGCATACCGGATGGCGGCCCTGAATCTGAGCGACCCCCGAATCCGCGAAGGGCATCAGGTGTCATTGCGGACTTTCTCACGAAAACAAGACCGAGCATCCCGGGCGGGGGCCGAATTCGTGGTCCTGCTAATCCCCACGAAGGAGCTGGCCTTCAAGGATGCGGTCGAACGCGGGCTCTCGGGGATTCCCTCGACTTACGTTGAGCTTATTCGCTTTGAGGAGCGGATGTGGGAGGACACGAAAGGCTACCTCGATCAGCAAGGTATCGTTTATGTGGATGCGCTACCGGCGCTGAGGGCCTGCGTTTCGGGTGACTCGCCGGCGTATCCCATGTCGACCGACGGGCATCCGACGGCGGCCGGGCACCGTGCGATCGCGGAGTCGCTTTCGCGTGAGCTGTCCCGCCTTGGACTGCTGCCCGCACCGTAAGTCATCCGGGGGCCCCGCCCTTGTTCGCCCGGGCGCAGCCGGCTGATGGCCGAAGGGCACCTGAATCGTACCCGCGTGCTCCGGATACTCTGATTACCGGACGTTGGGCGGTGGGTCGTTTGCCGCAAGTGTTCGCCTCCGACCCGTCGATAGCATATGGAACGTCCGCGTATGCTCGCGGTCCATAGTCCGGTAACCGAAAGCAGGTCGATTCGCCATGCCCATGACGCAAGAGGACATCCGGTGCCACTACGAGAAGGAATGGAAAGGCAAATCCGACCGGGCGTCCGACGCGTCCGGTCTGACATACAGCAGTCCGGTCGAAGATGCGGTGCTGTACCCGATCTACCAGCAGTTGGCTGCCGACGTCGGGGCCCGGGTGGACGGCGGGCGGGTCCTCGATGTGGGGTGCGGGTCCGGGCGGTGGATCCGGTTTTTCCTCGAGCGGTACCGGCCGGCGTTGTTGATGGGCATCGACTTCGCGGAAGCGTCGATCGAGCTGCTCAGAAAATGGTCGCCCCCGACGGACGGCACCACGCTGGACTTCCGTGTAGCGGATATCACGTCCGGCCATCTGAGTCTCGGCGAGCCATTCGACTGGATCAATGTGGCCAACGTGCTGTTTCACATCCCCGAGCCGGACTTGTTCATGCGGGCGCTGCACACTCTGGCGTCGCTGGTGGCGCCGGATGGTCGGATCGTCACGACCGAGTACCTGCCCCGAACCTCCATGCGCACCGAGTGGATGATGGTTCGCAGCCGGTACGAGTTCGAGGCGGCTGTGCAAGCGGTCGGCCTGCGGATCGTGGCGGTTCGGGCCGGCGGGTTCTTCGTTCACGATCCCATGGGGCTCGACGGTCCGGACCAGGGTGTTCGCCGGCGCTTCTATCAGGTGCGTTTCGCGCAGGAGCGTCTGCTCAACGGCGCCGGTGACGAGCAGACACGGGGCTTTCTGGTCAGTTACATGGCCGAGCTCGAGCAGGCCACTCTCGCCTTCTGCAAGGAGCGGCTAGCCGACATCGACCTTCCCGGGCAGAAGCTCGTCGTGCTTGCCCGGGCGGAGTAGCCTCATCGCCTTCCCGGCGTTTCGTCGGCTTGGGCGTGGTCTTGCCGGCCCCGTGATTCCGCATCCACGCACTGTGCAGAAAGTGCGCCGGTCCGCGGTTGCGCAGGGATCGGAAGGTGAAGGCGGCGTTCAACGACCATGAGCGAGCTGCGCTTGAGACAGCAAGCGAGAACCATCCTATCGAATCGCCGGTTGGCCCGAGTCTTGCGCGAATCTGGGTCACTCTGCGCATGAGAAGCGCCGTCCGGCCTTGTGGGCTCGGTTTCCATAACGAATCCACGTGCAGGGCGGGGAAGTCGCCCCGCCGGCGGATCTGATCGACTGTCGGCGCGCTCCGGCAGCGGTATAATCGGCCGGCGATCGCAGCCGGCCATCGGCGCCGGTGGTCCGCACGGCCGCGCCCATCCGCATCGTCGAGGACGAAGAAGCGAGGGACTTGAGATGACCACGACCCCAGGCAATGAAAACCCAGCGGCCCGTCTCGTCCGTGCGCCTCGCGGCACTGCCAAGACCTGCAAGACCTGGCAGGCCGAAGCCGCCATGCGCATGCTCATGAACAACCTCGATCCCGAGGTCGCCGAGAAGTCCGAGCAGCTGATCGTCTACGGTGGCAGCGGTCGGGCGGCCCGCAGTTGGGCGGACTTCGATCGCATCGTTGCCGCGCTGAGGGAACTCGAACCCGATGAGACCCTGCTGGTGCAGTCCGGTCGAGCCGTCGGTATTGCCAGGACCCATACGGATGCTCCGCGGGTGTTGATTGCCAATTCGCTGCTGGTGCCTCACTGGGCAAACTGGGACGAGTTCCGCCGTCTCGAGGGTGTGGGTCTGACCATGTACGGCCAAATGACCGCCGGAAGTTGGATTTACATCGGGACCCAGGGCATCCTGCAGGGCACGTACGAGTGTCTGGGGGCGGCGGCCCGGCGACACTTCGGCGGATCGCTGACGGGCAAGCTGGTGGTTACGGGCGGGCTCGGGGGCATGGGTGGGGCCCAGCCGCTGGCGGCGACCATGAATGAAGCTGCGTGCCTGATCGGCGAGGTCGATCGCCGGCGCATCGACCGGCGGCTGAGCGATCGCTACCTGGACAAGGCGACGGCTTCACTGGACGAGGCGATCCAGTGGGTCCGGCAGGCGAAGCAGAGCGGCAAGGCTCTGTCAGTCGGGTGGTGCGGCAACCAGGCCGACCTGTTGGCCGAACTGCTCAAGCGCGACATCGTTCCCGACGTTCTTACCGACCAGACCTCCGCGCACGACGCGCTCGACGGGTACGTCCCGAACAAGATGACCTATGACGAAGCGCTGCGCCTCCGCGCCGCAGACCCTGAACGCTACGTCAAGGAATCGATGCGGACCATGGCCGAGCATGTGCGGTCGATGCTCGAACTGCAAAAGCGCGGGGCGATCACGTTCGACTACGGCAACAACATTCGCGGGCAGGCGCAACAGGGGGGCGTGACCGACGCCTTCGACATTCCGGGGTTCGTGCCGCAGTACATCCGGCCACTGTTCTGCGAGGGACAGGGTCCGTTCCGCTGGGCGGCGCTGTCCGGCGATCCGGCGGACATCGCCCGGACCGACCGGGCGGTGTTGGAGATGTTCCCCGAGAACGAGCACCTCTGCCGATGGATCCGTCTGGCGGCCGAGCGGGTATCCTACCAGGGGCTGCCGGCGAGGATTTGCTGGCTCGGTTACGGCGAGCGGGACAGGATGGGGTTGGCGTTCAACGATCTGGTGGCCGGGGGCGAGGTCAAAGCGCCGATCGTCATCGGCCGGGACCACCTGGACTGCGGTTCGGTGGCGTCGCCGAACCGCGAGACGGAGGGGATGAAAGACGGGTCGGATGCCATTGCCGATTGGCCCATTCTCAATGCTCTGGTGAATACGGCGTGCGGGGCGAGTTGGGTCTCGGTCCACCATGGCGGTGGCGTGGGCATCGGGTATTCGATCCATGCGGGTCAGGTCATTGTCGCCGACGGCACGCCGGAGGCGGCGGCCCGGCTGAAACGTGTCCTGACGGCCGACCCCGCGACCGGGATTTTCCGCCACGTGGACGCGGGCTACGACGAAGCCAGGCAGGCGGCCAGGGCACGGGGGTTGAGGATCCCGGCCGAGGACTGACCCTAAGCCGCACCGGCTCCGGACTGCATCTGTGCGGTGCGCCGTGATTACGTAGGCTTGGTCGGCGGGCTTTCCTTGTCGTCGGCGAAATCAGCCAGGTACCCGTCCGGCGGTGCCTCGTGAGCGTGCGGTTGGGCATCGGGAGCATCAGAAGCCACCGAGCCCGGATGACGCACCCGTGGTTCGCCGGCAGGCTCCGGCCGGCGGTGAGGGAACCCAGAGGGCGACGATTCCTCGGTGGAAGCAACCGGATCATCCGGTTGCGGTGCTGCGGCCCGGCACAGGGCGGGATATTGCTGCCACAGAGTGAAAGCCGCTCGGGCGTACACCGCAGCGAATATGGCGAAAACATAGCCCATCAGATCTGCGAGGTTATAAGCGATGAAACACGCCGCGGTCGCCGCGAGCACGATGGCGAACCACGATGAGATGATCGCATCCAGCAGCGGCCCGATCAGCGCGCCGGTCCAACAGATGCCCGCCACGCCCAGCAGTGCGATCCCTCCAATCCGCAGCGTCCATACCAGAACGACGAGGACGTAGTCTGAAAGCGAGTCCGGGCTTTCGGGTCGAGCCAGGAAGCCCCAGCCGAGCACCAGAACGACAATCGCGGGCAGCAGGATCTGCGAGGCGTTGCGCTTGATGCGGGCGGTGACGACTGACTGTCCGTATGTCTTGGGGGTGTCTTCGCTCACGGAACTGGACCTCTCTGCGCCCGAGCGGCGGACTTCCGAGTGGCGGACTGCCACGTGGCGAACTACGGCATTGTGAACTTGTGCCCCGGGTCGCGAACGGTCAAGACCGGGCACGGGGCCTTGCGCACGACTTTCTCGGCCGTACTGCCCAGCAGCACGTGGGGCAACCCGCCGCGGCCATGCGTCGCCAGCACGATCAGATCAACGGCGGCCTCGCGGGCGTAGGCGACAATCTCGGCGAACGGCTTGCCGCAAGCCACGCGCGTGACCGGGGGGAATTTCATGCCCATCAGGTGCTCGTCGGCGAAACGATCCATCTGGCTTTCGGCGATGCTGGTAAGGTCCTCGACGGGCGGGGTCACCGGTGCCATCTCCGGCCCCATGGCGGTCCAGTACTGGTAGGCCTCGTCAATCACGTGAAAGCAGTGGAGTTGAGCACCAAAAGTCTCGGCCAGCGAACGTGCGTACTGCAGCGCGTGCAGTGACAGTTCTGAGAAGTCAGTAGGATGTAGGATCTTGTTGAACTGGATGTTCATCGTACCCTCTGCGATTCCCCTCAGAAGTGAACGGTCCGGACGCGATCATCGTAGATGCCCGCCACCCTGGCGTCAAGATTGGTGTTCAACTCGCCGGATCCCGGCGTCGTCAGTCGCTCGCCCGGTGAGGCTGCTTGACCCGACCGCCAAAGCGTCTAAGATCGCGCCGGCGGCGAGAGGTGTGGCAATGGAAGCGGACTCAGGCACGTGCCTGGCACGCGGCGGGGCGGCCCGGAACCGCCCTCAACGCGTGTATGGCGCCTCTTCGCTTTGGGGCTCGGTGCGCCCACGTTGGCGTTTCGCGCGCCCCGTTCGCCCGCACCGCTTGTGGATTTCCTGTACCGCGAACAAACGAGCGGGACAACGGCATTGATCGAGCAGACAGTTATCAATGAATCCCGCCGGCGGCTGCCTCGTTGGCTGAAGCGGCCGCTGCCCGCGGGCGAACCGTTCGCGACCACCAAGCGCATCGTCGCCCGGAGCGGCGTCGCCACCGTATGCCAGGACGCCAAGTGCCCGAACTTGACGGAATGCTGGTCGCGTCGGACGGCCACGTTCATGATCCTCGGCCATCGCTGCACCCGGCGGTGCCGCTTCTGTGCCGTCCAGACCGGCCGCCCCTTTCCACCGGAGCCCGACGAGCCCGAGCGGTTGGGCGCGGCGTCGGCGGAGCTCGGGCTTCGCCACGTGGTGATTACGGCGGTGGCCCGGGACGATTTGAATGACCAGGGCGCGTCGCATTTCGCCGCCTGCATCGAGGCGGTCAGGCGACACAACCCCGCCGCCACCGTCGAGGTTCTGCCCAGTGACTTTCGCGGCCGGCGGGAGTGCATCAAGCGCGTGTGCGACGTCGGGCCGGACGTTTACAATCACAACATCGAAACGGTCGAGCGCCTGACCCCGATCGTGCGCCCACAGGCGAGGTACCGGCGGTCGATCGGCGTGATCCGGACCGTCGGAGCATCAGCGCCGCACGTGCTGGCCAAGTCGGGTCTGATGGTGGGCTTGGGTGAGACGCGGGAGGAGCTGACCCGCACGTTCGGTGATCTGGTCGATGCCGGGTGCCGGATGCTCACGATCGGGCAGTATCTTCAGCCGTCGCCTGATCATGCGCCCGTCGAGAAGTTCTATCATCCGGACGAGTTTGAGGCGCTGACAGACGAGGCCAGGTCGCTCGGTTTTTCGAGCGTCGCGTCCGGGCCTTTCGTGCGATCGAGCTACGACGCGGGCGCGGTTTTTGCGGAAACGCGACGCCGAGCGGCACCGGTCGGCTAGCTGGGGTCTGCACGGCAACAGGTGCGGGGCCGGCTTCTCAGCCGGTCAGATGACGGGGCGGAGTGTCTGCCCCGCGGCTTCGACGGCAACGACACCGTTGGAGAAACATGAAGCGCTGCGTGACGGACAAACTGAAAGGCAAGTTCATCGTCTTCGACGGCCCCGACGGGTGCGGGAAGTCCACCCAGCGCAGGTTGCTGGGTGATCGGCTGACCGCCGCCGGCCTGAACGTCGTTCACTGCAAAGATCCCGGCGGTACGGCCATCGGTGACCGCATTCGGCACGTCCTGCTCGGGTACGACCTGAGCGAGATGGACGTGCGGTGCGAGGCGTTTCTGTTCATGGCGTCACGGGCCCAGTTGATCGGCGAAGTCATCGAGCCGGCGCTGGCGGCGGGCAACACCGTCCTGTGCGACCGGTTCGTCTCCGCCACTTGCGCGTATCAGGGGGCGGCCGGATACGATGTCGCGAACGTCATCAACGTTGCGCAGTATGCCATCGGCGACACCTGGCCCGACTTGACGTTCGTGCTGGACATTGACGTCGAGAAGGGGTTCGCACGGACCGGCCGGGAACCCCACCACGCCGGCAAGCACCGGAAGAAACAGACCGGCCAGAACGTGCTGTTCCACGACACGCAGACCGACGCGATGGAGGCCCGGCCCATCGAGTTTCACCGGAAGGTGCGGCAGGTCTTTCTGCGCTTGCCCGACGTCTATCCCCGCCCGGTCGAGATCGTCGACGCCGGTCGACCGCCGGATTCCGTTCATCGGTCCGTATGGGAGATCCTGCAACGTGTCGATCTTTAGCGTTCGGCATCAGCCAAAGGCCCATCATCTGATCCAGCGGGCGGTGGCCGGCGATCGGCTCCCGCACGCCTACATCTTTCACGGACCCGACGGCGTTGGTAAGGAGACGTTTGCGGTGCAGATGGCGACCTTCCTGCTCTGCCCGCACCCGCGGGAGGTCGACGTCTCATCCGACGCCGCGTGGAGCGGCTGGACCGATCGCGCCCGCGACGCGTGCGGTGAGTGCGAAGACTGCCGCGCGGTCCGCGCGGAAACGCATCCCGATCTGCATCCGATCTACCGCCAGCTCAACAGGTTTCATCCCGACACGGCGGTCCGCAACCGAAAAGCCCTCGACCTGGGCGTGGACGTGATTCGCCACTTCGTGATCGACCGGGTCGGGGCCAAACCCGCACGAGGCCGGGCGAAAGTTTTCATCATCCGCCAGGCCGACCGGATCACGCCCGCCGCCCAGAACGCGCTGCTCAAGACACTGGAGGAGCCTCCGGCGACGACGTTCATGATCCTGCTCGTCTCGTCGCTGGAGCGGATGCTCGCGACAACGTATTCGCGGTGCCAGGTGATACCGTTCGCTCCGCTGCCCCGCGATTTCATCCTCGAGCGGCTCGGCGAGCTGCGCCCGGAGTTGACGGGTGAACAGGCGGCGTTCATCGCCGGGCTCGCCGAGGGCAGTCTGGGCGTCGCCCTGCACCATGCCGACGACGAGCTGACCGCCCACAACAGCCGGATCACCAGCATGTTGGCCGACCTGGACTCCGCCCGCGCCGTCGGCGCCGCCCGAGAGCTGATCGACGGCGCCAAGACGCTGGGCGGTCAGTTCCGCAAACGCGACCCCGACATCTCCGACACCGAAGCTCAACGGCAGGGTCTCAAGACGCTGCTCTGCCTGATGGCCGCCTGGTATCGCGGCGCGATACACCGGGCGCTGGGCACGACGCTTACGACGGCCGGCCCGGGGGCCGCTGGTGGTGACACGGCGCCTGAACGAGGCGCGCGGCTGCGTCCGGAAGCGGCCGCCCACGCCATCTCCACGATCGGCACGGTCGAACGCCAACTCGATCTGAACGCCAACGTGCAGCTCTGTCTGGAAGCGCTGCTGTTCAAGCTCGCCCGGCTGACGAGCGCCGGTTGACGAGGTGTCCGATGAAATACAAGACGTTGTTTCGGTTACTGCTCAAGGCTGTTGGCGTATTGCTCTTCGTGGATGGTGCTGGAGAGCTCGCGTCGTACGCTGCGAATGTTGTCTTCTTCGTCACGCAACAAGTGGTCGGCGGGGCGTTGAGCCAACTGTGGTACTCTCTTTTCTCCCTGGCAGGCCCCCTGGTGAAATCGTGCATCGGGCTGTACTTGTTCTTCAGCGGCGAGTGGATCGTCAACAAAGCCGTTCCGAGCAATCGGCCCTATTGCCCCGAGTGCGCGTACGACCTGTCCGGCGCCGTCTCGAACCGGTGCCCGGAGTGCGGGATGCCGTTTCGGTCCGACGAGGTTCGACGCGCCGCCGCGCCCGACGCACCGGGCGACCGCCCCCTTTGACCCCGATCACCCCATCGCGTACGCTGCGACGCTCGCGGCAGGCGCCCTGCGTCCGGTGGTCAGGCGCTGCTGGTATGGCGTCGGTTCTCGGCCGGTCGTCGGCAGACGAAGGAGGAAGTCATGGCGGATCACATGAACCAGCACCATCCCTGCGGTGACAAACCGCATCGCAAGTGGATGTCGGGCCCGACCATCGAACCGCTGGAACTGGCAGGCAGCGAATACGTAGCCGACATGATCGACAACGTCTTCGCCGCCAGCGGGTTCAACGCGCGCCGCTTGGCCGAGGGCGCCGACCTCTACCGGCGCATGATCGAGGACGGCGCCACCGTTTGCCTGACCGTCGCCGGGGCGATGACGCCCATCGGCATGAGCGGCGTGTTCAACGCACTGATGGAACGCGGGTTCGTGGACTTCATCATCTCGACGGGGGCGAACCTCTACCACGATCTCCATCGACCCTACGGCCACCCGATGACTCAGGGACATTTCGAGGCGGACGACAACCAGCTGGCCGAAGACGGCGTGGCCCGCATCTACGATGTGTTCATCGAGGATGAGGCGACCCTGTTCGCCACCGATCGGGCTGTTCTCGACGCCTTGCGCCGGATCGACACGGGCAAGCAGTTCTCGACGGCGACGCTTCACAGAGCGCTGGGCGAAAGGGTGCTCAAGACCGCGCCCGCGCCTCAGAAGTCCTTCCTGGCGGCGGCGGCCCGGTGTGACGTGCCGATCTTCACGCCGGCGCCCGGCGACTCGGGCGTCGGGTTGAACCTCATCATTCCGCACCTGTACGACAGACCCGTGCATCTAAACCCGCTGCTCGACGTGATCGAGACGACGGCCATCGTCCGTGACGCGGATCGCAACGGCGTGGTCGAGATCGGAGGCGGTTCGCCGAAGAACTTCTACCTGCAGACGCAGCCGGCGCTGCAGCAGTTTCTCAAGGATCCGTCCCACGAAGGGCACGATTACGTCCTGCAACTGACGACGGATTCGCCGCAGTGGGGCGGCCTGTCCGGCGCCACCCCCAGCGAAGCCCGCAGTTGGGGCAAGGTGAAGGATGCCATTGTCAACAACGTCGTCGTCTACTCCTGTGCGTCGCTGACGTTTCCTCTGATCGCCCAGTATGTTCTGACCCGTTGTCAGCCGCGGCCGCTGCGAAGGCTGTTCCCCCGCCTCGGTGAACTTGTCGCCGCGCTGGGCACCATCCCCTACCCCGAGCCGGATACCTACCCCCGCGCACGGTTACGCGAGAAACTCATGTAGCGGGTGCCGCAGCGAGCTCGCCTGCCCCTGCAAGACGCCGCCGGTTGTCGACGTCCACCGCTGCGGGGCGATGAGGCGCGGTCCACCATGGGCAATCGGCGACCTGTCAGTCTCGTTGGGTCGGCTCTTTCGGTTGAACCAGCGT
This sequence comes from Phycisphaerales bacterium, assembly GCA_020353195.1. Taxonomy (GTDB): domain Bacteria; phylum Planctomycetota; class Phycisphaerae; order UBA1845; family UBA1845; genus JAFGJQ01. The sequence goes on along the minus strand of CP070691.1, from coordinate 3,252,813 downwards.
CTTGATGGTCTCGCCGACGCCGCGGAACGGGCGGGCCTGAATGGTGGTGTTGTTCAGCGGACCGCGGACGTGAACTTCCATCAGCTCGCGGGACGTGCCCTCGAGCAGTTCGGTCAGCACGGGCACATCCTCCCACTCGTGCGGGCCGGTGCTGATCAGAACGAGGTCCAGTGACTTGTCGGGAAGTTCCAGTGTGCCGGAGCCCATCATGGCCAGCCCCCGGCCTTGCAGCATGAGGTCCTTGATCTGCACGTGCCGTCCCTGGATGAAGAACTCTGCCGACAGGTCATGGAACACGGTGTCGTCGACGTCGGAGAAGTTGAGCACGTTGAGTACGGCGGCGAGCAAGGGCATCTTGACCAGATGCCCTCGGCGGACCGTGATCCGACCGCCCCCGCGCCGCGACTCGGGTTCCCCGGCGATGCCGGACAGATAGATCCGCCCGTCGAGCGTGCCCTGGGCGTCAAGCGGCGGCAGTCGGTCCTGCCGCCGTCCGGCATTGAGGAAATCGTGCAGGTTCACGCCGTGCAGCAGGGCGGTGGCCGCGTATGTCGTCTTGTCGCCGTCGCGCGTCCATTCGATGTTTCCGGTGGCGGTACCTCCGTAGATTTGGCCTTGCAGATCGGCGATGGTCGTGCGCTCGGAGCGGCCGGACCGGTGAATATTCCCCGCGACGTCGGTGAGCCAGCGCTCGTTGATGCTGAGGCGGTCGAGTTCGATCCGTCCATCCAGCGTCAGCCCCGGGGCCGGCCCGTTGACGAAGCCGTGCCCGCGGACGCGCCCGCTCGCGCCGGAGAGGTCGACGCCGAGGTCGAGCGTCAGGTCCTTCACTATGACCGACCCTTCGAACTGCCACTGTGCCGGTTCGTCGCCGTCGCGCTGATAGCGAATCTGCGGCAGGCCGAGGTCGAACGTGCCCGCCGGTCGCAGATTGTTCCAGGTTCTACGCCATCGCCAGGGCACCGCCCGGCGCAACTCCTCATCGAAGCCGATACCGGCAGCGTGAAGGGCGGCTGTGCCGGTGACGCGCTCGCTTGTCCTCGTAAACTGACCCTTGGCCGTGAACCGCGCATCGTGGTGCTCGGCGGTGACGTGCGTGACCGTGACCTGATCGCCCGCGACCACGAGGCGTCCCCGCACGTTCGTGAAGGGCAGCGGAAACGCCGCGTGCCGAACCGCCACCGGGTCGAGTTCGATTACGGTCCGCAGCCGGGTCGTCGGTTCGCCGTTTTCCACCGTTCGGTCGAACTCGGTCGTGGTGTTCAGCCCGCCGACGATGTCGATGTCCCGAACCGCGTCGGCCACGTGCGGCGGCAGGCGCTGTGTCAACTCGTCATCGAGTGTCAGGTTGCGGCAGGCAACGACCAGATGCGTTTCCGAGGCCCCGGGTCCGGCGGCGTGAGAGCCTGTTACCGTCACCGTGCCCGAGCCGAATCGCCCTTTCAGTTCAGGCACGTCGATGCGGCCTGGCCGAAGTCGCAACGGCCCGGTCACTTGGTCGATGTGCACAGGAATGTGGCGATACGCGGCGGCAACGTTCCGGATGGTGGCCGTGAGGTCATAGTTGACGGCCCGGGTCGTGGGGTCGAGCACCAGGGTTCCCGACAGGCCGAACGTGCCGCGCGGGGCGAAAGACCGCACGAGATCGCGGGCCTCGGCCGGCAGCGCATCGAGCAGCGGATCGTCGAACGGGACCGCCTCGGCTCGCAGGACCAAGTCCAGGTCCGTCGGCCGGCCGTCCCGCAGATTGGCGTGCCCCTCTGCGACAACGGTACCGGAGCCGGCCGATCCGGACAGTTGCCGGACCCGAATCCCCTGCGGGTCCACGTCGACGCGTCCCTGTACGTTGCGCAGTGGATAGGGGAATCCGGTGAAGCAGACCTCGGCATCGCGAAGAGCCGACTCGATGTCAGCGGTCCACGGAGCCGTGTGTCCCGGCGCTCCTTGCGCCCGTTCCATTTGCACCGTTACATCGGCGGTGCCGGCCAGCGCAAACTGGTCCCAGATCGTGCGATAGGCGGACCCGAGGGCGTCGTGCAGATCACGGTCGAGAGCGACCGACTCGCCGGTCATATCGAGCTTGACCGCGGCGTGCCATCGCGGTTCGGCGATCCATCCGTTCACGACGATCAGCGCCCCGCCATGCATGCCCGCCAGGTCCCGGAGGTGCACGCCGTCATCGGTGAACTCGACGGTGCCCGCAATACCGCCTACGCGATACGGGAAGAACCGGTACGCGGCGTCGCAGGCAACGGCCTCCAACCGGCCGTGGCGCAACTGCACCGGCTGGTCCTCGCCGGGGTCCTTGGCTACGGAGAACTCAAGCGACGCTAGGCCGTGGGGGTCGAAGTCGCGGTAGAAGTCGCGCAGTTTCCGCCAGCGGCGGACGAACCGGGCCTGTGCGGGCGAGACGTCCGCATCCCTGCTCGGCAGCTGGATGTCGATCCCGCTGAACATGACGTCGAATCCCAGATCGGCCAACCCGCCCGATTCCGGTTGCCCGCACAATTCAACGGACACATCCACCTTGCTCCCGTGAAACCGTCCGGTGAAAACGGCCCAGACCCGGTCCGTGAAGAACTCGATAGTGCCATCCACGTCGGTGAACTGCAGGTATCGCTGATCGGCGGGCAGCGCGCGTTCGTCCGCGTCGATCGGAATGGACATGGCTGCGTGGCGGAGCTTGACGGTTGCCCTCCGTTGCCGGGCCGGGTCGGTCGTGGCGGACAGATTGTAGTGAAACGCCCGGACCTCACCGGTGAGCCCGAGCAGATCGAAGTAGTTGGCCGCCCCGGGGATCCGCGACCCGACGGTGATCATCGCGGTTTCCAGGGTGACCCAGGGCATGCCGCCTTGCTCATCGATGAACGTCATGGAGCGAAGATCGAGCACCGAACTCCCGCGCGACCGCTGGGCGCCGCCGCCGATCCACGCGATCCGGTAGAGCAGACAATCGTCCGGATCGGGCCTGGCCAGCAGCTGCAAGTGCAGTGTTTCAACCGGCTTGATCTGCGAGCCCGTACGCCGCAGCATGTGAAGCGAGGCGTCGCGCAGGCGCACGGTCGGGAGGCGCATGGGACGGGCGCCTTCAGCGCCACTGCGTGGTCGGAACAGCTTATCGAGATTCAGTCGCCCGGATTCCACATCCTGAATGACGGTGCATGAAGGGTTGACCGCGACGACTTCCGCGACGGCCAGCCGGCCGAAAAGCATCCGGATCGGGTCGTGCTTGAGAAGAAGGTTCTCGCAGTGGAAGGCGCTGCGCCGCCGCGTCGCCACACCGTCGTCCACGTCCGAAACAGCCCCGGGCTCGGCTACGGCCACGCCGGTTAACGCGATGCCGCTGAAGAACGAGAACTCGGCCGCATCGACGCTCACGTCGGCGGTGACGAAGTCGGCAAGGTAGTGCCGGGCTTGACGGCGGATTCGCTCCGGGCTGGTCAGGTGCCGATAGGCGACGGTCCCGGCGGCCAGGGCGAGCACGGCGACGACGGATCCCCACCAGCGTGCGCCGCCGTAGTGAAGGCTGCGGGTCGTCATCGTTAACCCCGACGTCGTCGGGGGCGGGTCGATGCGGGCGACGGGATCGGTTCCGGTGCCGGGGATGGACTTTCGAGGTCTTTCGCCCATCGTGTTCTACCGCCCCCCGCGCCGGGCGCGTTGCCACTGCTCGAGCAGCGAGATGGCACCGATGGCAGCCAGCACCGCGAGCGCCGGAACCGCACCGAGGCGATAGCGAATGCTGCCGACGTAGAAGAAATGCAGGCAGCAGATCATCAGGGCCGGCAGCAGCAGTCCGAGGCAGACGCCGGCGCCTGGTCGGCGCGAGAGCAGCCCGACGACGATCAGCGCGTACCATACCACCGACCACGCGGCAAAGATCGTCCGGATCGCCCGCGAACCGTATTCGTCGGCGTGCAGGAACGGGCTCCACGTCCGCCCCAGTTTGACCCAGCCCAGCCGAAGGATGCGCCCGGGATCGCTGCGGATCGCTTTGAAGGACTCGTCAAGGAAATACCGGTTCCATTCGTGCTCGGACAAACCGCGGACGCTCGGGTGGTCCTTGACGTCGCCCAAGTCTCCCGCACCGGTGGCCCCGGGCCGAACGCCGTCGTAAAGGCTAATGCCCGTCCGCGTGGTCAGCCAGCACCATTGACCGGTGACCTGCCGGTTACGATACGCCCAGGGAAGCAGCGAAGCTGCCACCGCCGTGGCGAACAGGAGGGCCCCGCCGATCGCTCGCCATGCGGCACGCCGCCGCGCCACCACGAACGCACCCCAGAACACGACCAGGAGAATCGCCGCAGGCCGGGCGTATACGCTCACTGACGCCAACGCCGCCGTTGCCACCCACCGCCAGCATCGCGGGCGGCGCCCCAATCGAGGCCCGTGTGCAGGGGCGCCCGGCTCCTCAGCGAGCGGCCAACCCACGAACCACCACAACACGACAAGCGTGGTGAAAAGCGTCTCGGTGAGCAGCAGGTCGGAGACGCCGATCAGGCCGGGGTCACACGCGACGAGCACGCCCGTCAAGAGCCCGGTCAGCTCGTCGGTGACCCGAGCCGCCAGCAGGGCCGCTGCCAGCGCCGCTATCGCTCCGATGAACCACTGGGCGACGCGCGCGTAGACGACGCCGTGGTCCGAACCCGTCGCCAGCGAAAGCAACGCGGGATAGAGCGGCATGCGCCCGGCGCGGTGGCCGAACTCGCCCACCAGTCCGTCGCCGCGGTGAACGGACTGGGCCAACTCCCAATACCACTGTTCGTCGGGAAACTGCAGGGCCGTCGGGGCTGGCGATTGCACCAGCTGCCAGAGGCCGAACCCGGCACGCCCCAACAACGCCAGTGCGAAAACAAACGCGCATGACAACACCCAGACCCGCCGTGACCGCCGGGCAATCGCCGTTGCAGACTGGAGGGGTTGGTGTTTCACGCCGCGCGTTTCATTTGGCGCCGGGCAAGGAAGTAATCCGCAGGTGCAGCACTTTCCGGGTACTGGACGTCAGCTTGACACGGTCGTCGATACGGTACCCGATCAGGTAGACCGGGCCAAGCCGGTCACACAGCAGGGCGACCCGCTCGCGGCGGGACACGCTGACCTTCGCGTCGATCAGGAAGTCGGAGAGCTTGCGTGTGCCCGAGGCGCCCAGTGGCCAGAACCGGTCGCCGGGACGGCGGCTGCGGACGATCAGCGGGAAGTGGAGGGTCTCGTAATCGAGCCATTCCTCGCCAGGAGGATGGGGCGGATGACCACGGCGCCAATCGTCGATTCGGCGCCGGTCCGGGGTGAGAATCCGGCAGTCGATTTCCAGCCGGCGGCGGAGCAGCACCGTGATGCCGGGCACGTGAACCGCAACCTGGGCCGCCAGTTCCTCACGGGGCTCGTCCGTCGGCCTGGAGAATGTCAGACGGTCGTAGGCTCGGACGACCGTGACGCCCTCGGGCATGTGCACCTGGCGCGTGCCCGACTGGTCGCCGAGCAGCTTCGCCACGCCCACCACGTTGGCGAAGCCGAGATGACGTTCGCCCACGCCCAGGGCCCGGACGGCCCGCCGGATCAGCTCCGCCTGCACCACTCGGGGTTTGGCGGCCAGCAACGCTGCGTTGAGCACGAGTTCCTGGTCTGTCTGCGAGATGGTCAACGCCCCGAACGTGCAGTCCACCGTTTCGCGCAGGAAATCGTCGACCCACCGGGCCTGTTCGCCCAGACGGAGCAGGGCGTCCCGGACCTGGGGGTTCACCTCGGACTCCAACAGCGGCATCACGACGTTGCGGATGCGGTTCCGCGTGGGTTCGTTCATCACGTTGGTGCGGTCCTGGCGATAGGGCACGCCGATTTCGCGGAGGTAATCAAGCAGCTCGCCGGGGGTGAAGCGAAGCAGCGGCCGAACCAACCAGATTGGGTGACCCGTCCCTGGCTCGCGCAGCGCGCGACGCCCGGGAATACCCCCCAGGCCCCGCCAGCCCGTTCCGCGAACAACGCGGTGAAGAATGGTCTCCGCGTTATCGTCGGCATGGTGACCGACCGCCACCGTTCGGACGGGGCCGACCCCGCCCCCGGACGTTCGGGGCTGGAGGCACACGCGCTCCAGGAAATCGTAGCGGCAGCGTCTGGCGATCTCCTCGACGGACCCGTTCTCCGCCTCCGCAAGCGAACCGACGTCCACTCGCTCGATCGTACAGGGCAGCCCTAACTCCTTCGCCGCCGACTCCACGAACGCGGCGTCGCCGTCGGAGTCGGCGCCCCGAAGCTGGTGGTTCAGATGGGCCACGTGCAGGGTCAGTTTGTAGTCGGCCTGACGGTTCAGGCCGACCAGGGCATGGAGCAAGGCCATCGAATCCGGCCCGCCCGAGACGCCGACGACCACGGCCGCGTTGCGGTCAAACAAGTCGTCGGCTTCGACTTGTTCCGCCAGTGCCTGAATGAACGGGGAACCGGTCATGATGGATCGCCCGGCCGATTCGGAATGGTGCGTACCGGATGGCGAACGGCGGACGGCGAATGGGGGTGTTTCCCGTCGCTATCGGCCGTGCGTGATTCGCCGCTCCCCAAACGCCGACCTGGTAATCTCTCCGTCTGCAGGCCAGGATCCTAGTGATTCGGATGCCGCCCCCACCCCAGCTTGTCGACGAGCTTGTGCCATCGCGGGTACATAGGGTTGTGGATGAGTTTGAACGTGGTGTCCGATCGCTGCACCGTCGCGCGGTCGTCCGCGCGCAGCGAGCATGACACCTGCCCGTCAACGATGACGGCTGTTCCCTGGTTGACGCGTTTCGCTCTGACCTCCACGATGGAATCGTATTCGATGACCATGGGACGGTGGGTGAGAGAATGAACGTTGAGCGGGGTCAGCACAAACGCATGCACCCCGGGCTGAACGATCGGGCCACCGGCGGAAAGATTGAACGCGGTGGACCCGCTTGGCGTGGAAACGATCACCCCATCACCTGAGACGTCGGTCAAGCGCTTGTCATTCAGCCAGACCGACAGCTCGATGATACGGAACGGGGGGCCCGCCTGAATCACGCAGTCGTTGATGGCCATTGCGGAGAATATCTTGTCACCGCCGCGGCAGACCTCCACTTCGAGGATCATGCGTTCGCTGACGAGGCTCGGGTCGGACAGCACGCGGTCGAAATGGAATTGCAGCTCTTCAACGAGGTAATCAGCCAGGTACCCGAGTTTGCCCAGATTCACGCCGACGACCGGAATCTGGCGCTCGCCGAGCGATCGCGCGACGCCGAGCATCGTACCGTCGCCTCCGAACGCGATGATCAGGTCGGCGCCGGCGTCGAGAGCGAGCCGGCCGTCGATGGACAACTCGGCCCCGACGATCTCGCAGCGCGTTTCGGCGAACGCGCGGAGCTTGTCCATCGCCGCGGGCGCTTCAGGTTTGTCCGGATTGCCGAGGAGGAAGATTCGCCTGGGTTTGGCCTGGTCGGTCATGGTCATGTGCGCCATTGCCGGCGCGACGGGTGGCAAGGACCGCCCGCCACAACGCTTGCGATCAAGTAACAATGCTCTTGAGGTTGTCCCTGCCCTTGCGTGGCGAGCGGTCGGTGACCGCCCGGGCAACCTCCCTGTTCAAAGCCCCTCGCACAGATGGCTCACGGCGAGGCGTGCTCTGCATTCGGTCGCGTATCGGCGGGCCCGCGTGCCTGCGCCACGCTGGGGCTGCTTCACGGCGCAAGCAGCGAGCGCTGAGACCGGGGAGCTTTGCCCACCCGCCCGCGCGCCGACGATTCCCGTCCCGGCGACTCGTCGACGAGTCGGTGAACCGCCGCCGCAATCCCTGCGGCGTCGATTCCCGCTTCCGCCATCTGCCCGGCCCGCGATCCGTGGGCCACGAAACGGTCACAGGGCAGCCCAAGCCGCGCCGTCGGACCGATGTCAAGCCCTGTCTCCTGGGCCGTCTCCAGCACGGCCGACCCGAACCCCCCCGCGACCGAGTGGTCCTCGACGGTGACGACCGGGCGTCCCGAGGCAAACGCCGCCACGATCATCCGTTGATCCACCGGCGCCGCAAAGCGGGCGTTGACGACGGTGGTGTCGATGCCGTCGGCGGCCAGCAGTTTGGCGGCTTCCATCGCAGCGGCTACGGTCACGCCGTAGGCGAGGATGGTCGCATCGTCGCCGCTGCGCATCCGGCGTGAAACGCCAAGCTCGAACGGCGGCGCGTCCGGGGGATCTACGGGCACGACGTCGCGGGGGTAACGGATCGCAACGGGTCGGTCCTGTTTCACGGCGAACGCCAGCGCCGCCCGGAGCTCCGGCTCGTCCGCCGGCGCGATCAGCGTCATGCCCGCGAGCCCGCGGAGATAGGCAATGTCCATTGCGCCGTGGTGAACCGCTCCGTCGCCCCCGACGAGGCCGGCGCGGTCCATGCAGAAGATCACCGGCAACCGCTGAAGCACGACCTCTTGAAACACCTGGTCGAATCCCCGCTGGAGGAAGGTGGAGTAGATGGCCACCACGGGCCGCAACCCCGCCCTGGCCATCCCTGCAGCCACGTCCACCGTACAGCTCTCGGCGATCCCCACGTCGAGGTATCGGTCGGGGAACCGTTTCGCGAAGCGGGACAGGCCGGTCCCGTCGGGCATCGCCGCCGTCAGTGCCATGATTCTGTCATTCGCCTCGGCCTGCTCGACGAGGGCATCCGCGAACGCCCCGGTCCAGCTTTTGCCGTTGGCTTTGATGAGCGTCACCTTACCCGCCTCCACGGTGAACGGGGACGGGCTGTGATACGTTCCCGGGTCGGCCAGCGCCCACTCGCACCCGCGCCCTTTTTCGGTATGCACGTGCAGGAGCACCGGATGCTGGACGTCCTTGACCACGTCGAGCATCTCGATCAGTTGCCCAATGTCGTGGCCGTCGACCGGGCCCACATACTGGAAGCCGAAGTGCTCGAAGAGCTGATGGGGAGCGAGCGTGGCTTTGATCCCCTCCTTCAAGTGGCCCAGCGCTTCGGAGACGGCCTTGCCGAAGAGTGGGACCCTGGGCAGGGTCTCACGGATCTGCCTCTTGAGTTCGTCATACACGGGGCTGCCGCGGAATCTGGCCAGATGCTTGGCCAGCGCCCCCTGGGTGGGGGCGATCCCCCAACTGTTGTCGTTCAGGATAACCAGGAACTGGCGGTTGAGGGTACCGGCCTGGTTGAGTCCCTCAAAGGCCAGCCCGTTGACGATGCTGGCGTCTCCGACCAGGGCGACGGCGCGGCAGGCACGCCGTGCTGCCTGGTCTGCCCGGGCCAACCCGACAGCCGTGGCGATCGCGGTCCCCGCATGACCGACGTTGAACAGGTCATAATCGCTTTCCCCAACGGCGGGGAATCCCGACAGGCCGCCGGCTTTGCGGATGGAAGCGAACTGTCGGGCCCGGCCGGTCAGCAGCTTGTGTGGATAGCACTGATGTCCGACGTCGAAGAGCAGCCGGTCGACGGGCGTGTTGAAGCAGCGGTGCAGGGCGATGGTCGTTTCGACCACGCCGAGGTTGCTGGCAAGATGACCGCCGTTTTGTCCGACGACCTCGATGATCCGGCCGCGGATTTCGTCGGCCAACGCGGCCAGCTTGGGCACGGGCAGCTTCCGCAGGTCAGCGGGGGACCGGATGGAATCCAACAGAGCCATGATGTTCTCGTCTCCGGGCTCGGGCCGACACCGTAACGCCAGGGGGGTCACGGGGCGACCGGTCTCCCGGCAATCATGACCCAACGTCCGACGGTCCACCGAATCTGAGGTGGACTTAAAGCCAGTTCCAGTACGACGCGGTCCGGACTAATGTTCCCTTTCCATGCAGAAACGGGCCAGATCTCGCAGATCGTCGGCCGGCTCGCCGGAAGGCGCCAGCGCGGCGACGGCGGCGTCCACGGCCGCCATGCCCGCCCGGCGACTCTCGGCAATCCCGACGCAGCCCGGATAGGTCTGTTTTCCTGCGGCGGCGTCCTTGTCCACGGCCTTCCCCATGACCTCGGCGCTGGAGGTCACGTCCAATAAATCATCGGCAATCTGGAACGCCAGCCCCACGTGCCGCCCGTAATTTCCCAGCCGCTGGATGGTCTCGGCGTCACCGCCGCCTGCGATCGCTCCCAGACGGCAGGCCGTCGCGATCAACGACGCGGTCTTGCATTCGTGGATGTAGCGGACCCGCTCCAGATCGGGGTCCTGAGTCTGCCCGGCGATGTCCGCAACCTGTCCGCCGATCATGCCCTGCCAGCCGGCGCCGCGGGCCAGTTCCGCGGTCAGGCGGCCGGCCCGGGCGGCGTCGGGTGTTCCGGTGGCGATCAGCTCGAACGCCAGCGCCAAGAGCGCATCGCCGGCCAGAATGGCCATCGCATCGCCGTAGACCTTGTGGTTGGTCGGTCGCCCACGCCGCAGATCGTCGTCGTCCATGGCCGGCAGGTCGTCGTGAACCAGGGAGAACGCGTGGACGCACTCAACGGCCGCCGCCGGTCCGAGGGCGTCGTCGAAGCAGCCGCCGACGAGTTCGCAACAGCGAACGACCAGGAAGGGCCGAATCCGTTTGCCGACTCCAAGGGCGGAGTAGCGCATCGCCTCTGCCAGCCGCTCGGGCACGTCCGGCGGGGTTTCCAGCAGCCGGGCAAACGCCGGCTCGAACCGCCTGGCGAACCGGGCCAACCGGGCGGGAACGTCCTGGCAGCCTGTCGGGGCTGATGACATGATGCCGGTACTCCATTCGCTACAGTCTCCCACCCGAAACCGCAAAGAACGGGATCATATCGCCGGGAGCAGTCGACGACAACTACTCGACGTTCAGCAGTTCGACGTCGAACACCAAGGTGGCGTCGGGCGGGATGTCCGGCGGGCTTCCTCTCTCGCCGTAGCCCAGTTCGGGGGGGATGATGAGTCTGCGGATGCCATTGATCTGCATTGAGGACAGGCCTTCCGTCCAGCCGTCGATCACGGACTGCAGATTGAACTGGGCATCCTGATTAGCGTCGAACTCGGTGCCGTCCTCCGCGAGCCACCCGGTGTAGCTCACGTTGACGGTTGAGTCCGGGAGTGGAGATTCGCCGATGCCGGGGATCACGTCGAAGTACCGCAGCCCGGTCTCGGTCATGACCTGTTCGATGTCCTCGCTGATCGCGGGGATGCTGCCCACGTTGCCGGCGTTGATCTCGCGAACGAGGTCGTCGAGCGTCGACTCGTCGTCACCATCGTCAGTGCTGTCGCCGTCGTCGGCGTCGTCGCCGTCGTCGGAATCGAGCGCGAGGTTATACCGCGCGTCGGGGTCGGCGCTGGGCGCCAGCATCTGCTGGATTTCCACGCAGCCGGCCGACGCGATGAACGCCACGGCAACCGCGATGAACGAACGCATCATGCGTGGTGCTCCCGTTGACGGTTTGAGCGTACCCGGGCCACGATTATAGCCGCATCCGGTCGGATTACGAGCCGGTCCGGTGGGCTCGGACGCCTGCCGCCAATCCGTGTCCGCGGCGGGAACCGGACCGGACTGCCGTTTCCGCAGACGACGGGAAGACGCACCGGGACACTCCGCGGATCGGACGACCCACCTGTGCGGCCGGGCAGGCGGGCGTCGGGCTCGAGGGGCGGCGTCGGTGTTGGACGCGGAACAGCCGGGGCGCCCGGTGGGTCAACGGAAGTTCGGTCCATGGCGTGCTCGGGCGGGCGCGGCGAGGCGTGCCGCCCTGCCTCGTCAAGCCAAAGTGAACAAGTTACGCCCGTGGAGGTTGAACGCCGCGTGAACTTCTGCGAGAGTAGGTGCGGGAGTCGGGGTGACTCGTCCGTGCACATAGGCAGGAAGGGGCGGTTTCCGCGACCGCGCCGAGACGGCAGGAGCCATGCAAGATCGAGGACATCTTCTTACGGAACTGCGCAACGATCGGTCGGTGAACGTCGACCTCATGTCCATCCCCGAGTCGTTCGACCTGATCAACTCCGAGGATGTGACCATTGCCGGCAAAGTGGCCGAGGCCAAGGAGGACGTGTGCAAGGCGATTGAGCTCGTGGTGGCCGCCTTCAAGGCCGGAGGCCGGCTGATCTACGTGGGCGCCGGGACCAGCGGGCGCCTGGGCGTGCTGGACGCCTCGGAATGCCCGCCCACGTTCCTGTCTGACCCGCGCATGGTGCAGGGCTACATCGCCGGGGGCGACCGGGCGCTGCGCCGCTCGATCGAGGGGGCGGAAGACCATCCCGAGTCCGGCGCCCAAGAAGTCGACAGGCTGGAGATCGGCCCCAACGACGTGGTGTTCGGGATCGCGACGGGTGGCACGACCCCGTACGTCCACGGCGCCCTCAATCGCGCCAAGGAGCGAGGGGCGAAGACGGTCTTCTTCGCCTGTGTCTCGAAAGAGCAGGTTCCCGACAACGCCGACGTCTCGATCCGGGTGCTTGTCGGCCCGGAAGTCGTTACCGGCAGCACGCGCATGAAGGCCGGTACGGCCACGAAGATGGTGCTCAACACCGTCACCACCACCAGCATGATCCAGATCGGGAAAGTCTACGAGAACCTGATGGTGGACATGAACTCGAAATCCAACAGGAAGCTTATCGACCGGGGCACACGGATGATTCAGACCATCACCGGGCTGGACCGTCCCACCGCCCACGATTTGCTGATGCGAGCCGACGGTCGAGTCAAGGCGGCCATCGTCATGCATCGCCACGACGTGACCTTCGACCAGGCGCTCAAATTCCTCGACGAGCACGGCGGTCATGTCCGCACGGCGCTGGAGGGGTAAGGGCGCGCTTGGCGGCCGGGACGGAGCGTCAAGAAAGGGACCCCAGAACACAGGGAAGGAGGGCGGGCAGCATGATGCCACGAACCGGGCCACACCGGGCCGTCCGCGCCCCGAGAACGGCAGCCGACAGGCGGCGACCGGGGACGACCGGCGACGACGAGCGGGCGAGACAGCGGACGCGACGCGGACCTGCGATCCTGGTCGCCCTGCTGGTGACGCCAGCATGGGCGGTGGGTCAGCCCACGACGGCGCCCACCGCAACGCAGCCGGTGTTGACGCCGTTTCTCGAACCGGTCGAAACCCGGTGGATGGAACCGTACCCGGGCCTGGTGCTGGAATACCGGCGGTACGATCAGCCCCGCCCGTTGCGCGTGTGGGTGGCCCGTATTGACCTGCGGCGCGAAGGCATCGATCTGGTGGCTACGTGCGGCGCCGACGTCGGACCCGACTTCGAGACGCGAAGCGAAACCACGCCGGAGTTCGCCCAGCGCCGTGGTGTGCAGTTGGCCGTCAACGCCAGTGCGTTCGCCCCGTTTCGGCAGCAGAGCGGCGAACCGATGCAGGTCGTCGGGCTCGGGGCGTGCGACGGCAGCGTCTATTCGCCGCCGGACGAGCGCTTCGGCGCTCTGATCGTTCGCAGGGACGGGACGGTGCGGATTGCGGATCCGCCGTACGAGCTCGAGAAGATTGCCGACGCCGTTTCCGGATTCCACATGCTCGTCGAGAACGGACGAGACGTGGTCGACCGTTCCGCCCGGCGGCAGAAACCGGGCTTCGTCGGGGTGAATCCACGGACGGCAGTGGGCATCGACAAAGACGGCGGGACGCTGTTTTTGGCGGTCTTTGACGGCCGGCAGAAAGGGGTCAGCGAGGGCATCACGCTCTACGAACTGGGCCGGTTCTTCGTCGACCTCGGCGCCTGCCACGCTCTGAACATGGACGGCGGCGGCTCGACAACGATGGTGCTGCAAGACCCCGGAACAGGCCGGTACAAACTGGTCAATACCCCAGTGGGCCGCGGCGAACCGGGCTCACTCCGCAGGGTCGCCAACAACCTGGGCGTGCATCTGCCGAGCCGCCCGTCGACCACGAGTGACGGTCCGCGAGGCCGAAAGCCGGATTGACACGCCGAGGGCGGAGAGGCCCTGACCTACACGCGTCCATTCCGCATCGCTATGGTTCCGCTTGCGACTCCCGCCATTGCCGCCACGCTGCGATGGCCGATGCCCGTGCGGTTTCATCATCATGCCGATAGCCGAACGATTGGCCTGTGATGATGCGCAGGGCTTTGGCGGCTTCGCCGCCGACGACGTGGGCCGGTTCCATGACGCCGTCCGTGTGTGTGATGTGGTCAGGCAGGGATCCGGCGTTCGCGACGGCATTCAGTGCACGGGCCGCAGCTTCCTCCGTGGCTGTCTGTCCGACGTAGGTTGTCGTATCGTCAAGGCAGTCGATGAGCGCGTCGACGGCTTCGGTCGCGTCGGCCATCGCCAACGATTGGATGGCCTGAACGCGCACGGCGACGTTGGCATGCATGCGGACCGCGTCGATGAGGATCGGGATCGCCTCCGCCCGGCGTGTGACAGCCAGTTGAGCGGTGGCGGTCAGGGCGACGTCCGACCGGTCGCCGTTCATGAGCCGGACCAGTTCCCGCATGACGTTGGGGCCGCCGCCGGCCGCATACGCCTGCAGTGCCGTTCGCCTGATGTCCTCGTCCTCGTCGTTGATCGCGGAGCGCAGGTGAGCGGCGGCGACCGGACTGTCAGCCTTGCTCAGCAGGAACACGCCGAAGCTTCGAAACTCGACATCGTTGCTGCGGATCAGGTCGGCTGCCACCGGCACCGATGCTTCGCCCAGTCCGGCCAGTCGGGCCAGGTACTCCAGGCGTTCGGCGACATCGTCGGTGCGTTGCAGCTTGTACGCCCACCAGTGAGCCCAGATTGCATGCCGCGACAGTATCACGATGACCCAGACGGCGGCCATCGCCGCGATGCCAAGGGTCATCCCTCGGTTGGATCGTCGGGCGTTGGGAACGCCGTCTGTTGGCGAAGGCGGCATTGGCGAACCTCACGTAGCGATCAGCAAGCCTATGTCTGCGGATAACGGCATGGTACGTGTGCCTGGCGCCGGCCGGCGAGGGTCAGGCTTTTGAGGCTGCTGCCCCGGCCGATCGCCCGGCAAGTAGCTCTTTGCCGTACGCGTAGCCCTTGTCGAAGGCGGCGAGGTTGAGTTCCTCTGTGCCGGACGGCACGGAGTCCTCGACGGAGCGTCGCAGGGCGTCTGGGGTGACCAAATCCGTCACGGAGGCAAAGAAGCCGACCATGACGATGTTGGCGACCATCCGCCTCCGGAACTCCTCGGCGATCTTGGTGGACGGGATGCCGAATGAGGATATGCCCGATTTCAGTCTGCCGGGCTTGACCAGGTCGGCTTCGTAGATCAACGTCGCGTTCGGGGCCATCTCCGGGGCGAAGCGGGTGTACGCCTCCTGCGACATGACCACGAGGATGTTCGGCTCGGTGACGTAGGGATACTCGACCGGTTCATCGGAGACGACGATCTGGGCGCTGCAGGCGCTGCCTCTTGCTTCCGGGCCGAAGGCCTGGGTCAACGTGGCGTGCTTCTCGCCGTAAATGGACGCGCCGCGCCCGATGATCATGCCGGCCAGTATCACGCCCTGTCCGCCGAGCCCGCCGACCTTGATTTCCGTTGTGCTCATCTGGTTATCCCTTCGTGGCTTCCTCTCCGAGCGGCCTTCTCTGTCTCCGCGACATCTCCTGCCACCGCCGGTGGCTGACGACGTCGCCGA
This sequence comes from Phycisphaerales bacterium, assembly GCA_020353195.1. GTDB lineage: Bacteria > Planctomycetota > Phycisphaerae > UBA1845 > UBA1845 > JAFGJQ01. Next base: position 3,237,286 of record CP070691.1, on the reverse strand, counting down.
GCTTGGCCTGAGTCATCTCCAGAAGCGACGGGCGGTCCACGTCGACGAACTTGCCGCAGATGATCTTCTCCTGGAACCCGATATCCGCGTAGCGAGTATCCGAGCCGTGCCTGATCACGCTGTTGTCCCTGAACCACTCCATGCGTGCCAGGCCGTCGCCCAGTCGGTTGCGTCGCTCATACAGGGTGGGACACGGCGTGATGATCTCCACGAAGCTGAAACCACGCTTGTCCATGGCCTCGATCATCGACTTGGTGAGCTGGCGGACGTGATAGGCGGTCCAGCGAGCCACGTAAACGGCTCCGCACGACTTGGCCAGGAAGGGCAGGTTGAACGGGCGCTCGCACACGCCGTACGGGGAGGTGGTACCCACGGCATCGAGCGGCGTGGTCGGGGCGATCTGCCCGCCGGTCATGGCGTAGTTGAAGTTATTGACGCAGAAGACGGTCAGATCGGCGTTGCGGCGGGCGGCGTGGATGAAGTGGTTCCCGCCGATCGCGACGAGGTCGCCGTCACCGCTGTAGACGACCACCTTCAACTCGGGGTTGGCCATCTTCAACCCCGTGGCGAACGGGATGGCCCGCCCGTGCGTGGTGTGGAACGAGTCGAAACTCAGGTAGCCTGCCACGCGCCCGGTGCATCCGATGCCCGACACGATGGCCAGCTTCTTCAGGTCCACGCCCGACTGTTCGATGGCTCGGGCGAAGCAGTTGACCGTGGTCCCGATGCCGCAGCCCGGGCACCAGATGTGCGGCATGCGGTCCATGCGCAGATATCGCTCGACCGGGTTTTTCGGGCCCGCTTTTGTCGTCATCCTGCCGCCTCCATGATGGCGCTGTAAATGGTATTGGGATTGTGGACGGCCCCGCCGGCGTGCGGTACCGAAACGACGTTGCAGTTGCCTGCCGCGCAACGCTCCACTTCGAGCACCACCTGCCCGAGGTTGATTTCCGGCACGACCATCGCCTTTACTTTCCTGGCCAACTGGCGCACCAGTTGCTCAGGAAAGGGCCAGACCACCACCAGCCGCAAGTGGCCGACCTTGACGCCCTTCTCCCGCGCCATCCGGACGGCTCGCATGCTGATCCGCGACGTAATCCCGTAGCTGACGACCACGACGTCTGCACCCTCGACGCCGTCGTCTCTGACGCGGGTGATCTTATCGACGTTCTTGAGGATCTTGTCGACCAGGCGATTGACCAGGCGATCCTGGATCTGTGCGTTCATCACGGGATAGCCCCGTTCGTCGTGCGTCAAGCCGGTGATGTGGATCCCGTACCCTTCGCCGGCTTTGACCATCGGCGGGACCATACTGCCGTTGTCCAACGCAAAGGGCTTATACTCGCCTGGGCGCTTGGTCGTGAACCGCCGGGGCGTGACCTCGATCTGGTTATAGGGAGGAATGACGACCTTCTCGGTCATGTGGCCCACGCTTTCGTCCATCATGAACATGACGGGGACCCGGTACTGCTCTGACAGGTTGAACGCGTGGATGATCAGGTCGAAACATTCCTGCGGGCTGTTGGGTGACAGGGCGATGATCTCGTAGTCTCCGTGCGAGCCCCACCGGGCCTGCATCATGTCCGCCTGGGCGGGCAGGGTGGGCAGGCCCGTCGACGGGCCGCCACGCTGCACGTTGACGAACACACATGGGACCTCCGTCATCGCCGCCAATCCGATATGCTCCATCATCAGCGAGATGCCCGGGCCGGAGCTGACGGTCATGGCCTTGGCGCCACCCCACACCGCGCCCTGGATCGCGATCGACGAGGCGATCTCGTCCTCCATCTGGATGAAGTTGCCGCCGGTGCTGGGGAATCGCCCGGCCAGTCGCTCGACGACTTCGGTGGATGGTGTAATGGGGTAGCCGGCGACGAAGTTGCAGCCCGCGGCGATGGCGCCCTCCGCCGTTGCATGGTCTCCGTCGATGTAGTGGGCTCCCGTAAGTTCCGCGCTGACGTAACCTGGCACTCCGATTCACTCCGTCTCTGATTCCTCGCTCTTGCCCGAACGATTGTCTCGCGAGCCGTGGATCGCGAAATCCGGGCAGTACATTCCGCACAAATCGCAGCCGCTGCATTTCTCAGCGTCGATGACCTCGGGGTAGTGATATCCCTTGGAGTTGAACCGGACGGCCATGGCCAGAACACCGAGCGGGCAGAACGCCACGCAGTAGCCGCAGCCCTTGCACCGCTCCCCGTCAATGGATATCACGCCGGGGATCTTCTTCTTCCCGGGTTTCGAAGCCGTCGTTGTCGGTTCGCCGGATGGGCCGGATCGTTCGCTCATTTGAGTCGCTTCCATAGTCGTTACACACCCAAGGTACGTCCGTCAACCGGGGACGGCGACAAACTGATTCATTGTATGCAAATCTCGCAACACGTTCCGCACGAGAAACCGAGATTTTCACGGAAAATATGCTCAGTGATTCGGTGGGCCCGCGGGCGGGCCCGAGCGTGCGGCTTTCCTCCGGGGCGCCCCGTCGCGTCCCAGGTCCGGCTTCGTCGTCACGGACGCTCGCGACGTTTCGGTGTCTTGGATTCCGGCAGGCTGCGGGTTCCGGCGGCGGCCGCCTCGCCGCATGCAGATGGCCGCCGCATCCGCGGCGGGTGCCGCAGGGCTGACCACGGCAGGCTACCCGTAGCCTTCTCCGGAACCGCGATACCCCGGGATCATGGAATCCTGAATCCAGTCCTCCATGATCTGGCTAAGGCGGGCAACATCGTTAATCATAATGGCCAGGTTCTGGTCGCGCCCGTTCTGGTCCTTGACGAGATCTTTGAGGACCGCGACCTTCTCGAAGCCGACGCGCTCGAACATCTTGGCCGCGCTAAGGTTACTCTCAATAACGTGTCCCTGTAATTTCTCTAGTCCGTGACCTTCGGCCAAGCCCACGAGTTCGCGGGCGAGCAAGGTGCCCAGGCCGAGGCGCTGGTGGCTTCTCGCGACAACCAGGCGTATGTGGCCGACATGCTGCATCCACCCGTGCGTGGCGATATGCAGCGTTCCATCGCCGACGATGGTGTCACCGTCCAGGGCCACCAGCGGGATGACGTAGTTCAGGTTGATCTCGCTGGTCCATTTGCGGATCAGCTTCGGATCGCTCACGTCGTGGCGCAGGTAGATGCGGTCCTCGGGGGTCAGGGATTGGAAAAACGCGAACAACCGATCGAAATCGTCGTTTTGCAGCGGGCGGATCCGGACGGCCTTGCCGCCCTTGAGGCCGACCTCTTTCGGATAGGCGTCCAGGTTCATCGCGTGCCTCCTGATGACGAACTCTGCCGAGCGGGCACGCAGCCAAGCGACGGCCGACGTTCCATTTCCGCCGCGCCCGATCGGGTGGCACAGCATATCATCCGGGCACGGTGGCCGCAAGGCGCCCCTTGGGCCTGGGCCCGCCCGGGCTTAACCGCGCCATGGGCGGCGTGCGGGAAGTGGGGAACGATTGCCGCGTAAGGGGCAACTGTGTGAAGGCCCTTCTTCCGATCGGCGCGTGAATGGGAAGCGGGAACCGGGAAAACGGACCGCGCTGTCTCTACTGCGGGTACAGTCTGCACGGCCTGCCTGACGGATGGGTGTGTCCGGAATGCGGGATGCGGAGCGTGCCCGAAGCCCTTCGGCGGGAGGCGCGGGAACTCGTCGACTCGCCGGCCCGGCTGTGGCGGGAGATGTTCTCGCTGGTGCGCAAACACCCGCCCGGCTGGTGGTGGGCCCTGGACCGCCCGGGCGACATGCGCCGGTGTTTGCGCATGCTGCTCGTGAACATGCTGATCGCGGGGGCGATCGTGCTGGTATCGGTCGGGGCCGCGGATTCACTTGCCGTCCAGACGATTGAACGCACGTATTACTTTGACTCGAAGGATCCCCAAAGAGAACCCGCAACGGCAGTCGTCGAGCAGACGTGGACGTGGGCAATGTTCGGGCGTTCGTCCGGGTACGAATCCGACCCGCCTAACGTATTCGGCGCCATAGACTATGACCGCGTGCGCCGTCTTCACCTGCAGATGGCCTCTGTAAGAACGCGCGCCATCGTGTTTGCCACCGATGCCTGGTGGATTGGCACTAGCGCCGTGATTGTTGGCTGGATGATCCTTCTTTGGCTATCTGTCGCGGGGGTGGGGATATGGACGCAGATCCGCAAGGGGCTGCCGAAGTTCGCCAAGCCGCCAAAGACGATCATCGCCGCGTCATGCGTGGAATCGTGCAAGCTCGTGTACCTTGGGCTGGTCGTCGCGCTGGCTGCGATCGTGGAATGCGCAACCCGTTTGTACCTTCTCAACATACGAAACGACATCTACAAGTGCGTAGTGTTCGTGCTGATCGTTTCGGTCATACTGGTCGGTGTCCTGGGTTGGGTCGGTGCGCTGCGCAGTGACTTCACACGCCAGTTGATTCGTTCGCGCGTTCACCTGATTCGAATTCTGCTCATGTATGCCCTGGCGATGCCGTTTGCCCTGTTGATGGTCGGCCTGCTGGGCGTTGGGCTTCTGCTTCTCTCCTAGGCAGGATTGTTCGAGGGCGGAGTCAGCATCCGATTCACGCGGATATCGGCGAAAGGCCCCCACGGACTGGCGCGGGCTCACGGACGCTTCCGACGACGGGCGGTCTTGCGGTGGGGGCGGTACCCTGTGCCGGTCGGTGTTGTCCGCGCGCTTCCGGACCGCCGGGCTGGCGCTGACGGAGCGCGGGGCGCTCGCCCGGCGCCGGGTGGCGGTTTGGGCAGGATCAGCGCGTCGGCGCCGTAGCCGATCAGGTCGCTCCGGCCCGCTTTGAGAAGCGCTTCGCGAGCCAGGAAGTAGTTCTCCGGCTTGAAGAACTGCGCCAACGCCCGCTGCAGCCTGCGGTCTCGCAGGCGCCGGGCGACGGGCACGGGTTTCTTCGTGAACGGGTCGATGCCCGTGTAGTACATGCAGGTGGCGACGTCCATTGGAGCCGGGATGAAATCCTGCACCTGCTCGGGCCGGCAGCCGGATCGCTTCAGATAGACGGCCAGGTCGATCATGGCCGCCAGGTCGCTGCCCGGGTGCGACGCGATGAAATAGGGCGCCAGGTACTGCTTTTTCCCGGCCTTCTTGGATTCGGCCTCGAACGCCTTGGCGAATCGCTCGAACGACGCCACCGGCGGTTTTTTCATGATGTTGAGCGTCGCGGGATCGGTGTGCTCGGGCGCGACACTGAGGTGCCCGCCGACGTGATGACCGGCCAACTCCCGGATGTACTTTGGCGACCGGCAGGCCAGGTCCATCCGCACCCCGCTGGCCACGAACACGCTGGCCACGCCCTTCTGCTTGCGGACGGTCCGCATCAGGTCGATCAGCGGCGTGTGGTCGGTGTCAAGCAGCTTGCAGATCTCGGGGTGAACGCAGGAGAGCCGTCGGCAGGTTCTCTCGATCTCGGGTCGGGAGCAACCCATCCGATACATGTTGGCCGTGGGCCCGCCGATGTCACTGATCACGCCTGAGAAATCCGGGTCCTTCACCATTCGCCGGACCTCGCGGACGATCGACTGCTTGCTCCGGGACTGGATGATCCGTCCCTGGTGGGCGGTGATCGAGCAGAACGTGCACCCGCCGAAGCAGCCTCTCAGGATCGTCACCGAGTCCTTGATCATGGCATGGGCGGGGATCGGCTCGGTGTAGGACGGATGCGGAAGGCGGGTGAACGGGAGGTCGTAGTAACGGTCCATGTCCTCCGTCGACGCGGGCAGGCGGGGCGGGTTGACCACGACTGCCTGGTCGGCGTGATACTGCACGACTGTTCTGGCGTTGTGTGGGTTCGTTTCACGGTGGGCCAAGCGCGTGGCCTCAGCGAAGGCATGTTTGTCAGCTTTGATGTCTTCGTACGACGGGATGACCACCACGTCGTCGCCGGACGGCGGCGTCTCGCTCTTGCCGACGGCATAGGCCACGCCCCGCATATCGCGAAGGTCGCGGGGTGACTGACCGTCCGCCAGGCGCCGAGCGATTTCGAGGATCGCATCCTCGCCCATTCCATAGACGACCAGGTCGGCCTTTGAGTCGAGCACGATGGACCGGCGGACGGTGTCGCTCCAGTAGTCGTAGTGGGCCAATCGCCGCAGTGAAGCTTCGACTCCGCCGGCGACCACGGGTACACCGCGATGGGCTTCGCGGGCCCGGTGGCAGTAAGCCAGCGCGGCGCGGTCAGGCCGCCGGCCTATCCGCCCCCCTGGTGAGTAGGCGTCGTCGTTGCGCACCTTCCTGTTGGCGGTGTAATGGTTGATCAGGGAGTCCATGTTGCCGGTGCTGACGGCGAAGAACAGGTTTGGGCGCCCGAACCGCCGCCACGGCCGGCAACTGCGCCAATCGGGCTGGGCGAGGACGGCCACGCGAAACCCGGCGGATTCAAGCACGCGTCCGAGCATGGCTGCTGCGAAGCTGGGGTGGTCGACGTAGGCGTCGCCGGTGACGAAGACGACGTCGATCTCGCTCCACCCCCGGTCGCGCATCTCGCGGGGCGACATGGGCAGCGGCCGGGGCGCCCCTGGTGACGGCGAATCCGGATGGCACTGTGGCGACTGCATCATCAGATCATCAGACCGGTGGTTATCACCCGTTGGCATTCCCGCTCATCGTGGCGGACCGTCTACGGTAACCGGGATGATGCGGAACCGGTAGTCGGCGGCGGGGCCGGGGCGGGCCTGCGAGCGAAAACAGGTCCGGGATTTTCGGACCCGTTCGGCGCGAGCCCGGGATGTCGCGATTGAACGCCACGGTCAGGGGTGGTCCTGGCATGCGGTGGCGGACGGCGGAGGGGGCGCGGAACTGTCGCGGTCTGATTTGTAGCTGAGGCGGTGGGCGTGCCCACTCGATATATCGACAGGGAAGATCACGTACCACGAGGGCAGGACACAATAGCGCAGAGGCGAGCGGCATGAATCCACTGAAGATCGGCAACGTCATCCGCGTGGGGAGCGGACAGGTTGAGGTGGTGCTCACCGTCGACGATCTTGACGTCGAGATCGATGGTGAGACCTATCGCATCGGGCAATTGGGGTCCTATGTCACGATTCCGCTGAGTGATCGGACGTTATGCGGTTTCGTGACTCAGTCTGGCCGGCAGGAGATGGCCGTTGCCGACATCGAGCCGCAGTGTGTCATGCGGGTCCAGCTCCTGGGGGAGATCAAGGACGGGCGGTTCATCCGCGGCGTGAACGAGTCGCCGATCGTGGGCGACGACGTGTGGGTTGCCGTTCAGAAGGACTTCGACGCCATCTTTGGCAGCTTCGATCAGCTGCTGGCGGGGAGCAAGCACCCACAGAGCTTTGTCCTGGGCAAGTTCGCCATGAATACGGACTACCAGGTCAAGGTGCTGGGTACCGAGTTTTTCAACAAGCACTGCGCGATCTTGGGGAACAGCGGTGCGGGCAAGAGTGTGACGACGACCAAGATCCTGGGTGAGGTCATCAAGCTGCCCGAGTCCCAGGTGGTGCTGTTCGACATGCACGGCGAGTACCGCGCGGCGTTCAGCGACGACGAGGGTCGCGTGAATCCGAACGTGACCTACCTCGGCACCGAGGACCTGGTGCTGCCGTACTGGCTGCTGAAGTACGAGGAGCTGGAAACACTGCTCGTCGACCGGTCGAACCCGCTGCACGTCAGCAGCCAGATTTCGTTTCTGCGGATGGCCGTGCTCGATTTCAAACGCGACGCCGCCGTGGAACTGGGTCTGGACCGCGAATTGACGCTCGACACGCCGGTCTACTTCTCCCTCGACAAGCTCAAAACCTACGCCGAGAACCTGAATGAAGCCCGCTACGTGCTGAACAGTGAAAGCCTGGCGTTCAACCGGCTGGCCCTTCGCTCCTTGCCGCCCGAGGAGCAGCAGAAACTGATGCGAGCGCAGCGGTGCGAGTTCAACAAGGGGAACCCCGAAGGCGAAACGCCGCATCCGCTCTACTTCGGGAAGCTGACCGGCCTGATCGACTCGATTGACACCCGGTACAACGACCGGCGCTACGAGTTCCTGCTTCGCCCCATCGAGCATGCGGCCGAGTCGCACTATTTCAAGGGCCAGCTCGTCGCCGACAGCACGGAGGGGCAGATGTCGGACACGATGGAACACCTGATCCGCGTCTTATGCGGGCGGATCGAGCCTCGTCGGAACCTGACCATCATCGACCTGTCGGGGATTCCGTTCGACGTCGTCGACGTTTCGGTGGCGGTGACCACGCGGTTGCTGTTCGACCTGAACTTCTGGACTCCCGCCCATCAACGGCATCCGATCCTGCTCGTGTTCGAGGAGGCCCACAATTACGTCCCCCGTGATGAGAAGGCGCACTCCTTTGCCAAGACGGCGGTCGAGCGGGTGGCCAAGGAGGGGCGGAAATACGGGGTGGCGGCAGCCGTGATCAGCCAGCGCCCGTCCGAGCTGTCCGAGACGGTGCTCGCCCAGTGCAACAACATGATCATCATGCGGCTCAACAACCCGGACGACCAGGCCTACATCGAGAAGGTCGTCAGTGATCACTTCGCCAGCCTGATCGAGATGCTGCCCATCCTGCGCCGGGGGGAGGGGTTCGTCCTCGGCGACAGCGTGCTTATGCCGCTGCGCACGCTGGTCCAGCTGCCGGAGCGCCTGCCCCGAAGCGGTGACGTGGACTTCTTCAAGCTCTGGTCTTGCGACCGCGCCGGCAGCGAAATCAGCGACGTGATTGAGCACTGGTGGCGACAGGATCGCCAGATCCTGAATCAACTGCCGGACAAGCCGCCGGAGAAGGCTCCGCCCCCGCAACCGCCGCCGCCGGGGATACGGATTCCCATTCCGGACCCGCAGAAGCCGGGACAGATCCAGCGTACCTGGTAGCCGCACGACCCGTTCGGGCGCGTGGTTGGGGTTGAAGGCAGGGACGCTGAATCCGCAGACTGGAGAGAGGATGGTTGGCCGGCTTCTACGGGGACGTTTCCGCGAACTGCTCGATGCCCTCAAACAGCGCGGAGCCGATGCGCACGAAGGTGGCCCCTTCTTCGACGGCGATCTCGTAATCGCGGCTCATACCCATCGACAGATGGCGCATCTCGGGTGTGCCGAAGCGTTCATGCCGTATCTCCTCGAGAAGCTCCCGAAGACGGGCGAAGCAGTTCCGGATCCACTGTGAATTGTCGGTCAACGGGGCCATGGTCATCAGGCCCACCAGCGACACGTGCGGCAGGGTTACGATCTGTTCCGCCAGGTGGAGCGCCGCCCCGACAGCGACTCCGAACTTGGACTTCTCATCGCTGACGTTGATCTGCAGGAGAACGGGGATGCGGCGCGAGGCCTTGGCCGCGTGCACCTCCAGGTCCTCCGCCAGGCGCAGACTGTCCACCGAATGGATTATCTCCACCCAGGGTAAGACGGCCTTGATCTTGTTCCGCTGCAAATGTCCGACCATATGCCACCGCGGCTCGGTGGCGGGGCCGGGATGCGGAGGCGTTCGCTGGCGGGTGCACAACTCGCGGATCATGGCGGCGCGTTTGACCAGCACCTGGACGCGGCTCTCGGCAATCTCCGTTTGATGCAGGTCGATCAAGTGGCGAATAACGTCGACGCCTACGGATTTCGTAACCGCCAGAAGGGTCACCTCGTCCGGCGATCGCCCGACCCGCTCGCACGCAGCCCGAATCCTCTCCCGGACCTGCCTGAGGTTCTCGCTGAGTTGTCGCCGTGCCGCACCGGGCATAGCTCTTCCAACCGGTGAAAAGTCCGCAGTCCATACAGCCGGGACGATCATACGGTTTCTCGCCATCGCGTCCAGTAGTTGACGGAACGTCCCGGCGGCTGCACCATTGGGCCATGCCCACAATCGACGGCATTACGGTTTCACCGCCCGACGCGGACGTGCGAATCGACCCGGTGAGTTACTTTGGCAGCCCGGGCCCGGTCGAACTCGAGATCGGCTGCGGCAAGGGCGGGTTCCTGTTGCGCCGGGCGCGCGAGTATTCCCAGCTTCGCCTTCTCGGTATCGAGTGGGCGAACAAATACTACCGTTATGCCGCCGACCGAATGGCCCGGTGGGGGCTGACGAACGTCCGCATCATGCGCACCGACGCCCGAAACTTCGTGCTGCATCACCTGGTCCCTGACTGTCTGGCCGCCCTGCATACCTACCACCCCGACCCCTGGCCGAAGAAACGTCACCACAAGCGGCGGCTGTTCCAGCCGGATTTCGTGGCGGCGGCGACGGTGGCGCTGCAACCCGGTGGGCGATGGGCCATTCAAACCGATCACGCCGACTACTTCGCCTGGATCACCGAGGTGATGGCCGGGCAGGAGAGGCTGGAGCCGATCGATTACGAAGACGAGGCCTTCGGCATCGTGGACAACCAGACCCAGACCAATTACGAGATCAAGTACCTCCGCGAGGGCAGGCACTTCTACCGCCTCGCCTTCCGCAAGAAGGGCTAGGGCCGCTACCGCGGAGTTCCCCGTTCCCCGCGCGCAAGCGGAGCGTGACGAGCGCATCGGGTACCGGCATCATCGGGTCACGGGCGTGCTGCCGGCCGGCATCCTTCAACACGAGCAGACCCCATCGGCACAAGTCGCGCCGTGCTTACGTGCTCGCGTGGTTTGTCACGACGACGTCCTTCCGGGCAACCGGCGGAACGCCCGCATCACGAACTGGCGCGTGTTGCGGCGGTCGACGATGGGGCGGGGATAATCGAGCGCCGCCAGTGACTGCCCGTCGGGGCAGTGTACCCGGTTGGCGGTCAGTCCTGCCAATTCGGGTACGAAGCGGCGGATGAAGCTGCCGTCGGGGTCGTAGCGCCAGCTCTGGTTCAGCGGATTGAAGACGCGGAAGTAAGGAGCCGCGTCCGTGCCGGTCGAGGCCGACCACTGCCAACCGCCGTTGTTGCTGGCGAGATCGCCGTCCACCAGGTGCTGCATGAAGTGGCGTTCGCCCCAGCGCCAATCGATGAACAGGTCCTTCGTGAGGAACATCGCCACAATCATCCGAAGCCGGTTGTGCATCCAACCGGTCTGGGCCAGCTGTCGCATACCGGCGTCCACGATGGGGAACCCGGTTCGGCCTGCACACCAGGCGGCGAACTGGCCTTCGTCGTAACGCCATGGCAAGTTGTCGGTTTCCGTCTTGAACGGTCGGCCCATGCACACGCGCGGAAAGCCGACCAGGATGTATCGATAGAACTCGCGCCAGATCAGCTCGCTGATCCATGTCGTGACGCCCTTCCGGCCCGAGTCGAGTCGGCCGTGGTTGGCGTCGAGGGCGGCCTGCAGACACTGCCTGGCGGACAGCACGCCGACCGCCAGGTACGGCGAGAGCGCGCTGGTGCCGTCAATGGCCGGATGGTCGCGGGCCTTGTGGTAGTCGCCGATTCGCCTCGCGACGAATGCGTTGAGCCGTTTCTGTGCGGCCCGCTCGCCTGCCGGCCACAAATCGGGCCGCTGATGGCCTGCGAATACTCGGACCGTGGCCGGCACGGCGTCGGGCTCGATGCCGATTCGCCCCTGGCGGCGCGGTCTCGGCCCGACCGGCGGCAAGCCTTCTTCTTTGACGATCTCGCACCATTTGCGCTTGAACGGCGTGAAGACCGTGTACCAGCGTCCGGCTCCCGTACGCAAGCGGTCCGCGTCCAGGATGACCTGATCGGTGAAGGTGTGGACGGACCGGCCGTGTTCATGGAACAGGGCCGTCACCTCACGATCGCGCTGCAACTCGTTGACCTCGTACTCGCTGTTGAGATACAAGGCCTCACACGCGTGGCGCTTTGCGAGCGTAAGAAGCCTGCCGGGAACCTGGGCGAATCGATCAGCTCGGATGAGCACGAGCGGGATATTCAGTCTTGCGAGTGCTTCGGACAGGGCGCGGACGTTGCGAAGCACGAAATCCACCTTCATGCTGCCCCAGTCGTGCTCGGCCCACTGCTTGGTGCAGACGGCGAAGACGGCGATAACGCCGTTGTCTGCGGCCTTGCGGGCATGGTGCAGCGCGGGGTTGTCCGCGACTCGCAGATCGGATCGAAACCACATCAACGCCCGCATACCTCAGTCACTCCCTGCCTGATCGAGTGTGCGCTTCCAACTCGGCGCGGCGGTGCTGAAGAACGAGCTTTCGGGCACACATTCCGCCAGCCGGTCAGCTTACCAGGGGGCTCAGTCGGCGGGTAGTGGTGGATTGAAATACGGGAGTCGTTTGTCTGGCGCCCGTCATGTTTGGGGCGTGACACGTCGCGGTTCCTATGTGACCCGAAGCTTGCGGTCGGGTGTCGGGCGTTTCACGACCCGAATGTCCCCTCGCTCGCGCTCGGGGCTCGGATTGTCTCACACCCGTCGTGGTTCCTTTATGTCCCGAAGCTTGCGCTTCGGGCTCTGGTTCGGGCTCTGGTTCGGGCTCTGTTGGGCTCGCGCCGCCGTCACGGGCACTCGCTATTCACTCGCGGCCGGTGTGGGCTGGCTCAGCAGCGCCAGCCCACACCGCCACGAAGATGGATCACGTTGCGTTCAGCACGTCGATGATCTGCTGGGCGGCGGCGATCAGGGCGTTCGCGTCGTCGACCGGAATATGCACGCCGCTCTGGGCCTGCACGGCGTTGATGAACGCCCCGAGGGCGTTGATGGCCGCGACGTTGTTGCTGTTGTTCACGTCATCCAACGCCTGCTGCGCCGCATCCAGCTTCGAATCCAGGCTGTTCTCAATCCCGTTCTGCAGATTCAGCGCGAGTACGTCGCTGATGATCTGTTCGATCATCGTCTGCGGCATCCAGCCATCCTGGACCACCCAGGGAAGGTTGTCCTGTCCGCCGGTAAACGCGTAGGGAACGTCCACAATCCCATCGCCGTCGCTGTCCGGGCCGGTCCAGTCGCTCCAGTAATTTCCACCGATCGGTGAAGGGAGGTTGAAGACGTTTCCGCTGCCGCCGGTCACAAGCGCCTGCGTAGCATTGTTAATGAAGTTGTTGTTCCATGTCTGATTATCACTGCAAAGCCGCATGTGCATCCCCAGCTCGTTATTCGAGCTGGTATTCCCGTTGAGTGTGTTGGCGGCCGCCTCAGACAGGTAGAGGCCCACACCCTCGTTTGAGTCCGCTGTGTTACCCGTCAGGGTGTTGCCGCTACTGGAAGAATAGAGCATGATGGCCAGGCTGTTGTTGGAGGCGCTGTTCCCGGCCAGCGTGTTGGCGTCCGAAGCACCGAGGCCAATACCAATGCCGTTATAAGAGGTAGCGTTCCCGGTCAGCACGTTGCCGGTGGAAGAAGAGACCCAGATTCCAATCGTGTTATTCGACGCCGTCACGTTCTCGATCGTCGAATTGTGCGTATTCCAGAGCCTGACGCCTGCGCGGTTGCCAGACAGTGTCAGGTCCTTAATGGTAATACCATCGCAACTGATGGCATAAAGGACACCGGCATTAGTGGAGCTGTCATAGACGCCACCCACATCGTTCACCAGGTAATAGACAGGCTTTCCGTCAACCGTATTGGTCGTGTCGATGTCATGGGCGTAATGCGCATCAGCCTCACCCTGAATGTAAAAGTTATAGCGCCCATTCCCGGACATACTGTTTCCCGTCAGCACGTAGGCGCTGCAACTCTGCAGCCAGATGCCAGCGCCCGAGTTGTTGGTCGCTGTGTTTCCGGTCAGAACGTTGGAAGTTCCCACGCAATAGAACCCAGTCGCGTTGTTCGAGGCGGTGTTTCCGATCAGACTGTTATTTGCACCCCGGCAGCAGAACCCAGTTGGGTTGTCTAAGGCCGTGTTTCCGGTCAGCGTGTTCCAATGCGAATTGCTGAGGTGGATTCCACCGTAGTTGGTCGCGGCAGTGGTGCTATCAGAGGCGATGTTTCCCGTCAGCACGTTGCCATCGGACAAGCTGAGCGTGATTCCATGCTCGTTGTTAGACACGGTGTTTGCAATCAGCGTATTGTTGTCGGATTTGTGGAGCCCGATGCCAGACCGGTTGTTCGACGCCGTCACGTTCTCTATCGTCGAATTGTGCGTATTCCACAGCCTGACGCCTGCGCCGTTGCCAGTTAGTGTCAGGTCCTTAATGGTGATGCCATCGCAACTGATCGCGTAAAAGACACCGGCATAAGTGGAGGCGTCGTAGACGCCACCCACATCGCCCACCACGTAATAGAGAGGCTTTCCGTCAACCGTATTGCTCGTGTTGATGTCATGGGCGTAATGCGCATCAGCCTCACCCTGAAAGTCAAAGTTGTAGCGCCCATTCCCGGACATACTGTTTCCCGTCAGCACGTGGTTGCTGGAACCAGAGAGCAGGATGCCAGTGGTTGAGTTGTTGGTCGCTGTGTTTGCGGTCAGCGTGTTGCCGGTGGAAGCGTAAAGGCAGATTCCAATTGAGTTGTCAGAGACGGTGTTTCCGGTCAGCGTAATGGCCTGTGAGAAGTCGATGTCGATGCCGAAGATGTTGTCAGAGGCGGTGTTTGCGGTCAGAGTGTTGTTGCTGCAGTTGCGGAGGGCCAGACCATAGGTAAAATTGGCAACAGTGACGTTTGTGATCGTCACGCCTGTCTTTCCGTTAAGGTAAACTCCGCTACCCGAGTATGGTCCCGAGCCGGTTATGGTCTTACCGTTACCGTCGAAGGTCAGGTTGCCTTCGTCGATCTGTATGGTTTCAGATACATTGGCGTTCAGCGTGTAGACCCGGTCATAGGGGTCCCATGTGCCGATAGTCGTGTCAGTGGGGATAAACTTTGTGCTGGCCCGCGGCTGGATGAAGACAACGTGCGGCTCGACCAGGTCCTGCGCATAGGTGCAGGCTCCGCCGTCGTCCGTGAGCAGGGTTGTGAGATTGTGGTAATCGTCCTGATACATGTAGTAGGTCGTCGAGGGTGCAAGGCCATCGAGCGTGATCTGGGTTGCGGCGGCCCCTTCCGCTGCCTGAATGCGGATGACGATCATCTCCGGCACGGATTCAAGTCGCAACTCCACCGGCTCGGTGCTTTGCAGCGTGACATTCAGGTACTCGCTGTCGGTGACGGCGAATTCGGTCCCGGTGCCCTCGATTGTGCCCGGCTGGTGAGGTTCCTCGAGTACATCGGGATCCTCCGGAACCGGGAGAATGAGATCACCCAACGGTGGCGGATCCTGGCCGGACGCTGTTGGGACTCCAAGCAGCAGCCATAAAAGGGCCAGGGTGGCGACGCACCGATGCGTCCCGCCCAAGTTTCGCATTGTTCGGTTGCCTGAAAACATGATTCGTGCCTCCTTACGTGTGTTGACGTCCGGTCTGCGGTAGAATGAACGCGCCCTTGGCTCGGGCGCGCAGACTCACCGCCCGGGCGAGGCCTGGCCGGTGAGTGCTCTGCTTAGCCGTGTGAGCTCACCGGCCGCTTTGTTTTCGTTTTCCGCGGTGGGCACCGCCCACCGTGCGGGTCAGAGGCGTCGATCCCGCCCGTCGCTCACGCTCCGGGTCCTGTTCAATCACGCATGTCGTGGTTCTCTCATGTTCCGGAGCTTGCGGCTCGCGTGTCGGGCGTTTCACGAGCCTCGTGTCCGCTCGCTCACGCTCGCGGCTCGTGTTGGTTCATACCCGTCGTGGCTCCTTTGTGTCCCGAAGCTCGCGCTTCGGGCTCGGTTTCGGGCTCTGTCTGTCAGCTGCTCGGCAACTCGATGGCCTCCGGGGCGGCGGACGAGCCGCTGGTGCCCGCCGCCGGAGTTGCGGGTCAGGGACCGCGGGCGGCGCTATTGGCCGGGGCCGGTGAACTCCTGTTGCATGAGGGCATAGTCGGCCAGGTCGACGTCGCAGTCGCCGTCGGCGTCGCTGCGCAGCGTTCCGTACAACGGGTCTTGCGGGTCCGTCACGATCGGGGCGCCGGGTGGCGTGAAGTCGCACGCGTCCTCGTCGTTGAACACGCCGTCAGCGTCGATGTCGTCATCGCAGCCGTCGATGAGGCCGTCGCCGTCGAAGTCCGGCTCACACTCGTCCGGGACCCAGTCCTCATCGCAGTCGTCGCTCGTACCGGCGCCGATGTCGCAGATATCCAGCGTGCCGTTGCTGTTGCAGTCCTCGTCCGGCTCGCACTCGTCGGGGATGTGGTTGAAGTTGCAGTCGTTACTGGTGCCGCCCTGGATATCTTGAAGGTCCGGCACGCCGTTGCCGTTGCAATCACCGGGCAACTCGTAGGCGCCCATGTCCACGATCGGGGATACCCCGTAGCCGGTGTCGGGTGTATCCGGATCATCGAGCCTGCGCGGGTTCCCGTCGGGATCGAAGGGGATTGGCTCGGACGTATCCCCGTCACCGTCGACGTCGGCGACATCGGCGGGCAGCGCCAGGTTGCTGCCGGCGTCGATGCACGGCGAGCCGGGGAGCAGGCGCAGATCCCCGGAGGACGCGTCTGCAAGCATCGGATCGAGGTCGATGTTGCCTTCGCCAGCGTACCCACCGGGGACATTGCTGTAGGTGACCACCAGCGTGCCAGTCTCGTCCCAGAGATCAGTATCAGGATAGGCGAAGTTCCACCAGAAAATGCAGTTGGCCACCGTCGGGCCTGCGTAAGCGGTGTACATCCCGCCGCCGTAGCCATCGCCAGACGGACCCGCCCGGTTATAGCTGAACGTGCAGTTGGCCACCGTCGGAGCCGCGTAAGCGGTGTACATCCCGCCCCCATGAGTTCCAGAAAAGTTACCGTAGAACGTGCAGTTGGCCACCAGCGAGCTGCCGCCGCCGAGGTGCATACCCCCGCCGCCTTCGCTAGCCTCAGGATCAGGAGTCGCAGCGGAGTTCCAGGCAAAGGTGCAGTTGGTCACCAAAGGGCTGCCACCGAACGCGGTGTACATCCCGCCGCCACTGTAAGTCGCGAGGTTCTCCCAGAACGTGCAGTTGGCCACCGTCGGCGTGCCGTCAAAGATGTACATCCCGCCGCCTACGTAAGCATCGTTGTCCCAGAACGTGCAGTTGGCCACTGTCGGGCTGGCTACATCGATGTACATCCCGCCGCCGTAGTTGTTGGAGTTCCCCGCAGTGACCGTAAAGCCGTCGAGGATCCCGTTGGAGGAGATGGCAAAAGCCCGCACCACGCTGTAAGTGTTATCAGATGTGTCGCCGGAGACTCCGATGTCGCCGCTGAGGACGGAGTCGACGGCCGGGTCGATGGTGTACGGATCGGGATCGAACGGGCGCTGGCTGAGGTCGGTCTCGGCGCCGGCGAACCCGCCATAGAGGGCCACGCCGTCCACCATCTCGAAGCTGAGATGGCGGTTGCCGGTCCCGCCGTCGGGCTTGTAGGTTCCCGCGGCGACCCAGATATCGGATACCGCGCAGTTGGCAACGGCCTCGGCCAATGCGTCCTGGAGGTCTACGTAGGCGTCGGTCCAACTCGTGCCGTCGTTCAGGCCCGTCGCGCTGTCGTCCACGTACAGGATGATGGCCTCGCACTCGTCGGGTACGCCGTTGGCGTTGCAGTCGTCGCTGGTGCCGCCGGCAATATCCTGGTCGTCGGGAAGGCTGTTGTTGTTGCAGTCCACGATGCCCTTGAGCCGGAAACTGATAATGCTGCTGTAGTATACTGCAGCCGGTCCGTTCGGTTCGGCGATCAGCGGGCAGGGCTGCGCGGGGGCCATCCAGGTGGTCAGGCGCAGCCAACAGATGGGATCGTCGTCCACGAAGGCCCATTGGACCTTGACCGAATGGGTATTATCGTACCCCACGGTGTTGTCGATTCCGGATGTGGCGCCCGGGGCGATATACTGGTCGGTACTCCCGGAGTAGGTCGGTTCCTGAAACATGACCTCGGCGTCGTCCGGGAACGGGCTGCCCGTGCCGTCATCGTCGAAGCTGCTGATCAGCAGATCCACGGGCGGGTAAATGCCGGTGGGATCGTACAGGTCGCGGACTTCGTCGATCCACACCACGAACGGCCCGCCGAAACCGGTGCTCTTGAAACGAATGTGCTCGATGACGCCCCGATCCGCATCGATTGCACCATTGCCATTGAAAGGCGTGATCGGGACACTGCCCAGGTCGAAGCTGAAGAGCTGCCACGTCCCGTCCAAGGCCAACGATTGGTTGTCCAGATCGAACCACTCGATCGCGCCGGCCTGGGACGGCATGAAATCGCCGATGTCCCCCACCTGGTTGGTCTCCCGGATGCCCAGTGAGATCAACAGCGTCGGCGCGTCGGCGATCGCGGGGACCGGGAGGGCGAGCACCGCGATGAGCGAGCCGGCGAGGCAGGTGACCAATGTTCGAACAGATTGCGTGCGAGACATGGTATGCTCCTTTTTTCCTGAGCGGCCGCGAAGGGCCCTGGGCCGTGAGTTTGTTCCTTGGCAGGTGGGCTCACCGGCCGCGTTGTTTTCGTTGTCCGCGGTGGGCACGGCCCACCGTGCGTGTCAGAAGCGTCGATCGTGCCCGTCGCTTACGCTCCGGGTTCTGTTCAATCACGCATGTCGTGTTTCTCTCATGTCCCGCAGCTTGCGGTCGGGTGTCGGGCGATTCACGACCCGACTGTCCGCTCGCTCACGCTCGCGGCTCGTATTGGTTCGCGCCCGTCGTGGTTCCTTTGTGTCCCGAAGCTCGCGCTTCGGGCTCTGTCGGGCTCGCGCCGCCGTCACGGGCGCTTGCTATTCACTCGCGGCCGGTGTGGGCCGGCTTAGCAGCGCCGGCCCACACCGCCACGAAGATGGATCACGTTGCGTTCAGCAGGTCGATGATCTGCTGGGCGGCGGCGATCAGGGCGTTCGCGTCGTCGACCGGAATGAAGACACCGCTCAGCGCTTCGACGACGCTGATGAAGGCCTCCAGGGCGTTGATGGCCGCGATGTCATTGGTGGCGTTCGGATCATCCAACGCCCGCTGTGCTTCATTCAGCAGCGAAATCAGACTGGTCTCAATGCCCGGTTGCAGGTTCAAAGATATTACCGCTGCGATCAGTGCTTCTATGGCTGCGGCAGGGTCTTGAACGTACTTTATGGTGGCATAGTCCAGGTCGGTGCCGTCGCCGAAACTGCCTCCAGTCACATAGACATTCCCTGAGGCATCCAGAGCCACAGCCGATGCTTGATCAGTGCCATGTGCCGGCCCATCAAACCTGCCCACCCAGAGCTCATTGCCGGATGAGTCGTACTGTACAGTAGCGTAGTCGTCGGCGGTGCCACTCCCAACACTCCGGCCGGTCACATAGACATTCCCTGAAGCGTCCACGGCTATGGCATCTGCCCAGTCAGTGTCATCAGCCGGGCCATTGTACGTTGCTGCCCAGAGCTCAGTGCCGGATGAATCATATTTTACAGTGGCATAGTCGTGCAACGTGCTGCTGTAACTGTAGCCGGTCACATAGACATTGCCTGAAGCATCCACAGCGATGGCCTGCGGCTCATCATAGTGACTTTCCGGGCCGTCGTAGATGGCTGCCCAGAGCTCAGTGCCGGCCGAATCATACTTCACAGTGACATAATCCAAGTTCGTGGCGATGCTCCAGGTGTAGCCGGTCACATAGACATTACCCGAGGCATCGACGGTCATGGCACTTGGTGCATCGTTCGAATTCGCCGGGCCATCATACCTGGCGACCCAGATCTCAGTACCGTCCGAGTCATATTTGATGGTGACACAATCATCGACAGTGCCGTAGCCAAGACTCCGGCCGGTGACATAGACATTACCCGACGCATCTACGGCCAAAGCGTATGCCCAATCATAGTCATGTGCCGGGTCATCATACCGGGCTACCCAGAGCTCATTGCCGGATGCGTCATACTTGATGGTGGCATAGTCAAAGTCACTTACGCTGATGTTAGTCCAGCCAGTCACATAGACATTGCCTGAGGCATCCAGAGCTATGGCACGTGCGTTATCCTGGCCGTTTCCCAGGCCGTTATACCTCGCAACCCAGAGTTCGTTGCCGGACGAATCATACTTCACGGTGGCATAGTCACCGTAGATGCCGGTGCCACTGACGCCGGTCACATAGACATCACCTGAGGCATCTACAGCTATGGCGTTTGCCTTGTCCTGGTCACTTCGCGGGCCATTGTACCTTGCCACCCAGAGCGCGGTGCCCGATGAGTCGTACTTGACGGTGGCATAGTCACCATACGTGCCGCCGCCGTCGCTGGTGCCGGTCACATACACATTACCTGAGGCATCGACGGCCATGGCGGCTGCGGAATCAGTTAGATTCCCTGGGCCGTCATACCGTGCGACCCACTCTTCAGAGAAGGTTTGAGCCAATAGGCTCCCCGGCAGCGTGAGTACTACTGATAGCGCAAGACTGATTGTCAACGTGAAGACTCGCATACTGACCTCCTTCTGCCTGAACGGCTGTCTGAAACTCTTGCGACGTGTGCCCTCGTGTCCCGACATGATTCATACCTCCTTACGTGTGTTGAACTCCGGTCTGCGGTAGAATGAACGGGCCCTTGGCTCGGGCGCGCAGACTCACCGCCCGGGCGAGGCCTGGCCGGTGAGTGCTGGTTTCGTCACTGCGGCTCACCGGCCGCTTTGTTTTCGCTATCTGCGGTGGGCACGGCCCACCATGCGGGTCAGAAGCGTCGTGGTTCCTTTGTGTCCCGAAGCTTGCGTTCGGGTGTCGGGCGATTCACGACCCGACTGTCCGCTCGCTCACGCTCGGGGCTCGTATTGTCTCACACGCGTCGTGGTTCCTTTATGACCCGAAGCTCGCGCTTCGGGCTCTGTTTCGGTCGCGCCCGTCGCTCACGCTCCGGGTTCGGTTCATCCGGGTTCCGTTTCGGTCACGCCCGTCGCTTACGCTCCGGGTTCTGTTCGGTCATGCGCGTCGGGGCCGTACCCGACCGGTTACTTCTCCAGCGGTTCGCTGAACTCCTCACTCGCCGCTTGATCACCGGGGCGTAAGGCTCCGGTCAGCACGAGCAGGCGGTATGCCGCGAAGTTGGCCGTGTGGTGCGCGCTCGGCAGTTGGCCGAGTTCGACCGCGTTCTCGTAGGCGGCGATGGCATCATCGACGCGGCCGTCGATCTCGGCCCGCTGGCCGACGTAGAACCAGACGAAACAGGCGAACTTCTCATCTTTTTGCCAGCGCTGCGTGTACCGCTCCTGCGTGACCAGGTCCAGGAAGTACGCGGCGGTCCACCGATCGATGTCGGCGTTCGCCGGCGGTTCGGGCGACCACGACTCGAAGCCCTCCAGGGACTTGGTGAACGCGGCCTTGGCCTCGTCCGTTCGGCCGGCGCCGGCCAGCGCCCAGCCGAGCGATTTGTAATACCAGTGGTCCTGGCCGCCGCGATCGACGGCGCGCTGGATGGCTTCGACGCCGCGCTGCGCATCGCCGCCGAGGTTTGAAAACTCACCACAGGCGAGCAGCGCGAAGGGCTTCATCGTCTCGTCCTGGATGTCGATCGCCAGCGCCTGCTCGACGGCCTGCGCGACGCCCTCCGGCGACTGCTTCGCCAGGCCCATAAGCTGCCCGACCAGCTTGTCGCGCAGTTCC
>CP070691.1:3196057-3215793 GCA_020353195.1 Phycisphaerales bacterium | reverse complement strand
GCGGGCGGCGATCGTTCGGTCCCGGCGGTTATGCGCGAACGCCGGTGGCCGACGTACTACCGGTGCGCTTCTCGCAGGAAGTCCAGCGTCGCGACCCGAGCACGACCCTGGTGGTGATCATCGACACGTCGGGGAGCATGGGCGGGCCCCGCGTGAACCTGGCCAAGGAGATTGCCCGGCTCGCCACCGCACGACTCAAGCCGCACGACAAGGTCGGGATCGTCGAGTTCTACGGATCAAAGCGTTGGGCGGCGCCGATCCAACCGGCATCGAATTCCATCGACCTGCACCGGGCGCTGAACCGCCTGCAGGCCGGTGGCGGCACGGTGATCCTCCCTGCAATTGAAGAGGCTTACTACGCGCTGAGGAACGTCCGTACGCGGACCAAGCACGTGCTGGTGTTGACCGACGGGGGCGTGGAACCCGGCGCGTTCGAGCCGTTGATCCGCAAGATGGCCGACAACGGCACCACGCTGTCAACGGTCATGGTCGGGCCGGGAGGGCACTCGGCGTTTCTGGCCCGGCTGGCCCAATGGGGGCGCGGGCGATTCTACGCTGCACCCGATCGATTCAACCTCCCTGAGATCATTGTCAAGCAGCCGGAGACTTCGTTGTTGACCCCGTTTGTCGAGCAGCCCACGACTCTCATACCGCAGAAGCGCGACCCGACTCTCGACGGCATCGACTTTGCGGATGCACCGCCGCTCGCCGCGTACGTCGAGACGCAGGCCAGACCGACCGCGGATGTCCTCCTCAGGTCGGGCCTGGGGCATCCCATCCTGGTCCGGTGGCGGTTCGGGACGGGCGCGGTCGCCGCCTACGCCACGCACATCGCAGGGCAGTGGTCGGCTGAACTCACCGGGTGGGCGCCCTACGCCAGGATGATGTCGGGGCTGGTCCGGTCGCTCTGGGCGCCCGTACGGGAACAGGCGCTCGGCGTGGATCCGATTCTCCGGCCCGGGGCCGTCGAAGTGCAGGTGAGCAACGGCTTACCCGGCACCGACGACAGTTTCTCCGCTGTTGAATTGACGCTCACGGATTCATCCGGCCAACAGACTCGGCAGGTTCTTGATCCGATCGCACCGAACCGCTGGAACGTGCGGCTGACCGGCCTGACACCAGGCGCGTATCGGGTCGCCGTGCGGACCGTAAGCGGGCGATTGGCGGGCGCCGGCGCCTTGTCCGTACCGCCGATGCGGGAGGTCACCGCCCTCGAGCCGGATCGAACGCTGCTGGATTCGATCGCGGCGATGCAGAAAAGGGCTGACCAACGTGCCGCCGAGCTGTCCCAGGCGGGCGCAGCGCGGCCCGTGGCAGTCCGGCCGGTGCTTCTCGGCGCCACGATCGCGCTGTTCGTGCTGAACGTGTTGATCCGGCGTTGGCCGCTTCGGCGGCGCCGGTCCGCCGCACCGGCGATTCCAATGGCCGTAGCTGTTCTGGTTGGCTGCCTCGTGGCCTCGCCGGCCCGGGCACAAGACGCGGGTGGAACCGGCGCGCGCGCGGCGAAAGCGGAGTCTCAGGCGGCGAAGCTGAGCGGCCGGCTCGAAGAGGCGCGGGCGACGCTGGCGAAGATCAGTCCTGATCATCCGAATGACGCGCGGTTGTGGACCGAGTTGGCACAGCTCGAGGAACTGCTTGGCAACGACGCAGCCGCGGTGGCCGCTCTGGACCGGTCGATTGCAGCGGAGCGTGGCGAGGACACCGTTTTCGCCTTGGGGGTCCGCCGGGCGATGATTCTGTACGACCGGACGGATACGACAGAAGCCGCTGCGGCGATCAAGGCGATTGCCGCCGCCAGGCCCGACGATCCGGACGTCGCGGCCTTCTGCGCGCACGTTGCCGCGCTGAGCGAGGACTATGAGACGGCCCTCGATCTGTTGCGCCCGTCCGGCGAGGCGAAACGCCGGTTTCACGAACACCTGTTGCGAGGGTTGTGCCTGTCCCTTTTGGGTCGGCCGCGTGACGCCGGGGGGGAATACGAGCAGGCCTACCGGCTGGCGCCGCTGTCGCGCGACCGGCGGTTCGCTGTGGAACGGATCATCGCCTGTGCCCGCGAATCGGGCGAACTCAACGCGCTGGCCGATCGCTGGCTGGCGGATCCCGAGTTGCCGGCCGATCGCCTCGGGGCGATCGTGCCGGTATTGCGAGAGCTCGGTCGACCGGGCGACGCCCTGACGTTATTGGATCGACCGGATGCTACAGGCGAGCAGAAATCGCTTATCGAGTCCTCGCGGTTCCAGAGCGAGCTTATCGCCGTTGCGGTTGAAGCCGGGCGCACGCGCGATGCGGAGGCAGCGTATCGCGCCCTGCTGTCACGCGAGCCCGAGCAGGTCGAGTGGCGGATCGGGTTGGCCCGCCTCAAACTGCTTGAGGGTCGACGCGATGAGGCGGGCCGGATCTTCAGCGACCGGATCGAGCAGTGTGATGACGCTCAACATCTGATGTCTCTGGCGGAAGGCGCGCGCCGGCTGGGGCTCGACGATGCGGCGCTGCGGGCGGCACGCAAGGCGGGGGACTCCAGCCGCACAGCTCGGCGCCGGGCGGTGCTGTTTGAAGCGGACCTGGCCCGCGAACGGGGCGATGTCGATGAAGCCATCGCGTTGCTCAAGCGCCTCAAGGGCGACGAAGGCGACGATCCGAACGCCATTCTACAGGTGGCCGAAGCCTTCGAGCGGTACGGCGACAAACAAGAGGCACTGCGGCTGCTCAGGAAGCTGTATGACACTACGCGGAGCGAAGATGTGCTCCTGCGGGTGGCGTGGTTGCTCGAAGAGAACGGCCGCTTCACCGAGGCGTTCGCGCTTTGGAAGGACCTGTGGCAGACGACGCAGGTGCCTGCCCGATTGAGGCAGGCGCAAGAGCGGGTACTCGATCTGGCGTCGCGGACGGGGCAATTGGCGGACCTGGCCATCGAACTGGAAGAGTGGCTGGATGAAGCACCCGCGCAGGCCGGGGGCGTTCGGGAAAACGGCGCCGTCCAGGATGACCGCCGCCTTTCCCTTCTGGTAGACATCTACACGTTCGCCAACGATCCGGTGTCGGCGGCGGAAATCCTGCAGGAGTTTGCGCGTCGCAGCCAGCAGCGGGACAGGGATTCGATCGATCTGCTCAAACGGCTGGCCCGGGTGTATTTGCGCTGCGAGCAGTTCGGCCGATGCAACGGCATCCTTCGCCGGCTGGTGGCGCTCGATCCTGCCAATGCGGACGAGTATCTGCAGCAGATCGCCGTCGTCGCCCTGGAGCGGAGGCAACCGCATCAGGCCAAGGCCGCCCTGGCGGAACTGTCCGCCCGGGCCGGCGACGACCCGATGGTCGACGAGTTTTCAGCCGGCGTGTTGGACATGATCGGGCTGCACGAAGAGGCGGCCCGGGCGTACGACCGCGTGCTGGCCAGGCACCCCGACCGCATCGAGGCCTTCCTCATGTGGGGCAACGCCATGAAAGCGGCGGGTAAGGTGGACCAGGCCATCGGGCGATTCCAGGTGCTGGCTGAGCAGGCCGCCGAAGACGACCTGTTTGCCGTCGCCGTGGACGGGTTATTGAATCTGGATGCCAAACCTGTGGCACTTCAGTCGGCCTATCGCCGGGTCCTGGCCCGGATTGCGGCCTGGCCCGACAAGGTCTTTCTCTACCGGCTGGGCGCGGACCTTCTGGAGGCCATGGGGCGCCCGGCCGATCGGGACACGCTGTTGGAGAAGGCGGTGATCGTGGCCGGCGAACGGCGGGGCCCGCTGCTGCGCGAATTGCTGGATGCCGCCCGGACCGAAAACAAGACGGCCCGCATGATCCGGTTCGGGCGATCGCTGCTGGCGCTCGACGAGGAGATGCCCCCACAGGTCTACCTTGACCTCGGGCAGGCGCTGATCAAAGAAGGGCAGCTGGTCCAGGCGGAGCGCGTGTTCAGCCGTGCGAGCGTCGGGGGCGATTTCTCGGCCGTGCAGCAACGGGTCGCTACCTGTTTCGACGAGGCGAATCGGCCCGCCGACGCCAATCGTATCATCCGCGAGCTTCTGGTAGCCGAACCGGACAACGTCACGCTGCTGATCCGGTCGGGCGGCCTGTGCGAACAGCTGGGCGCGTTCGATCGCGCGTTCGAACAGTACGACCGAGCCGCGGACTTGATGCTCCGCCGGTTGCCTCGGGTGGTTCGACGCGACGAGGCAGGACAAGACGAGGCATCGGCGGACGCTTCGCATCTGCGCCGACGGCGCTGGCGGGCCGCCAATCTCGACGAGGTCGCCCAGTATTTCCAGAGCGCCGGCAACGGCTTGCTGAATGCGGCGCGAACGGCCGTGATGCGCGATCGGCTCCTGCAAGACGTGAAAGCGCGCGTCACGGAGGAAATCCAGGCTCTGGACCACGAGCGATCGTTCGCCCTCACGATCGACGGGAACATGCGGTTGGACCGGCTCGCGGCGTTTCTGCGCCACGTCGCCTTCTGCCTGCGCGCTCCCGATGTGGCCGACGAGATCGACCGCATGCTCCTTGCCCTGTACCCGAGCGACAGGAAGTTCATGGCCGCGGTCGTGCAGGCCCGTATCGATTGGGGGCTGTACGCGCGGGCCGTGGCTTTCCAATCCCTGGTCGCCGGGAACGATGTTCAGCCGCCGGCGGTGCTCACCGTGGATGCAATCCTGTCCGGCGACGCGTCACCGGACGACATGCTGACCGATGGCAGGCTGACTGCGGCCACCGGGTGCCGGCTGGTCCCCGCGCTGATCATGGCCGGCCGGGATGACGACGCGCGGCGGTTGCTCCTGGCGATGCCGCCGGGGCCGGCGCCCGAAGTGGGCGACACCGCATCGACGATGATCGCCGCCGCTGTTGCCTTGGACGACTACGACGCGCTGCGGCGCTGGCTGACGATCTGGCTGGACGCGTGCCGCAAGCTCAGCGACGCCGATGCGGTCGCCGACAACCTCGAACGCTGCGTGCGCCTTGTCTGGAACCACCTGACGCCGGGCGACCAAACGGTTCTCGTCGAACGAATGAATCAGGCGGCCGGCGCCCTCGAAAGCGACGATCGCCTGCCCGTCGACCTTCTGCGGATGCGCCTGGCCCAGGGCATGGATCTGCCGTTCGACGGCCGTGAACGCGTGCTCGCTGAGGCGGCGACGGACAACGAGGTGAGCATCGAGTTGCTCGCACGCCTTCTGGACGCTGCACCGTCGGCGGACCGACCCGGGCTGGTTCGCGCCATGGTCTTGGCCCGCAAGCCGGACGACGTGCGGGAGGTTCTGATGAAACTGGCCGGTCGGCTTCGCACCCCGGCGGATGCCCTGCTGGCTGAGACGTTTGAGAACCTCATCAAGGCCGCCCCGCCGAAGAAATACCGCCCGGACCGCATGCACAGCGAGGTCCGGCAAGGCGGCTGGAACCGCAACCCGAGCCAACCCGAAATCGGGCGGCGGATCGGCGAGATTCTGCTCGGCGAAATGCCGAATGAGTTGGCGGTGCTGGTGGCCACCGCCGCCGCCCGCAACAACGCAGGTCAGCACGATCAGGCAATGCTGCTGGTCGGCGAAGCTGTGGATCTGCTGCTGTCGGTCAACGAGCCCGGGTCCGCCCAGTCGCGCATGTGGGACGACCTGACCGCGGTCATGGAGGCGGCCGATTGCCGCGAGATCATAGCGGATCTGACCGATCGGGCCGACATCGAGGGCGTCACGCCGTCGTTGCTGTACGGCAAGGGCGTGATGCTGCTCAAGATCGACCGGCAGGCGGATGCGGTCGACGCATTCATTGCCGCGTTCGAGCTGTCGCCCGGCAACCGGACCCTGAGCCGCAGCGTCATCCGGCTTCTGAAGGAGAGCGGTCGGGAACGGGAATTGGCGCATCTGCTGTCAACGCACCTGACCAGAAGCTCCATCATGGAGTCGTATGAATGGCGAACGTTGACTGTCCTTTACTGCAATCTCTACGATCCGCTCGCCGCGGCGCAAGCGGCGCGGCAGCTTGAAGGCCCGCTCGGCCCCGTCGAGATCATGCGGATCGCCCGGATGATGGGGAAGTTCGACGAGGTCCGCGCGGTCTTCCGCCGCTTTCTTATCACGAATCGCAATCAGGGGCGGTTCTATAACCTGTTCTGGCCCCAGGATCCCGCTCCGGGCGGCATGGTCGATTACCTGACCTCTCAGAAGGCCGGCCGACGAAAACGACACACCATGTTCACCGGCATCGCCGACTTGCCGTTCGCCCAGGAGGAGTTCGCCGCGCTGCTACAGGCCGCCCCGCCCGATCGCCGTGACGTGCCGGGTCTGGTCGACGGGTTGGCCCGGGCCACCCAATCGAGCGGCACGCGCGAACCTCTGATTGCCGACCTTGTTCGTGCTCACGGGCTGAACGCCTTGACGGCTAAGGACCGGCGCACGATCATCGCGCTGGTCGAGAACGACGCGACAACGGTTCCAGAGGCGCTGGCGGGCAGCTTGGACGGCCTGCCGACATATCTCGATCCGACCGACTTCGAAGACCAGCAGGTGCTGTGGGCAATCGCGCGCTTCCATCGAGCCGCGGGGCGCATCGAGCACGCCCGGAACATCCTCCGCTGGCTGGTCGCGTACGATCTTCTCACCGGGCCGACCAGCACCCGCGTCGACGAGCGATTCGAACGTCTGGACGATTACCTCACCGTCGTTCCGGAGACACACCGTCAGGCCCGGCGGTCTCGGTGGATGGACTTCCTTGCGCCGACGCCGCTTAGCTCGCCGTCCGCCGCATTCGTCGATGCCCTGCTCGAACGCTGGGCGACGGTCAGCGATCCGGTCGAGCGCGATCGCCGGCGCCAGGAGCTTCGCAAACGGCTTCAGGCGGACCCGTCAGAGGGCGCATTGTGGTATGCTCTGATCGCCCGATGCGAAGCCGCGGCAGGAGATCTTGATGCGTTCGCCGCCAGTTTGACCAAGGTGTTCAGCGCTGTGAACGATCGCGGCGGCGCACTCGCCGTCCCGTTGGACCTGCGAAAGGCGCTCCCGCCGGCACGTGATCTGGACAACCCGACCCGATACGTCGACGCGGTCGCGTCGGGGGCGGTGTCCGCCGGGACCTCCGGGACCCTCTCGCGCACAGGCGTCACGCGAGGCCTGTGCCTTCTGGGGCAATGGTGCGTCGACAACGGGCTGCTCGAGCACGCGAAGTCCATTCTGGCTCGCGCGGAAGAGATGGCCGGATCGACGGGTGAGCATTCGCTGTGGCTTGCCGACCTCGCCCGCGCCACCGGTGACCACGCCAAAGCGCTTGCGATCGAAGTGGAACTGCTCCAGGCGGAGAGCCTGCCCGTGACGCGAGTGTCCGGTCTCCTGGATGCCGTTGAGTCACATCAAGGGCAAGAGAAGGCCGATGCGCTGGCTGTACGCGTGGCCGCCTACAGCGACCATCCCGAGGTGCTGCGCCGGGCGATTCGCGGTGCTGCGACCGCCGGCGACCCGGCGTCGGCCTCGGACTATCGCGAGCGCCTGCAGGTTGTCGCCCCCAGTCAACCCACCGTCACCACGACTGAGTAACCACCGCTCTCCGCGACACCGCCCGGGCCGCGCTTCATCCTACGCGACGGTCCGGCCAATCACGGACCGGGACCGGTGAGACCGGCTTCGAACGCGAGGTAATCCGCGACGTCGATGTCCGCGTCATCGTCATGGTCGAACACGTGGCATGGCCACCACAGGACTCCGTTGGGCGGCGGTACGGCCCCGTAGCACTCCTGCAACGCCGCGAAGTCTCTCAGGTCCGCGTCGTTATCAGCGTCGACATCAGCGCCGCCGGCGAACCGATCCTTCATCACCGCCTCGCAGGCGTCTATGTAGGCGAACCCTCCGGTGGCTGTGCCTTTGGCGATGATGTTCGTAAAGCGCCCCAGGGCGACCGAGTCGGGTGGCATGGTGTAGACAATGGTCAACTCGTGCCACACGTCCTTCGTGGCGCTGGTATCGATGCAGTTGTTCTGGCCCGGTGCGCAGATATCAACGTCGGGTGGCACGTTGCCCGGCGACCATTCGACCTTGACGCCGGCTTGCCCCGGAGCGGTCAGCTTGTCGTCCGACGGCATGTAGAGCCATGCAGAAATGTCGAGCGAGCTGCCCGGGGTGACGTCGACCTCCTGGTAAATCCCCGCCGCCGCCGCGCCGTGGGTCTTCACCTTGCAGGACCCGTCTTTCGGAGGGATCCCGACGAAACACAGCTTGTCCGCCCAGGACACGTTCTCCGTCGTGAATTTGAACCAGTAATCGATGTCGGCCCCGGTACCCTGTTCGAAGCTGGGGTTGAGCAGGAGATTCACGCCGTTGCTGTTCAGCTCCGCCCGCGCCAGGTCAAAGTAGATCACCCCTCCCGCCGAAGTGTCGTTGTAGATACATACGATTCTCGCCCGCGTCATGCCGTCCGGCACGATCGTGCTCAGCGTCACCTGCTCCCAAGCGTTGGTCGTCGCATTCTCGTCGAACGCCAGATTCTCCTCCGGCGGCGCCGTCGCTCCCACCGGGTCGAATTCCAGCTTGATGGCCACCTGCGCGTTGCCGTCCAGTGGATCGCTCGACGGGATCATGGCCCGGGCGACCATCAGAATGCGATCGCCGGCCTCGAGCAGGCCCAGGTCCTGATACAGCCCCCCCCAGCCGCCCACCATCTCCGCCACGCCGAGTTTCAGGCTGGATTGGCCGTGGTAAGCGGCGTCCTCGGACTTCTGCTGGTCGTCGTCAAACCCGATCCAGCCGTCGATGCCGAACGGGGTCACCCCGCTGACACCCGCCTGCTCAAAATCACCGTTGAGCAGCAGGTTGCTCCCGCCGTCGATGGTCAGCTGGCAGTCGTCCCAATAGGCCGAGCCCGTTCCGTCACCGCCCTGAAGCCACAGGCACATCATGCGCGTGGTCGCCGTGCCCGCCGGAGCGACCATCGGGCCCACCGACGTGTACGTCCACGTGTCGGCGGGCGATGACGAATTCAAGACCACGGTGGAGTCCTGGTGCGCCAGCTTCACGCCGCTGGCGTCGTAGAAGTAGAGCCTGATCTTGGCGGTGGCCCCGCCGGCGATCCGGTCATCACTGCGCGTGTACATCCATGCGCTGATCTCGACGGAATCACCCGCGCTGGCCACCACACCCTGGTACGCGAACACGACCGGGTCGCTGGTGAACGCCTTCAAGGCGTGCCCCTCTCCCGGCGGAAGCGATGGAACCAGGTTGGCTTCGTCCGACCGCTCCACTGTCAGCGGGTTGCCGCCCTCCCGCTCCCAATACAGCGGCACGTGCGGATCCTCCCCCCCGGGCCCCGGGCCCTGCTCCATGCTTCCGTTCGTCGTGATGTTCTGGCGGGCCGTCACGGGCGACGGTGCCAGCAGACCTGTGATGATTACCAGCGCGAGACCCCGGTGCGATGCCATCTAACCACCTCCATCAATATGGAAAGCAAACCCAACCCGGCGCCGGCGGGCGGCAGGCCCGGGCCCCGCCCGCCCACCGCCTCCCGGCGCACTCGATTACTGATCGCCGTCGACGATATCGTCCCCTTTCCCCAGGCCCCATGCATAGAACGGGCGATTCCCAAGCGGATCCTTGTCGCGGGCCGCGACGTAATTGCCCCTTCCTTCCGGATCGAAGTAGTTGACGTCGCGGAACCAGTCGACGTGCGCATCCACGAACAAAAAGTGGTTCCCACCGTGGTGCCGGGGATTCCAGTCGATAGCGTCCGCCATCATGACTGCGTGCTGCGGGAACGGAATCTGGTTGATCAGGTTCCCACTGATGGCGGGAATCTCCTTGCCCGCCTGCCAAGCGCCCTTGTTCCAGTCGTTGAACCAGTACTCCGTGTAGAGTTCATGCACGAACAGATCACTCCCGGTCAAAGGAATGGATGGGAAGAGCTGGGCGCGCCTTATCGGCCACAACTCCGCATCCCGGACGACCGTGTAGTAGCTGATTTTTCCGACCTTGTCGTCCTGGTCCGGGAGGTCGCCCTCGCGGTATCCTTTGATGGTTCGCGGTCCCCACGGCCCCCCGGGCCGACCAGTGGTCCTACCCGCTTTCGCCTGCGGACAGATGAAGATGTCCAAGTCCTTCATGTAGGGCAGCAGGTAGTACAGTTGATAGTACTGGTAGTACGGGAACTTGGTGAAACGCTCCTCAGCGGTCGCGTCGTCCGGCGCGTTCTCGTTCTCCTGGCCCTTGATCCAGCAAAGGCGGTCCAGGTGGTCGGACGCGTAGTATTGGATCGCCAGCCCCATCTGATGCAGGTTTGACCGGCAGACCGTGTCCTTCGCCTGGTCGCGGGCTTTCTTGAGCGAGGGCAGAAGGATTGCGATCAGAAGCGCGATAATCGACACAACAACCAACAACTCAATCAGGGTAAACGCTCGCCTGCGGTCCTGCCCGCCTGCTTGAATCCCGGGCATGATTGAGCCTCCGTCATCCGTCGATCATCCCCTCCCCAGATCCGTAAGATGGAAAAGACATACACTCCAACTACGCGCGCCGGGCTCGCGCGCCCGCTTCCGTAGCCCTTCACATGTCCTATCGGCGATCGTACCACGATCGCCGCGGTTCGGCGCCGCCCTCAGGCTAGCGTCTTCTCCACCCCATAGCCAGGGTCATCAAAGCCAGCAAACCCACCGTCGCCGGCTCCGGAACAGGGGCGTAGTGGATGTTGTCGAAGTCGACGTGGCTCCAGTTGTTCGGATCCGCCGTGTTGACCTGCGGCAGGAAGTACCCGCCGACCTCGGCCGGACTCAGGATGCCCCACAGGCCGTGAGGCGGATCTTCGGCCGGGTTCCCTTCGTCAAACGCAAGCCAGCCGCTCGTGTAGTCGCTCCCACCTAAGGACACGTCGTACTTGATTTGGCCGGCTACCGAGACCACTCCCGGAGGAACATAGGCCATTGCCAGGCCGACTGTGTCCCCCTTGGTGTATGTGATCCCGTGGCTGGCGGTGAAGTTGTAGTACGGCATCCTGCCGCCGAAGGCGGCAATCTCACCGTTCCAGGTGATGACCGTCAGCCCGCCGCCCACGTCAAGGCTCCACCACGGCGCAACTTCAAGAGCCGCCTCCGCGTTGGCCGGGCCGGTGATCGTCACATCCGCAGCCATCTCGAACGTGTCGCTGTTGTTGAACACTGCCGCCGTGATGCCACCATCATCTGAGAACCGCCAGTTGTGCCGGTTCGCCCAGCCGCCCACGCCACCTCCGTCGAGGCCTTGCTCGTCGAACCAGACGCCACCGCTCTCCGGGCCTGCCGGCGGGGTACGGGTGTACGTCTCGCCCATCGTCAGAACGGACGTCGGGTCATCGTTCCAGATCCGCGTCTTGAGCACCACATCGTCGATGGCAGGCGACGCCGACGCGACGACGGCGAAACCCAGTGCGACAATCAAGGCCGGCACCACTCCTGCTGTAACGAACCTGTTCTTCCGGTTACCCTCCATCATTGAGTCCTCCTTCGAGAGAGCCAAAAAAAAGAGAGATACACAAACAGAACCGTAGGGCGTCCGGTCGCAGCCCGCGCCTCGGCATGCGCGAAACACACACGAGCTTGCGCCGAGCTTCCGACGGCCCCGTTGCCACCATGCCAGAACGTGCACACGAGTTTACCCTGGCCGAGACGGTATTGCAAGCGCTTTCAGCGTCTGATATGCTCTTGTCTCGGCGATCCGGTCGGCCCGCTGACGCGCAGGGACCGGACGAACATCGACAGGGCGCGTAACGCCTTGTTCATAAAAAGCTTACGACTGACGCGGGGCAGTCCCGACACCGCGAGCCGGGCGCAAGAGGACACTGACGCTGGCCTGACTTTGCGTTTCGGGCCGGGTGAGCCGGTATGATACACAGGGAGGCGCCCTGCGGATCGGCGTCGGCGCCATGGATTCTGGGGCGAGGAGGTGGCAGCAATGCCGAGAAGCACCCCCGGGGCAGCCGGACGACGCGCCGCGGCATTTGGATGTGTCATGGGGCTCGCCCTGGTCACGGCCGGCGTGGTCCGGGCCTCGCCGCCCCCGCGCGTATCGGTGATCACGGTCGACGATTTCGACGGCGAGCCGAATTGGCTCAACAACATGTTCGGCCCGCGAGCGCTGCTCAACAGCGGCTGCGGCGATCAAATGAGCGTCGTCGGGCAGAGTTTCGCGGCCAACGCGCTGCGGCTGGTCTACAACCACACAGCCTGCGATTCGGGATGGTCGACGCAACTGGACGGGCAGAATGCCTACCGCGGCCGGGACCTCAGCGACGCGATCGCGCTGCGGTTTTACGTGCGCGGCGTGGCGAGCACGACTCGATTCCGCGTCGAGCTGAAAGATGCAACGGGTGCGTCGGGCTCTGAGAACGTCACGGGGATCACCAGCACGTGGTCGGAGCAGTTGATCGACTTGACAGGCGCCTTTGCCGGCGTGGACCGTTCGCAGCTTACGCGATTGGCCTTTATCGTGCCGCAGGACTACAGCGACGACCCGGACATGACGGGGACGCTGTACTTCGATAATGTCTACTTCCAGACGGCGGCGGCGGAGCCTGCCGACGATGCGGGACTGCTGAAGGAGATGGGTCGCCGCTGCTTCCGGTATTTCTGGGACCTGGCGAATCCGACGACGGGCCTGTGCCCCGACCGCGCGACGAGCGAGGCGGTGTCGAGTGTGGCGGGTGTCGGGTATCAACTGGCTTCGCTTCCCATCGGCGTGAAGTACGGATGGGTCACGCGCCCAGAGGCAGCCGCCCGGGCCCGGAAGGTTCTGGAGACGCTGGCCCTGAAGCCGCAGCGCCCCGACGGAAGCGTGCCGAACGAGAGCGCCTACATCGGGCACAAGGGCTTCTTCTATCATTTCCTCGACAGCAACACCGGGCTTCGCGTGTGGAACTGCGAGCTGTCGTCAATCGACTCGTCTTTGTGCTTCCTGGGCGTGATCAACGCGCTCGCGTACTTTGACGGCCCGTCGGCGGACGAAGCCGACATCCGCACGTATGCGGATCTCATCATCGACCGGGCGGACTGGCCTTTCATGTACGACTCGGGCAGCAACCAGATTCGCATGGCGTGGTACCCCGAGAGCGGCTACGCCGGGCACTGGGACGTGTACACGGACGAGGCCATCGAGATTACGCTGCTGGCGGCGTCGTCGCGAACGCATCCCGTGACGACTGATGTATACTACGGCTGGCAGCGAGCACAACGACACTACGCCAGCTACGCCGCGTACGCCTCGTGGACCGGCACTCAGTTCACGTACTACCAGGCGCAGAACTGGCTGGACCTGGCCGGCAGGACCGATCGCCACGCCAAAACGCCGGTCAACTGGTTCCGCAATGCATGGTCGGCGACGCGGGGTGGACGGCAATTCACCATCGACAAGTCAGGCACTTTCCCTACTTACGGACCGGACGCTTGGGGCCTCTCCGATTCGACCGTGCCCGGCGCCTCTTACTACGCTCCGCTGTCGCACCCGCGCCTCAACGAGTGGGATCCCGACAACGACAACGGCACGATTCCCTGCGCGGCGGCAGGGGCTACGCTTACGTTCTTCGGCGGTGATCCCGACGGCAACCTCGCCCTGGGCGCCCTGCGACACTATTACGAGGACTTCGACGATGCTGCCGCGACCCCCCGGCTGTGGAAGATCTACGGGCTCGTCGACGCCTACAACGACTCCGTCGGCTCGTTCTGGTATTCCAACGAGTACATCTGCTTAGGACAGGGGGCCCTGCTGCTGTCCATCGAGAACCATCTTGCGGGCAACGCGGTGGGCAGGCGCACTTGTTCCTTTGAACCGTTGGCCGACGTGATGGACCAGGTGATGTGGCCGGCGTGGGACATCAACAATCTGATCTACGCGCGCGAGGCGGAGCAATACGACGCGCACTCGGCCGGTGCCGGCATGAACATCGAGTACCACCCGGAAGCATCGAGCAGCTATACCTTCCAGCTCGGGACGGAGGCGGGCAACAACATCGAGTA
This sequence comes from Phycisphaerales bacterium, assembly GCA_020353195.1. GTDB lineage: Bacteria > Planctomycetota > Phycisphaerae > UBA1845 > UBA1845 > JAFGJQ01. The sequence continues at coordinate 3,201,863 of CP070691.1, read as the reverse complement.
CGACGTCAAGAACTACTGGAGCTCCGGCGACGTCTATGAACTCGATATCACCTACTCGGAAGACGTGCCCGGCAACATCATCGCCGTCGAGTGGGATGGGGGGGAGATCGGCCGGTTCACCACACAGTATTCCGGAGGGTGGCTCAGCTTCATCACGTCGCCGCGTTTCGAGATCGGGCAGATCAGCCCGGGCGACCACCACCTGCGAATCACCAACATCAACGGCGGCACGTATGGCGTCAACCTTGATGTGGTCCGCGTGTACGCCAAGTACCAGCGCGGCGACGTCGACAACGACGGCGACATCGACCTGACCGACTACGGTCTTGTCGCGGAGTGCATGACCGGCCCGGACGTGAGCACACCGCCGCCCGGTTGCCCGACGACACAGTTCTACCGCGCAGACCTCAATGACGACGACGACGTGGACCTTGGCGATTTCGCGTTTTTTCAGCGCGTGCTCGACGTGCCTTGACGCGACCATCGCCGACCGGACAGCCTGACCGGATAGTCGAGTTCAGGCTAACTGGTATCTTGCAGGCGGAAAGGAAGTCTGGAATGGGAGACCGGACAGCTGCGGCTTTGGTGTTGGCGCTTGGGTTGGCCGCGGGCATGCCCGCATTAGCGGAAACCGAGACGCCTCTGGCCAGCTACGAGCCATCTGAGGTGGACCTCACGGTCACCGCGAACCATCCGAGTGACCCCGGGCTCACGGTCACGATTGTGGAAGGCGGTGTCGGCGGCGCGCCGGCAGGCACGGATGGTGACTACGTCCTCATGGTGGACTTTGTCGGCGAAACGGACGGCAAAATCGAGTTTCGGCACGACTGGTCCGCCTCCACCTACGACCTGGCCGGCGAGGACGAACTCCTCGCGGATGTTTACATCGCGACGGCATCAGCCATTCCCGGGATCATGGGCATTTGGAGTGCAAACTGGACTCCCCCTGATGCCTGGCAACCTGCCACCGGGCTTCCCACGACGGTCGGCGTGTGGACCACGATTTCGTTCGACGTCTCCACCCGCTCGCAAACGGGGTTGGACTATATCCACGCCTTCATCTTCGAGAATATGCCGGGCGCAGACGGAACGGCCTACGTTGATAACCTCCGGCTGAGCCACCCGGGCACCGCGCCCGCCCCCACCGGCCTGACTGCGATCGGTTACGAAACGCGAATCGACTTGGATTGGGAGCCCGTATCGGCGCCGGGCCTGGACGGCTACAACATCTATCGCGCGGAGTCCGGCAATGGCCCCTACGCCAGACTGAACAGTTCGGTGCATGTTCCGTCGGACTATAGCGACGATATCGGTGAAGGTGGCTGGACGTACTTCTATTACGTGACTTCGGTGGTCGATGGCGAGGAGTCGGCGCCCTCGGATATCGTTTTCGCGTCCACGGGCATATCCGACGAGGCACTTCTCACGACCGTACAGCAAGCCACCTTCAGTTACTTCTGGGACTTCGCCCATCCGGTCAGCGGATTGACAAGGGAAGGACTGACGCACTGGAGTGAGATCGTCACCACCGGCGGCAGCGGCATGGGGTTGATGGCCATCGTGGTCGGGGCTGAGCGCGGGTTCGTCACGCGATCGGCAGCCGCCGACCGCGTTCTGCAGATGTTGACCTTCCTGGATGAAAATGCGACTCGGTATCACGGCGCCTGGTCGCACTGGCTGAACGGCTCGACGGGTGCGACGATCCCCTTCAGCACGAAGGACGACGGCGGCGACTTGGTCGAAACCTCTTACCTGGTGCAGGGATTGCTCACGGTGCGCCAGTACTTTGACGCGGGCGACCCCGTCGAGACGGAGATCCGCACCCGGGCGACCCAGATGTGGGAAAGCGTGGAGTGGGATTGGTATCGTCGCTACCCGAACAGCGAAGTGCTGTACTGGCACTGGTCGCCGAATTACGGGTGGGACATGAACATGACCGTCACCGGCTACAACGAAGCCATGATCACATACCTGCTCGCCATTGCCTCGCCGACACACCCGATGCCGGGCTCCAGTTACTACAACGGCTGGGCGGGTTCCGGCGCGTATGCCAATGGCAATACGTACTACGGCTTCCTGCAGTGGGTCGGACCGGCGTACGGGGGACCGCTGTTCTTCACCCACTATTCCTTCCTGGGATTCGACCCCCGCTACAAGAGCGATGCATACTGCAACTACTTCGAGAACAGTCGCAACATCTCCTTGATCCACCAGGCATACTGCATTGACAATCCGAACAACTTCGCGGGGTACGGCCCGCTCGTGTGGGGCCTGACCGCCAGCACGGATCCGTGGGGCTACCTGGCTCACTCACCCACGAATGACAACGGCACGATCACTCCCAGCGCGGCCCTCGGCGCCATGCCGTTCGCGCCGGCTGAGTCCATTGCCGCCATGAGACACTTCATCTACGTTTACGCCAATGACCTTTGGGGTCCGTACGGTTTCTACGACGCCTTCAACCTGGAGGAGAGCTGGTTCTCGGACACCTATCTGGCTATCGATCAGGGGCCGATCATCATCATGATTGAGAACTACCGCACGCAACTGTGCTGGGACTTGTTCATGGCCAATCCGGAGATCAAGCCGATGCTGCAGAACATCGGTTGGACTTTCGGCGATCCTGACCTGGACGGCGACGGCGACGTGGACCTGGGGGACTACACTCTGTTTGCGGATTGCATGGCCGGGCCAAACGTCGGTGTGGTTCCGCCCGGTTGCGCCGATGCGCAGTTTCATAATGCCGACCTCGATGGCGACGAGGACGTGGACCTTGGCGATTTCGCGTCTTTTCAGCGGGTGCTCGACGTGCCCTGACGCACTCAATCCTGGCCGTGGCGTCGGCTGCACGCTCACCACGGGCGAACGCCTTCTCACCCGGCCTGTGTTGGGGGTATGATTCCCCTCATCGCATCCGATGGAGGCGCGGATTCCCGGCCATGCCTAGCTCGACTCACCATGAAACCGCGGCGGCCGACCGGATTCCGGTGGCGCAGAAAGTGGCGTTCGGCTTCGGGATGGCCACTCCGATCGCCTTCGTCAATGCGGTCGCGCAGCTCACGAATCTGATCTACAACATCGGCCTGGGGGTGAGCCCCATTCTGCTCGGCATCGCGCAGATGATTCCCCGGTTCTGGGACGCGTTGTCCGACCCGATTGCCGGGTACATCTCGGACAACACGCGCACGCGTTGGGGAAGGCGTCGCCCGTACCTCTTCATCGGCGGCTTCGGCGTGGCGATTACGTTCGTGCTGATCTGGACCGTGCCTCGCGGGCTGAGCGAGTATGGGATCTTCGGCTACTACCTGGGGATGAGCCTGCTGTTCTATACGGCTATCACGGTGTTCTCGGTGCCGCTGGTCGCGCTCGGGTACGAGATGACAGACGACTACCACGAGCGAACGCGGCTGTTCGCCTACGGCAGCTTCATCGGCAACCTCTTCGCCATCCTCACACCCTGGTTATACCACCTGGCGAACTTGCGCATCTTCAGCAACGAAGTCGAGGGCATGAAGACGGTCGGCGTCGCGGTCGCGGTCATCATCCTGGCTTCGGCCTTGGTTTCAGGTGTCGTCTGCAAGGAACGAAAGCTCGTTCAGGTGCGGAAACAGGAGAAAATTCAGTTCTGGCCGAGCATCAAGGCGACCATGAGGAACAGGACGTACCTCCGTTTGATCGGCATCGTCTTTGTCGTGGCCGCCGGCTTCAACTTCGTCAACGGCTTCGCCAACTACATCATGATCTACTATCTCTTCGACGGTGCAAAAGACGCCGCCGCGAAGCTGATGGGGATCAACGGGACCGCCTGGGCCATCGCCGCACTCATCGCGGTATTCCCGATGGCGTGGTGCAGCGCCCGCCTGGGCAAAGCCCGTACGGTGCAGTTGTCGGTCCTGGCGATGATCGTGGGCAGTCTGCTCAAGATCGTCTGCTACAACCAGATGTACCCCTGGCTGACCTTGATCCCGACCGTGCTGATCTCCACCGGGATGCTCGTGCTCTTCACGATGGCCGGCGCCATGATCGCCGACATCTGCGATGAAGACGAACTTGAGAACGGCGTGCGCCGCGAGGGCAACTACTCGGCGGTGTATAGCTGGTGGATGAAGTTCGCGGTCTCGTCGGCCTATCTGGTCGCGGGAATTCTCCTGGAATCGACCGGCTTCGACGAGAAGATCCTGCACCAGAGCGCCAACACACTGTTCTGGCTGCGCTTCTGGGAAATCGGCTTGCCGGCGCTGCTTTGCGGCCTGGGCTATTTCCTGCTGTCCAACTACCCCTTGACCGAGGACCGTGCCTACGAGGTCAAACAGCTTCTGGCCCGGCGCCACGAAGGCGGCGATCCGAAAGAAGAGAAGGAAAAAGGGAACAAGCTTCCTTAGTGGTTCCGTCCAACGCGAGCGGTTCGGTAGGCGGCAAACTTCCATCTGAGACCCGAGCGACAGCCGATGGAGATTCGAACGGGCGATTGCCGCTGTCGCTTGTACCTCAGGCCGTTCCATGCAGACACGGGTCTGTGCGCCGAATCGCGTCCTTGACGCGTCCCCCGGAGGATTGCGATACTCCAACCTTCGTGCATCCCGGTGGCGCGGCTGACGATGGAACAGACGCGATAGTCATTTCATGGCGGAGACCAGGTCATGCACTCACGAAGTCCGGCGGTCTCGATTCGTTCGTTCGTTGCGGTGCTCCTCTGCACGGCCGTGTGCGCGGGCGAGGAGTTCTACAGAAGTCTCGCCTATCCGGACACGCTTGATCCGCAGCTGGCGATCACGGGGCCCAGCCGCGTGCGCGCGGGCGCGTCGCTGGATCTGCAGGTCGTGTCGCTCGGGCGTGACGGCGAGCCGGCGTCGATGCCCGATCTGCCCGTGCTGACGTGCGAGGGACCGTGCCTGCCGAACGAATGCGACGGTGCCGCTGCGCGCGAGATCCCTCTTCAGCGCGTGAAGACGGGCATCTATCGTGCCGCCACTCCGTTCACGTTGGACGAGCCGGGTTACTTCCTGTTTACGGTGCGAGATCCCGACGGGCAGGTCCTGCCGAGCGGCCTGCCGGTGCTGGCAAGCGAAAAGGAGCCGGCGCTTCGGCTGCACTGGGCCGACCTGCACGGCCACTCCACGCTCAGCGACGGGGCCCGCGCACCCGAGGAATACTATCGCTGGGCGCGCGACGTAGCGAAGCTCGACGCGATCGCGCTGACCGATCACAACTGGGCGCTCGACGATCAGAAGATCGCACGGCTGCGCGAACTGGCGCGGGCCTGGTACGCGCCGGGCCGATTCGTTCCGTTCTTCGCGTTCGAGTGGGCGGGCGGACCTGTGCGTTCTGCGCCGGCGCGAGGGCGCCCGGACCACAAGAACCTCATCTTCCGCCGAGTGGACGAGCCGCTGACACCCTGGGAGCCGGATTGGAGGCACACACCGAGCGTCGGAGAGTTGTGGCGGTTGCTTGGCGGACGCGAGGTGATCGCGATTCCACATCACACCGGGCTGCCGCACGCGACGTTCTTCGGAACCGACTGGTCGCTGCATGATCAGCGGTTCGAGCGACTGGCGGAGGTCTTCTCGGATTGGGGCAGTTCGGAGACGCCCTACGACCGATACCCGCTGCCCGAAACAGAGCCAGGTAACTTCGTCCGTGACGCGCTGTGTGCTGGGCGGCATCTCGGCCTGGTCGGCGGCAGTGACACACACGGGTCGCGTCCGGGTCTCAACGCGTTGCCGCGTGCCGGTCACCCTTACGCCTTGACGGCGCTCACCGCGATCGAGGCCCCCACACGCACGCGCGACGATCTCTGGCTGGCCCT
>CP070691.1:3190002-3195957 GCA_020353195.1 Phycisphaerales bacterium | reverse complement strand
CGGCTTCGTTCGCTCGAATACTTCCTTAGCCATAGCTGTTGAATCCTCCACTCTTCATCGTGCTATGCATCGACTATGGTCACAAGCGTCGAATCCCGGCGCGCCGGTGTGTCGCGCCGGGGCTACCGTTGCCGAGCCCATTGACCGTCGCCCTGTCGAGCCCGCGTCAGTCGGACTTCCGATCGCGGCGGTGTCCCGGCGTCTTGCCCGAGATGTACCTCCCGCTGCGTTGCTTCAGGCAGTCGCTCACCGACGCGCTTCTGCTGGGACTTGAACCCAGGACCTCGTCCTTACCAAGGACGCGCTCTACCACTGAGCTACAGAAGCCTCGCCCCTAGCGAGACCGAAAGAGGCAAGCGGGGCGCAAACTAATTTCCCCCGCGCCGCCACGACCCTGCCGTGCGCGTCGACATTATATCTATACGCTCCCCGCACCCTGCTGCCGCCGCAGCCGCCAACCACAGCCAAGGGCGTAAGTTAACGGCGCACCAATACCTAGAGCCTCGCTAGTATAAGCATCACCCCGGATGTGTCAAACGCTAAAATTGCCCCCTGCGCCCCGCACGCCGACGCCCGACGTCCCCCTTACAGTGGCACTGCAATCCTCGCGTCGTCAGCGACTCCCGCCCTCTTCCGGCGCGCCGGTGCGCATCGGCGCGCCGCTCAACCGGATCTTGCGCGGCTCGGTCGGTTTCCTCCGCCACGTCGGCCGGCACCCCGTCCCGGCTGCCCGCGCGCCAGTATTGAGAAGCCGGCTGCCAGGGGCTAGAATGCGTGGTTTGCGCGGCGCCCGCGGATTGGCGACAACGGCCTACATTCATGCTGACGCGACAACTTGGCACAAGTGGCATCAACGTCTCCGCGCTCGGGCTGGGCACGCGGGCGTTGGGGGGGGACGTTGCGGATTGGGGGGCGGTCGACGACAACGAGTCGATCGCGGCGATCAACCGGGCCCTTGACTCCGGCATCAATCTGGTCGACACCGCGCCGAGCTATGGGAACGGGCACAGCGAGACGATCGTCGGTCGGGCCGTTCGGGCCCGTCGCCACCAAGTGGTCATTGCCACGAAATGCGGGATGGTCGCGGAGGAAGGCAACGGGACTCGCCGTCGGTGCCTGACGAAGGACAGCATACGCGCCGAATGCGAAGCCAGTCTGCGTCGCTTACACACCGACTACATCGACCTGTATCAATGCCACTGCTCGGACCCGTCGACCCCGATCCGGGAGACGATGGAGGCGATGGTCAGCCTGCGGCAGGAAGGCCGGATTCGGGCCATCGGCCTGTGCGACTTCGGGTGCGAGCAGATCGCGGCCGCGTTGGAATTCGGGCCGATCCACAGCGTGCAACTGGCGTTTTCCCTGCTGACCCGCCGCGCCGCCACGGACCTGGTGCCATACTGCCAGGAGCATAACATCGCGGTGCTGGCCCACAGCCCGCTGGCGTTGGGGCTCTTGGCCGGCGAATTTCACGGCGGCAGCAGGATCAGCGGTCTGCGTGCGAAAGATCCGGAGTTTACCGGCTCGCGATTCGCCAGGAACCTCGACTTCGTGGGCAAGCTGCAGGAGATCGCGCGGGCGTCTGACAGAACGGTCGCGCAAATCGCCCTGAACTGGGCGGCGAACCATCCGGGCGTCACGAGCGCGGTTTTCGGAGCCACGCGCCTCTCACAGGTGGATGAAAACACCGGTGCCGTTGGATGGACACTTGAACCTCGAGACACGCAGAGCATCCAAGCCTTGCTCGGCAACCTGTGAACACGATACCGTCTGCGACCACACGATGAAGAAAGGCTAGCCTGCATCATGGAGCCGCCGGCAGCGCCTCCGAACGTTCCCACGCCTGACTCGCGTCCGGGCTTGCCGGGCCATCGAGGTCCGGTGCCGCGTAGCCAGGCAGGTCGCGCAGGTCAGACCGCCCGCGGTAGCCGCCGCGCGGTCTCGCTCGGATTGGCGGTCGCGGCGGTGAGCGCCGGCGTCGCCACCGTGCTCTCCGGGGACTTCCGGTACCGGTGCACGGTGGAGTTCAGCATCGCCGGCGGCAAGGGCAACGGGGCCGCGTTGAGCACTTACCGCCACGCGTTGCTCGAGAACCTCCTGCCGTTCCGGAGCCAGCGGGGCAGCGACTTCGAGGCGACGTCCGACTGGACGGTGTGGACGCATGCCGAACGCGGCACGGTGCGATACACGTTCCTGTCGTCATCGATCGAGGGCGGGGCGGCGGAACTGGACCGGTTCATCCGGTCGTATCACTATCATCTGCGGAGTGTAGCCCGTGCCGCCCTTACCACTCGCGGTGAGGCGGAGATGATCCTGTCCCAGCGTTTGAAGCAGATGCGGCGCCAAGTTCAGGTGTTGCAGGGCCAAGGCGAAGAGGCAGGTGACCGGAGCACCGGCGGCGAGCCGGATCCGGTCCGACACCGCGAGGCGGCCACCGAGCTGTTGAACACGCGGCGGGCCGATTACACAGATGTCCGTCGTGCTCTCGACGAGGTCACGTCGCGTCTGGATGCTCTGCGGCGTACGCCGATTCCCCGCACGGTGCGGGTCGATCCCGACGTCCGCCGGGCCGCCCTGGAAGCGGACGTTGAATTGACCCAGGATCTCAAGACCCTGACGCTGCATCTGACGGAGGTCAAGGCGCGGCTGGGCGAGGTCCAGGACGCGTCATCGGAGCCGCTGGGCGAACTCACGGCGGCAGCCGACGCGCTTCACCGCGTCGGTGACGCCAAGGCAGCCGAATCCGCCTCGGGTCCGCATCGCCTTGCGGCGGAGAAGCTCGTCGAGGCGGCGGGGGACTACCAACGGGCCTTAACGCAGTTCGTCGGCAGTTGGGAGCGCGAGTTCACCGCCCTTCGTGAGAGCGTTCCGGACCCCCAGTCTGCCGGGCTGATCGAGACGCAGGAGCGGTTGTCGCGCTTGCTCGGCGACGTTCTGTTCGCCCTCGTGGAACCACGGTCGGCCATGAAGGCCCAGGTGAACGCGCTCGCGGCCGAGCCGCATAACGCGGCCAGGCACCACGAGCTGATCTCGATTGCCACGCGCCGATTTCACAAGCTCTGCAGCGCGGAGCGGAGGTTTCAGTTCACCGCGTCGGACGTCAAGACGATCAACAACCCCCGTCTGGACGCCGCCATGCGGTCAGCGCGCGGCTTGCACGGGCGGAGCCAAGCCCGCATCCGTGATATCGACCGGCGGTTGCAGGATGAAACCTACCAGCGGGCTGTGGAACAGCGCCGGCAGCGAATGGCCGACCTGCAGCAAGAGATCGATCGACTGCGCCCGCAGGCGGATGCGGTCGCGGACCTGATGCTTGAAGCGCAGGACGAACTGACGCAAGCTGCTCCGAACGTGGACGCTTTTCTGCAGCGGCGGTTCACCGCCGACGAGAAGGCCCGCCGCTTGGAGAGGCTTCGCGCCGACATCGAATCGACGCAGGCTCGTCTCAAGGCCATCAGCGCCAACCGTACGTCACCGGTCGACCCTGACGCCGTGACCGTTGTCGACCGCCACGTCGAGCGCAGGCCGGTCAATCTCTTCGAACGCCTTGCCTCGGGATGGCTGGTCACCGCCACGTGTCTGTTGCTCATCCTTTTCGGCCAGCGGATGCTGGGGGCGCGAGGAGGGGAGAAGCGGTGAATCGAATGCCCACCCGAGTGACTCGGACTTGTCTCCTTCTCGGACGAAACGGATGAGGATAGCGGCCAAATCAGTTCAGGCTGCGAGGCACGTGACGTTCCAGATGGCCGAAGCGGCGCTACGGCGCAAGCTGTTCGCAGCGATCCCGGAGCGCATCCACTGGTCTTGATTCCCACCGTTGCGCGTACAGAAAGGCGGACACGGAGACCGAACCAGAGGTCGGCGCTTCGTATGGCGCCACGACTTACGCTGCGCGGAGAGGGGCGGCAGTCGTTGTTTCGGAGGCACCCCGGCGCAGGAGTTATCACGATGGAGCCGCCGGACAGGCACGAATCGCGGAGAAAAAATCAGTTGTCGCTTGAGGCGGCAGGCTTTTTTTGGTAGGGTGATGCCCGAGGGCCGGGTAGACGAACAATCCTGTCAAAACTTAGCGGAAGGAAAGTGTGATGAGGTCAACACGACAGAGCTCGAGGTGCTGCGCTGCCGCGTACCTGGTGTGTTTGGGGATGATCCTGGTCGTGACGGGCTGTGTTCCTGACTGGGGCGGTCTGGCCCCGGGCGGATTCTGGATGTTCTGCGACGTGGAGGTCTGGGATTGCCCGAAGACGGTCACGCCGCCGGACTTCACGTTGAGTGGGCCTCACGCGAGTATCAGCAATTACATTAAGCGAAACAACTTCTGGAAGGTCAAGGACGCGGCCTATCAGGTGTACTGGCACCCACCAATCTATGTGGTTAACCCGGGGCCGGAGCAGCTGCCCGGTTCCACGATGGTCATGACGGGCGGCGCCGACTGGGACGTCCAGGACGCGACGTTCATGACCATCAAGCTGAACGAGGACGTTGCGGGGATCTACGTAGCGTACGACTCGCGGGCGAACCCGAAGCCGTCGTGGCTGCTGGACACGAGCAAGTATCAGAAGCTGAGCAAGGCGATGTCGATCACCATGCCGGATCACACGAAGTCACCGCCGGAGCACCTGAAGCTCGACGTGTACCTAGCGAAGGGCGTCACCGCCAAGGACGCGGTACTCGCGCTGCCGGGGAACAGCTTCGGCGGCGCAGGGTGGTCGAATGTGACTCAGGGCAATCCGGCGATGTACGTGGTGTTTGTCAAGCCCAAGCCGAAACTGGATTGCACCAAGGGCAAGAAGAAGACCACACTGCACTCGGACGGCTGCTACTCATACGACGCGGACGAGGAGACGCAGGCCACGGCCGACGCGAAGAGCGCCGCCACCGCGGCGTGCCAGGCGGCGTATCCCAACGACGTCTGCCAGCCGCCGACATGCACGAACGCGGGCTGGGTCCCGACATGTGACACGAGCAAATGGCCAGTGCCGGGCTCTCGCGTTATCGACGGTGCCTTCGAGCACAACTCGGAGGTCGACTTCTCATCCAGCAACTCGTCGGCGAGCGGGGCGGTCGCGGACAGCGGCTTCAACAGCTCGATCAGCGGTGAGTTGCTGTTCGACTACGAGACCAACGAGCTGGGCGCCATGGAGGTGATGTGGGTCAACCGGATGGGCCTCGACGTCGCGTCATTCGAGACCGAAGTAGGTGACTTCACCGAGATCAAGGTGGCCCTGTTGGAGCCGACGGCCGCCGAGTGTCAGGACGACCCGGCGCCGGTGGCCACCCCCTGCGAGTGGTATCAGATCCCGACGGGCCAGTTTGTGTGCCTGGAAAGCTGCCGGATCGACGGAGACCCGGTGGCGTTCACGTCCATCAGTAACGACGTGATCGACATCCATCTGGACCCGGTTACGCACCAATTCACGTTCACGGGCAGCGTGCAGGGCACCGTGACGGTGGACGGCGATAACTTCGACATCGACGTGACGCTCAATCTGACCGGCGACGTGGTCAACTATGCTCCCAGTGCAGCGGCGGGGTACGAAGGGGATGACTTCGCCGAGTGCTCCGACGAGACCAACGAGTCGGCCATTTATCTGTACGCCGGGGATTCGTTCGACGTCGACGACGGGACGCTGCCGGGCAGCAGCTTCGAGTGGTACGAGGACTACGGGCTGGTAACGGAGACGCACTGGGGCACGGGGGAGACCGTGACCATCGGCATCGGGCAGCTGGGCTACGGCGAGCACAACGTCACGCTCGTGGTCACCGACAGCCAGGGGGTTCTGGACACGGACACCCTCGTGGTAAAAGTGGCGGACACGACCCCGCCGGTGCTGGAAGAGCCCGAAGACGTACAGATATTCACGGCGGCCCCGCTTCCGACCCTTGTCAGCATTGGCGAGGCCTACGCCTCGGACAAGTGTTTGCCTCTACCGGAGAACGCGATTACCAACGACG
>CP070691.1:3186391-3189902 GCA_020353195.1 Phycisphaerales bacterium | reverse complement strand
GCTCAGAACTTCCGGCGCAGTTTCCAGATCGCCAACAGCGGCAAACAGGCCAAGATCATGCCGGCACCGAAACCACAGAACCCGGTGCGCCGGGTGGCGCCCCTTGGTGCGGCCCCGTCATCAGCGCCCTGGTCAACCCCCTCGCCGTCGTCCGCAGGCTCGTCACCGTCGATTGGCCCCGGCTCTCCTTCCAGCGACTCCACTTGCTGCGCGGAGTCATCCAGCGCTTCGCCGGCAGCCATCAGATGGTCGATGGCCTGCTCGCGCATCATGAGCGCCGGGTCTGCCTCCCCGACGGCATTGGATTCCTCGAGTGCGGCGCTCGCTTCCACGATGTGCATCCTCGCCACCTCGAGACTCTCAAGAAGCGGAGCGTACGCGTCGGTCCCTTCATCACCTTGTTCCGCGGCTTCGTGGGTCGTGCCGATGAGCTCCTCGATCATCACGACCAGCGCTCCCAGATCGACCGGGCACTCTTCCGCGGGGCTGCACTGGGAGATGTCCGCCTGGCTCTGGTCGATAGCCTCCTGGAGCTGGACAATGCCCTGACGGATCGCGTCAATCAGCGAAGTGGGACCGCTGACCGAATTGACCAGCACGCTTTGAGTCTCGGTGGCGACATTGCCTCTGCCGTCGTCCGCGCTCCAGGTCACCGTGGTCTCGCCGGCGCCAAAGCGCGAATCAGCCGGGGCGTCGTTGCTGATCGCGTCATCCACAAGAGGCAGACACACGTCGGACGCGGAGGCCTCGCCGATGCTGACCAGGATCGGAAGCGGGGCCGTCGTGAACACCTCGACGTCGTCAGGCACGACCAGATCCGGCGGAGTCGTGTCGGCGACGCTGACGGTGATGGTATCAGTGGCCAGAACACCCTGGCTGTCAGTGACCACCAGCGTGACGCTATGCTCGCCGTAGCCGAGCTGGCTGGCTCCGATGGTTACCGTCTCTCCACTGCCCCAGTATGTCTCCGTCACCAGCCCGTAGTCCTCGTACCAGTTGAAGCTGCTGCCGGGCAGCGCCCCATCGTCGACATCGAACGATCCACCGGCGTACAGGTAGATGGCTGATTCATTGGCTTGATCCAAGCACTCGGCCACGTCGTCACCCTCGAAACCGGCCGCCGCGTTCGGGGCGTAGTTGACCACTTCGCCCGTCAGGTCGAGCGTGATGTCGATTTCGAATTCCTCGCCGTCCACCGTCGCGGTGCTCTGCAGATGCCCAGTGATCGAAAACGTGTGCGTGACCGGATCCAGATAGATGTCGATTGGCGCGTCGCTGTTCGAAGAAAACGCCACCGGGTCTCCGTCGACCCGGCAGCTTTCCAGACACCAGAACTCGCCCGTCGGAATCTGATACCACCCGCACGGTGTGGCCACCGGAGCCGGGCTGTCCTGACACTTGGCTGCTGTCATTGCTCTCAAAGCCACTTTGACCTCGGTGAACTCCCCGAGTTCGGTGCCGAACGATTCCACGTTAAGGCCCATCCGGTTGATACGCATCACGTCCATGGCGCCCAGCGCATCGGTCACATACTCGAAGAGCAGCTGCCCGCTGATCGCGCTGTTGAAGCTGCTGCCGGCTACCGTACCGCTGGCAGAGCAAGAGGCGGGCAGGAAGACAACCTCTGAGTTGTGCTCGAAACCGCCGTCGATGACGCGACAGAATGTGCACCCGGTGACGCCGCCGTTGGATTCACAGATCGGCTCCCAGCCTGCAGTGGTGCATACGGGTGTCTTGCAGACGTCGTTAGGATTCGCCGACTCGCACCCGGCGGTCGCGGCAGTCACGGCGGCAGCCAACGCTTGCGCCTCCTCGTCCGACCCGGCAGTGTAACAGTCATCCAGATGATACGGCTTCTTGTACTTGCCAATCGCGCAGTTGGGCTGCGGCTTCGGCGCGACGAACACGAGGTACATCGCCGGATCGCCGACGGTCACCGCCTGCCAACCTGGCCCGCCGTGACTGTTACCGGGCAGTGACAGCGTTGCGCCGTTCGCCGTCACGTTCTTGGCCAGGTAGACGTCGAGACCGAGGTGCTCCGGCGGCGATTTCGTGTGATCCGTGATGGTAACGACTACGGGTTTCGTCAGCTTCTGGTACTTGCTCGTATCCAACAGCCACGACGGCTTCGGGTTCGCACGGGAATCGTACGCCACGTAGATCCCGGCGACCTCCTCGTTCAGGGTCACGGTCATGAACGTCGGGTCGTTGACGTTCCACTCAGTGGCTCCCGTCATGACCAGCGTGGATCCGCGGAGCGCGTCGGGGCCCGGGTTAATGACGAAGATCGGTCGGTTCCAGTAGGCCTGATAGGCCGCATTCTTCACGCCCCAGAAATCGTGCCGCTTGAGATAGCTGCTGATGTTCGCGTTGGACCCGCTCAAGGTGAAGTTGGGCGCGGTTGTGGTTTTCGGGCAATCCCATACCTCTGCATCGCAGTAGACTAGGAAACCGGCCGGGGCCACACCGCTCGAGTCAAACCGGCAACCCACGGCTGGCAACATCGCGCACAGGCCAAGCAGCCACGTCGGCCAACCTTGCGTGAAATTCCGTGTCGTCGTCATCGCGTGCTCTCCTTAACAGAAAGTTCCCGTTTAGCGGGCATCTCTCATTCGCCAGCGCTTACCAGACGTTCGATCATCATCCTTCCGGATCCAGTCTCTCGATCCGAATGCCAATAGCGGACTCCGCCGAGACTCCTGCCCGCTCAGAACTCGGATTCCCCGATTGCCAGGCCCGAAACCGCCATGCTACCGGCTCAACGGGCCAATTCCAAGACGAGCGGACAGGCTGACAGGACCTCCGGCCTCTGTACGCCAGATCCGGTTTGCTCCTCCTCGTCGGAACGCAGCGGCGTGCGTCTCCCCGTAACGCGGCGGAATACCAGCCATCCCGAGTCCGGCATCGTCACGCCCTTTGCCCCATCGAGACGCTCAACCGCGTTGCACCGGCAAAGGCCTCACGCCGAATTGACGGATACGGTCCACAACCGGGGCGAACAACTCACGCGACACCGCCACTTCGGCCATCTGGAACGCTGCATACTTGGCGTGCCGGATGACGTTTCTTCCGACCCCGATGGGGACGGTGTGTTTCGACGTGGTGTGGCCGTGTTTTAAGCACCGCTTTTTCTCGAGTGGTGCTCGGAGATGGAACATGAGAAACTGCGACAGAACCGATTCAATCACGGGATGCCAAGAAGATCCGATCGCCGACGGGCGCCGCCCAACGGCCTGACAAAGAAGTCGGCCCGCTGACCACGATGCACTCCCCGCCCCCTCACGAACGACCAGGAAGAGTGGTAGAGGGGAGGCTAATGGGTGACACCTTGGCGCGCGCTACTGTTGTCCCTGTCGCTCTTGATTACGTATGCTCAGAACTTCCGGCGCAGTTTCCAGATCGCCAACAGCGGCAAACAGGCCAAGATCATGCCGGCACCGAAACCACAGAACCCGGTGCGCCGGGTGGCGCCCCTTGGTGCGGCCCCGTCATCAGCGCCCTGGTCAACCCC
>CP070691.1:3164403-3186291 GCA_020353195.1 Phycisphaerales bacterium | reverse complement strand
GATGCGTGGCATCGACGGGTGGGACGTCGACGCAGAAATCGATGTGGAGCCCAACGAGGGCCCGTTTGGGATTCCCGTGGCGATCACGATTACGTTCCAGCGCGGGGGAGATCAGGTCGCTGCGATCGAGACGTGGCAGGCTCTGGAACGAACAGGGGGGGAATTCGTCCGTACGGAGTACGATCCCCTTGGCTACCTGCTCGACCCTGTGCAAGAAGGTACTGACCTCTGGCAAACCAACGGTCTGTTCCTGACCGGGGTGCCGGCTGTGATGCGGTACTACGCCCTCGACTCATCCGGAACGCGTATCGCGCTGGGAGATGTCGATGTCAACGGCGGCCTGACGCATGTCGAGCAAGCCGACGATGCCGCCGCCCCTCCGGACTTCGAATCGCGTGAGGTAGGCTGCGACTAGTGCTGGTTAGGCACGGAGTGTGGAACCGTTGCCCCGACGATTGGTGCGGCGCGGGTGACGGGTGCGACTGCCGGAATGCCATCGGCGGCACTAGAGACACTCCCACCGGGCAAGTCACCCAAGCCCGCAAAGAACGGCGCGTCGCCAAAGGCTGAAGGAACAGGGCAGACGGAGACCGTCAGGACAACTGCAGGCGCGCAGGATCGCCGCTTCCGCCTCATCACCGCCGGGTTGACCTCCCGCGTCCTGCCGCGGCGGGCTTCCATCAGCTCATCACGATCTACAATCCGCGCGAAGGGGGAGGTACACTGGGGTCGTACACAAACTGTTGTCCGGCGTCGGTAAGGTCCCGACAGCGCGCTGGCCGCTCGATCAGCGTCCTCCCTGCGGATCCCGGCTTGGGCCGGATCCAACGGTGACGGAGACATACAACGATGACTGCGTGGTATGAGAACGACACATTCTGGGAAGAGGTCGCGCCGGTTCTGTTCACAAAGGCGCGGATGGAGGAGGCCGCCACCGACGTTGAGCAGATTCTCAAACTGCTCGCTCCGGCGCCGGGGGCCGCCCTTCTCGATATGGGCTGCGGTTGCGGTCGCCACTGCCTGGAGTTCGCCAGGCGCGGTTTTCGAGTAACGGGCGTCGACCGGACAGCCAGGTATCTGGAGATGGCGAAGTCGCAGGCGGCCGAGCGGGGCCTCGAGGCTGAATGGGTCCGGGCCGACATGCGGGAGTTCCGCCGTGAGGGCGCGTTCGACATTGCGGTGAACCTGCTGACGACGTTCGGATACTTCGAGGACACGTCCGATGACCGCCGCATCGTAAAGAACGTATTCGACAGCCTCGCGCCCGGCGGGCGGTTCCTCATGGACATCATGGGGAAGGAGATTCTCGCCCGGATCTACCGCGAACGGGACTGGCACGAGGAACCGGACGGAACGATTCTGCTGGAAGAGCGACGAGCGACCCAGGACTGGAGCAAGCTCGACGTCCGCTGGATCGTCCTCAGCGGCGCCCGGCGGTGCGAGCATCGACTCGCACTTCGCCTCTACTCCGCGACCGACCTGAAGACGCTCCTGGCCGACGTCGGGTTCAAGGACGTGAAGGCCTATGGCTCGCTGGCCAATGCCCCCTACGATCACGAAGCCCGACGACTCGTGCTCTTGGGGCGAAAAGCATAGACGGTACACCGCCCGAGTGGCTCTTCCACACGGCACGCCCGTCGATTGAAGGTCCGACAGCCCTGCGGTTGCCCATCCGCCGCCTGAACGCGACGGCAACGCGTACGAACGACCGCCTGCGAACAGACTTCGAACTCTCGCTCGGTCACCCTGGTGGCCGCTATCGACCAGAGACTTCGATGGAGCAGTGAACCGGGGAGGGGTCGGCGGCGTAGACGGATTGTAGCGCGGTCCGGCAGCGTGGGCTCCGTGTCGTATCGGCTGCGGCGCGCGCAGAATCACACATCGCGAAGGAGATCTCGCATGAGACAGTTCAGGGCACGCACGGTTCCGGCCGTGCTCGTAATCCCGGTCTTGCTCGTCGGGGCGGCAGGGCTCGAGGTGCGCGGACAACATATCCCGCACGGCGTCCGTCCCATACAATCCCACATCTGGAGTGCCGCAGGTGCCGCCGCGGCCGGTCTTGCAGGGCAGACCACCGCTTCGAGCGACTTCCTTCGACCGGTCAAACCTGACGACCATCGCGAGGCGGGTGATCTATGGGCGATGCTGCTTCCCGATGGTCGCCTCCGTATCTCTCCGCTGCGCCAATGGTCACAGACGGGGCTCGATCTGCGCGCAGGGCAGTATCTTGAAATCCAGGCGGAAGGGTATGTCCAGGGGTGCCAGCGGCCGGTCGGCGACTGGGCTTATGGGCCGTGGGGACCGAACGGCGGTCCCGACAACGACGATCCCGAGTCTCGGGTCTGTGCCTTGATCGGCCGCATCGACGGAGAAGCAGAAACGCGTGAGTTTCTCGTCGGCGAGAGTTTCCGGTCGCAGATTCCGTTCGGGGGACGGCTGTCACTGGGTGTAAGCGACGTGTGGCATTTCGATAACAGCGGCGAGTTCGTCGTGACGGTGAAGGTGGACGGCCAGCCGGCACAGTTCACGCGACAAAACGCTGCAGCGGTCACGATGGAGAACCTCGTGCCGACGATGCAGCCAATGAACGTGGTGGAGGTTGCCTGGTCGGACGGGGCGAGGCAGATGGAGTCGCGACGCGAGGCGGACCGCCCCATGCTTGCGACGGAACAGCGGTTCAGTCCACCGCTGGAGATCCGCGCCCGCGCGCGCACGGATTCCGCCAACATCCGATTGTACTACGGCTACTTTGGGACAGGTCAGCTGATCTTCAATTGGGAGGTCCGGCCGGACCAGTTGCGCGTACACGACCCGGCGACAGGAGCCGCAACCGGCGTTCGCAGCGCCGGAGCCGTTGAGAAGAACGAGTTCCACGACATCATCTGGAGGATCGGACCGCGGCGGATGCAGGTTCTGGTGGACGGCGAAGAGCGTTACCGATGCGTTGGCGATTACCGGGAAGTGGTCTCGCCGGTCGGGATCGGCCCGGCGTGGGGAAGCCGGGTGGACGTTGAATCCCTGGTGGTCGGGCCACTGGACCCCGCGGTGATGGACGAACCCATCGGCACGGCAAGATAGCGAACCGCTCGTCAGCACGGCAGGTTATCGTGCATCTCTTTTCTCACCGGTCGCCCATCAAGGTGGGCCGGTCGCTATCGCTGCGCGATCACCATCAGTTCGTACTCGTCAAGCTCGATCGGGCGCAGGCCTCAGTTGCCGGCCGTGCCGCCGTACACGCCACGGACCGTCATGCCGGCGGCTTGCACCATGCGCCGAATCTCCGGTGCGGTGTAGTAGCGCTCGCGCAGACGATGCGCGTTCGGTGCATCCGGCAGACACTGCGACACGTCGGTGACATGGGTCAGGTTTTCAGGATCGAACGTCCCGTCACGGACGGCCTGATCCTCCGAGGACCGTATCACGCGGCACGCGTTCAGCACGTTCAGGATCAGCGTGCCTCCGGACCGCAGCGATCGCCTGATGTTCGCCAGAACGGCCATGTCGCGCTCCAGGGGATTCTCGTCGTCGGTCAGGAGGCACATCGCGCCTTCGCACAAACAGATCACGGCGTCAAATGAATCGGGACGGACGAAATCCGCCGCATTCGCGTGAACCCACTCGACCGCAGCCGACGCGGCCTGCGCACGTTGCGCTGCGATCGCAAGCATACCGCGGGAAAGGTCCACGCCGGTGACCTGGTACCCGCGCTGCGCGAGGGCAACACTGTGGCGTCCGGTTCCGCAACCCATGTCAAGAATCGCGCCGCCCGTCGGCGGGGCCGCGTGCTCGACGATGAACTCCACCTCTGCCTCGGTGTTCTTGGTGTACGGCTCCTGGTCGTACCGATTCGCGTACTGATCGAAAAACTCTTCCCACGCGTTCATGTTCAACTCCGCGGCGCGTACGCTTGAGACCTTCCGCCGATGCTGCGGCAGCACGGATTCTCCATCCTCTGAGAAAGCCGGGCAAGCGTCAACGTCTGCGCTTCGTGTCGTCCGGTCGGGGGCGCGCCAACGGCAACTTGACCCGCGCACAAGCGCTCGGATAATGACGCCGGAGGTCGACATTCGGACGGGAACCACGGGTCCTGCAAGCGTCTTGCCGCGGCGGGCGGCGCGGTTGCCTGTCGGTCCGTGCGCCGGACCTTCTGGAGCCGGGAATTGATCGCGATATTCTCAAAGAAGGCACGGACGGGGCGATTCATGCTTGTCGTCGCGGCGAGTTGGCTGTGTCGACCCGCCATCGCAGGAGCGACGGGCGAGGTCCTCCTACACAACGAGGCGTGGACGATCGCCATCAGGCCGGCGTCTATGCAATTCACCACGCAACCGCCTGGCGCGGCGACGATGCTGCTGTCCGCCGGTCAGGCCGATCTCGGTGCGGTCCACGATCTTCATGAATCGACGGACCGGGCCCGTTGGAGCCTGGCCGAACGCCATGTGTCGGTGCATGTGGCGCTGACGGGTTCGGAACTGGCGGTGGACATCCGTTCGGACAAGGCGGGAGAGTTCACCTGGCCGGTGATGGAACTGGGCCCCCCGGTAACGGCGCTGGTCTGGCCTTACTGGGAAGGGCGCTATGTGCCACTCGACGACGAGCGCTGGCGATCGTTCCTGACCGGTGATGAATGGAACACGCTCGACAAGCTGTGCATGCCGTTCTGGGGGCTGCAGTGTTCCGAATATTCGGTGACCTACATCGCCACGAATCGCTTCAACAACGTGATCCGGTTTCGATTCGAGGACGGCAACCTCCAGGCCGCATTCACGCACACTTTTCCGAAAAGCAGGAATCAATGGGCGTATGGGTTTGTCATCCGATTGAATAAGAGCATGTCCCCCGTTGAACCGGCGAGGGAATTTCGCCGCTGGGTGCTCGCGAGCGGTAAGTTCGTGCCGATGTCGACGAAAGCCAGGCAAGTGCCGAAGGTGGCCTGGCTGCTTGGCGCGCCGCACGCCTATTTGTGGGGCGACGCTCTCCTGAGCCACCATGATATCAAGCCACGTGGGTGGCAGGGCTTCTGTAGGACACTCGTCGAGCAGGCTGAGCCCGATGCGCCTTCGGTCGGTCGGCGGATTCACGAGCTGATGAACGCCGAATCCTGGAAGCAGGTCGAAAAGATCTCGGCGCTGGAGTGGCCCGACAGGTACGTCAAGTCCGAAGTCTGCACCGAGTTGTGCCGCCTCTTGGAGCGACGCGACTTCTATGACGCACCCTCGTGGCAAGGCGTGTCGGTTCCGGACGACGTGCGGCGGCTGCTTGCCAGAGACCGGGATGAGTTGTCGACGGAGCAGCTCTGCCGGTTGAACGGCTCGCTTTTGCGGGCGGCCTATCCCAAGGCCGTTCTGCCCGTCGGGGATTGGGGCAACGGTGCCTCCGTGAAGATGCTGCGGCGGCTGAAGCAGGCCGGGCTGGAGCGGATGCGGCTGTGTCTGGCCGGATGGGAAGGCGTCGAAAAGCACCCTGAGGTTGCACGAGCGGCGAACGAGATGGGGTATCTGTTCGGCACGTACGACTCGTTTCACAGCATTCACGACCCCAAGTTGAAGGGCACGGACGCGTCGTGGTCGACGGCGCAGTTCGATCAGAAGCTCTACGAAACCGGCGGTATCGAGCGCGAGGACGGGGAAAAACGAGGGGGTTTCAAGCAGTTGGGTCATCTTCTCAGCCCGCACGCGGCCCGCCCGTACGTGGAGGCCCGCGTGCGGAACAACATGCGGAACGTGCCGTACAACTATTACTTCATCGATTGCGATGCGTATGGACAGGTGTTCGACGATTACTCTCCGTTGCATCCCTCGACACAGGAGCAAGATGCGGCGGCCCGGCTGGACCGCGTGGCGTGGATCCGAGACGCGTTCGGCGTTGTCATCGGATCGGAGGGGGGATGCTCGTATTTCGCCCCCGTGATCCACGTGGCGGAGGGGATGTTCACGCCGGTGATCGGCTGGGGCGACTCAGACATGAAGAACCGCGACTCTGAGTATTACATTGGCGGATACTACCCGCCGGACGGGCCGCGGAACTTCGTTCAGCCGGTGCCCCTGAAGGAAGAGTACGTCTATCTTCACTATGATCCACGGTTCCGCCTGCCGCTGAACGAGATCGTGTTCCACGACTCGTTCGTTTCGACACATCACTGGGGCAGCAGCAGCGTGAAGTTCACGAACGTCCGCGAAACCGTGGCCTTGACGGAGATGCTGTATCAATGCCCGCCGCTGTACCACCTGAATCTGGACGAGTTCGAGACGCATCGTGACCGTATCGTGAAGCACTACGAGTTCTTCTCGCCGGTTCATCGTGAAGTCGGATTTGCCCCCATGACCGGCTTTGCCTGGTTGACGGCCGACCGGCTTGTTCAACGGACCACGTTCGACGACCGCATCGAGCTGACCGCCAACTTCAGCATGAAGGACTTCGAACGGGATGGGATCAGCGTCCCCGCCCGGAGTGTCGTGGCGAGGTGGCTCGACAGCGGCAAGACGCGGCTGTTCAGGCCCGGCGATTGACTGCCTTGGTGCAAGGACGCACGGGTCCGAACCTGCCGCGTCCTCCTCGTGTCCTACGGCCCGGTGAATGCGGCCTGAAACGCGGCGAAATCACCGACGTCCACGTCGACGTCCCCGTCGAAGTCGAAAAGAGTACAGGTCACGTCGACCGACATCGTCGGCCCGAGGTGGCAACCGGCAAACGCTTGGTAGTCCGCCAAGTCTACGTCACCGTCGGCGTTCCAATCGCCCAGCAGTGACGGGCCGTAGGCGCCTCGGTAGACCAGGTTGGCCGCGTCCGTGACCACGGTCGTCACCTGCGACGTGACCCCGGGCGGCAACGAGCCGGGATCAGCCGTCGATACGAACACGGGCAGTTCGATCTGGTCGAGGATGACGATTCCGCCTGCCTCAGTGACCCGCAGGCTCACGGGTCCGTTCGTGCTCGTGTCAATCGGGTCGATCCGGTCGACACCGAAGAACGGGCAGACGACGTGAGCCGACCCGGTGATCCGCACTGGCGCGGCGGGGAAGAACGCGTCGCCGTTCCCATCGAGCGGTCCGGCGAACGCATCCGTCGCTTCGATCGTCAGATCGTAAACGGTGATGTCGATCGTGACGATCAGCACGAAGCGGTAATGAAACTCCAGGGTCCCGATCTGCGCGGACATTGAATGAACCAGCACGTCCGCGAACGGCGGCGATGTCGGAAACACGGTGATCATCCCCGTCCCCGTCGCATTCGCCGTGTCGGAATCCGACCCGGAAAGCATTCCCAGGGACGTGTCCAGCTCGAGATGCAACGTAAGCGTGGCCGAGGAACCGGGATCGCTCGTCAGAGGAGCCGTCGATTGGCCGAGTGCTTCACCAGAAGCTGTGAACAGGAGGGGAACTGTCGCCAGGACGGCGTACGTGGGGCGCAGTAGCCGGAGCCTCATTGTCCTACCCTCCTCGACGTGACGGGTGCTCATCCTGCCCGAGGCGGCAGGCAGCCACGTTGGCGGTCGGCCGTCCGAGGTCGAGTCATACGAGGCGCGTGTCGGCCGCCGTGTCCAGTGTAGCCGGGTCGACCGCGACTGCAACAGCGAACGGATCATCTCGCGGCGGCACTCGCAGCGGTTACGGCCGGCGGCGCTGACCCGCCCCCACGACCGGTTCGGGCCGGACCAGGCTCGTGCGGCGCCCGGACGCCGAAGCAGCCGGGTCACCGAAGTGCGCACCGAGCGGGACCTCCACCCGCTAAAGACCCACCTCTCCTCACGGCGCACTGCAAGAACCGAGCCAGATGCGCCGTCAGGCGTTTTGAAGGTTCCGAGCCCGGCTGACGAGCTGATCGGCCAATCGGGTCGGTTCGGGCAGGCGAAAGCCCGTACAGCATGAGACGACCAGATCCACGGCGGTGTCCAGGTCGATGCGGTGACCGATGCTGACGTACACGGGCTTGACGTCATCACGGGTGCGCACGACGGCCCCGATCTGTTCGTCGCCGTCCCGCAGTGGAGTGATGGACCCCTTGTGTCGGCCGGGGATGCCGTGCGTGCCGATCAGTCGGCTCTTCGCACAGCCGATACTGGGGCGCTCCACGAACAACCCGACGTGACAGGCTAGGCCAAACCGACGTGGATGGGCGTACCCTTGACCGTCGAGGATCAACGCGTCCGGCTCATGAACAAGCTTACGAATCGCGGCGAGCACGGCCGGTGCTTCGCGGAACGACAGAAGGCCCGGCACGTAAGGAAACGTCACGCGGCGCCTGGCGGTTTGCTGTTCCACTGCGCGCCGACCGGGCACGTCCCACACGACGATACCCGCCACGCAGTACTGTTTGTCCGGTGTGAAGGCCAGATCCGCGCCGGCCACCAGACGGAAGCGGCGCCGTGTTGTCCGGCGGATGATCCGCCCTGCCAGCTCCTTTTGGATCGCAACGGCCCGTTGCGGACTGACGTTCCAGCGATGAATGGTCTTGCGCAGCTTCACGACCGGGCTCCGCGTACGATCCGAACGCTGGAGGCCAACCATAACGTGGCCGCGCGAGTTGTCCAGCGGGCGACCGCGCGCGTATCTCGAGGCGTCGGTTCCGCTTGCGTTGACAGTCGGCGACGGGCATAATCAGCCCTTCGCGCTGGGTTGCACTTCGGGCCGGCTTGGTGCCCGGTCTGACGTGCGCCCATGTGGAGAGGGCCGAAACATTGTGCAGGCATCGGCTGACGGGAGGGAGGTGCGGACGGCTCGTCGGGGTGCTGGTCGTGTTGCACACCGGCGCGGTCACCGGCGCCGAACCGACCGACGTGCCATCAGGACAGGAGCTCGTTGACCTGCTCAAGAACGATCGGGTGGCCATGGACCTGGTCCGTAAGGACACGGACCTGGTGAAGGAGATCAATCGCCGCCCGACGCTCGTTCAAGTGATCAGGGAGCTGCAATCGGACCCGCACGTGGTCTTCTATCGCGTGAAGAAAACGCTGCGGAATCCGTGGGTGATATTCGGGTTCGGGGCCCAGGCGTTGTTCTTCGCCCGGTTCGTGATTCAGTGGATCGCCAGCGAGCGGCGGAAACGATCTCACGTGCCGGTGGCGTTCTGGTACCTCTCGCTGCTCGGCGGAATCACGCTGTTCATCTACGCGGTGGGTAGGTTCGACCCGGTGTTCATGCTCGGGCAGGGGCTTGGTTGTTTCATCTACATTCGAAACCTGATCCTGATCCAACGGCGATCCGCCGAGTATCGCGATCGCCTTGCGGAGCGGGCCGCTTCGTGAAGCACTATGGCAAGTGAATCACCTTCCGACAACCTGAGGACTGACAAGAAGCTGTCGCTGTCCATTGTGGTCCCCGTCTACGACGAGGTGGACAACGTTCAGCCCCTGGTCGATGACGTTGTCGGCGAGGTGGACAAGCTCGGGTGCGAGTACGAACTGATCCTCGTCAATGACGGCAGCACCGACGGGTCGGACGCCGCCCTTGACCGGGCCGCCGCCGATCGACCTCGCGTGAAGGTCATTCACTTTGCCGACAACCGCGGGCAGACCGTTGCCATCCGGGCGGGACTCGAAGCCGCGACCGGCATGCGCCTGGTTCTGATGGACGGCGATCGCCAGAACGATCCATCCGATATCGCCCCGCTTCTGCAGCGGTTGGACCAGGGTTTCGCCTGTGTCAGCGGGTGGCGCAAGGACCGCCGGGACACGGCGGTTCGCCGTTGGTGCTCGAAGCTCGCCAACGCCGTCGTGCGGTGGATCGCCGGCGTGCCCGTCCACGACCTGGGATGCACGTTGAAGGCGTATCGGGCGGATGCGCTCGACCCCACTGAGTTGCTCGGCGAGATGCACCGCTTCCTGATTCTGTATGCGGGTGCCCGCGGCAAAGTGACTGAAATGGTGGTCAAGCATCATCCACGTACGGCCGGCGTCAGCAAATACGGCCTCAGCCGCACCGCCCGGGTCATCGCCGACCTGCTGCTCGTGCGGATCCTGCTGAAGTACCCGACGCGCCCGTCACACCTGTTCGCCCAGATCGCCCAGTATATGGTGATCGTGGCCGCGGGTGTGTTCCTGCTGGGGCTCGTGGACCGATGGGTGTTGAGTTTCAGCCGGTTTCTCGGTTTCTGGTTCCTTCCGGCGGTCGTGCTGGCGGTCGGGGCGGTGATCGTGCTGTCCGTGGGGGTCGGCTGTGAGCTGGTGATCCGGAATCGCTACGTTGCCGGCGGCGAACGCCCGTACCGGGTCGCCCGGACCGTCAATTTCGATCGGTAGCGGCGGGGCGGAAGCGCGATGCGGCGGGACTCTCCGCGGACGCGATTGCTGGTCGTAATGTCATATTTTTCAGATAGTTATAGCCTCCGCCGCCCGGGGGCGGGCCCTGTGGACGGCGCCGTGCGATGTTGATCCGGGCGGTTGGGCTGATTAGCATATCACGGGAGGCAGGATTGGTGGCTTGCGCTGCTGCGATCGCGTCGCCGCGCGGCGCCGGGCGGGTGTTGGCCGCGTCAGGCGAAACCACCGCGCCGTGGTGGGAGGTGGGCCTGTGGGTCGCGGTGCTGCTGGGCGCGATCCTGCTGCTGGCAGTGTTCGTGTACGTCTATCGGTCCCGTGTGCGAGGCGGCGACGTTGGGGCGGGGCCCGAGTTCTCGCTGCAGGACCTTCGGGTGCTGCGGGAGCGGGGTGACCTGACGGAAGCGGAGTTTGACCACCTTCGGGCGAACCTGCTGGCCGACGTTCGAGATGGCCGTCGAGCGCCAGACGGCACCGATGGGCCGAGCACCGGGTAAACGAGGGATTGATCCAGGCCGGTTTTTGCTGATCGCGTGCCCGCCGGCGTGACGATACGACACGACGGCGGAGCCGAAACGGCCGACCGCGCGTTGTTGAAGGAGTGGCAGGCGCATGCCCCAGGACCGAGGCGGATCCGGCGGCGGGCGGAAGCGGCGGCAGCCGACGTGCAGCTTCTGCGGCAAGGGCCAGCGCGAGACCGGGCCCATGGTCGAAGGCCCGAAGGACGTCTACATCTGCAAGTCCTGCGTCGAGCTTTGCCACAACATCATCCGCCAGGAGGTGCGGAAGTCCGCCGGCACCCGCACGATGCTCGGGACGATCCCCAAGCCGCGCGAGATCAAGGAGTTTCTCGACAACTACGTCATCGGGCAGGAACCCGCCAAGAAGGCCATCTCGGTTGCCGTTCACAACCATTATCGCCGGCTGGCTCACCTGGACACGCTGGTCAAGGGCGATGTGGAGTTGGACAAGTCGAACGTGCTGCTGATCGGGCCCACCGGGTCGGGCAAGACCCTGATCGCCCGGACGCTGGCTCGGATCCTGCATGTCCCGTTTGCCATCGGCGACGCCACGACGCTTACCGAGGCCGGGTATGTCGGCGAGGACGTGGAGAACATCCTGCTCCGCCTGCTGCAGAACGCCGACTATGACCTGGAAGCGGCCCAGCGAGGCATCATCTACATCGACGAGATCGACAAGATCGGGCGAACGACCTCGAACGTGAGCATCACTCGCGACGTCTCCGGGGAAGGCGTGCAGCAGGCGCTGCTGAAGATGTTGGAAGGGACCGTGTCCAACATCCCGCCCCAGGGAGGTCGAAAGCACCCCGAGCAGCAGTACATCCAGATGGACACCACGAACGTCCTGTTCATCTGCGGGGGCACGTTTGTCGGCCTGGACGTCATCATCCGCAAGCGCCTGGGTGGCAGCATGGGCTTCCACAGTGCCCGGGGGCGCGGCGGCGTCGACCTGGAGAACATCGGGGAGGTGCTTCGGCGGGTGTCGCCGGATGATCTGGTCGAGTATGGGATGATCCCCGAGTTGATCGGCCGGCTGCCCGTCGCCACCACGATGGATCCGCTCGACGTCGATGCCATGGTCAGGATCCTGACCGAGCCGAAGGACGCTCTGGTCCGCCAATACCAGAAGTTCTTCGAATTCGAGGGGTGCGAGTTGGAGTTTACGGAGTCGGCTCTCCGCGCTCTTGCGAGCAAGGCGTTGGAGCGTAAGACCGGGGCTCGCGCGCTGCGCTCAGTCGCCGAGGAGATCATGCTCGAGTCGATGTACGACCTGCCCGAGCGGAGCGGAAGCGGACGTTGGGTCGTCACCGACGACGTGGTTGCGGGGAAAGTCCGACTCTTCGACACGCGTCCCCGCCGCCGCCGCGAGTCCGCATAGTTCCCATAACCTCGTGATTTCGCGCGCCCGTGGACGTCTTCCGTTTGCTCCATCCCGGCTGAGTCAAGACCACTTCCTCGCGTGACGATACGAATCCTGGCGATAGAGAGAAGCCGTGGTGCACGCCCGGCGGTGACCGGTTGGACCGAGGGTACGTCGATGCCCGTGACCTTACTGTGCCCGAACCTGCGATGCCGTGCGATTCTGCAAGTCCCCGACGCCTGTCGGGGGAAGAAGGTGCGGTGCGGCCAATGCGGCATCACGCTCTCAGTCCCGACCGCGGGCGGCCAGACGCCGCCGGCTGAGAATAGAGGACAGAGCATCAAGGCCGAATCGTCCGAGGCCGAGAAGCCCTGACGTTCGGCTCCGGATTCGCCCCTTTCAGTTCCGCCTCCTCCTTTGGTCCCTTTGCAGGTCCCCTGGTTCTTTGTCTCCTCGTTGCCTGACACCGGGCTGAAAGACCTTCCAAAAGCGAGTACCATTCCCTAGGCGGATCGTGAGCGTGGCCGATCGCCGGTGCTCACGGTGCCGTTTGGGAGGTTCTGCGTTGGACCAGTCGTTGGATGCGGTGCTGCTGATGGCCCTTGGCGGTCCGGGGTCGATGGCGGAAGTCAGGCCCTTCATCCACAGCGTGCTTGGGGGGCGCCCGGTGCCTGCGGATCGAATCGAGGAGGTCGTGCGGCACTACGAGGCCGTGGGGGGCCGATCGCCGCTGACGGAGTTGACGATGCAGCAGGCCCGGGCGCTGGAGCGGCGACTGGCCCGGGACGGTCGCCCGATGCCGGTGTTGGTCGGAATGCGCTGTTGGTCGCCATGGTTGGCCGACACCGTGCGCGAGATAGCCCGGCGCGGGTTTCGCCGGGTCGCCGCCGTGGTTCTCAGCCCCTATCGGGACCGGTATACCTCGTCGCAGTATGACCGGAGCCTGTCCGCAGCGTGTGAGGCCCTGCACGGGCAGGCGCCCGAGTTGATTCCCGTGCCGCCCTGGCACGACCACCCGCTATACGTGCAGGCCCTGGCCGACAGAATCAAGGACGCGGTCGAGAGTGCCGGCATCGTCGATCCACGGACCACTCCGCTGGTGTTCAGCACGCACAGCCTGCCGCTGGGGGGACCGGGCATTGACGAGCACGTGGCCCGCATTCGCTCGACGTGTGCGCAGGTGGTGCAGGAACTCTCGTGGAAGCACTGGTCGATCGCCTATCAGAGCCGCGCCGGGCCGCCGGACGAGCCGTGGCTTGAGCCGGACATCTGTACAGTGATCGCCGAGCTGGCGGATCGGGGCCATCGCGGTGTGTTGATCGCATGCCCGGGGTTCGTTTGCGATCACGTGGAAGTTCTTTACGATCTGGACGTCGAGGCCGCCCGAGTGGCCGAGCAACGGGGTATGGTTTTCGCCCGGGCCGGGACCGTCGGCGCGCATGCGAGCTTCATCCGCATGCTGTCGGAGTTGATCTGCGGATTACCTGCAAGCGGGTAAGGGGTAGCGTTGAGCGCGCGAGAAGAGGCCAAACGGATTGTGATCATCGGTGGCGGCATGTCCGGGTTGGCGGCGGCCCTGAGGCTCATCGAGCGCCGCCGCGAATGCGGGCTCGATCTGGACGTGCGGCTCCTGGAGGCGAAGGACACGGTCGGCGGCAGCATCGAGACTCAGACGCGCGACGGGTTCCTGCTGGAAGGTGGTCCCGACGCCTTCATTACGGCCAAGCCCTGGGCCATCGCACTGTGTCGCCGACTTGGCATCGCCGATTCCGTCATCCAGACGAACGAGAAGCACCGCCGGGCGTTCATCGTCCGCAAGGGTAAGCTGCATCCGATCCCCGAGGGGTTCGTGCTGCTGGCGCCGACGCGGATCTGGCCGTTCGCCCTGACCCGGCTGTTCTCCTGGCCGGGCAAACTGCGGATGGCCATGGACCTGGTACTGCCGCGGGGTCCGCGTGACAGCGATCAAAGTCTGGGCGATTTCGTGCGCCGCCGCTTGGGTCGGCAAGCCCTCGAGCGGGTGGCCCAACCGCTGGTCAGCGGTATTTACGCGTCTGATCCGAACACGCTGAGCCTGCGCGCGACCATGCCGCGGTTCCTGGAGCTCGAGGCGAGACACCGCAGCTTGATTCTCGGCATGCGGGCCGGACAAAAGGCGGCGGGTGAGAACGCATCATCCGACAGCGGGGCCCGCTACAGCATCTTCGTGACCATGCGCCGGGGGATGGCGTCGCTGGTCGACGCGGTCGCGGGCCGTCTGCCGGACGGAACCGTGCGCACCGGCTGTCCGGTCGTACGACTGTCGCCCCACATTGGAGGGAGCCGGTGGTCGGTCGAGGTCGAGGGCGTTGACCGCATCGACGCCGACGGCGTCGTTCTCGCGGCGCCGGCGTACGCGTTGGCCGACATGCTCGGGCGTGGGGCGCCGGATGTGGCCGCGCAGATGCAGGACATCAACTACGCGTCCACGCTCACGGTCAACCTGGCGTTCAATCGCCAGGACATCGCCCATCGCCTGGATGCGTTTGGCCTGGTGGTTCCCGCGGTCGAACAAATGGCGATGATCGGGGCCACGTTTGCGAACGTGAAGTTCCCCGGCCGGGCGCCCGAGGGCAAGGCCCTGATCCGGGCCTTCGTGGGCGGGGCGCTGAACCCGTGGGCGTTCGACATGGACGACCGCGAGGTTGTGCGCCGCGTGCTGTCGGAGCTGCGCGATCTGATCCGGGTCAGGGGCGAGCCGCAGTTCTGGACGATCCACCGGTGGCCTCGGGCGATGGCCCAGTTCCCGGTGGGCCACCTCGATCGCGTCCGCCGCATCGACGAGCTGCTCGGCGCGTACCCTCCCGCCGCCACTGCGGGCAACGCGTTTGCCGGCGGTGGCGTTCCCGACTGTGTGCACCGCGGCGAGTCCGCTGCCGACAACGTGTTGCAGCGGGTGATGTCGGGGCGGGCGTGACCGGTGCGGTCGGTGTAACGGGGCCCGCGCGGCGGGCGGTGAACGGGAACGGATGTCCGGCCACGGGACGCGCCCCGGCCTTTCTCTTGCCTTCGGTCAAGTCGGGCTAACTGCGGAGCGGCCGGTTGTCGAGACTCTGCCAGAGGTACCAGGTGGCGACGGTGCGGTAGGGTCGCCAGCACTTCCCGATCTTGATGAGTTCCGCCTCGGCGGGCAGCCCGTCGAGTTCGTACCACAGCTCCACCGCTTTGCGCAGACCGAGGTCACCGACCGGCAGAACGTCCGGCCGGTTCAATGAGAAGATCAGGAACATTTGCGCTGTCCAGACACCGATGCCCTTAACCTGCGTCAGGGCGGTGATCACCGTGTTCTCGTCCAGGGTCGAGAGGCGCCAATACGGGACGGTGCGGTCGGCGAACTTCCGCACCAGGTCGCGCAGGTAGCCGATCTTCTGGCGGGACAGCCCGACGGCCTGCAGGTCGGCGTCGGACAGGGCTCCGAGTCGTTCCGGCGTCGGCGTCCTGCCGTGGAACAGCCCGCGGAAACGCCGGTAGATGGTCGCTGCCGCCTTTATCGACAGCTGCTGGGCGATGATCGCCTCACACAGGGCGGCGAAATAGGGCTTCTGTGGCCTGAGTGTGCATGGCCCGACACGATCGATGATCCGCCCGAGAGTCGGGTCTCGGCGTTTGAGCGTCGTGATCGCTTGCGGGTCGATGGACACGTTACCTTCCCGACGGACGCGGGTTGCGCGTGGTGTGCGGTCATCCTCGACAACGAGGGGCAAACATGCAATGATAAACCGTTTTGCCCGAACCCGTAAGGCCCCGCAGGTTCAGAGGGATCATGGAGGTTCAAGCCCTGTTACAGCTGATCGGCAGCGGCAATGTCAGGACCGTCGAGCAAGAGTGGATGGCGGCTCTGGCCGAGGGGCAGTCTGCGCCACAACACTGGACCGAGCGCGTTGCCGTTCTTGAAGCCCTTGTCGAAGAAGGCCACGCGCGGATTGCGGGCGAGTTGGCCTGGGCGGCCCTGGAATCGCTGCGCGAGGGTTACGAGCCGGCCGACGTCCTGCCGCTTGGTGGGATGATGCTGACGGCGGTTGGCGAATGTGAGGAGGTCCGTGACCTGGTGGCCGACCTGTACCGCGGCGCCTACGCTGATCGCCCGAACATTGATCGCCTGCTGGACGAAGTGGGCCTGGCCGGCGCTCGTACGCCGCGGCGGGCTCTGCGGACGCTTGGCGTCTGCCTGTCGCTGACGCCCGGAACGTATCTGGTGGGGCGGCACGACGATTCGGCGGCTCGCGTGGAGCGCATCGACCCGCAGACGTGGCGGGTCACCGTGATGACGGCGCAGGACACTGATGAGCTCGACCCGACGCAACTGGCCGACGACTACACGCTGGCCGATCCTGATGACTACCGCGTGCTGTCGTGTTTTTCCCCGGATCGGCTGGAGGCTCTGCTGGAGAAGGATCCGGTCCCGGTTGTGACGAGTATCGTCAGGGCGCACGGAGGCCGGATGACCGGTGACTCCCTGGAGGAGCTTCTGACGTCGCGCTTCATGCCCTCGGATCGCTGGGCGAAGTGGTGGTCCCGGGCGCGGGCGCGGCTCAAGCGTGCTCCGGACATCCGCATCGAGGGGCGGAGCCCATTCGTTATCGTCTACGATCCCAATGCGGACACGTTGGAACAGGAGATTCTCACCGCGTTCGACCGGACGCACGATTCGGCGAGCAGCCTCAAGATCCTTCAGGAGTACCTGCGCGAATGCCGGGCCCGCAAGACCGCTCCGGCCGCCGGCCTGCTCCGGCAGATGGCCGACACGCTGGAGGCCAGGGCGGACCGCCAGCAGGCCATCGGCAACAAGCTGGCCCTCGAGACGCTGCTGGTGGCGGCCCGAGCACGGCAGGCGAGCGGCGACGGCGATGCCGACCTCAGGCCCGTCGAGCTGCTGGCCGCCGCTGCCGATCCGGTCGACCTGATCCGAGCCGTCGAGGTTCCCGATCTTTGGATAGCCGCGTTGACGTGTCTGGAACAGGCCCGTCCTGAAGGTCTGGCCGACCAGCTGGCCCAGTTGCTGCGGGTGGCACCCGTCTCGGTGTGCGACGCCATTGCGTCCCGCCTTGTGGACCTCGGCGTCAGCGCTGAGGAGCTCGACGAGCTGGTACAGGAGATTGTTGCTGAACCGGTTGCGCACTTCGGCGCATTGTTCTGGCTTTGGAACGGTCCCAGTCGGCCGGAGGTCATGCGTTCGGTGACGCCGCCGGATCTGTTGCACCGCATCCTGTCGATGCTGGCGGAGTTGCGGCGGAACGACAAGATCGATCGCGCGACGGTCCGGGCGATCAAGACGCAGGTCCGCGCGGCCCTGTCGGCAAGGAAGTGCCAACGGTTCCGAAGCTGCCTCGACACGATGGACCCGGGCACGGCGTCGGCGGTGAACACGCAGATCAAGCGGCTGGACGAGTTGGGCCGGGCGGTCAAGGAGGACCTGCTCAAGCTGATCACCGAGCGGTTCCCGGACATCTCTGCGCGGCCGAAAGTCGAGCCCTGGGCCGACGAGAACGTGCTCTGGGTGACCGCCGGCGGGATGGCCGCCAAGCAGGCGGAAATTCACGAGCATGTCAACGTCAAGATGGCGGCAAACGCCAAAGCCATCGGCGTGGCGGCCGAACGCGGCGACCTGTCCGAGAACTCGGAGTACAAGTTCGCCCTGGAGGAGCGGGACCTGCTCCGGGCCCGGCTGGCCCAGATGAATGCGGAGATCGGCATCGCCCGTGTGCTCGAACCGCAGGACGTGCCCCGGGACCGCGTGGGCATCGGCAGCCGGGTCACCCTCCGCCGCACCGGCACCGGCGCCCGACGGGGGTTGACCATCCTGAGCGCCTGGGAAGCCGATGCCGGGAAAGGGATCGTGAACTACAAGGCCCCGCTGGCCCGGGCGGTGCTGGGTGCTCGTTGCGGTGAGACCGTTGAATTGCACCTGGCTGACGCGCCCGGAACGTACGTTGTTGAATCGCTCGCTAATGCTTTGACCGAGGGGTAACTGACGCGCCGGCGATCATCGCAGGCTTATCCCCCGCGTCGGGACGACCGGGTCTTCAATGCGAGCTCTCCGTGACACGTGGAGAAGGTAACCCCATGACGACTGCAATCATCGTCAATCGGAACGGCATGGGCCACGGCAACGACGTCCTGGCCCTTGATATCCTCAACACGCTTCTCAGCAAGGCGTCGGCGTTTCGGAAGCTCGAGGCCATTGTCTTCTACAACAGCGGGGTCAAGGTGCTTTTCGAGGGGTCGGACTTCCTGCCCGTTCTGGCCGCCCTGCACGATCGGGGCGTCGACCTGATCGCCTGCGGGACTTGCGTGGACCGCTTCGCCCATCCGGACAAGGTGAAGGTGGGTACGATCGGCTCGATGGACGACATCGTGGCCGTTCTGGAGAAGGCAGACAAAGTAATCACGCTGTAGGGAACGACATGCCCTCACGGAGGCGGGCCGTGCGGGCCGCGGGCTCGCCGTCGCGTGGATCGTGACGTGCCCGCCCGCGTGCCGTCGCGCATCGTGACCGCGTCAGGTCGATGGACTTCGCAGGCACAGTACCATGACGTCACTCCACCTCGGGATTCACCAGACCCGAGGTGAAGCACGTCCGAAACCCGTTGTCGCCCACACAATCAGATTTCGCTCGATTATCGCGGACCGGTGAACGAGTTGACGAAACCGGGGTAGTCATCCACGTCCACGTAATCGTCGTCATTCAGATCGAAGCACTCATCACATTCCTGTGTTGCGGTCTGCCCGGGATCGAAGCAGATCTGCATCCACCGGAAGTCATCCATATCAACGTCGCTGTCCTCATCCCAGTCTGCTCGGTGGCAGCCGTCCGGGTCCACCAGATCGCCCGGGAGGTTGTCGGGACATACGTCGCAGGCATCGCCTACGCCGTCGTCGTCGGTATCGGCCTGTACGGGGTTTGCCAGCAACGGGCAGTTGTCGCGGTAGTCCGGCACGCCATCGCCGTCGGTGTCCACCGCTACCTCGGTATACCAGCAGTTGGGATTGCGAATGCCCGTCCGATCGTACGGCCCGCCGCTGACGACCAGGAGGTAATCCCGGCCTGCCGCCTTGTAGGATATCGCAGCCAGTCGGGCCACGGTCTCGGGATACGGGTCGCCCGTCCGCCAGCCGCTGACCGCGCCGGAGCTGGGATCCACCGTGGTATAGAACACCGTGTTCGTGGGGGAGGCTCCGTACAAGCCGCCGACCATGAAGATGTACTCGTTATTGACCACCGTACACGCGTGCTCATACCGTGCCGAAGGTGTATCCGCCGGATCGCGGACCCACGCACCGAGGCTCCCGTCGCTGGCATTGATCGTGGTGACATACATTCCCTGCTCCGTCGTGGCGCGGTAGTTGCCGGCTACGCGGTACAGGTACGCCTGGCTCGTCCCTTCGATGATCGCCACACCGTGGAACCACGATGCGTTCTCCGTCGCGCTCGTCAGAGTCCAGGTGCCATAATCGCCTCCTCCGGTGAGCCTGCTGTAGTAACAGTTGTACGAGTTGGTGCCGTTGTTCCTCTCGCCGTTGATGATGTACAGGGTGTCGTTGTAATCGAGCATCCCGCGACCGAACGCGTCCATCGCGATCTCGCCGTCCTCGTCCGGAATCGTCACGCCGGACGTCGTCCATGGCCCGAGTGTTCCATCCGTCGGGTTCTGGTCGGCGTAATAGCACGTGTTCACCGTAGGATACCAGGTCGTCCAGCCGCCCCAGACATAGACGCGACCGTTGATGGCGGCTGCACCGTGAGCGGCCACCGGCTGCGGCAAGGTGGTCGTCTCTTGCCATGCACTGATGCTGCCGTTGCTGTTGACGGCAGCAAAGTACACGGTGTCAGTGGCGTATGTGGTCTGGGTGCTCTCGTTCGAACGCCCGCCAACGGCGTAAACGTAGCCGTTCATGTACAGGGCTTGGTGATCGGTCAAACCCCGCGGCAGCGTGCTGGCTTGGATCCAGTTCGTCGTGACCGGCGGCTCGGAGAACTCGACGGTCACGGGCGCGGACGCCGGACTCTCCATCCCGTTGACGGTCTGTGTGGCCGTGATCACATCATCGACGTACAAGGTGCCGGTATCGACAAACACCGTGGTCGAACCCCCCGGCGCGTCGGCACGCCAAACATCATTGACGTAGACGCTGACAATCGACGCGGTGGCGCCCGGCACGGCCAGGACGTCGTACACCGTGACCCGGCTCACCAGCGGTATGATCGGCTCCGCCAGCCTCGGTGCCGGAAGGTCGACAACGACGCTCGCGGACGGAGGCCCCTCAACCCCGCCGATTGTCTGCGTGGCGGCGACCTCCTGACCGTCGACAAGCGGCGTCACGTCGACCGTCACCGGGTCGGTGGCCGGGTCGATGACTGAGCCGAGCACGTCCGCCGGCTCACCATCCACCATGCGGTACACCGTCACGGCATCGGCGAGCCCTTCCTCCAGATCACTGACCTCAGCCGTCTGCTGCCCCGGCACCAGCGCCGATTGCAGGGTCACCGCGGGAACGCCGACAACCTCCGGCCACGAGAAGCAGCTCTCCGTGCCCCCAAACGTCTGCGTGGCCGTGATCACGTCGCCGTTGACCCGGGGCGACACGCTGACCGTCGCCGTGTTGTCCGGGAACGGTCCACCGGCCGTCCCGATGGCCGGACGTACGCCGTTGGCGTAGACCGCCACCTGCGACGCATTGGTGTCGATGTCCGCCAGGTCAACCAGCGTGTCGGCCGGGAACACCGGACCGACCACCGTCGGCGCATCGACCGGGTTGGGATCACCGAACGGATCTGCCGGGGGGTCCCCGATCGTCACCGAGATGTCGTCGTACATCTCGATCGGACCGCCGCCCCAGTAGCCGATGCTGAGCACGACGTACCGGAAGGGGTCGTTGTTCACTCGGTTCACGCCGTTCGGATACAGCGGCGTACCGTTCGTGGCGATCGGATCGCCGTTCTCGTCCACCGGATTCGCCAGATTGTTGTCAATGTAGAAGTTGACATAGTCGCTGTCGATCCTCATCTGCATCTTATGCCACACGCCGGGCTGGCGCTCGATCCCGGTCAGGGCATAGTCGTAGTAGAAGTAATCACTGACGTATCCCGTCAGAATCGGCTCGGGCGAGTTGGTCATGCTCGTGTACTGCTCGCCCCATAAACCGCCGACACCGTTGGTGAACGCGAAACCGATGGCGCCATGGGCCCGTACGGCCGGATCGGTTGTGGGGGTCAGCTCGAAACGTGCCCGGGCGCTCGTGCTGTTGTAATCATGCTTGAACCGGAACGTCACCCAAAGCGGCTCCAGGTCGCTGCCGTTCACCTCGCCGATCGAGTAGTACAGCCTCGAACCCGCAATGTTGTAGGGATAATCATTGATCACCATGTTCTCGCAGCTCGACGCGCTGCCGGTGGCCAGTCGCGGGCTGAAAAGCTCACCGGCGGCCGGGTCCGTCTGGCCCCAGATGGTCTCCAACTCGCCCTGGTTCAGGTAGCCGTCGAAATTGTCCGCCAGCGCCGTCCCCTCCGCGTATACGACCACCGGAACCGACAGCGGGCTCTCCACCCCGTTGCCGGTCTGCGTCGCCGTCAACACGTCACCCGGGCTGAGCTCCAGCGGCACCACAGTACCGAATGTCGCCACGTTCCCCACGGGGGCCTCCGTGCCTTGCGACTCGCCGTTGATGAACAGCTCCGCCAACGTGACGTTGTACGGGAGACCCGTGTCGCACTC
>CP070691.1:3148957-3164303 GCA_020353195.1 Phycisphaerales bacterium | reverse complement strand
GCAGCGTATTGTTGTCGTACTGCACGGAGCAGACGACGACGGGG
Organism: Phycisphaerales bacterium; assembly: GCA_020353195.1. Lineage (GTDB taxonomy): Bacteria > Planctomycetota > Phycisphaerae > UBA1845 > UBA1845 > JAFGJQ01. Next base: position 3,164,259 of record CP070691.1, on the reverse strand, counting down.
CTGTCGTAGGTGTTGTCCAAAGTCACCGTGATCGCAGAATCGCCGACGGCGACGACGCCGCACTCGAGGCGCGGCTCGGCTTCACAGGAGTCGGGGATGCCGTTGGTGTTGACGTCCAGGCCCGGATCGCCAGCGATGTCGCAGTCGTCGCAAGTGTCGTTGCCGTCACAGTCGGCCTCACAGTTGTCCGGTATCAGGTTGACGTTGCAGTCGTTGCCGTCAAGCTGGCACTCATCGGGCACGATGTCGCCGTTGCAGTCCAGGCTGGTTCCCTCGGCGACATCGCAGTCATCGGGGATGGAGTTGGTGTTGCAGTCCGTATCGCACTCGTCGGGAACGCCGTTGGCGTTGCAGTCGTTTCCGTCGACTTGGCACTCATCGGGAATGATGTCGCCGTTGCAGTCCGGGCTGGCTCCTCCGGCGACATCGCATTCGTCAGGGAGGGCGTTGCTGTTGCAATCCTGGCTGGTGCCGCTGGCAATGTCCTGATCATCGGGGATGCCGTTTCCGTTGCAGTCGGCGAGCCTCGATACCACAGGCACTACGGCGAAGTCCTCGTCGCCGGCGAAGCGCATGCAGTTGTTGGCGCCCGCACAGACGGGGTAGTCCGCGTTGGCCAGATCGTAGGCGTCGTGCACGGCGTGTCCGGTACTCATGTAGGAGAAAAGGGCGTCCTGCCACGAGAGGGAGTACATCCAGCAGGTGGAGCATTGCGGCTGCGCCATGCCACAGTATCCCACGACCGTGGTGTCCTCGTCCGATCCCTTCCTGAACTCGTACGCGAAGCTGCCGTTGCCGGTATGGCACATGCCGTCGCAGCTCCCAATGAACGCGAACGGCATTTTCTCGTAGTCGATGATCCACGTGCCGATGTCCGAGGCGTAGGTGAGCTCGTAAAAGGACCCGCCTACACACCCGTTGGCGAAGCTGAAGCTTCCGCCGTGGGCCAGTTCGTAGAACATCGCGGTGTCGTGGGACTGCACGTGGCTCTGGACCTTCGCCCGGGTCGGCCACACGACCTCCTCGGTCGAGTACCCCATGGCGTTGAACCAGTATTCGGCGCTGAGGGACCAGTCGAGCCACGCGCCGCTGCATGGAGCCTCGTACTGCGGACCGGTCATGGAGAACGCCGTATAGGGCGGCGGGACACCGTTGCCCAGAATCATACCGGTGAGCGCATCGATGATCGTAACGGAGTACCACCCGTTTTCCCCCACGCTACGCACGGTCCAGCAGGGGTTCTTGGGGGTGGGGTCGAGCGGAAAAACGTCTGACTCGGGAGAAATAAAATACAGGTCGGAGAACTGGACGTCCCCGGCGACCAGCGACTCGGCCTGCTGTCTCGAAACGAGCGGGCCGGGCAAGGCGATGGGAAGATCAGTGCGCCAGTGGCTTTTCCGCGCGAGGAGCTCTTTGGTGTCTCTGTCCAACTGATATACAATGTAGTCCTTCTCGACGATGGCCTGCCCGATGGTGCGCTGGTGGAAGTAAACGAGGCGGCATCCGATCTCGACCTCCTGAAACTCCCTTCCGCGGTCCCCGTATCGCTCGACCAGCTCCACCGGTGCGGCGGCATTTGACGTGCCGCACAGGGACAGGCCGAAAACCAGCGTGGTCCATCCCAGCCTGAATGAAGGCCCGAATCTCATCGCTTTCATGAATCCTCCTCCGGTATCCCGTACTGACGCGCGCGGCCTGATCGGAGACTCTCCATTTACCGCACTTTTCATCATTGTACGGGACAGCTCAGCGCGTTTGCAATGCATAACCCCCCGACCATGCGCAGTGTAACGTCACTTGCACGCTGGGCTCCGCGCGAAAGTGGCACATGGCGGCAATGCGGCGAAGACAAATCCGCCTGCTATTGCTCAAATGGACGGGGTCGATCGTCTGCGTTCACTGCATTGATGGCCTTCGGGTTTGCCCTAATACCGAACGCGATGCGGGCGATCTGTGGGGCGGCGTACGGGCGGTTGCAGGAATCTCTGCCCGTCTACACGACCAGGCGCGCCCTGCCCCCACTGCCTGGCTGAACCGGCGGTGCCTCCGGGGGGGCGTCTGGAACCTCAGATCTTCAGGCCGTTGGACGGAAAGGACACTCGATCATGCTCAAACTCAACGCGGGATTCAGCCGCCAAGTCGTCAAACCGGGCTGCGGCCCGGTAAACGCAGGTCGAGAGGCCGCGAAGTCTGCCAGATCCACGTCGTTGTCGCTTTTTGCGTCGAACGAGTCGAGACGCTGCTGGAACGCAGGGCCGCCTGGACCGGAGGGCCGCAGGCAGCTTTCGAAGCCCGACTGGTCGTCCAGGTCAACGTCCTCGTCGAAGTCCCCGGGCGAAGCTTCGACGCGCTAAAGATGAACGCCTTATCCCAGCGTACTGCAGCATCCTGACTACGGGGCGCAGTTGCCCCAGTTCGCGTGGACCGTACTGCGGTCGCTACCGTCGACCACGCCGTCCTCGAACACGTCGGCTGAGCACGTGCTCAGGCCCCAGTTGGCGTGGATCGTACTGCGGTCACTGCCATCGACGACACCGTCGGCGTACACGTCACCAATCAGGCTCCTGACCCTGAACGCCGGACTGCCGCACACAACAAACCAAAACTCGTAGCTGGAATCGTCCTCAAGCGCCGGCGTGAACGTGCACTGGAGTTCGTTGCCCAGCGGAGAGCAGGCCATCGCCGACGCACCGCTGTACGGCACGTAGACTGGCGGAGTCGGCGGGCAGACCCCGCTGTTGTCCCAGTACAAGAAGACCGGGGTGCTGCCCGGTGGACGGTCGAAGAGGAAGTTCAGCTGCCGGATGCCGCCCGCTCGCGGTTCAGTGTCGCCGCTGCTGAGCGTCAGGTTGCACACGGTGCCGATGCTATCCGCGACGCCCAGGAAATGGGGCCCATGGTCAAAGCTCACAGTCTGGTTGGTGTATCCGACGCTGGTGATGGGAGACACCGCGTAGACGGGACCGGCCCCTGGGTCGTCGATCACGTTGGCAAACGGGTTGTTCAGCGTGTAGACCTCCGTACCGATCAGGCCCCCGACGTTGACGTCGAAGGCGGCGACCCGGTACGGGACGCCCATCGCCAGCATGGTGTTCACGGTGCCCGTTGGGTACGTCGGCCCGGCGGTGCCGTCATAACCGATCGTGTTCTGAGCACCGCCGACCTGCAGCAGGTTGAGGCCGGATACGGTGCCGAAGTACGCATTCACGCCCGGGTTCGTCAGACCGGCATCCCTGTTCAACTCGGTCACCGCGGACGTCAGGTCCGGCGTCAGCAAACTGAGCGCCTCGGCGCTGTTGCACTCGAGGTCAACGCCCAGCAGCGCCAGGCCCATCTGGTCCCCGGTCTGACCCGTGACGTTGGCATAGATCTCGATTTGCTCGGTCGTGCTGTCGTACTGGATGTCCAGTGTCAGATCTGCGGCGTTCGCCACCCCGCCCACCAGCGCTGCCCACGCAGCCGCTAACAACGCTTTCTTCATGACCCTTCCTCCCTTGGGGCTTAGAAGAGCATGGTTGTTCTGAGGTTGCGCGTATTATGCTCTTGAATCATCAATAATAGCAGAACCGGGCCCGTAGGTCAAGCCACCACCGCTTCTTGTGTCACTGCAAACGAACCGCGCGGCTGCTGTCCGCGCCGACGACGTGAATGAGCCTCACATTCCGGCTGACTGATCGGCCAGCAACCGTTTCCTGGAACTGTGAACCGCAAAACGACGCCGTCCCGGCACACGTCGGGGCGAGGGGGGATTCCCCATAATCCTCGGTGTTACTGACAACCAGCTGGAGACTTGCGACACCTGGTATTGCTCGGAACACTTCAGGTCGGGCCGCTCAGATCGCCTTTTCTGTCTTTGAGGTTCTTGTAGTAGACGTCGAAGCGCTCCGTAACGGCGTTCACTGATTTCGCAAGTTCAGCTACGGACTCGTCGGGCTTTTTGACTTCCTCACGTGCAATTTGGCTGATCGGGACCTCCTTGAGCCAGGATAAAGCGTTATCCACACTAGAGCCAGCACTCTAGCGGACGCGAGTGTGGCCCGTTGGGGCCACTTCACAAAGCAATACGACAGGCGACGGCCCCCAAAGACCCTGGAATTGAATTCAATCACCCTTTCTTGCTGTAGAGGACGACTTGTGCGGTTTTCGGAGCGAACGGGGAGATCACGATGGCGTTATCGCCCGGCTTCAGATGCGTTGAGACGTTCAGGCGGAGCGGCCTGCCGATGAATCCGCCGGCGTCGCGATTGTTGACGGTCACGCGCGCGGCGGCTTCGGGTTGGATGTCATCCGCTTCCAGGTACGCGCGGATTCCGTCCAAATCCACATCGGGCGGCAGGGCGAAACGGCCATGAAACGGGTCCGGCTCGACCGGGCTCAGCGTGAGCATCCGGTCGCTCAGACGGCCCCACGGGCCGCCGCCGAATTCGAGCACCGGCTTGGCCACCGCCCATGTCCGGTCATCGAAAGTCAGCGCCGTCCAACCGGCCTGCTCGCGGCTGCTGGTCTTCCAGTTCCCGTCAATGTCGATCGTCAATGGTGGACCCTGCTCGAAATCCACGCGAAGCCGCCCGATCAGGCCTGCCGGGTTAGGGTGATCGGCGCCGTTTCTCGCCGCTACCGCCAGCTGACGGAAGCCGGGTCCCAGCCGATCGGTCAGGTCAATCTTCCAGAGTCGCGACCAGTTGTCTCCGCTTGCGGTCTTTCGGCCATCGACGAACAACTCGAATACGTTGTCGGCCGTCATGACGAGGAGCGCTCGCTTGACCTTTCGATTGGCGGGGATCTCGACCTTCCGGCGAAAGTACTGCGTGCCGGGCGGCGCGCTCAGTGCCGAACCCACGTCGGGAGACCACACCCACGCACAGCCGTCCAATGTGACCGTGTCCAGCTCCGCCTGCGCTGGCGGCGCATGCGGCGGGGGAGGGGGCGAAGGCTGGCGAAGCACCTGGATCACATTCGCCGTCAGCGGGGTCGCGCCCTCTACTCTGGCGGCCAGGTGGCGCTGCTCCGGCCGAAACACGATGAGCACACTCTCCAGCGGCTCAAGCGTCAGTGTCAGGCTCACGGTGCTGGAATCGCCCCGATCGTACGGGATCGAGCTGATTTCATTGCGCATCGCATCCCAGATCTCGGGCACGCCACGAGCGCGGACGCGGAAGGTGAATTGCCGGGCCTGACCCTTGTGGTTCTGATTGCAGACAAAGAACACGTCGCGCCCCGCCTTGGCACGGTGCAGCACGTGCAGCCAGTCGTTCGTGTCGCCTTCGAGCACTTCGAGCGTAGGATGCAAGCCCGCATCCGCGGTGAGCACCCGCCTGACTTGCCGGGGCGTCGGCTTCTCAGGCATGAGGTACGACCGTCCGCCGGCCGGGCTCGTTCGGCACACGTTCAAACCTGGTTTGGGGTCGTCTCCCCAGATCGCTTCGCGGCAGTCGGCGATATCGGCGGCAGTCTTGCCGAGCGTGGCGGACTTGGCTGGCAGGAAGCCGTAGCCGACCACGATGCCTCCGGCCTCGAAGAATGCCTTGGCCTTGTTCATCGCAGCGTATGGAATCACCTCAACCGGTGGAACGACCAGCACTCGATAGCGCTCCTTGTGCAGGAGGAGTTCGTTGCCATCGATCCGGGTGTCGGCTTCAAGCGCGTCATAGGGCATCCAGTCGCAGTCGAACAGTGCGTCCTGCAGAACGGTGGTCATTTGTTCGGGGACAATCGACTTGCCGACATGAGCGCTGTTCCCTAGATAGAGAAAGGCGATAGGGCAGACGTGATGGCCGCCGGCGAGCATTAAACTGAGACGCGTTGTGTAATCCGCGTACACGCGATACAGCGGCCAGCGCGGCTCGTATCCGTCGTTGTAGAAGTACGGGGGACAATCCCGATCGTGCGGCGCACGCGGATTGAAAGCATGCGGGATCATGAAGTTGATGCCGCGGACTTGCATCTGGTCGGTGAGCCATTTCATTTGGGGATACGTGATCTCCTGTCCGTAAGCTCCGAAGATCTCACACATGGCCAGGTCGTCAGCCTTACCGTAGACGTGCGAGACTGAGCTGCCGAGCTTGGCCATCTGGAAGAAGCGAGTGTCTTTCGATCCCGGATAGAACTGCTGGCACACCAGGTCAATGGCGCCCATATCGCTGTACTTCTGGAGTTGGACCATGTTACCCGCGCAGAGCTCCGGCTTGAGGTACTCCCAATTGTGTTCCAGGAAGTGCCCGATCGACTGGACGTCGTGTGCGTGGCACCAACGAGTCAGGCTCCCGTAGAGTGTTCGCCCCCAAGCCTCCGCATAGGTGTCGTGATACTGGTACTTCGCGGCGAGATGCTCGTCACCGGCCAGCGCGAACTTCCAGGACACCAGCGCCTTTTTCCAATCCACGCCCCGTTCCTCAAGCAATGGGAGCACTTCAGTGCCCCAGTCTCCTCGTGTCTCGGGCTCGTCGTAGAAGTAGCCGACAATCGTCTTGCCGAACTCCTCGCTGAAGTGCTCGTAGTGCGGCTGATAGACGTTGCGGAGATACCAATCGACCGCACTGCGGCTGGCCCCGTCGACCAGAAGGCGGCCGCCCCGTCCCTCGCTGTACCGCCATGAGAATGTCATCACCTTCCACTTTCCCTCAGGCACGTCCCAAGTGAGCGTTCCATCGGTGATCCGCCCTGTCAGATCTATCAGGGTCGTACCGTCGATACCCTTGCGCGTTTCTCGTCCGGCGACGATCTTGATCAGGTTCTTCGCCGTGACGGGCTGCGTGAAACGGCGCGGGCCGACCACATCGGTCTCGGCCGCCTCCATGTATTTGCTGCCGTACTCCCGGGGAACCTTGCCGCCGACCTCTCCGCTGGGCCACCATTGCTCGTCAAAAATCCACATCTTCAGGTTGAGCTTCTTCGCCGTGTCGAGGCAGACGCGCAAATCACGGTACCAGCCGGGTCCGAGCCAGTCTTCGTGCGGACGCGACTCGGCTGTGAAGCAGCCGTTTCCCCCTTCGACGACCTTCTCGAGGTAGGCCTTGAGCCGCTGAGGGCTTTCGTCGCCGTGCAACCAGAACAGTGGCCCCGTCAGGCGCCGGGCCTCCATCGGCAGCGTGCGAAACTGCAACTCGATCGTTGCCCACTCGTCGGTTTCTCTCGCCTGGCCGACCGAAGCTGGATAGACGGCGCTTGCAGCCAGCGTAAGGATAAGCCGATGTTGCCACGACATCTCACAAATCGACATGATGGGTTCCTTCCGCGAAGCGGTTAACGCCTGCCGGGTTTTCTGTGCCTGCATCACGGCTTCGCCGAGGCGAGATACGTCCCGATACCAACGATGACCGTCGACAGGATCAGGAGGACAATCCCGCTGAAAACAAGACGGACCGTCCAGCGGCTCGCCCCCCTCCATTCCCGGAAGAGCAGAGCCCAGACATTGCTGAAGACGATAATGAACGCCATGTGGATCGTCCAGCTGCTGAAGTCGTACTTTCCCATGCGAGTGGTGCCCATGCCGTAGAACATGAACTGCAGATACCAGGTGATCCCCGCCAGGACGGAGAAGAGATAGTTGCTCAGGATCGGTGCCCCGGCGACGTTGACGTAATCCCTGGCGGTACCGTTCCTGACGTTGAGGACGAGGCACCAGATGACGTTTGTCGTGAACCCGCCGGCGAAAATGATGATGAAGACCGGGGAATTCCTCCAGAGCGCATGCGTGCCGTGCGCCTCAGCCAGCCCGGCGATCGGCTTACCCGCGGCGATCCCGAACGCCATGCACGCGCTCATGACGCCGGCAAACACGGCGACCCAGACACCTTTGACGAAACTGAACTCCGCGATGGCGGCCGTCTTCGTCTCGGCTGGCAACTCGCGTTCCTTCCGCGCGCCGGCCGTTCCGCAAATCCCAATGCCCCCCAGGCAGACGGCCACTCCCGCAAGGGTGGTCCAGCCCGATGGGCTCTGAATCATCTGGAGAAAAACCCCATCATGGATCGGCACGAGCACCGTGCCGAATGCCGCACAGAAGCCCAGGGCTACGGCATAGCCGAGCGACATGCCAAGATAGCGCATCGACAGACCGAATGTCAGCCCCCCGATCCCCCACAGTACGCCAAAGGCGTAGCTCAACCAGAGAGTCTTCGCCGGTGTCTCGCCAAGGACGTCCAACAGATCGGGCACGGTCAGCCAGGACACAAGCCAGGGCATGATGATCCAGCTGGAGAAGCCGCCAACGAGCCAGTAGCTTTCCCAGGCCCAGTAGCGCACTCTCTTGAAGGGGATGTAGAAGCTGCCCGCGGCCAGCCCGCCGGCCGCGTGCAGTGTCACACCGAGAAAGGGATTGGCTGTCAAAGTGAATGGCCCTCAATCATAGAATCCGAATTCGTAAGCGGCGTCAAACAGAGCAACGACGTTCTCTGGTGGGACGCCGTGCTGGATGTTGTGGACATTGGTGAACACGTACCCTCCGCCGGGTTTGAAGGCGTCCATATTGCTGCGAACCTGCTGACACACCTCTTCGGGCTTGGCGAAGGGCAACACGTGCTGGGCATCGATGCCACCGCCCCAGAACGTGATCCGATCACCGAATCGCCGCTTCAACTCGATCGGGACCATGTTTCTCGCACTGATCTGAACGGGGTTGAGGATCTCGACTCCGTTGTCGATCAGGTCAGGGATACAGACCGCGCACGAGCCACACGTATGGTACCAGATTCTAGCGGAAGTCAGCGATTTGATGTGCTGCACGAGCGCCTTTTGCCGCGGCTTGACGATCGCCCTGTACGTATGCGGGCTGAACAAGGGGCCCTGCTGACCCGCCAGGTCGTCACCGATCATGACGACATCAACCAGATCACCGACCTCGGCCAGAAAGCCGGTGTAGAAACCCTGCCAGTAACTCAGCATCCGGTCAAGCAGTGCCTCACAGAAGTCCCGGTTCTGCACGAGGTCCATGAACCATTGTTCCAGCCCGCGCAGATACCAACCGAACTCGTAGATCACGCCTCCAATACCGGTGCAGATAGCGTAATCCGTCTCGTTCCTTAGTTTCAGAGCGTGCTGCCGGACGCCGGTGAATCGTGTCGGATCGTTACCTTCGGGGAACGGGTAAACCGCGATGTCGTCGATCGTCGCCTCGGCCAGCGGGTGATGCGAGATGTCCATATACAGCTGCTGGTCATCCGGCATGGACCAGATGATGCCGAATTCGTCTTTGAGGTCGTGCCAGAGCCGGCCGTTGCGCTCATTGTGTTCGATGCCGCCCTTGAAACCGTCCGGGCCGTGCGCGACGACATACCGCGTGTCCACGTGAAAACGTTCCAGCACCGCCTCGCATGGTTTGGCCAGCTGCTGCACGGGATCGAGTGTAGTGACGTCATCCTCGATCCCCAGATACTCCAGCAGGTCGCTATACGCCCGTTTGTGAATTCCCGTCTGAAATCCGCCCAAGTCGATCGGCACACGGTCCGGGTTGCCGTGCCTTACGGCCTCGAGAAGACGTTCACGGGAAGTCAGCGTCTGTCGTTTGGCCACGGGACATCACCTCAGAGGTACGGCACAGCCATCATATCAGCACATGTCCACTGATCATCATAAGGGAAACCCGGTGGGTTTCGAAGCACACTGCTTACCTGTCCGAAATACCTCGGTTGGAGACACGTGTACCTGCATTGTTTGTGGAGTTTCGCCAGTCTCTAAGCGTGCGGGCGCGTAGCGGCACGCCCGCGGACCAGACGCGCGTGACTACTTCCCCGGCAATAGGAACAGGCGACCCGCGCCGGCGTCGATCGACAGTTGCAGCCCGCTCATTGCCGGGCTGTCGTCGAGCACCGGCGTGTCCCGGCCTGTTGTCGGATCTATCTCGACGACCTTCGATTGATCGCAGTCGAACTCGACCGTCGGCCACGCAGTGTAAGCGAAGTGGTAGTTGTTCAGGAGGACCGCGCGCCGGCCATCCGCGTGCCGGAAAGTGCCGATCAGGTATTCGCCGGGTGTCAACCTGCGAACCGCCGTGCCGGTAAGGACACTTGCGGGATCGTCCTTCGGCCGAATGCGGTACACGCCCGTACTGGTCAGGTGCATCAGTGTCGGGCCCAGGTTCTTCAGGCCGAAGTTGATCCGCGCAGCCTGATCATAGTGTCGTGTACGCCGCCCGTCGGCCGTGATAATCGCCCCGCCCTTGGGGAACTCATCGCCTCGCGGCGTCCAGTAACAGAAGTACAGAACACCCTTGGCCCCGTAGGCCAGCGACGTGTAGATCTGCCAGCGAAGCTGGGCTTCGGTCGGATCGGAGTGCGGACCAAACGGCATCGTGTTGAAGAAGTTCCAGAACGGGATCTTGGCCGCCAACGAGACCTGTCTCATGGTCTCCAGGTTCCGACAGTATGCATCACGTCCGTCCGCGTCGGGTCGCATGAGTGGATAGTGATCCATACTGAGGACGTCCACGTCGACTTCCTCCACGAATCGCCTCACGTGCTCGTCGTAGGTCGCTGTCCCAAGTTGGGCGGCCGACGCGTAGTTCGGGAACAGGTTAATGTAGGCCAGGCGTCCCGGTCGGGCTTTCCGGATGGCGTCCACCTGCGCACGCAGAGCTAAGAAATCCCTCGCGTTCGGCTCGTCACGAACGCAGTAGCCCCAGCACGCCGGTACGTCGGGGAGTTGCTCCGGCCCGAGACCGGCCATCGCGACGATTGCCCTGAGGCCATGCTTGCGGCAGAGTTCGAGTTGCCGCTGCACGGTTTCCGGTGTTTTCGCGCCGAAACCGCCGATGACCAGTGTGAACTCAGCTTCGGCGATCTCGGCATATCGCGCGCCCATATCCTCGCCGGCCGGGGGATCGACCCAGAACCCGATCGCGAACCGATCCTGGGTGAATCGTGCGGTCTCGGCCCAAGTGGTTGTCGCCAACGTACAGGCTGCCAATATCGCTATGCCCTGTCGTCGCTTCGTGTCCATACGGTTTCCTCCTGAACAAGCACCAGCAGGGAGAGCTATCGTACGCGCAACACGCAGCGACGCAAACACGATGCCCATAGCTGGTCCTCGGAAGATCGATTATTCTACGCGGATCCGCCTCTCCGGGTTGTCGTGGCCTCATGACGGGACAGAGGTTTGCGGGACGGGGGCAAAGCGGCGGCGTTCCGAAACGGTGCCGCATCCGTCAACAGGAGGAGTCCAGATGAGAAGATCCTGCCGGTGCAGCTTGATTCTCTGCGTGGGCCTTCTTATGGCCGGCTCTGGTGCAATCGTCTCGTCAGGCTCGGGCGAGACCAGGCTTGCGCAGCATCATGAGACGGATCGCAGCATCGATCCTGATCGGATCGCGATGACCGGCTGCGCGGCCGATGGGCATCTGTCGCCGATGACCAAGACCGCCGGACGAAAGCGTGCCGCGGCGGCTAGCGATCGGCTGGACGATGGCAAGATGGAAATGATACGGATCAGCCGGGACGGCCGGGGATTCGAGTTCGCCGGGTCAGGACAGCCCTTTCGCCCGTGGGGCCACAACTACGGGCCCGACTTCAAGCTGCTGGAGGACAACTGGACGTCAGATTGGTCGCGCATTGCCGAAGACTTCTCCGAGATGAAAGCGATGGGCGCGAATGTCGTCCGCGTTCACCTGCAGCTGGCACGGTTCATGGACGGGCCGGACCGACCCAATCGAGCCTCGCTGGCCCAGCTGAGGCGTCTGATCCGTCTGGCGGAAGAAACCGGCCTCTATCTCGACATCACCGGTCTGGGCTGCTATCGCACGACAGATGTGCCGGCGTGGTACGATGGCTTGTCGGAGAAGGACCGCTGGGCGGCACAGGCGCGGTTCTGGGATGCCGTCGCCGCCGAGGCGGCGGCCAGCCCGGCCGTGTTCTGCTATGACCTCATGAACGAGCCGGTGTCCCCCGGCGGCCGGCGCGAACCCGGGCAGTGGTACTCCGGCAAACCGTTCGGCGGATTCGATTTCATCCAGTGGATTTCGCTGGATCAGGCGGATCGCCCTCGCCACGAGATTGCCTGCGCTTGGATCCGCATGTTGAGCAAGGCGATCCGGAAGAGGGACAAAGATCACTTGATCACCGTCGGGCTGCTTCCGTCCACGCCCGACTGGGGTCACTTCTCCGGTTTCGTGCCGGAGAAGATCGCCCCCGAAGTCGACTTCATCGCCGTGCACATTTACCCGAACAGTGACAGTCCACTTGAAGCCATAGAAACGTTGAAGGGCTTTGCCGTCGGTAAGCCGCTGGTGATCGAAGAGACGTTCCCTCTGTCGTGCACAGGGCCTGAATTGCGGCAGTTCCTGCTCGAGTCTCGCGGCATCGCCTGCGGCTGGATCGGCCACTACGGCGGCACCACACTGGCCGAGCTGGATGCGCTCAAGCGAGCCGGGACCATCGACATCTCGCAGGAGTTGCAGCGCCAGTGGCTCGAGTTGTTCCAGGATCTGGGCGCCGTGTTCCAGCGGCCCGTCAGTTCGAGCCAACCGTGCTCGAGCCCATCATGACCGGCCCCTTGCGTTCAGCCGGTAAACGCGTCCGGAAACCAGCTTGATCGGCGCAGGGTCCATCAGCGGGGTCAGGCCGTCCTCAGCGAAGACCTGAATGTGACCCGCGACCTCGCTTTTCCCTTCAAGGGAGACAACCTGGCGGTCGGGACCGAGAGCGCGAATGAGATCATATCGGTGTCCGGCGTCGTCCGTGAACACGACTTTCTTCTGCAGCCAGCGAGCAAAGATCCGATTTCGGTCGAGGCTCGGCGCCGCTCCGGCCCCGTACAGAATGCCGAGCAGCCGTTCGGCCCGCGTGACCCATCCGACTGCAACGATGTAGCGATCCTGATCACCCAGGCTGACCGCGAGTTCCCTCGGTTGACCGAATCGCACGCCGTCGGGAGAGAGGGCATACCAGAGGCGGTTCGTGTTACGATGTATTGCCATGATGTACCAGTTGCGCTCGGCACAATCGAACTTCTTGACGTCGTTGACCATGCCTTCGAAGTCCAGACAGGGGCCTTCGTAACGGAAATGGCAGCCGTCTGTGCCGGAGGCACGATAGACGTGTCCCATGGCTTTGAAGTCACCGAAGTACAGACGGTACATCTCGTCCTCGTACAGGATGACGTTCATCCCATTCATGTCTGCATTGTCGAAATGAGGGTAGCCTGCGATTTCGACGAGGTCGGCGCGGGAGGCCACGTGCGGCGCGAGCGAGCCATTCCAGACCTCACCGTCAGGGCTCGAGAAGCACGCGGGCTTGTTCAGGCCTTGCTTGTCAGGGTAGGCGGTGCATACCATCCGGATCGCCCCGCCTGGCAACCGAATTGCGTTGACGTTGCAGACATGCACGAAATCGCCGTGCTCGATGACCGTTTGGCGGTTGCAGAAGGCGAGGAAGTTCTTCGTCAGCATGCTGTAAATACGGTCATTGCCCGTATTGACGCCATCCCAAGCCCCGTAAAACACCCGCCACCCCTCTGGCAACTCCACGGCGGAGGGAGCGTATATGTTTCGAAAGGCACCCGAGACACGAGGACTGATGAGAGGTACCCTCGCATCCGGCAGGAGATGAAGCCTGCCTTCTTGCCAGCTTGTGATCTTAAATGAACCGGCACTGACACCATGGATCTCGACAGTACCCAGTTCGGCCTCGCCGGGGACTTCTTCGATCCGCGGTTGCGCCACGGCTGCCAAGCTCCCCAAGCCGAGCAGGCATAGGAGGCGCAGACTCCAGCCATGTTCACTCATCAGACGTCCTCGCTTTCGAATGCCCCTTGCAGCATACCACGGAACGGCGGCCAAGAGAAGACGGGGCGCCTCCGTTTAGCGCCGCCGGATTCGGTAACAGTTCTGACTCAGCGCATACGACGGGGCAGAATGTCCCACGCTGCGGGGGTTCGTGCTGAGCCGCCCGACCGGTCGCCTCCGGCACGTCCAAGAATCGGATGGCCGGTGGGATCGTTGCGTGGGGGCTCGTGGAGTACAATTGAGCCCGTTTGTCATGCGAATACATGAGATACTTCCAGACGATGTTTAACGGCCCAAGCGCATCAGAGCGTTTACGGAGAAGGACGTCGACAATGAGCGTACATTCACTCGCTTGGCTCCTCGGTCTACTCACAATGGCTCCGCCTGGCGTTACACATGCGAGTGAGCCGGCATATGACGACCGGGCTTCACCGGCAATCGGCATGTGGTACACCGTTTGGTGGACCAAAGATGACGAGTTTCGCCACTGGGCCAACTGCCACCGCTTCCCCGTCCGAGGCCGGTACACCGCCGGTGACCCAGACGTCATCGCCGAACACTACCAACAGCTCCGCGACCTGGACGTTGAATTCATGATCATGGACGACACGAACTGCGCCGGGAACGACGGTGGGCGCATCAATGACAACATCCGGGCGTGGTTTGATTTCATGGATAGCCGCGACACGGCAGAGCGCATCCCCATTTGCATCGGCAGCGGTGGTGAGATGAGGGCGGAGGGCGCAAAGGGCCAGAGTCGGGCGGCGGATTTCTACTTCGCCACCTGGGCAAAGCGGCCGAGCTACTTCCAGCTGGATGGTAAGCCGCTGCTGATCGTCGATACCGATGACAACTATGGTCCCGGCGACTGGGGCGACGCCCGCTTCAGCATCCGCTGGGCGTACAACGGAGACAACTTCGAGTCCATGGCCAAGCGCAAGACCTGGGGCTGGGGATCGTACGAACCGGCGCCGATTCTGACGGAATGCATGAGTATCTGGCCCGGCCACCGCTTCCCGAAGTACGTGGCCGAACAAGGGTATGATCCGCTGGAAGCGCCTCGGGAAGGTGGGCAACTCTACGTACGCATGTGGCTGCGGGTACTGAAGGCACAGCCCCGATTCGTCACCATCGCCGACTACAACAACTTCGAGGAAGAAACCGCGATCGAGCCCAGCTACGCCTGGGAAGACAGCCGCGGTCACGCTGTTCCCGAGCTCTACGTCCGTATTACGCGAGCCTACGCGCGGCTCCGATCGGAAACCCCCGTCCGCGGCGAGTACTATCGCGACGAGACCCAGACGGAAGTGTTCGTCTTTGACGGAAAACGGTTTGTCCACCAGAACGCGATGCCGAGGCGCGCGGCGGTCATTCTGACCCCAGCCGGGATGCTCGATCGGATGCGACGCAGATGTGAGGCTCGGCAAACGGCGACCGCTTCGACGTGGAGCCGCTCTGCGATTCGCTCCTCCAGAGCTCACGGCCGCATGCCGCCCGTGAAGGCAGTGCACGGGCAAGGGCGTCTCGCCTGCGGAGTTCATCACAGGTTGTCATCAGCCTCTCCTCATGAATGAGAACAGGCGCATGG
>CP070691.1:3115304-3148857 GCA_020353195.1 Phycisphaerales bacterium | reverse complement strand
TTGCGGGCGTTGACCAGGACATTGTCGAGGTAGTTGATGGCGATCTGCTGGCGCTCCGCTTCCGTTGTCGCGGCATCCCACGAATCGTCGAGCCAGAACTCGACGTCGAAATGAACGGCGTCGAAGTCGTCCTGCGCGTTGCCCGGCGTGGCCGTGTGCATGGCCAACACCTGATCGATCTTCATTCGCACCTTGGCCGGGTCTTCCTGCCAATCCGTGCCGCCGAAGAGCGCTTCGACGCGGATGCCGCTGGCGTGGGCGGTCTCGACAAACGTGCGGAGATTGGCTTGCTGTTGTGCGGTTCCCAGCGTCCAGACGGAGTACCCGCCGCAGTAGAGCCGGTTGATGCCCTCTCGAGCGCAGAAACCGAGCAACACCTGTGATTCCTCGCTGGTGTCGAAGATGGTACCGGCGTAGAACCACATGGCCCGAACGGCATCACCGTCCGGCGGTGGGTTGAGCACGACCGGCGTCAACGCGTAATCATTTCCACTACCGTTCGTGGTTATCGCGACGACCTCATCGAAGTCGAACCGGGCTTGGCCGGTCTGGGCGTTCTTCTCGACGATGAACTTGGGCTGCACGTTGGTCAGATCGAGTGGGCTGCTCCCCCCGTGCAGCGCCATCGTGTCGAACATGAACATGAGGGACTGATAGATACCCGTGAGCGGAACGGTGGGCGTCGTCCATTCGGTCCCATCCGATAAATTGAAAGAGAACCGCAAGAGCGCCGTGCCCGTGTGGCCGCTCACGCTGACGACGCGCGCGTCTACGCGGACGGCGTTGTAGTCGGACAGGTCGCGGTAAACCTCCTTGTCTCCGATCCCCCAGTTGGAGGCATCCCAGTTAACGCTGTGGTAGGCGGCATGGCCGACGGAGCCGTCGCTGAGCACGCCTCGATCGGTGGTGCCATCGCCGAAGCCAAACCAGTCTTCGCGCGGATTGTAGCTTCCGATGGGGGCCGAATTGAAGTCAGTGATCACAAGTTCCTCCGCGGCCGTCCACGATGTTATCGTCAGGCTCAAGGCGGCTACAACGGCCAGGATACGCATTGCGCGACGATGCAGAGGAAACACGATGAACCCTTTCACTCGTCCTCGGGGCCGGTCACTCGTAGCACACGATCTTACCTATCGGTGCCCCGGCAGATCAAATGCCAATGCACCCCGGCTACGGGCGGGCGCTTACGGTATCGACACGAAGCCGCACTTTGCCGGTCGGATCCCCGGTGTCGCGATTCAGATTGCGCAGCAGGACGCGGATTTCGAGACCGGGGTCCCGGAGTTGCGCCTCCGCAATGGGCAGGGTGGCGGTATTCTGAGGAATCAGGCCCGCGAAATCAGCTGCTGCAGTTCGATACAGACCGTCCGCCGGAGAAAACGCTGCGTGGAACGAAGTGAAATCGTAGAGGTCGGCGTCGCCGTCCTGGTCGCGGTCCGCGCAAAGGCCTTCGGGCGTCACTGGCACGCCGGCGCCGTCAAGGCACGGTGCGAGCCAGCCGAAGCGGATCTTCAGATGAGGCCGACCCTGGACGTCGCCCCAGACGCTGTCCGTGCTGTCCGACCAGTTATTGGGGCCAGGCCCGCCGTACCCGCTCCTGACGGTCCACGTGAGCCCGGCGAAATCAATGGTCCTGGCTTGGACGGCGCTTGATACCGCCAGGGTGCACAGCGGCCAGAACCACGGGAATGCGCCACGGGCGCTCGGCACGTAGACCCTCCGTCCGATCGCAGCCCCTCTTAGGGCCCACGGGACCGGATTCCCCGACCATCCCAGCCCACGCGTATCACGCATGTATGACGCCTGCTGCGGCTATCTGCGCGTCATGAGGCGCCGGCGCCTCATCATCGGCCTTGCCGATTGTAGCCGCCCCGTTAATCCACTCATAGGCCCCCTGGCGGGTCTCCTGGGCCTTTCCAGCGTTCCCAGCTCACTTGATCGTAGCGAACTTTCTCCGGGTCGTAGCTGCCCGCGTGCGTATCCACGAACAGCCCGTTGCCCTTACCGTTGTGCCTTCCGCCGATAATCCGGTATCTCAGGTTTGAGGGCGTAGGCTCCACGGGAGTGCCATCGTAAGTCCGGTATCCCAGGTAAAAACTCCCCCCGGTCCCCTGCCACGTACCGTCCTCGAGTTCGTTGGCCCCGCGGTTGACGCGCCAGCCGGGTGTGTCCGGCTGCTCAAGCGGCCGGTAATTGCCCATCACCGCAAACACTTCGCTCGGTCGCCGGCAGTTCTCGATCTTGTTGATGAAGGGGGGGACTGCCGGCGTCGATCCGGCAGGAAACAGGCCCCGATCAAGCCTTCCGCCGTCGCGGTGAATCTCCTCGTTCAACGCGAAGCTTCCACCCACCTCGACCCGATCCACGGCGTGAGGCGGCGCGGAGGAGTGGTTCCAATCGGGAATGATGCGAGGGGCCTTCTCGCTCGGGCAGAGGAAAACCGATGGCCCCCCCGTGGTGCGCGTTTCTCCGGTGTTAATGTCGAACTTCCAGAGCTTGTCACAGATGATCTCGCCGTGATGGAACGGAACGGGCCAACGGTTCTGCAAGCCAAACGTGTCGACTGCCGGCGGCCAGGCGCTTTCGTACTTCATACCGTACATCGTGAACGCTTGGCCCATGCTTCGCAGGTTGGCCTTGCACTGCACGTCCTTGGCTTGGTCGCGAGCCTTTTTCAGGCTCGGCAGAAGAATCGAGATCAGCAGCGCAAGGATGGACACGACCACCAGGAGCTCGATCAGCGTGAAGCCAGAGCGCCGCTCGCAAGGTCTTTCCCCCGTCCGGCCACCCATGATCCTGCGGTTCATCATTCTTACTCCAGCATTCCCTCAAAGGATTTGTAGTAATGGATGGCGAGGCCGACACAACCCTTCTGATGGGCAAGCACACGCTCCAAGGTGTCCAACTGCTGCAGGAGGTACCCCGCCGGGTATGCGCCGAATGTGATCCCTTTCTCCACTTTGGGGCCGACGGCCGTCTCGATGGACGCCATGACGTCAATCCCCAACTTCGCACCCAGTTCGAACTCGGTCAGGCTGCAGCCCACGATGCCGTTGGAGCCGGTGGCCCGGACGCGGTAGGACATGATTCCGGCGTTCTGAACGAGTGGCAGGATCGCGTCGAGCAGCGGGACTTGGCCGTCGTCCGTTTCCACGTTGTAGACGCGCTTGCCCGATTCGTCGACCTTGTCCCACCAGAAGGGGATGTCGACGCCGTATTCCATGCCCGCGGCGTTGGCGCGCCTCCGCAGCTCACGATTCAGCTCGATGTAGTCCTGAATAATCGCCTGTTGGGACGCGGCGTCCTTCTTCCACTCCTTCAGGACGTAAGGCTCGTTATCCATGTGGACCGCGTCGTAGCGCCCTTCGGGCGGTCCCGCCTGGTTGAAGCGGTCGAGAGCCTCGACGAGCTTGAACGTACGTTCGTGATTCCGCTTGAGGACGAAATGCGGATCGCCGTCCAGCGCATGAACCTTGATGCCCGCGCGGTGGGCCGCCGTATTGAACGCACGCTGCTCGTCTTCAAAGATCAGTTCAAGCTCGCCGTCAGCGGACTTCTTGGCATGGACTTGACAGAACAGGTCCGTGATCTTCTGCCGCTTGCAGAATCCGAGCAGCCTCTCGACCCGCCCGGGATCAGGCACGATGTCCCGTGTCTTCCACACCCACATTGCCAAGCGGATGGGACGCCGCTCGGCGGGCTTGACCACCGGTCGCGCCGACGCCGCGCCGGCATCGGATGAGAACCAGAGCGACTCCACTGCAACCCAGGCTTGTCCCTCCCCCTCCAACATTAAGCGGATAGCCCGTACGCCGCTCGGGTCAAGTCCTTCGGCTGGGATGGTCCATGTGTGGACCCGCCACGCGCCGGCGTCCAAGCCGTCCCCGGTCAGCGTGCCCAGCGCGATGGCCGGGCCGTCGGTGCCCGGGACAAGCTCCACATGCAGGGATCGGTCGCCGAGTTCTCCGTTGAGCCTGGCATGGAGGTACGGCGTGCGCGAAACATCCAGCAGGCCGTGGCTTCCCTTCCCGTAGGCATTGTCAAACAGAGGCACTTCGCCGCCGAGGCCCTTCTTGGGGGCGCCGGCGGCGACGTCGAGCCGCCATGCGCCGCTTGCCGGATCGCCCGTGGTGACGAGCCGATCATAGAGATGGTTCGGCAAGGCCCCGATGCAGTGGAACAGGCCCCCTTGCACCGTTCGGACTGAGTTGTCGAATCTCGCCACCTCGATCACGGTCTCATGCGAGCTGGCCAGAGAAATCGACGCGCTCAGCACCATGCCGCCACACACCCACACTGTCCAAGGGCATCTCCGCATACAATATACCCGTTCTCCGCAGGGCTCTCGGGCCCGGATGCCTACAGGCAACGATTCAGCGCACCGCGCCATCGCATTGCGCGGTAGCGATATCCCCACGTACCGACGTCGCCGTACACACCTTCCACACTCGTTTCATCGTTCTCCCACCTCCTCGGAGGAGAGAGCCCGCAAACAACGCTTCATGCCCCGTCCGCACCGCAACCATCCAAACACTCAGTAGCACCATGGATAGAATCCGCTCGTCACATCAGGTCCCAGGTGGCAATCATGGAAGTTCAGGTAATCATCGAAGTTGATCACGTTATTCTCCGGAATACCATCCGGGATAACCGAGTCGTAGTTGGCATCCATGCGCGCGCAGGCGGTGTCGACCGCCGGGTCCGCGCTGAAGCAGCGTTGGAACTCCGCGAAATCCCTAAGGTCAACATCGCCGTCCGCGTCCGCGTCCGCCCACAGGACCGGCGGGTCGTCAATCAGCGTCATTTCGTCAAACACGACGGTGTTCCTCCCCGCGCTCGTCGCGCCTCGACGATAGATCCCGTAAATGCCACAGATGTCGGTCAACAGCAGCGGGTTGTCACCCGGAACGGAAGACCCGGAATAGAAATCGTCCAGGCCATCGATCCAGAACGTGTAGGTGTGCCACTGGCCGTCGTCCGCAAGTGGCGGCGCGCGGTTCACCCACGGCCGGTCCTCAATGTTGTTCGGAACGCACGCTCTGGTGTCGAGTTCGGGGATCTCGTTCTCGCCCGGTGGGGCCACCTTGTGCCCATTGCTGTCCACCAATTCGAACTGATACCTTACCCCGGGCTTGTCGTTTACGGGATCGGGCATATACAAAAGGACGCGCACTGTGAATCCGGTTCCCTGGCTGACATCCAGGTCGGCGTCCCTCACGCCGGATCCAAGCCCGCCGCACAACGGCTGCCCGCAGCACATGCGGCCCGCGCCGTGCTTGCTGCCGAGGAACCTGCATTTCCAAGGCGCACCGTATACCAGGTCGCACCATGTCCAGTTACCCGTCGTGAACGCCGCGTGGCCGTCTTCGGACAGCCATCCATTGGAGCCGAAATCGGTTGTGGGATAGCCGAAGAAGCTCCAATAGTCCGGGTCGCAGTACTCCGTGTGCGTGTCCATGTCGAATATGATGGTGCCCGGCGTTATGGGAACCCCGCCAAACGCTGGCCGCGCGCCCCACACAACTAGCAGGACAACGAGTCCCGTCAACGATCTCCGTGCCATGTTCTTGCTCCTTAGCTTAATGCCCCGTTCCCATCGTGTACTGTTCTTCATCGGCGCTATGCCCATCGTGGCATCCGGAACACGCGTTGCAGAGCGGGGACCACCGCACCCCGCACAACGCCGTATTCACCCAGCTCCGATGCAACGATCTTCGTTTTCCCTGCCTCATGGCGAAGCCGATGTTCATCCAAGACTCGCCGCAACCGAACCAGAAGTGCATCGCGCAATTCCGAGTTGTCCGAGCCGAGGATCAGCATGCCCGGCTCGAGAAAGTTGACGGCATGCACGATCAAGTCAGACATGTCGCGCGCCACGCGATCCATGGCCGCCAACGCCGACGGCTGCCCGTCCTTCACGGCCTCCACAAACGCCCCGAGGTCGTGGAAGGCCTCGCCAGTCTCCGCCCGGGCATCCACGAGCGGGTGACTCACCAACGTAGTGATCTCGCCGGCGGCCCCGAACTCGCCGTGATACGGCTCGCCGTTGACGATGATGCCACTTCCCATCCCGAGCACGCCGTGCACGGTATCGTCGCTGTGCGCCTCGATCACGTTGAAGCGTAAGTACATGTAAACCAAGTTCTTGATGTCGCGTCCCATCCCGAGGAAATGGGAGGCCATCCCGCCCGCCATCGAGTCGTTCACGACGTCTGTCGGGTGCCCCCAACGCAGCTCACACATCCGCCGCAGGGGCACGTCCTTCCAGCCCAGCGGCTTGCTCCACCGGACAACCCCGCGCGCCGGGTCCATGTGGCCCGGAAGCGCCACGCCAACACCAGAAATGTCCTTCCAAGTCAGCCCGGCCGCGGCAAGAAGCTCCTCCCCCATTTTCGCAAGGCGATCCACGGTGTTCTGCGGTGTGTTAGGGAGGAAGTCCGCGCCGGTCTGCGCGATCAGCGTTCCGGTGAGATCGCACACGCCGCCCAGGATGGCCGTCTCGCTCACCTCAAAGCCGATGGTTCGCGTCTTCTGCAGCGATAGCGAGAGCATGCGAGGCAGGCGCCCGCCGCGAGATTGCCCGTTGCCCACCTCCGAGACAAGGCCCTCATCAATCAGCTCCTTGACGATGGCCGACACGGTGGGCGGTCGAATCGCAGTACTTTCGGCCAATTCCGCGCGCGAGGTCTTGCCAGACCGCCGGATTCGCTCCAGAATAAGGCGCCGATTGACCATCCGGTTAAGTTGGGGTGTTCCAGTAAGTCTTGCGTTCATAGACGCCATCTTAGTTAAGAAGATGAACCAATGTCAATAGAATTCTTCGGAAACTTAACGAAGTTATTGACTCGAACATAACGTTTTGATAAAAAGGGGATTATGGTAGCACCCAAAAGCAGCCTCTGCGCCAACGCGTTGCCTGCCCCACTGCCGAGCACTCTTCGTCCCCACCTGCTGGCGGCACTCTCGCGCATCCTCTTGTGCTCGAAGGAGACACAGCCAGCACGTTCCCCACACGGGTCCGAACCGCCACGGGCAGGGTGCCGCAGCGCCGCTCCTTGCCTGGGGGTTGCAGGGCCCCGTATTGAGGCGCCGCCCGCCCATGCGGACGCCCTGTTCGCGCGCGGTCGACGGCCCACCTGACATAGGGGAGGAAAAGTTGATCAAGACGACGGTCAACACAGATACGCTGACTCGGGAGGTTTCCAACCTACGGGAACTGGAGCGGGAGATAAGCCTCGCCCTCCGCACCGGCGCCGCGGCCATGCTGCCCGGGAACGTGTGCTTCCTGCGCGACGGGCGCGCCGTGTGCTATGACCGCGAGCGCGGCGACAGCCGTCATCCGTACGGCCGAGACGGGTCCAGCTTCTGGGTGCACGCCTCGGGCTATATATACGGACACGACGGGTTGTTCTTCCTGTTCCTGCCCACGCGGGACGGACAAGACCCGCAAATCGCGTTCTTCGTGGGCCGAAAGACTGGTGACGGCAGATACCAGCCTGTGTCACTGTTGCCGGTTCCCTATCTCGGCGACCGTCAGGATGAGGTCAAGAAGCGGTACACCGTGATCGGGCGCGACGCGGCCTACTTCGTGACCGACACTGCAGACCTCCCGTGTACGGTGCATGTGTTTGTGGACCTGTCGCAGTCCGGTCGATCGCCGGTCGCGTTCACGCTTCGCCTGCTAAGCCGGACCGACACAGAACAAGCGCTCTACGTATCGACGTACATGAATCCGTTTTGCCGACACCAGTTCGCCGAAACGTTCGAGGACCGTTGGTTCAAGCCGTGGAGGGGTATCTGCTTGACCGACCGGAGACAGCGCGTGCGAAAATTCGAGAGGCGCTGGATCACGTACTCGTGGACGGGCGGTGTCCGCGGCAATACTCACTGCCGATGAATGAGGTTCCGGGACGCGCGGACTTGCGCGAGTTCATCGATCGGAGGGCGTGGTGCCCGCTGCTAGGGTTCCAGTTCCGCGCTCGAGCACACGGACGGCGCGTCCGGATCGTGTACGAGAAGGGAGGGGATGTACCCGCGCGGCGTTTCGCACTGAATGGCGAAGCTTTGGATGTGATTCGAGATGAAACCACGGGGCTCCCGTGCGCCTTGATTCCGTACGACCGGCTGTTGCCTGATGGGGAGAACACCATTAGGGTCATGGACGCCGAGTAGCCCGCACATCACAGACGCGGTGCGGCAAGAGGAGGTTTCACCGCCGGAGAGAGCGCAAGGCCGACCTCATGAACAGAACCACTGTCAGTAAGTATCGCATCCTCGTCCTGTGCCTCGGGTCGGTTGTCGTCATTCTTGGCCTGGGGTTTCTCTTCCGGGCCGATCCGGCGGCGCCGGAAGTTCCCCTGGTTCTCTTGATCAGTATCGACACGTGTCGCGCGGACTATCTGGGATGCTACGGCTGCTCGCGTGAGACGTCGCCGCACATCGATGCCTTCGCCCGCCAGGGCATTCTGTTCGAGCATGTGTTGTCACCGGCCCCGCTGACGCTTCCGGCTCATGCTTCCATGCTGACCGGGGCGATTCCGCCGGGTCATGGCGTCCGCGATAATCTGTCCTATCGGCTTGAGGCGTCCCATGTCACGCTGGCGGAAGTACTTCGGGACAGTGGGTATGTGACGGGGGCCGTTGTCAGCACCTTCGTCCTAGACTCCAAGTTCGGGTTGGACCAGGGATTCGACGCGTACGACGATGGCCTCGAAGAGCCGACTGCAGCCGGCGCGATCGCCGAACGCAAAGGCGGCGAGGCCACCCGCATTGCGATGCAGTGGCTGGCGGAGCACACCGACGAACGGGCATTTCTGTTTCTTCACTATTATGACCCCCACAACCGGTATGAACCGCCAGAGCCGTTTGCCTCGGCGTTCGCAGAGGACCTCTATGCCGGCGAGATCGCGTACACGGATCACTGCGTCGGACGAGTGCTCGAACACCTGAAGGAGTTGGGGCTCTATGAATCGGCCCTGATTGTCATTGCGGGGGACCACGGCGAGATGCTCGGGGAGCGCGGGGAGGCGACGCACTCGTTCTTCGTCTATCAGCCGGCCGTCCGCGTGCCGATGATCGTGAAGCCGCCTGGTCAGCGCACCGCGAGGACCGTGACGGAGCCCGTCGGCCTGATTGACATCGCGCCGACCATCTGCAGCCTGCTCGGCATTGACCCGCCCGACGGGGCAACGGGGCAAGATCTTTCGCGCTTCTGGATCGAAGAGAACCGGGTCGAGGAAGACCGACCTTTGTATTGCGAGAGCCTGACGCCCACGAAGTACAACGCCAATGCCTTGTTTGGCGTGGTGACGGACCGCTGGAAGTACATCCACACGACGCGGCCCGAGCTGTACGACCTGGCTGCGGACCCGAACGAGACGAGGAACGTCGTGGCGGAGGAACCGGAAGTCTCGACGTGTCTGGCGGACTGGCTGAATGGAATTGCGCACGAGTGGCAAGAGAGAGGCACTCCGGATGGCGTGCTTGCACTCAGCGAGGAGGACCGAAGGCGCCTGGAGTCGTTGGGCTACATCGCGAACGAGGGCATGAGCGACGACCTCGTCTTTGATGCAAGCAGGGAAGACCCGAAGGACCTCATTGGCTTTCACGAGGACAGGGTGAAGCTTGGTGCTCTTCTGTTCGAACGAAAGTACGCCAAGGCCAAGGCCCTCTGTGAGCGCATGTTGGCGCAGCGGCCCGATTTTGGGCACGGGCACGTGGTTTTGGCGAGAATCGCGATGGACCAGGACGACCCGGCCGGCGCGATTGTCCACCTGCGTCGCGTGGTGGCACTGAATCCCGATTCGTTCGAAGGGCACTACAACCTGGGAAACGCCTTGGCGGCGGAGGGAAAGGTCGTTGACGCGATTCATCATCTGCGCCGGGCTGTCGCGCTGGACCCCGCGCACGCGATGGCACACTGCAACCTGGGGCGATCGCTTCACCAGCAGGGCAACGCACAGGCCGCGATGGATTGCTTTCGCCAAGCGTTGGAGATCGAGCCGGAGCTCGCCGAAGCGCACTACAACCTTGGCGTCGCGCTCGCGCAGAAAAAGGACCTTGACAACGCGGCCGTTCAATACCGCCATGCGTTGAAACTCAAACCGAACTACGCCAAGGCACATGCCAACCTGGGCCGGGTACTTCAGCTTCAGGGACGCGTTGACGAAGCGATCGACCACCTTCGCGAGGCGGCGCGCATCGTTCCGGACTCGGCAGAGACGCAGTGCGCGCTGGCCGGAGTACTGATGGCGACAGGCCAAGCCAACGAAGCACTAACGACTTTTCGCAAGGTGCTGAAGCTCGAACCGGACACGCTCGAGGCCCTCAACGGCGCGGCGTGGATCCTCGCCACCTGCCCGGACGCCAAGATCCGTGACCCGGCCGAGGCGGTCCGTCTTGCGGAGCAGGCGTCTGACCTGGCCGGTCACAAGAGCGCGGACGTGATGGACACGCTGGCGGCCGCGTATGCTTCCGCCCGGCAGTTTGACCGGGCGGTGGCTACCGCACAACGGGCGCTTGTGCTCGCCACCGCGGCGGCAGCAGATGAGTTGGCGAGCGATATTCGAAAGCGCTTGGCACTCTATCGCCAGGGAAAGCCCTATCGGGAGTGATCGCATCTTCATCCGATACGCGCTGAATGCCATGAGCACCATAGCGCGATCAGTGGGGCACGGCTCGTGCATGGGTTCGCCTTCGGCGCTTGCCGATGAACCGGCACTCTGCCCGAAGGCCCGAATGGCCCCCTGCTTCCGAAACACTGCACGCGGATCACGCGCGACAGCCAAGCCACCTCCGTCTCAAACTTTGATGAAGACGCGCCGGCGGTACAACCACGACGCGAGCAGTCCCCAGACGGCCACGTAGCAAACGGCATAGCCAAGCGATCCGCCATACGGCCCGGCCCAACATGCGAACACGTTCTCGAAGATCCACTGCTTCACGGAAACCGGCTGCCCGTCAGCCAACGAGAATTTCCAAATGCTCAGAGTCCTGGCGAACAGGCTCGAAGCGAAGTAGACGGCGATCGCGTTGGTGCCGAAGATGACAAAAGGAAGGCTCCAACGCCGGAACCG
Organism: Phycisphaerales bacterium; assembly: GCA_020353195.1. Classification (GTDB taxonomy): domain Bacteria; phylum Planctomycetota; class Phycisphaerae; order UBA1845; family UBA1845; genus JAFGJQ01. The sequence goes on along the minus strand of CP070691.1, from coordinate 3,137,782 downwards.
CTTTACGTCAACCAGCCAGTAGCACATCGCCAGACAGTGCAGCGCCATGCCCGCAGTGAACACCGCATAGGAGCTTGTCCACAGCTTCTTGTTGATGGGAAACCAGTGGCCCATCGCACTGCCTGCGACCAACAGCACATTGGCCGCAAGGAACATCCCGACAACCTTCTCCACCGGGTCTCTACGGGCGTGCAGCCAACTGCCGGCCAATACCCCCATTAATGTCGTTGCAATGGCCGGCAGCGTGCTCAACAGTCCCAACGGGTCAGGCCGCTCGAAATAAAGATGGTCACCGAACACGCAAACGTCAATCCATTCGTGCAGCCGCCCCTCCGACCCGATAACTGCGGCACTGAAACCGGCGGGCGGATGAACCAGCGCAACAACAAGCCAATACCACGCCAGCAGCCCCACAATCCACAGAAGACGACCCCGTAGGCCAAAGAACATCACGATGATGGAAGCGGCAAGATAGCAGCAGGCGATCCGCTGGAGCACGCCTGGAATACGCAACGTGCTGGCCTGGAAGTAGGCGAAATCGAGGGCACACCAGGAAGCGGCCCCACTCAGCGCGGCAACGGCAACGATCTTCCGGATCGTACCGGCCCGTGTTCGGCCAAGACCCAAGGGCGGCTCATCGACAAACAGAACAACCAAGCCGGCGATCGCCATTGCGCAAGGCCCGATCAGCCGCCAGTCAGGAAAGCCGTGCATCGTCAACCCGAGCAGGAAGATGATGAGGCTGCGTCGCAGCACCTGCTCGAACAACCGTACACTGCTGTGGCCCAGCGCCCGGCGCCGAGCAAAAGAGAACGTCATCGCCACGCCGACGATGAACAGGAAGAACGGAAAGATCAAATCGGTCGGCGTCCAGCCGTGCCAGTGCGCGTGCGCAAGCGGCGCGCTGCGATAACGCCCATCGCCCGGGTTGTTGACCAGGATCATTCCCGCGATCGTGATGCCGCGGAAGACGTCCAGTGAGACCAAGCGGTGAGATTCGGCAGATTCGCTTGCGGGCAACAGGTAACTCCCTTGATCACAAGAGACACCGCGTTCTCCACTTGCACAGCCTGATTCCGGGCTGCTCGCGCGCGGCGCCCGCGTATCCGTTTCTGTGTTCGACCGGGGCACCTCGATCTCAACGCTACTTGCCCGCCGTCACTGTTTCGACAACCGAACCGTCCGCTCGCAGCCGTTGGACCTTGATCGCACCGCGACTCGTCAATCCTCCGGCGGCTATCTCCTTGGTGTCATCGCTTGGCAGCAGGGCCACCACACGACCGTCGCTGATCTCTGCGGTGAGCGCGTAGCCTCCCTCACTTTTCTCGATGTTCGCGGCGCATGGGACAGACGCGGTGCTACGATGTGGACGATACAGAGTCACGAACTCCGTCGCCTGACGCTTTACGGGTGTCCTAGCCGTGAGATGCCACTCGCGAATCGTGATCTGTGGCCACGGATTCGGGTCGTACTGATCGGTTTGAGTGATCGCGAGACCCTCCGGCGCGAGCATCGCGATTTCGCATACAACATCGCCCGCCCGAACGCGAAGTTCCTGCTTGCCCGCAATCTCGAACTTGTTCATCGCGTGCAGCCAGTAATCGAACGACGCCGGCTGCCTCGCCTGCAAGCGGTCGTAGACGATCACCAACTCCGGCTTGACAAACACAATCGCGCGCGTGAAGCGATCTAGCAGGTGAGGCTTCTTCCTATCCTCCTGGACGCGATAGGCACCCCCGGCTTCGCCAACGACGATGTCAATGGACGGCGTCGTCGCAAACCCGACGATCTTCCCCTTCGAAGAGGCCGAGTGCTTGACCTGCCCCTGGCCGTCGACCGTGATGTTGTTCTGCGAGCGCGTGCTCCAGACCCATCCACCATGATGAGGGCCGCCGTACTCATAGTAATGACCCGTCCGAATCAGCATACGCTCGCCGTACGCCCACAGCGCAAAGGAATTGTGCGAGTCTATCCCGTGCGACTGGGTCCCCATCTCGCTCGCCTTGAAGATAATCTGCACATCGTCTTGGGCGCTGCGCAGCGTGGAGTTCAGACAAGCGATTCCCGTGCCCCGGAACAGGCGCGAGGTCGGCAGGTCGTCGGGCGCCTGGGCCTTCACCTTTGGGCGAACGCCGCGAGCGAATCCCGTGTAACCTGGGGCGTCAACTGGGCCGCCCAACTGCTCGACATACCACTGCCAGTTCCCGTTTCCGCTCCGCGCCGCAAGCTCACTCATGAGCGGCACCGCATTCACCGACTCCTCCCGCAGGGCGTTCTCCCCGAACAAAGGCACGATGTTCGCTTCCTCCACGCGATTGGCGCCGTCACCAAACTCACCGCCGACCCGGCCCGGCGGCATCAGGTACATTGCGTAGTATCCCGTTGCCTGCGAGAAGAACGGCTTGTCGTATGCATTGATGCCCATCGCCGCGCGCATCACGTCGGCCCACCAGGTGAAACGCCCCAGATAGCTGTGCCAGTAACTGAACCCCTCGTGCCATCCTCCGTCCTCGTCCGACCAATTCGGGTACACGTTGTAGAAGACGTTCATGGCCGCCCAGACCCAGTCGTCAGCGCCTTCCACTTCGCCCAGAAACGCGATGCCCGCCTCGCCCAGGAAGTGCCAGGCCCGCGTATTGTGACTCACAAACGGCCGCCAGAGGTGGTGCGGAAAGAGATGCTCGTACATTTCGCGACCACGGAACTGAATAACGCGCCGACAACGATCGCGCTCCTCTTCCGTGAGCAAATCGTAGACGAACGTGTAGGCTCGCGAGAAAAGGTAGATGTACGGCATGCCGCACTCGTCGTTGTAGCGATAGCCCGTGGCGCCCTTGGGATCCCAAGCCGCACAGGCAAGCAGGATCCGCTTCGCCAACGCCCCGTATTCCTCCTTGCCGCCAACAAGCCGAGCGAAGCCGAGCGTCGCCGCGCCATCCAGCGCTTCAATCGTCCGCATGCGATTCCGCCACCAAACCAGGGTCCACTCATAGCTTCCCCGCTTCATCGTCTCGGGGTACTTGCCCGGCTCGACCGTCGAAGGGGGATCAGCCAACAGATCATCGCATCGCCGGATCAACCGCGCGTACTGTTCCTTCATCGTCCGCCGGGCGAGCTCGCGTAGTCGCGGTACGTCCTCAGGACGAATGAGCAATCGTGGATGTGTCTTAGGAATCCGGACGAGCAGCTCGTCCCGCGGGGGCATCGGCATGGACACGGCTTCTTCGGAGATTGCAAACGTGCGACGCCGGCTCCAATTGGTGTGCTTCCCCTCCCCATCCACACCTCGATAGCGCCACGTGTATGACCCCGGCGGAAACACCTGCGACGGGCAGTGGACGCACAATTCCAGTCCAGAAGCCTGATACGCGGGTTCGTCCGGCGACGCGCTCCGTGCGCATTCCAACTCCCACGCGACAACATCCTTCTGAGGTCGCCAACAGAAGTTGGGGGGACTGATTCGTAGCTCCGCGCCCTGCGCTGGGCGAAAGCCCCACTCATCGTCGCCCGCCGCTCTTTCGTCCAGGCGGGTGGCGGACACGGTACAAACCGGGATCAGCACCCACGCCAGGGACCACGGGATTGCATTCAGCATGACGAAAACCTCAATCTGCAAAACCAGGCATGTTCGCCGACACTATAGGGCTCCAGAGGCCGTTCCATTTCTCGTGGTTGCGGAATCACGCAGACTTCTCCTGGCGCAAGTAGGCCGCCCAACTCGAGGCGGGATTCGGCCAGGACTGCAACGGGAGGCAGTGGTCCTTTGGGGCCAGACCGCAACTGTGTGACTGGTTGCCAGACGGCCTCGTGGTCGGCGATTCCGCCCTCATCCTAACAAGCTCGTTGATCAGGCGATCGGCCACGAGCCGGTGACCCGCCGTATTCGGGTGTATGCCGTCGAGGAGGAGGTCGTCCACCGATTGCCCGGCAACCTGACCGTAGGCGCCGAACGCCTCGTATACATCCACCAACACCACTTTCCCTCTCTCCTCGTCGGCAATCCGATGAACGATCTCCGCGTAGGTCTTGAGCAGGACGTTGAACCCATCCGGATCATTCGGCTGATACGGCGGCTTGCCATACCTCCTCTTTAGCCCCTTGGTCCACCGAAACCGATTCGGCGTCATCAGAACCACCTTGGCCCCTCGATCGCAGAGAGTGCGGACGATTGTTCGCAGGTTTTTCTCGTACGCTTCGATCGCGACCCTGGGTTGGGTCGCCGGTGGGCTCTTCCACAGATCGACCATGGCGTCGTTGGCCCCGAACTGAACAATGACGACGTCCGGCTCATGCGACAGCACGTCCGTGGTCAATCGCTTCGTCGCATCCGCCGTTGTGTCACCCCTTGCACCGGCGTTGACCACGTCTACCTTCATGCCCTTGCTCGGCAGTTCCTTCCGCAGGATGTCTGCGTATACCGTCAGGGGTTTCCCCTCGACCTCCCTCGGCGCCGTTGTTGAGTCGCCAAACGCGACGATTGTCAACGCTTCACGCAAGTCCGCCCGTACCCACGGCTGCCCCCAGATCAGCGTCCAGGCCAACAAGACCGCGCCACCAGGACACCGACGCGATACGCATACCCTCATCGAAGACGCTCCTCAGTACGCGAGCTGTAGTACGCAAGACATTCTCAGCGACCTCATCGTCTCGCACCGAGCGTTGTCAAGTTCGCCGAGAAGACTGCCCCTAGCATCATGACACGGCGTGTCAGTCAGTCCTCTACGTCTTGGCACCCGCTGCGACCGCCAGAACCCAATCTCCCCAACACCATTCATCGTGCTTCGGCCACCGCTAGGAGACGTTCGCTCTGGCCATGGCGATGTTTACGGCTGCTTCTGCTCTGCGGGCTGATTCAGAACCTTCTGGTGGAACGCGTGCATCTGCCTAAAGCGATAGAGCAGATGCTGTGTAGTCATGAATGCGCCGTCCTTGTTGGGATCGTCGGCGAATCGGTTACGATCCCAGTCCTCCTCGATCCAGGCCAAACACTCTTTGCACGCATCATCCAGAGACTTGATAAGGCCCTTGTTCCACTGACCGTCTTTCCGAACCTCCGGCGCGGCGAGTAGATGCCTCATAGTGTACGCCCGAACAGCCACGGAACGCTCGATCACCTGCCAGGGCAGGTGGTTCGCCTTGACGCTGCCCGCAAGCCCGGCCAACGCCTTCTGAATCCGCTCGAGGCGCTCCAGATAGCCGCGCACCGCTTCACGACGTTGCGGCACTCGCTCGCACGCCTGCTCCAGGCTCTCTTCGTCCATCCAGCAGCTCGGGTAGAAATCCCTCAGCCACCAGTTCATCGTGTACAGGTCTTTCCACTGTTCGCCAAACGCGGTGCCCTCCGGCGAGGCGAAGAAATCCACAGCGAACCTTCGGTAGAAGTTCCCCTCATCCCAATTGCTCCCCGACCACGCGTGAGTGGCCGCGTACGCGACGCCGGGCCAGATGACATCACTCATGTAACGCGTCGGAAGCCAGATCGTCGTGTCGAGTCCCAACAGGTCCAGGTCGCGGGCGATCTTCGCAAAGCACTGAATGTTCTCGTATTGCTCGTCATCCGGAACGATCATGCGCGGATGGCACATCAGGGCCGGGCAGGCTATCACCTCGAATCCACACTTCTTGAAGAAGGCGGCCGACTCGGGCGAGACCTTCCGCGTGTAGTGCCAGTCGTAGATCAAAACGTCCTTCACCGGCAGGCCGTCGACCGTTTCGGGATGGTGCAACAGCATGTCACCCCACATCGAGACCTTGCGCCCGCCCTTTGACGCCAGCGCGATACATTGAAGCAGATGCTTGCGAAACCAGTCCGGACGCGAGATCCCCGGGAACTTCGCATCGCACCGCGCGCACGTCGTCATCTCGACTTCGTCACAGCCCACGTGCGTTTCCGGATACGGAAACGTATCGGCGACCCGGTCATACATCTTCTCTAAGTAGGTATAGGTCTTCTCGCTGGCCGGGCAGAGCACATTTGTGAAGCCCGGGATGTTCGTCCCGGCCCAACTCTTGGTCGGCTTGTCAAACGTCGTCTGGTGGAGAATGTCCCTGTATTCCGGATGCCGCACGAATACGCGCGCATGCCCCAGCGACTCGATCTCCGGGATCAGCTCGATGTGGTGCCGCTTCGCATAGGCTACCATCTCGCGAACCTGTTCGGGGCGCCACGCATGAGGGTCCATTAGCGAGAGGTAGTCTTCGTGATACAGGGCCACGTTCTGATCGTCGCTCAGGTGCCAGTGCAACCCATTGATCTTGTGGCGGGCCAGGAAACGGATGAGCCGTTTGTAGTACTCCGCGTTCTCGTTCTGGCGTGCCGAGTCGATCATGATCCTGCGCTTCGATAGGTCCGGGTAATCGAGAATCTTCACAGTCGCCAGCGTCTTCTCCGCGCCCAGAAGCTGCAGCAGGGTCTGAATGCCATAGAAGACGCCAGCCGACGTCCTGGCCTGAAGCACAATTTCCTTCGAGTCGATCGTCAGTCGGTAGCCCTGCGCCTCGATGCTCTCCCGATACGCGGACTCGCGAGGCGGAAACGTCACCGATGCGATCTCCAGCCGGATAGGAACACCGCCGTCAGCGACCGGAATATCGAGTTCCGCAAGCGACGTCTTCAGAAACATCGCCTCGTTGTTCAACTCGTCGCCCGCGGTCGTGATTGAAGCTGTTGCCAGGGTGACGCTGCCGCCACCCTGCTTCCATTCCTTGACAAAGGGGACGGGCCTGCCCGAACCGTCGGCCGACTGTGCAGTGCCTGCAACCATGACCATCACCAGAATGCTCCCGAGCCAGAAGAAAAGGGGCGACTGTCTCCTGCCAGCACGCTGTGTTCTACGCATGGGTGGATACTCCTTTCACAAAACGCCGACTCTGGAGCCGGTCATACAACATAGCTGGAGGACGCCGTCCGGCCGCCACGACCGGTCCAGTTCGTATGGAAAAGCTCGCCCCGCGGTTTGTCGATACGCTCGTACATGTGGGCGCCGAAGTAGTCACGCTGCGCCTGCAATAGGTTCGCAGACAGGCGCGGACTGCGATAGCCATCAAAATACGCCAGCGCCGCACTCATGGCCGGTACCGGGATACCAAGGCTCACGGCCGTCGCTACCACGCGCCGCCAAGCCGGCTGCGCGTCCGTAACCACCTTGGCAAAGAACGGATCGAGTAGCAGGTTCACCAGCTCCGGGTCTCGGTCAAAGGCTTCCTTGATTCGTGCGAGGAACACCGAGCGGATGATGCATCCGCCCCGCCACAGCAGCGCGAGGCCACCATAGTTGAGATTCCAGACGTGCTCCTGGGCAATCGCGCGCATCAGCGCGTAACCCTGTGCGTAGCTCACGATCTTCGACGCATACAAGGCCTGCCGCAGGTCCTCGATCATGATCTGCTTGTCGCCCTCGAACGCTGGCGACGGCCCGCGCAAGGTCTCGGACGCGGCCAGACGCTCGTCCTTCAGCGCAGACAGACACCGCGCAAAGACGGCCTCACCGATCAGCGTCAGCGGTTGGCCCACGTCGAGCGCCGCGATCGCCGTCCACTTCCCCGTACCCTTTTGGCCGGCCGTGTCCAGAATGCAGTTGATTACGGCCTCTCCGGCTTCATCACGATAGCCCAGGATGTCACGCGTGATTTCGATCAAGTAGCTGTCGAGTTGGCCGCGGTTCCATTCGTCAAACACATCACGCATTTCGTCGAGCGACAAGCCCAGGCCGTCCCGCATGAGGTGGTAGACCTCGCAGATCAATTGCATGTCGCCATATTCGATCCCGTTGTGCACCATCTTGACGAAGTGCCCCGCGCCCTCCGGTCCCACCCATTCACAGCACGGCGTACCGTCTTTGGTCTTCGCGGCGATAGCTTGAAACACCGGCTGAACGTGCTCCCACGCGGCGCTCGACCCACCGGGCATGATCGAAGGACCCTTCAACGCTCCCTCCTCTCCCCCGGAAACGCCGGTGCCAACGAACAGCCTCCCTTCGCTCTCCACGTATCGCGTACGGCGTGTGGAATCGCTATAGTGCGAGTTGCCCCCGTCGATGATGATGTCGCCGTCTTCGAGGAAGGGCAGAATCCGATCAATGTACACATCAACCGCCTGCCCGGCCTTCACCATCAGCAAGACCTTTCGAGGTCGCTTCAGGCACGCGCACAACTCCTGCACGGAGTGCGCGCCGATGATGCGTTTTCCCTTTGCCCGGCCGGCCGTGAACGCATCCACCTTCGAAATCGTCCGATTGAAGACGGCCACCGTGTAGCCGTGGCTCTCCATGTTCAGAGCCAGGCTCTCTCCCATCACGGCCAGGCCGATGATGCCGATGTCCGCCTCAGGCATATTCTCGCTCCTTCCTTCGTCTTACGTGCGATGCGCTGCCGGTGTATAGCCGCCGCACCTCTTCTTCGCGAAGATCGGCTCGAATCGCGCAAACCGCGAGAGACCGCCCACCAGCGGCACCTCGCGCCGATTCTTGCTAATCAGCGGTTGCGCGTAGCGAACAAAGCCGTCCGTCACGTCGTACCGCGTGTCGCTGATCCAATCGGCCGGAAAAACGCGATGCGAGTTCGCTACCTTGACGGCCGTGTCCATCGAGTCGTTGCCACCGATGTAGAAGAAGTAGCCGATCCCGTGCGCCTGAAGCACCTCGATGACGCGTTCGAAATCCTCCACGCACTCGTCGCGCAGCTTATATCGGCACGTTCCGATTGCTCCGGCCGCCGGCGTGAACGCGAGCAGGCGGACCTCCTCCGCATCCTGAGCCGACAGGTTCAGCAGCTCCTCCTTCAACACGCCCTCGATCCCGTGCCAGCCGCCATACAGCGTTCCGAACGTGTCCGGGAACGACTGGCATGCATCGATGATGCCGCGCAACGTGTTGTTGAGCACGCGCGACGGAGCGCCGGACTGTGCGATCAGCACGTTCATCCGCATAGCGTATCCCCCGAAGTCGGCGAGTCCTCGAAACGGCTCCGCAACGCCCACAATCCCTCGGCCGGATCCGGAACGCAGAACACGTGTTCGCCATCGGCCAGAACATTGGCCCCTGGCGTCATGCTCGCCGGCGGATAACGCTCCATCTGGGCCTCTACATCCCCATAGGCGAACCCCACCCCTTCGACCTCTTCCCGCGTCAGCCCCCCCGCGCAATACGTGATCCGAAACCGCCCCTCCGACGAACCGTGAATCAGATGCGCCGCCGCGGACAGGTTGCCCGCGAGGTCTTCGTTTTCCTCGACCATTTGCAGCACGCGCACCGTCCCCCGATACCCGTACTTGCGAATCAGCCGGTCAATCTCCGCGTCCTCACCGAAGCACCGCACCCCCGGCGCCAACACGACGAGTTCCCCCCCGTCTGCCATCGCCATCCGCGTGCGATAGATCGCCTTGTTCCCCAACCACGCCGACCGAAACTTCACCGGATCGAGATACACGACAGCCTTCTGCACCGGCACGTCGAGCAAGTCCACGTTCATCCGACGGCACAACTCCGCGCCACGCAAGAAGCACGCTTCGTCATCCCCCGCATACAGTCCCCGCGTAGCCAATCGCCTTTGCGCATCCCGCGCCCGAACGCTCAACACGTAAACGATCGGCAAATCCCGCGCAAAGTGACAGGCCATGTAATCGAGCACATCGCGCACTGGTGTCCGCACTCGCCCCATCGCCTGCTCCATCCCGCACACCGCGCCGAGAAAGTGCGTTTTATTAATCGTCTCCTGCCCGCCAACTCCGACAAACACGTTCTTGTGATGATTCGCGATGCCCGCCACTTCATGTGGCACGAGCTGCCCAATCGACACAATCCGGTCCCAGCCACCCTCAACCACCAACCGGTTAACCTCACAAGGCACAGAAAAACCGACCCGACCGTCACTGACCCGTCGCACAAACTCGCCTGGCACCTCGCCCAACCGCACCAGCCCACGACGCCAATCATGCACCCGAAACAACTCATGTGGGACTCCGGGAAACATCCCGGACAACTCGTCAGCCGTCATTGGAACATGCGTGCCAAGCGCCGGCATGATTTCGACGTGCGCCTGGTCCTTCAACCGCTCATAGAGCATCACAGTCAGTTCCCCCGCCCCCGAGCGCGAACGCGTGGAATCCGGCGGCAAGAGAAGGACTCGCTTCGGTTCTCCGAGCGCAGCGAGCAGGCCATCGAATAACACGCCGACGCGGGCCGTTCGGATCGCGCCGGCCGACGGTTCTTCATGGAAGAACTCCATGGCTCGCTCCTGCCGCTGAGATCAACGCCGCGCCCACGGCGGCGTGTCGGGAAGCAGCGCTTCGAACTCCTCGATTAACGCAGCTGCATACGCCCCCTCGTATGTGCCCGCGAAGAACCGATCGAGTCCCTCCTCGCAAAGCCTCTCCCACGATTCCGCTTCGAACCCGGGGTTGATCGGATAAAACAACGCCCCGTTCTTCCAAGCAGCCTCCAGATCACCTGGCGCGTCCCCGATCATCAGAACGTGGTCCCGGGCGTACTTGCTGTCCGTCGCGCGGCGCAAATGTTCAGCCTTCGTGCCCATTTCCTGCCCCGCGATCACCGCCGCGTACTTGGCCAAGTCATGCTCGTGCCACTCACGCTCCAGCGCCTCACCCGGCGTGGCCGAAACCACCACAATGTCCGCTCCCCCCGAAGCCTTGCCCAGACACTGCCGAACAAAGGGAAACGGCGGTATATTGCGGACCGTTTCGGACACGGCAACGTTGACGGCCTTGCTCCAGTTCAACACGCGCTGCAACTCCGCAGCCTCGGTGCTGTCGGCCGCACGTATCGCCACCTCCAAGCCCGCGTTGCTGGCCGGCCCCCCGCGTGCCACCCACTCGTGCAGGGCCGGCAGCCGCGGAACGACCACCTCTCGCTTCTGCACTTCCCGACGCTCGGCGAGCAATTCAAGCACCATAAGCAGAGCAGGAAACCGATTAATGCCCCGCCACTTCGAGTACAGATTCACAAACCCCGCAGCCTCGCGCGCATACTTCGACACCGCCTGCAACCCGAAGTGCTTGATCGTATTCGGGGTGAAGCACTCCTTGTGCTTGACCTCCATCGTATCGAAAGCGCAGCCATCCGAGTCGATCCCAATGAAGAACGCTTCCGTAGGATCGAAGTCAATCAAAGGTTGGGCAGGATTCCCGATCACGGCTCCTCTGACGCCACCTTCCGGCGGGGCGCACTCATACCCCGCTGAACGCCGAAAACCCTCCGTCGACAGGCAACGTGATGCCCGTAACAAAAGCTGCCGCATCCGAGCAAAGCCACAGCGTGGCACCGGCTAGGTCGCGGGGTTCGCCGAAGCGTCGCATGGGCGTATGGGCGAGGATCGTCTCGCCACGCAGCGTCAGTCCGCCCGTCTTGGCGTCCGTCAACAGAAAGCGATTCTGGTGTGTCAAGAAGAAACCTGGTGCCAAAGCATTGACCCGAACGCGCGGATTGTACTCCTGCGCCATATGTACAGCGAGCCATTGCGTGAAGTTACTAACCGCCGCCTTCGCCGCGGAATAGCCGGGAATCCGGGTCAACGGCCGCAGGGCATTCGTCGAAGAGACGTTCAGGACCACCCCACCGGACTCCGTTTCGGCCATCGTCCGACCGAAGACCTGTGCGGGCAACAAGGCGCCGCCAAACAAGTTCAGGGCCACGACCTTCTCGAGCGCAGGCAGCGGAAGATCGAAAAAAGTCTGATCCGCAGACGTCGTTGCCTCCTGCACATTGCCGCCCGCGGCATTGATGAGCACGTCGATCTCACCAACTCGCGCCGCCGCCGCCGCGAGGGAGCCTCGGTCCATGACGTCCACAACCATCCACTCTGCGTTGAAACCGTCATCGCGCAGAGCACGCGCAACGTCCCGCGCCTGCTTCTCGATCAGGTCGGTCACCCAAACCCTGGCTCCCGCTTCAGCAAGCGTGCGGGCCAGGACGGCCCCCAGCACGCCACCGCCGCCGGTCACCAGCGCGACCTTGCCGTCCAGTCGAAACGACTCCAGCACAGTCATGGGTCCATCCATCCTCGACTACAAGTAGTCATTCGCGGCATCACCCAACTCGTCCTTCAGCACCTCCGCCACGTCGACGTCCACACCGTGTATGACATTGTCCTTGGACCGTGTGCCTGCTTCCAGGCTGCGCTCCGCCGCGTCGCAGACCGCTGTCGTATAGAACCCAGTCTCGAACGGGCTCATCATCGCCTCATATTCTTCGGTGCCCATCTCGCCGTCACGTCGGCTCATGATCTTTTCGAGGAGCCGACCCGGGTAGCTCATGCCGTACCCACTCACCCGCCCATCCGTTTCGAAGTTCCGAAACAGCGAGTTCCGCTCAACGATCCCTTCGGAGGTAATCTCGCGATACCCGCACATATCCATGGCTAGGTCGATCAACCCATCCGTGCAGATGAGACGCGATGACTGAACGGTAATCGAGTGGGCCGTGTTCGGAAGATGCCACCCGGTGACAATGTGCGCGACGCCGCCGTTCTCGAACACCACCTCCGTATCACACAGATCAAGCCCCTGCACCGGGATCGGCGTCAACGACGGCAGCTTCTGCGAGAAACCCGTCGCACGTATCCGGACGGGCCTGAGCCCCACCGTCTGCAGGAACGAATCGGCCATGTGCACGGTCAGGAACGTGATCGGCGAGTTCTTCACCGCGAAGTCATCCGACGCGAAGAACCGCGGCTCATGGTTCGGGTCGGCGACCATCAGCTTATCCAACATATACCAGACGGCCACCTGAAACTGGCCGTACACGCCGCTTCGATATCGCGCCGCGACGTCCACAAGGCGAGGATCGTCCCGCTTGTGATAGTCAACGGCCACGAGTTTCCCGCGTTGCCTGGCCGTTGTGAGCATCGCGTGCGCATCCACGGCCGTGTCGGCCAGCGGCTTCGACACCAGAACGTCCAGGTCCCGCTCGAGCGCATGCACCGTCGGTGCGCAATGCAGGCTGTCCGGCGTGTTGACGTGCACGGCGTCCAACTCCAGCCGCTCGATCATCTCCTCGTAGCTGTCAAACCGTCGCTCGGCCGGAATCCCAAAACGACCACAGAACCACGCCAAAGCCTGCCCGTTCGGGTCGGCCGCACCTTCCACCGACAACAAGTGCGAATACGCGCTGTGGAAGTACAGATACTGATAAATCTCCCGCACCACGGAACCCGTTCCAATCACGCCCAGCCGAAGTCTCTTCATCATTCTTCTCCCATCGCTGTGCACCCGATCACGCTGTTCGCGTTTGTTCAAGGATGAAGCGAGCCAGAAACTCGGCCATCCGGGCCACGTCGGCAATCTCCACGCGCTCTTCATCCGAATGCGCGTGCGCGAGCGCTCCCGCGCCTGCCGTAAGCACCGGCATCGACGGATATTCGCAAGCAAAGATCCGCGCGTCGCAGGAAGCATCCCAACCACGGACGGTGCCACCGCTATCCATCCCCACGGCCTTCGCCGCCCGGAGCGCGACAAGCATGTCCGGCGAGTCTGGACGACCAGCGAACGCAGCGTTGCGCAGCCTCTCATAGCTGACCCGCAGGACCGCCGTCGGATCTGCGCTTGATCCGACGAGTCCGAAGTAGCGCCGCCCCCCGCGCCAGACGGCTTCCCGTAGCCGCTGCCGCACGTCATCCATCGTGTGCGTCGGCAGAAAACCTTGCCCCCCCTCCAGCACCAGCTTCGATGCGTCCGGCCAATCCGCCAGGCTCAGCCGCGCCGGGGAACCAGCCGCCAACGCGATCGCCGACCGGCTGCGCACCAATGCCCGGACCATAGCCGCCATCTTCGTAATCGCACCGTCGCACTCGCGAATCTTGCCCATATGCCCAGCCACACCCCGAACGCGCACAGAGAAACCACTCGGACACCTGCCAAGGTCGTAATGACGCGCCAGCTTCGGCTTTCCACTCGTAGGCTTGCCCGCCTTGGTCTTGTCACCATACAGCCCGATGTACTCTCCCAGACCCGACTCGATCGCGTCGCGAACCGGGCTTGCAGCGCGCTCGCGCCCCGACTGGGAGTCGAATTCGATTCGGAACTGCACATCGGCATTGACGCGTGACGGATGTTGGCCACTATTCCCGATGATGCCATAGCAGCTCTGAACAGGCCGATGAGGAAACAGCGGATGATCGGATTCCGCTTCGAGCGCTCGCTGCTCCCGCTCGAGCTCTTCCACGATGAAGCTGGCCGCCTCGAACAGATTCACACGCGGCAACTCGCCGTCGATCTTGTACCAGACACAGCCACGGTTGCCGGGGTGCACGCGTCCGCCCGTGCATTCCAGCACCAGCAGACTGTCGTATCGCTCCTTCAGTGTCCGGTCGATCGCACACGAGAGCGATCCGTTGCCGCCGGGCTCCTCGTCGATGACGAACATCGCGGTTAGGTGCCGATTGAATCGGCAGCCCTCTCGGGCGAGATGCGCACCAAGAAGCCGAAGGGCTCCGAGGAGGGCCGCCACGTTGCCCTTGTCGTCACACGCGCCGCGCCCCCACACGCTCGGCCCCACGCGTCTGGGCAACACATAGGGCGCCACGACATCGACGTGCACGTTGATCGCCTGGTTGACGCCCGCTTCGTCGCACTGCGCGCCGTCGACAAGAAACAATAGGTTGCCGCGACCCGCGTAGCATCGATCGACGGGGAGTCCACCCGGTGCCTCGGGCGTCTGCGTGTAGTATGGAAACGAGAAGAACGGATGATCCGCGATCCGCAGCTCAATCGGCACACGTGCCGCCCGGCCGTGGCGGAAGCAGCACGCGGCGATCTCGCGCTCGATCACGTCGAATACGCGCGATTCGGCGTCGGCGGCCTCGCGAACGTCCGCTTTCGGTGTCGTGTCAATCGCGCACAACTCCACCAGGACATCTTCGAGGTACTGGTGAAATGCGCTCGTCCGCGCCGTTCGTTCCAGTTCGGACACATCCACGGTACTCGCTCGCTTCGCTTCCTGTAGACGGTGGAAACCACTGTCCATCTTACAGGCTTCCTGCAATCGCCTCCAGAACGTCCAATCCCTCACGCAGTGCCTCTTCACAAATCAACAGCGGCGGGTTGATTTTGACGGCGCAGCCGCCCACCCCGACCGGGGCAAACAGCATGACGCCCTGCTGAACCGCACGCTTCACCATCTCCCGCGCCACCGTCGGCGCCGGCTCCGTCGTCCCCGGTTCCGTGAACTGCAACGCACCCACAAGCCCGATCGAATCGACCCGCCCGATCTTGTTGCGCGCGACTAGCCGGATTTGCTCCAGGCCCTTCCGGAGCACCGGTGCCAGCTTCGCGGCGTTCTCGACCAGATGTTCCTCTCGGATTGTGCGCAGGTTGGCCAACGCCGCTGCGCAACAGATCGGGTTCGCCGAGTGCGTGCTCGTCATCTCTCCCGGGCCGTACAGGTTCATCAATGCATCCGTGCCCAGAACGGCCGATATGGGCATCCCCCCGGACATCCCCTTGCCGCAGGCCACCAAGTCGGGCACCACACCCAGGTGCGAGAACCCGAAGGCCTTCCCCGTTCGGCCGAAGCCCGCCTGAACCTCGTCAAGGATCATCACGGCCTGATGCTCGTCACACCATGCTCGCAAGGCCTGTGCATAAGCGGTGGGCAGGATCGTTGCGTTGCACCCCTGATACGTCTCGCTCATCACACCGCACACGTGATCCGGGACGATCCCCTCCTCCTGCAGAGCGCGCTCAAACACGTCAAAGCTGGTATCCGTCTGGCGAAAGCCGTCGGGAAATGGCACTTGCACGAAGCGCGCGTCGGAATCCCCCATCCAGCTCTTCAGCGATTCAATCCCGCCGGCAAGTTGGGCGCCCATCGTGCGGCCGTGGAACGCGTCATCGAACGTGACCAGCACGTTCTTCTTCCGCCCTCCTGCACGCAGCCCCTGCGTGCGCGCCAGCTTGATGCAACACTCCACCGCTTCGGCCCCGGTCGTCAGTAACAATACCCGCGCGAGCGGCTTCGTCAGCCACGACATGATCTCGCGAACCATATCGAGGCGGATCGCCGTCGGGAAGCAATACGCGTGGTACAGCCCGTGCGCGGCCATTCGTTCGATTGCCTCGATGATCGCCGGGTGCCCGTGCCCGACAGATGTCACCAATACGCCGGAGGAGAAATCCAACCACCGGTTTCCGTAAGGATCGCTCACCGTGACGCCGCGGCCATGGTCCCAGACAATGGGCGGCTGTCCGCCCATGGCTCGGGGCTCCAGTGCGCGCAGCGCCGTGAGAATCTCAACCGACTCTGGCGTCGGAATGGCCGTGCAGATTTTGCGGAACTCCGTCTCCACCGGGTCCACATCTGCTGGAATCAGTTCAGACTCTCGCGTCATCATGAGTCCGCTCCGATTGCCCCTCCCCTTGTACATCAACGCCCGAGGTCGAGCACGCCAACGAACAACGCGACGAGTAGGGCCACGGCTGCCCACCCCGCGACAAAACCGACGACCGACACTCTCTCCGGCCTGGGAATCTCCAGGTCTGGATGGTTCAGCCATGCACGTCGGGGCGCCGGCTTTGTTCCAGCCGGCAGAGTGAACGGCGCTGTTTCCGGCTCGTCCGGCCCTACGGGCGTGCGCAGACACGCGTAGAACGGGTCCAGTTTCTCACGCGCCCCCGGGCGCGTCGCCAGGCTCACCACGACCAGCGTGATGAGCCCCGCTGCCAGATAGAAAATCATCTGCCACGGCAGATACAGCTTACCCTCCCACAGCATGAAGTCCGGCAGCGAGCCGGCCAACCGAGCATTAAAGTCCCAGACCGTGTGCCCGAACAACTGAACCTTCTCGGTGAACAGAAGGGCCCCGAAGCTGACAAGCGTGGACGCCCATGCCGCTGCTGACGTGGCACGGCGCCAGAACAGTCCTGCCCAGAACGCGATACCCATCATCGCGGCCACCTTCCAGAATATCTCCAGCCCGGTGACCACACTCTCAAGTTCGTACGCGAAGAGAATTCCGAACAAGACGACGGCTCCGGCAACAACACGTCCGACCTGCACGTAGTGTCGATCCGTCCGGCCCTTGACGAGAATTTCTCTGTAGACGTTCTCGGTGAAAAGCGCCGACGAAGCCATCATGAATGCGTCGCACGAACTCATCACCGCGGCCAGCATGGACGCGATAAACAGACCGATCAACCCCGGAGCAATCGCCGGCAGGAGGTCACGGCCCATCAACCCGTAGACGTGGTCCACATCCACTGTCCGTCCCGCGTAGAGCCCGACTGCGCATAGCCCCGTCAGGACCCACGCGATTGTGCACACGCGTTTGAAGAGCATCCCACACATGACGCCGACCCGCCCCTCCATCTCCGTTCGGCCGGCCGCGCACATGCTCATGCTGGACGGCTGTGTCACCCACCCCACCAGCGCATTCAGCGAGATCACAGCCACATAGAAGCCTGTGATCTCCCCAGGCGCCACGATCTCGAACATGCCCGGTGCCGCGACCGCCTCGCGAAGCCCGGACATTCCGCCCACCTTGGCCAGGGCAAAGGGCAAGATGAGAAACGACAGGACGACCGTGAGCAAACCCTGAATGAAGTCCGTCACAATAGCTGCGTTCAACCCCCCCGCAATCCCGTATACGACGAACATCACCGTCATGGCCCACACGGCTAGGTCTGAGTCGATGCTGCCACCGGAAATGGCCGTGATCATCGCACTCGAACCTTTTAGCATCACTCCGATACTGACGGCGAGTTGGAGCATGCCCACCAGCGCGAAGAGAATCCCGACACCTCGACCGTAGCGCGCCCGAAAGAAATCTGCTGTCGTAACCGCCCGCATCCGCCGGAAGACCGGCGCGATCAACCAGAAGAATGGCGTCACGGGGAGCCACAGCCATTGGTACCACACACCCGACGC
Source organism: Phycisphaerales bacterium (assembly GCA_020353195.1). Taxonomy (GTDB): domain Bacteria; phylum Planctomycetota; class Phycisphaerae; order UBA1845; family UBA1845; genus JAFGJQ01. The sequence continues at coordinate 3,119,909 of CP070691.1, read as the reverse complement.
GCCAACGTTGTACGTTTTCGCCGCGACACTCACGGCTTGGTCAGAATGAGTCCCGGTGCCGAACGTGAAGAACATCATCAGCACTTTGCCGAACTTCCGGTCGCCGATGAAAAAGCTCGATGCGCTGCGAACGCGTTTCGCCGCCCAGGTGCCAATGATGGTGATGCCCGCCAAGTAGATGACGATGACCGCCCAGTCTAATAGCCGTACGCCAAACACCGCGATCTCCCAAGTCGTCACACCGGCTAAAGCACCGGCTTCCCCCGGCAACTTCACTTGCTTTGGCAAACCTCACGTCAAGCGTGGCATGCGGAGGACCCGCTGCAACGTGGGGACCACGGCTCCGCGCGCCATGCCGAACTCGCCCAGGTCCGACGCAACCACCTTCGTCCGGCCTACTTGCCGGCGGAGCCGGTCCTCGTGAATGATCACCTCCAACCGGCTCAGCACGGCGCCCCGCAGCACCGGCTCGTCCGACTCCACCGCCACCATCGCGGGGTCCAGGAAGTTAATCGCGTGTAAGACGTGTGACCCCACCTCACCGGCTACCCGATCCATGGCGGCCACCGCCGACTGCTGCCCTTCCTGCAGCGCCGTGACGAAAGTCTCTAGATCCAAGAAAGGTTGCCCCGCGCTGTCACGCGCAATCGACAACGGGTGCTCCACCACCGTCGTAATTTCACCGGCCGCGCCGAACTCCCCTTGATACGGCTCGCCGTTGATCATGATCCCGCTTCCAAGCCGAACGAAGCCGCCCCCCTTGTTCTCCGTGTCCGTTTCGACCACGCGGAACCGGACGTACATGTAAATCAGGCTATTGGCATCCCGCCCGCAACCCAGAAAGTGCTCGGCCATGCTGCCCGCGACAGCGTTGTTCAGCACATCGGTGGGAGTTTCCCATCGGGCCTCGCACAGGTCCTGCAGGCGAGTATTGCTCCAACCCAAAGGCCGGCTCCAGCGCACAAGCCCGTTCCCCGAGTCGACCAGTCCCGGTACGGCCACGCCCACACCCTGCAAGTCCCGCCAGCTCAACGAAGAGTCCCCAAGCAACGCCGTGCCGATCTCGGCAAGCCGGTCCGCGGTCCGCTCCGCATCCTGCGGCGAGAAACCCACCCGCGTTGATGACAGGATGCCGCCGCTGACGTCGCACACGCCTGCACGAATCGCCGTACCGCTCACCTCAAAACCGACCGCACATGCTCGCGTCCGTGATAGCGCCACCATCCGCGGCGGGCGACCGGTGCCGGTGCACGTCTCGCCGTCGCCCACCTCCTCCACCAGCCCCTCGTCCATGAGCTGCCGCACCACAGCCGACACCGTCGGCGGCCGGATGCCGGTCAACTTGGCCAACTCGGCGCGCGAGGTCTGCCCCTGCCGCCGGATGTGATTCAGGATCCGATGACGGTTGACGACGCGAACCAGAGGGGGAGTTCCGGTAATGTCAGCGTCCATAATCGACAATATTAATTAATAGTCCGACATAAATGCAACCCTATTCCTACACGGCGATTAGTCAACTATCCGGCCGAGACCATTCACTCATCCGGAGTTCGCTCACGCTTGCCGTAAATGATTCCTGTGAAGTGGGTTATGGCTAGGATCGTCTTGTTGAGGCTGGACCTGGCGCTGATCAGTCCCCCATTTTACCCACAGGTCACAACCGCACCATGCTCGGCGATCCCGGCGATGCGGTGGTGGGCGGGGGCAAGTGGCATGCCCCATACCCGCCCCGGCGTCGTCCGTCACCTTGAATGGAGGAGCAATGTCATGAATCGACCGAAACCCGACCGAGGGGCACGACGGCGACGCCGGTCCCCATCATCGGCCGGCGAGCCGGCCATCATTGCCGCCGGCGATCGGATCCCACCGCACCTCGCCGACCTCGCCAAGCTGCTGGCGGAAGCACTCGCCAGCCGCTGGCTCATCCCAGCGCGGATGTGTTAGGTGAGGTGAGCGTTGGCTCTGGCTGCTGGATTGGGCCGGGTGCGCGCATCCGCGGCGATTACGGGGCGATCGTGATCGGTGACGACGGCAGCGTTGAGGACAACTGCATCACCCGACGCCGGGCGACAGAGCGTGGCGCAATCACCGCCGGCGTCGGGGAGCGCGCCGGGCGGCGGGGTCGTGACGAACGCTTAGGTGCGCTTCGCAGCCAGCGACGCGGCGAGAGGAGACCAAAGGGCGCAAGCACGTTGTCTGAAAGGAGTTACGGGTGACTTATGCGGAGCGGAGAATCATACCAGATCCGATCCCTTCGGCTCCCCAAAGTGATCGGATCTGCCACACTTCTTCTGCCCGAGTGGTCAATGGCATTTAAGAAGCAGGGTCCTCACCACATCGGGTCTCCGAACGACAAACGCCCTTGCCCATCGCGCCAACGGGAATCTTGACCAATAGAAAGTCGAGAATCCCTCTGAGGTGTCTAACTTGGGCTAAACCCACGGGCCGGGAACCCGCGCCAATCATCCAGATCCGCTACCGCGACTGGTCGCGGGAGAAATCGGAGGTCGTTCGGGAGTCGTTCATTGGCGCGCCGCAGGCCGGTGTGCGGCCGGGACGCGCCGGCGGCGTGGGCGAGGTCCGAGAGCAGTCTTCCCGGATCCTCGACCACACCGCCAACGATCAGGTTGTCCGTTACGTCCCGTCAGCTGTTCAGCACATCGATGATCTGCTGGGCGGCGGCGATCAGGGCATTCGCGTCATCGACCGGAATATGGACGCCGGCCTGCGCCTGCACGGCGTTGATGAAGGCCCCCAGCGCGTTGATGGCCGCGACGTTGTTGTTCTTGTTGATGTCCTGCAACGCCTGCTGCGCCGCATCCAGCTTCGAATCCAGGCTGTTCTCAATGCCCTGTTGCAGGTTCAAAGATATTACCGCTGCGATCAGTGCTTCTATGCCTGCCGCTGGGTCTTGAACGTACTTTATGGTGGCATAGTCCAGGTACGTGCCGTCGCCGAAACTGCCCCCAGTCACATAGAGATTCCCTGAGCCATCCAGAGCCATGACCTCTCCCAGATCAAGGGAATTGCCCGGGCCATTGTACCTCGCAACCCAGAGCTCATTGCCGGATGAATCATACTTTATGGTGGCATAGTCCTCGCCGGTGCCGATCCCATAACTTCCCCCACTCACGTAGACATTACCCGAGGCATCCAGAACCATCGTGTACCCGTAATCCCGGCCATTGGCCGGGCCATTATACCTGGCTACCCACAACTCATTGCCGGATGGATCATACTTTACGGTGGCATAGTCCTGATCGGTGCCGTCGCCGACACTGCCCCCAGTCACATAGACATTCCCTGAGCCATCGAGAGCCATGCCGTTTATGTACATGCACTCCTCACCATTGGCCGGGCCATTGTACCTGGCTGCCCACAGCTGATTGCCGGATGGATCATACTTGACGGTGGCATAGTCCATGCCGGTGTCGATGCCGGCACTCCGACCGGCCACATAGACATTGCCTGAGGCGTCCACAGCCACGGCCTCTACCGCATCAGTGTTGTTGGCCGGGCCATTATACCTGGCTACCCAGAGCTCATTGCCGGATGAATCATACTTGACGGTGGCATAGTCCCTGCCGGTGCCGATGCCCTCACTCGAACCAGTCACATAGACATTACCGAAGACATCCAGCGCAATGGCTCGTCCCGAATCGTGCTCCTGTCCGCCGCCGTCATACGTTGCTACCCAAAGCTCATTACCCGATGAATCATACTTTACGGTAGCATAGTCGCAATCGTCATAGCCCAACCAGCCATCACCGACGTAACTCAAGCCGGTCACATACACATTCCCTGAGGCATCCACAGCGATGGCCCACGGGTTATCATGGAAATGTGCCGGGCTATCGTACCTGGCGACCCAGAGTTGGCTGCCGAATGAATCATATTTTATGGTGGCATAGTCAGAGTAGGTGCCGTCCCCGAAGCTTACGCCGGTCACATACACATTCCCTGAGGCATCCACAGCCATGGCTGTTCCGTCATCATACCCATCCCCTGGTCCGTTGTACCGCGCTACCCAGAGCTCGTTGCCAGATGAATCATACTTCACGGTGGCGCAGTCAGGGTTGGTGCCTCTGCTGTAACCGGTCACATAAACGTTACCTGAGGCATCTAGAGCCATGCCCCATGCTTCATCATGGTCATTCGCCGGGCCGTTGTACCTGGCCACCCACTCCTCGATTACGGTTGCCGCCAGTAGTTATCCTGGAAACGTTACCCCCGTTAAACAGACGTAAATCACCACAATCACTAGCGAGTTGCGCTTTCTCGTCCTGGAGAACATGTGCCATCCTCCGAAATGAAGGTGTTCTTTACATGGCGCGGGCGACCGCCGCCCGCTGCCCAGGCTCTACCAGCGCCTGGCTGGATTCAGCCCGCTCAACTGCGTCCAGTGTCCCTTCATAAGCATTGACTCCTTATACGCGTGTTGACGTCCGGTCTGCGGTAGAATGAAGGCGCCCTTGGCTCGGGCGCGCAGACTCACCGCCCGGGCGAGGCCTGGCCGGTGAGTGCTGGTTTCGTCACTGCGGCTCACCGGCCGCTTTGTTTTCGTTGTCTGCGGTGGGCACGGCCCACCGTGCGGGTCAGAACCGT
>CP070691.1:3090794-3115204 GCA_020353195.1 Phycisphaerales bacterium | reverse complement strand
GAGTCTGAGGGGGGAACCTTGGGGTCTATGGTTCCCCCCTCAGGGCTCGCCCGTGAACCGTCACTATACCAGATGGCCGGATTGTCTCACTTCCTCTGAAACACTACACTCTTCACCAACGGCATAGAGAACGACCGAGGAACGGATGGCCAGACAGTACGCAATCGGAGTCGACCTGGGCGGGACCACGGTCCGAATCGCGCTCGTGAATCACGAAGGACACGTCAGACATGCCGAATCGTATCGTTCGCAGGCGACCCGCGGGCCTGAACCGCTTATGGACGATATGGCCGCGTGGATCCTCGAGGTGATCGACGCGGGCAGGGCCACGCGAGATGATGTGGTCGGCGTGGGCATCGGGTCACCCGGGCCGCTCAGCCCGAGCCGGGGCATCGTATTCAAGGCCGCCAACCTCCCAGGGTGGGTGAACGTTCCCCTGTGTCGTGCCATGCGAGAGCGGACGGGGCTGCCCACAGTGATGGACAATGACGGGAACCTGGCGGCCTTCGGCGAATACTGGGCCGGCGCGGGCAAGGGCGTGGAGAACATCGTCATGCTCACGCTGGGCACGGGCATCGGGGCCGGAGTCGTCGTCAACGGCGAGTTGCTGCACGGCCACTTCGAGAATGCGGGGGAGCTCGGCCATACCATCGTCGTGCCCGACGGGCGGCGGTGCTCATGCGGGCAGCGCGGCTGCCTGGAGCAGTATGCCTCCGCCGCCAACGTGGGCAAGCGCGTGGCCGAAGCCATACGGAACGGTGAGCCGAGTCGATTGGCCGGTCTGGTCGAGGAAGGCGTCACGTTTGGCAGCCGGAAGGTCGTCGAAGCCGCCGGTGAAGGTGACGTCCTGGCCGCCCGCATATGGGACGAAGCCTGCTATTACCTCGCCATCGCCTGCGTCAACATTCAGCATGCGTACAACCCGTCCCGGATCGTGATGGCCGGCGGCATGAGCAAAGCCGGCGCCTTTCTGGTTGAGGCGGTGCGCAGGCACTTCAAGTTGCTGACGTGGGACCTGCACGACGATTCTCCTGACATCCGCATCGCCGTCCTCGGCGACGACGCTGGCGTCATCGGCGCTGCCGGCTGGGCGTGGAAAGCCGAAGACGAAGGCCGCTGGGACCAACCACCCGGATTCTGATACTCAAGCGGCGTCGGCGGGTCGCCAGCAACCACCACGGCAGCGGGGCCTCCGTTTGGGGGTATTTGAGCAGCTCGCAAGCATCCCGCATGCAGGAGACTGGCTGTCAAGCCCCTTTCAAAGCCCCCCTCGGGAAAAAGCCGCGCCATCCCAAGGCGAAGCCTTGCAAACGGCGGTGTATTTGGGTAAAAATATAACGTATGTAGCGGGATGGGTGGCGCTGCAAGGCGTCTCGGGCCGGTGTTCACCACCCCACACAGGATGTTTGTGCGCGGGATGCTCTTCAAAAAGGGGACTGAAGTGGTGATAGACAGGTATCCATTCGGGGCGAGGCGTGCCGCGTCGCTCATGATGGTACTTACTGCCTGCACGGTGATTGCGGTTGCCGGACCGCTGCCTGCTTTCGCGGCGGAGCGGACGGTGCTCTGCGAAGAATTCACCAACGTTTGGTGAATGTCCTGCTCCTACGCGGGTCCCGCGTTAAGCATGCTGGTGGACGTTTATCCGGACTCCTTCGCGTTCGTGCAGCTCCACATCTATGACAGCCAGGCCACTCCTTGGGGAGATGATCGGTGGGTCTTCTACAACGGTCTGTATACTCCCACCGCCGTTTTTGACGGAACCGATGCAGTCGTCGGCGCGGTGTCCGACTATGACCAGCAGTACAATATTTATCGGGCCTATCACTTCCTTCCGCGCCGGGCCATAACCACCGACGTCACCATCGAGCTGAGCGCCGAACCGATCAGCGGACCGACGTACCGTGCGTCCGCCTTGGTCGGTATCGAAGCGGGCGGTACGGGCAAGACCTTGCGTATCTACATGGTGCAGGTGCTGGACCACTGGCCGGCGACGCCAACGTACAGTCGCAACACGTTCAAGCAGGCCGCTCCCACACAGGACATCACTCTGGCACCGGGTGAATCTCAGATCGTCCAGAACGACTTCACGTTCGACGCAGACAGTTGGACCTATCAGGAGGACATCAAACTCGTGGCGTGGGCACAGGCTCCCGTGGAAGGCGCCCCGGCTGAGATCTATCAGGCGGTCACGCGGGTCTGGCCACTCGTCTCCTACCCGAATGACGCCGACGGCGACGGTTTTCTAGACACGATTGACAACTGTCCAGGACGCTACAACCCGGACCAGGCCGACGGCGACGGCGACGAAGTCGGCGACGTCTGTGACAACTGCGACACGCTTTCGAACTCTGATCAAAGGGATACGGACGAAGACAGCGTGGGCGATGCCTGCGACAACTGCCCCGTCATGCACCACCTCAACCAGGATGACAGCGATGGTGACGGTGTGGGCGATGTGTGTGATTCGTGCCCCGAGGTCAGTGCGCCCGGGGGGATCGACGGCTTCGGTCGGTCCCTTGGCGCTATCGACATCGACTGCGACGTGGACCTGGACGACTACGTCGTACTTGCGGCATGCCTCGGAGGTGCCGGGATAACCACACCACCGCCAGAATGCGATCCCGACGACTTCACCCGGTCGGATGTGGACGACGACGGCGACGTGGACCTGGAGGACTCGTCGGTATTCGTCGTGAACTTCACCGGCCCGCTGGTAAGTCCCCCGTTGTACGTGGGTGTGACGTCGTGTACGGAGTGTCATCTCGACCAGCACACCAGCTGGACCGGCACGATCCATGCGACGGCCTTCGACACCCTGACCGCCGCCGGCGAAGGGGACAATCCGCTTTGCTTTCCGTGCCACTCCGTGGGGTATGGAGTAGCCAGCGGGTTCGTGGACCTGGGCACAACCCCGGACCTGGCCGGTGTGCAATGCGAGAACTGTCACGGTCCGGGCAGCAACCACGTTGCTGATCCCGAGAACGTCGACCTGCCGGTGAACCTGAGCGCTTCGCTGTGCGGCGCATGTCATCAGTCGTGTCACGGGCTGTGTGGCGAGGATCATCATCCCCAGTACGAGCAGTGGTCGGAATCGAAGCACTCAACAGCGTTGCCGGACATACAGTGGTTGCCCGAGGCCGATGATTCGTGCCTGCAATGCCACTCGACGGATTACCGGCTCGCCCCGGAGGGCCAGGAGCCCACGCTGCTCGAGGCAGTTTACAGCGTGGAGTGTGTGGCCTGCCACGGGCCGCATGGCACCGCCAACGTCGGCCAACTCCGCTTGCCGCCGAACCTGCTATGCGCGGAGTGTCACACGATGCAGGGTGCCGTGCCTGTCGCGGAGCCCGATCAGCCGCAGGTGGAGATGCTGCACGGCTTCGGCGGGTTCGCGTTGGACGGAGCGCCGCTGAACGGTCCGTACACCGAGCACTGGTGGGGCATCCCCGACGAATGCGCCGCCTGTCACGTGCACGCAGAACCGTACGGCGGGCCGGAGCAACCGGTCAACAGCGGACACACCTTCCAAGCGAACATGCGGGCCTGCGAACCCTGTCATTCCGAGGAAACGGCCACGATACTGGTCGCCATCACTCAAGAGGAGATCGCGACCCGTCTGGCGACCATTGCACGTTACTATGACCCGGGCGATCCGCTGTACGTCGATCCCACGTTGCTCAGTCCGGAGGAGCTGGCGCAGTACGACATTGCGACGTTCAACTACCAGTTCGTTCAGAACGACAAGTCGTACGGTTCGCACAGTGGCGGTTATGCCCGCGAATTACTGAGTGAAACCGAATCGTTCTTTGGAATCCCCCCGTGGCTCTTCTTGATCCCGGGCGACGGGTCTGGAGGGGGACTGGACGGCGCGCCCGGGAGCGCAGCGAAGCGGAGGCGCCCTGATGAGGATTAGTCGTCGCGATTTTCTCAAGGCAGCCGCCGCGGTAACGGCGGCAGGCGGGCTTACCCCCGCCGTGCTCGCGAAGCTGGCGAGGATCCTGCGAGGCGAAGGGAACCCGCGCGTCATCTGGCTGCAGGGCGCCGGTTGCGACGGGTGCGCGGTCTCGTTTCTCAACAGCGTCCATTATGCAACAGCCGACGACCTGCTGGTCAATACGCTCGACGTGGAGTTCCACAACAATCTCTCGGCGGCGGCGGGTGATCTGGCCGTGTCCGCGGTCCAGGCCGCCGGTGCCCAACCGGGCTACGTTCTCGTGATCGAAGGCGCCATCCCCACCGGCGCGGCCGGTAAGTACTGCCGTCTGTGGCCTGGCACGAGCATGCACGACGGGGTGGTTCAGTTCGCCCAGAACGCCGGCTTTATCATCGCCCTGGGGGCCTGTGCCGCGTACGGCGGCACACCGGCCGGTGCTCCCAACCCGACCGAGGCCAAGGGCGTGGGCGAAATCCTGGGCAGCGATCCCAGGCTGATCAACGTGCCCGGCTGCCCGTCGCATCCCGACTGGCTGGTGGGCACCATCGCGTACCTGCTGGCCAACGGGTACGCCCCGCCGTTGGACGCCCATCGGCGCCCCCTGGCGTACTTCGGAAGGCTGATCCACGACAACTGCTTCAAACGGCGCAGGTACTGCGGACAAGGAGTGTTCGCCAGCCAACTCAGCGACCAAGGTTGCATGGAGTTCCTCGGTTGCAAGGGCAAGCACACCCGATCCGACTGCTACATGCGCAAGTGGAACAGCGGCGGTGACGGCGAATACGGCGTGAACTGGTGTATCGGGGCTCGCAGCCCGTGTCTCGGCTGCGTCGAACCGACCTTCCCCGACGGCATGTCGCCTTTTTATGTGCACTTGCCGGCCGAGAAACAAAGCGAGGACGGTAAGAGTGCCGATCAGGGACAGGAAGGTGTGTCTGCACCACCGACGTTACGGCGGCCGGACGCCCGGCCATCGCTGAAAGCAGATGACTTACGGGGAGCTCTCGATGCCCACGACCATCACCATTGATCCCGTAACCCGGATTGAAGGTCATCTCGAGATTGAGGTGACCGTCGATTCGGTCGGCGGCGAACAGAAAGTCGTCGACGCCAAGAGTGCGGGCACCATGTTCCGCGGGTTCGAGATCATCCTGGCCGGGCGGGATCCGCGCGACGCCGCCCAGTACACTCAGCGGATTTGCGGTGTCTGCCCGGTGTCCCACGCGATGGCGTCATGTCTGAACCTGGACGACGCCTTCGGTGTCACTTCGCCTGACAACGGGCGGATACTGCGCAATCTCGTGCTGGGGTCCAACTTCATTCAGTCGCACATACTGCACTTCTACCATTTGTCGGTTCTCGACTACGTCGACACTACGGGCCTGCTGGACATGTCGCCGTGGACGCCGCGCTACGTCACGCCGGATATGACCACCGGTCCGACGGCCGCCGCTCTGGTCAGCAACTACGTCACCGCGCTGGCGCTACGCAGAAAGGCCCACCAGATGGGCGCCATCTTCGGCGGGAAGCTCCCTTGCACGGGATCGTTCGTGGTCGGCGGATGCACCGAGGTCGTCACTGCGGAAAAGATCGCCGACTTCAGGACCCTGCTGACCGAGATCCGCGCGTTCATTGACAACACCTACGTGCCGGACGCGGCGACCCTGGCCGGCCTGTTCCCGAGCTACTACGGGATCGGCACGGGATGCGGCAACCTGCTCGCCTTCGGCGCCTTCGATCTGGATGCGACCGGAGCCAACATGCTGTTCAACCGCGGGCGCTACACGGACGGGGCGTCGCACTCGGTCGATCCCGCCCAGATCACCGAGTACGTCCAGTACGGGTGGTACACTCCGGCGAGCGGGAACAAGAACCCCGCCCAGGGCGTGACGGAGCCCGACGCCGACAAGCTGGGCGCATACTCCTGGCTGAAGGCGCCCCGGTACGCCGACAAGGTGCACGAAACGGGACCACTGGCCAGAATGTGGGTCAACGGCGAGTACGTCAACGGCATATCCACGCTCGATCGGATTGTAGCGCGCGCGAACGAAACCAAGCTGATCGCCGATACCATGGATAGCTGGCTCGACGAACTGACGCCGGGCGCGGCGACGTGCGCACCCAGCACGATTCCGCAGCAGGCCGCGTCGATGGGGCTGACCGAAGCCCCGCGCGGCGCACTGGGACACTGGATGAACATCGACGGCTCGGTGATTACGCGATATCAGGTGGTCACACCCACCAACTGGAACGCCTCGCCGAAGGACGACCTCGATCAGATGGGCCCGATCGAGGCGGCGCTGTTGGACGTTCCCGTGGTGGACGTGACCAAGCCTGTCGAGGTGCTGCGCGTGGTGCATTCGTTCGACCCGTGTCTGGCGTGCGCCGTGCACTTGACTCGGCCGGACGATCGCGCCGGAGGAACCCGCGTGCTGATCCATCCGGGGATCCTATAGAGGCGATACCGGGATGTTGACGCCGACAGAGCGAAACCGTCGAGCACGAACCCGGCCTTGTCCGATTCTGATCCTGGGCGTGGGGAACATACTGCTGCGCGATGAAGGCGTGGGTGTGCGCGTGGTTGAGGCCATGGAGCGACTCGAACTGCCTCCCGAGGTTGAGCTTTTCGACGGTGCCACCGCCGGACTCGACCTCGTCGACGTGCTGGCCGACCGCTGCAAGGTCATCGTCATCGACGCCATCGACGGCGACAGCAAGCCGGGCACCGTGCTCCGGCTGACTCCCGAGGACGTGGCCCCCCAAGAGGATCGGGGCGTCTCGCTGCACGAGATCGGCCTGTTGGAGACGTTGATGGTGGCCAGGCAGCTTGGCGTCGCGCCGCAGGAGACGATCATCTTCGGTGTCAAGCCCCACGACGTGGGTTGCGGGCTGGACCTCTCTGCGGAAATGGCACGGCTCGTGCCGAGGATCATTGGCCTGGTGTTGGCGGAGCTGGCGAACGAAACAGGAGCGGACGTGTCCAGGCACGCGATAGAGCGGGAAGACTGACCATGAAGCGTCTGGCGTACTTACCGGTTGTGCTTTTGCTGCTTCAGTGTGCAACGCCCACGGCACTGGCCGAGCCCGCCTGGGGCGAAAACTGTCTGAGCTGCCACGGGGAGTGGCAGACGGATATGCTGTCCGTGTTCGGCGAGGACCTTACGGCCGACCCCGACGAAAGCGGCACCGGCGCGCCGGATCGTGGGCCGCTGCCGGTCTTCCAAGCGATTCCCGGCGAGCCCAAGGCGCTCCTCGTGGACCTCGGCGGGTTGAACACAAACGGCACGTACGCAGTTGCGCTGAAGCGGCTCAGGTTCCCTGGTGTGGAGGCTGGGGGATTGTTGCTCTACACCGGCGATTGCGCCTGGCCGGAGTGGGGTGAGGACGCCAACTACTACTCGGATCCGGTGATCTACTACGACTGGGGGACGGGACCGACCACTTTCACCTTCGAGATCGACGTCGAGCCGGGCACGGACTATGACTTCTATGACGTGGTGTTCGCAGTCGCCGGCAAGTTCAGCGACGACGGTGGGCTGTTCTATGCCGAAGAGCACTTCTATGTGGAGGTCCTGGTCATACCGGGCGATTTGGACGAGGACGGCGACGTTGACCTGGTTGACTTCGGCTCGTTCGTCGATTGCTTCGGCGGCCCGGAAACCACAACGCCACCGTCCGGCTGCAGCCCGGAGACGTTTGACGCCTGCGACCTTGACCAGGACAACGACGTCGACCTGGAAGACTTCACCACATTCCAAGCCGCGTTCACCGGCGATCTGGCCATATAGCGTCCTGCTCCCGGCGACCCTTCGGGTGAGTTCATTGAGCCGCGAGCGTTCGCGCCGGCTTTATCGGCGGGCTTGCCGGCCCGTGCATGTACACCACGACACAAAGGCCCACTCCGTGCGGAGCACTCCGCTGTTTGCCTTCGTGATGTACTGAATACCGACTGTTGCAGCTTATCCGGTGTAACTCAGGGTGAACGCCTGGAAGTCCTCCGTGTCGACGTCGCTGTCGCTGTCGCTGTCAAACGCAGACAGGCATTCCGGTGGAGGCGGAACGGCCGGATCCGGCCCGCTCATGCATCCGGGGAACTCAAGGTAATCGTCCATGTCCGTATCGCCGTCGTTGTCGTAGTCACCGGTGATCGGTAACACGTCGAAAGGCCAGAGCTCCTTCGCTGACTGGTATACGTCCGCCGGCCAGGAGGAGAACGGCTCCTGCGCCCATACGATGATCTTCAAGCCCTTCTCCGACACCACGGGGGCGATTGTGATGTTGCGCACCTGCACATCGCACTCGCCTGCAGCCAACGTGACGTCGCTGGTGGACGTGGCGACACGGAACGTGTTGCGCGAGTAGTTGGGCACCGAAGGATAACGGTCCTCGACCCCCACGGCGTAAATGCGCAGCGCAACGGAGGGGGCACCGGGCTCAAGGCACGTGCGGATCGTGACCTCATAGGTCTCTCCGCCGACGGCCTCCGCCCCGACGCTCATGGTGACGGTGCTAGGCACTGCTTGTTGGGCGACGAACTTGGTTATATAAGTGCTGATCGGCCAGGCATCCCACAAGCCGTCATACACGAAACAGGGGGTACCCTGGAATATGTTGGCGTAGAACACCTGCCCCCGATTCGCTCCCCACGGCAGTTCGTAGCCGTCCCACACGTGATACTCCACGACAGCGAACGTATCGGGGTAGCTGTCAATCATGCCGCTGACCACGGGACCCGAGGTCGCGCAGGTCCCTCACCCGAGCCAGGTGAAATACTCCCCGAGCACCATCCGCTCCGCAGCGACGGCGGTCAGGGGCGTGGACAGCACGACCACCAGGCCAGCCAGAGCCCAGCGCGACCATACGTTGTTTCGTGTACGAAGTGGTTTCCGCCTCATTTCTCGCTCCTGTAACAGCTTGCCAAAGAAACGTTGTCCACGGCCCGCGTTCGCCCGAGCAACTCAGTCACCTCTGTAAGATACCGCAATTCGCTTCGAGAATCAACAGATTCCTGCCCACCCCCAGTGTCGCCCGGCGCCCACCGGCGGCCCGCCCGCCAGTGCCAGCGTACGGACAGACCTCACGACGGCCATACGTTCCGCATTCACTACGGCCCCGCACGCGGCCGCGAAGACCCAACTGATTCAAGTCTCGCCTCTGCTATCATAACTCCTCTAGTTACACGGTGTTGCAGTCTTCGAAACAGCACGTTATGGCAGACGTCTTGGGAGCGTATCCCCCTTCCGACCTGCCGCCCTAGGGTCCTGCCGCTTACTTGGAGGACCCGACAGCCCATTGTCTGGCAGGGCCGGTTCCCGCCCGCCGTTCTCCAATCCATGCGCCCGTGGTGCGCTTGCGTCACGGGTGGTCGCGTCGTAAACTATTGAAGTTGGTCGCAGCGGAGGCACAGAGAGAGCTCTGTCCCGCCCAACGATCTCTTGCGGGAGTCAGCAGAGGTCGTGCACTCAGTGCGTGGCGCGTGTTGAATCGGTACGTCTGCACAACCCAATTCAACTTCCAACTTGGGGACCCAGGATAGACGTACAACGACGCGGCCGTACTCCCTGCGTATTGGGTTGGGGGGACGATGACCAGCTTTGCCGCACTTCTGCTGGGAAAAGGGAGAGGACATGCAATTCTGGTGTCGGAGACCGGCCCTGTAGCGTTATCAACGGACGTGCGTGGGGCCATCGTCATTCATTCGGCTAGCCCTGCGTAGTACGCCTGCAGAGGGAGATGAGAGAGATGGCAAGCCAAGAACACCGGTTCCACTCACGAAACATGCCTGCACAGACGCCGGGCTGGAAGCAGACCCGTCAGCGCGCTCAGCGCCTGACATGCCCGCATGACCCCTGCAGGAGGGAAAACCTGTCACTCAACTCTGCGAAACCACTTGCGAAGGAGGTAAGAAGATGAATCACTACCGCAACACCATCTTTGCTGTCCCGGTCGTCTGGTTCGTTGCCGCCGCCGCCCTGGCCGACGATTACGTGACATACCTGGGCGCCATCGACGTTAACGAACCCCTCGGTCGCATCGTCGCCGACCCCGTGCGACCCAAGGTCTACGGCATCACTGGCGACGGCGACGTCGTGTTCATCAACCGAAATACCTGGTCCGTCGAAAACGTCGTCTCCACCGGCCGTATCCTCCGCGACATCGACATCCATCCCAGCAACAACTCCCTCACCGTCCTCGACAACGTGACCGGCGAGTACTGGAACCAGCCCCCGGCGGTCTACGTCGTCGAGTTCGACCTCGGAAGCCAATCGCCGACTGGGATCGTGCTCGCCCAGGCCCCCCTCTACCAGATGGCCCACGGTCGCCCGAACCGCATCGTGGGTGTTCAGACCAACCAGTGGGTGGACGTGTACCAGCTCGACGCCACAACCGGCGCGCTACTCTCTTCAGACTGGGGCGGTTACTACGGCGGCACCGACTGGCAGGGCCCCAATCTCTTCGTCACCAACAGCAGCGGCACCCGCCTGTACCGCACCGAAATCGGGATCAGCACGATCGAGTTAATTGTCTTCGACACGTCAACCGATGTGATCGCCGAGATCGACAGCCGCGACGTGGGCAGCTACGGCAACGAACCCGTGTTCCTAAACTCCACCGACACCAGCCTCTATGTCGGCGACATCCGTCTCGATCCCGACAACATCGACAACATCCTCGGCATGTTCCCCGAGCACATCCTCGCCGGCACCGGTGATGACTCCCTGTGCTTCGGCACTGGCGGCGTCTACGATCCGGTTTGGGGCAGCAAGCTCCAGGACATGCCTGTCGGCTACGACATGATGTCCCTCGGCGAGAACGATCGCTACCTGTATACCTTCGACCAGAGCAGCCAGCGTCTGCACGTCATGTCAGTCATTCCTGAGCCCGCCATGCTTACGCTCTTGGGCCTCGGCGGCCTGCTGCTAATCAGGCGGTCACGGTGACGGAAACAAATCGGCAGACAATCACGGGTCGCTCCCCTGTCGGGGCGACCCGGTCTTATCTCTCAATCCCATCCGGTCCTGGCTAGATCGCTGCGCGGAATTCAATCCGGCGCTACCACAGGCCCCGGGCGGCCTGGGGATGGTTTTTCAGGTACGTCCGGTACAGCTCGAAGAACGTGGGGGCGTCGAGCAGCTCCACCTTGGCGTCGGCGGCGTGCAGCTTGTCGTGGACCTGCACGTACCACGACGGCGACTTCAGTATGTTGCGGAACCAATGGAACGGAATCGAGCGGAGCTTGATCCGCTCGAGGATGACACGGGCGGCCTCGGCCGGATCGTCGTGGTTGACGTCCCAGCCGGCGCGGAGCACGGGCATGTTGCCGTGCAGTAGCGTCATGGGGACCTTCTGGGGCACGATGCCGTTGGGGCTGAACTTCGCATAACAATCCAGGCCGGCTTCATCGAGCCCGGGAGCATACCCGTCGATGACGAACCCGGTGATCGTGACGCCCCACTTCGCATAGTAGGCGGAGCAATGATCGGCCCAAGCCTCCAGGCCGCCGGGCAGGCCCGACACGCCCCGAGGCTCCTGCAGCATGCCCGGGTTCAGATACCCGGCACCATTATCAGCGGCCGCAAAATAATCGTTGGCGGTCGCGGTCGAGCGCATGTAGTGCATGGCCATCGGCACGCGCCGGTCCAGCACGGGGCTGATGCACCACATCAGGGGTACGCGGCCGCGATCCGGATGGTCCCAGATGTCGATGACGCGCTGGTACACCCATGATGCGGCATCGTAGTCGCCGACATAGAGAACCACGAACTGCCGCCCGTCAACCTGGACCCGATCGTCTTCGGTCAGATAGCCCCGTTCGACGAGTTGCCGACGGGTGACCCATTTCTGCGAGTAGCTTGTCTTCAACGGGAAGTGCGCCCAGAACGAAGCGTTCGCCATCGCGCCGTAGCCGATGGCGTCGGCGTCCTGGAATGCGTTGTAGGCGCTGATGATTCTCGTATACTCCCATTCCGTCGGCACGCCGCCGTGCTTTCCGCCCGCCCGTTGCGTGTACTTGAAGGCCCACGGCGGGAACCCGCCGATGTGTATGATCCGGTCTCCCTCCGTTTGCCTGTAGGCGCTGAGCAGCAGCTCTTTAAGGACCTCGTAGTCGGTCCCCGGTTTCTGATCGGGATCGTCGGTGGCCGGCTCGTCCGACCACGGGCTCAAATCGAAAAAGAACGCCCGCCGGCTCACGAAGAAGTCGTGGTTCGTCAGCGTGTGATGGTTCAGCACCGACGCCCCAGGCTTCCGAAGCCAATGCGCGTCGATGTAATACGCACCGTAGGCCGCGTCGCATCGCCCGGCGTCCACGTACCGGTGCTTCATCCACACATACGCATCACATTTGGCCGACCCGGTGGAGGGCCGCTGGATATCCGGAATGTCCCCGCTACCGGTGAACTTCGGCCGCCCGTCGGGACGGATAAGCCACACGCGGACCGGCAGTCGCGGTCCCTCCAGGACAAGACGGTGATAGAGACTCTCCGGCGACGGGTCGTACCGCACCGCCACCAGGTTCTCCGCGCCGGCTACCGTCGAAGCTACGTTGCTGGTCGACGGGACATCGGTATCGTAAACCACCGCACCGTGGATGAACGGACGGTACCTTTCGATCAGCTCCACGATATCCTTGTGGATAACGTGTTTCCGCTTGCCGAGCCACCCACCGGGTCGGCGGAACTTGTCCATCCAGTACTCGTCAACGTTCCTGCCCGGGAGAACCTGTGAATCGACGAACAGCAGATACAGATTCGGAGCGTTGCGGTTGACGATGCCCTGCAGAGTGGCGGCGGCGTGGCAGTGGTCCCACGCCGTCCGGACCTGCGCGGGCGCGCGGAGATCGATCTTCAGTGTATAGCGCAGGTCAAAAAGCCCGATGGGTTCCTCGGCGAGGGCGGCCCCGTTGGCCAGGGCGACACGGAAGGCGGCCATGACACAGATACCTTTCCAACCGGAGACAACGCCGAGCATTCCATTCGAAAGCATGGGAACGCTTCCCGCTCATCAACTTGGCGAAAACACAACCATCGGCATCCGCGCCAGTGCCCCGTCGGGATCCGGCGGCCCGCCGAGACCGCCGCGCTGCGCTCCGGAAGCCGGGCGACCGCGCGCTTGCGCGGCAGGCACCGATCACTTTGCGGTCATCCTATCTGCCCGGGTCGGCCTGGGGCAAGAGCTGCCCGCAACCTCGTCGAACGTCCGGCCCGGTGATGCGACCGCATTGACGACGCGGTGAGTTCACGCTAGGGTACCGCTGTCAAACCGACACTCGTAGAAAACGCGTCAACGCCAAGACAAGGTTGCAGCCTATGGACCGAAGGACATTCCTGGCGACGAGCCTGGCCGGCGTCGCCGCTTCGAGCCGCGCCGCGTTGGCCGGGCAAGCCCGGACCGGCGAGGGCACGACGGCAGCCGGCCGGCATGCGTTCAAGCTCAAGTATGCCCCGCATTTCGGCATGTTCCGTCACCACGCGGGGGACGATCCGATCGACCAGATCAAGTTCATGGCGGACCGGGGCTTCACCGCCCTGGAGGACAACGGCATGATGGGCCGCCCCAAGGATCTCCAGGAGAAGATTCGCGGGGCAATGGACGGTGCCGGTATGACCATGGGCGTTTTCGTCGCGTATGCCGATTTCGGCAATCGCACGTTCGTCCACGACGACAAGACCGTCCGCTCCATGCTGGTCAGCCGGATGCGCGAGGCGGTGGACGTCGCCAGGCGCCTTGACGCGAAATGGTGCACCGTGGTCCCCGCCCTGTACGACCCGCGTCTGGAATGGGACTACCAGACCGCGAACGTGATCGACCATCTCAAAGCCTGTGCTGAAGTGTGCGAGCCGGCAGGGTTGGTCATGGTCCTGGAACCCTTGAACCCGTGGCGGGACCATCCGGGCATGTTCCTGACCAAGATCGCCCAGGCCTATCAGATCTGCCGGGCGGTGGCCAGCCCGAGCTGCAAGATTCTCGACGACCTGTACCATCAACAGATTACCGAGGGCAATCTCATCCCGAACATCGACCTGGCCTGGAGCGAGATCGCCTACTTCCAGGTGGGTGACAACCCCGGTCGAAAGGAGCCGACCACCGGAGAAATCAACTACCGCAATGTGTTCCGACACATCCACGCGAAGGGTTTCGCCGGGATCATCGGCATGGAGCACGGCCTATCCCGGGGCGGCAAGGAAGGCGAGCAGGCGGTGATCGACGCGTACGTCGCATGCGATGACTTCGTGTCCGATCGCCCGACCTCGTAGCGAAACCGCCCCCCGGTGATGCGAACTCGCTTGCTTACGGAGAACCAGGACATGGCGACGAAGAAGACCGAGAACCCGGACGACCAGCAGGGATGCCCGCTGTCACGCAGGGACTTCCTCAAGACATCAGCGGTAGCGGCGGGTGCAACGCTAGCCACCGGCTGTGCCGGCGCGCCGAAATCGCAAACCGGCCCCGCAGTTGCAGCATCGAGGAAGACACCCGACACGCTGCGCGTGGGAGTGATCGGCACCGGAGGCCGCGGAACGGGTGCGGCCATCGACTGTGTGGACTCCTCGCCGGGCGTCGAAATCGTCGCTCTGGGTGATCTGTTCGCCGACCGTTTGGACGAGTGCCGCAAACGCCTCGCCGACCTGGGTGACAAGGTGAAAGTCACCGACGACCGGTGTTTCGCCGGCTTTGACGCCTGGCAAGGGGTATTGTCGTGCGACGTGGACATGGTGATCCTGGCGGCGCCTCCGGCGTTCCGCCCGCTGCATCTCAAAGGCGCCATCGACGCCGGCAAGCACGTGTTCATGGAGAAGCCGGTGGCCGTCGATCCGGTCGGCGTCCGTTCCGTGATCGCCTCGTCGGAGGCCGCCGCCACCAAGGGGCTGGCCATCGTGGCGGGGACGCAGCGCCGGCACCAGCCCGGTTACGTCGAGACGATGAAGCGCATTCACGACGGCGCAATCGGCGAGGTGGTGGCCGGGCAATGTTACTGGAACCAGGGCGCACTATGGGTCAAGCCCAAGCGGCCCGAATGGTCTGATATGGAGTGGCAGTGCCGAAACTGGCTTTACTTCACGTGGCTCTCCGGGGACCACATCGTCGAGCAGCACGTGCACAACATCGACATCATCAACTGGGCGATGAAGTCGCCGCCGGTCAAGGCGGTGGGCATGGGAGGCCGCCAAGTCCGCACCGGGCCTGAATACGGCAACGTCTACGACCACTTCAGCGTCGAGTTCGAGTACCCCAACGGCGCGCGCGTCCTGAGCATGTGCCGTCAGATCGAGGGATCTTCCCACCGGGTGGGCGAGCGCCTCGTCGGCACGAAGGGGGTGGCCGATCCCAGCGGCACCATTCAAGGCGAGCATCCATACAAACACGAACCGCAGGGTGAACCGGTCAACCCGTACGTGCAGGAGCATACCGACCTCATCGCCAGCATCCGCAGCGGCCGACCGCTGAACGAGGGGCGGCGCATCGCCGAAAGCACGCTGACCGCGATCATGGGGCGAATGTCCGCCTATACCGGACGGGAACTCTCCTGGAACTGGGCCCTGAACGCGTCCGAGCTCGACCTGACGCCGCCTAAGTTCGACATGGGCGACCTGCCGGTGGCGCCCGTACCCATGCCCGGGCAAACGAAGCTGGTCTAAGCCCCCGCCAACTGCTGCCTCAGGCGGTCCCGGGCTTCGGCAAAAAAGGCGACGTAGGTGTCCGCAGCGTAGTCCGCATACGTCCACGGCCAAGGTTGCCACCGGCCACCGTGATAGCGCAGCGTCACTTCCGCGTAGATACCCTCCCTGAGGTAGAGGCGGTGCGAGTAGTCTTTCGTGGTGGCCAGCGCGAGCTTGCTCAGCGTCATGTAGCCGGGATCGATATTGACGGGCCGGCGGTCGCGGGGTCGATGCATCCGGTCGCAGAAGTCGCGCTCGATTCTGTTGGTGCGGGTCTTGATGTCGGGCAGCCGCTCGATGTCGATCAGATCCTCGAAGAACAGGAACCGGCGCAGAACACGGTCCCCAAGCTCATCCCGGTAATAGTCCGACGCGGTGAAAGGCCACACCGGGCTGATCAGATCCAACGCCCCGAAGTCACTCTGCAAGGCTTGCCCTGCGTCGTCGAAGAGGCGTTCGTCGCCGGACAGCAGACCGACGAACAGTTTGCCCGGTTGTACCGGTCGGACCGCACCCATCGCCGACGAGTGTACGGTTGACGGGCGAGCCGATGCAAGAGCCGGCCGGCGTGCGTGGCCCAACCACGCCCGAGTGAGTGCCGAACGTCGCGGTACGTGGACGTCAGCCGACTCCTCCCGTACAATGCCCGGCCGTGATCTGGTTCGCCGATGAACGGCGAACGACGCCGCGGCGACGGGGCTGCGGGCCGATCTGAGGCAGTCCGCGCGGTGTAAGCATCTGATTATCCCTGCGAGGAAGAGGAGAGAGCGTGATTGATCAAGTCGTCAGCTACGTCGAGGCCCATCGGGAAGAGTACGTTGGCCGGCTGAGCGATTTTCTGCGGATCGAGTCCGTCTCGACCGACCGCGGAAACAGCCAGGAGATGCGCCGCGCGGCGCAGTGGGTGTGTAACCTGATGGCCGAGGCGGGAATCCAAGCGGAGACCATGGACACCGGCGGTTGGCCTTGCGTCGTCGCCGACAGCGGGCCAGTCGCCGGGGATGCACCGACGATCCTGGTGTACGGTCATTACGACGTGCAGCCCGTGGGCGATCTGAGCCTGTGGGAATCGGGGCCTTTCGAACCCGCCATTCGCGGCGGGCGCATGTACGCTCGGGGGTCGGCGGACGACAAAGGCCAGTTGCTGACCCACCTGCTGGCGGTGGAGGCATGGAACAGAACCGCGGGCAAGCTGCCCGTTCGCGTCAAGTTCATCATCGAGGGTGAGGAAGAGGTCGGGTCGCCGAACCTGGTCCCGTTCATCACGCGGTATCGCGAGAAGCTGGCCTGCGACTACGTCGTCATCTCGGACACCACGAAGTTCGACGGCGACACGCCGGCGATCACGTACGGTACCAGGGGGCTGGTCTACAAGGAGATCACCCTGACCGGCCCGAGGAACGACACGCACAGCGGCTCGTTCGGTGGGACGGTGGCCAATCCGTGCAACGTGCTGGCCGACGTCATCGCCGGGCTCAAAGACGCCGACAACCGAATTACGATCCCCGGGTTCTACGACAGGGTCCTGGAACTGTCGCCGGCCGAGCGGCGAGAGCTCGAGAAGCTCCCTTTCGATGAGCGGGCTTATCTGACAAGCGTGGGAAGCCCGGCGCTTGACGGGGAAACCGCTCTCCCCACGCTCGTTCGCCGGTGGGCCCGCCCCACATTGGACGTCAACGGTCTGTTCGGCGGCTTCTCCGGCGAAGGGCCCTCCACGATCATCCCCGCCAGATGCGGGGCGAAAGTATCGATGCGGATCGTGCCTGATCAGGATCCGCACGAGATCTCGCAGGCCTTTGACAAGGCCGTCCAGGCGATGACACCGCCCACTGTGCGCCTGAGCATCAAGACCTTCGCCGACGCCCGGCCGTACCTGTGCCCGATCGACTCGCGAGGGATGAACGCGGCGGTGCAAGCGGTAGAGGCGGGTTTTCGAATCCGGCCCGTGTTCATCCGCGAGGGGGGCACGCTGCCGATCCTCCCGGAGTTCCGGAGAATCCTCGGGGCCGACTCGATCATGATGGGGTTCTGCCTGCCCGACTGTAATCTCCACGGCCCGAACGAGTTCCTGGTGCTCGAAGATTTCTGGGCCGGAATCCGGACCGCGGCGTTCCTGCAGGATCGGATGGCCGATCTTGGGCCGGCTTGACGAGCAGGCTGCCCGTCAGTGGCTTGACCGGCGGTGAACGACGCGACGGGAGGTCCGATAAGAGCATCCCTCAGGCGGCAGGAGCCGCTGTCGGCCAGAGGGCTAATCCGTTCACCGCCCGGGCGGCGTTAGCCGATAAACCTTGTGGGTGGACGCTGTTAAGAGAGGATATTCGGGCGGAGCGCCCTTGAAATCGAGAGGCTTCGCCCATACCCTTCATACAGCGGGCTTATCTGGCGGAGCCCGCAAGTCCTGGGAGGGACTCCAATGACTCAAACGGCGCGGCTGATCGTGTGTCTTGCGGTGCCGATACTCGTCGCGGGCACCGCGGAGGCCGGCGTATTCCGCGACACGGTCCGCGGTTTGCGGCTGGCCGGGTTCGACTTCTCCGGCGAAAAGAATCCCGTCTCCGGCGGGGCGGATTTCCAGCTCGGCCGGACGTTCAACAACGACACGCTCGACTTCGGCGGGACGGAGCTGACGCTGACCGGCCCGATCGTGCTGACGTTCTCGACCGGGGGGCGAGTGGTTCCGGTCCTCGACGTCTCGGTGAGCACGGCAGGCCAGCCGTTCTCGTACCTGCTGGACGCGGACGTCGGCGGGCAGTCCGTGCTCATCGACGGGAACTTCCTGCTCGATGCCACCGGCAGCATGAACACGTTCGGGTGGTACGATTTCCAGCTTGAGTACTCCGTCCGGGAGACGATCTCCCAGGACGGGCGGTTCAGCGACGAAGAGGAGTTCGTCGAGTTCGACATTGGCCCGATCGACGTGTCGGGGAACATCTTCGCCGACTTCCTGGCGGTGCTCTTCGACCCGATCTTCCAGGGGACCGGCACCGACAACATTTTCGCCAGCTTCAGCGGGCGGCTCCAGGCGCAGGAGGAGTTGAACCGGCGGTTGGCCGACGCGCGGGCGGAAGCTCTCGGGTTCTCCGAGTTCGCAACGATGTCGGCCTCACAGATGCTCGAGGAGATTGAGGCCGGCGCCCCCGATTGGGCGGGGCAGTTCACGGCGTCATCGCCGGCGCCGGGGCATGGAGTCGTCTCACCGTCCGTCGTTCCCGACCCGCCGACGCTGTTGCTGCTGTTAGCCGGCCTGCCGCTGCTGCGGGCGAGCCGACGCCGACACGGTTAGCCGGTTTCATTGACCACATCAGGTATGCAAACAGCCGACCCCCCAAACGGAGTCGGCTGCTTTCGTTGGCCCCCGGGGCGCGCGGCGCCTGACGACGACGGCCGCCTGCCTATCCTCTGCCGACCTCGTCCATCACGAACGCGATGGCTTCGTCCGGTTTGATCTTGCGGACCTCGTCGGCGTCGCGGCGCTTGAACTCAATCACACCGTCGGCGAGGCTCTTTCGGCCGACGGTGAGGCGGATGGGGATGCCGATCAGATCGGCATCTTTGAACTTGAATCCGGGGCGGGCGTCGCGGTCGTCGAGGAGAACCTCGATCCCTTGCTTCTCCAGGCGGTCGTGGAGCGTGCTTGCGGTCTGCATGACCTGTTCGTCCCGTACGTCGAGGGCGACGATGATCACCTTGAACGGGGCGATACCCATCGGCCAACGGATGCCCGCGCCGTCGTGGAACGCCTCGATAGCGGCAGCTACGATCCGGTTCACACCAATGCCGTAGCAGCCCATGATCATGGGCTTGATCTCGCCGGCCTCGTTCGCGAATGTGGCGCTCATAGCCGCCGAGTACTTGGTACCCAGCTTGAACACATGCCCGACCTCGATGCACTTCTCGAAAAACAGCGGTGCGCCGCTGGGCGACCGGTCGGCCTGCGTCGGGTAGCGGATGTCCGCGGACTCGGGCATCTCGAAGTCGCGGTCCGGGTTCACGCCGATGACGTGATAATCGGTCTTGTTGGCGCCGGTCACGGCATTGTGCATCACGGTCACCGCCTGGTCAGCGATGATGCGGGCTTTGAGCCCCACCGGACCCGCGTACCCGACGGCGGCCCCCGTCACAGCCTCGATTTCCTTGGCTGACGCGAGCTGTAGCGACTTGGCGCCCAGGTAACGCCGTAGCTTCGCCTCGTTGACCTCGTGATCGCCACGGACCAGTGCCACCACGCATGCGCCGTCCGCCGAATAGACAAGCGTCTTGATCATGTCTTCCGGCCGGCACTTCAGGAACGCTGACACCTGGTCAATCGTTGACAGCCCGGGCGTGTGCACCTCCTGCAGCGCCTGCAACTCGTCACATCCGGGATCGTCGACCGGCCCGACGGCGGCCCGCTCCAGGCTGGCGTTGCTCGACCCGTCGGCCGCCCGCACCAGCTGGTCCTCGCCCGCATCACACACGACCATGAACTCGTGCGAGGCGTCTCCCCCGATCGGGCCCGAGTCGGCCTCGACGACTTGATACGGCAGACCACAACGCTGATAGATCCGGCAATAGGCTTGATACATCTCCTCATAAGTCCGATCGAGGCTGACCTTGTCGGCGTGGAAGGAGTAGGCGTCCTTCATCAGGAACTCGCGCGTCCGCAGCACGCCGCTCTTCGGGCGGGCTTCGTCGCGGAATTTGGTCTGAATCTGGTAGAACGCGACCGGCAGATGCTTATGGCTCTTCAAGTACGCCCGCGCGATTTCGGTGATCACTTCCTCGTGAGTCGGGCCGAGCACCGTCCCCTTGCGAAATGGCTTGTCCGACAGGTGGACGAGCGTATCCCCCATGGCCTCGACCCGCCCCGTCTCCTCCCACCATTCGATGGGGTGCATGGCAGGCATATGGAGTTCGATGGCTCCGGCCCGGTTCATCTCCTCCCGAATGATCGCAGTCGCGTTCTGGAGAACGCGGTATCCGAGAGGCAGATACGTGTACGCCCCGGCTGCCACCTGCCGGATCAGTCCGGCCCGAATCATCAACTGGTGCGAGGCGGCGGTGGCCTCTGCGGGGACTTCCTTGACCGTCGGGATGAAGTACTTTGTCCATAGCATGTCGGCATGATTACCCCGTCGGCGTTAGGATTGCAAGACCCCGAAGCCGTCTGCCTCGGCGCGGCCGTCGAACCGATCAGGCGGCAAGCCTTGGAGACCCAGGCCGCATGAGGCACGACCGGCGCCGATGTCCCTCACCGTCCGGCGACCGACCGGGCCGTGCGTTCGCAGCAGACCGCCACTGGACACGGTCGCCGCCGACAGTACGCTGACCAGGATGCGTCCGACGTCCGATGGCGTCGTCAGGGCCCCTTCCCGCGTCCACTTTGACGGAGGAGCTCAAACATGGCTCGAACCGCCACACTGGCGCTCGCGCTGCTCGCATTGGCCGACCCAGCCCCGCGCGGCGGGCGATGCTTCACGATCACCGTCGTCGACGAGACGACCGGCCGAGGGGTCCCGCTGGTCGAGTTGAAGACCGTTCACGGCGTGCGCTATTACACCGACAGCGCCGGCGTGGTGGCGTTCTACGAGCCCGGCCTGATGGACCAATCGGTCTACTTCCATGTATCGGCCCACGGGTACGAACTGGAAAAGGACGGCTTCGGGTATCGCGGGCGGGCCCTCGCCATTACGGAAGGGGGAGAGGCCACCATTCGTGTCCGACGCCGCAATATCGCTGAGCGCCTCTACCGTGTCACCGGCGCCGGGATCTACAGCGACAGTGTCCTGGCCGGTCGGCCGGTGCCCGTCGAGCACCCGGTGCTCAACGGACTCGTGTTCGGTTCGGACAGCGTGGTCAGCACAATCTACCGGGGTCGGATCTACTGGTTCTGGGGCGACACGAATCGGCCGTCCTATCCGCTCGGCAACTTCAACGTGTCCGGCGCCACCTCGGCGCTTCCCACCGACGGCGGCCTTCACCCCATCGTCGGCGTGAACTTCACTTACTTCGTGGGCGACAAGGGATTTGCCAAAGCGATGGCCCCCGTGCCCGGGCCGGGACCCACCTGGATCGACGGACTGGTCACGCTGCGGGACGAAACGGGCGCCGAGAAGATGTTCGCGGCCTACGCGAAGGTCCGCCAGAACATGGAAACGTACGAGCGGGGCCTTGTCGAGTACGACGACGACAAGCGGCAGTTCGAGAAGATCGTGCAGTTCGACCTGCACGCCCCGATGCATCCCGGCGGGCATTCGTTCAAGCACACGGTTGACGGCGTCGAGTACGTCTACTTCGCCCACCCCTACCCCGTCGTTCGCGTCCGGGCGGATCGTGAGCATCTGATTGACCTGTCGACCTATGAGGCGTTCACCTGTCTGAAAGAGGGCAGTCGTCTCGACGACATTCAGTTCGATCGTGCCGCTGGCGGGCAGCTGCGATACGATTGGAAGAAGAACACTCCACCGATGAGCTTCGCAACCCAAGCCAAGCTGATCGAGGCCGGGCAACTCAAGCCCGGCGAAGCCCTCTTTCACGTGCAGGACCCCGATACCGGCAACCGGGCCCGACCGCACAACGGTTCGGTGTACTGGAACCGTTATCGCGGACGGTGGGTGATGATCTTCGGGGAGATCTTCGGCACGTCGGTCTTAGGTGAAATCTGGTATGCCGAAGCGGACACACCCCTGGGACCATGGGTCTATGCCCGCAAGATCGTGACCCACGACACCTACAGCTTCTACAACCCCAAGCAGCACCCGATGTTCGACAAGCAGAACGGGCAGATGATCTTCTTCGAAGGCACCTACACGCGCACTTTCTCCGGCAACGCCGACGCGACGCCGCGATACGACTACAACCAGATCATGTACAGGTTGGACCTGGCGGACCGCCGGCTCGCCCTGCCGGTGGCGGTCTACGACGTATCGCCCGAGGACGTGCCTTGCCGGTTCACCACCGTTCCCCACCTCCGCCACCGGCCACCGGATCGCCCGATCGCGTTCTTCGCCCCGGACCAGCCCGGCACCGGAACAATCCCCGTTTACGTCCGGGAAACGGGCGACGGCGGCATGGTGCTCACTGTCGAGCCGCAAGATTCGCGGGCCGACAGGCCCGCCGCGGCCCCGCTGTTCTACGCTGTTGCGGCGGACACGAAGGAGCCACCAGCGACGACAGTGCCGCTTTACCAGTTTGCCAGCGACAAGCCACCGAACCGTGCGTACTCGATCGACGAGTCCTGGTCCAAGCCGGGCTACCGGCGGTCGGATCAACCTTTGTGCCGGGTCTGGCGGAACCCCCTGGCGGTGCGCATGCCCCCGTAGCGGGTCTGTGCCCGGTGGGTTGCTTCGGCCCGCTCTTCGTTCGAGACTTGCAGCCCCGCAGCCACGCCCGGGTTGCGGGACACTCGGGATTGGGGACAATGTTTGTGATCACGGGCGCGCGGAACGGTACCGGCGAGCGGCGCGGGCGTGGCGCGGCCGGGTCGGGCCTCGCCGGGCAGACGTGCGGCCCTTTGCACCGGGGACAATCAGGAGTTGAACAGATGAACAAGTGTACCTTCGTTCCGGGGCTGATGGTGGTGATTTCGCTGGCTGGCGTCGGGTGTGCGATCAACGTGGGCCCCGGGCCCAGCGGGGGTGAGCCTACCCCGTCGACGACGTCGGTCCGCGTCGCACACGCCGCGGCCGAGACACCGGCTTTTGATGTGTGTGTGGCGGGCGAGGTCGTGCTCGAAAACGCCCGCTTCGGGCGGATCACCCGTTATAGCGAGACGCAGGCGGGCGTGGTCTTGTTTCAGGTGATCGACGCCGGAGGCGACTGCGACGACATCGTGGGTGAGGACATCACAGTCAATCTTGCCTCGAATCGGGCCTACACGGTAGTGGCCCTCGAAGACGAAGATCCGATCCCCCTGCTGGACGACACCTCGCCGGTCCGGGACGGGCGGGCGCGGATTCGCATCATCAACGGCAGCCGGAACTCGCTGGCCGTCGATGTCACCGATGAAGGTGGGTTCCAGCTCTTCGACGACGTTCGCTATAACGAGGAGGATGATTACGCGTACAGCGAGATTCCCGCCGGCACGTACGATCTCGTGGTCACGCCGCTGGCCGGCACGCGGACGCCGGTATCGCTGGGCGAGCAGGAATTGGCCGAAGGGCACGTCTATACGGTTTTCGTGTTCGGCTTTGCGGACCCCGAGGATGACGAAGAACCGTTCGACGCGATCATCGTGGACGACGGGAACGCGGGTACATGGTAACCGCCGGCGTGCCCCGACAAGGCGAGCGCGCCTCGGCAAAACCAGCTGACCGTGTGGTATCCCTGTTTTCCGGGCGATCGGAGGTAACGGGCGTGATCCAGAGTCGTAGAGGAAGCGGCTCTCGACCCACCCTGACCATCAACCTGACCGGAGGTGTTCATCATGTCTCGTCCTGACCTGTCCACGCTGCTTCGTATGACCGGCATTGCCGCGCTTGCCGCAATCATCGGCTGCACTACGCCGAGCGGAGGCGGCGGTGGTGATGGCACTGACGACGAGGCACCGGACGGTGCCGCTGTTTTCGACGACAACGGCTGTTCTTCTGTGACCTGTCACGGAGCCGACGGATCGGCCCCGACCGACATCACCGGGGTCGATG
This sequence comes from Phycisphaerales bacterium, assembly GCA_020353195.1. Taxonomy (GTDB): domain Bacteria; phylum Planctomycetota; class Phycisphaerae; order UBA1845; family UBA1845; genus JAFGJQ01. The sequence continues at coordinate 3,090,983 of CP070691.1, read as the reverse complement.
CCGACACCATCCTGGCTATGATGGGAACGGAGGGCCCCCACGAGGTACTTTGGGTGTCCGCCGACGAGGCCGAGGCGATCGAAGAGTTCCTGCGCGACGACGACGCGGAAGATGACGGTGACGACGACGGGGATGATGATGGGACCGATGATGGGGACGATGACGACGGGGATGATGACGGCCAACCGG
>CP070691.1:3044607-3090694 GCA_020353195.1 Phycisphaerales bacterium | reverse complement strand
ATCCCGCCGGGTGCCGGGGAATGGCGGCTCGAGGGTCAGCAGTTCGTAAAGCGTGGCGCCCAGCGAGTAGATGTCGGTGCGATGATCAAGCGGAGCGCGGCCAGCGGTAACCTGTTCCGGCGACATGTACAGCGGCGAGCCCATGAACTCGCCCGTGATGGTCATCCCGGGCTGCTCCAGCATGCGCGCCAGACCGAAATCGTTGATGCTCATCCGCCCGGACGGCGCGAGGAGGAGATTTGACGGCTTGATGTCCCGGTGGATCACTCCCTGATCGTGTGCGTAGTCCAGCGCGTCCGCCACTTCGGCGATCAGCCGCGCGACGGTGTCGAAGTAACCGCTGGCGGTCGTCAGCGTCGTCGAGCTGTCGCCCAATGACGAGGGGTGTGCGCCGGGCGACGCCGAGTCGGATGTCATTGTTTCCAGAAGCCACGGGGGCAGCGAGGTGGCGGTGAGGTCTGCCGCGGCTTGCGCTTCGGCGTCTTCCGCTTGCGCTTCGGGCTCGGGTTCTTCGCCCCTTCGTGCCTGGACAAGGCGGTCCGCACGGCGCAGCTCGCGGACGACCACGTTGAGCGACGGTCCTTCGATCAGCTCCATGGCGTAGAAATGTGTGCCGTCTTCCTCACCGGTTGCGTAGATCGGCACGATATTCGTGTGGTGGAGCTTGGCGGCGGCTTCGGCCTCGCGTCGGAAACGCACCACCGCCTTGGAGCTCAAGCCGAAGCTGCCGGACAGTACCTTCAGCGCGACTTTGCGGTTGAGTGAGACCTGCCGGGCCTCGTAGACGATCCCCATGCCCCCGCGGCCGATCTCGCGGACGATCTCGAAATCTCCCAAGCGCCGGCGGGATTGGCCTGCGCTGCTTATCATGGGGGGTCCTCACTCAACTGATGTTCACTTCAAGCACCCGGCCCGGTTCCACCGTAATCTGCCGGGTGAAAGAAATGACAAGCCGGCCCGGAGCCCGAAGCGCGTGGCCTGCTGTGACGGGCTGACCGTCAAGTGTGGCCGTCACCGTCGGTGATTCCAGATGATCGGGGATAGCCAGGACGAGGGTTTGCAGGTCAACTCGCCCCCATCGCACCTCGAGCCGATCGATCTGATGATCGTTCTCGCGGGTCTGGCTGAACGCTCCCCAGCCCTGGGCGGCGGTGAACGCGGCGCGAAAATTCTCCGGCGTCAGCTTCGGTGCGAAGCCCAGGCGCCGTTGCGGTCCGTGGTATTCGTAGCCGGACAGTGCGGTGAACGCGCCCCAGGCGGCCAGTGCCCGGGCATAGTGGTCACCGCACTCCACTTCGTTGTACGGGTTGCGTTGCAGCGGGTGGTACCGGTCGTGGATGCCTCGCATGATCGCCAGGGCTTCGGTGACCATTCCCTCGTGGATCATGTGCCCCGCGACCTGGTACTCGATGCCCGTCCATACTTCATCGCGGTAGCGCACGCCCTTGTCGAGGTGTTCGCTTTTCGGCCACGTGCACACGAACAAGCCCGCCTCACCCGGGCGGGCGAAGCACCGCTCCGGAGGATGAGCGGCGTTGTGCGGCCCGACGTCCGGTGCCCAGTTGTAGCGCCACACCGATTCGAGCGCCTTGCGCACGTGATCTGCCGGGTAGAGATACCCGAGGCCGACCTGATGCGCCCAGCCCTGTCCGAACATCTGGTCCGACAGGCATCCGCGCCCGTATTGGGACTCCGGGTGTTCCTTCAGATCGACGTCCTGGATGAAGTACTCGCCGTTAAACAGGCGCTCGACTGCCAGGCGGCGCCCGCTCTCGAAAATCGCACGCGCCCGCCGGGCGAACTCATCATCGCCGACCTCGCCGGCCATCTCCTCGCCGGCACGAAGGGCCGCCAGGTACAGTGAGCCGACGAACGTATTAGGCCCGTGGAAGTTGATGTCGTATGTGTTGTGCTGGCTGTCTTCGATGATTCCGTTCGCGTTACCGTCTCGTTCGATCGCGTATTCCAGGACGCTCCTGATTCGGGCCCAGTTCTTCTTCAGAAAGCCGTCGTCCGGCGACATCTGATGTTCGCGATAGCATTTGAGCACGGTGCCCAGCTGCCCGTCGGCGGCGTAGGCGCGGTTCTGCTGGCCGCGAAACCCCACGAGCCCGCCGTCATGAAACGCCGCCCCCAGGTCTTGCCGCTCCCGCACGCTGCGCTCCAGGGAAGGAAACAGGCGGGCGACGGCATGGGCATAGTTCCACACGTGCGTGCACGTCCCGGCGCAACATCCCACACCCTCCCATGCCCAGAATCGCCCGTCGGCCCACCAGTGGCAGGTGCCGGTAGCCAGGTTGCCCACTGTTGAGCCGATGCGATCGAGCAGCCAATACGGCAGCGTGCTGTCATAATACGTGTCGTGCCAGAGGCGGGTGTCACGGGTCAGCCCGTCGTGATGGTCCAGCACGTAACCGGCGACTTGTTCGGCGTCATCGAAGCGTGTGGTGTAGTGTCGGCCCCGGTCGCCGCAGTTCGGAAAATGCCACGCGACGACGAACGTGAAGCTCCGTCCCTCGCCGGGTGCGAGCGCGGCGGACTCTGTGGTGATCTCACCGTATCCCCGCTCGGCGACCGGGTAGGCAATACCTTCCCCGACCTTGCTGTGGGTGGATTCCGTCTCCTTCTGGCCTTCGCTGCCGTAGCGCGCGGCCGTTGCCCGCGCTGCCGGCCCGTCCAATGCCAGGGCCATCGTGCCGAAGTCTTCCAACTGATCGACGGGTTCCGACGGTCCCTTCCTCGGCTCGTCCGACAGTTCGATGTGGTCGATGTTGATGTGGCCCCATGCGCCGGAGCGTTCGTCGACGATCACGATCTGTGCGTCGCGCCCTGCGAACGGCTCAACGTTCCACGAATCCCAGAGAAGCCGCTCGTGGTTTCGTCCGGTGGCCGTTCGGACCACGGCTCCGTCGACGATCAGGTTGATGCAGACGTGTTCTGGATGGTGGCCGCCGCCGATCAAGAAGTTCAGATGCTTGCGCGTGACCTTGAACAACGGTGAGGTGAGCGTTCCGTGGGGTGAGTCGCCGCCGGCGAAGCTGTTGACCAGCCCCTTGCCCCAGAAGCCCGACACCGGCTGCTGGTGCGGTGCAGTCCCGATCGCCGGTTTCTCGCCAAAGGCCTCGCCTGTTGCCACCCAATCGCCGTAGCTGTCACCTTCGAAGTCGGCGACAACGATGGGTGGACGGGCATCCGGTCGGCTGTCCGGTGGCCGTTTCTCGGCGGAGTGCACGATGATCGCCCGGTTGTTCTGGCTAGACACGCGACTGCGGCGCAGACCCCGGATATCCGTCGCGTTGTGGAAGCACACGGCGTTCTCGAGCCAGCCCCGTACGCCGGCACGCACCGGCTGACCTGAAGCATTGCGGACCGTTATGTGAAACACGGTAGCCGGCAGCGCCGAATCCGCTGCGCAGAGGGGGATGAACGGCGAGAACGCCTCCATCTCCACGGCAAGGGGAAAGTCAGGGCAGTGATAGCGGACCCGGCCGATCGGGTACTCACCGATGAACTCAACCTCGGAGAACTCCAGCCGGTTGAGGCGCTTGACCTGCCGGCTGCCGTCGGTTTGCGCTATCGCAGCGAATCCCTGGTCGACCGGCTTGTCGGGTGCGCGAAACGCGTAGTTCTTCGCGCCGGTCCCCGAGAAGTAGTCGCGATTGAACAGCTGCCAGCAGCCGAGCGTCCCGTCACCGCAGAGATAGAGTTGGCCGGCGGCGATCCCGCCCACCGGCATGCCGATGGTGTCAAGTTCCTTGCCCCGGTAGACCCGCGTCTGACCGCGTTGAGAGAGGCTTTCAGTCCAGCCTTGGGGCAGCGCTTTGTCCGCGGGGACAAAGTGGCGCACATCGGCGTCGCGATGGCCAGGCGAGTTGTCGGCCATAACGGGCAGGGTATACCTCAAGGCCAAAGCCAGCACAAACGCCGCCGCGCAGACTTTCCTGAACATCGGGGTACCCCCGCCGCTGAGAAAGGGAAGCGGGAACCAATGGTCCCACCTTATTTCGTCCGTCGCCGCTCTGCCGCCGGCTTCCAGTCACTCGCTCTGCGGAGGTGTCTGCGCAGTCTCTTCCTTCTTCGGCTTGACGACCTCCAACTGCGCCTTCTGGAACTTCTTCAGCTCGGTCATTTCGGCCTTGGACTTCTCGGCTTCCGCCTTCAGCGCGGCGGCCTCGGCCTTGGCGACCTCGACTGCCGTCTCGAGGGCCTTGGCCTTAGCGGCCGCTTCCTTGGACAGCGCGACCAGATGTTCGTAGTTTGCCTTGACGGTGGCAACCTCTTCCTGCAGAAACTCCAGCTTCGCTGCCGACGCCAACAGGTTCGCCTGGCACGCCTTCAGTTCATCTTCACTTGCCTTCAGTGAAGCGGCTGCCGACGCCAGGGCTTCGTCGTGGTCTTGCTTGAGCGTGTCGATCTGTTCCGTCAGGGCGGCGTTATCCTGCTGGAGCGTCTCGATCTCCTGCTTGTCCCGCATGCATCCCGCAACCGGGAGCCACGCGATCAGCGCCGCCAAGGCAATGCCTCTTCTTACTGCATCCATCGAAGCTCTCCTTTCAAATGACATGAACGTGCCGGCGCCGCGCACCCGCCGGACTCTCCGGCGGGTACTGATACCATCGCCCGGCCCCAGCCGCAATCCCTTCTGGTCAATCCTCCACCGATGGCTACGATGGTGCAGGGCGGTATCGGCCCGCAATCCAACGGCGGCCGGGGCCGGACCCGGGTTTGGGAAGGCCAAGGGCGCCTCCGGCGGTGACACGCACATGTACGGACTGATCCTCGACATGGATGGGGTGCTAATCGATTCGGCCGCCCCCCATTGGGAGAGCTGGAAACTCCTGGGTGATGAGATCGGAGTGCCGGTGTCCGAACAGCAGTTCCGCGAGACCTTCGGTCGGAGCAATCGTGACATCGTCCCGCTGCTCTTCGGTCGGGACGACGAGGCGAGCATCCGGCGCCTCAGCGATCGGAAGGAAGAGTTGTATCGAGACCTGATCCGCGGCCATGTCCCCGCGGTGGACGGGGCGGCCGATCTGGTCCGCGGATGTCATGACGCCGGGTTCAAGCTCGCGATCGGATCGTCCGGCCCTCGGGAGAACGTGGAGTTGGTCTTGGCCGGCATGCGGATCGCCCCGTATTTCCAGACGCTGGTCACCGCCGGGCAGGTGACTCGCGGCAAGCCCGACCCGCAGGTTTTCGAGCTTGCGGCGGAGGGGCTGGGTGTTTCACCTGGCCGCTGCGCCGTCGTCGAGGACGCTCCCGCCGGCATCGAGGCCGCTCTGGCCGCCGGAGCGACGGCCATCGCGCTGGCGACCACGCATCCGCCCGAACGGCTGCATCGGGCCCACCACGTGGTCACGACGATGCGGGCGTTGTCCGCCGGGTTGATCGAGCAGTGGATACGCCAACGGCCCGGCGGATGAGCTTGCGCCGCCTATGTCGGCGCAGGGGGCGACCGACCGTCCGGTCAGCGGCGTACAACAGTCAAAGAACAGCGGCCGGCACCGCTGGGGTACCGGCCGTTGCCTTCCCCGTCCGTCGCCTGTCCCCGGTGACGCGTCAGCCGGGTCACCGGCTCAGGACATGGGCTTCTTCCTCCTCCAGCACGTTGCGATCTTTCCCGCTCGCCGCCCGCGAACGGGCCCGAGATCAAGAGCTACTCCGGCCGGCGCCGAAGCATACCACGTGGTGGCCAAGGTCGGCCGAAGCGTGTAGCCGCCTGCCCCCAGCCGTGCCCTACAACTCTCCCCGGAACACAAAGAGACGATCGACGTGGCCGACAAAAAAGTCGAGACATACTCGTCCGTATGGGTTGTATTCATGCAAGCCGCATACCGTGTGGCGCGAACGTCCGCGTCTGACCCAGCCAGCCCGGCACCAATCACTCTGTTTTGTGGGATGTTACGCCACTTTTCGAGGCGCGGGTTCGCCGCTGCGGAACGGAGGCCGGGAATGACCCGATGATGCAGCGATGCAACCCGCCTCCTGTGCCCGGTCGGCAGGTTCAGGTTCTAAATCGTTGTCTGCTGTCGACTTGCCCGATTGACGCCCCGGTGTTGCCGAGGCCAGGCGTTGCCGGGGCGCCCGTCGCAGCGGTTGTGACATTGCAACAGCGGGCTTCAGCAGAAATGCAATAGTGTCAGTGGCGGTGATGGCCGGCCAACCTTCCACTAGTGGGAACCTGCTCGGGGGATGGATTCAGCCGTGCGAGAGCGCGCTGTGGGCCAGCGCCATCTCACAGAGCGTCTCATCGGCCTGGGCAAACTCGCAGCCGACGAGATACCCGTGCTCGGTGGGTGTTACATGGCGGACGACCGCGGGTACGCGGGGGCCGCCCTCGTCGTGCCAGAACAGCTTGACAAGAACGGTCGAGCAGTCCGCAACAGCGATCGGCGAGAGGAACGCGATGCCCAGCGGAGAGGCGTTGTAGAGGGCTACGCTCATGTCCCCGGTCTCCGCTGAGCCGGGTACGCAGACCACAAGGGGCCAGGACCGATGATATCGGCGCTGCATCCGCCGCCGCTGGTGGTTGGCGTCGGACTCGCTTCGATCTATGGCGACCTGCATGAATCGGCTGATTTCACGTTGGATCACAAACGTGGCGGAGGTTCCGGCGGTCTGAGTCATGATGGCACCACCGAGACGTACGATTCAGTTCCGAGTCGAGCAACTTGCGGTGGATGGGGTGCGGTTTCTGCCCGGCGAACCGGGTTGTTCCCGGACCTGTTGCCGTCCGGCTCCGAGGGAAGGGCCGGCAACGACGGTCCGCGTCTACGAATTCAGCCGGACAGACGGTAGAATCGCTGTTGCTCGCGGGGGCCTGGTGTGTTGCACGATCGGGCGCAAGAGTAACATGAACGGTGGCGAACTCGATTTCGTGCGTTGGTTGCAGAGAAGTCAGCAGAAGCTGCGGGCCTGGACCAAGCTTGCCGTCGGCGACGACATGGCCGTGCTGGACATCGACGGGGCCGCCGTTCTGGTGACGACGGACATGCTCCTCGACGGCGTGCATTTCTCGACTGCGACGCATTCTCTGGAAGCGATCGGAGGCAAAGCCGTCGCCTGCAGCCTTAGCGACTGCGCCGCCATGGCGGTTCGACCGCTGGCGGCCGCCGTGTCCGTTGCGCTGAACGATCGGATGGGCGCAGCGGACGCCCGGCGACTGGTGGGCGCGATGCGGCGCGCGGCCGACGCATTCGACTGCGATCTTGTGGGCGGCGATACGACCCGCTGGAGTCGTCCCCTGGCCATCGACGTGTGCATGATCGCAAGTCCCTATCCAGGGATCGAGCCAGTCCGGCGGGGCGGGGCGCGCCCTGGTGATGCGCTGGTCGTCACGGGACCGTTGGGCGGCAGTTTGCGAGGGCGGCATCTGACGTTCACACCTCGGGTTCGGGAAGCCCGCAGGATTGCGGAGACTCTGGGGCCGAGCCTGCACGCACTGATGGACATCAGTGACGGACTGTCGCTGGACGTGCTGCGCATGTGCGAAGCGTCGGGCACGGGAGCCCTTCTGGAAGAGGAGGCGCTCGACTGCGTGATCAGCGAGGCCGCCCGCGAGGCGGCCGCCGCCGACGGCCGATCGCCCCTGGTCCATGCGCTGCACGACGGCGAAGATTTCGAGCTATTGGCAGCCGTTGCACCAGACGCGGCCACACCGGCCCGGTTGGCAGAACTCGGCCTTTGTCGGGTGGGCCAGGTCAGGGACAGTGACCTGCGGCTTGTGGACCGGGGGGGACGCGTCCGGGCGCTCGAACCGCGGGGGTACGACCACTTCGATGGCTGAGAGCGAGCACGCTTTCGAATCCCGTAGCGTCGACGACACCCGTTCGATGGGGAGGCGGCTCGGGGCGGCGCTGCGTGGCGGGGATGCCGTGGCCGTCATTGGCGAGCTCGGTGCCGGCAAGACCCAGCTCGTCAAAGGGATTGCGGTTGGGGCGGGTGTTCGCGACGCCAGGGTCGTCAACAGCCCCACGTTTGTGATCGTCAACGAGTACGCCGGCCGGATCGATCTCTATCACGTCGATGCCTATCGTCTGTCGGGTTCCGTGGAGTTGGAAGCGATCGGCATTGACGAGATGTTCGGGGCGGGATCGGCAGTGGTGATCGAATGGGCGGACCGGGTCCAGAGGGTCTTGCCGGAGGATCATCTCAGAGTCCGCCTGGATGTCGTGGGCGATCAGGAGCGACGAATCAGCTTCGCGGCAACGGGAGATCGCTCGCGAGAATTGCTGGCGGACGTGTTGGCCGGGTCCGGTTGACACCGCGCCGCCGCATCCGTACCTTCGCGGTGGCACTGCGCCGGGCAATCTGCGCGAGATGCGAAGCGATTTCGGATTCCCGGGAACGGCTTCGGCGCATTGCGGGACCGGGTTTCAAGCCGGTCGGACGACGCGTTGGAGAACCTGGGGCACGGTTCCGGGACAGGCTCGAGTACCATTTATGGCACGAGCAGACGGGCGGCGGGCGAATGATCTTCGCCCGGTGAGGGTCAAACGGGGGTTCACGTCGCACGCGCCGGGATCGGTGTTGATCGAGTGCGGTCAGACCCGCGTCCTGTGCACTGCGATCTGGCAGGCCGGCGTGCCCAGGTGGCGGGAGGGCAAGGGCAGCGGATGGGTCACGGCGGAGTACGACATGCTCCCCAGCGCCGTGGGCGATCGCAAGCCGCGAAACCGTCTCCGCGTCGACGGGCGGACGCAGGAGATCCAGCGCCTCATCGGGCGCTGCCTGCGGGCGGTGATCGATCTGGACGCGCTGGGCGAGAACTCGATCCTGATCGATTGCGACGTGCTCCAGGCGGACGGGGGAACCCGTGCCGCGAGCGTCACCGGCGCCTACATCGCGGTGTGCGATGCGGTGCGGTATGCTTTGAGCCACAAGCAGGTTTCGCGGTCGCCGGTGCTCGATTCGGTTGCGGCGGTCAGCGTGGGGCGGGTCGGAGGCAGGTTGCTGGTCGATCTCGATCACGCCGAGGACACTGCCGCGGACGTGGATCTGAACGTGGCCATGACCGGTGCGGGAGGGTTTGTGGAGATCCAGGGCACCGGCGAGAGGGCGTCTTTCAGTCGGGACGAACTGGACCGTATGCTTCGCGCTGCCGACGGGGGCATCCGGCGGCTGATTGACGAGCAGGACCGCGCCCTGCGGCGCAGGCGGTAAACGACGGGCAGCGAAGTGGCCAAGCTGGATGGCGGGCGTCAGGGGCAGACGCGTGACGTGGCCGGTAAGCTGCCGGCGGGTCCGCGTGCGTCCCAGGGGTCAGCGGAGACCGAATCGGACTGGTTGTGTGGTATGAGACGTTCCCGGTTGATCCTCCTGACGCTGACGGTTCTGTGGCCGGCCGGTTGTGAGCACGGGGCGGGTACCCGCTCGTGGATGGATTGGGCAAGACCCAAAGGCGAGCCGTGGACGATTCTCTGCGTGGAGTTGCAGGGGCCGGACCGCATTTCGCGGGCGGAGGCGCTGGCGGACGAACTTCGGCAAGTTGAGGGGATTCGGCCTCGCGGCGTGGAGATCGTTCACGGTCGTCGGGCGTCGCAGGTGCTGTACGGCACGTATTACCGCCGAATCGACCGGGATACCGGGAAGCTGCTTATCCCCGACGAGTTGCGGGACGATCTTCAGCGGATTCAACTCGGGCGTTTCATCGGGGCCAGGGCGATTTCCTCGCCGGCGACGGATGTGGGTGAGCCCACCTGGGATCTGGAGAAGGCCGAGGGTACGTACACGTTGCTGGTTGCCGTGTTCGAGAACACGGTCGACTTCTACGACCGCAAGGCCGCTGCCGCCGCCTACGCGAAGGAGCTGCGTGGCAAGGGGTATGAGGCCTACTACAATCACGGGCCTCGATCCAGCGAAGTGACCGTAGGTACGTTCGGTCCGGACGCGCTGGTGCAGCGCGAGCGCCGCGAGCTGGCGGGTCGGGCCCTGATCGCGGACTACAGCGCCGAAGTGAAACAGCTGCAGAGAGAAGAGAATTTCCGTTACCAGCTTCGCAACATGCGGCTGGTCAAGCCCGAGGGTAGTGACGGGCAGCAGTTTCTTGCCTCGCGGCTGGTGCGGATTCGCCCCGAGGGCGAGCCATGGTAGGGCGGCGCGCAATCCTCGTGGCCACCTCCAACCCCAACAAGCTGCGCGAGATCCTGGATGTGATCGGGGATCTTCCCGCGGAGTGGAGCACGCTCGGCGACCACCCTCCGATGCCCGAACCCGTCGAGGACGGCGACACGTTCGAGGCCAACGCCTCCAAGAAAGCTCTTCACTACGCCACTCACTGCGGGACGTGGGTGCTGGCCGACGATTCGGGGCTGGAGGTCGACGTTCTGGGCCTGGCACCGGGCGTGCACTCCGCCCGCTATGCCGGCGACGCCCAGGATGCGGCGGCGAACAACGCAAAGCTCGTCGCGGCGCTGGCCGGCGTTCCAGTCCACCGCCGCACGGCGCGATTCCGCTGCGCGATCGCCGTAGCGGACGAGGAGCGGATCATGATTTCTGCGTCGGGCACGATCGAAGGAGTCATCATTGACGAGCCGCGAGGGAAAAACGGGTTCGGATATGATCCGCACTTTGAGGTGCTCGACTACGGCATGACGACGGCCGAGATGGAACCTGCCCGGAAGAACGCGATCAGCCACCGTGGCCGCGCACTAGCCGAACTCCGCCCGAAGCTAGCGGCGCTGCTCGCGTCCGACGGTTGACGAGCCGGTCGTTCGTTGATGGCCGGAGGACAGTGTCAACCGCATCGAAGTGCCATCCCACTGCAATTGCAGCAACACAGGATATTCTTGAACGGTGTGATCTGTTCCGGTAGAATGCCACTGGGGATTGGTGAGTGGAGAACCTCGAAGGAGTTATGTCTGTAGGAGGGCGGAGCACGGGCGTTTCGTGATATTGGCGGCGTAACCCGGAAGGTATCCGCCGCCTTCATGCGACGGGGCGGTGTGCACGCGCCAATCGCGGGCGAGCGTTTCTTACGGAGGTGGCATCAGTGGCGACTCTCGCACGATTCTCCGTCGTGTTCGCGTCCGCAGCGTTCCTGGCAGTCGCTCAAGGCAGGGCGCAGGTCATCGTCGACAACGACGACGGGCCGCCGGCCTACACGGAGACAGGTACGTGGACCACCAGTAGTTCGACCGGCTACAACGGCGGCACGTACCGGTTCGCGACTCCAGGCAGCGGCAGCACGGCAACCTGGATGGCCAGCCTGCCTGAGGCCGGCGACTACGAGATCTTTGTCTGGTACGTACCCGGCACAAACCGGGCCACCGCCGCCAAGTACGATGTCGCCGCCGCGGATCAGACTTACACCGTCTACCTTGACCAGACGGCCGGCGGTTACGCGTGGGACTCGCTCGGCTCTTTCTCCTTCAACGCCGGGGACAACACCATCACGCTGGACGCCGCCGGAAGCAGCGGCGGGACGGTCGTCATCGCCGACGCCGTGCGGTTCGGTGGAGGTGGTGATCCAACGTGTACGCTGGACTCCACGACCGAGGCCGCTCCGGGCGTTTATCACCACGTGTACAGTTGCCCGGCGCCACAGGTTCTTCACGTGCTCGAGTTTGATCTGGATGATCCGCAGTACACCGTGGAGATGGGCTTTGCCCAGGGCCGGCGCAACTTCACGGCCAGACAGACGACCAGCCAGATCGCCGCCCTGTACGACAGCTACGACCGCCCGGTAATCGGCGCCATAAACGCGTCCCACTTCGATGCCGGCCTCTTCATCCACGGAATGCAGGGCAACAACGGCAACATCATCGGTTTGCCGACGCTTACGTGGCCGAGAGAATCCTACGTGCTTGAAGAATCCGCCCAGGCCTTCGTCACGACGAACACGCCCGCCGCTGACCCTGCCGTGCGCTTTGCCGATGCTGCGGAACTGCCTTTCGACGTGCTGAACTATCCGTGCACCACAAACACGCTGGCCGTCTGGACGCCCGATTGGGGACCGACCACCGGCTCCGCCGCCGAGGGTGTGGAGGTCATTGTGGAGGACGTCAACTACCCGTTCCGCCCCAACAAGTGGGTCACCGGCCGCATCGCCGACGTGCGCACCGGAGCGAGTTCGGTCAACAACCCCATCCCCGCAAGCGGTTTCGTGCTGGGCGCGTGCCCGGGCATGGAGGCCGAACTCCTGTCTCACGTGTCCGTCGGCGACGAAATCAGCGCATACGTCGGCCTCGAGCCGTCCGACCTGATCAACGCCAAGCTCATTTGCGGAGGGTGTTCGGGGTGGCTCGTCAAGGACGGCCAACCGTTTCCGGAGAACTGGATCTACGGCCATGCGCCGGAGCGACACCCCCGCACGGTTCTGGCCTGGAGCGGAACACAACACTGGTTCGTCACCTGTGACGGTCGCCAGCCCGGGTACAGCGTCGGCATGACCTACACCGAGATGGCCGACTTTCTGGTCAGTTCCCTGCAGGCGGAGCACGCCGTCAATCTGGACGGCGGCGGCTCGACGACCATGGTTATCGACGGCAATGTGGTCAACTGCCCCTCGGACGGAGCCACCACTCCCTGCACCGGCACCGAGCGCGCCGTGCCCAACGTCCTGCTGCTGGTAGAGCGCGATCCCGATACTCCGTTCCCGCTATCGGACGATTTCCCTTCAGAGGGCCGGTTCCTGGCGTGGGATGACAAGTTCAGCGTCAACCCGGTGGTGCCGTTTGCCCCCAGCGCCCCCGGCGGCGACGGGCACGTCATGGAGGTGCTCAACCCCGCCGGGGGTCACGAAACCGCGTCCCTGGGCAGTTCCGGCGACGTTAACTACACGGTTTCGGCGTCCGTATACTGCGAGTATCGCCCGGATGTATCCGGTAACGGCTTCGAGCGCGTTGGCCTCTTCGCCCGCGACAACGGCAACGCCAACTTCGACAGCAGCACGCTCGGGGGCGGCAACTGTTACGCACTGACGTTCGATTCCGACGACGGCCGCATCCGCGCCGGGGTGGTCAACGACGGGGTCTTCACCGATTTTCTGGCGGGCGCTCCCCTCTACAACCCGACCACCGCGTGGCGCACTTTTCAAATCGGGTGCTTCGGTTCGGAAATTGAGTACCGTGTTGACGGCGTGCCCGTGGCCTCGGTCGTCGACACAGCACACGCGCGCGGCCGCTTCGGCATCGGGTACCACGAGTATTTCGCCAACGACGCGAACATGCACGGAACGCGGGCCGACAACTTCTTCGCGTTCTCGTACGACTTCGACTGGGACAATGACGGTGACGTTGACCTGGCGGATTTCATGGTCTTCTGCTTCTGCATGCAGGGGCCCGCCGTCACTTACTTGCCTGGCCACATGTGCCTGGAGATGGACGGCGACAGCGATTCCGACGTGGACCTCACTGACTTCGGCATCCTCCAAACCGTGTTCACCGCTGACGGCGGTTGAGTCGGCAGCCGGGGGATCTGGCCTCCGCGTCCTGTACGACGGTGCGGGCAGCCTGCTGAGGGGCCTTTGCAGACAGCGTGGCCAGTCGAGTGGGGTCGGTCCTGATCGGGCACCGTCTCGAGCGGTCCCGGAGAGCTTTCCGGGGTTTTTGCCCGCTCCAACGAGCGGCGGCACCGCCTTGCTTTGTGGACTATGCGTCAAAGTGCGCCTCGATATGTGGTCGCACATCGTGCTGTAGTGACGCGGGCACAGCTGTCGCTATAATCCTGCCCGGACGGTCCAGCGCCGCGCCGGCCCGCGTGTTTCTCGGTTGCCACATTGGAGGTCCTTGAATGGCTTCACCGTTTGTCCCCGAGCGGATGTTCTTCACCAAGGGCGTCGGCAAGCACCGGAACAACCTGCAATCGTTCGAGGCGGCTTTGCGGGTGGCGAGGATTGCCGAGTTCAATCTGGTTCGCGTGTCGAGCATCTTCCCCCCCGGCTGCAAGATCATCTCGCGCAGGCGCGGGTTGGCCTTGTTACAGCCGGGCCAGATCGTTCACTGTGTAATGGCCGACGCCCGCAGCGACGAGCCCAATCGACTGGTCAGTTCAGGCATCGGGTTGGCCCTGAGTGCGGGCAAGGGGGAGTACGGTTACATTTCTGAGTTCCATGGCTTCGGGCTGACCCACCGCAAGTGTGCGGATCTGGTGGAGGACATGGCGGCTTCGATGCTGGCGACCACGCATGGCCTGGAGTTGGACCCGGACAAAGCCTACGACGAGCGGCGCGAGATTTACCGGAGCAAGGGGTTGGTGGTCCGGACGCGAGCCGTGGCGCAAACGGCCGAGGGCGACAAGAACGGGCTGTGGACGACGGCGGTGGCGGCGGCGGTGTTTGTGTCTTAGCGAAATGCCGAAACGGCAAGACGGGTGATGGACGCTTATCCGTCAAACTTCCTGGGTCTGGGACGTGAGCAGAGCGGGTACGAATCCGCGCGGTTCGCCGTGCTGCCCGTCCCCTACGAGGCTACGGCCAGCTATCGTGGTGGTACGAGGCTGGGGCCCAAGGCCATCCTCGACGCTTCCGAGGATGTGGAACGGTTCGATGAGGAGTTGGCGGAGGAGTTTCACCACTGCGGCATCTGCACGCTGGACCCGCTGGCCCCTGACCAGTCGGGCCCGGCGGCCATGCACGAGACGGTGCATCGCGCCGCCTGCCGCATACTCCGGGACGGCAAGTTCCTGCTGACGCTCGGTGGGGAGCACGGGATCACGCCGGCACTGGTGCGGGCGGTGGCGGGCAAGCACAAGACACTATCAGTGCTGCAGATCGACGCCCACGCGGACCTGCGGGACCGCTACGAGAACACTCCCTATTCACATGCCTGTGCCATGCGGCGGGTACTGGACCATGCCCGGACGATTGTCCCCGTCGGTATCCGAAACGTTTCCCGGGAAGAGCACCGGTTCATGCGAAAGGCCGGTATCGAGCCGGTCACCGCCCGGGAGTGTTTCGAGTCCGACGAGTGGATCGATCGGGTGTTGGATCGGCTGGGTGCGACCGTCTACATCACGATCGACATCGACGGGTTCGACCCTGCGGTAGCTCCGGGTACGGGGACACCGGAGCCGGGCGGCATCGACTGGTATCAGGCGATTTCGCTGCTGCGGCTGGTGGCGGCGGAGAAGCGGATCGTGGCGGCGGATGTCGTGGAGGTAGCGCCGATCCCCGGCCAGGTCGTCACCGAGTTCCTGGCCGCCCGGCTGGCTTACAAACTGATCTGCTACGTCCAAGCGGCTGACCAAGGCAAGCTATAAAGCCGCTGCGCCCGTTCTATCGGTAGTTCGACGTTTGAACGCTTCGGTGTTTCTGATCACGGTACGGTGATTTCAAGGTTGTGAGCGCGCCGGCCACCGACTTCGCGCAGCCCCAGCCGCAACACCCGACCGGCGAGATCAGCGCCGTTATCGAAGGCATATTCCGTGACAATGGTACGTCCGGGGAACATGGCATTGAAAACGCGATACTGACGGGTCCGGCCCGGAGCCACAACGAACCCTCGGAAGCTGATTGTGTCGTCGGTTCGGTTGAGCACACCGTGCCGGATGATCAGGCGATCCCCTCGCCGACTGGCGTAACCCCAGACTTCGATTCCCTCCAGCCCGATCTCAACCGGGAGGGGGACCTCGACGTGGTATCGTGGTTCGGAATCGAACTCGATCTGCGCGAGGACGGTTTTCGTGCCGGCCGGTTCGTTATGCGTGTAGCGGATGTTTACTTCCTTGTCCAGCGTTCCGCCGGGGGGCAGTGCGAACGAAAACCGTCTGGGTTTGACTTCCCACGCCGGAGGTGTTCGCAGGTGGACGGTTCCGGAAATCGCCTCCCGCACCGGGGCGGCCAGGGTCACGGTATGGACATGCGAGCCGATGCGAAACTCGACCTGCTGCGGTTCCAGGCGCAAACGGGTGAGAAACGCCACCAGCCACTGCTCGACGCCGTCAACGAATACCGGCACCGGCGAAAGACGGACCCGCTGGCGTCCATCCGGGGTTCGTTCCAGCGGCGTGGGGTGCCCCCACAGATCGATTTGGCGCGTCGCCGCGCCCATTTGCAGCACGTGCGTTCGCCCCTCGGGTCCGGCACCGTCGTCCCACAACACGAGCACCGCGTCCTGACCGGAATCGAACGCCAGGCACGTGACATCCGGGCTCAGATGCAATGTGGAGGCCAGCTTGGCCTCTGCCAGCAGGTCAACGGCGGTCCGGTAGACGACAAACGCCTCGGTAGGTTCGGTCGTCTCCCCGTTGACCGTGGTCCGTTCCTGCCACGGTTGATGGAGGAACACCCGATCCACGCCGGCGTGAAGTGCGTAGACCACGCGCTTGGCCAAGTCCGCCAGGAATGCGGTCCGCTCGTAGCGATCCGGCGGCAACGTCTCGAGGTAGACTTCCAGGTGCCGGTAGCCCAAGTCCTGGTAAGATGCGAGGTGCTCCGGAATCCACTCCGGCTGGACGTCGTTCTCAATGGTCAGGCTGATGTTGTCGGCCGGCGATCTGCCTTGATCCGGAGAGACGTGGGCGTTTCCGGGGGCGGTCAAGTCCGGTGCGGTCATCAGGACCTTCATTTCCTTTCGCACCGGGGGAAACGCCGCCGCCTGCATCACGGGGTCGATCATGTCCGGGTCGTTGTCCCCGCCGATCTGCCACGAGCGGAAGATGCCCGCGTTCGGCGCCACCACGTCGGCCAGCGGGTCGCGCCACCCGGCCGGATCGTCGGCGAGAATCTCCAGTAGCGGGCGAGGGAACTCCCCGGCCGTTCGAACCAATTCCGACGGCGGCCCGGCGAGCACGCCCAGCATTGCCACTCGCGCTTTGACCAGATGATGCAGCAGGAGGTCCAGCGATTCGGTTGCGTCGGCGAACCCGACCCGGTCGCGCCCCTGGGCCCACAGCGGCAGCTTCACTGCTCCCACACCCAGCGCCGAGAGCAGCGCCACCTGGTCCATGGTTTGGCCGGGTCCGTTCATGACCACGCCGAACGGGCGGGAGACCGATCCGGGCCCTCGACACGGCTCGTGCAGGTAGGCGAACGTCCGCCACCGGCGCACGAGAGTGTTTTCGCCCACGCCCACCTGCAGCGTGGCGCGGTAGATCCCCGGTGTGAGGTTGCGGTAATTGACCAGGGTTCCTTCATGATCCTGTGACGAATCGATGTCCACCGTCGTCGACTCCAGCTCGTGCCCCGCGGCGTCGGTCAGGGTGATGGTTGCGACCAGTTCTTCCGGTTTGCTGTCGGTGATGATTGCCTGTACGGCCGGCATCTGCGGGGCGACGAACACGTTGCCTGCAGCACGCGTCGTGATCAGCGCGCGAGGAAGCCGATACACCACGATGTCGTCAAACCACGCACCGGCATCAACATCGGTTTGCTCAATGAACCGATGGGGGAGAGGTCCGGTTCGCCATGTCCGTTGCTGTACCACGCGTACCGTCAGCCCGATGCTGTGGGCTTCGCGGGGGCCGGCCGGCAGATGCACACTGACCGTCTGCCATTCATCGTTCTGCCCGCCGACGAACCGGCTGAACACTTGCGAGTTCGCGATCGGCAGCCCCTCGCGATCGACGTAAAACGCGGAGATGTGGGCCCGTGCCGTGCGGAGGCGGTCGGGCTTGATCCATGCCGAGATGTGATAGTCACTGTTGGGGTGGACCTGCGTCTCGAACGAGGGCCCCACGTAACGGTAAGCGACGTCCCGCCCGTTGAGCCCTAGATAGAACGATGGTGGTGCCTCGTGGCCGGTCGACTCGTCGAAGGTCCCTACGGTGAAGCTGGGGAGCGTCTTGAACGGCACCCAGTATTTGGGCACTGGCGTGAAGTTGTCAGGCTCGTTGAAGTCGAAGCGATGGGTCTCCCGCGTGTTCAACGGCGATGCCGCAGGCGGCTGGGCAGCCGACACGCCGGTGGCTGCGGCGCCGGCGCCCAGGCCGAACAGTGCAAGTAGGGGCAGGGCCAGCGCGGACCGGGCCCGCCGGTCTTGGCAGGGGGGTAGACTCATGCCTGGGTTATCGACGAACCTGGGGGCGCCGTTTAGTTATCAGTCCTCGGCGTCCGCTTCGGATGCCGGGCCGGAGAACCACCAGGCAAGGTGTTCCGGGATCGGCCGGTTCCGACCCGCCTGGCCTCTCGGATCCCCGGCCCCTTGATCTGTCTGCCCGTCAGCCCTTCTGCTGAGCGGTGATTGTTGCGCCCCGCCAGTGCCGGTAGGATGACCGGCGTGATGGCAGTGCTCTACGACACCCGCCGATATCTGACGAATTTCGATTCGGCACGGATCGGGCACATTCTGACCGACGTTCTGGTGATCGGGAGCGGCGTCGCCGGCGTGCGAGCGGCGATCGAGGCGGCCCGGCACGGCGATGTCATTCTCATCACCAAGGAATCGCTGGACGAATCCGCCACGAGCTATGCGCAGGGAGGCATCGCCGGGGCGATGGCCGGCGACGACTCGATCGACAACCACGCCGAGGACACGGTGCGTGTCGGTGTCGGGCTCAGCCATCCCGATATCGTCCACACCGTCGTTCGGGACGGACTGGAACGCATCAACGAACTGGTCAGATGGGGCGCCCGATTCGACCGGGACGGTGACCGGATCGTGCTCGGCCAGGAAGGCGGGCATCAACGGCGCCGCATCCTGCACGCCAACGGCGACCAGACCGGACGGGAACTGGTCCGGTGCCTGCTGGCCAGGCTCAACGAAACCCCCAACGTGCGCGTCTTCGAATGTTGTTTCCTGATCGATCTGATCACGCTCGAAGGACGGTGCGTCGGCGCGGTGACGTTCCACGAGCAATACGGCCACCAACTGCTATGGGCCGGGCAGACCATCCTGGCCGGCGGCGGTGGCGGGCGGGTGTATCGTGAGACGACCAACCCGCAGGTCGCAACTGGCGATGCCTACGCCGTCGCATTCCGGGCCGGCGCCAGGCTGCGCGACATGGAGCTTGTCCAGTTTCATCCCACGACGCTGTACGTGGCCGGCTCGTCTCGGGCGTTGATTTCCGAGGCTGTTCGCGGCGAAGGGGCGTACCTCATCGACCGCGGGGGCGACCGCTTCATGTTCGATTATCATCCGGACGCCGAATTGGCTCCGCGAGACGTAGTCAGTCAGGCCATCCGCGATAACCTGGCCAAGACCGGGGGGACGTGCGTCTACATCGACGTCCGCCACCTCGGCCAGGACTGGTTCGCCCGTCGCTTCCCTCACATCACCCGGCTCTGCCAGGAGTTTGACATCGACGTGGGGCGCGATCTGATTCCCGTGCGCCCGGCAGCCCACTATATGATTGGCGGCGTAGCCGCCGACAGTGCCGCCAGGACGTCACTGGAGGGGCTGCTGTGTTGCGGGGAGGCCGCCAGTGCGGGGCTACATGGGGCCAATCGCCTTCCGAGCAATTCGCTTCTGGAGGGGCTGGTGTTCGGCGCGATTGCCGGGCAGACGGCCGGTGCGCGGTTGCGGGGCCGGGGCCAGTCGGTGGGGCCCGCGAAGGTCAAAGCCGAGAACCCGATCTCCCGGAGCACGCGGCTGGACCTCTCGGACATTCGCAACAGCCTCCGCAGCCTGATGTGGCGCAACGTCGGCATCGCCCGCAGCCACGAACTGCTGACCGAGACGATCGAGATCATCAACTTCTGGGGTCGGTTCGTCCTCGACAAGACGTTCGATGACCGGGACGGTTGGGAAACGCAGAACATGTTGACGGTGGGGCGGCTGATCACCGCCGGGGCCTTGCACCGCGGCGAGTCACGAGGCGTCCATTACCGCACTGATTTCCCGGCCGAGCCCGACCCGAGCAAGCCGGCGTATCACGTCACCCAGCAACGGTCCGGCGACCGGCACGTCATTCAGCGCGATCCACTGACCGGATGACCGGGCCGCCGCCCGATGGCTCACCGGGTTCTCAGGTGGCAGGCGACGTCGGAGGTTCGGCGCTCACGGCGGGGGAGAGCGACTACATATCTGCTGGAATTTAACTGTTAGTGCTTTATTCCTTGCGTTCCGGCCATGAATATGTTATAATTCGTTCGTAAAGTGATCGAAAGTGTGCATTTTGTGGCGTATTTCGGCCGTAATCTAGGGCGGAATGGGTTGTCTTCTGGTGCAAGCGGCGGAGCGTCAAGCTCAGATCAGCGCGTATCTTGAGGAGCGTGGCTACGCGTCGCTCAAGGACCTTGTCAAGCGTTTCGGGGTGTCGGTGACCACGATTCGGCGGGATTTGGGTGAGATGGAGCGCAGGGGGACCGCGAGGCGGACGCACGGCGGCGCGTTTCACCTGGAAGTGCCGGACCATCCGCTGGACTATGCGCGGCGTCGCTCGCAGAACATCGCGGAGAAGCGAGCGATCGGGCAGTTGGCCGCGTCGCTCATTCAGGATGGCGAGGCTGTTCTGCTGGACGGGGGGACGACGGCGTATCAGGTTGCTGAGCATCTGAAGGACCGCCGGTTGCAGGTGGTGACGAACTCGCTTCCGGTCGCCACGTTGCTTGGCAAGAGTTCCGACACCGAGGTCGTGTTCCTTGGGGGCGCGATCATGCCGCGCACCGGGGTTGCGCTGGGGCGGTATGCGGAGACCATGCTTCGCGCGCTGCATGTGAGGTGGGCCGTGATGGGGACGGCGGGGATCACCGAAGACGGTCTGTTCAATGCGAACCTGCTGATGGTCGAGGTGGAGCACCTGATGATCGATGCGGCGGAGGAGACCATTGTCGTGGTGGATCATTCGAAGTTCGGTCGGCGGTCGCTGGTGCATTTGTGTGACTTCGAGCAGCTCAACCATCTTGTCACGGACTCGAAAGTGGCGGCGAACTGGGTGGAGTTGGCGGAGTCGCGTGGGGCCCGGGTGCATGTCGCCGAGGTGGCGGGAAGTCAACGGGAGGCGGATTTGAGGGCTGAACCGGGCGGCGAGAACGCGGAAGAGACGGGGAAGCGGTGATGACCACCATCGAGTCGTCGGCAGGGATTGACCGCGACCGGATCGAGAGGATCGTCTCCGAGGTCGTCGGAGAACGATTTGCGCCGCGTCCGGAAAGAGCCAGTGCGCCGCTCGTGGTGAACATCTCGGCCCGGCACGTGCACATCACGCAGGAGCATCTGGAGCAGCTGTTCGGCGCCGGGGCCGAGCTGACGCCGATGCGATGGTTGTACCAGCAGGGTGATTTTGCGAGTGAGCAGACGGTGCATCTGATCGGCCCGCGGCGTCGCATGCTCCAGAGCGTGAGGATCTTGGGGCCGGTGCGCGACAACACGCAGATCGAGTTGGCATTGTCCGACGCCATTGCGCTGGGGATTGACGTACCGGTGCGTATGAGTGGTAACCATGAGGGGACACCGGGCTGCCTCGTTCTGGGGCCGAAGGGGCATCTGTATCTTGAGCGAGGCGTGATTCGGGCGCAGCGGCACGTGCACATGAACCCCGCCCATGCGGAGCGTTACGGCGTCGGGGCGGGCGACAGCATGAACTTGGTGATCGAGCATCGGACGTGTCCGGTGGTTCTGGGGGGCGTCAAAGTGAGGCCGCACCCGCGGTTCAAGCTGGAGGTGCACATCGACACGGATGAGGGCAACGCATGTGATTTGCGCAACGCGATGGCAGTAAGGTTGGAGAAGCCGGCGGCTGCGTCCGGGCGCCGACCGGGCGGAAGCAAGAGCAACTGGAAGTAGTGGTTAATCACGGGAGACGGTTATGGCAACGATTCCCGCCGTGGGCATGGTCGAGACGCGTGGGCTTGTGGCCCTGTTCGAGGCGACTGATGCGATGCTCAAAGCCGCGAGCGTTGAGATGCTGGGTTGGCGCAGGGTGGGCAAGGGTCTGGTGACAACGTTTGTCAGCGGGGACGTGGCGGCGGTCAAATCCGCGGTTACGGCGGCTGAATCCGCGGCGGCCAAGGTGGGTGAAGTGGTGGGCGTGCACATCATTCCCCGGCCGCATGACGAACTGACCATGCTGTACCCGACGCGGGGGGCAGGCAAGCGGTCGCAGAAGTAGGCCCCCGCCGGCGTTTGAAGGCGGCGGTGGTGGTCCGGAGTTTTTTCAGGCGGCGTGCCCGGTGAGCCCAGGCCGCCGTTACACAGGAGAAGAGACATGTTGCGCCACGCCATTGGATTCATCGAGACCGTCGGTACGAATCCATCGATTCAGGCGGCTGATGCGATGTGCAAGGCCGCCGGTGTGAGTCTGGTCGACGTGATCGAGATCGGCAGTGGATACGTGACGATGATCATCGAGGGTGACGTGGGCAGCGTCAAGGCCGCGGTGGACGCCGGTGCGGAGGCGGCCAACGAGACCGGCGAGTTGGTGAGCGCCCACGTCATCGCCCAGCCTCATGAAGACCTGATGTCGTCGATGCTGGGTGCGTGACCGCGGTTGAGGTTGTGCGGCGATGAATGTTCTGGTGGTGAACATCGGTAGCACATCGTTCAAGTTCCGCCTGTTCGACATGGCGGACGAGCGGGTTCTGGCCGAGGGCGCCGTGGAAGGCGTGGGCAGCCCCGGCAGCCGGGTTCACATCAAGCTCGGTGAGGCCGAGACCGTCGAGAGATCGGACCCGATCGGTGACCAGGCGAAGGCGGTTGAGGCGTGTGTCGGCCGACTCACGGGCGCCGGTGCGGGCGGATCACGTTTTGCGATCGACGCGGTCGGCTTCAAGGCGGTGCACGGCGGTCCGGTTTCCGAGCCGGTGCGGGTAACGGCGGACGTGCTGAGCGTGATGAAGGAGTTTGCCGACCTTGCGCCGGCCCATAATCCGCCGTACGCGGCGGCCATGAAGGCATTCGAAACGCAGATGCCCGGCACGCCGCTGGTGGCTGCCTTTGAGACCGGCTTCCACCAGACGATTCCGGCGGCCAGGAGCTATTACGCGGTTCCGTACGAATGGGCCGTCCGATACGGCGTCAGGCGGTACGGTTTCCATGGGGCTTCGCATCGCTACGTGGCGGGGCGGACCTCGGAGCTGCTCGGGCGTCGCGATCTGCGCGTCATCTCGTGTCATCTCGGTGGCAGCAGTTCGGTCTGCGCAATCGATTCAGGTCGGAGCGTAGCCAACAGTTTCGGCACGGCGCCTCAGTCCGGCATCCCGCACAACAACCGAGTGGGCGATATGGATCCTTACGCTCTGGTGCTGGTCCGCGCCCGCACCGGGGCGGACATGGACGAGATGTTGGCGACGCTGGCGACACGGGGCGGGCTGCTGGGGATCAGTGGCGTCAGCAACGACATGCGCGAGATAGCGGCGGCGGCGGACACCGGCAACGAGCGCGCCCGGCTGGCGTTGGACATGTTCGTCGAAAGTGTCCGCCACTACATCGGCGCGTATCTGGTGGCGTTGGGCGGGTTGGACGTTCTGGTGTTTACGGGCGGCATCGGTGAGCGATCTGCCGGGATTCGCCGGCGCGTGTGCGCGGGGCTGGAGTTCCTCGGGATCCGGTTGGATCCGTCGCGGAACGATGCCGGAGGTGTGGAGGCGACCGTGTCTGCCGACGATTCGCCGGTGGAGATTCTAGCGATGCGGACCGACGAGGAGCTCATCGTGGCCCGCCAGACCGTGGAGGTGTTGGCAAGGTCGATTGCAACGGCGGGCGAGCCGGTTGATAAGCCAAAGCGAGCTCACGAAGGGAGCTGAAGGCAAGCTGCGCGATTTCTCGGCAGCGATCGAGCGCAATGCAGGAGATGATCATGGCGAAACTGGCATTGGGACTGATCGAAACACGAGGGATGATTCCTCTCGTGGAAGGTGTGGATGCAGCGTTGAAGGCTGCGAACGTCACCCTGAAGGGAACACGGATGCCGGGCTCGGGGCTGATTACGGCGGCCCTCGTCGGTGACGTGGCGGCTGTTCGAGCGGCCACCGAGGCCGGTGCGGCGGCGGCGGCGCGAGTGGGCGAGGTCGTCTCGGTGGAGGTGCTTTCGCGGCCTCACGACGAAGTGGCCAAGGTGACGCCCGGTCAGTAGTCCGACATCGGGTTGCCCTGGCGGCGGAGCGTACAACCATGTTCATCGGCAAGGTGTGTGGGTCCCTGGTGGCCACGCAGAAGAACCCGCGGATGGCCGACGCCAAGTTGCTCCTGGTCGAAGCGTACACGGTGGCGCCGGGGGCGGATCGGATGATCAAGCCGGCCGGGCGCGTGCTGGTCGCGATCGATTCCCTGGGGGCGGGCACGGGCGAGTACGTTCTGGTGACGCAAGGCAGCTCGGCCCGCATGACGGAGATGACCAAGACCATGCCGGTCGACGCCGTGGTGATCGGGATTGTCGATACCGTTCGGGTGCAGGATCGCGTGTTGTGTCGGGCAGACGGCACTCTGAAGGGGTAGTAGGCGACCGCTTTCCGACGGTTGCGGCCCGTTGTCGTCCTCGGCACGACCGTGTCATCTGAGGTAGTGAACCATGCAAACGGCCAATACGCTGATCGATGAGGCGATGGTCGCCGACGTTGTAACCGAGGTTCTGACGCGCCTCAGGCGGCCCGGTGATGGTGGATCATCGGCATCAGCATCCCGCGTGGACGGAGGAAACGGGCACGGCGTATTCACCAGTGTCGATGCGGCGGTTCAGGCTGCTGCCAGCGCCCAACGCCGGTTGATGCAGGCGACGCTGGGCGATCGAGGGGCCGCCGTTGAGTGCATCCGCGAGGTGATGCGCCGGGACCGCGAGGAACTCGCCCGGATCGAGTTTGCGGAAACGCGACTGGGCCGGCTGGATCACAAGCTCGAGAAGCTGGACCTGGCCGCCGGCGTGCCCGGCATGGAGATGCTGCGGAGCGAGGCGGTCAGTGGCGACCACGGTCTGACGGTGACGGAGTTTGCACCGTACGGTGTGCTCGGCGTCGTGACGCCGGTGACGCACAGCGTGCCCACGCTCGGCTGCAACGCGATCATGATGATCGCCGCCGGTAACTCGCTGGTGTGCAACCCGCATCCCTCGGGCGCCCGCTGCGCCGCCGAGGCCACCCGGCGGTGGAACCGGGCCATCCGTGAGCGGATCGGCATCGACAACCTGATCTGCGTTATTGAAGACCCGACGATCGAAAGCGCGACTGAGATCTTCCGCCATCCCGGCGTGGCCATGCTGTGTGCGACCGGCGGCATCGGTGTCGCCCGGGCGGCGTTGGCGTCCGGCAAGCGGGCAGTGGTGGCGGGCCCGGGGAACCCGCCGGTCGTGGTGGACGAGACGGCTGACATCGAGAAAGCCGCGAAGGGGATCATCGCCGGCGCCGCGTATGACAACAACCTGTTGTGCATCGGTGAGAAGGAGGTTTTTGTAGTCGAGCGGGTGGGTGAGACCTTGATGGCGGCGATGGAACGGAACGGCGGGCACCGCCTGACGCGTGAGGATATCGACCGTTTCGCCAAGATGTTCATCCACCAGGACACCAAGACCGGCCACTACATTCCTGACAAGCAAATGGTAGGCAAGGACGCGTGGGTGCTGGCCGAAGCGCTGGGAATCGAGGTCAGTCGGGACGTGCAACTGCTTTTCGGTGTGACTGATGAGAGCAACCCGCTGGTGCCCTGCGAGCAGATGATGCCCATTCTGCCCATCGTTCTCGTCAAGGATGTGGACGAGGCGATCGAGAAGGCGGTTACGTACGAGCACGGTTTCAAACACACTGCCGTCATGTGGTCGCGCGACGTTGAGAACCTCACGAAGATGGGACGCGCGTCCGACGTGATGATCTTCGTCAAGAACGGGCCGTGCATGGCCGGGCTGGGGGTGCGAGGTGAAGGCTACGCGTCCTTCTCGATCGCGTCGCCGACCGGTGAGGGCGTGACCAGCCCGCTGTCGTTCACCCGATACCGCAGATGCGTCATGGTGGACAGCCTTCGGATTCTCTGAGCACCGGGAGGTGAGTGGCGTGTTGGTGGGGCGTGTGAAGGGACATGCGACGTCCACGGTCAAGCACCCGTCGCTCGAGGGACAGAAGCTGCTGGTGGTTCAGCCGCTGAAGTCAGCGACTGTAGAACCGATCCTGGCGCTCGATCCGCTGGGAGCCGGACGCGGCTGTCTGGTGCTGATTAGCAGTGACGGGAAGGGGGCCAGAGAGTTGGCCGGGGACGAGACTTCGCCGGCCCGATGGACGGTGGTGGGGATCATAGACGACGACAAGGACTGGACGACCGAATGAGCCGACCGCTGATCACCGTTAAGACTCTTATCGCCCAAGCAGGCAAAGGCGGCGCCATTGAGCTACCGGCAGGGGCGTTGGTGACCCCTGCGGCGCACGACTGGCTCGCCAGCCACAAGGTTCCGGTGCCCCGACCAGGCCCGCCCGGCGCGCGTGAGACTCCGCACGGTCGGGAGCCTACCGTATACATGATCGGCGATGCCGCGCATCCCAATATCCGAGCGCTGCTGCCGGTCATGGAGCGCCGCTACGGCGGTGTGGCCTTTCAGCCGTGTCACGGGAATCGGGCCGGACTGCTCGATGCCGTGAAGAGGACGTGCGAGGCGCTGCACGAGTGCTCGCAGCGCCGTGCGGTGGCCGTGATCAGAAGTGCTGCAATTGTCAACTGCATCGCCAACAAGCAGCCGGGTGTCCGAGCGGCCATCGCGCCCAGGCCGTCTTCTTTGTTCGGGCTGGTGAACGAACTGGGCATCAACATGTTGATCATCGAGAACGAGCGGATGTCGCTGGGGCAGATGCGGGCGTTGGTTGACGGCTTTGTCAGCGCGAAGACCGCGATCGATCCGTTGATCAAGACGGCACTGGGGGACGGGCCGTCGTCGGAGTCCGGCGGTGCGTGCGCAGCCTGTGGCGGGAATGGAGGGGCGTATGCGAGTCGGTGAGGTCATCGGGACGGTCACTCTGGCGCACCGGCTGGAGAACATCGCCGGCGGACGCTTCATGATCGTGCAGCCGCGTAGCGCCGCGGCGATCAAAGGTGAGGCCGGGGCAACCGCGGAGCCGGTGGTGGCGTACGACGAGTTGAGTACGGCGGTGGGATCGGTCGTGGGGATCAGCGAAGGGCGGGAGGCGGCGATGCCGTTCCATCCGCGCCTGGTCCCGGTGGACGCGTATTGCGCCGCCATCATCGACGAGGTTCAGATTCAATAGGGTGATGGTCTCGTGGTGCAGAAAACACTCGATGTCAAGCTGGCGAAGATCAAAGCCGACCCGAAGTGTGCGGAGTTCATCATCGCCGACGCGAAGGATGCGGACATGGCCTACGGCATCGCCGCGCCGGGGAAGAGTCCGGAGCATCACGCTCATGAGGGCAAGTTTCGAAGCCTGGAGGAGTATCGCGCGTGTATCCGGGAGGTGGTGGCCCAGGGGATCGTGGACATCATGCTGATGTCCGCCCACACGAACGCGATTCTGACGATCCGGGAGCAGTTGTTCGAGAACTCGCACGTTACGCCGGCGGCGCGGGCAAACGACACGACGGACATTCACGTCGTTCGGGGGGGCACCTACCCGTCTGATCCGTCCTGCCCGTTCCAGAGCACGACGATCGATCACATTCAGTGTGGTCACGTTGACTGCGAACCGGAGGAGCGCTCCCTCGGCGCCGGTCTCGGGCTGTACAGCGTCACGTTCAACAACGATCGTGACCTGGACTGCCGCACGCTGGAGTCGTACAAAGCGTTCCGGATCGAGGCCGAGCGAAAGGGCTTCCGTCACTTTCTCGAGGTCTTCGACCCCAACGCGATCCGCGCATCGATCCACCCGCAGGAGATCGGCGCTTTCATCAACGACATGATCGTTCGCATGCTGGCGGGGGTCCCCGAGAGCGGGCGCCCGATCTTCCTCAAGATGGTCTATCACGGCCCCCGGTTCACCGAGGAACTGGCCCGTTACGATCCGTCCCTGGTCATCGGCGTGCTGGGCGGTTCCGCCGGAACGACGTACGACGCGTTCAAACTCATCGCCGAAGCGAAGAAGCACGGGGCCCGGGCCGCCTTGTTCGGTCGTAAGATCAACAACGCCGAGCACCAGTTAGCCTTCATCGAGATGCTCCGGCGGATCGTCAACGGCGAAGTCACGCCGGAGGAAGCGGTCCATGCGTATCACGGAGTGCTCCAGGCACTGAAGATCAAGCCCTTCAGAGCGCTGGACGACGACTTGCAGCTCACGGATTCGAGCGTGAGTTACGACGGGGGCGGAACCACGTTCAGCGTGCCGTCTGAGCCCGGCCGGCGGCGTCCCGGCGTCGTTCGGTCGGCGCCCGTGACGTCGGAGAGGGCCTCCGCCGGGCGAAACGATCGGCCGAACCTCGGCTCCATGTCCAGCGCCGAACGGTTGGCGTACCACCGGCGAAGGCTTCAGGGTACCGGGAACGGGTGATGTCAGCCGGAGTCTCAACGGGGGCACAACTGCTGGACCGGATCGCGGCGAACGGGGTCGTCGGGGCCGGTGGCGCGGGTTTCCCCACTCACGTCAAGCTTGCCTCGCGGGCGGACTGCATCATCCTCAACGCGGCCGAATGCGAACCGCTTCTGCACAAAGACAAGGAGATACTCTGGCATTATCCGGAGCAGGTTCTCGCGGGGCTGACCCGGGCGTCCGAACTTGTCGGCGCAAAGGAGATCGTCGTCGGCATCAAGGGCAAGTACGCTGAGGTGATCGACCGTCTCGGCCCTATGGTGCCGCCGAAGGGGCGGATCGTTCCCCTGTCGGACACGTATCCCGCCGGCGACGAGTTCATCCTGGTCTACGACGTTACGGGCAAGATCATCCCGCCGGGGAAGATTCCGCCGGCCGTCAGCTGCGTGGTCATCAATGTGGAGACGGCCTGGAACATCGGCGCGGACACCCCGGTCACGGAGAAGTTTCTGACCGTCGCCGGTGCGGTTCGCTCCCCGGTGACGCTGCGCGTGCCGATCGGCATCACCGTTGCAGAAGCCGTCGGACTCGCCGGCGGGGCAACGGTGGCAAACGCGCGCGCATTGATCGGCGGGGTCATGATGGGACAGCTCGCATCGCCGGACGAGCCCATTACCAAGACATGCGGCGGCGTGATCGTGCTCGATGCCGGCCATACCGTCATCCGTCGGTACGAGGCGCCCTGGAAGACGATTGCACGAATCGGGGCCAGTGCATGCGACCAGTGCTCGTTCTGCACGGAGTTCTGTCCGCGGTACCTGCTGGGCCATCCCATCGAGCCGCACAAGACCATGCGTTCGCTTTGTTTCGTCGAGAGCCGCGAGCCCGCTGTGATCGGGTCGCAGTTCTGCTGCGAATGCAATTTGTGCACCATGATGGCCTGTCCGGAGGACCTGGATCCGAAGAGCGTTTGCGTTCACGGCAAGCGGCAGCTCGCGGCCGCCGGGCGAGAATGGGAGGCTGAAGCTCATCCATACCGGGCCGAGCTGCAGTTGAACAACCGCCGGATTCCGACCAGCCGGCTCATTGTCAAACTCGGACTGGCTCGATTCAAGAACGAAGGGCCGCTGCTGGATCGGCGCTACGAGCCGGAGCGGGTGATCCTGCCGCTGAAGCAGCACGCCGGAGCACCGGCCCGGCCGGTTGTGGTCGACGGAACGCAGCTGGAGAAGGGGGATGTCGTCGCTCAACCCGAAGACGGCGCGCTCGGAGCGGCCATCCATGCGAGCATCGCGGGAACCTGCCGTGTGACCGAAGACCGAGTCATCATAACCGGCAGCTAAGGAGACGTGGGGCAGGGGATCCAATGGTCTTTCAGGCAAAGTCAGTGGCATTGCTAACGCGTGACCATGTCGAACGCGAACATCAAAGCTCAGCATCATGCCCACGCACGTGTGTGCACGGACCCGGCGTGGGGAGACTACCGGGTTTTCCCGGGAGCGGCAGTGTTCGGTACCGTAGCCGGCGTTGACGTCGATAGACCGACCGGCGAGTCGGTCCGACAGCGCAATCGGGGAGCTCACTCATGATCGAGGCCGTCGGAATCATCGAGCTGACCAGCATCGGTGTTGGGTTCACCGTACAGGATGCGATGCTCAAGGCCGCCGATGTCCGCCTGGTGCTCGCCCGCACGCTCTGTTCGGGCAAGTACATCATCGCGGTGACGGGCAGGGTTGCGGAAGTGACGGCTTCGGTCGACCGTGGCCTCACGGCGGCCCCGGAGGGGGTCATCGATCACGCTGTGATTCCGCGGATTCACCCGGCGGTGTTCAAGGCGCTGGGCCAGGGCGTGGAGCTGCACGTGCCGGGCGCGGGCGCCGGCGGCGGGGACGTACCGAAGGCGCTGGGTGTGGTCGAGACGTACTCGGGGACAAGCGTGCTGGAGGCTGCGGACGCCGCCGTCAAGGCGGGGCAAGTGACGCTGTTTCGTGTTCATCCGGCCATGGCCCTGGGTGGCAAGGGGTACATGATGATGGCGGGTTCGGTGTCGGACATGAAGGCGGCCGTCGGTGCGGCGGCTCAGGTCGTCCGCCAGAAGGGCCTGTTGGTGTCGGCCGTTACGATCCCCGGGCCATCTCGCGAGCTGTTCGCCGAGTACCTGTGACCGCGCCTCGGCCTGGTGTCCGCGCGCGGGGCGCCGGGGCCGGATGCGGGAGGTTGCAGACGGGGAGGAATTGTGGAAGATGACCCGTGCACGGGCGCACCCGACCCGTGAGAAGGATGTGAGAGCATGGGCAATCAGCCGACGGCAGATTCCGACCGGTGGACCGTTCTGGTCGTCGACGATAACCGACAGAACCTCGAGTTGCTGCTGGCCTACCTCGAAGACATGGAGGAGGTGACGGCGATTGAAGCCCGCGACGGGGTTGGGGCGTTGGAGCAGGTCGCCCGGTGCAAGCCGGACCTCATTCTGCTGGACATCATGATGCCGAAGATGTCCGGTTTCGAGGTCTGCAAGCAGCTCAAATCCAATCCGCAGACGCGCGACATTCCGGTGGTGATGGTGACGGCGCTGAACGAGACCGCCGACATCGAGCGGGCGACCGAGTGCGGCACCGATGATTACATCACCAAGCCGATCGAGCGGCGGGCCCTGGTGAATCTGGTCCGGACCATGCTGCACGCCAAAGCCCACAGGTAGGGGATCGGCGCCGGCGGCGCCGATGCGGGCATCTGCCGATCATCTCTGACAGTCTCGAGTAGCGCTCACGTCCCGCCGGCGGCGACGATCAGGACTTCGCGGGCGCGAGGATTGGTCGACAGGGCGTATTTCTTTCGGCCCGGGTAGGGATGGACGCGCACGTTCGGCTTGATTTCACGCAGCCATCCCGCCAGCAGCGACGGTGACGGGATGCCGTCGCTTCGATACGAGACCACCAGAATGCTGGAGGCGAATCGCCGGAACAGCGATCGGAACGCAGTCCCGATCCGGGCTCCCCGCGTCCACGGACCGGGTCTCGGCGTCAGACACCGGTGCTTCGACGACCAGTCAATCCGTTCCGGCCAACGATCGTAATCGACGAGTCCCTCCAGGAAATGATAGAACGCTCGGTAGTCGACGCCCACGCCGTTACCGTTGACGTAGGGCGGATCGATGTAGACCAGGTCGTACCCGGGTTGAACGTCCAGGGCGTCGAGATTGAGTGCGAGGCAGGGTTGGCCGGTGTCGAGCACGGCCTGGTTGGCTTCCGTTGCGAAGTTGCGGAAGTGGTCTTCAAAGGGCCGGTCCCACGTGGTCTTGTTGCCGAAGCCGCGCTTGACGTTCGCGGTCCGCATGTAGAGGTTCCGCCGATGGAAGAGGTTGTAGGGTCGCTTGGCGATGGCGGCCTGGCCGATCGCGAAATACGCGAGCGCCTGCTTGTACGGGTCGTTGAGGTGTCGGACGTTCCGGCAGGCGACGTCGAGCCAGCGATCCTCCCGGGTCGTGAAGTAGATCCCTGCGAACGTGCGCTCGATGAAGTCAGGGTAGTCCAACTGCGGGTGCTCGCTGACAACCCAGTTGACGTCGTCCGCCGACAGCGTGCAGCGGGTGTTTTCGATCAGGGCCTTGCCCACGACGTAGTTGAACCGCAGGATGTCGTTGTAGGTAACGGCTTTTCCACGACGCTTGAACATGTGCGAGACCGCGCCGGTGCCGCCGAAGGCGTCGAGGACGGTGTGGAACCGCAGGTGTTTGACCTGGTCGCCGATCCAGTCGGCGAGTTTCCGCTTGCTGCCCTGGTACCGGGTGCGGGGCATTGCGGGCTGGGCCGGTGGCCAGTTGAAGGGCAACGGGGGTTGATGCAACGTTGACGGCTCCTGTTACCGGTGCGTCGAATTCCGCAATTGGCCGAACCGGGGACGGCGCCCGCGCATACGGGCCGGCATGATACCGAGCGCGCGATGGAACCGGAGCAGCACGAGATGGATCGGTACGGCCCACAGGGCGGTATACAACGACACGAAGAGCGGTTGGCGCGCCATAACGCTCACCGCGCCCGGCGCTGCGCCCGTTGAGCTGATCCGGTATATCGATAGCCCGAATTCGATCAGCAGGCAGACGATGAAGGTCACGCAGAACTGCGTGACCGGATGCTCGCGATACAGGTACTCACGCGCGCGATAGACCACTGCGCCGGTCAGTCCGTACGATAGCGACAGCAGGCCAAACCGCGCCATCGTGTGCAGATCGGCGACCGCCCCGAGGATCCACACACCGATCAGCACGTCGACGCTGCGACCGTTCAGGGCGAAGAAGACCGCCAGCACCAGGATCCACTGGGGTTGCGCGCCGTACCACTCCAGACGGTGTGCGACGGTCACCTGGAGCGTGACGACGACGACGGCACAGACTACGAACGTAAGCCAACGCATGCGAAACACAAGCGCGAACTGAGTACCGGGCATTCGGAATGGACAGCCAGTCGTGCTCCAGCGTTTTGAAACGCCTCGTCACGCTCTTGCCTCTCAGGCCGTGATCCCGGGTTCTTCGTTCTCAGTTCTGAGCTCCTCCCTTCCTGTTGAGCCTTGCCTCCGCGTCGCCGCAGAGGATTTCCACGATAGCCAGGGCGGCGGCCAGCTCCACGCGGGGGTCGTAGGGGTTCTCGATCGCGTCCACCAGCCGGGGCAGGGCGGCGGGATTCCCGATGGCCCCGAGTGCCAGGGCGGCCATGCTGCGCGCGCGGACAATCTGACTTCTTGGTGTGTCCTTCTTGGTCACCTCTGGATTGCGGTCCGGCTCCCCGAACGTCACGTTCTCCAGGGCCACACGGTATCCGTCCTGGATGCCGAGTCGGCCCAGGGCCCGGGCGGCGGCGAGTCGGGTCTCGCGGTGGACGGCGGTCTTGAGCTTGTATCGATACGTTTCGACAAACCGGGCGTCCAGCGTGTCGCCCAGCGCGTTGAGGGCGAAGGTTTCTCGGGCGCCGAGCCCTGCATGGGCCAGGAACATCAGATCCTGGCAGGCCTCTTCGCTGCCCAGACGGGCCATGGCTTCGGTCGCCTGTAATCGGAGGCCCTCGTCCCGGTCGTTCATGACCCGGGCGAGGAGTTTGATCGCACCGGGTTCGCCCAGGCGCCCGAGAACGGTGGCGGCGTTTCTACGGACGGCAGGGTCTTCGTGGTACAGAAGGTAATCGGCCAGCCGGTGTGTGTGGCTCTGATCGCCCATCCGATGCAGGGCGAAGATTGCCGCCACCTGGACACTGGCGTCGGGATCCGTGAGCAACTCACCAATGCGGTTCCTCGACGATGCGTCTTTCAGTTCGCCCAGCGCGAGGCAGGCGGCGAAGCGGACGCCCGGATGCTCGTCGTGCAACGCGGTTCGAATCCAGGAGCGCCCGCGGCGCGGCGCCACCATTCGCAGGGCTTCGATCGCCTGGGAGCGCACGAGCGGGACGTGTTTGTATCGCACGCCCTGCTTGAGCGACGCCAGGGCGCGCTGCTTGAGCTGCGCGGTGGCCGGTGCTCCCGGGGGATAAGGGTGGGAGGTGCAGCCTGCCGCGCCGCCGAGAACCACCGCGATCGTCATAGCCCTTGCCATTGGCTTGTGAATGAGTGTCGGGCCGGCTCTCCAGCGCTGCGCCGGGGCGCCGAAGAAGCGGTTCCGCAGTTTCGAGACACGCTGCAATTCCTTCATGGGCGTAACCCGTGCGTCCTGTCCGTGGTCTTCGGTTCCGCCGCGCGATTGCCCCGCACGCGGGCCACCAGGTAGTCCGCGTATCCGGCGCCCCACAACAGGCAGCAGATCAGGGCAAACACGTCGCCGGTCCGGGAATACAGACTGCAACGCGTGTCCACGTCGATGGTGGCGGTGCGCCAGCCTTCGATACCCGGTCCGTGGCTGCGCCCGTCCGGGCCGGTGACCAGATCGTGAATCCGCCCGTCGGCGTCGATGAATCCGCTGATGCCGGTGTTGACGGCCCGGGCAATGCCCACGCGATTCTCCACGGCGCGAAACGAGCAGATCGCCAGATGCTGCGGAAGCTCGTTGCTGTGGAGGAACCATCCGTCGTTGCTGATGTTCAGCAGGAAGTCCACCTGCTTGTTTCCATCCGGCCCGATCACGAATCGCCGGCTGACGTAGGGCATGACGTCTTCGTAGCAGATCGGGATTCCGAAGCGGTAGCGCTTGCCGTTCTGCGACTTGGCGCCCATTTCGAATACGTTGAACTCCTTCCCCGGCGTCAGTGTGTACTCGGAATCGTCCTGGCCGAACGGCGATAGGCTGTTGAACCAGATGTACAGGAATCGCAACCGCCCGAAACGGAACGGGACCGTCTCGCCGAAGTAGACGGTGTGCACTTTGTCGTAACGTTCGGGCTGCGATCCGTCCGGACGAAACACGAACGCCGAGTTGTACTTCCACTCCTCCGCCCGACGGTCCAGCGGCGTGAATACCCGGCTCATGGCGCCGGTGATGAGTTCGGCGTCGTGGCGGGTCGCGAAGTCCTGGAGCGCCTCGAAACAGCTTTTGGACCATCGGACCCATTGATCAGTCTCGTCATCGAGCTGGCGGTAACTCCGATTGAGGAACATGGTCCACGGCGTTTCAGGCAGCAGGAACAGGTCCGGCTGCGTCGCCGCTGCCTCTTCTGCAATGGAGAAATAGCGACGGGCCTTCTCGTTCTCTGTTACGATGGGCCCGGTGATTCGCGAGGGGTAATCGCCCTGGATCACGGCGATCTTCGGCCCCCGAACCGACGTGTCGCGGTGGATCTGAACCAGCCCGTACACGAGAACGCCCAGTACCACGACTGCGGTCGCTGCCAGCCCCGGCCAGGCCCGTCGCCACCAGGTCACCCCGTCCCGATCTGTCCGGGCCCGCAGCCACGTGAAGACGGCGTCCGCCAGCGCACCGTTGACCATCGCTACCATGAAGCTCACGCCGTAGGCCCCGACGAGATCGCTGATCTGGATCAGGGGCAGGATGCGGTATTGGCTATGTGACAGGAAGAACCACGGGAACCCGCTGATCACGATCGCGCGGAGAAACTCGCTGCCCACCCAGATCACCGGGACCGCGATCGTCATCGGGACGCGCCGTCGCCGCACGGCGTGACGGATCGGGCAGGCCACGAGCGGGAAGTACGCGGCCAAATAGGCCGACAGGGCGACGTAGCCTGCCACCGTGATCGGGGCGATCCACTTGACGTTGATCAGAAAGAACGCGAACCCGAGAAGATAGCTGGTGACGTAGACGCGACGCGGGGAGGAGCACCAACCGATCACGAGAATCCAGGGTACCAAACAGACATAGGCGCAGGGCCAAACGGAAATCGGAGCGAAGATGATGCTCTGCAAGCCCAGGCTGACAGCCAGCAGGACCCCGATCACCAGCCATGAGTCGGTGGCGAACCCACGAGTTGCGGGTCCCTTCGCCGCATGCCTCGGATGACGTTTGGACACGTTGACCACGCTTGGATTCAAGGGGAACCGTCCTTGGCTGCACACCGGCGTCAGCATAGCCGCTCCGGGCGCGGTTGACCACCGTTTCTTCGGAAATCCGCTCGTCCGAGCCGTCCTTATAGGGCAACTCCGTGCGGGTCGCAGGGCGCGTGCGGAGCGCCTGATGATGTGAGAAGGCGGCCGGGGGGTTTCTCACGCGTGGGTTTGCCCGCACGTACCCGATACCGGCGAACGCTTGACACGCGTATCGATGACCGGCGGCGCCTGCATTCGAAGCCCCCGAAACACGTACGTCGCGCGAAGACAGTTCGGTGTGTCACAGAGCCGCTCGGCGCTCATTGTAGTCGCCGGCGATACAAGTTCCGACAACGTCGGTAGGGGGGAAACGGGCCCGTTTGGATTGCCTGCGCGAGTGGCTGGCGATATAGTCCCGGTAGCACAATCGTCGTGCTGTTGCGTTGGCTCCGGACCAAGCTATGCAGGCCTGCGAAAGGCAGGTGCGGCCATGAAGAAAGTTCTGATCTGGATACCGCTGCTCGGGCTTGTGGCCCTGGGATACTACAATCTCCGCAACGTGCGCATGGAGTTTCGCTCCACGCGGGGCGAAACGGCGACGGTGCGGCGGGGCGATCTGACGATTCCCATCGACGCCGCAGGCAAGGTGATTCCGAAGTCGCGGCGGGAAATCAAGGCCGAAGCCAGCGGCGAAGTTGAAGAGGTGCTGGTCAAGGCCGGCGACGTGATCAAGGCGGGTGACATCCTGCTTCGCCTGAAGCGCGATGACGAGGAGCGAAACGTGCGGCGGGCCGAGCAGGAGCTGAAACGGGCGGAAACGAACCTGAGTCGGGCCAAGGTCGTATTGGAGGAGCGGAAGACAAGCGGACTGCAGGCAGCCCGCGCGCGGCTCGAGGCGCTGAACGGTCGGATGATCCATGCCGAAGCCGACTACAGGCACAAAGAGGATTTGTTTGGCCGCGGTGAGGGCTCAGAGCTGGAGTACTCGCGTGCGAAGTCCGTCTACGAAGAGTTGAAGGCCCAGATCGAACAGGCCAAGGCGGACGTCCAGCAGGCGAACATGGCGGTCGAGCTGGCGGAGAAGGACGTGGCGCTGGCGGAAGCCGCCGTCGAGACGGCGAAAACGACTCAGGGTGACGCTCGGAAGCGGTTGGAGAAAACGGACATCGTCGCCCCGGTGGACGGAATGGTATCCCAGATCCTCGCCGAGGAAGGGGAAGTCATTCAGGGTGGAAAGACGACCATCACCGGAGGCACGCTCCTGGCCGTGCTGGCCGACTGGAGTGTCTGCTACGTGCGGGCCGAGGTTGACGAAGCCGACGTCGGCGACGTACTCGAGTTGGCGCCGGCGGAAGCCCGCCCCGGCGGCAACCGATATGAGGACCCGGAGGGCGAGGAGACCCCGATAGAGCCCGCCTCCAACGTCAAGATCACGGTCGAGGCGTTTCGAGACGAGGAGTTCGAAGGCACGATCGAGCGGATCTATCCCGAGCCCAAATCGGGTTCGTCGGTCGTGACGTACCTGGTGGACATCGAGGTGACCAGCGAGAACCGGCATCTGCTCATGTCGTCGATGCAGGCGGACGTGGTGTTCACGGCCAAATCGGTGTACGACGCGGTCTTGGTGCCGCACGACGCGATCAAGCGGAACCCGAACAATGAGCTGGGGGTCTATCTGCAGGTCAAGAACGAGCGTGGGGAAGATCTCGAACCGGAGTTCGCCAAGTGCCGGGTTGGGCTCGACAACGGGGTATACGCCCAGGTCATCGAGGGCGTGAAGGAAGGCGACGTCGTTTTCACCAAGCTTCCGCAGAAGACCGAGAAGGAGCGAGAGGATGAGGAGCGGCGGGGAGGGTAGTGCGGTTTCGTGACTGCAGAACCGTTCTTCGGAGTGTGGGACAGGCTTTCCAGTTGGCCCTTCCCCGGCCCCGGGTGAGT
The DNA here is from genome assembly GCA_020353195.1 of Phycisphaerales bacterium. Taxonomy (GTDB): domain Bacteria; phylum Planctomycetota; class Phycisphaerae; order UBA1845; family UBA1845; genus JAFGJQ01. The sequence continues at coordinate 3,053,094 of CP070691.1, read as the reverse complement.
TGACGGTGATTCGCACGCATCAGCTTAGCAGACTGTACCCGATGGGCGACTCGGTTGTGCGCGCCCTCGATGGCGTGGATCTTTTCATCGGGCGAGGCGAGTTTGTCAGTGTCACGGGGCCGTCGGGCAGCGGTAAGAGCACGCTGATGCACCTGCTGGGCTGCCTGGAGCGTCCGACGTCGGGTACGTACGAGTTTGAGGGGCGGCTCGTCCACCGCATGACGGACCGCCAGCTTGCCGCGATCCGCAACCGGGACATCGGGTTCGTGTTTCAGACGTTCAACCTGATCAACCGCACGTCCGCGTTGGACAACGTCGCGGTCCCGCTGATCTACGGGCGGAAGCGCAACGCCCGGGCGGCGGCCCGGAGTGCCCTGGAGAAGGTGGGCTTGGGCAACCGCGTCCGCCACAACCCTGGCGAACTGTCGGGGGGCGAGCGCCAGCGCGTGGCGATCGCCCGGGCGATCGTGAACAATCCGGGGCTGATCTTCGCCGACGAGCCGACGGGCAACCTCGACTCGCAGACAGGCGAGCAGATCATCGACGTGTTTCATTCGCTGCACGCCGGCGGCGTGACGATCGTGCTGGTCACGCACGAGATGGAAGTGGCCATGCAGGCCCAACGCATCATCCGCATGAAAGACGGCAGGATCGTCGAGGACCGCGTGATGGATGACGCGCTGAGGGGCGAGTTGAGGCAGTTGGGCGAGCAGGCCTCCGGCGCGGCTACGCTCGGATCGAGGGTGGGATAGGCTCCGGCAGCGGGACCGAGGCCGGGACATGGGGGTGGGTTCGAATGCTCACGCGGGACCGGTGCTTGCGTCGCCCGTGTGAGGGCGTGCGAAAGCACGGCCCGCTATACTGAAACGAACTGTCATGTTCTTTCTCCGTATTTGCATGATGGCGATTCGCGGGTTGCAGGCAAACCTCCTGCGGTCGCTGCTGGCCACCCTGGGTGTGATCATCGGCGTCTCGGCGGTCGTGTCGGCGATGTCGATCCTGGAGGGAGCGAACCGTGACATCCTCGAGCGCTTCGAGTCGATGGGGGCCGACCAGATCATGGTTGTGAACGGTTCATCCCAGCGCCAGAGCCGTCACACCGTCCTGCCCTCGCTGACGCCGGAAGATGCCGAAGCGTTGGAGGAGCTGTCGCTGGTCAAGGCGGTGGCTCCCGAAGTGCAGGCGCCGGCCCAGATCAAGTACTTCCGGAAGAACCGCAACGTGACGATCCTCGGGACGACCGAGGCCTACGCACAGATCAACGACTACAAGGCTGCGGCAGGTCAGTTCATCACGCACGAGGAGGTTCGGGCCGAGCGCAAGGTCTGCGTGTTGGGGCACAAGGTGGCCAAGGAGCTGTTCGGGGAGGCGACCGCCGTGGGCTACCGCGTCAAGATCCGCGGCATGCCGTTTCACGTGGTCGGGGTGATGGAGAAGAAGGGATTCCTGGGATTCCGGGAGGTCGACAATCAGGTGGTGGTTCCGTTGCCCACCGCGATGAAGCGGATGTTCGGTCTGCGCAACGTCACGATGATCACCGTGCAGGCCAAGCGGCAGGACCTTCTGGAAGCTTGCATTCAGCAGGTCAAGCGCACGTTGCGCAATCAGCACAGCATACGCGCCGGCTCCGACGACGACTTCATCGTCTTCACCCAGGAGCAGGCGAAGGAGCAGCTGGCCGACATCACGAAGATCTTCGCCGTCGTGCTGTACAGCATCGCCGGCATCTCCCTCGTCGTAGGCGGGATCGGCATCATGAACATCATGCTGGTGTCGGTGACCGAGCGCACCCGGGAAATCGGCGTGCGGATCGCCGTCGGCGCCACCCGGTTCGACATCCTCCGTCAGTTCTTGATCGAGGCCGGCATCATCAGTCTGCTGGGCGGCGTGCTGGGCGTCCTGCTCGGCTTGGCTTTTACCGATCTGCTGGAGAACATCACGCGTGTTCTGCACACCTACACTCCAAGCTCCAGCATTTACTGGGCCCTGATCATGGCCACCGCGGTGGGCGTGCTCAGCGGCATCTACCCTGCGTTTCGCGCGTCTCGACTCGATCCCGTGGAGGCCTTACGATACGAGTAAGTGCCACCCGGGTGGAGATTCATGTCGTCGCGACCATACAAGATCGTCGTGGCTGAATCCTACGGTGATGACGCGCTGTCGGAACTGCGGCGCGTGGGAGAGCTTCACGTACTGGATTCGTGCGATGAAGCGTCTCTGATCAATGCCGTCACCGACGCCGATGCATTGCTCGTGCGGACCTATGCGCGGGTCACGGCCCGGGTCCTCGCCCACGCGGAACGTCTGCGGGTGATCGGCCGCGGGGGCGTGGGGCTGGACAGCATCGACGTTGCCGCCGCCCGGCAGCGGGGGATTATCGTTGTCCACACACCGGCAGCGGCAACCCACTCGGTGGCCGAGCTGACCGTAGGGCTGATGATCGGCCTGGAACGCCGCCTTGCGGACTCGGACCGGTCCGCCCGAAGCGGGCAGTTCATCGAGGCCCGCCGTCGCGCCCGCGGCCGAGAGCTGCGCGGGCTCACAATGGGGATCGTAGGGCTGGGACGGATCGGGACATGTGTTGCGCGGGTGTGCACCCTCGGGCTGGGTATGCAGGTCCTCTACAACGACATTGTGGACGTCGGCCCGCTGGATTTCCCCGCTGAATCCACCGGCAAGGAGGCCCTGTTTCGCGCGTCGGACGTGATCTCGCTGCACGTGCCGCTCACGCCGCTGACCCGCGGGCTGATCGATGCGGGCGTGCTCGGAACCGTCAAGCCGACCGCGACCTTGATCAACACGTCGCGGGGGCGCGTCGTGGATCTTGCTGCCCTGGCCGACGCCCTGTCCGGCGGACGGATCGCCGGGGCGGCTCTGGACGTTTTCGAGCCCGAACCGCCGCCGCCGGGCCACCCGATTCTCGACTCACCCAACGTGCTGCTGTCTTGCCACGTCGGTGCCCGCACGCATTCCGGACAGGCCCGGATGGAGCGGGTGGTCGAGGACGTGGTGGCGGTTCTCGAAGGGCGGCCGCCCGGGTTTCCCGCACCCCCGGAATGAACGGCGCTCATCGCGCACGTCCAGCCGCCCATGCCGAAACCCGTCCCGAACCCGTGGGGCGGGCGCTTCCGCCCTTCCTCGACCGATGGCACGAGCGGCCGCTCCGGACGGGTCTTCCGGCACGTTCTTCATGGCGGTGTGTGGTCCCGCGCCGATATGGCAGCCGGAATCCTTGACACAACCTGTCAGGGATCAGCCCGTGACACACCGCCGCGCATTTACGGGCGGCTGCTCAGTCGCTGACCGTTGTCGCAGGGCCAGGGGGCTCGATTGCCGGCCCGGGCGTATGGTTTTGCCTTGCCGCCGCCAGGCCCCTGGAGTATCGTCTGCCGGGACCGGGAGGATATCTGATGCGAACCACGGAAGATCGGACGAGGTGTTTGAAGCGGACGGTCTGGGGCGTGGTGTTGATCGGCCTGCTGTGCGGGGCGGCCGGCTGCAAGGACCGGCAGTTCGAGGAAACCCGGAAAAAGGCGGAGGAGGCCGTCGATGCCGCACGCCGGGCGACCACGCAGGCGGTCGAGGACGCCAAGCCGCTTGTGGACGACGCCGGGGAACGAGCGGCTGAGGAGTTGGAAAAACTCAGGGCCGCGACCACGCAAGCGGTTGACAAGGCAAAGACCGCCACCACTCAGGCCGCGGAGAAGGCGCGGGCGGCCACGACTCAGGCGGCGGCGAAAGCGAAACCCCTGGTGGATAAGGCGAAACGGGCAACCACGCGTGCCGCCGACGACCTCAAGGAGAAGCTTGCTCCTGCCAACGACTGAACGTTGCGGCGGAGGTGCCCGGCAGCGCTTGTGAATGGATCGACCCTCATCCGGTCGAGGTTGGGATATCGTCGTGCTTGATTACCTCCAACTGATGCGCTGTCGCGAGTGGATCAAGAACCTCGTGGTGTTCGTGGGGCCGATCCTGGGACTCAAACTGTTTGACTGGACGTCGATCTGGCAGGCGTGGACGTGCTTCTTCGCGTTCTGCCTCGTTTCCAGCTCGAGCTACGCGATCAACGACGTCATGGACCGCGAAGCCGACGCTCGCCATCCGCTCAAGCGCAAGCGTCCGGTGGCGCGGGGAGCGATCAGCCCGGCGGCGGCATTGGCGTTCGGCGTGTTGCTGGTGGTGGCGGGGATGACGCTGAGCCTTCGCCTTCTCCGCATGGAGGTGGCGGACCTGCTGGGGGCTTACTTCATATTGATCCTGGGCTACTCCTCGGGGTTCAAGAAGCGGATCATCCTGGACGTGATCATCATCGCCGTGGGGTTCGTGCTGCGGGCGTGGGCGGGAGCGGAGGCGGTCGGAGTCGCGACGTCACCATGGTTGATCGCGTGCACGTTCACCCTTTGCCTGTTCATGGGGTTCGGCAAGCGCCGGTGTGAGTTGGCGGCGTTCGAGAACGTCGAGCAAGCCACGGAGCATCGTGCCACGCTGGCCCGCTATACGCCGGAACTGCTCAACAACCTGACCAGCGTGTCGGCGGGGATCGCGATCGTAACGTTCCTGCTGTACACGTTGGATCCCAGCAAGCCGCCGCCGTTTCCGAAGCAGCACCTGCTGTACACGCTGCCGCTGGTAGTCTACGGCGTGTTCCGGTTTGCCATGCTCGCCCAAGGGGGGAAGTACAACGGTCCGACGGAGATTGTCCTGAAAGATCGCCCCTTCGCAGGTACAATCGTACTGTGGGGCCTGATCGCGGCCTGTATCGTGCTCGGGAGCAAGATACGGGCGTTGGCCGGACTCGGCTAGCCCGCGACCGGCGAGGGCGCGGCGCCCCTTTTCGAGGGAGACAGATGACCCGACCCAAGGTGGCCATTCTTCGGACCTCGCCGGCGACCGTGCTGGCGGATTATCACCGCCTGCTGAATCTGGCGGATTACCAGTCGGTGCTCGACCGCACGGTCGAGACGGCGCTGAAGATCAACATTTCGTGGCATCATTTTTACCCGGCCTGCTCGACGACGCCGTGGCAGCTGGACGGCGTGGTCCGGGCCATGCTGGCCGACGGCTATGACCGCGACCGGATTCACGCGTGCCACAACCGCACCGTCGTAGTCAGCGCCCGCCGGGGCGAGCGGGGCAACAAACATCTCCCGGTCGTGCAGGCTCACGGACTGCGCAACATTCACCTCTACGACGGCGAAGAGTGGATCAACATCCACGACGCCATCGGCGACCTGAGCGACAAGCTGCTGGTGCTCAATCAGGTATATCCAAAGGGCTTCTCGATCCCGAAACGGTTCATCGGCGAAAACATCCTCCATCTGCCGACGGTCAAGACCCACGTATTCACCACCATGACCGGAGCCATGAAGAACGCGTTCGGCGGGCTGCTGAACGAGCGGCGGCACTGGACGCATCCGGTGATCCACGAGACCCTGGTGGACCTGCTGATGATTCAACGACGGATCCACAAGGGGCTCTTCGTGGCGATGGACGGCACGTTCGCCGGGGACGGCCCCGGGCCCCGGTGTATGATCCCGCACGTCAAGAACGTGATCCTGGCGTCGGCCGACCCGGTGGCCATCGACGCCGTCGCCGCCCGGATCATGGGGTTCTCGCCGCTGGACGACGTCAAGTGCATCCGCATCGCCCACGAGATGGGGCTGGGCTGCGGTGACCCGAGGGAGATCGAGATCGTCGGTGACGCGGATGCCGCCGAGGAGAACTGGCACTTCACCGGTCCGTACCGCAAGATGACCTTCGCCGCCCGCATGCAGCACAAGATCTACTGGGGCAGGTTGAAACGCCCCATCGAGTGGTCGCTGAAGACCTGGCTGGCCCCGTGGGCGTATCTCGCCAGTATCGTCTATCACGACTGGTTCTGGATGCCGTTCATCGGCCGGGGCCGGGTCAACGACATCCTCAAGAGTGACTGGGGCCGGCTGTTCGCTCAATGGGAGGATGTCTCGCCGGACGAAAACGGCTGGCCCGACATCGGAGGCGCGCCGGCGCAATCAGCCTCTGCCGCCCGATAGGGCCCCGCAGTTCGCGAGACCCGATCGGCTGGTCGAACGCGTGCAGTGCCTTACCGCGTGAGCAAGCGGCAGGGTGGTTGTCGCGGACGGCTTGCCCCGGCACGCCCGACATCGAGGGATACGTGTGGGAATCCGGCGTATCGGGATGGTTGCCAAACCGTCCCGATTCGGTTACGCATCTTGCCTTTGGCGCCGGTCAGTCAATCTACCTCGGGGATACGCACATGAAATACGTGATATCGCTCGCACTGGCTTTGCTGTTGAACGCGTCAGCGAACCTGATGATGAAAGCCGGCATGACGCGCGTGAACGAAACGGGCGCATTGCGTACCGGTGGCCTGCTCGCCCTCGTCAAGACCGTGTTGACCAGCCCGATCTTGATGACCGGCTTGGTCTGCTTCGGGCTCAACGCCGTGTTCTACATGTTTGCCCTGCACAGCAAAGCTCTCAAGATCAGCATCGCCTACCCCGTAATGGTCGGTGGCGGCTACGCCATCATCGCCACCGTGGCATACCTGTTACTGCACGAGCGGATGACCGTGGGCCAGTGGGTCGGCGTGGCGTTGATCCTGGTCGGTGTTCTTGTCGTCGCGGTCCAGACGGTCGAACCGTCAGCCGGCAGCGCTGCCGCTTCGTGAAGCAGTATCTCAAGATCACTACCGTGCCCAGTCCCACGCCCCGCGCGTAGTGACACGAGCCGCGCGTAGTAATACGAGCCGCGCCCGTCAGGAAGCGGTTCAGAAAGGCGCACGACCCGCGCGTAGCCATACGACCCGCGCATGCTAAGACGAGCCGCGCCCGTCAGGAAGCGGTTGACAAAGGCTGACCACGGTGACCTCGTAACCCCTCCCTCGTGCTCGGCGCTCGCTTGAGTTGTAGTGCGATAGGAGCACCACGCCAGCGCCAGGGCGGGGCGCCGACCCCGGTTTGTTTCTATGTCCTGGATCGCGCCGGCGACGGCGCGGCCGCCCTCTGCGGAAACCCCAAGCTCAGCAGAACGACGAGCACGAGATTGACCACCACGGTCGTGAAGAGCTTCGTCGAACCGAGGTGGGTGGCCAGCCTGTCCCACCCGGCATTGGCGAGTATCGTCATCAGCGGTTCCCACGCCTGGACGAGGGCGACGCCGGCCATCATCCCCACGATCACTCCGACGCGGGACGTACGGCGCCAGAGGCAACCGAGCACGATCGCCGGCCCAAGACCCGCCGCCAGCCCCCCCCAGGCGTCGAGCACCTGGGCGAAGACACTCTTGGCCTGCCAGGCCAGGGTCAGTCCACCCGCGCCGAGGACCACCACCACGATCCGGGAAAGCCAGATCGCCGTCCGGTCCGCAGGCTGACCGCCCAGGAGCTTCTGATACCCGTCTCGCACGACCGCCCCGACCGCGACGATGATCTGCGAGTCCACCGTGCTCATCATGGCGGCGACGGCTGCCGACAGAACCAAACCGGCAAGGACCCCGGGCAGCAGGGTCACCGCGAGCATCGGCGTCGCCCGGTTTGTGTGTTCCAGGTCGTCTCCAAGGACTCCCAGGGCGACGAACCCGACGAACATGGAGCCGTACAACGCGAACACGCTCCAGACTACTGAGATCAGCGCGCTTTTGGGGATCTTCTTCTCGTCCTCGATCGCCATGAATCGCGCTACGATGTGCGGTTGACCGGGATAGCCCATACCCCATGAGAGCCCGGCGATGACCACTCCGCACACAAACGACGCCCCGACTTTCCCGTCGTGGACCGCGAGCATGTGGTCACTCAGCGTGCTGGCGGCCATGGCCGACCACAACTCCGAGAAACCGCCGAGGTGGATCACTCCGATGATCGGCACGGCGGTCATCGTGCCCACCATGAGGATGGCCTGCACGAAGTCCGTCCAGCACACGGCCAGGAAACCGCCGAGCGCCGTGTAGAGCAGGATGATCGTGGCGCCGATCAGTAGCCCCTGTCGGTAGTACGAGAACTCGATCCCAAGGAACCGACCCTCGCCCCAGGGGAGCCGCTGTTCACCGAAAGCCGTCGCAAACACCTCGCCGGCCGCGATGAATTGAGCCGAGATGTACGTCACGTAGTAGGCGAGGATGATCAGCACGGCCAATATGCGAATGATATGCGTGCGGTCGTTGAAGCGGGCCTCGAGGAAGTCCGGCACCGTCAAAGCCCCATACTCCGCACTGAGGCGGCGAAGCCGCGGCGCCAGCACGACCCAGTCGAACATCACGCCGGACAGACAGCCCAGGCAGGTCCACGTCAGGCTGAAACCGTACTCGTAGGCCATTGCCGGCAGCCCGATCAGCAGCCACCCGCTGAAATCGCTGGCCTGCGCGCTGAAGGCCGCCACCCACGGGCCGAGCCGACGTCCCCCCAGGACGAAATCGCCGATGTCTTTGTTGTACCGCGAGCAGTATACCCCGACCATCAGCATGCCGGCCAGATAGCACACGAAAACAGCC
>CP070691.1:3041813-3044507 GCA_020353195.1 Phycisphaerales bacterium | reverse complement strand
TGGGCACGGGCGTCGTCGGCTCGGCGGCGTGCGGGGACGTGCTGAAGCTCCAGATCCGCGTGGACGAGAACAACCGGATTGTTGACGCGAAGTTCAAGACGTTCGGTTGCGGCAGCGCGATCGCCAGCAGTTCGCTGGCGACCGAGTGGCTGAAGGGCAGGACGTTGCGCGATGCCCTCGAGATCAAGAACACGGACATTGTCAAAGAGCTGTCCTTGCCGCCGGTGAAGATCCACTGCAGCGTCTTGGCCCAGGATGCGATTCGCGCGGCGGTTGCCGACTTGGAGGAGAAACGTGCCGGCGGTGCCAAGGTGAAGGCGGCAGCGGATTCACGGGCGACGTGACGCTGTCCTCAGCGCGGCGCCTGCTCGCTCAGTTCCTGAATCCGCTTGAGGATGGGATCCTGCCGGAGAGCGAGTTCACTGCGAAGCTCGTCGGCGGTCATGTCTCGTGTGTTGAGGAGGAGACTGACGCGGTCGGCGGCTGCGGCCAGCTTGCGGAGCTGGAGCGACAGCTCCGGGGCCGGGGCCTCGCCGCGCAGCCGCCAGCGATTATCCCGCCGGACCAGCGTGACCTCTTCGACGGGTATGCGCCCTGCGACCGAGAACGCCACCAAAGCGTAATCATCATCGATGGTCTCGTCGATGATCTCGACGTCTGCGGAGAACACTCCGGCGATGTTGGCAATCGCGTCGGCATCGATCTGGCTGGCGCTGCCCGGGCCGATCTTGTCCTCAATGAGGCGATTCAAGGACCGGTAGGCGGCGACCAGGCGATCGACGGCCAGCAGGTGGGCGATGACGGCCGTGCGCTGCTCGGGCAGCAGGTATTCCTCGAGGTCGTCGAACGCCGACCGGTTACGCAGGCGTCGTGCCTCGTCGATGGTTTGCGAGGGGGAGATGATGCGCCGGTCCGGCGCGGGCGTCGGTGACGGCGGGGAAGCCGCAGCCGGCCTCGGCGGACGCGCGGGCACGCCGCGGTCACACGCCCCGAGCGCGCAGGCAACGGTAAGCAGAAGTCCGCACGCGACTGACCGCAGGTTCCGCGGCATGATCTCTCTCCCGCCCGCTGCCGGCGCAGCGCTTAGAGCTTCCGGCTCGGGATCTTGAAACTGTGGGTCACGCTTCGCACTCTGTGCCCCTCAGGCGATTCGTATACGACAAAGATCTCGACCTGCGAGCCCAGAACGTCCGCTGCCCCCCAGTGAAACCGCGGGGCGTACCCCCAACCCATCATGGACGGCCTCTTAGAGCGCGGGAGTTTGTTCAACGGCTGGGACCAGTCGCAGGCGAGCGTCCGCTCCACACCGCGATTCGGCGTCGGATCGAGGCGATACATATGGACGTGAAGGGTGCCGTTGACGTGTACGCCCTTGCCCGTCTCGCGCGACACGAGATACAACGTGCAGGCGAAGCCCTCCGGGTTCGGGTCGCCTTCGGGGTCGAAGCTCTTGAACTGTCGCGGCGTCGGCTCGAAGAAGCAGACCACCTTGACGATCGGGCACACGGATTGCTGCACTTGATCGGCGCCCGACTGCGGGCCCGGTCCGGCGCACCCGGACATCGCGGACGACAATCCGATGCCCAGAACGAGCAAGCCCGTGCAGTCGATGCGCTGTTGCGCGAACATCGCGGGTCCTCTGGTCGCTGCCGGCCCGCGTGCGGCGGGCGCGATCCGCTCTACGGCGACGGGTGGCTGACCAGCGCCGGGCCGTACACCTGCTTCGTTTCCTCCGTCGGGGCGCGACTGATCTGCACGCGCTGGGGCACTTGCGGTCCGTACACGTCCGGGTTGGGCCCGTAGAGCTGGCGATCCGGTTCAGCCTCATCGCGTTCCGGGGCAATCGGCATCGCTTCGATGTCGACCGGCCCGAGCCCCTCTTCCTCTTCGGGCAGGATGCGCAGCCCCTCCATCAGCGGGCTCCTCTTGATCTTCGGTGTGATGATGCCGGAGCCGTCGCGCATTTTGAGGGACAGGGCGTAGGCGTCGTCCTCGCTGCGGACGACGTTGACGGTGAGTACGATCAACAGCTCGGTCCGCCGCGACTCCATGTTCGTGGCGCGGAACAGAGCACCGACCCCGGGGACGTCGCCGAGAATCGGGACCTTGGTTTCGCTTTGCTGCTCGCTGGTGTCGATGAGCCCGCCGATGACGACGGTTTCACCGTCCTTGACGGTGACGACGGTTTCGGCTGACCGCTCGGAGATGATCGGGGCGGTGAACCCTTCGGATATCTGCACGCTTGACGGGCTGAGCGAGGAGATTTCCGGCTTCACCTCGAGGTTGACGAAGCCGTCGGGGTTAATGTGGGGAACGACGTCGAGAATGATCCCCACATTCTCGTACGTGACCTGCGAGCTGAGCTGCCCGGCGGTGGAGGTCGCCACGCCCTGGACGATCGGCACCTGGTTTCCGATCGTGATATTGGCTTCCTCGTTGTTCTCGACGAGGATGGTGGGCCGGGACAGCACTTCGACCATTCCGTCGGACTGCAGCGCCTTGAACAGGAAGTTGAAGTCCTCGCCGGTGATCGAGAAGCTGAAGCCGCCGAGTGCGCCGCCGACGGAGGCGGCCCCGACGTCGGTCCCGCCGACGTAATCATAGTCGGCTCCCTGGATGGTCTCGTTGGGGCCTACCACCGCGTTCTCGGTGAAGTTCAGGTCCTGGGCGGCGAACTCGAACCCGATGCCCAGC
>CP070691.1:3015283-3041713 GCA_020353195.1 Phycisphaerales bacterium | reverse complement strand
ATCAACGCGTCCTATCCGACCAAGGAGGGCCCCGACAGCGCGTTTGAGCAATCCGGTCTTCCAATCAAGCGCGATTTCCGTGTGTCCGGTCACAAGCCCGGCAACTTCGTTGAGTTGCGTGGCCCCTGCGATTCAACGGAGGAGTTGGCCGAGTTTGTACTTTCGCTGTTCGAGTCCCTGCATCAGTACTCACGCGATGATGAACTGGAGGGCTATATCCAGATCACGTAACACGACAGCGATTGGAGCGGCCGATGCAGTCAAAGCTTTGCCAGTCGCTGGGCCTTGGGAAGCGTGGCCGAGCCCGAATGCCCGAGCGGGCCGGATCGTGCGTTAGGCCGCGGCCACCAGCACGGCGGCCCGGTTGATCCGTGGCAGAATGAGGTGGCCGTGCCCGGGGTCGGCAGCCTAGTATCTGTCGAGGGGCACGCAGGGTATCTCTGTGGCAGAAGGGCAGAATGGGGGGTTCGAGATGAAGCTTGCTGCTGCGATTCCGCTCGGTCTTCTGATCGCACTCGGTCTGAACCTTATCGTGCTACACATGGCGAGCGGCGGATCCCAGCGATCGAGTCCCCGAAGCACCCGTGGATTGCCCGCGAAGCCGGCCGACAACCGCAGAATCTACTCGAGCAGCGCGTACGATGTGACTCCGCTTTCCCGTGACATCGTCAACGAGCTCGCGAAAGGCCTGACGCCGGCGGAACGTGCGATTCTGCTCGCCAAGGGCACGGAACGCCCGTTCTGCGGCGCGTTGACGGACAACAAGGAGAAGGGTACCTACACGTGCCGTCTCTGTGGCCTGCCCTTGTTCAACTCGGACGCGAAGTTCACGTCAGGTACCGGTTGGCCGAGCTTCATGCAGCCGGTCGACCCCGGCCACATCCACGCCGAGCGTGACACGAGCCACGGGATGGTCCGCATGGAGATCCAGTGCGCCCGGTGCCGCTCGCACCTTGGGCACGTGTTTGATGACGGCCCCATGCCGACCGGCCTGCGCTATTGCCTGAATTCGGCCGCTCTTCGGTTCTACGCGGAGGATGCCCAGTTGCCTCCCGAGTCGAGGCCGATCCAGGCCGAAACGGCCTACTTCGCCGGCGGATGCTTCTGGGGCGTCGAAGATCGCTTCCAACAGGTAGCCGGCGTCATCGATGCGACGTCAGGTTACATGGGTGGCCACACGGGCAACCCGACGTACAAGAGGGTCTGCACGGGAGAAACCGGACACGCCGAAACCGTTCGTGTCACTTACGATCCGAACGTCGTTTCCTATCGCCGACTCCTCGAGTTGTTCTTCAGAGTCCACGACCCGACACAGCTCAACCGGCAGGGCCCCGACGTGGGCACGCAATACCGATCGGCCATCTTTGCCACTGATGAAGAGCAGTTGAAGCACGCCAAGCAGTATATTGAGGAGCTTCGGTCCGCGAGTAAGTTCCGTGATCGCAGGATCGCAACGCAAGTAGAGCCTGCTGGGCAATTCTACGAGGCAGAAGAGTACCACCAGGACTACCACCGAAAGCACGGCGGCTCGTGTCCGCTGCCGGATGATTAAACCCCACGCGCCGGACTGTAGTCCTGACCGAGATCGGATTCTGTCGCTGGCGTGCGTCGGGCACCGCGGGCGGCGAACGCCGACGCCGTCGCTGATCCGAAACGGCAAAAACTGTCTCAGTCTGAGTGGAGGAAATCAGTATCGCAGGACCCCTTCCCTCGGAATCTACGGCTCCTCGGCATTCGCCGGTGCGGAAGTCGGCGTCTGCGAAGACTGCCACATCGCACGCCCCTCGGATTGCAGGCGTTCGCGGATCGTTCTTTGTCGGACCTCCTCCGGCTCGTCGGTCTCCAGGCGATAGAATCTGAGCGTCCGCTCGGCCTCGGCTCGGACCCTCTCGTCGGGATCGCTGTCCGCGATCGCCCGCAAGCGAGCGACGACGTCCGAGCTTCTGTCCGCACCCTTTGTATGCGTCCGGATCGCGTTGACGGCTTCGCCCAATTCGCGAATCGCCATCGGGCGCAACCAACCGCGTGCCCGGTCCAGACGCTCGGCCCAGAACGCGCGACGAACGTAGGGATCGATACGCCCCGAGATGGTGGGCAGCGAACCGGCCAAGAAGGCTTGCTCTCGCGCGTCGCCGGCGCCAGCGGCCGCATCGAAGAGTACAGCAAGGACCGCCGGACTATCGACCGTGAATTGCACGTAGCCTCGGGCCGCACGTCTAACGTAGTGCGGCTGAGAGGAATCGACGAAGATATTCATCGCCGGGCCGGTCACGTCGGGGCCCTTGTCCCAATCGGGGCGTCCGAACCCCCAGCGAGTCCTTATGTCCTCAAGCATCTGCAGCGCATACGCGCGATGGAGCTCCGGGTATTGCACCCGGTACTTCCGCAGGACGTCCGTATCCCAGGCGCTCCAATCGCTCCACTCACCGACGAGCGCGTCAACGATGGCGACTCGCAGCTCGGAGGCATCGGTTACGCAGAACTCGTCTATATGCTGCCGGTAGAAATCGGCGACGGCGCCCCAGCCCTCGCGCTCGTCCAAATCCGCGATACGTTGCCGCATCGTCGGGTAAGACGCCCACCCCATACCCTTCAGGACCAACTCAGACTCTACCCGGGGGCGAACGTACCCCGGGTGTTTCGGCGGCTCAAGGGTCAACACCGATCGGATCGCAAGGTCGAAATCTCCCTGCGCCGCAAGGAACGACTTTGGATCGTGCGCCCGCGCCGTCCGCACTTGCTCTCGAAGCGCGTCTGTCGTTGGAAACCCGGTCAGGGCTGCCTCCAAGTCCGGCACGGGCCCACCAAAGGCCGATTGGCCCGTGGCCAGCATGCCGAGAATCCCAACGCACGTGAGACTTCTGGTTCGTCCGTACTTCATTGCAGCAACCTCCCAGAAGGGCGGGCATGCAGAAGGGGGCTAGGCGTACTCTCTCGTGCCGTCGCCCGTTCGCTTCGGGCCGGGGCCGGCGACGGGCGACACCGTCGCTTATCCGAGAAAGCCAGCCGCCCCAGCGCGAATGAAACAAAGCGCACGCCACTCCGAGCGGCAATCGGATTCATGCCCGCTTCAGTGCTGATGTCATTCCCTTGCCGGGCCGGTGCGAGTCAGATCTGTGTCCCCCTCTCCTCCTCTGGGCGCCCCGCGTGGCATCGTGAATCGTCCGTGCGGTTCCTACCCCGCGACGGACGACGGGGTGTACGGCATGTTGAAATACTGCGCGACGGGGCGGTTCGTGATTCGGCCGTCTTCCATGTTGATGCCCTCGGCCAACCCCGGATCGGCCGCACACGCCTCCTTGTAGCCTTTGTCGGCCAGCGCGATCGCATACGGCAACGTCGCGTTCGTCAGGGCGATCGTCGAGGTCCGGCAGCAGGCGCCGGGCATGTTGGCCACCCCATAGTGCACGACACCGTCAACGACATATGTCGGCTCGTCGTGCGTCGTCGGGCGGATCGTCTCACAGCAACCGCCCTGATCCACACCCACGTCGACAATGACCGATCCCGGCTTCATCAGCGACAGATACTCCTTGCGGATCAGGATCGGGCAGCGGTCCCCGGGAATCAGCACCGCCCCGATGATCAGGTCCACGTTGGGAAGCAGCTTCCGGATGTTGTATTGATTGCTGTAAATCGTGTCGACGTTGTCCGGCATCACGTCGTCGAGGTACCGGAGCCGGTCAAGGTCCACGTCCAGCACGTAGACCCGCGCCCCCAGACCGGCCGCGATCTTGGCGGCGCTGGTCCCCACCACGCCGCCGCCAAGGATCATCACTTCGGCCGGCTCCACCCCGGGGACGCCGCCCAGCAGGATCCCCCGGCCCATCATCGGACGCTCCAGGTACTTCGCACCCTCCTGGATGCTCATCTTGCCGGCCACTTCGCTCATCGGCGTCAACAGCGGCAGGCGGCCGTGCTCGTCCGTGATCGTCTCGTACGCAATGCAGACCGACTTCGTCTTGAGGCAGCCCTCCGTCAGCTCCCTGCTGGCCGCGAAGTGAAAGTAGGTGAACATCACCTGCCCCCGGCGCATCATCGGCCATTCCGTCGGCTGGGGCTCTTTGACTTTGATGATCAGCTCCGCCCGGTCGAACACCTCCTTGGCGCTGTTCACGATGGTCGCGCCGCCGCTCGAGTATTCCTCGTCCAACAGCCCTGACCCCACGCCCGCCTGGCGCTCCACGAGCACCTGGTGCCCGCGCTGCACTAGCTCCTCCACGCCCGCGGGGGTCATGCTTACCCGATACTCGTGCGTCTTGATCTCTGTCGGGACACCGATAATCATCGAACCATCACTCCGGAAATGACAGCCGTCGTACGGAATCAGTACTGGCGCGCGGGAAGCTGCGCGCCGCCCACCCGGTAGCCCGGGAAGCCTAGCAAGTCCCGCAAACCCGGTCAAGCACGGCTGCTCGGCCCGGCCGGGCGCCCGGGAGCGAGAGAACCGTTTCACTGGGACGGCATTCGCCGCCACAGTGCTGCCATACGAAAACGCTCCTTACAATCTCTGTCGCAAGATTCGTGTCGCACGTTCGTCACTGACGCCCGCAAACATCGCTGCTCTGTCAACTCGACCCGCAGACGCGCCGGTCGGCGCTCGTGCAGTGCCGGCATCGTTGCTGCAGCCCGAGTTCGGCAAGCTGCGCGAGCGTCGGCGCACCGCAGGCAGCTTGGTTGCCCGTGCCCACGGGCGATGCCTTGACGCGCATCAGAAAACAGTGGCCGGCATCCGCGTTCACCGCGAGCGCTTCGGCATCGCAACGGCGTTCGTGAAACGCGCCGCTCACATAGCTTACAGTGTGGCTGTATTCGTTGGTGCCGAAACCGCCCGACCACAGGCTTGAGCGGCGCATGTGACACCTGTATAGTCCGGCCTGGTGAGTTCCGGTCGGGGTCCCGCTACGAGCCAGGGGTGCATAAAGGGTGCGCGCCGGCGGTCGTCGGCGTGCCGGACGTCCCTTGACTGTGGGGGAAGTTGGCAAGCGAGGCCGGAATGGACACCGGGCAGTCCGAGCCGCCGGTTGCGGGGGGCAACCATATCACCATCCTCGTCATCGATGATGACCCACTCGTTCTCTCCACGATTGGAAAGATGCTGACGCTGGCGGGCTACGGGGTGATCGTTGCCCAGAGCGCGTCGCAGGCCCTCAACATCGCGCGGACAACGGAGGAGAACGTGGATCTGGCCCTGCTGGATCTGACGATTCCGGGTCTGCCCGCCGAGCGCGTGGTGGCGGGCCTGAAGGAGAGCAGTCCCCAAATGCGCGTGCTGCTCACGAGCGGGTATCCGTTGGGCGATGCGGCACCGCAGGTTCTCAGCGCCGGCGCGGACGGGTTCATTCAGAAGCCGTTTGCGCTAGACAAGCTGGCGGGGAAGATCGACGAGCTGCTGGGGGGCGAGCCGGGGTAGCGCGACGGCGTGAGGGTCCGGACATGTCCGATCGCTCGCCTGCCCGAGAAAGGGGGGCTGGTCACCGCCCGGGTGTGGCGGTTGCGCAGATACGCTGACTTGGTGATTGCCAAACGCCTCTCCGCCGGGTCCAATGAACGCCATGCCCACGCAGCCCGGTTCGTCGCAGCCGTACACGTTCGACCGTATCGTGCGGATCGGGCTCGGTGTCGCCGCCGCGGTCGTCGTCGTGTGGCTGCTGCGGTTCCTGTCCGACGTCCTGATTCCGTTTGCCGTCGCTGTTCTGCTGGCCTATCTCATCAACCCGATCGTCAACGCGGTGGAAAGTCGGCTGAAGAACCGGGTCGCCGCCACGCTGATTACGGTCTTCGGGTGTTTGACTGTCCTGGCGGCGCTGGCGGTCATCATGGTGCCGTTGGTGGGGCGTGAGTTGACCGGGTTCGGCGAGGTGATCCAGCAGTTGGGGGCTGATGCCGTCGCCGCGCAGGACGGCAAGTCGCTCGGCGCCCGTTTCGACGAGTTCGTCCAGGGGCAGCGGAACGAAACGGTCAGGCAGTTGCTCATTTCAATGCGCGAAACCGTCGCCCAGGCCGACCTGCAGGCTCTGGTCGTCAAAGCGGGAAGGAAACTCGCTCCGGGGCTGTGGAACGTGGTCAGCGGCGCGTTCAGCTTTGTCGTGGGCCTGACCGGACTGGTTATCGTCCTGCTGTACGTGGTCTTCGTGTCTATCGACTACGCCCGGCTGTCCGGAGCGTGGCGGGGCTACCTTCCGCCGGCCTACCGCGACCGGATCATCGGGTTCCTGACCGAGTTCTCTCAGGCGATGGGGCGATACTTCCGGGGGCAGTTCGTCATTGCCGCTACGGTGGGCGTCCTGTTCGCCATCGCGTTTTCGATCATCGGACTGCGGATGGGGATTCTGCTGGGGCTGTTCGTCGGCCTGTTGAACATGGTGCCTTACCTTCAGACCGTGGGGCTGGTGCCGGCGCTGCTGCTGGCCGTCCTGCGGGCGGTGGAGGGCGAATCGAGCGTGCTGGGGTCGGTGGTCCTGGTCCTGATCGCTTTCGGTGTGGTCCAGTTGATACAGGACGCGATCCTGACCCCGCGGATCATGGGGAAGCAGACGGGCTTGCGCCCCGTAGTCATACTGTTGAGCGTGTTCATCTGGGGGAAGTTGTTGGGATTCCTGGGGCTGGTGTTGGCCATTCCGCTGACGTGCCTGGGAGTCGCGTTCTATCGCCGCTCCGTTCTTGGGGACGCCGACGCATCCGCCATCCCATCCGAGACGACCGCCTGAGCGTCTTGACGGTACTGCGCGATTGACGCTACCTTGGGTACCCGCGCGCCGCCGAGGTGGAACACCGTCAATTACAGGTGTGGGCAACGATATGGCCAGAACGTCAGAGGCGCCAGTGCAATCTGCTGCGGAGCAGCCGGTACGATCGCAGACCCGAGAGGGGTTGAGGGAAACGGTCGAGTCGATCGTCGTCGCGTTCATCCTGGCCTTTGTGTTCCGGGCATTTGTCGTCGAGGCCTTTGTCATCCCCACCGGGTCGATGGCTCCTACGCTCTACGGCAAGCACGGGACGATGACGTGTGGGAACTGCGGCTGGGAGTATGCCTACGGCCTGGCGGTGGGAGGAGGGCACGTGTCGCCGAACTCCGTCTCGCCGTGCCCCAACTGCGGTCATCCCAATCGAACGTCGGAGTTCTACGACAACTCCGCCTATCCCAGCATTGAATCGGGCGATCGCATCCTGGTCCTGAAGTGGCCGTTCGATATCGGCGGGTGCCTGCTCGGGCCGAAGCGCTGGGACGTGGTCGTCTTCAAGAACCCCCGGGACGGGGAGGAGAACTTCATCAAGCGGTTGGTCGGGCTGCCCGGCGAGATTCTGGAGATCATTGATGGTGACCTGTACGTGGCGCCCGTGGAGAAGGTCCCTGACCGCAGCCGGGCCATCCTTCAGCAGCGGCGCGACTTCGCCCATCTGCTTCGACGGACGCTCGAGCTGGAGGTCGAGCAGCAACAAGCCCGCAAACTTCGCAAACCGCCGTCCGTCATCGCGGCGCTCCGGGCCGAGGCTGACAGCCTCCAGCCCGAAAAGGACCGCCTTCATGCGGCCCTGCACGCCAGTCGCGAGATTCTGAGGGAGGATCTTGACCGTGTGCTGGACGTCGCCCGCAAGACCGATCCGGCGCAGGATGTGCTGTGGCATGTCGTCTACGACGCCGATTATCCGCCGCAGCAGCGCCAGCCCAACGGGTCGCACCGGTGGCGGCCCGCCGGCGGAGCGCCGAACTCGCAGTGGGAGACTTCGGGACGGTGCCTGACGTTTCGTGGCGTGGGCGAACCGGAGCAGGCGATTGAATTGTCCGGGCCGCCCGTCAGCAACTTCACCGGGTACAACCTTCCCGGCTCGCGCGGGGCGGATTCCGGGCGTCTTGTCCATCCGGTTTACGATCTGCGGACTCGATGCGTCCTGACCCGCCGGGGCGGTGCCGGATACGTGCGGTTTGCACTGTCTAAGCGGGGGCGGACGTTCTGGGCGACCGTGCACGCCGACGGTCAGGTGTCGATCCACGGCGGGCGTACGGGGCGGTTCGCTGATGCCGAGCGGGTTGCCCTTGGGCGGATCGCTCCGGTGCCTGCGGGCCGGCCGGTCGAGGTGGCCTTTGCCAATGTGGACTATCAGGTCGTCCTGTCGGTCGGGGGCAAACCGGCATTGGCGGCTAAATGGTTGGCTCCGCCCTCGGACGAGGCAGGTGACCGGGACGGATCGTATCTGGCGACGGTTTCCGAGATCCGGGCGAATCCACCGCCGCGCCGCGTCTCGCCGCCGGCGATCTTGGCCGCTGACATCGACGCGGACTTGACCCATGTCGCGGTCGAGTCCGACGTGTACTACACGTCGGTGGGCCTTGACCCACCCCCGTTCCGTCAGTACAAGCTTGGCGGCTGGGGTACGACGAACAACCCGATTCTGCTGGCCGACGGCGAGTACTTCGTGCTGGGGGACAACAGCCCTCAAAGTGCGGACTCCCGATTATGGGTTGAGGTCGGCCCGCATCTGCGTCGGCGGGGCAGGGACTACCAACTGGCCACCGTGCCGGAAGATCAGTTGATCGGGCGCGCGTTCTTTGTGTATTGGCCCGCCGGCCACCGCACGAGCCTGATTCCCTTTCCGCTGTTGCAGAGAATCGGGTGGATTCCGAACGTGGGTCGGATGCGCTGGATACGGTGATGAGCGAGCGGTTTCCCATGGGGAAAACGCCTTGGGTGAGTGACCCAGATGTTCTTCGTATATAAGAAGTTATCCACAATTGCCGTGTCAGGTTATCGGCCGTTGCGTGGCCCGGCCGGTGCCGAGGTCGTGTCGACGATCGATGGCCGCCGTCATCCGAGCAGCCCGATGATCGGCGGGCGATGTTCATCGATAAGTCGTTATTTCACAGGGGATAGCGCAGCTGTGTGTCGGTCTCGGTGCGGCGGAGTTCCTCTGTCTTCGCGCAAGGCAGGTAGAATAGGGAAAATCAGGCGGACCGTATCCGTATAGGGTATTTACCCCTGGTTTTCAACAGATCATCCACCGGCCGTGTCCCATGGTTGGAGCCTTCTAGAAATGCCAGACCATCCGCTCCTGGAAGCCCGAGATTTGGTCAAGCGGTACAACGGCAGGGCCGTGGTGGACCGGCTGGGCTTCGAGGTCCAGCGGGGTGAGATCGTGGGCCTTCTGGGGCGCAACGGCGCGGGCAAGACGACGAGCTTCCGCATGGCGATGGGGATGATCGATCCCGAGGCGGGGCAGGTCTTCTTCGACGGCCAGGACGTTACGCATCTGCCGATGTACCGGCGAGCCCAGTTGGGGATGGGGTATCTCTCACAAGAGCCGAGCGTGTTTCAGAGGCTGACGCTCGAGCAGAACCTGCTGGCGATTCTGGAGACCATGCGTCACCTGACCCGTGCGGCGCGGGCCGAGGCCGCAACCGAGCTGATCGCCCAGTTCGGGCTTGAGGCCCAGGCGAAGCAGGAGGCGCGCACGCTGTCCGGCGGGGAGCGACGGAAGCTGGAAATCGCCCGGGCGTTGATCTGCAACCCCAAGCTCATTCTTCTGGACGAGCCGTTCAGCGGGGTCGATCCGATCGCGGTTCAGGGGCTGCAGCGCGAAATCCTGCAGTTGCGAAGCCGGGGGATCGCGATCCTGCTGACGGACCACAACGTCCGCGAGACGCTGAGCGTAACAGACCGCAGTTACATCATCGATCAGGGCAGGCACCTGGCGAATGGCACGCCGCAGCAGCTGATCAACAACCCGCTGGTGCGGGAGACGTACTTGGGAACCACCTTCGAGGGCGACGAATTCGCAGATCACCAAGCCAACTGATCGGCCAGGCCGCCACGACGTTCCGGGCGCGTTTCGGCGGCGGGCCGGTCGCGTGCGGGGTCGCCCCGGGCCGCGTCGAGATCCTCGGCAACCACACGGATTACAACGGGGGGGCCGTGCTGACCGCGGCGATCGACCGCTATGTCGTCGCGGTGGGCCGCCCCATGGCGCGGCGATGCGTTCGGGTGCATTCGGCAAAGCTGGACCGCGACGCCGAAATCGATCTGGAGGTTTTGACGCGAGACGCGAGGCCGGACTGGTCCAGCTACGTCAAGTCGGTGTTTACCGTGCTGGGGGCGGCCGGTGTCGAGCCGGGCGGTATGGAGGTGGTGATTGCCAGCGGCGTCCCGATCGGGGCCGGTCTGAGCAGCTCGGCGGCCCTGGAGGCGGCGTTGGCGATGCTCGTCTTGTGTGTCCGCTCCGCGACGATTGACTCAGTGGAGCTGGCGAGACTGTTGCAGCGTGGCGAGAACGAGTACGTCGGGGTCCGGTGCGGTTTGCTGGACCAGTTCTCGTCCCTCCACGGTCAGGCGGACCGGTTGATTTTCCTGGATTGCACGACGTGCGAGCACGAGACGCTTTCGCTGGGTTCGCCGGCGCCGGCGATCGTAGTCGTGGATTCCCGCGTATCGCGCGAGTTCGTCGGGAATCAGGCTCCGTACAACCTGCGCCGCGAGGAGTGCGAGCTGGCCGCTGAGCGGCTGAGCCGGGCGCTGGGTCGTACGCTTACGGGGCTGTGTCGCGCGTCGTCGGAGGAGCTTGAACGGTACGCGTCGGACATTCCGGAGCCGGCGCTGTCGCGGGCTCGTCACGTCATCGGCGAACACGAGCGGGTGCTGGCGGCCCGAGTGGCCTTGAAGTCAGGCGATGTGACGCGGCTTGGAGCCTTGATGGGCGAGTCACATGGAAGTTCGCGCAGGTATTTCGATAACAGTTGCGACGCGCTGGACCAGTTGTGCGAGCTGGCTGCGGGGCAGGGAGGGTTGATCGGAGGTCGGCTTTGTGGCGGGGGCTGGGGCGGGTGCACGGTGAACCTTGTGGAGAGCGGAGCCGTCGAGTCGTTTGTGGCGGGGATGAAGCGGGCCGTCGCGACGCTGCCCGAACCCACGCCGCAGGTTCATGTCTGTTACGCCTCGGACGGAGCGAGCGGATGTATGCTGTAGACCGCTGTCGGGCGGAGCCGGGCGCCGGGGTTCCATCTCTTCAGGCGTTGCTTCGCGTGCCGCGCGCGTTCGCCCGTCAGTGCAGCGGATCGGTCGATTCACGGGATGTGCGTGAGCGTTTTTTTGTCGGGCGGCATCTAGTAGCGTAACTAGACACTCATTCACCCCGCAGCGGGCAGGAAGGTGACCATGGGATACCGGACGAGAGTGCAGCGCATCCAGCGCAAGGTCAGCGAGCAGTGGTACGTCAACTTCCCCGCCGCGCTCGCCCGAGCCATGGAATTCAACAAGGGCGAGGTCGTCGAATGGGTCGTTCGTGACAACAACACGCTCACCCTGCGACGATCGGAGGCGGCGGCTCAGCGTGCTCGCCGCCGCGCGAAGACGTCGATCGGGGGCGGCGGCGACCGGTGAAGGCGGATTGTTCGCGACGCGTCTGGTGCCCCTCGTCGTTACGGGGATCGTGATGATGGCCGGCGAACAGGCATTCCCTTCGCGCAGGTCCGCTGACGCCGTCGCCGCGGCGACGACGCTGGGCGGTTTGGTGCTGGGTCTGGTGATGGCGGCGGTGTCCGACGGGGCATACCACGATGACGGCGTGGCGCACTACCTCTATGCCCGGTGGGCGTGGGAGGACCCTCGCTACCTGCTGGACGCGTGGGCGCGCCCCGGGCTGACCTGTCTGCTGTTCCCGGCGGCCGGGCTGGGTTGGGTGTGGTGCAAGCTGCTGATCGTCGTGGTATCGGCGTTGGCGGTCTGGTTGTCGTATCTGTCGGCCCGCAGATTGCGGTTGCGGCTGGCGGCATGGGTGCCGTTGTTGTGTTTTGTTCAGCCGGTTTTTCTCGTCATGTCGTACGACACGCTGACGGAAAGCGCGATGGCGTTCTACCTGGCGTTAGCGATCTGGTTGCACGTGTCGCGCCGACCGGTCTGGGGCGCGGCGGTTCTATCGCTGTGCTTTGTTACGCGGTATGAATCCGTTGCGCTTGCGTTGGTTTGGGCGGTTGCGCTGGTTCAAGCCCGGGTTCGACCGGTCGCGTATGGGCTTCTGCTGTGGGCCCCGCTCATCCACAACGTGCTGGCGGTGATCTACACGGACTTGTTCCCTGTCACGTATTTCTTCGAGTCACCCCAATTGGTTGAATACGGTGCGGGCACGCCGTTGACGATGATGACCCGTACGATGGCGGCGTACGGGCCGGCGGTGGCGGCTCTGGGGCTTGTCGGATGTCTTGGGCGATGGCGATCCAGTTACGGGTGGGTGGTTCCGGCCTGCATGGCGGTTCATCTGGCGGTCCACAGCGCGGTCTACTGGCTGGGGACGCACGGGTCGGGTGGGTATCCGCGGTTTCTCGTGGGTGTCTCACCGTTGGTGGGGATCGCCGCTGCGGGCGGTTTGGAGCGGCTGGCTCACGCCCGGCCGGCTGCGCGGCGAACGGCCGTCTGGACGTTGGCGCTGGTCGTCGGGGTGCTGTGGCTGGGGGCGGAGCTTGAAGGGGAGCCGCGTGACGAAGCCTGGATCTTTCTGCTGGAGACGGTGCGTCCTGTTGTGCGTGTGACTGCGGTAGTGGTCATCGCGCTGGCTGTCTGGTGGCTGACGATGCCAGGCGAGCAGAGGCGTTCGACGCGGGTTCCAACGCCCGGGCGAATCCTGGCGATTCTGGCGGTGGCGAGTGCGACGATCCCGCTGGGGTTCTTCGTCAGACCTCACGGTTTGGGCCCGAGCACTCGGGCCATTCGGGCCTCGGTGCAGTGGGCGAAAGACCAGGGGCTGGAGGGCCGGCCGGTCTTCGCCACCAACGTGTGGGCGGCGTACTTCCTCGACCGGCGAGACGTGCTGCTGCCACCCGGGTCGACGCAGCCTCTGGACCTGGCGCAGCCGGGGACGTTATTCATCTGGGACGCGGAATATAGCCCGAGTGAGCGATTCGGGATCACGCTGGAGGCCGTGACCGGCTGGGGAGGCGATTGGCGCCTCGTCCGTGCGAATCCTGTCGGCGAGCAGGCGGATTCGCTGGTGCGGGTTTACGAACGAGTCGGCCGCCATCCGCCGGTCCCAGGCGGGCCGTCGGCGGAGCAGCGCTTTGGGGCGTCAGGTAGCGGCTTCGACGATACCGAACGCGAGTCGCAGGCTTCCGAAGACGATGTCTGACACACCGTCGCACCCGCCGGCGAGCATCAGCCCGCCGCATGAGGCCGCTCGAAGCCAAGCCCACCAGTTCGACCGGTTCTTCCTGTTCATCAGCGAGGTTCCTTTGACTGCGCCAACATTCGATCGACCAGGCCCGTGTCGAACCGGCCGGCGATGAAGTCCGGATGGTTGAGGATTTTGAGATAGAGCGGGATCGTGGTCTTGATCGGCTCGATCGCGAATTCGGACAGGCAGCGTTTCATGGAGGCGATGGCCTCGTCGCGCGTTCGGCGGTGCACGATGACCTTGCCGATCATGGAGTCGTAGCGCGGCGAGATGCGATATCCCGCGTGGGCGTGGGTGTCGACGCGCACGCCCGGGCCACCTGGTGGGCGAAAGACCTCGATCCGCCCGGCGCAAGGCCGGAAGTTCTCGTCGGGGTCTTCGGCATTGATTCGGGCTTCCATCGCGCAACCGTCGCGCCGAATCATCCGTTGGGTGAACGGCAGGGGCGCGCCGGCGGCGATTTCTATCTGGGTCTTGATGAGGTCGATGCCGGATGTTGCTTCGGTCACGGGGTGTTCGACCTGAATGCGGGCGTTCATCTCCATGAAGTAGAAGTGCCCCTTCGCGTCACCGATGAATTCGACCGTCCCCGCGCTGTGGTACCCGGCCGCGCGGACCAGTTTCGTCGCCCACTTGCACAGGTTGGCCCGGATCTTGTCGTCGATGGCGGGCGACGGGGTCTCTTCGATCAGCTTCTGGTGGCGCCGCTGCATGGTGCAGTCGCGTTCGAAGAGATGAATGGCCTTGCCCTGGCCGTCCGCCAGCACCTGCACTTCGACGTGGCGCGGGGCCTCGAGATACGCCTCGAAGTAGACGGTGGCATCGTTGAAGGCCATCCGGGCTTCCTGGCGGGCGTGGGCCAGCGCCGTAGTGAACTCGCCGGGTTCGCGGACGACGCGCATACCCCGTCCGCCGCCGCCGCCGGCGGCTTTGATCATGATCGGGAATCCGATCTTCTCGGCCAGCTTGAGCGCCTCGTCGTCGTCGTCTTCGACCGGCCCGTCGCTGCCGGGGACGATGGGCACTCGGGCCTTTTTTGCGAGCGTGCGGGCCGCCGCCTTGTTGCCGAGCAGCCGCATGGCCTCCGATGATGGGCCGATGAATTCGATGTTCGACGCACGGCACTTGTCGGCGAACTGGGCGTTCTCGGCCAGGAACCCGTATCCGGGATGAATGGCGTCGGCGCCGGCGAGTTCGGCCGCGGCGATGATCCGGTCACTTCGGAGGTAGCTGTCCGCCGGTGCGGGGGGTCCGATGCAGTAGGCGCGGTCGGCCAGGACAAGATAGGCGGCTCCGCGGTCCTCCTCCGAGAACACGCACGCCGTCGAGACTCCCAGTTCGTGGCAGGCCCGCAGGATCCGCAGCGCGATTTCACCCCGGTTGGCGACGAGTATTCTCTTGAACATGAACGGCTGCCGAAAGTGACTGAACCTGAAAACCCGGCGGACCGTGCCGGCGACTCAATGCGGCCGAACAAGAAACAGCGGCTGACCGAAATCGACCCCTTCCTCGTTGGCGGCAACGATTTTCGCGATCGTGCCCCGCATGTCGGCTTTGATCTCGTTGAACACCTTCATGGCTTCCACGATGCAGACGACGGTCTCTTCGCTGACCTCCGATCCGATGGTGACGTACGGCGGCGAGTTCGGATCGGGGGATGCGTAGAAGGTGCCCACCATGGGCGAGGCGATCTGGAGGAGCCCTTCGGCCTCGGTCGGCGTCTGCGGAGCTGCGGACCCGGCGGAGGTGGTGGGAGATACCAGCGCCGGTGGTGCGGGGACTCCGTGGACCACGGTCTGGGCTCCCATCCGCTTCAACGCGATCTCGGCATCACCTTTCTTGATCGACACCTCGGCGATGTCGTTCTCGGTCATCAGTTGGATCAACTCGCGGATTTCATTGATCTCAAGCAATGCGGTTTCTCCGTTGAACGGCGAGGCTGGCTCCGCGTCGGTGTCGACCGTGAGCCCGGCCGGTGTCTAGCGCACGACGGCGGAGGCGATGTCCTTCCGCAGATGACTCAGAACCTTGCACCCCTTCGCGGTGACCAGTACGTCGTCCTCGATCCTGACCCCCCCGACGCCGGGCAGGTAGATACCGGGTTCTACCGTCACGACCATTCCCTGTTGCAGCTTCTGGTCAGACCGCCAACTCAATGCCGGAGGTTCGTGAACGTCAAGTCCCAGCCCGTGTCCCAGCCCGTGCCCGAACTGTTTGCCGTACCCTGCCTGAGCGATATGCTCACGGGCCACCGCGTCGATATCGCACATGCGTTCACCGGGCCGAATCGCCTCAATCGCCTTGACCTGCGCCTGCAAGACGACGTCGTAGATCTTCCTGATTTTCGGCGGAATCGTACCGACGAAAGCGACTCGGGTCAAGTCGCTGCGATAGAAGCCTACCGTTGCCCCCCAATCAAACAAGATCGCGCTGCCGCGGCGCACCTTGCGCCGACCCGGGACCGCGTGTGGCAGCGCGGCGTTCGGGCCCTCGGCTACGATTGACGGAAACGCCGGACCTGTCGAACCTCTCCGTGCCATCTCGTACTCCAGGCGGGCGGCGATCTCCTGCTCGGTTTGGCCGGCGCGAATGGAACGGCGGGTGGCCTTGAACGCCTCTTCGGCTACGCGGATCGCCTCGGCCAGCGCGCGCAAGTCCGCCTGGTCTTTACACAGCCGCATGGTGTTGACGATCGGCGGAGCCTTGACGAGACGGGTGGGCTTGGCCGCCTTCCTGATTGCGGCGTGTTCGTCGATGGACAGGTGATCGGTCTGCACGCCCACCGCCTTGAGGCGAAGGCGCTTGCACACCATTCCGATCTCGGCCGCCAACTGCCCCTTGCGCAGCGTGACGGTCGCCCACGGGCATTCCTTGCGGATGGACTCTTCAAAGCGACCGTCGCTGATGACCCATACGGCCTTGCGGGTCACGAGCAGGGCCGAGTCCTCGCCCGAGAAGCCGGCCAGGTAGTAATGGTCCGGCCGGTTGGTGAGCAGGTATGCCCATAACTTGTTCTTGGCCATCTCGGCGCGGCAGCGGTGGATGCGCTCCGCGATGACCGCCGACGGCTTCCTCGTACGTTTCTTGACCATCCCGACCTCCTTTTGGGAACGGCTTTTCGGTCGACGCATGATGGCCGATCGCGCCGGGGAAGTCAAAGACGCCGATCCGTTCGTCGGGGAGGAATGGTGAGACGGACCCGTGCTGGCCGATCAGAGAAACCGGTCGCCGAACCGCCGGCGCAGTGCTGCCACGAGTTCCTTGAGCTGTTCGGCGCGGTCCTTGCGACCGATGAAGGTCGCGTCGCGGGTGTGCACGACGACCAGGTCGTCGACGCCGAGCGTGGCGATCAGATGGTCGTCTTCGGAGACGGCGACAGTGCGTTTGGAATCGACATGAAGAACGCTCGGCGCCGCTTGTACGTTGCCGTGCTCGTCAGGTGTGATCACGTTCTCCAGTGCGGTCCACGACCCCACATCGACCCAATGGCAGTCCATCTCGACGAGCAGTACGCGGGGGGCGCGTTCCATCACCGCGTAATCGATCGATATCTTCTCCAGGTCGGGATACACCCGCTCCAGGACGCTTGCCTTCCCGGGCGAGTCCCACGCCCGGGCGATTTCTCTGACGCCGTCGAATGAGTCGGGCAGGTGTTGTTTGAGCTGGTCGAGAATCGTCGCGGTTCGCCAGGTGAACATGCCGCTGTTCCAGTAATGGCGCCCGTCTTGGAGATATCTGATGGCGGTGGCCTGGTCGGGTTTCTCCGTGAAGCGTTCGACTTCGTACACGCTGCCGCCGAGCTTGCGGCCGCGTCGCACGTACCCGTAGCCGGTGTGTGCTGTTTCGGGTCTGATGCCGAACGTGACCAGCGCGTCGGCGTGTACTTCGGCGGCCTCGTACCCCGCCTGCAACGCCTGCTCGAAGCGTTCCGGGGGGGTGATGATGTGATCGGCGGTGAACACACCGACCGTCGCATCCGGGTCGCGCTCGTGCAGGATGGCGGCCGCCAGACCCACCGCATTGGCGGTGTCACGCCCGCAGGGCTCGCCGAACAGATTCTCGACGGACAACTCGGGGAGTTGTTCAGCCACTTGCGCCAGATGCACCGATCCCGTGATGACGCAGATCGACTCGGGCGGCACGACTCGGGCGATGCGCTCGTACGACTCTCGCAACAGGCTCTTGCCGCCGAACAACCGCAGCAACTGTTTCGGGCGATTCACCCGGCTGGCGGGCCACATTCGCGTTCCCGCCCCGCCGGCCATGATAACGGCGTATCGCACCACCGGCTCCTTGAAGCAGAGGGGCTCTATGGCGCTCATCGTGCTCGGGACCGTTGCCGCCGTCAAGGACGCGGTCCCCACGGAGCGCTGTCCGTGGTGGACGGATGACGGATCTGGGGGGGGCAGTAGATCGAAGTGCTCTCGGACCACGCCCCGTCGTGCTGGCGGAGCTACCGCCACGCGGTCGGCCCAAGCTTCGGGCTAGCCGGAATCGCCGCGCGCCGGCTCAGAGGGCTCGGAGACGGGCGTCGACTCCACGGTCCGCGGAGGTGGCGACTGTTGAGGGGGCAGCCTCCGGGGCGGCTCATCGTCAAGGGAGGTGCCTTTGTCGATCTCGTTCTTGGCTTCGCGAACACCTTTCTTGAACTCGACGATGCTCCTGCCCAAGGACCGCCCTACTTCGGGCAACCGGCGCCCGAAGATCAGCAGCCCGACAAAGGCGATGATCACGATCTCGGTCCAGCCGGGTACCCACATTGCGACGAGTTGATTCATGACGAGCATCCTGCCTGGTTCGCGCTGGGGCCGCAAGGCCTCACGATGCATTCCGCGTCGCCGGGAATGGCCTTGCATGTAACCTATTTTCGGCCAAATAATTGTACACGTCCACCCTATGGGGTCAAAAGCGAGGGATTCTTCGGGGAATCCGCCGCCCGGAACCGTGCCCCAGGAGGCCCGTGCCGGTGTCGCAAGAGCCGATTCAACCGTCCACCCGCCTGTACGTGGAGTCGGGCCGGGTCGCCCACGAATACGACGCCTACTTCGCCGACAGCGCCCTTTTCGCCTATGACCTGGCGCTTCTGCGGCGCTGGATGCCCCGCCCCGGGCGGGTGCTGGACCTGGGCTGCGGAAGCGGGCGGCACGTCGTTGCGTTCGCGCGGGCGGGGTTTGACGTCACGGGCGTCGACCTGTCACCGCACATGATCGAGGTGGCCTCGGCCAAGCTCGCGGAATCCAACGCGGCCGCCCGGTTGGTCAAGGGGGATATCGTCGAGCCGGAGGGGTGGGGCGAACCTGTGCCGTTCGACTACGCGCTGTGCATGTTCAGCACGTTCGGGCTCATCGCGGGGCACACGAACCGCCTGCGGGCGTTGCGCAACTGGCATCGGCTTTTGCGGCCCGGGGGTCTGCTGGCGATGCACGTGCACAACCGTTGGCACAACCTGCTCTCGATGCAGGGGCTGGCCTATCTGGCGTCCAACGTGTTCCGAACGCTGTTCGGGCGAAGCGAGTGGGGCGACAAGTACATTCCGCATTATCGCGGCATTCGCAACATGTACATCCACGTTTTTTCACGGCGGGAGTTAGCCGGCCTGCTTCGAGACGCCGGTTTCGAGATCGTCGAGCTGATCGGATTGAATCAGCGGAGGGACGGGCCCGCGCGCTGGCGGCTTAGCGCCGGGCTGTTGGCCAACGGGTTCATGGTCCTGGCCCGGTCCGTCAGGTCTGCGGCGGCGCGAGGCGCGCTTGAATGACTTCGTTCAAGGCGCCGCTGCGAAAGCCCCGCAGATCGAGCGCGACGTACCGGTACCCGATGGATTGGAAGTGATGATCCAGCGCCGCCCGCACGTCGGGGCGAGCCAGCCGTTCAATCTGGTCTGCCGGAACCTCGATGCGGGCCACGCTGCCGTGGTGGCGGACCCGGCAATCCGCTATACCTAGTTCCTTGCGGAGATAGGCTTCGCCCTGCCCGATCATTCGCAGTTTCTCGGGTGTGACCTCTTCACCGTACGGGACGCGGCTGGAGAGACACGGCATGGCCGGCTTGTCGTGCGTCGGGAGGTTGAGTCGGGCGGACAGGTCGCGGATGTCCTGCTTGGTGAGCCCGGCTTCGGCCGCCGGGGCCCGCACGTTGTGTTCCCTTGCGGCCTGGAGCCCGGGGCGCCAGTCGTGGGCATCATCGGCGTTGGCCCCGCTGACGATGTGGGCCATTGCGTGCTGCCGCATGACCGGGCCCATATGCTCGTACAGGTTGGACTTGCAGTAGTAGCAGCGGTTCGTCGGGTTCGACGTGTAGTTCGGATCGTCGAACTCGTCGGTGTCGATCACGACGTGCCGGGCGCCGAACCGGTCGGCCAACTGCGACGCCGCCTCGAACTCATCCGGCGGCAGACTGTCGCTCCTGCCCGTGACGGCGAGGACGTTCTCGGGCCCGAGCGTGTCCACCGCCACCTTCAACACGAACGTGGAGTCCACGCCGGCCGAAAACGCGACCGCCACCCGCTCCAGCGAGCGAAGAATGTCCTTGATTCTGTCGAGTTTGTCGTCCAGGGTTGGCTCGGCCATGGCGTCGTCCTGTTCGGTGCGTTAGCGTGTGGCGATTCGGTGCCTGGCCTATGATCTACCGGTGCGCCGGGTTGATGGCCCCTCGGTGATTCTCGGCGCACGCTTTTGTGTCAGTGCCCGCGAAGCGCGAATCAGCCCAGGACCTTGGCCACCCGTTCGAATGCCCAATCGAGGTCTTTGGGTTCAATCACCAGCGGTGGGGCAAGTCGCAGGACCTGCTCGACGGTGTCCTTGCACAGCATGCCCTCGTCTTTGAGAGTCTTGCAGTATGTCTTGGCCGGGCCCGCTTGCGTATGCAGTTCGATGCCGATCAGCAGCCCCCGGCCGCGCACCTCCTTGATCTTCGACCCACCGATGGTGCGAAGCCGGGCCATGAACGCTTCGCCGAGTTCCGCCGCCCGTTGCGAGAGGTTCTCGTCGGTCAGTATCTTCAGCGCAGTCCGGGCGACGGCGCAGCCCAGCGGATTGCCGCCGAACGTGCTGCCGTGGTCGCCGGGGTTGAACACGCCGAGGATGTCTTTCGATGCCAGCACGGCGGAGACGGGCATGACCCCGCCGCCGAGCGCCTTGCCCAGGATCAGCACGTCGGGTTTGACGTCTTCGTGATCGCAGGCGAAGACCCGCCCCGTTCGCCCCAGGCCGGTTTGGATTTCATCGGCCATGAACAGCACGTTGTGGCTACGGCAGATGTCGTAGCATCGTTTGAGCGAACCGGGTGGGGGCATGACGATCCCGCCCTCGCCCTGGATGGGTTCCACGAGCAGTCCCACCGTATTCTTCGTGATGGCCTGCTCGAGTGCCTTGGGGTCAAGGTATGGGATGATCTTGAATCCGGGGGTGAACGGCCCGAACCCGTCACGAAACTGCGGGTCGGTTGAGAAGGTGACGATGGTCACCGTGCGCCCGTGGAAGTTGTTGTCGCAGCAGATGATCTCGGCCTGGTCCGGCTCGACGCCCTTTATTGTGTAGCCCCACTTGCGGGCGGTCTTGATTGCGGTCTCCACCGCTTCGGCGCCGGTGTTCATGGGTAGCACGAGGTCCATCGCGCAGAACTCGGTGATCTCCTTGCAGAACGGGCCGAACTGGTCGTTCTGAAACGCCCTGGACGTGAGGGTCAGCTGCCGGGCTTGTTCGATGAAGACCTCGAGCACGCGCGGATGATTGTGCCCGAAGTTCAACGCCGAGTAGGCGCTGAGCATGTCGAGGTAGCGCCGGCCGTCGACGTCCTCGACCCAGGCGCCCTGTCCTTTGGCGATCACCACCGGCAGGGGGGCGTAGTTGCGGGCGCTGTACCGATCGATCATCTCGTTGTGTTTCTGAGTGTCCATGGTTCTCCAACTTCCTCTTCGAGTGAGTTTCGCAGTCCCCCGGCGGGCACCCCTTCTTCTTGGAAGCAGCGGCACGGTTTCTCTTCCCAACCGTGCAGCTTGCGGCTGAAGCCGTGCACCTGATGGTCGACGTCATGGGCTGCCCGTCGTCGCCACGTGCCGGCCACCCCGGGGATTCTATCGCACAACCCGCTCGACTGCACGCGGCAGGATTTCTGGATCCAGCTCGTCCAGCTCGTACCGGACGCGGGTGTGGGGCTGCTTGATGGTCAGCAGCCGGCCCAGGTCGATCGGCGTCCCCACGAGCACGACGTCGCAGGGCACCCGGGCGATGGTGGCCTCTATGTCAGCCATCTGCTGCTTGCCGTACCCCATGGCGGGCAGGACGTCGGTCAGGTGATCGTACTTCTCGAACACCTCCCGGATCGAGCCCTGGGCATAGGGCCGGGGATCGACGATCTCGCCAGCGCCGCAACGGGTCGCGACGACGTGGGCGGCTCCGAAGCGCATTTCCCCGTGAGTGAGGGTGGGGCCGTCCTCGATGACGAGTACCCGCTTGCCGCGAATCAGATCCTCGTTCTGCGCCGTGCACGGCGAGTTTGCCTTGAGGATGGCGGCCTTCGGGTTGATCCGGCGGATGTTGGCTTCCACCGTCTTGACGTCTCGCTCGTTGGCGGTGTCGACCTTGTTGATGATCACGAGGTGGGCCAGCCGCGCGTTGATCTCGCCGGGGTAGTAGCGGAGTTCGTGCCCGGGTCGATGCGGATCGGTGACCACGATGTACAGGTCGGGTTTGATGAACGGCGTGTCGTTGTTGCCGCCGTCCCACAGGATGACGTCGGCCTGCTCCTGGGCCCGAGTCAGAATCTCCCGATAGTCGATTCCCGCGAACACGACGTTGCCGGCCCGGATGTGCGGTTCGTACTCTTCCCGTTCCTCGATGGTGCAGTGGTGTCTGTCGAGGTCGGCCAGTTCGCGGTAGTGCTGGCAGATCTGCTTGGTCAGGTCGCCGTAGGGCATGGGATGCCGGAGAACCGCCACTTTCTTGCCGAGTTTCTTGAGGATCTGGGCGACGCGGCGGGTGGTCTGGCTTTTGCCGCAGCCGGTGCGGGTGGCACAGATGGCGATGACGGGCTTGTCCGCTTCGATCATCGTGACGTCTGCTGCCAGCAGCCGGAAATCCGCCCCCGCGGCCTGGATCCGGCACGCCTGGTTCATGACGTATTCGTGCGGCAGATCGGAATACGCCAGGGCGACCAGCCGAACGCGATGCGTGTCGATCAGTGATTCCAGCTCGGCCTCGGGATGAATGGGGATACCGTGGGGATACCTCGGCCCGCACAGTTGGGCGGGATAGACCCGGTCATCGATATCGGGGATCTGGTTGGCGGTGAAGGCGACCACGTTGACCGTGGGGTCGGCCTTCCAGAACACGTTGAAGTCATGGAAGTCGCGTCCGGCGGCTCCCATGATGATCATGTTGGTCTTGCCTTGAGTGGTCATTTCGATCAGCCCTACTTTTGCCGGCGGTTGGAGATCTTGCAAGGCCCGAACGCCCGGCGGCATTTGCCCGCTGGTCGGTGATTCAACCTGCCTTCGTTTGTCGGTCCGGTATTGCGGTCGCTTGCGCTGCCTCTTAGGTCAGCTGCGCTCCGCGCAGAATATGGTTGCGGTGGAACCACCTGCGTATCATGATCAAGTGGCGATCGAAGTGCATACCATACAGTAGCTTATAAGCGGCGATGGGTCAACTCCCGCCAATGCGGCTACGGGGCTGCTTACGATGGGGCCGGCGAGAGGTTATCGCACCGGCCGACGTCCGTCACCGGGCGGGCGGCTGGTCCGACGAGGGGCCCGGAGGTGGGGGCTACCGGTCGTTGGCGTGCGCATCGAAGATCCACCGGTGTCTGGCACGGGCAGGCAAGTGGTCCGTGACACTCGCTGGGACCGGATGCGGTCCGGCGAGTTTGACTCGCGGATCAGTTCGCCGGTTGACTGTGCGCCGGGGGTCGAAGATACTTGGCCAAACCATCGGGCAGCGGTTGAGACCTTCGGGGTGTGCCCTGGTATGCCGCCTGCCCTAGCCGGGCCCCATCGTCTAGAGGTCTAGGACACCGGCTTTTCACGCCGGCAACGGGGGTTCGAGTCCCCCTGGGGTCAGTTGGGATGCAGCCTTTCAGAGCTTCAGCGCCAGAATCGCTGACAAAGCTCATCCTGGCGCTCCGCAGTTAGTACAACAATACGTCGGTAACGCGTACTACGGGGAACGGTCGGGCACATCACCTGCTGACAGCCGTTCGCTTGCCATCGCCACACACGCGCGTCACGTCTGTCGGTAGCGGCCTGTTGCTGTGTCAAAGTGGGCGTCGCCACGGGATTCCCGTTCCGGGTCAGTAAGTGTGTTTCCGTCGTCGGAATCGTCATGGAGCAATTCGCAATGAATTCGGCGCGATCGTTGCTGTCCCGTGTGCTCGTACTTGTACTGATAATCTGCTCAGTCGATTCGGTCTTCGCTGACGGCAAGTTCTTCCGACGGCTGGAGGTTGCCGACGAGCCGGGCATACGGGCGCAAAGGGCTGTCATCGCCTTCAAGGACGGGATTGAGACGCTGATCGTGCAATCCGATGTGGAGGGCGAGGATACGTCATATGGGTGGCTGCTCCCCCTGCCTGCGAAGCCTACTTCGATCGAACCCTGCCAGGCGAATAGCCTGAACGCCCTGGGCGGTGTAGTCCAACCGGAGATTGCAGATACTCCGAGGTCATTTCTTGCGTTCAGTATCGTTTTCATGCTGATTCTGGTTGCCGCTTGTATCGACCATGTGCGTCTCAAGGCTCGTGGGACCGTTCGGACTTCACCGGCGAGAGTACTGCTGGGCGTTGTAGTCGTTCTTCTGCTGGCGATGCTGTTGCTGCCGAGTCTTATTATCACCCGTGGGGGGCTGTCTGGTGGGGTGGACGTGCTCCAGACAGTGAAGGCGGGCGTGTATGATGTCACGATCATAAAAGGGCAGACGGGGGAAGCCGTCCGAGATTGGCTGGCGTCTAACGGGTTTGCGTCTCCGCCGTCCGCAAGTGCGATCATACAGGATTACGTATCGAGCGGTTGGTGTTTTCTTGCGGCAAAGGTCTCACCGGAAGCGAGCGGGACGTCGACCCACCACCCGCTGAAGGTGGCGTTCCCCACATCGCAGGCGGTCTATCCATTGCAGCTCACAGGGTCGGATGGTGATCCCGTCCGGCTTGACTTGTTCGTTATCGCCGATCGGCGAGCTTCTGCTGCTGCCATGCGGACGTGGGTTTGCGATTCATACGGCAGGGGCGAACACTATCACCGCTTCGAGGAGTTCGTATGCGAGGTCCCGCCTATCTACAAGGGACGGCAGAGGCCATTCTCTCGTATCGGCATCCCTGCCGTGTCCGAATTGATGTGGCCAGGCTGCGTCGTGACTCGTCTTCACGCCCGGCTCGATGCGAGCGACATGAGGGAGGATTTGAGCCTGCGGTGGCTCGCTCCGAAGCCGATGCGGGTGACGCTCCACGGCCTGGGAGGGGCCGTTGCATGGAGTGCTGCTGTTGGAGCAATTGCTCTTGGGCTGTCGTTCGCATGGTTCACTCGAACAGCGGTGAAACGGGGCTGGTCATGGCAGATGCTGATCCGGCGACGGCTCGTCTTTGCCGTATTGGCCGGATTGCTGATGGGAGCGGCTCGTTATGCTACGCTTGAGACAGTCCCGATGAAAGCGACGGGTAGGCAAGAACTGCGGTCGATGGTTGCGCTGTCAGCACATCGGCATGCGCTGCAACAGCTTGCGGCAAACTTACCTGAGTCGCCTTTCCCAGTCGCGTATCGAGACCTGTTGATGGCGTCTGAATCAAGCGAGGCTCTGCAAGAGGGGACGGACCTGGATAAGCCAGGTGACTTCAAGATTGAAGCGACTGACGGCGGCTGGCGGCTGACGATCATCGACTGGCCCTACATCCCCATCACGATCCCGATTTCTTCCGACGGCACGCCACAGGCTGCTGGTGTATAGATCGGGGTTATTGGGAATCGACGAAGTGAGACATGACGACCTCCAAGAGAGGGACGATTGGCGACAGTACTGACAGGAAGGAGTCCGACAGATGGCCGAGAAGATCCCGCAGACGCAGGTGGACTACGCACCTGTCTGCCCTCACTGTGAGAAGGAGATTCACGAGGTGCATTGGCGGCAGATGAGGACCATGCTGCTCCGCGAGTACCTCTTTACATGTCCACACTGCAGGAAGGTCCTTGGCGTCGGCGTCGGCGCTCACTAAGTCGCGGGACGCAACACGCAGCGTGACCGTGGATGCGGCGGGTCCCGCAGCACCGGCAGTGGCACTTCGCGCCGAACCACCTGCCGAGCTTGCGCGGGTTATTGCGTTCAGGGTCGGCATCAACTGACTCGGGTCGCATGTCGAGCGTCGTGAGCAGGGCCATTCGGTGTTCGCTCGTCAAGAACGGCGGCGATCGATGCGGTCACAAGCGTTTGGCTGCCGGGTTACCGGTCTCCCGGCGGTTCGCCGCGCAGGAAGTCGCGTGTGCATTAAGGTCATCGAGATGAGAAGCCTGGAGGGTGTTTAAGACTTGTTTCGATTCGCGCCGGACGCTAGAATGGGTCCGTCACGACCGCTTCACATCTCCAGCGGACAGGAGGAGGGCGGTGGAGCCTCTACGCCTGACGGGCACCGTTGCTGGAATGCTGCTTGTGGTGGCGGCCGCTTCCTCCGCTCGCGCCGCTGACTGCAATTCCAACGGGCTCTCCGACGAATGTGACATCTCGTGTGGTCCCCCTGGCGGGGACTGCGACACAAATGGCTGTGGCCAGAGTCCGGACTGCAACAGCAACGGCATCCCGGACGAATGCGATGCGGCACAGCAATGGGCCAAGCTGACGGCCTATGACGGCACGGCGACCGACAGTTTCGGATGTGCGGTGTCGATCAGCGGGACCGTGGCCGTCGTGGGGGCTCACGTCACCGGATGCGCGTACGTCTTGCGGTACGACGGAGTCGGGTGGGAGCAGGAGGCGAAGCTGACTGCCGATGACGGCGCGCCGGGCGACGGTTTCGGACAGTCGGTGTCGGTCAGCGGGAATTTGGCCGTTATCGGGGCACGCTGGGACGACGACAACGGGACAGACTCCGGCTCGGTGTACGTGTTCCGGCACGATCCCGGCGTCCCGGGACTCTGGGAGCAGGAGGCCAAGCTCACCGCCGGTGACGGCGAGGCAGGCGACCTCTTCGGGTGGTCGGTATCGGTCTGCGGGAACGTGGTTGTCGCGGGGGCGCAGAGTGACGACGATCACGGCGTCAACTCCGGCTCGGCGTACGTGTTCCGCTACACCGGGTCCG
>CP070691.1:3010935-3015183 GCA_020353195.1 Phycisphaerales bacterium | reverse complement strand
CGTCGTATTGGTCTCGGTGGAAGCGGCGGTCACCACAACCGACTGGTGCAGCGGCACACCTTCGTTATCGATCATGAAGTCCAGGGTCACGTCCACGATCAGCCGGCCGGTATCGTTGGGCAGGGCGACCTGGGCGATCAGCTCGGCGTCGGGGTAGTAGACCAGTGAGCTGGTCACCGGCGCCAGCCCCAGCAGATCGATATTCTCCGAGCCGTCAGCCAGGATCGCGAAGTCATACCCGTAGCCGTCGAAGATCAGGTAGCGGCCGTCTATGTCTATGAAGAAATCGCAGTTACTTTCGTTGAAGTGATAGCTGCCGCGGAATATCATCCGGACGTACTCATACAGTCCGTCATCGTCGCCCCAGCCCAAGGACGGTATGGCGACAAATTCCTCGATCTCGGTTACGACAGATTCGACCGGTTCGATCGCGGCTGCCACGTCGCTCATTCCCAGCACGCCCACGTTGCTCGAGGTCTCGTCGATCTGGAAGGCATCGGCACCGCCGATGATCAGACGACCGTCTTCGGGCGCCACATAGAGATGGGCCAGGGCGGGTACGGCGTTCAGCTCGGCGTTGATCTGTTCGATCAGGTCGGAAACTCCGGTCTCACTCAACGGGGTGCCGGCATCGACCGTAAAGCTGGCGGATCCCAGGAGGAGTCCGTCGCGGTCGTTAAAGACCAGGGTGACCGCCTCATTTCCGACCGGAGGCGTGTACACGTCAGGCGCGGTGTAGGCGTCGATGCGTTTCCACATATTCACGATCACATCGACAGGAATCCACCCCTGGGTCATGAACTGGCCTTCGGCCACGATACGTCCCAGTTCTCCCTTGACCCACAGGTCAGGCTCGACCTCGTTGAAGTGGGTCGCGGTCATGACCTTGACTTCCTTGGTGCCGTCCAGGACGATCTTGCTGTCTTCGGCCCAGGTCTCGATCTCTGCCGAACCGTAGACCAGCACGCTGGCACCGGTGAAGTTGAAGATATCGTTGGGATCTCCTTCGAGCGGATCGTCGCCGCCGGTGACCTGGATCAGGCCGCCGGCCTTGAGCACTGTGCCCACCCGGACCTGGTGCTCGGCATTGAGGATGATCTCGGTGTGGGCGGCGTCGACGCCGAAATCATGGTAAACTGAACCGATGAACGCGCCGGTGGCGGCGTCGCGGATGTTTTCGACCTCACCGCCGGCGATGATGTGCCCTTCGATCTCGCCGTCGTACTTGGAATCGACCCGCACCCGGCTGTAATCCTCGTGGGTCGTGATCTCGCTGGAAGCCTCGATGCGCACGCCGATATCCGGACCGATATAGGGATGCTCAGGGGTATCGATGTTGGCCAGGAGGATATCGTCCTTGGCCGCGATATAGCCGCCGGTATCCAACACGTCGCCGAACAGCGAATGGATGCCGATGGTCTCATAGCGTGACGCGCCGCGCAGCGGCACCACGGTGCCGGCATCGACATCGTCCATACCCAGGACCAGCATGCCGCTGGAGCCGCCGTCCAACTCGAACTCGAAGGCGTTATTGAATATCAGGTTCGTGCCGTTGTGCTGGATATAGAAGTCATTCAGGATCGAGTCGTTGAACGCGTCATTGAGCAGATCGACCACGTCCTGCAGGGTCATCGTGGGCAGAATCTCTACCGTGACTTCACCCCAGAGCGTGCTGTCGCCCTTGTTCACGACAAAGGTGACGCTCTCGGCAGACCCGGGCGCGACATACGGCTGCGGCGCGGTGTAGGTAACGTCCGCGAGGACTTCGCTGGCGATATTGTCCCCGGTGCCGTATCCGAGCCAGTCGATATTGAGCGACGAGGAGTCGATGATAAACTCGCTGTCGCTGAAGAA
This sequence comes from Phycisphaerales bacterium, assembly GCA_020353195.1. Lineage (GTDB taxonomy): Bacteria > Planctomycetota > Phycisphaerae > UBA1845 > UBA1845 > JAFGJQ01. The sequence continues at coordinate 3,013,329 of CP070691.1, read as the reverse complement.
TACCACCCGGTTATCACGGGACGTGACGTCGATCGCTCCGCTGAACTCGTCGTTCAACTCGGCCTGGATATCGAGGATCAACTCGTTTAGGGTATGGTTGCCGCCGGTATCGAGGGAGCTGATCGTTACCGGGTTGCCCCAGGCGATGCCGTCGCCGTCCTGGAAATTGAGGATGATGTCGCCGGAGAAGGCAACCTCAGTAGCCATATTCCTGGTCCATCCGCCGATGAAGACCTGTCCCGGCGACTCGATCAGGACATCGCCGCCGACGCTGGTGTCGTACTCGACCATTTCCTTGATCAGGTTGCCGGCCGAATCCCAGAGCAGGTACTTGTTGGCGCCGGAATAGATGTGCCCCATCATCTCCACCCCGGACTCACCGAAGATGTAGGCCAGGCCGTGCGAGCCGTCCGAGGTGCGGCCGGCCGAGGTCAGGCCGCCGGCGGTATCGATAACCACGCTGAGACGGCGCGGGGTCTTGGCTGATGTCACAGTCCCGCCGCTGACTGCGGTCAGACCGACCAGATCGGCATTGGTAGACGTATAGGCGATCTTGAACTGGGTCGGACCGGTGAATACGAGCTTTCCGGTAGGACCTTCTTTCAGCACGTCCTCGAAGACCGACAGGTCGTAGAGCCCGGCAGTGTCCAAAGCGGCGTTGACCAGGCCGATGATCTGGTAGACATCCATGGTGTTGTTGACGTCGAAGACCGCGCTGCCAAGTCCGACATCAGAACCATCCAGGAAATCGAGGATGACCTGCTCGGTCGCCGGACCCGGCGCCGGCGCGCCGCTTACGGTGTACGTATAGGCGCCGTCGACATCGGTTCCGACGCTCAGGTCGTCATCGCCGGCTGCGCCGCCGATCAGGGTCACGGTATCGCTGGCAAGGATACCGGAATCGAGATAGAGCTGCTGGCCGGCCACGATCGTGGCTTCGGAATCGGTGCCGGACCAGGTCACGCCCATCGGGCCGATCGCGCCGCCGGCGACCGTCGATCCCCAGATATCGACATCATAGGCGCCCCAGATGTTGATATTGCTGCCGTTCTCGAACGAGGTGATCACGGCCGTAGGTTCGACCAGGACGCTGCTCTTAAGCGGCGTAGAGCCGTCTTTATCTTTGAGGACCAGGTCCTCGGTGTGACCGCGGCCGAAGATATCGATGCCGTCCTCGACCTCGGTGAACGAAGTGGCGAACTTGACCCGCTGACCGGAATCGACGTACAGGCCGGAATTGGCGCCGCGGACAAAAATGCTACCCTCGATGATGATGTCCTGCGGCCCTTCCAGGCGCAGGAGACTGTCCTCGGCATACGATGACAGCTGGCCGGTCAGATGAATACTGGCACTGACCGGGTCGCGGTCGTTGTAATCCTGGTCGTATTCGCCATTTAGCTCCATGATGTCGGTGGTGGAAATCGCGCCGAAGATACGCAGTTCGTGCGGTGTGTTCAGGATGACGTCGGCGCCTTCTGCGATCGGGACCTTGACCCCGCCCCGCCATTCCACGCCGGCCATAATCTCGCCGTTGACGTAGAGAGCCTCGGGGGCGGTGATCTCGATCACGCTGTTGTCGCCGGGCGCGTAGATACCGCCGGCGATCTGGACCAGCTCGAAGAACGTTCCCGGCGTGATCGTGATCCGGGCATCCTCGCCGCTGACAAAGGTGCGGCCTTCCAGGACGACCGAGGTCGCGGTGTTGATCGTTATCTGGCCGCCGTCCTTGTTGGTCTGCAGCACGCCGGCCGGGCCCTGGATGTAATTGTTGTACTGCTTATCTTTGTTGACGACGTCTCTCATCATCGGGGAATCGTACTTCTCTCCCTGGCCGGGGATATCGACGTTGATGTCGCCGTAGGTGGTAATGATCCAGCCGTCGTTAATGATCCGCTCCTGGACGCCGAGCAGGTCGAGGTAGTCACCGGTAATACCCGAATCCCTGCCACCCAGCTCATTGAGGATGTTCTTGTCCTTGACATGCAGGGTCTCGGCGTTCATCTCCACGTGGACCAGCGGGGTGCTCTGGCACTGGACCTCACCCCAGACAAAGATGTACTCGGCATTGAACACCACGTCGTCACGGAATGACGAGTCGCGGTTGCGCTCCTGGCCGGTGAACTTCATGTGGGTCTGGACCATGGCGTCGCCGAAGATCATCTCGTCGATGTCGTAGCCGGAGCCGAAGGTGATCGTGGTAAACCCGTCCTGGGTCTCGGGCGGCGCACCGGGAAGCACGGTGCCGTAGGCGATCGCTGCCAGGTCGGCGGTCGAGAAGTGCACGGTATCGATGAACAGGCTTCCGTCATTGTCGTATGTCTCTTTACCTTCTTCTCCGCTGAAGTTGCCGCCGACATAATCGGGGTAGGCGCTAAACGCCGGGAAGTGGTTGCT
>CP070691.1:2983093-3010835 GCA_020353195.1 Phycisphaerales bacterium | reverse complement strand
GGTCCTGTTCGGCGCCGCGCCGACAGTCTGGGCGGACGACGCGGACGGTGACGGCGTGGACGATGCGATCGACGTCTGCAACAACACGCCCGCCGGCACGGCGGTTGACGCCGAGGGACGCCCGTTGGGCGACGTGGATCTGGACTGCGACACAGACCTGGAAGACTACGCCCTGTTCCAGCAGGGGTTCACGGGCCCACTCGCACCCGCCATAGTGATCGACATTGTCCCCGTCGGGTACCCGGGGAACGCAAACGACACTCATGGCGACGGCTATGGCGGCGTGGGCTACGAGTTCAACATCGGCAAGTACGAGGTAACGGCCGGTCAGTACGCCGAGTTCCTCAACGCCGTGGCAGCCACGGACACCTATGGGCTGTACAACGCGAGTATGTGGTCGAGCACCTACGGCTGCAAGATCGAGCGGACCGGATCGCCGGGCAGCTACAGCTACAGCGTGGCTGCGGACTGGGCAACCCGGCCCGTGAATTACGTCTCGTGGGGCGACGCGGCGCGGTTCGCGAACTGGTTGCACAACGGGCAGCCGACGGGGCCGCAGGGACTCGCGACAACCGAGGGCGGCTCGTACTTCCTCGACGGCGCGACGACCGACGCCGAGCTGCTGGTGGTTGTGCGCGAGCCCAACGCCACATGGGTGATCCCAAGCGAGGACGAGTGGTACAAGGCGGCGTACCACATGAATGACGGCCCGACGGGGAACTACTTCGACTATCCGACGAGCAGCAGTAGCATCCCGGACAACAATCTCGTAGATCCGGACCCCGGCAACAATGCGACATTCTACGGCGGTTCCGGCGACTGGACGATCGGCAGCCCGTACTGGCGAACCGAGGTCAGCGCGCACGAGAGCTCACAAAGCCCGTACGGCACGTTCGATCAGGGTGGGAATGTGTGGGAGTGGAATGAGGCGATACTCTACGGCTCGTATTGCGGCCTGCGTGGTGGGTCGTTCGTCTCCCACGAAATCACGCTCCACGCGGGGTCTCGCTATCTCACCCCCCTGTACTACCCGACGAGCGAATTCGATTTCATCGGGTTGCGTGTCTGCGAGATTCCTGCGCCGACACGGTAGCACTGTCACCTTTCGGCGCGCTGCCGGTCATGAGGATCAAGAGGCGGTACACGTTTTGTACCAAGGAACAGATTCAGCGGGAGATTAGAGGGACGTTTTGCGGCGCGGTGTTTGTTTGGGTTGTGGGCCGCGCCGTGGGGCCGGGAATATCTCAGGGGGTCTCTGACGGGGAGGACGATCTATGCACGCGTCCAAGACGATCACGTTCCTGGTTGTGGCGGCGAGCGGGGTACTTCTGACGGGGCTGGCGACCCAGGGGCAGACGGTCTGGTACGTCGACGATGACGCCCCGGCGGGCGGCGACGGCTCGACGTGGGCGACGGCCTACGACGACCTGCAAGACGCGCTTGGCGCAGCCGCCGGTGGTGGAGAGATTCGCGTCGCTACCGGGACGTACAGGCCGGATGGCGGCAGCGGCGACCGCGTCGCCACGTTCCAGCTCATCAGCGGCGTGGCGATCCACGGCGGCTACGCCGGGTACGGAGCACCGGATCCGGACGAGCGCGACGTGGTAGTGTATGAGACCATCCTGACCGGTGACCTCGACGGAAACGACGGGCCCGATTTCGCGAATTACGACGAGAACAGCTACCACGTCGTCACGGGCAGCGGAGTGGACTCCACGGCGGTCCTGGACGGGTTCACAATCCGGGCCGGGTATGCGGACGGGGCGGCCGAGGATGCCAAGGGAGGTGGCATCTACAACGTAGGCGGGAGTCCGACTATCGCCAACTGCACGATCACCTGCAACAGCGCAGAGCACAACGCAGGGGGTATGACAAGTAGGCTCGGCGCCCACCCAACGCTTACGAATTGCGCGTTCAGGAATAATGCGGGGGTGAACGGCCCCGGCGGGATGGTCATCTACCAGGGCGATCCTACGCTCACCAATTGCGTTTTCAGTGAGAACACGTCGGGTGGACACTCCGGCGGCCTCTCGATCGCCGATTCAGGCGCAGTGCTGACCGGGTGTGCGTTCGACGCAAACGAGGCCGACGGCGATGGCGGGGGCGCGAGCATCTGGCTGGGAGCCACCCCAACGTTGACTGACTGCATGTTCACCGGAAACTTGGGCGCGAACGGCGGCGGGCTAAGAATCAACGCCGCCAGCCCGACGCTGAGGAACTGCACCTTCACGTGCAACACCTCCACGGGCCGCGCGGCCGGGCTGTACATCGACAACAGCAGTTCCCCGACCGTGATAGACGGCAAGTTCATCTCCAACGCTGCCGGCGGCGGTGGTGGGGGCGTGTACGTCCACGACAGCAGCCCGACACTGGTCAACTGCAGCTTCCTTGGCAATACGACGATGTGGGGTGGCGGCGGAGTGGATCACGATAATAGCGCGGCGATCCTGAGCAACTGCCTGTTCAGTGGAAACCAGGCGGACCGGGACGGCGGCGGACTGCGCAACAAGGTTGACGGGCACGTCGCCCTGGTCAACTGCACGTTCAGCGGAAACACCGCGATGGGCCACCCGGTTGGGGGCAGCGGCGGCGGCGTATACAACTGGGATTCCACCGCCCGGGTCGCCAACTGCATCTTCTGGGGCAATCAGGATCTCGGCGGAACGGATGAGTCCGCGCAGATCCACAACACGACCGGCGGGACGGTCAGCGTCAGCTACAGCTGTGTGCAGGAGTGGAGTTCCGGAGGCATGGGGAACATCAACGACGATCCGCTGATGATCGATGCGAACGGGCCGGACGGGACGCCGGGCACCGAGGATGACGACTTGCGTCTGGCGGGCGGTTCACCCTGCATCGACGCCGCGAACAACTCGTCCGTACCCGCCGACACCGAGGACCTGGACGACGACGGTGACATACTGGAACCGGTTCCGTTCGACCTGGGTTGGGCAGCCCGGTTCGTCGATGATCCGGACACGACCGACACGGGCAGCGGGACGCCCCCGATCGTGGACATGGGCGCTTATGAGTTCCAGGTCGCGCCAGTGGTGATCGCCGCCGACATCAAGCCGGGATCGTGCCCGAACTTGTTCAACCGCAATAGCCACGGCATGCTACCGGCGGCGCTTGTCGGCACGTCGAACTTCGACGCCACGACGATCGACATCGCGACGGTTCGGCTGTCGCGGGCCGACGGGATCGGCGGGGGCGTTGCTGCGTTTGAAGGGCCTCCGGGGCCGCATTCGGTGTTTGAGGACGTGGCTACGCCGTTCGAGGGCGAGCCGTGCGAGTGCCACGACCTCGGGAGCGACGGCGTTATCGATCTGTCGGTGAACTTCAAAGCGGACAACGTTGTAGAAGTTCTGGAGTTGGAGGCGTTGCCTCCGGGTGTGCTGGTGGAGTTGGTCGTCAGCGGGAACCTGCTCGACGGCTACCCCTTCACGGCATCCGATTGCATTCGTCTCGTGCCGCCGGGGGCTCCGCCCGGACTGGTCGAGGTTTCCTCGACCGTACCGGACGTATGGATCGACGCGTATCCGCTGGATCTCCAGCTGGACGACGGCGGGTTCGCCGACTTCGAGCGGAGCTATCCCCAGAGCACCATGGTCACCTACACCGCATCGCGGACGGCTGACGGTGTGCGGTTCGCGTATTGGGAGATCGACGGTGAGCCGCAGGTCCGGGGTCAGACCACCATCGACTTCGAGGTCGCGGGTGAGGTGATGGAGGCGACCGCGGTTTACCGCAATCCGGGGTTCGAGGGGATCCAGGGTACCCCGGTTGAGCCGATCGAGGTACAGCCGATCGGCGGCCCGATGCAGCCCGCAAACCGGTGATCGTGCCCGGCGTATCCGAGCACCGGGCGCGAGCCCGGTGACCCGATACGTGTCCGCGGGCTGGCGCCCGCGGCTCGGTTTGTCCGCGGGCTGGCGCCCGCGGCTCCGATTCGCGCCGGTGTGTGCTCCGGGCGTGATTGTCGAGGATCGGCCGGAGGGCGACGAACGCTCTCGTGCGCCTCTATTGGCCGTCAGCGCCCCTGATGCTCGGTCGGATCAACGCCAAAACGACAAGTCCGAGGACTACTCCGATCATCGGGAGGCCGAAGGCGCCACAGGTACCACCAGAGCGTCGCGGGGCGACCCGATCACGTGTGCAGTCACCGGTATCGGGATCGCAGCTTTGTCCCACCGGGCACTCGACGGACGCATGTTCGCATTCGCCGTCCACGCAAGTATCGCCGGTACAGAGATCACCGTCCTGGCAGTCGTCATCCGTCAGGCAGCCCACGCACTCACCGGTATCGGGGTCGCAGCTCTGCCCCACCGGGCACTCGAGGAATGTATGTTCGCATTCGCCATCCACGCAAGTATCGCCGGTACAGAGGTCACCATCATCGCAGTCGTCATCCGTCACGCAGTTCGCACACTCACCCGTCTCGGGATCGCAGATCTGCCCCGTCGGGCACTCGGTGGGCACATGTCCGCATGCGCCGTCTACGCACGTATCCCCGGTACAGAGATCATCGTCATCGCAGTTGTCATCCGTAAGGCAGTCCACGCACTCACCGGTGGTCGGATCGAGGAACTGGCCGGTGGGACACCCTCCCTCAACGACGGTGAAACTAACCGAGTCGGACAGAGCCGTTGCCCCATCATCGTCCACGGCCCGGGCCGTAACCGCATAGGTACCAACGGGAACGTCGGTCCAGACGTATTCATACGGAGTCGCGCTGTCCTGGCCGAGCCTGCCTGCCGTACGGTCGAAGAACTCGACCCGATCAATGTGACCATCGTCATCGGATGCGTAAGCAGTGATGGCGATACGCATGCCGAACGTGAAAACTGCCCACGGTGTCGGCGAGACGATGGACACCGTAGGCAGGCGATTGGCACCCGGATCCGATGAGATCAGCTCGATGCCGCTGGGGTTGCCCAGATTCCTCGTGTACTGCTTGAGGATTTCGTCATTCCAGTGTTCATGCACGCCGAGGCTTTCGAGACGCGTCCCGTCACCTTCCGGATCGTAGAAAGTCCCCGACGGGGGGTCGTCGGCCCGCGCCGCCTCGTGCAGGTAGTTGTCGGTGTTGTTCGGGAGTTCCGTAAACATTTCCATGCGCAGGAAATCGACGGCGACCGAGTCGAGGGCTACCTGGTCCTGGGATACGAAGAGACTCGAAGGCCAGTCGAAGAAGAAGGGAGCGGAACTCCACCGTTCTCCGATCGTCCACAGGTCCCGGCTTCCGTACAGCCCATCGATCAGAAAAAGCATGGTCTTGCCGCCGAGGTGTTCGTGCCCCATCAAGTCCACTTCCGGGGCGTATCCCAGTCTCCCGCCGGGGTCGATGTAACCGTGCAGCAGTTCCGGTCCTGCGATGGAACCGAAGTGGTTCTTACCGATGAGCGTCACGGGGGCGTTCCATCCGTGCCGCTTGAGGATAGCCATGTTGATGAGATAGTCGGCGCTCACAACGGAGTCGGGTGTTCTTCTGGCATCCGCATCCACCGGACCGTTGGAATAGCTGATCACATCGTCCACCCAGACGACCGGACGGCGCCCGCGTTCGCCCAGACCATCCATGAACTGGACCCAGGGAAATTCCAGATGGCACCGGTCATAGATCCGATTCGGGATGCAGCGGACCGCGTCGTACACCGTGACCGAGGCCTCGTCCACTCCGGCCTCGAGCATCAGTTGGCGCAGTAAGGCCTGAACCATCTGCGGGGAGGCATCGATCTCGGCAGTCTCCACGTCGTAGTGGATCGAATTGTTGAGGTTAACCTTGACGGCGACGGTCTCTCCCGGTTCATATCCGGCGTCGCCTTTTCCGTGGGTTTGATTAAAGTGCCGGAACAGACGGTCCCACGCCTCCGCGTCGCTGACCGCGCCGGTCAGCCACCGGACGGCATTGGACATCATCTCATCCACGACCGTCTGATCCGTGTGCGCGTCATCCCACCAATGTTCGGCAAGACCGTCCCATGACGTCGCGTCGGGATCGTGCACCCAGACTACGCGCCCGAGGTAGATCCCCTTGGCCACGCCCATCGGCCAGTTCGGAGCGTCCGTTGGCGTAAAATCCCCGGCGGCGGTATGGATCGGCATGTGGACGAAAGACCATCCCGCAACGATGATACCGATCAGACCGCAGAGGCTCGCAATCGCGTATCGCGATTCGGAGATGTGCCGCCTCGCCGTGCGGAACGCTGCGACCGAAGCGGCCAGCCCGAGAACATAGACGGCGAAGCTGCAAGCCAACGGCGCCGCCACGCGCTGACACGGATATGCCGCGCGGCTGGGTTTCGGAACGACACGGACCAGGAACCAGACCAGTGCTACCAGACCTGTGACAGGGAAAAGCCATGACCTCCAGCGATGGGCTCGCTTGGTTTTCGAAGACCCTCGCGTCTTTGAACATCCCGCTCCGCCCGCCTGTGTGGTTTGCCCCGGCATCGTTGTCCCTTTCGATCCGGAGGGGCCGCCCCAGTGTCCACGAGCATGCAGCGGGATGCGCGAAGCGCCATTTGCAGACAGTTGGCGCTATTGGCGGCGGGACGCACTCAGAATGCCTGCCGCGTGCAGACCACGGGAACGTCGCCCCCAGTATCGGCCCGAGATCTCCTATTCACTGAACGTGTCATGCTCATCCTACCGCGTGAGGCCTGTCGATCCAAGCGGAAACGGTAGATTCCGTCGTGGGTCTTGCTGGTTTGGGCGGTTTTCCGTGTGATTCGCGCTCATGCAACGGTAGACCGAGAGGCTCGGCGCAGCCCCGCCTGCTGGCCTGTGCACATCCCTATGCACATCATCAGGGTCCTCATCTGATCGTGCTGCTCATCCCGGTCGGACGTCGGAGGGAGCTGGTCTGTAGCGCGACTGGGCTTGACACTTTGAGAGAACTCCGTATACCATGGCTGCATCCAGCTCCAGTAGGTGGCGATTCCCGGTCGGAAGGAGAGGACGTGTGAGATCCCCGATCTGGGCATCCGTATCCCCCTTGCTCATCCTGACGGCCTTCGGGCTGGTACGGGCTGCAAACGTCACCCTATCTGACGCGGCAATCCTGCTGTTGGATTATGACATGCACGACCAGTTCCAGCCGAACCTCACCGCGACGATCGTAGACACCAGGGACATCCCCGGTCCAGGCGTCGAGTTTGACATCCAGTTCTTTGGCCTTGACTATGAGGACACACAGTTCTGGCACTTGTCGTCCGAATACGGGGGCTCGGGTGCTCTTGTCGGCCTGGACCTCAGCCCGTATGGGAACTTCCAGTTGCGGTTCACGCTTGTGGCCGTTGACGGCGATAGTTCACCGGGGTCCGGAGGTGATTTGGCCGTCGGCGCCGTCGTGGGCGATCACGATAGCCTGAGTTTCCATCCTGAGGGCCTCAGCCTCGGGGGCAGTTACGGTACAACAGCGGTCTCGTCCATATCGACTTCCTATGGCGGGCCTCCGGTCAGTCACATCGGTTTCATCGCCTACTACCGTCCGGGTGTCGGCTGGGTCGGGTGGAGCCCCGATGGCAATCTGGTGACGCTTCGCGTTGAGCCTGTGGACTGGGCGGTAGCGATTCTTGCCGAACCGGGCGATTTTGATGCGGACGGCGACCTGGACCTCTCCGATTACGCCATGTTGGCCTTCTGTATCGCTGGGCCAGACTATGCGTTTCCAGGCGGGCACTTGTGTCGGATTTTCGATTTCGACGGCGACAGCGACGTGGACCTGGCCGATTTCGCGGAGTTCCAAGCGGCGTTCACTGGATAGTGCGGAGTCAACGACCTTCTCCCTGTTCACCTTCAGCGCCAGGCTATGGGGATCAGGGCCGTGTACACGTCGGCGGTCAAATTCGCGCTGAAGTCTCCGTCGGCGGGTGCGAGAAGCAAATCGACATCGGCCGGCAGTTCGACGGCTCTCGGAAAGCCGATTCTCTGGTAGAGCACGTGCCCGCCGGCAGGAGACCAGACTGGACGTGCAACCCCCACGATCCTCCCTGATCGGCCCCGCGATATGATCCTGGTGTCGGTGCCGTCGGGTCGGATCGTGGCGATCGCCCCGGCGCCGTTGGAGATCTTGAAGGCGATCTGCATTCCGTCGGGCGACCAGGCAGGATCGATCGCGGGCCCGGTAGTAAGGCAAGTCGTCCGTCGCGCGCGCAGATCGGCGATGAACAGTTCGCTCCGCGTCGATTCGTACACGATCGCCGCTCCGTCGGGCGACCAGTGGTGATCGTAGATGGCGGGAACCGAGGTCCGCCACCAAGTATGGGAATCGTAGATGTCTACCAGCTCGAGTCGCACGAGAGGATCGCGGGGTTGTTCGACGAGCCCGAGCACTTGGCCGTCGTCACTGAAAATGACGGTGCCCGCGTAGATGCCCCCCTCGATGACTTGGCCCGTATGATCCCAGCGGCGGGCGACCCAGGAGATCATCCGGTCGGCGGCATGGACGGGCCAACGGGCGGCAAACGGCGAAGGCTCCAGGTCGGACTGCTCGGTGAGTTGGACGCTCAGCCCGTCTGATCGGACCGCGAACAGCTCCCGACGCTGACCGCCGTCCGGGTAGGTCGCACCGGGGATCCCGCGTGCATCGAGGAACCAGCGGCAGTCACCGTGCAGTTGGCCGCTGGGTTCGCCGCGCACGCCCGGCGGAAGCGCGGTCTTGTCGCTCCCGTCCGCGTTCATGCGCCACAGCGGCCCGTTCGGGTCCAAGCAGTCGCGGAAGTAAATCGTTCCGTGGAGTGCCTCCCTCGCGTGCTGCCACTCGGAGCGAGCCGGGGAGCAGCAGAGCGGCAACAGACATGTCCCGGTCGCCGTTACGGCCACCCAACGCAGCTTGACTGGAGCACGACTGCGCGTCGTCCGAATCAAGACGGCCGTCGGTTCGCCACCGCGACGAGTGAACGCTCCCCAGAGCCCCAGAAGGGTCACTGCGCAACCCAAGGTCACGTATCCGATCCGGTCGGCCGAGTCGCAGAATTCGCCGACGCCAAGCGAGACTTCCCGCGACCGCGCGCAGATGCCATAGAACAGCTTCCACTCGAAGGCCACGAGAGCGTAGACGATCAGGACCGCGGCGGAGGTGAGCTCGGCGATCCGACGACGCCGATAGATGACCAGTGTCAGCGACCCAGCGACCGTCAGCACGAGCTTATAGGCCAGCAGGGCCCATGGGCCGAAGGGTATCATGAGAGCGGCGAAGGGATTGCATTCGGTGACCGAATCCAGCAGCCCGTTTCGCCAGGCAGAGATGCTCATGCACAGATCCAGCCCGCTGAAGAGCCAGAGCCCGGCCAACAGGCACAGCGTGCGCTGGGACCGAGTTAGCTCCCACCAGACGCCCAGCGGGCCGGTGCCGGAAACGGGCGAGGAGCCCGGTTTCGAGACTGCATGGGGCCGCATGTCGTTCATTTCCTCTTCTCGCAGAGGGTTCGTGGTGCAGCATGGGGTATTTCGCGTCTACTTCCTTTCGAGTCGGTCTGTGTTACAGTGACGAGGCCATCGCTGCGGGCGCGCAGACTTACCGCCCGGGCGAGGCCTGGCCGGTGAGTGCTTCGTTTGGCTACGTGGGCTCACCGGTCACTGTTTCTTCGTTGGGTGGGGATCGCCCACCAGCCGTCTGAGGCCCCTCGCTCGGGCTCGGGGCTCTGATTGTTTCGCGCCCCTTGTGTCCCCTCGTTTGCGCTCGGGGCTCTGATTGTTTCGCGCCCCTTGTGTCCCCTCGCTTGCGCTCGGGGCTCTGATTGTCTCGTCTCCCGTCGGTTGCGCTCCGGGCTCGGTTCGTCCGAGACCTTCACCCTGGGATGTGATTCGGATCTGTGACGGAACATTTGCCGTGATCTACAAATCCTTACTGAAATGTGGCAGCTTACGTGGTGGCTCCTGTCATCCAACGTTTCTGACGCCAGTTGTGAAGCCGTGGGCAAGAGTCGTCACCCTTTGCCCGGCTGCCAAGGACTGCCGCATTGGCGTCCACCTCCCACCCGTCTGAATCGGGTTTGCCAACGCCTGCACAGCCACCCAGACGCCGACTGCCTAGATGAGGTGCCAGCCGGCCGTCCGCGGTCCACTGGGGCGGCTGGCGTATATGTGCCCGCGGCAATCCGAAGCTCATCACCGGCAGTCGCCAACGGAGCCAGCACGCTGAAATGCGAAGTCTCTCTCAAGGCGCCCAGTAGGCGGGACCATTGCTCGCATATGTGGATGCCTTAGGCGTCGGGGAGCTCAAGGTGATTCCAGACCAGCGCGGTCTTTTGCAGCATCAGCCACACCCATGACAGAAGCTGGTCCTTCACGATTTGCAGCCCTTGTTTGAACCGGAACTCTGACACCTCATCCGGTGTGAGTTTCCGACCTGTGGCCCGCTCCGCGATGCCAACTTCGCTCCTGCCGTCGTGGAGACCAGGTATCCCTATGAGAGCGGACTGTTCAGTCGCTACGGGTTCATTCTTCCAACCTCGAAACAGCCAACCTCGACCTTCTCGTATCGCTGAATTGCAGAGATGAGAATTCCCATCGCCTCCTGTCTACCAACGTTTCCCATTTGCCTCGCCAAGACAAGCCCGAAGTGGATGGTAGTGTGAACCGGACCGAACGAGGCGCCGCGACGACGGACGGCCCGCGATTCTGAATTGTGTTTGTTGTTGGCCCCTGCCCTCGCTTCTGCCTCGCCGCAGTCAACCCGCAGAGAGCGAGAAACGAGAGTAGCGCATGTTCCTGGCCGTTAGTCGGCGGCCGCTTCCTGAAAGTCGGTGAAGTCGATCAGGTCGACGTCCGCATCGAGGTCGAAATCGAACACATCGCATCCGGCCGCAAGTGGGGCACCTTGCGGACCGGTCATGCAGGGAGCGTAGTAGCTGTAGTCGTCGAGATCCACGTCGCCATCAACGTCGTAGTCTCCCGGCAGCCAATCGCCCAGGGCGAGATTGGCCTCGGTGAATCCGGCCCGTTCGACCAGGACGGCCGGCCGGATGACGTCGGCATATCCATCGTACCGGGCTCCGATCGCGTACGTGGCGCCCAAAGCGCCGGCCGGCTTCTGGGTCAGGATGTAGTAACCGTTGCCATCCGTACGCACGCCGGAAGAGCCACCGTTGACGAGGATCAGGGCATCGTCAATCGGTTGGCCAGTCGCGCCGTCGGTCACACGCCCGTAGATCGTGCCGTCCACGGCGTCCAGCGGGTTCCGCCACTCCATGTCGGGAATTGCAACCGGCTGGGTGAACAGGTTGGCGGCCACGTAGGCGTACCAGGACGTGCCGCCTCCGGTGCCTGTGTACGAATAGGTGGATAGACCGTCGGCCCCGGCATCCAGCGCGTATTGCATCTGCGTGATGCTGTTTTCAAACGTGTTCAGGTAAATGCCGGGTCCGGTGTACAAATGGCGGTTGTAGCGCCAGCCGATCGACGCATCGACCCAGTTGCGGTACCACTGGTCATGCGGCGGATTGTGCTCCCGGTAGTAAGTCATGGGGATGCCCGCGTCGAGATAGCCGAACTCCAGCCAATGGCGCCAGTTCTGGAAGATGTTGTAGGCGCTGGAATCGGTGAAGTCAGACGGCGCGTCGCCCCAGGTAATCAGGGCGGCCGTGTGCCGCAGGGGTTGCCGAGGATTGTCAGCGTTTGCGACTTCAAACATTACGCGGCGCACGAACTCCGTGATCGTGCGGCGGCGGAAATCGCACCATTGTGCGTCGCTCGTATCTGGCGTGTCGGTCCGTCCGGTGATTTGCTGGAACCGGGCCAGGCTCGAACCGGCATAGCCGGTGTCGGCCGGGTACCCGGCGTCAGTCGTCGTATAGCGAATGTAATCCCAGTGGATGCCGTCAATTGCATAGTTGGTGCAGAGTTCCCGCACGATGCTGACCAGGTAATCCTGAACGTCCGGTGACCCGGGATCAAGTGTGTACTTGCCGTCGACCACCGCCGGCCCGCCCCCCATGTCGGACCGGGGAACCATGAGCCACTCGGGGTGGGCCGACATGATGGTGTTTCCGCTCGGCGGCCAGGAGGTACACACGCGGAACGACACCAGCCAACAGTGAACTTGGATGCCGTTGACGTGGGCCTGCTGAACGAGGTAGGCCAACGGATCGATATCGCCGATGATATCGCTGGCCTTGGGGAGGATGCTGGAGTTCCAATAGGCTCCATGCCCGTTGCCGATGTTGTCCTGGTAAGCCATGACCTCCGGGATAATGGCGTTGTAGTTGCCTGTCACGGCCAGGGAGACCATCTCATCGATCTGCGCCGTGCTCTTGAATCCGATGTTAAAGGCGTCGGCCCAGAAAGCCCGAAAGCTTGTCTCGGCGCTGCCCTGGACGAAGGCGGCGGTCACCGTCTTGGTCTGATCCATGATCACCGTCGTGGTGGGGGATGACGGCGACGTCGGGAGCGAACCGGCGGACACCTCCCAGTGGTGGAACTGGTACCCTTCCACTGGGCTGGCGGATATGGGCACGACTTCATTGGCGAGCTTCGTGTACGGGCCGCCTTCGGCCGGCGTGGTGGTCCCGGAGCCGGGAGGCGTGACGGCCATGGTGAGTTCCACGGGGGGGGCCGTGACGAACACCGCGGTCACCGTCTTGCTTTGATCCATCGTGACCGTGGTCTGCGGCGACGTGGGGCTGGCCGGAAGCGATCCGGCGGACACCTCCCAGTGGTCAAACGCGTATCCGGGCGCCGCGGTGGCGGAAATGGGTACGACCTCGTTCACGATCTTGTTGTAGGGGCCGCCTTCGGCCGGCATGGTCGTGCCCGAGCCGGGAGGTGTGACGGCCATGCTCAACTGGACCAGGCTGCCGGTCCACGTGAAGCGGACGGCGTCGGCGATGACAACATTCGGGTGAGCGTCGTTGTTTAGGGTCACGTAGCCCCCGGTGCCCGAATCGAACTGGAACGAACCGAGCACGTACCAGGTTTCGCCGTTGATCTGCTGGTTCACCGTTGCCGGCGTGGACCCGTCCGCGTGGTGGACGGTGAAGGGAGCGTTGTCGGCTCGATTCGTGCCCTGCACGTACCAGATGGAAACCTGGTATTCCCCGGCCTGCGGCAGGTTCGGACGCCACTCGACCTCGGCCGGCCCCCCGCCGAAATCCGTGGTCTCCGCCCAACGATAATTATCTCCGTGCGGCACGCGGTACGCCCCCGTATTCCACGTGCCGTATAGGATCGTGAACTCGGGATCGGCATTGTCAACGGTGATGATCTGGGCCGAAGCCGGGGCGAGCAGAGCGGCGAGTGCTACAAAGGTGGCGCAGGCGCTCAACCGAGGTAGTACGTAAGGCATGGGATCTTGTCCTTTCCCCTTGGGCGGTTAGCTCAGCAAGCTCTGAACCGAGAGTCCCCATTTACCGCATTCGTGATCCTCATTCTATCGCATGAGGCCTCTCTTTCCAAGCGCGAGTCGCGGACGGAGCGACAATCGTGGGTGAGGGCATCGGTCCGCTTGGTGAGGAAGCGTGGATCGCCGTCATCCCGGAGCCGGCTGGGCTGTTTCTGTTTGGCCTGGCCGGGCTGATCGTCGTCAGACGTTCGCCCGCCGGGTTGGCGCGCTGGCTGACAACGGCACTACTGCTGGCGGTTTCCGTGCCCGGCGACGGTGTGCCTCCAAGCCGACTTGCGGGCGGCCGCGCCTTGCCGCGGGATGCGGCTGTACCCCTTGAGAGTGTCCGTGCCTCCCCCCGTAAAGACGCTGCGATTCACCGGGCGCCCTACTCGGCACGAAACCGCACGGAAGCGTGCGTTTCCGGGTGCCATAGCGCAGTTAGCGTGTCAACGAGCCATGTCCCCCAACAGGCAAAACGACCCCGGAAGCAGGACCTGGAAGTGAATCGGAGCAATCCGAAATGACTGGGCCCGGCAGGATTCGAACCTGCGACCAATCGATTATGAGTCGACTGCTCTAACCGCTGAGCTACGGGCCCGTCGCGGCGAACGATGATACACCCGGCGGGCGGCACAGGTAAAGCCGTCCGGGCGCGATGCCCTTACCCAAGGGCGGACCAGGCGCACCTTACTGTGGGCTCAACGGCCCTTGTGGTCGCCCGAGGCCTGTCGATGGCTTTCACGTTGCAGTAGCTGCCGTTCCTTAGGCGTCAAGGAATCGATCCCGTGGCTGGAGATCTTGCGGAGGATGGCGTCGATGCGGCGGCGCTCGGCCTCGACTCGCTCCTGCTCGCGTCGGTGGCGGGCCTCCTGTTTCTTCGCACGACGGCGTTGCCAGAATGAGGGGCGGGCCTGGGCACCATCGGCTGGTTCGTCGAACGCCGCGTAGCCCCGTGAGAAGTCGTATCCGAACTCGCCGCCCTCACTGACCACGCCCATCTTCAGCTGCTGCCGCTGCTGCCAGCACGTCCAATACCCGAACACCGCGATGAAGAACAACATGACGGCGCCGGAGAAGAGCCCGATCACCGCAAAGCCGATGGCCCCGACCATGCCGACGCCGCTGGCCAGCATCATCGAAGCGTGGAAGCCCTTCCTCGGCCACAGCAGCGCTTGCAGCACGCGCCCCCCGTCGAGCGGAAACACGGGCGCCAGGTTGAACAGAAGGATGAGCATGTTCAGTCCGAAAAACACGACGAGCCATTTCTGGGCTGCCCATGCGTCAAACCCGGCGTACGAAAGCGGTCTGAACAGGTGGAACGGATTCCAGGGTACCGCCCCGAAGTTGCCGCCGGTCCACAGGATCAGCACGACAGCCGTCACCACGCAGAAGGCGACGTTGACGGCCGGTCCCGCCAACGCGGTGATCAGATGAGCCCGGGGGTTGTGCGGGGGCGCGACCGTGGCCAACCCGCCCAGGGGCCACATCAGGATCTCCTCAGCGGTTCCCCCCGTGCTCCGGCAGCCGAAGCAATGGCCGAACTCGTGCAGCAGGACGATCAGAAACAGCAGACTGATCTGGCCGAGAGTCTCGACGGGGCTGGGGCGCATGACATCGCCATCGCCCGCGAACGCTCGCGCGAATACAACGACAGCGCCGAGGACGAACAGCATGTGAATGCGGATGGCGATTCCGAACAAACGTCCGGCGCCGAATGACCAGTTGATCGGGTTCTCCAGGAATCGCGCCATGCTTGATATTCCGGCCGCGGCGGGCCCCAAAACCGTTAGCCCCAGGCGTGTCAGTTTCTGCCATCGAGTGGTTGCGCAGCCCGGGCGTTACCAGCCGCGCCTGGCGCGTTGGTCCTGCTCTCGCTGCTGCTCGGACGCTTCGGTGAGGGTCCGTCTTTCCGCTGCGGTCAGCGAGTAAATTCCGCCGTCGTGGACTTTCGCCAGGATCCGGTCGATCTCTTCGTTATCGACGGCGTGCTGTCGCATCTTCTTCTCCCACGCGCCCGGGTTGGGCGACGCGCGTCTCGCCCGCCCGAACCCGCCGCCCGAGCGGGCAACGCCGGTCAGTGTTCTGTGGAACCCCGACTGTCTCCACCAGGCTTCGCCCCGCCAGGCGTACCATGCCCCGAACACGAGGCCGGCTAGATGGCACAGGTCACCGCCGTAGTTGTGTCCCCGCGAGTAGACGTTATAGACGTACATCAAGCCGAAGATGATCGCGGCCGTACGTATCTTGATGGGGAACAGCATGTACACGTAGACCTCGGCGTGCGGGAACATCACCGCGGCGGCGCCGAGCAGCCCCAGAATGCAGCCTGATGCCCCGACGGCAGGGACGTCGGGGTTGATCCAGCCGATCACGCCGGCGCCCAACAGAACGAGGTTTCCGCAAATACCCGAGGTCGTGTAAATCACGAAGAACTTCCGGTTCCCCCACACCCGTTCCAGCGCCTGGCCCAGGAAGTAAAGCCCGATCATGTTGAAGATGATGTGCATCTGGTTCGCGTGGAGGTACTGCGAGGTAATGAGGCGCCAGACCTGGCCGTGTAGAACCTTGGATGTGATCATCTCGCAGTAGCCCGGTCGGCCCCGTTCGATCTCGACTACGTGCACGGTACCGTCGGGTGCCCTGACCCTGCCCAGCGTCGGGTCGGTCCCCCGGATGGCGGCTCCCAGAGGCGTCATGTAGCATAAGAGGTACATGACGATGTTTGCGAGGAGCAGCCTCTTGACGATGCTTCCACCCCAGAGCCCGCCGCCGCGCCTGAAGCTGGAGCCCCGGTCCGACCAAGGGGGGCGCTTCGCGTACTCTCTGTCTTGGTAACCCATAGGCTAGGCTCGATTCCGCAGAAAAAAGGTGCTGAGCACCGCGATCGTCTTGCCGTCGCGGATCCGGCCGCCGACGAGCATCTCCTGCAGCCGGGCGGGGTGCATGACCTCGACCCGGATCTGCTCGTCGCCCTGGAGGTTCTGCCTGGTCTTCGTCAGCTCCGTAGCGACGAAGACGAGCATCCGCTCATTGGTGATGCCCGGTGTGGTGAAGAATTCACACAGGGGCTCGATTCGCGCGGCGGAATAGCCGGTTTCCTCCTCCAGTTCGCGGGCGGCACACGCGGCGGGGGCTTCGCCGGGCTCCAGCGTTCCGGCGGGCAGCTCGAGCAGCTCCTGCTCCACCGCGTGTCGGAAGTTGTGGATCATGACCACCGACCCGTCCGCCAGCATCGGTAAGACGGTCACCGCTCCGGGGTGCACGACGATTTCGCGCATGAGCGTCCCGCCGCCGTTCCGGGGATACCACCGGCGCTCGACGGAGAAGATCCGGCCGCTTACAAGTGTTTCGCGCCTCATTTGATTCTTCAGATGCGCCTCCTGCACTTCAATGGGTCCGGATGCCGATTATAGGTCGTGTCGGCGGGCGGGGCAATTTGGGTCTGGATTCGCCGCTTGTCGCGGCCTGCCTCTGCCCCTATTATGTTCCGGTCTGTTGCGGGACCCGTCGTAGATCCAGCCCAGACAACCACTGACGATGAAAAAACGCGTCCTTCTACTTGGTTGTACAGGTTCCATCGGCCAGAACACTCTGGAAGTGTTAGCCGGTCTGGGGCACCGTTGCGAGGTGGTAGGCCTGGCCGCGGGGTCGCGCTGGCAGCGGCTGGCCCAGCAGGCCCGATACTGGAACCCGCAGGCGGTGGCCATCAGCGACGTCCAGGCGGCCGACCCTCTGCGGTCGGCGGTGGGCGGCGGCGTCCGGGTGCTTGCGGGCCCTGACGCGCCGGTTGAACTGGTCGATTCGGTCGCTTGCGACTGCGTGGTGTCGGCGGTAGTCGGCGCTGCTGGTCTGCCTGCGACTTTGCGGGCTGTCGAACTCGGCCGGCAGGTCGCGCTGGCCAACAAGGAAACGCTGGTGATCGCCGGGGGGCTGATCGCCCCCCTGGCCAGGCGGACCGGTGCATCGCTGATCCCGATTGACAGCGAGCACTCGGCGGTCTTCCAGGCGTTGCAGGCCGGGAAGCGTGCCGAGGTGAAGCGGATCTACCTGACCGCCTCGGGCGGGCCGTTTCGCACCTGGGCCGCTGAGCGTATTGCCGCCGCGACGTTGGAGGACGCCCTGAACCACCCCACGTGGGACATGGGCCCGAAGGTGACGATCGACTCCGCCACCATGATGAACAAGGCACTCGAGATCATCGAAGCGAGGTGGTTGTTCGATCTTCCGCCGGAGCGGATCGACGTGCTCGTCCATCCGGAGTCGGTGGTGCACTCGCTGGTGGAGTTTTGCGACGGGTCGATGATCGCGCAGCTGGGTTCGCCGGACATGCGGACGCCGATTCAGTATGCCTTGACGTATCCGGACCGTTTGCCCTGCCCGTCGGAGCCGCTGGACCTGTCGGCGCACCGGCGGCTGCATTTCGAGCCGCCGGATCCCGAGAAGTTTCCGGCTTTGCGACTGGGGCACGAGACGGCCCGGCGCGGCGGAACCGCGGGGGCGGTGTTGAACGCGGCTAATGAATCGGCAGTGGAGTTGTTTCGGGCAGGGGAGATCCGGTTTCCGGAGATCGTCCAGGTGACCGAGCAGGCGTTGGGTCGCCACTCGTTTTTGGCTGATCCTTCATTGCAGGATCTTCTGGCGGCGGATCGGTGGGCGCGAAACGAGGTCGTCGGATGTACGACATGCTGACAAATCCTCTGTCGCACATCGCGGCGCTGGTGGATTCGCCGGGCTTGCTGGCGGCGATCTGGCCTTACGTCCTGATTTTCATGGGCTTCTCGGCCGTCATTTTCGTGCACGAGCTGGGACATTTTCTGGTCGCCAAGTGGTGCGGTATCCGGGTCGAGAAGTTCGCGGTGGGCTTCTTCCGGGAGATCTGGGGGTTCACGCGCGGGGAGACGCGTTATTCGTTCAACGTCCTGCCCCTGGGCGGGTACGTCAAGATGCTGGGGCAGGAGGATTTCGAGGTTGACAAGTCGGGCGAACTGATGGTCAAGGACGACCCCCGCGCGTATTCGAACAAATCGGTCGGGCAGCGGATGGTCGTGATCTCCGCCGGCGTGGTCATGAACTTGCTGTTTGCGGGCGTGCTGTTCGCCATCGTATTCATGATCGGGCTCCCCTCCCAGGTGACCAAGGTCGGTTACGTGGTCCCGAACGGCCCGGCGGACCAGGCCGGAATCCTCCACGGCGACGTGATCAAGCAGATCGACGGCAAGCCGATCCGCGACTTCAAAGAGCTCACGATGGCCATTGTCCTGGCCGAGCCCCTCGAGGAGATGGAGTTCACGGTTGATCGCAAGGGAACGTCAAAGACGGTCGACGTCATCCCGATCAACACTGAGGAGAAGAGTGTTCAGCAGATCGGCATCGGGCCCGCATTGACACGGACAGTGGTGCTTGTCGGCCCCGACTTCGACCCGAAGCGTGAAGACGCCCCGCGCTTTGGTGACAAGGTCGTGTCGATCAACGGAAAAGAAGTTACCGACGAGAATGCCAACGATCTGATCTACATGATGGGCTTCAAGCCAACGATCGAATCGCGCGTGATTGTTGAGCGTCCGGCTGACCCCGACGACGAGGATTCTCCGACTCGGCGCGTCGAGCTGTCGATTCCGTCTCGGCTCGTGATCAAGCCGCGCGGCCTGACCCGGCGGGGCACTGTCGACGTGCTGGGACTGACGCCGTTGGCACGAGTGGATTTCGTGGAGCCGGGAGGTCGGGCCTGGCTGGGCGGCCTCGAGGTCGGCGACGTCATCCTCAAGTGGGGCGACGTCGGGTATCCCACGAGAAGCCAGATCATCAAAGAAACGGCCAGCGTGTGTCGTCGTAAGGTCAACGATGGTCCCGACGTTTTCGACACGTCCGAGCGGGACGTCCCCGTCCGTGTCCTTCGTCCCGCGACCGGGGAGGAACTGAGCCTGATCATCCGTCCAAGGGTCAAACGGACGCTGGCCCAGAAGATCGCGCGTGCGTTTTCCGGTTACGGTCCGGGCCTGCCCCGGATCGGCGCCAGTTTCGACTTCCTTGCGGACAACGTGACGCGTATCGGCGCGATCGTCGCCGAAGCCGACGGCAAACCCACGCCAGCATCGGCTGCGGGCATTCCGCCCGGGGCCCTGATTACGAAGGTCAACGGCGTCCCCGTGTCCCGATGGGTCCAGCTCGTGGAACAGCTGCGCGTCAACGCGGGCCGCAGTGTCACTCTGGCCTACGTCAGCAACGGTGCGTCGGAGCGGACGTGCGAGTTGGCCGTCCCCGAGTCGATTCGGACGAAGCTGGGACTGGGCCCGCAGGCCCGGATTCTCGCCATCAACGGCGAACAGGGCATCAAGAAGAAAACGACCTACGGGATTCGCGCTACGGAGCAGGAGATTGAGCGTTACATTTCGGCATCGCATCCCGTGGGGACGCGCGCCCTGCTGAAGGATGCCGCAGGCCAGACGGTCGAGGTGCGCTATCTCGACCATTTCCTCGCCGAGCCTCAGACGGTCGAGCTGGCGGTGACCGAGGACATGCTCGACCCCTGGCTGGGCCGAATCATGTACACCATGGATCTGGGGTTTGCTCAGGAACAGAAGACGATCCGCGAGACCAACCCGCTATCCGCCATGGGAGTCGGGGCGAAGAAGACCTACTATTTCGTGCTGCAGGTCTACGTGATCATGAAACGGATGATCTTCTCGCGCAGTGTCGGCGTGGAGAACATTTCCGGGCCCGTGGGCATCGTCAAGATCGGCGGGCAGGTCGCGCAGGCAGGCTGGCCACAAATGCTGTTCTTCCTGGCGATGATCTCCGCCAACCTGGCCGTGATCAACTTCCTGCCACTTCCTATCGTTGATGGCGGGCACATGATCTTCCTGATCATCGAGAAAGTCAAAGGCTCACCGATCAGCATCAAGATTCAAATGGCCACTCAGGTGGTGGGACTCGCTTTGATTATCACCTTGTTCCTGTACGTCACGCTCCAGGACTTGATGAAGTAGCGGCGCCGGGAAGTTAAACGGTGACGAGCGAATGGCGAATGGCGACACCGGACGGGAGAATGGAGGTAAGGGGTGGGCGAGGCCCGTTCACCCGTTCGCCGCGCTCGTGTGTTTCGCGCTGGGCCATTTCCTGTTGACGGGTCCCCTTCTCGGCGGGTGCGGGTCGGAGCGGGCCGACGTTGTTCCGGCACCCCGTACGAGTGTGACGTCCTTCGATGACGGGAGTTCCGCCCGCTCTTCAGGGCCGGGGTTCACGAAGATCACTCACGTGACCTACGATCGGCTCGCGGTCGGCGAACCGGTCACATTCCAGATCGGACTTCGCGCGAATCCCGGTGCCTACGACGTCTTCTACGAAGTTCGCGACGGGATGAGCGGTTACGCGGCGGATGATGCGCCGTTGAGTCAACGGTGGCCGGCGCCGGCCGGAGCCGTTCGCATCGACAAGGAAACTGACGACGATCGAACGTTCGATGCGCCCGTAATCGGCCCGACCACACCCGGGTTGTATGGCGTGCGGGTCTGGGTGGAACCTGCCGACGGTGCAATCGCCCTGCCCTCGCCACCGGTGGATATCGCGGTGCTGGCGGACCATCCGCCGGTAACGGATGCCGATGTCGCGTCGTGGGAGTTGCACACCTCCGGTGGCGAGGCAATCGAATCGCGCCAGATGCTTGTGGAGTCGTTTGCCCCGGTCCTCCTTCTGGCCGCCGACGAACGATACCACCCGCAACCGGTGGGCACCGCCCTCGATCGGGGCCGCGTGTCCGTCGGCGGGGCAATCGTGGACTGGGACTTCGGGTCTGCCCGTCATCTGGTGCGGCAGTTCACGCGAAGCGAAGCGGCCATCGAGTTTCGGGCGATGCCGGAGGCTGGTGCAAGCGACGCGGTGTATTACGCCAGCGTTCACCGAACGAACCGGGGCTTGGCCATCGGGTATTGGTTCTTCTATGCCGCCAGCGACTGGAGAGAGTACGAGCCCACCGGTAACTCGCATCAGGGCGACTGGGAGGGGGTGGCCATCCTCTTCGACGGTGAAGAGCCTTGGCAATGGTCCGCAGCGCCGTCCCGGATCGCGCTGGCCCAACACGATCAGTATTCGCCCGAAGTGGTGGAGCGGTTGCGGAATGAGTCCCCGGACGATTCGGACAGCCTGTCGGCCTTCCTCGCAGTCGACCCCGATCTGCTCGACGGCGGCGAGATGGCCCTGTGGTCGGCGGACGCGGTTCAGCGTGTTGGCGATCACCGGGTGTTGTACGTGGGCCTGGGGTCCCATGCGACCCATTTCGATCCACGACCGACCGTCTACATCTGCGATGCCGTCGAAAGGCCGACCGGTGACGGCACTGCCGTCCTGCCCCCGGGCGTCGCAGTCTCGCAACTCCCCAAAGCCCCGCCCGACTCGATTCGGTGCCAGGTCGTGCAGTTGCCGAATTTCTCGATCCTGGCGGCGGACTCACCGTTCGCGTGGATGCGGTTCGCCGGACGATGGGGTCGGGAAATCGACGGCAGCCGCGGGACCTTCGGCGACGACAGCCACTCCGAGCTGATCTGTTTCCTGCCACCGACGTTGAGCATCGGGAATGACGGCCCCCGTGGCCCGGGCTTTCAGTGGGCGTTGTTCGGCGACGCGGCTGCCGCCGGGCTTCGTTGGCTGGATCCGCACGCGTGGGCGGACCAGATGAACGAATACGAGTAGCGAGATCCGAGCCGCGACCGTAAGGGAGCGGCACAGCAACACCCGAGATCCGAACCGCAACCGTGAGAGAGCGGAAGCACAGCGGTGGACAGCGATCAACGCATGGCGAACAGCGAGCCACGAAAAGGAACCGGCAGCAGCTCACGATCGGCGCGCGGTCGACGGTGCCTCGGTTTCCTGCGTCACGCCGTGAGGCATTCGTCATTCGTCGTGCTGACCGTCGCCACCGGTTGTTCAAACTGCGCTTCCGGCACCGGCAAGCCGTTGGAGTCGTTCCAATTCCCGCCGACCCGGTCGCTGCTCGTGGCCACCGAAACGACCGATCGATCAACGCGACCTTTGGAAGACGACCTATCCGCCCTGCCGCTCTTTCTCCGGGTCGATGACGATCCCCCCCATTCGTCTGACGACGTGGTGACCGAAACGCAGGAAGACGAGTACGAGCCTGATCTCGAGGCCTTCGAGCGTGATCGCCGGGGTTTCGTGCCTCCGACGACGAAGGGAGACGAATACTGGTACCTCGACTTCGGGTTTCGCCAGGGCTGGACCCGGCTGCGCAGTACGAAGGAGCGGCTCGACCGGCGACTGAACCTGCCGTTGTGTCTTGACGTGCTGGGCACTTTCGAAAGTCCCATGACGCCCCTCGACCGCAAGTCAGCCGGACTCCTGGACACGGGCTATCTGGGAGTGGGACGGCGAGAGAACGACTGGCTGACGTGGAACTTCTACTTCGGCGGAGGCGCCGGCGGCGATCGGGACAAGCAGCGTTGGGCCAACTTGAACCTCGAGGTGAACTTCGACTATCTGATCTACTACACGGGGCTGACCGCCGACATCTATCCGTTCGGCATCGCCGACCACAGCGGCCGGGGCGGGTTTTGGGAGACCCTGCGGACCAGCCGCCCGTACGTTCTCACCGGTTTCGAGGTCGGCTATGTCCGGGCCAAGGGCTGGGGCAAACTCGCCCTCGCTCCCTTGCCGCTTTACACCGACGAGCAGAAGATCGAAGACTGGTTATTCAGCTATCTGATTGGCGCCGGGTGGGAGTTTCCCATCAACCCGGACTGGCGATTCGTGGTTTCCGGCCACTACACGTTTCATTTCTATCGCCCGGAGGAATACAACGGCTGGAACATCACCTACGCGCTTCGCTACCGCTTCTGATCGGCCGCGAGGCAGGCATTGACGACGGTTGCGACGCGGGAATGCCTTCCTCCTGGTGGTGTACCACCTCGAGTCTGTCTGTGGCGAAGCCGGCGATGACCCCGAGCATCGCGTTATCCGTGCACCGCTTGGTGCGCGCGTCGTACCACAGCAGGCAGTAGTCGGTGTAGGTCTTGGGGATCAGGCCCTGCGGCTCATGCACGCAGATGGTCTGCCCGTTCTCCTCGCTGTGGAGCACGAGCAGCGGCTGGCCCAGTCGGGTGGACGTCTCCACGTGCGACCGCGATCTGCCCGCCACCGCAGCCCGGATCTCCTTGTTCTGGTGCAGATCGGTGACGCCTTCGATGTTGAATTTCACTTTCAGCAGGTTGACGATCCGCCCGGAGGGGCCGACGTCCACCATGAAGAAGGTCTCACCTTCCCGGCCCTTGTGCTCGGGATACACCAGCAGTCTGCGGGTGGTCTCGTGATCGTGAAGCGTGTCGTGCCGGGCCCCGAACATCGTGTCGGCGCTCTCGAACGGCTGACCGACGAGTTGCCCGCCGCGCTCCTGGACCTCCCTGGCATCCGCGTAGCCCTCGACAAGCGAAATCGCGAGGTGAGCCGGGTGCGCGCGGCATCCGCCAGCGACAAGGGCAACCGGCAGGAGCCGGCCGATCAGCCGCCGCGTCAGCGCTGGCAGTTGCACCGCAGGATTCCTTTCCAGGTGGCGCGGCGGACTTCCTTGCCTCCTGAAGAGGTTCGCGTGTCCACCGGTTCAAGGCTTTCGTCGGACCTTCCCGCGCGCGGGGAGCATCCGCCGGCGTCGGCCGCGGTCAACTTGCGGTTGTCTGTGCACGGCAGCCGCCCCGTCAGGGCCCGGACAGCGCCGCGGCAAACAGGTCGAAGTCGGCAAGGTCGATCATGGTGTCGCCGCCCGTCATGTTCCCGGCTTCGCACGCCGGACCCGCCAACTGACCGAAACACTCCTGGAACGAACTGAAGTCCTTCAGATCCACATCGCCGTCGTCGTCGAAATCACCGTCGCCGTGCAGAAGACAAACGAAGCTCGTGATGGAGAACGCATCGAGCCCTGATTCGTTAATGCTCTGCGGGTCCGCGTCGTTCGTGTCGAAGCGGAGCTTCATCGTCGACGTCAGTGTGACCCCGGCGGCGTTAAGGTCGGCCTGATCAATCACGTCGTGCCGCCAGCCCAAGCCACCGTCGGTGTCATGCCGGGCGATTTCGGTCCACGGACCGGCACCGTCGTTGCCGTCAATCTCCACCTTCAGGTGATCGACCCCGCCGCCCGTATCGGTCAGGCGGAGGAAGTAGTCGTAGCTGATCGTGACTCCGCCGCTCGACAGGTCGAGCGTCGGTGATATCAGGCGGACCGCACCATCGTCCACGTCGGTGTTGCCTATCTGGTTTTGCGTGAGATAGCACTGCCCGCTCCCGTCGGAGTCGGCGGCGGGATCGTAGTCCCAGCCGGGATCGTCAACGGGCACGCCCCGCTGCCAATCTCCGCTCGTTGCCCCGAGGTTCACCGCCGTCCAGCCCTGATCGGTCTCGAAGTTGTCGCTGATGACGGTGGTGAACGTCCCGACAGCTGCGGTGAAGACGGTGCCCGGCGCGCCTGACGGATTCATCACCGTGGACCCGCCGTCGCCCTGGGCGCTGATGTAGTACTCGGGCGTCGCGCTGCAATCCGGAGCCGGAAACGTTGCTTCATAGAGGTTTCCGCCCAGCGGCGCCAAAGGCGACGTCAGGAACGTCCCACCGTCGTAGCGATAGTTCAGTAGACCCGTGCCCGGTACGTAATCCTCGCCTCCGTTGACAATCTGAACGGTAAACGTTGTGGGCACGCCGGGCTGTAGGTGCTCGGGCACACCGCCCGGGAACAGTATACTCAGTGCCGGCGGCGTGCCGCCGATCGCGACGATTTGGACGTCGTCGATGTTCCAGCCGGGGTACGTCGTGCCGCCGTCGGTGGGCCCCATGCCCCAGCGGACGTACACGGTGGGTTGGTCGTCGGCGATCGCGGCCAGGCTGACGTCCTGAAGCTGCCAGGAAGTATCGGCGATAGCGCTTCCCGTGTCCGTGGCCCGCCACAGCACCGTCCAGGTGCTGCCGTCATTGCTGGCTTCGATCGTCGCCTCGTCGTAGTTCGAGTTGGATTCGACCCCGAGCCAGCGCTGGAACCTGAGCGTCACGTCAAACAGGCCTGTGCAGTCGAACGCGGTGGTCGTCAGATACCGCGCCGGCAGGTTGTTCGTGTAATCTCCGTAGAGGTTGTACCCGTACACGTTGCTGCCGGTGTATCCGGAGGTCGGATCGCCGTTATACGAGCCGCTGCCCGTCGGGGTTCCGAATGCCCACTGGTCGGTGGTCGTCCAGCCGGGATCCGTGTCCAGCAGCCACTCATGCACGACCACGGGGATCCCGACGGCCAGCGATACCTCGCGCGTCGTGTCGCCCACGTGGTCGGTGAGGTTGATGAAGTCGACCGTGTCGGAATACAGACCGTCGCCCAGGGCGTTCGCGTTGGCGTTGATCGATACCGTGACATCGACGGTGTCACCGATGTTATTCAACGTGCCGGAGCCGTTGGTGATCGTCAGCCAGGGCTCCGTTGCGGTCACACTGTAGTTTATCGCACCAGGGCCCAGGTTCTCGAGCGTGTAGATCTTGCTGTCCGGGGTGAACGGTCCGCCACCCGGTCCCTCCGATTCGAGACCGGTTGCCGGAATGACGCTCAGGCCCGTGGACATCGCTGGACAATCCATGTTGTGCAGGCCGAACCCGGCGCAGATCTCGGTGCGGTGCGGTGTGCCGTTGCCGATATTCCCGTCGTCGTCGTCTAGCGTCAGAAAGTCGATCGTGATCTGCGGCGTGATCAGCCCGCCGCTATGCAGCAGGATGCTGTTGACGGTCAGCTCGGAGACGATGTCCAGGCCGGTGCCGGGGTTCGTAATCTCCAACTCCTGGCGGGTGTCCCAGACGCATCCGGACAGCAACTGCCCGCAGTAATGTATCGCCCCGCTGCACGGGTATTGCAGCGTGTTGTCCGCCGTTCGGATGCCTGAATCGCAGTCGCCGGTGAAGCCGTAGCCCATGACCGGATCGTCGGCGATCAGCATCGCCATGCAGTCGCTCATGCCCTCGCCATACTGGTCCTGCCCGCTGCCGCCGCAGGCCACCGCGTGGTGTCCGTATTCGTGATGAACGATGCCGCTCCAGGCGGTATTCGGATAGCCGCCTCCGGAACTGCAGAAGTTGATGGAGCTGTAGTCGTACCAGGCGTTGCCCGGGCAGTATCCGTCGGTGCGATTCACGTTCACCGGGAAGTGCGTTTGCCCGGCAATCGTGGGGTACGTGGGGTTCTGGGCCAGGATGAAGTCCCGCACGATGTTGGCCTGAATGTAGGCGTTCACCTGTGCCCGGACCTCCTCGGTCATGTTGAACACGTTGTGGACGATGTCCACCGGGCCCGGTGGCGTGACCTGTCGTATGATCGTCTCTTCGGCGCCGGCGACATTGTCCACGACGAAGTAGTGGCCGTTCATCGGCGACTCCACGTCGACCTGCGTGGTGCCGGCGTGCGGAATCGTGAACTGCCCGTTCACGTCGGCGTAGGCGGAGTTACCGCCCAGGATGCTGGCGGTGGCGTAGGGCATGGGCGTGAGCACCTCCGGTCCGCACTCGGCGGACTTCGGTCCGCTGGTCGCCATGCCGCGGATGGTACCCACTACGTCCGTGTGAATAATGCGGTTCTCCTTGTACAGGACCGCGCCGGTGACGGCATCGGTGACGAAGAGCCACTTCTCGTAGTCACGGCCCTCCAACGACCCGCTCTCGCCGACGAAGGTCAACGCCAACACGGGCTCGACGTCCATGTCGTCAACCCCGGCCCAGATGACCGCCTCCGGTTCCGTGAAGCTCGTCATGCCGGTCGCGTCCATGGCCGCCGGCGTCAGCGAGACGGCGGCCAAGCTGCTGTCGAGCGCGAAACCGCCGAGATCCCGCAGGCTGGACGCCGCCAGCACCAGCGGAAACCCCGGCTCGTTGCGAACCAGCAGGCCCAGGTCCGATCGGAACACCGGAATCCCCTCCCTGTGCTGGCTGTATCTGACCAGGAAGAACTTGTATTGGGTGGTGTGGCTGTCGTACATCATCGGCTGGATGTGCGTTCCGTCCCGAAGCGAGCCGGCCGGTGCCAGGTCGTCCGCCGTCGTACCCAGGGCCTCTGCGTAGTTCGCCAGGAACTCCTGCCCCGTCTCTTCCGGGCTCAGGCCGCCGCCCATGGGGCTGCCGTACAGGCGGGTGATGCGATGGTCTTGCCGATACACCTGCACCTCGGGGACATCGGCCTGAAGCCGGGCGAGCGCCCCCCCTGCCGCCGACGGGTTCTGAGGCGGGTCCACCTGGGCATGCACCGCAGTCCCCCATATCACCACCGCACAACATCCTGCCACCATGACGCTTGCCAATCGCATCAGATACCTCCAATCTCGTTCCTGCAGACTCGCCCGGCTGGCGCCGGGAGCATCCCAGCTACCGGTTCTCCACCTGACGCCAAGCCGCCGA
>CP070691.1:2932724-2982993 GCA_020353195.1 Phycisphaerales bacterium | reverse complement strand
GAACTCGAAGCTGTCGGTGGCGTGGTAGCCGGGGTCCGGCTGGTAGTCCACCTGGTTGTCGTTGTTGGCCAGGGTGTAGGGCACGCTGGTGATTGGTCCGCTGCCGGGATCCGTCAGCGAGCCGTGTCCCGGCAGGGTCGTGACGATGTAGGTCAGTTGACCGGGGACGACCGGCAGTCCGTCGTCGGTCGCCAGGAGCGTGACGGTCACGGGCACGTCGACGGCCGTACTGACCGACGCGCTTTGGGCCGTCGGCGGTCGGGGACCACACGCCCCCATCGCCGACAGGTCCGTCTGGTAGAAGTTCGGCGGTATGCCTCCGCCCGCGGACAGGCCCGCGATCCCGTCGGAGGCGGACAGGGTCAGGTAATTGATCGTGATCGATCCGTCGAAGAACAGCTCGATCTGGAATGTGTTCGGGCTCGTCGTGCCGTACTCGTACACGCCGTCCCAGGTTACGGCTACGCGGTCGGCGAGCTGCTTGTAGCTGACCGTCCCGCCGGACGACGGATTCAGGTCGTCGAACAGCGCCGAAACACGGGGCGTGTCGAAGTGGTCGGTGATCGTTTCGCTGTAGTCGGAATCCCCGGCCGTGAACGTGAGGTAGCCGTTGCTGCCGGGGTATATCGTGCCATAGCTCGTGCCGTAGAGCGAGACGGTGGCCCCGCCGGTCAGGTTGACCGTTGCGTATGAGTCGTCGGACAGACTCAGCGTGGTCCCGCCGGCCGGATCGGTCGGCAGCGTGGTGATCGGCTCGACGCAGGCGGCGTAGAAGTCGGTCGACCCGTCGGGCTCGAAGATCAGGCTCAGGTTGGCGAGGTCATTGCTGCCGAACTGCTCGGTGAAGTAGTTCGGGATGTCCGGCGTGTTGAACGTATAGCAGGTTCCGCCGTTGTCATCGGTCGTCATGTTGGTGGCTTCGTCCTCGGCGTCAACGGCATAGAAGTAGGTGGAGTTCTCAGTGAGGCCTGAGAGCAGGACCGAGTGGCTGGTTCCATAGCCGGCCTGCGAAGCGCTCTGCGTTAGCGCGCCGCACGAGTCGCCGTAGCGCACCGAGCCGCGCGTCGGCTCGTCGGTGTCGAACGTCACCCTCGCGGTGAACGGGCCGATCTCAATCGTCTGAACGTTGGAGATCACGGGTGGGGTGCAATCGACGCCGGCGGTGGTCGTGACGGTGACGTTGGTGCTGCCCTGGCCGTCGTCGGCATCGATGTACGTTGCGGTCAGCGTGTCGCCCTCAGCAACGTGGAGGATTCCGGCGCTGTCGACGGTGCTCAGATCGATAGTGCCTCGGAAGTCCGCCGTCTGGGGCGCCGTCTCCGTGAGCAGGACCGTCTCGCCTCCCGGTTCGGTGGTGGAGTCGATGATGACGGTGGTGGTTTCGATGGCGAGGTCGTTGGTGTTCACATCGCAGTCCACGACGCGGATGCTGACGGTCCCGTCGCACGGGTACCTGACCCTATCCACCTTGATCCTGCCTTCGGAGGAGCAGGTCGCCAGCAGCCCGCCACTGACCACGAGCGCGAAGTCGGCGTCGAGTTCGGGCGTTTCGACGTGGCTGTCCTGGTTGACCTCGCTGGCGATCACCTCGACGTCCCACACGCCGGGGTCGGGGTTCTGGATGAAGATGTTCTCGACGGTGTCGACGGTATTGGCGGAACCGCCGGGTATTGACCAGAGGCCTTCGAGCAGTCCGTTGTTGCCCCAGTAGACGGTGCTGGTAGGCGAGGTCACCTTTAGCGTAAGGTCGTTGATGCGGTGCTGCGACGACATGGGAAGGCCTGGTGGATCCGTATAGACGAGCGTCAGCCGCAACGTCGGCGCCCCCGGCTCGACGAAGGCGATGTAGTTGACGGTTTCCATGTTTCCGAGCAGCTCGGTCTCGTCGATGACGGACATGCGGTTTCTGACGTCATAGAGGGACTGGACGTCGGGCCTGCCCCAGCCCTGGTGGACCCGTGTGAGGTCATCGCCCGTTCCGGTGAAGGGATAGGGGCTGGCGGTGTTGATCATGACCGCCTTGGCGGTGGCCATGTGCGCGCGGTTGTCGAAGACCGACCCGCCTGGGATGACGTCATTTCCGAAGATGCCGTCGGACCACATCTGGAAGAACAGCCCGAAGCAGCCCGCGATGCACGGGGTGGCCCCACTGGTGCCGCCGAACGAGCTTGTATAGGCCGTCGGCGACCCGGTCGTGGTGGTTCGGATGTCGTCATAGAAGAAGCACAGATCGGGCTTGATGCGCCCGTCGGACGCGGGTCCGATGCTGGCGCCGCTGCACCAGCAGTCATCGGCGAGGGTGGGCGTGTCATAGTGATAGACGCCGCCGCCTGAGACGACGTTCTTGGCCCAGGCCTGGGGCCGCGAGTCCTGGTCGCCCGCGTTGCTTTGCGACTGGCAGTGAATGATGTCGAAGTCGAACAGCATCGCGTCATGATCGGCGGAGATGGTGGTGTAGTAGTAGGTCCGGTCGCTGCCGACGCTGGCCGTCTGGAACACCGCGAAGTATGGCGGTTGGATCAGTTCTGCGGTGTGGTTGTATCGGTTGGTGCCGGTCAGGCCGACGTTGCTGTAGGCGGCAACGATCCCCTGACCATCGGGGAGCAGGCCCCGGGCGGTGGGGTCGCCGGTGCCATCACCGAAGCAGATTCCGGAGGTGGCTGCTCCGTGCGAGTCGCTGCCTACCGAGCCTCCGTGCTCGATGAGGGGGCGGGACGCGAAATCGACGTGGGCGAGATTGAAGCCCGTGTCGAACACTTCGCCGCGGACGCCGGCACCGGTGTATCCGGCCACGGTCTCGATGTAGTCTGCGCCGGCGATCGCCCGGACATTGTTCATGTCGGGCTCGTAAGGACTCCAGCGGTCGACGAAGAGCACCTCGTCCCAGCGGATGGTCTCAAACAGCTGTTCGGGGGTGAGCATGGCCACGAGAAGGTATTTTCCGGCATCGAGCATCTCGATTTTGCCGCCGATTGACTCGATGCGCGCGGCCACCGTCTCCTTCTGGGTCAGGCCTGCTTCGAACACCTGTATGTTGTAGCGTTGGTGCGGGAACAGCTCGGCTGCCTGTGCCCGGTTGTCGCGCATGAATTCCTCGAGGCGGTAAGCGGGATGATACGGGCCGATCCAGCGAACGTAGGGTAGCTGCTCGACCCGGTTGCGCACGTCAGGGGTCATTTTGACGATATGTGCGTGGTTGGCGACGAAGTAGTAAACGGTGCCGCCAAGGTCCTCGATGGCCGCCCGGAATTCCTCCAGCGGCTGGGTGTCGAATTGCACGAGGAAGAGGTTGTTCGTCTGGTCAGCTGCGAGTGCGGCATCCACGGTCGGCACGTGCACGGCGGGATCGAAGTCGCCGTGCCGCACCTTCAGCAGGTATGACGTGCTACGGACGGTCGCCATAGTCTGGCCGTCCAAGCTGATCGCATAGAATGGCAGGGCCTGGCCGTCAGGCTGGACCTCCTGCCACAGGACCAGACGGGTCGGTGACTGGGGCAGATCGATCAGGCGTTCATCCACGATGGGGTTGGGCGTGCGATGGAACGTTCCGCACGCGTCGAGACTGATGGCATTGCCGTCGCCCTCCGCCTGGACGACCAATCCGGACTGGGGCGTGGCCTGCGACCCGACGGATCCGCCCTCCTGCGCCGGCGCGGGGGCCGACGAGCCGAAAACCACCATTGTCAATGCGAGAAGTACACTTCGACCGTTCGCTGCCATGTTCAACCTCCGGTTCAGAGAAAGCAACCCAGCACTATTGATCTGCGGCGTTGCCGCCGATCTCGTGGCGAGTGCGGTACCCGCGGCCGGAATCACCACGGTACCGCGTACCTTGCGGAATGGATTCATCCCTAGCCGCTCCGAGTGTACAGGATAGCAGAATGAGGGGTTTGAGGCAAGGGCAGGCTGGCAAAACTCAAGTGACGGTCGATCGGCTTGAATGTCACTGTTCCTGGCGCCCGCGATCGCCCTGCAACATGGGTCTGGTTCGTGAGCCGTGCACGCGGGGATGAGCCCGGGCGATCCGGGGGCCGCGGTCACCTGTGGCGGTCGGTCGGACCCGGTGCGGACGACATGTTGAGGTGATCAAGCTCGGTCGTTCCTTGGTTCCCAGAGAGTCTCCCGGACGAATCGGGCTTGCTGCCCAGCTTCGTGTCCTGCCTGAACACTTGAAGGAGTTACGGGAGTTAAAGCGCATCGATTCGCTGGTGGTGCCCTGCTTGTGCCGTGCCTTTCGGTGAAGGGCCAGGAAGAGAGGAAGCAAAGTCACCGTGGCTCGGCTAAAGCCCGCTGGCGTAGACAGTTAGCAACGCGCTGGCATGCCAAGGGTGACAGCCGGCATACTGGCGGTGCAGACGCGCTGCCGGCGGAATCGTCAGCGGAGCGGCCGCGGACACGGGGCCGTGTGCGCGCGGCGGCAAGGACGCCCACGGCAAGCGACTCCGACGGTCCGGCACGTTGCTGCGGCCAGGCGAGCTGCGGGCGTAGGTCGCCAGGACGATCCCGTGATTCCGTTTGTCCGGGGCGAACAGCTCGACCAACTTGGCTGGCGGCAGCGTCGCTGACAATGGGTCTGCCCGCGAGTGAGAGAGCAACTACGATGTCACGGCGCAGTTGATCGACACGATCGTTCACGGCGACGGGAGCGTCCCGCTGTTCACCGAAGGTTCCTCTTGGTTTGGGCCAACGGCAACGAGCGCTGTCCGGGCTCCGCGGGGCGCGGCACGGGACGACAGTTCCGCTCGCTTGTCCCAAGCGCTGCCTGAGCGTCAGCGCGCTCAACGGCATTGACGACAGCACAAGCACGCTGAGTAGCCGGGCATCGCCAACTCCCTGCACGGAGGCGGCGTTCTGTGACGGTAGCGGCGATGTTCACCCCGGCGCCGAGGCGGAACCGGTGAACGTCGCGCTGTTCGCTGTGGAACCGGAGTCGGGCGGGCCGTCATACGCCGGGCCGGACCCCACGGATGCCGACACGCGGGCTCCCAGGTGCTGCTTGACAGCCGCCTGAGAAGGGCGGAGAATCGATGGGTAAGGGCGCTGTGGGCGCGGTCGCCAGCCGGGTGTGGCCGGGTTGTGGGAGAGCAGATGAGCATCCGGGTCGGACCCTGGCGAATTCCCATGCGGGGTCAACCCGCCGGCGCGATCGCAATCTTCGGATTAACCAGGCGATAGACAGCCGGATGGAAACGTATCGTCGAAGAATCAATGCGGTGTTAGGGTCTGCCGTGGTGGTGGTGGCAATTGTCGTGGCTGCGTACCTTGTCAGCACGAAGCCGGAGCCGGAGCGTCGGGAGGGGGCGACGTGGGTTCCGGAGGTCGAGCTTTATCCTGTTCAGTTGCAGACCTTCAACGCGCCTGTCGTCGGTCACGGGACGGTGCGGGCCAAGAGTCCGCTCAGGATTGTTCCCGAGGTGAGCGGGTCTTTGATCTATGTGAACAAGGACCTGGCTGTTGGCAAGCAGATTGAGGAGGGCGAACTGCTGTTCGAGATTGATCCGCGCTCGTATCAGCTGAAAGTCGACCAGGCACAGGCGGAAATCAAGCGGCTTGAAGCTCAGCTTTCCCGGCTCCGAGAGGAAGAGGTGACTCTCCAAGAACGGCTCGTCGTGGCGAGGGAACTTCTGCAACTGGCCGAGCGAAACTGGAAGCGAGAGCTCGAATTGGAGCCCGCCAAGGCCACGACGGAAGTCGAAGTCCTCATAGCGCAAACTGCTTTTCTCCGGCAAAAGGAGCAGGTTCTCGATTACGAAAGCCGGCTTGCGATGGGCCCGCACCGCATCGGCGAGGTGGAGGCACTATTGGATATGCAGCGGGCCGAACTGGCTGAGGCCCGGCGCCAGGTCGGCAAGACCAAGATCTTCTGCCCCTTCGATGCCCGCATCGAGTCGATTTCGGCGGCGGAATCCCAGGCAGTCATTGTCGGCTTTGCGATCGCCACGCTTACGGACGTCAAGGTGGTGGAGTTGGCGGTCGGGCTGGACCCCGGCGATCTGCAATGGACTCGCGTCTGGGAGTACGTCCGGGGTGAGGCGGACGAGTCGGCTCCGCCACCGCAAGCCACGATCGTGTGGTCCGTCAATGACCGCGAGTATACGTGGCAGGGTGCGGTCGCGCGGCTCGAGCGGGTGGACGAGACGACCCGCACGGCGCGTGTGGTGATCGAGATCAAAGACGCCTTGAAGGAAGTGATACTGAAGGACGGTCAGACGCGCCCGCCGCTGTCGATCGGCATGTTCTGCCGCGTCGAGATTCCGGCCGAGCCGCTCAAGGACGCCCTCGTCGTGCCGCGGTTAGCGGTATACGACCGCAGCGACGGTTCGGCATCCAAGTTTGTCTACGTGTACGAACCGGACGACGAGTCGTCGGACGGTGCTGAGGGGTGTCTGAGCATGCGCAGTGTACCGGTTCTGCGCACGGCCAACGACATGGTCCTTGTGTCTTTCGATCGGTCGCAGCTGGCCGCGGTGTCGCCGGACGCGGCCCCGGACGCTCAGGTCTGTGAGTTGCAGCCGGGCGACGAGATCATCGTCTCGCCGTTGCCCTGGGCGGCTGAGGGCATGCGTGTACGGCGACGGGGGGCGGCCCGTGTGCTCCAGGTCGACCCGCCCGATGGTATCCACTCGTTGGTCCGGTCGAAGCCCATTGATTTCGCCGCCCCCGCCACGGTTGCGTGCAGTGCGAGGGCTCCCGGAGACCTCTAGATGCGGGCTCTGGGCGGGCTCATTTCCATCGGCGTCCGCAATCCAGTCTTGGCCAACCTGTTGATGGTCTGCATGCTGGTCGGCGGCTGGCTCAGCGCCCGGCGCATGGTCCGGGAGACCTACCCCGAGTTCTCGCTCGACTGCGTTACGATTGAGATCGCGTATCCCGGTGCGAGCCCCGAGGACGTCGAGCGCAGCATCTGCACGAGAATCGAACGGGCGATCCAAGGAGTCGCCGGCATCAGGTCGGTGCGGTCGTTCGCCATGGACAACGCCGGGCTCGTGTGGGCGGAGTTGACGTACGACGTCGACGACGTGACGCCGGTCATGCTGGAGATCAAGGACAAGGTCGAGCAGATCACGACGTTTCCCCGGGAGGCGGAACGCCCTGTCATCACGGAGCAGACTTACCGCACGGGCGTCATTAACCTGGCCGTCTACGGGGACATTGCGGAGGGTACGCTTGACAAGGTTGCCCGGGAGGTGCGGGACGCCCTGCTGGCGGACAACCGCATAAGTTCGGTGGAGCTGTCCGGCGCGCGCGATCACGAGATCATCATTGAGATCAGCGAGGAGGCGCTGCGACGTTACGGGCTGTCGTTCAACGACGTCGCCCTGGCGGTGCGCAAGAGCACGGTGGATCTTCCGGCGGGCACGCTGCGCGCCCGGGGTGAGGAGATAACGCTTCGGACCGTGGGGCAGCGGTATACAGCCCACGATTTCGAGGACGTGGTCTTGATTGCTCACCCCGACGGTACGTTGGTCCGGCTGAGCGAGGTGGCCGCCGTCACTGACGGGTTCGAGGAGAGCACGCGGATGGGCCGGTTCAACGGTGAGCGTGCCGCCATGGTCAGCGTGTACAAGATGCCGCACCAGGATGCGGCCGAAATCGCCGGTGTCGTGCGCGAATATGTGGCTGCGAAGCAGGCGTCTTTGCCGGAGGCGGTCCGGCTGTCCACGTGGGCCGACGCCTCGCTCCAGATTGATGATCGCATCAACATGCTGATCCGCAACGGGCTGTGGGGCATCGTGCTCGTCTTTGGCGTGCTGACGCTGTTCCTGGACTTTCGCATTGCGGTGTACGTTGCGATCGGGATTCCCGTGGCGTTCGCCGGAGCTTTCGTGGTGATGCACCAGATGGGTGAGACGCTTAACATGATCAGCTTGCTGGGCCTGATCATGGTCATCGGCTTGGTCGTCGATGACGCCATCGTCATCGCCGAGCGTGTCCACGACCGTCGGGCCGGCGGAGCCTCAACCGCGACCGCCGCCATGGAAGGGACTGCGGAGGTGACGTTCCCCGTGTTGGGTGCAGCCGTGACGACGATCGTCGCGTTCGGACCGCTTCTGTTCGTCTGCGGTATCATGGGCAAACTGGTCGAGATCCTCCCGGTGGTGGTGATCGTGGCGCTGGTCGCGTCGTTGGTGGAGGCATTCGTCGTGTTGCCGGCGCATCTGGCGCACGGATCGGTCGGTGCGACCGCCGTGACATCCGCATATGCTCGGTTGCGGGCAGCCGTTGATCGGGGTCTTCAGCGGGTGATCGTCAGCGGGTACCGTCCGGTATACCGCCGAGCACTGGCGTCGCGCGGGCTGACGGTGTGCGTGGGGCTCGCGGTGTTGCTGGTGGTTTTCGGGTTGGTGGCCGGCGGGCGGACGCCGCTGGTGCTGTTGCCGAAGGTTGACGGCAACACGTTGCGGGCCCGGGTGCGGTTTCCGGAGGGGACGTCGGCGGACGTCACGCAGGCTGCCATCGAGCAGATCGAACGCGCCGCCACTGCGCTGAATGATGATGTCGAACTGCGGCACGCCGGGCCGGGGGATCTGGTCCGGCAGATGTTCTCCATCCTGGGTGTCCGCACGGGGTACTTCGTTGAGCAGGGAAGCCACCTGGGCGAAGTACAGCTCGAGCTGATGCCGGCCGAGCAGCGCCGACTTGAATGCAACAGGATTGTGGACCGCTGGCGCCGACGCATCGGGCGGATGCCCGGGGCGGTCGCGCTGACGGTTGATCATATTGAGGAGGGGCCGCAGGAGAAGCCGGTGGAAATCCGGCTTTTCGGGCCTGACCTCGACCGGCTGGACCAGGCGGCGGAGGAGCTCAAGGCGCATCTGGCCGAGTTCAACGGAGTCTACGATATCGAGGACAAGCTCAATCCGGGCAAGCGCGAATTGCGGATCGCGTTGAGACCCGCCGCCCGCTCGCTGGGCCTGACTGTCGACGATCTTGCCCGTCAGATTCGGGCGGGGTTCTGGGGTGACGAGGCTGTCCACGTGCAGCGGGGGCGCGACGAGATCACGGTTCGCGTGCGCTATCCCGACGCTGAGCGAGCCGGCATCAGCGACATCGAGACCATGCGGGTGCGCACTCCCGGCGGGGACGAGATTCCGTTTCTCGAGGTAGCTGAGTTGCGCACGGTGCGCGGTTATGCGGTGATTTCGCATCAGTACGGGCAGCGCCTATGCCGGGTGGTAGCCGACATTGATGAGCAGACCACGAACGCGGAGCAGATTCTCGAGACGCTGGAGGCGGGCTTTCTGCCGGACCTGGCCCGGCGCCATGGCATCGAATACACTCTTGAGGGTCAGCACGCGTTACTGTGGGAGTCGTTGACCAGTCTGTTCAACGGGTTCGTGATGGCGATGGTTGCCATCTATGCGATCCTCGGGGGCATGCTTCGGTCATACGTGCAGCCGCTGGTGATCATGGCTGCCATTCCGCTGGGGTTTGTGGGAGCGGTGGTGGGGCATTGGGTGATGGGGTACGCGTTGACGCTGTTCAGCCTGTTCGGGGCAGTGGCGCTGGCTGGCGTCGTGGTCAACGACTCGCTGGTGCTGCTGGACAAGGTCAATCGTTTTGTCCGCGGCGGCATGCCGGTTGTGGACGCGGTTCGCCAGGCCGGCGAAGTTCGCTTTCGGGCCGTGGTGCTGACCACGGTAACGACGGTGGCCGGCCTGCTGCCTTTGCTCAGCGAGCGGAGCACGCAGGCCCAGACGCTGATTCCGATAGCGATCTCGCTGGCGTTCGGGCTGATGGCGGCGACCGTGCTGACGCTGGTGGTCGTGCCGACGCTGTATCTGGTCGCCAATGATGCCAAGCGGGCCGCCCGCTGGCTGCGCCGGGGCGGGGCGTATCCGTCGGCGGAAACGGTCGAATTCGCGTATGGTACGGCGGTGAAGCCGGAGACCCCGTAGAGCTGGGCATGGCAGGCAGAACGATGAACAGCAAATCGCCAATGACAAACACCGGCGGGAGAGATCGATTCCCGGTCCAGGTTTCCGGAGCGGACTGCTCCCTGAGTGAAGGGGTTTGTATCCTTTGTTCGCACGCGGGCGCCTCTTCCAGGATCCGGCGCCGGTGGTCTGTGCCTCTGTGGATTCTGGCCGCGATCGCAGTGCCCGTCGGCGGTGGATGCGAGTCGCCTCGCCCCAGTCTCAGTTCGATTCTCAAGCGTCAGGCGGCGGCGGTGGAGAAGCTGCCCGAGGAGGATCGGCGCCGGCTGATGCGCCGCGAGAAATCGATCGAGACGCCGAAGGTCGGGACGCCGGTCGTGCCGGAGGTGTTGACCCTGCGCGACGCCCGGTGGATTGCGCTTCAGGCTAACCCCGACCTGCACGCCGCCCAGGCCCGCTTGGAAGCGGCGTTGGCCCGAATCGCCGAAGCCCGGGCCGCTTACTTTCCCAACATCGCCGCCACCCACAACTCAACGCGAAACTTCTACACACCGCGCAGCCGGAATCCGTTGATCCGGCCGTTCACACAGCAGGGGCTCCCGAACCTGCTTACTGACGACCAGCAGTTCGACATCACGAGCGTGTTCACGGCGCTGAGCAGTCGTCTGTTCGGGACCCAGGGTTATGGCGGCAGCGACAGCAACTCGTTCAGCCAGCATTCCTCGACGCTGACGCTGGCATGGACGCTGTTTGACGGATTCACGCGTGAAGCCCGGCTGATGGCGACCAAGCACGAATACCGCGCGTCGGCGATGGCGCTCGCCGACGTGGAACGGCTCGTGGTTCAGGCGTTGGACACCGCGTATCTGCAGATCCTTCTCGGGCGTGAGCAGTTGCGGATTGCGCAGGCCGACGAACAGTTCAGCCGTGAGCAGCTCACGGTGGCTGAGAAGAACCGAGACGGGGGCAAGGGGACTGAAGCCGACGTGCTCAATTTCCAAGTCCGTCTCCGGGCGGCTCAGGCGAACGTCACCGCGGCCCGGGGGCTGTTGCAGACCGGGCGGGTGGTCCTGGCGGAACTCATGGGGCTGCCCGATGCCTCGCTTCCTGAGACCGTGGATCTGCCCC
This sequence comes from Phycisphaerales bacterium, assembly GCA_020353195.1. Classification (GTDB taxonomy): domain Bacteria; phylum Planctomycetota; class Phycisphaerae; order UBA1845; family UBA1845; genus JAFGJQ01. The sequence goes on along the minus strand of CP070691.1, from coordinate 2,971,987 downwards.
CGCTGGCGGCCGAGTCGCATCAGGCCCTGACCGCACCGGACGAGCCGAGTTGGCTGGACCGCGCCGCCCGGAATCGGCCCGACCTCGCCCAGAGTCAGCATCTCGTGAACGCCGCGGCCGAGAACGTCCGGGCGGCGCGGGGTCAGTTCAGCCCCGCTTTGACGGTGTCCGGAACGTACGGGTTCGAGAAGCGAGGGAGCATGGCGTACGGCAACGAGGACCAGGCGTCGGCGGTCGGCGTGGAGTTGAACTGGCAGTTGTTTACCGGCGGGCTCCGAACGTCGCAGTTGCGCCGGTTTCGCGAGGAGCAGCGTAGAGCGGCGGCCGGGCTCGAGCGGATTCGTTTGGCCGTCGCGTCCGACGTTCGGCGATCCGTCATTTCGCTGGTCAACGCGCAGGAGGAAGTCAAGCTCCAGCGGCTCGCGCTCGAAGCCGCCAGGCAGAACCGGGAGATCATCAAGAGCCAATATGCCGCCGGGAAAGTGTCGCTGGTGCGGCTGAACGAAGCTCAGCGCGATTATGTGCAATCCGACGTTGATCTCGCGTCGGCCCGCATCCAACTTCGTCAGGCCTGGAGCGACCTTTATGCCGCCACCGCCAGCTACGCGGAGGGACTGAGCTGGGAGGACCATGATATCCTCCCGGAAAGGGATTGACCGGCACGGCGCACCGCGATCCGGGACGGATTTGTCTGCCGAGCTGCGATACGATCCGCGCGGTGCCGCTTGCCGCGTCGCCGGCAGGAGACTACGTTCGTCGCCATGACCGAGAGCAGGAAGATTCGACTGACCGACTACGCCAGTTGCGCCGGGTGAGCGGGCAAGCTTCCCGTGGAAGTGATGGCGCAGGTGCTGCGCCGGCTGCCCCCCGTATCGCATCCCGATCGCATCGTGGGCATCGACACGTTCGACGACGCGGGGGTGTTTCGCCTGCGCGAGGATCTGGCTCTGGTGCAGACGGTCGATTTCTTCCCGCCGCTGGTGGACGATCCATTTGTTTTCGGGCAGATCGCAGCTGCGAACAGCTTTTCCGACGTCTACGCGATGGGCGGGACGCCGCTGACAGCGCTGAATATTGTGGGGTTCCCTGACCGGGAATTGCCAGCCGATCTGCTTGGCGAGATTCTCCGCGGCGGCGCGGAGCGGGCGGAGGCGGCCGGGGCGGTCCTCGTGGGCGGGCACAGTGTGCGCGATGCCGAGGTCAAGTACGGGCTGGCGGTGACAGGCCTGGTTCACCCCGAGCGGGTCATCACGAATGCCACAGCCAGGCCCGGCGACCGTATCGTGCTGACCAAGCCGATCGGCACCGGCGTCCTGACCAGCGCCTGCAAGAGCGGCAAGCTGCCCGAAGCGGGATTGGCCGAGACGATCCGGACCATGATCGCCCTGAACGCCCCGGCCGGACAGGCCATGGTCGACGTGGGGGTATCGGCCGCCACCGACGTGACGGGGTTCGGGCTGGTGGGGCACGCGTTCGAGGTGGCGCAGGCGAGCAACGTGACGATCGCGATGGACGCGTCGGCCGTGCCGCTGCTCGAAGGCACGATGGAGTTCGCGGCCCAGGGCGTCATCACCCGGATGCACAAGGCGACGTTGGACTTTCTCGGCGGGGAGTTGGACGCCGGCGGCGTCGACCCGGTGCTGGTCAGCGTACTCTGTGACGCTCAGACGTCGGGCGGCCTGCTGATCTTCGTTTCACCCGACCGCACGAATGCGCTGCTTGCGGCGCTGCAGGCTCGGGGTGCCCAATGTGCGGTGGTTATCGGCGAAGTGCTCGAACGGGCGCGACACGCGATTCACCTTCGCTGATGCCCGGCGGATTGACGCGGACAGCCATGCCGGTCACTCGAGTTCCTTCATTGCCGCGACGAGGGCTGCCGTGACGGGCGGTTCGCTTGCGCTGTGCCCTGCCCGCTCGGCGATCACCAGGTTGGCCTTGGGCAGCATCCTGCAGAAGCGCCAGGCGGTAATCGGCGGGCAGATGACGTCGTATCGACCGTTGACAACTGTGATAGGGATGTCCTTGAGCTTGTGGGCGTGAGCGAATAGCTGGTCGGGCTCCAGGAAGCAGTCGTTGACCATGTAGTAGTTCTCCAGCAGCGCGAAATCATAAGGGTCCCAGCGCTTGAAGATCGCAGCCACCTGCTCGTCGCTGTAGTCGAGATGGGCGAGTTTGATCTCGTACCCGGCCCACGCCAGCGACGCTTTTCGCCGTGTCTGGGGGTCGTCGCTCTGCAGCATTCGGAGCAGGCGCTGCGGCACGGTGCCCTTCTCGTCCGGCGGCAGGACGGAAAGCAGCTTCTCGTACTCCTCGGGAAAGTAGTCGGCGACGCCGCCGCCGTACCAGTATTCAAGTTCCTCTTTCGTGCAGGTCCACAAACCGCGCAGAACCATGGCGGAGACGTTACCCGGATACGTTTCGGCGTAGGCCAAGCCGAGCGTGGAGCCCCACGACCCTCCGAAGATGATGATCCGCCCCAGGTTCAGCTTCTTGCGGAGGTGTTCTATGTCCTCGACAAGGTTCTGGGTGGTGTTCTCGCGCAGCTCGGCGTAGGGCTTGCTTTTTCCGGCGCCGCGCTGGTCATGCAGCACGATCAGGTACTTGTCCGGATTGAAGAACCGGCGCATGCGGGCGGAGCATCCGCCACCGGGTCCCCCGTGCAGCACGAACACCGGCTTGCCTTTCGGGTTGCCGCACGTTTCGAAGTACAGCTGGTGGATGTCGCTGACCTGAAGGTATCCCGACTCGAACGGCTCGATGGCGGGGAAAAGTGCCGCGTCTGCGGGTCGAGTCTCCTGGGCCCGCGCAAACGAAGCGGCGGTCAGTATACTCAGGCAAACACCCCATGCGGCGCGACGCGCCCCGCCGGCTCGACGGCGCGCCAGCGTCATCTCGTGCAACTTCATCATCCGATCGAACAGGTGCATCTGCTGTCTCCTCGTCCCGCGTCACACACTTCTCTTCACAATATCTGGAGTTTACACTACCATGCGGTGGCTGGCACGGGCACGTGATCGTTCGCCGGCTCGACCTCTGGGTGGTCCGGATGGATTCTCATGCAGGATCGCCGCAACAGGATCGGCATGGCAGACTGGACCCTCGACTCCGGATGCGAGCCGACGGTTCGCGTAGGAGTGGTGCTGCCCGAAGATGGTGACACGCAAGTCTGCCTTGACATTCCCGGCACCGGGTACTGTGCGAGTGTGTCTCCCGCGGGCGGTCAGGCGTGCCGGCCGGTACAGGGCCGGATCGTCGCGCGGTGTGCCGAGCAAGGCGTTGCTCTCGAGCCGGCTGACCACGGCCTCGGCACGGCGAGCCGATGGCGCATCATTCCTCCGGCGCTTGCTGATGACGCTGACGCGCTCTGTGTCAGAGTCCACGGCGTGGTCGCCGGCCGCGGGTTTCACTGGCAGAAGCGCATCGAGCAGTGCCTGCCCGGGAATCTGGAGATCGCGCGAGTCGACGGCGGGATCCTGCTGGTCAACGAGTTGCCGATCGAAGCCTACCTGAAGGGCGTCATCACGGCGGAGATGGGTGGCGAGTGTCCGCTGGACCTGCTGAAAGCCCAGTGCGTGACTGCGCGGTCCTGGATGCTGGCCGGTACGGAACACAAGCACGACAGCTGCGGGTTCGATTACTGCAATGATGACTGTTGCCAGCGCTACCAGGGCTTCACGCACCTGACGCCCTCCGGGCGACACGCGGTGGACCAGACCCGCGGGGAGGCCATGATCCATCGCAACGGGACGATCATCGACGCGAACTACTCGAAGAGCTGTGGCGGTGTCGTGGAGGCTCCGGGGCCGGTCTGGGGCAGGCACAAGGCGGGGCAGTACGCCGTTGCCGACGCTCCACCTGATTCGTATGCCCGCGGCTTTCTACCCGTCACACCCGCCAGACTTGATGAGTACCTCACAGGAGATTGGCTGAAATCCTGCGACGTGTTCTGCAGCCCGAATGTCGTACCCACGGACGACCTTGCCAGGTACCTCGGCGCCGTGGACGAGACCGGCGAGTACTTCCGCTGGACGGTCGAGACCCCCCGCGAGCAACTGGAGAGCGTTCTGCACTCCCGGTTCTTCGAGCGCTCGGGTGTCGGCGGGCGCGACGCTTTGGCTACGCTCGAGGACCTGGTGGTCACCCGGCGGGGCCAGTCCGGCCGGGCCATCGCTGTGACCGTTGTTTACCGCGGCCGCGACGGCCGACAACACATCGCGACGATCGTCGACCAATACTGGATCCGCTACGCGCTGTCTGAGAAATTCCTGTTCAGCAGTGCGTTCAAGGTAGAGATTCAGCGCGACGACGCCGGCCGGGCCGATACGATTCGGCTCGTCGGTGCCGGTTGGGGACACGGCGCGGGTCTCTGTCAGATCGGTGCCCTGGGAATGGCGCTTCAGGAGTACGACTACTTCGCCATCCTCCACCACTACTTCGAGCGCATGTGCGTCCGGCGCGTCTACGCCTGACAGCTACTCCGCGTGGCAAACGGGGGACGCCAATCCAAGCCGGAGTCGCAGTCGTGGGGCGGCGTGCGAGCGTGGCTCGTGACGCATCTTCCAGAGGGTAGGAACTGCGGGTCAGGCAGCCCGCTTCATCCGGACTGCTCGCGCCGGCGCAGTTGGCCGCACGCGCCGTCGATATCCTGCCCGCGGCTGCGGCGGAGGTGCGCGTTGACGCCGCGCTTGCGAAGGACGGAAAGGAACTGTCGTCCGCCCTCGCTTGTCGGCCTCGAGAATGGCAGTCCGGCGACCGGGTTGTACCGGATCAGGTTCACGTTGCTCCGCAGCCGCTTCGCTACGTCCGCCAGCTGTCGCGCGTGGATCGGGCCGTCGTTGACGCCGCCGAGCAGCACGTACTCGAGCGTGACCTCCCGCCCGGTTCGCTCGAAGAAGTACGACCCCGCCGAAACCAGATCGTCGATCGTGATTCTTTCCGCCCAGGGGATGAGCCGGCGGCGAAGCTCGTCACTCGGCGCGTGCAGGGAGACGGCCAACGTGACCTGCAACCGTTCATCCGCCAGCCGACGCATCTGCTTGGGCAACCCGACGGTGCTGATGGTGATCCTGCGGGCCCCGATGTTCAGACTCCAATCGGCGTTGAGGGTGCGGACGGCTCGCACCGTGGCCTCGTAGTTGGCCAACGGTTCGCCCAGCCCCATGAACACGACGTTGGCCAGCCCGCGCTCGTCGCCGCAAAGCCGGCTCAACCGCAGGGCCTGCTCGACGATCTGTCCGGCGGACAGGTTCCGTTGCAGCCCGCCAAGACCACTGGCGCAAAACACGCATCGCACCGGACAGCCCACCTGCGTGGATACACAGGCCGTCCGGCGGTTGCCCTCGGGAATCAGGACGCACTCGCTGGTCGCCTCGTCCGGCCATCGCAGCAGCAGCTTCTCTGTCCCGTCGCGCGACTGAACGTGATCCGCGATACTTGACTCGTAGACTGCAAGCTCCTGCTCCAGGCGCTCCCGAAGCCCCTTGGGCAGATTCGTCATTCCTGCAAACCCATCTGCGCCGCGCCGGTACACCCACTCGAACACCTGCGTCACTCGATAGGGCGGCTGACCGCGCATTGCGCCCGTGGCCCGCAGGGCGTCGGGCCACAGATCGAGCAGCCCCGTTTGGCCACCGCCCTGGCGAGCCTTCCCGTCCTCACCCGACCGATCGGCATGAGCAGAGGAATTCACGGTGCTCGCACTTGCGTTGTCCGCAGCGCCGGCTGCTCACTCACCGATCGGAGCGAAGCCGTACTTTTCCTGCGGCTGCGGCACTTCGGTTTTCTGTGGGGTCTCCGGCCGGTCCGTGTCATCGCGCGTGCCCGAAGTCAGCCGGATGGCCAGTACGACCCCGCCTACGATGATTCCTGCGACGATCAGCGTCTTGATGATTCTGCCCATGGCTGCCGGCCTCCTGTGGTTAGAGGGTGCGCCATTGTAGGCCACCCCGCCTCGTCCGCAAAGTGGACGGCGTGGGACTTCGAGGCGTCGCGTGGCATGTTCGGGACGGGCCCGGCCGCTGCGCGCAGCCCTTGACAACGGCCGGGTGATACTGTGAGAATGCCGCTTCCAGAGTGACGCCGGCGTCCTGATTCCGCCCGTATGGCTTCCTCGGCTCCACCGGTGTCGACTGCCCGTCCAGAAAGCATGTGACCGTTGTTTTACCGTGTAAAGGTTGAAACGTGTCTGACACGAAGAACATGAGCGGGTTCGTCCTTGTTGGAATCGATGGCGGCGCCACTGAAGTCAAGACTCATCAAGTGCTCATGGAGGGGTCCGCCGACGCGGCGGTGTTTCGATTGGGTGCGGTTTGCGCATCGCGCACGTACGAGCGCCTGGTCGGTTTCCGCCCGCTGGACGTGGCCGAGCAGCTCAAACAGCGCGGGGCCGTCGAACTGATGCCGGCGGAGAAGGAACAGGCGCGGCGGTACACGGAAGCCACGGCCGAAACCGTGGTTGACGTGGCCAGGCAGGCGTCGGCTCAGCGGGTGCTCATCGGGATGGGCATGCCGGGGCTGAAGACGCCGGACGGTCGTGGGATCGACGTGATCAACAACGGGCCGCGGATGCCCGATTTTCTGGACGACCTGGAGCGGTGCCTGGCCGACGCGGGATTGGAGCTGGTCGGGCCGGTGTCCCGGCTTGGCAGTGACGCTGATTATTGCGGGATGGGCGAGGAGTACGCCGCCAGCGGCATGTTCCGAGACGTCCAGCATGCCTACTACCTCGGCGGAGGCACCGGCATCGCCGATGCCATGAAGCTCAAGGGCGGCCTGGTGCCCTTCGACGCCGCCAAATCCTGGATTCAGAAAGCCTGGCAGATACCATCATGCCTGGGTCCGACGTTCGAGAAGCTGGCGTCGGCGTTGGGATTGAGTTCGATTTACGCGAATTTGCTCGGCCTGCACATCGCCACCCTGACGAAGCAGAACCGCTACCCGGAAACCGAGGCTCTCAAGGGAGACGCGTTGGCTGAATCCACGCTCGAGGGTGCCGCCCTGGTCCTGGCAGAATTGATCTTCGAACGTATCAACACAATCAAGAACGGGCGGCAGGACCTGGCACATCGCGGGCGAGCCTATCTCGACCTGAACTGTGATCATCCGTATCGGGGCACGCTTCTGGATCGCGTGGTGATCGGGCAGCGTATCGGTCAGATCTATGATGAACCGCGGTTTGCGACGGCGTTCAAGGCGAAGCTGGATCGGTGCCTGGCACGGTTCCTTCTCAACTCGGGCGACGAACAACTGCGGGAGCGGTATCTCGACGGGGACGGTCTTCGTCCGGGCGTCATCGCGGCATCGAAGCTCCGGGAGGCACCGGCGTTGGGGGCCGCTATCGACGCGGTCCGATCGCGTACCCAGCCGCTGTGAGTGCGGGGCGTGGCGACCTTCTCCGTGCTATCGGCTCATCACGGGGGATACACGGCGATGAGGATGGCGGCAGCCGCCGACCGGATGGGGGTCCACAGCAGCACCGCCAGCAGGAACAGACACACCCCGCCGGACATCCCGATCGTCATGGGCATCGAGCCGGACGCCAGTGACCGCAGCGACCGCCAACCGACGGGGAGCAGCAGCCCCGCCGGTGCCAGCCACACGATCGCGTGCCCGGCGCAAACCACAGGGAACAGAAAAGCAACGACCACGTTGAACAGGAGCCATGCGCAGACGGCCGGGTAAACAGCCGGTCCTGCGCGTACCCGTTCGGGACCGGCATCGTCAGGGTCCTTGACTGCAATCAGGCCCAGCAGGCCGACCGCCAGGACGGGAGCCACCAACCCGAGCAGTTCGGAAACATGCCGCCAGGCGGCCGCCGGTCCGAGCCGATGCAGAACGGGTGCCACGCTCACCGCCATCCACGGCGGGCGCCCCGCGCCGATCGCCACCGCGGTCATCAGCAACAGCCCCGCTACCATCCCCGCAACGAGTGCGGGCAGAGGCCGGAGCCCTCCACCCGGGCGGGCGCCTTGCGCCGGCCCGGTGAACGCGTGCAGCGCGATGCACAATCCGGCAGCTGCACCGACCAGCAGGGGTGAAAGCGCAACCGCCATCCCCGTGATCACACCGATCGGTGCGACGGCTTGCGGTCGGCGCGAGAACAGCGCGGTGGCGACTGTCATCACCAGGACCGCCACTGCATCCGACGGGTCGAGGCGTCCGGCAGTTCCGAGGCCGGCCCAGACCGCGGTCAGAAGCACCGGCGGCGCCAGCGCCAACGACGCGGCGGCCTGTGAGTACACCCACAGGTGACACAGCAAGGCCAAGATAAGAACGACGCCGGTTACCACCGCGTCGACCCGATCCGGCTGCACCCAGGACCCGGCAGACGCGGGCGAAGGCGGACTCGCCGCCCAGGAGGACAATGTGATCCAGGCGCTGCATGCGGTTACGACGACGACGCAGAGCAACGCGTTGGGCCGCTGCGCCGGCGCCGGGTTGCCAGCGAAGTCGGATGACGCAGGTGTTGGTGGCACGGTGCAATTCACCCCACGATGGCGTTAGCGTGCGTCAGGGATTCATCGAAGAAAGACTGGTCCGCCTCGGCGTCGTATGTTCGATAGCGGGCGATGGCGGTGGGGACGAGCAGGTCAACCGCCGGACGAACGAAGGCCGCCGACCAGATTGCCGCCGCCGCTACAACGTATTGGGCCGATCGCGCTTTTGTCACCGTCAGTTCCTGCTGCAAGACCGCCCAGAACAGACCGGACAAGAAGATTACCGGCAGCGACGATAACGCGTAGTAGTGGAAGCTGCGTCTCGGCAGGTGCACGAGCATCACGCATTCCAGGATTACCCACAGCAGCAGGAACGACACGTTGGCCGCCGATGGGAGCCGGCGCTTCACCGCGGCGTGGGCGGCGCGGCCGGGCCGAACGCCGAGTCCGTATCGGCACCAGCCAATCAAGCCGATCGCGCACCAGGCCAGGGGGACCCACAGCGGCAGCACGTCCACCCAGCCCGCCGGCCAGCCGGTCATCTGTTGCAGCAGCGGCAGCGCGCGGACCGTCATGGATTCGACGGCGGCGCCGAGGACGCCCTGGACCGCCAGGATCGCGACGACCGGGGCCAGCACGGCACCCGACCCTGCACCGAGTGCGGCCACGTTACGAGCCCATGCCCTTGGATCCCGCGCGATGATGAGGTCGGACAGGGAGCGGTGCAACACGACTGCGACAAGCAACGGCAGAGCGGTCTGCTTCAGGGCCAAACTCAGCCCGAGGAAAGCACCGGTCAGCGCCATCGCGCGCGGCGGCCCGGCCGAATGCGCACGGATGTAATACAGGGTTGCGGCCGACGCGGTGAGCACCATGTAGCTTTCGGCGAGGTTGAAGCCCTCCACCGTATAGTCGGTCAGGAGGAAGACGTTGACTGCCAGCGCGGTGACGACGGCGAGCACGATCCCTATGGGGCGCCCGTAAAGCTCGCGACCGACCTTGTATACCGCGAAGTAGCCCAACAGCAGAGCCAGGGATTCCATCGGGATGAGTGGCCAGCGTGCCTGAGGGGCCCAGAGGTAGACCACTGCGTTGAGCCACAGCAACCCGGGCGGCTTGTCGATGTGCAGGTCGCGGTACAGGACGGCGCCCCGGGCGATTCGACAGGCGAAGCTGCTGAAAGCAAAACTGTCAGCGTGAATCGGCGAGCAGAATGCGCCGGTGCGGCCGAAAGCGTGAATGATCAGGATGATCAGGACGGCGGCCGCTGCTGCGAACGTAGGCCACGGCGGCCGCTGACGTCGAACGGCAGTGTCAGAACCATGCCACTCGTTGCGCGCCGGCATGAGCGGTCTCGCCGTGGGCCGATGGGTTCGACTCCGGTCCCTCCGCAGGCCGGCCTACGGATACTCCGGGTGTCGGGACCCGTCAAGGCGAAGACAGCCGGCCCGAGGCAGTTCCGCCACGGGGTGTTAGGCAAAGAACGCCTCCGCATGCCGTCGGATCGACTCGAGACGGTGGGCCAACGTGTGCCCGGCGAGGATCTCGCGGCGGGCTTCGGCGAAGGGTGAGGTGTCAGCGTCGGTGTCGCTGAGGAATCCCGAGATCGCGCGGTCGAGTTCCGTCAGCCGGTGATACGACGGAAGCGTCTGCAAGGTGTCGCCCAACTGGGGATGCAGTTCGTGGATCGGCCGGTCCGGACGACGATGGTACACGCGCCCGCCGCCCGTGAGAACCTCAAGCATTGTCTGGACCGTGACGGCGGTGGCGAAGGGACACAGCACGACGCCGGCCGCATTGTAGATCCCGTTGCGGGTCTCGGCGGACGGAACGGGCCCCTGCAGCACAGGCGGGCGGACTCCGGACGCCTGCCAGCCCCGGCCCCATACTCTGATGCTTATTCCGGCCTTGACCAGCCGCTCGACCGCCATTCGCGAGATCACCGCGGGGGCGATCGTCCGGCGGATCATGGCCAGGAAGCCTGCTCGAATCCGTTCTTCCTTCAGTGGCCGATCGCACTGACGTTCGGCGCGTGCGAGAATCGCGTCGGCCTGCTGAGGTGTGTAATTCTCCGCCCAGGCCGGCGCGGACCGGAGGATGGCTTTGAACAGGCGAATGTGGCTCTCGGCCGACACGCTGGCCTGCGGGCGCGCGTCGGGCACGTCACCGAGCACGGCGACGTCACACTTGTGGAGCCGCACCTCGGGGCGGTCCGCATCGAGTACGGAAAAAGACAGGGCATCGGCACCGACTTCCAGCACCGCGGCGCGTTCTTCGGGGACCCCGCCGGCAACAAGCTGGTCGCGCTGAGCAGGCGTAGCCGCCAGGTGCAACCCATGGTGCGGTCCGTCGTCGCCCAGCCCGGGCGGGACTTGCCCGGTCGGCCCGTACCAACTGGCGATCGGCTGGCGGCCGCTGATGAACGGCTCGATGCGCCCGCCGCAAGAGTTCACCGTCAGCAGCAGATCGGCTCGGTGATCGCGAATCGCGGACAGGCGCGCCAGCGTATGACACCGTTGGGGGCTCTGGGGCAGACAGCTTGCCGCCGGCCAGCCCAGGCTGTCCAGCGTCCGTTCGATGCGACCGGCGAACTCCAACGTGTCGGGTCGCGGGTCGACCGACAACACGACCACGCGCGGGCTCGGGGCCAGGGCGAAGGATTGCCGACTTCGCAACTCGGCAGCCACTTCGTCGACGGCGACGATTTGACGAGCAGCGATCGTCCGTCCGGCTGACTCCACCGCCGCCTTGACGGCGCCGACCCTGTCTGGAAGGAAGCCCGTCGGTGGGAGGATTCGGGACGGGAATTCATACCCGACATGCTCGCGAAAGAACGCCACCAGCGCTGCCTCGACCTCGTCGCCGCCCAACAGCACCAACCGTCCCGCCGCGACCGGCTCCGACACGTCCTGCAGCGTCAGTGCCATTCGAAGGGCCGCCAGATTGTGCTCATAAACGAATACGGCGCAATGCGCGGCGACCTTCTCGACGAGAAGCTTCGCTTCCAGGCCGGTGGCAACGGCCGGCAGCAGCACGTTCCCTTTCGGCGTGTTGGCCTGCTCGACCATGGCGGGTGCGCTGATCGTGGGCATGGAGGATCCGCCGAACCACTCACGTCGTCCGTCATCTCCCCTGATCAGGTAGTTCGGGGTCCCGTCGCGCCCGGTGACGCGTTCGGCGTGGCCGGGGATGGCGGTTGACTGCAACCGGGTCGCCAGCGCCGGTTGCAGTCGCCGCAGCGCCGCAAGGTTCCTCGCGAAGCAGTCGCCTTCATTGACGGTGGTGTCGGAGCCTTGCCTCGAGTCCATGGACGGGCATCAACCTTCCGCGGACCGATGAGGGATCAAGCTGCGCTGGTTCGCAGCCGCAGGATCATCATCACGATCAGGAACGCGGTCCATGCGCACCACGCCGCCACGCCGGCGACAAGCGGCCACCGGGGCATCGGCGGGGAGTCACCGGCCGGCACCTTCGGATCGTTCCAGTTGACCCCCGAAGCAGACGCGCCGTCCGATTCGGGCTTCGGGGCTTGTTCTGTCGTGTTACTCACGGGCCAGCTCCCCTGGCCGGCGTCCGACGCCCGGACCGTGTCCCGGTGCCGGCGGTTCTCGCTGACTTCGCAGGGGTCATCGTCGTGCCGGGCGGTCCTTTCGCGTGGGAGGGATCGATGACGGTCACCGGGACGCGCACCTCGCCGACTCCCTTCACGTCGGTCGCGATGGTTACCACCGCCTGATGGACTCCCGGAGGAACGTCGCCGTTCAACGTAATGCCAACGGCCGGGCGCCCTTTGCGTGCCGTCTTATCGTCCATGACCTCAGCGATGACGAACGGACTGTCGCTCACGACGCCGCTTACGGCCAGCGGAAAACCGCGATCCGTGCTCAGCAGGACTTTTCGAGACGCATCTGCGGGCGACGCTCCGGTCATCAGAAGCACCGCCGGCGGCGAGACCGACACACGCGGCGCCACGTTGACAAAAACGGGGATCCGGATCACGGGCTGTGACACCTTCGTCGTACGGATCTCCAGCAAGGCCCCCAGTGGCCCCTCAGGAGCGGAGTCCGACAGGACCATCGTAATCTGAGCCTTGCGAGGGTCCGTGCGATGCGCAACGGACGCCTGGATGTGCGGCCCGGCGTCGGCGCCGAGGATCGCGAACGGGTTTCCATCAGTGGCCCGGATGTCGACGCTCTGCAGCGCGGACTCGCGCACGGTGGGCTCAGACATCTGTATCACGGAAGGGATGAACGTCAAATCACCCTCCACGCGGCCCCGGACGGTGATCGTCTGCTTGGCGGTTTTCTCACCGACCTTGGCTTCCACTATCAACGCCGACTGGACTATGCCCAGGCCCGCCGCTTCATCCACGGAGAACCGGAAGCGGACACCCGTCTTGTCGCCGTCCGTCAGGGGCTCCTGAGTGAAGTTGATCTTGTCCGTGTTGAGCTTTACGGACGTCACGTCCAGGGTCTTTGCTCCCGTCCCTGGGATCAAATCGATGTGCTGCTTGATTGCGTCGCCCGGGCGCACCCGCTGGATGTTGAGAAGGCGGGACGGCTTCACGGTGATCAAGGTCTCGATGAACGCTTCCAGGCCCAGACGAAGGGACTTGGTGCTTGGATCATTGCTGGTCACGGTGACGGTCTTCTTCTGCTTGCCGGATCGTCCCCGCGAGTTGAACTTCGCGGTGACTTCGATCTTGCCGCCGGGGGGGATGGTCTTCTGGTCCTCCGTGAGCTTCACCGTGGTGCAGCCGCAACTGGCGCGGACGCGCTCGATCTTCAACTCGGCGCCGCCTCGGTTCTCGATGACGAACTTGCCGCTTGCCTCCTCGCCCTGTGTGATGGTCCCCAAGTCGAGGACGGGCGTAGGACTGTAGATCTTGGGGACGCCTTTGGACTTCTCGGGTGCGTCCTCGGTCTTCTTGCGGGCGCCGGCAGCGGGCGTCTGGGCGGCCACCGCCCCGCTCGCCACTATCAGTAGCATGCATGCGAGCCTGGCGATCATCGAAACGAGCCTCCGTAGTATTCCGGTTTCCACACCGACCGACCGGCGGGGTGCCCCCCGCCCGGAGCCCTTTCGGGGCCCCCATGACCTGATCGGTCGAGCACAGGTTGAACCTGCAATTCTATCACGCCGAAACGGCCGGGCAACGTAACCATCGCGTAACAAGCCGGGCGGGCCGCCACCCGCCGCGACCGGGCCCGAGCCGCCTGCTCGTCGCCCGGCACCCGGGCGCGGCCCATAACCTCTTCCCCGGCCTGCTCTTGCCCGCATGGTTGATTTGCCGCACTATCTGCGGCGACGAGATGCTGAAATGCTCAGAGTCCCGTCAAGCTACGACGACGAGGCAGGTGGCCCCGGTGAGGTGCTTATGGCTGTTCTTTGTCAGTTACGCGATCCGACGAACTACCGCCCGTGCGATTGGGACCTGGTCACGGACGCGGAGGGTCGCGAGTATTGGATCGACGAGTTCCTGCATCACGCCGAGTCCATGTTCGGTTTCGCGTCGACCCGCAACGACCCGCCGCCACGCGAACGCATCGCGGCGATGCATGCGGCTTATCGCGACGCCCTGGAGCACCTGCGGCGGCGACCCGACGCCCGGAGTCGGCTCGACGTGCTGGAACTGTGCGTTCTTCGCGACGAGTTTCTCCAGAAGTTCGACATCGGCGACCCTTACGCCGACGTGCGGCAACGTGAGAACCGCGCCGCCCTGAAGCTCTACGCGACGGTGGTCCGGCGGATCGACGATACGCCCGCGGACCGGCGCGTGGAGACGATCCTCCGGGGTGTGTTTGCCGGAAATCGATTCGACCTGGGGTCACCCGCGACAACGGCCGAATACCGCAGCGGCGGCACGGACTTCTTCGGTGAGCTGAATCGTCTCAAAGCACGGCCCTGGTTCGAAGACGACCTCGATGTCGTCGAGGCCCGCCTGGCCGACAACGGTACGCCGTACTGCAAGGCCATGGTCTTTGCCGACAACGCCGGCGCCGACGTCGTGCTGGGCATCCTTCCCCTGGCGCGGCACCTGGCGGGCATCGGCGTCAACGTGGTCGTAGCCGCCACGGACCATTACGCATTGAACGATATAACGCTCGACGAGTTGAACGGTGCGATCGAGGCCGCCGCCCGCCTGGACGAGGCGCTGCGCCGCCACGTGTCCGATGGCAGGATCACTACCGTCGGCACCGGTTATACCCATCCGCTGATCGACCTGTCGGACATCAGCGACGCGTGCAACGAGGCCGCCGCGGATTGCGACCTGATCGTCCTCGAAGGCATGGGACGGGCCGTCGAAAGCAACTACCGCACTCCGCTTCGGTGCGACTGCCTCCGCATTGCGATGATCAAGAACGAAGCCGTCGCCCGGCACTACGGCTGCAGGCTCTTCGACCTCATCTGCCGTTGGACACCCGGGATTCAGGGCACGAGCGGTTGACAAGCGTGCGGGTTCCGGCGCCTCGGCCCCAGGCGGACACGATATGCATGCAACTTCCGCGACGGCTGCATCGAAGGTCGCCGTTGCCCGCGACCAACCGGCGTGGTATTCTGCCCGCTTTGCAATGGAACCGCCTCCCGGCTGTTGGGCAGGGCTGCGGTCGATGGAGTGACAACGATGGCGACGAACCTGACCGGACGCAGTTTCGTAAATATGACCGATTTTTCCCCCGAGGAGCTGTGGGAGGTGCTCAAGACGGCGGAAGCCCTCAAGCTCGAACGCTATCGAGGGCAGCCGCACCCGCTGCTGGCGGGCAAGACGTTGGCGATGATCTTCCAGAAACCGTCGCTGCGGACCCGTGTTTCGTTTGAAACCGGGATGACCCAGCTCGGCGGGCACGCCATCTACCTCGCACCCACCGACATCAAGCTCGGCCAGCGCGAAACCACCGAGGACATCGCCCTTGTTCTGTCGCGGTACGCCGACCTGATCATGGCCCGGACTTTCGGCCACGACATTGTCGAGGATCTGGCCCGGCACGCGACCTGCCCGGTGATCAACGGCCTGTCCGACCGTGAGCATCCGTGCCAGATCGTGGCCGATTTGCAGACTGTCTGGGAGAAGAAGGCCCGCCTGGACGGGCTCAAGCTTGCCTACGTCGGCGACGGGAACAACGTGGCGCATTCACTGATGTACGGCGGAGCGCTGACGGGCATGCACGTGAGCGTGGCGACACCCGCAGGCTTCGAGCCCGATCGGGCGATCCTCTCCGAGTCGCAGGCCATCGCCAGCACTACCGGCGGGTCGGTGGCGGTGGGAAACGACGTATCAGTCCTGGCCAAAGACGCCGACGTGCTGTACACCGACGTCTGGGCCAGCATGGGTCAGGAGGACGAGGCCGAAGCCCGCCGTGCCAAGTTCAAAGGATACCAGGTCAACGCCGGACTTCTGTCGGTGGCCAGGCCGGACGCGGTCGTTCTTCACTGCCTCCCTGCTCACTACGGCGAGGAGATCGACCACGAGACATCGCGGCTGCCGAATTCCGCCATCTTCGACCAGGCGGAGAACCGCCTGCACGCGCAGAAGGCCATCATGGTCCTGCTGGCCGGGTGACGCTGTATGACACGGCTGCCGCCGTTGCGGGCCGCCGGACGGCGCTCAAGGCAACGGGCACGGAATACGGATGATCAGACGCGGCGAAACCGTTTGTGCGACGGTGCTTGCGCTGCTGGCCGCCGGGCTTGCCGGCTGCGATCGCGGGCCGCAGGACGATGAGGTCCGGGTTGTCACGGTTTGGGGGCATCAGGGTCGCGAGCGCGAGAACGACGCCATGCGTCGCATCGTGGCGACCTTCAACCAGGCTCACGAGAAGGAAGGGCTGCGGGTCGAGATCGACTTCTTCCCCGATCGACAATATGCAGACAAGGTGTCGATCGCGTCGGCTTCCGGGCAGTTGCCCGACGTGTTGGATATTGACGGCCCGTTCGTAGGCCCGTGGGCGGCGGAGGGTCTGCTCCGCTGCATCGACGCGTTCGTGGAGGGCGCGCTGCGGGCCGACTTCCTACCCTCGATCCTTGACCAGGGAACGTTCAAGGGGAAGCTTTATGCCCTCGGCGCGTTCGATTCCGCGCTGGTGGTCTACTACAACCGTGATGCGATAGAGCAAGCGGGCCTGCAGCCCCCGCAGCGCGTGGCCGACGCATGGACGTGGGACCGCTTCCTCGATGCCCTTCAGCGCGTGAAGGCACACGTGAAGATCCCCCTTTCGCTGCACATGGACGAGCAGAGCGACGAGTGGTTGACGTATGCGTTCGCGCCGCTGATCTGGTCGAACGGAGGGAAGCTGATCGACGTGGAGGCGAATCGGGTCACCGGCGTGCTTGATTCGCCCCAGGCGATCGCGGCGATCACTCGATGGCAAGGCCTGTTTCGCGGCGGGCTGGCGGAAGCGACCGCCGCGAATCCGAATCCGTTCGCGGCCGGGCTGGCCGCTTTCGACTGGACCGGCCACTGGATGCTGCCGAGCTTCGAAGCCGCCGAGGGTCTGCGCTTCGGCGTCATGCCGTTGCCGCGGATGGGCGAGCGAGCCGTGTGCCCCGCGGGCAGCTGGTGCTGGGGAATCTCGCGCGATTGCGACGATGCGGCCGCCGCGTGGAAGGTTGTCGAATGGTTTGTCGATCCTGAGCGTGGGATCAAGCCGATCGTCGAAGCCAACGGAGCCGTACCCGCTCGGCGCAGCGCGTTCCGGTTTTTTCCCGCGTATGAGACGATGCCGCGCAGGCTGTTTCGCGAGCAGCTTGAGACGGTGGCCCGATCGCGACCGCGGACGGCGGTGTATCTGTCGCTGACGGGCGAGTTTGCCCGGGCGTTGCGCGACGTCGCCTTAGGCGGCGACGTGCAGGAGGCGCTGACCCGCGCGGCCCAAACCGTGCAGCGTGTTGTCGACCGTCAGCAGCCCCATGGTTGAAGCACGGATACCTGCAAGACGATGACACACAGAACCCGGCAGCTGCTCCAGAGGTTGGGCGAGAACAACATCTCGGCCTTCTATGCAGACACGGGCCGAGAGGCCTTCGCGATGGTCATGGCGATGATACCCGAGCGCAGCGTTGTCGGGTTCGGCGACTCGCTGACGTTGAGACAGATCGGGGTGGTGGAGGCGCTGGAGGACGGTGACTATACATTCCTGAACCCGTGGAGACCCGGAACGAGCGTCGACGAGAACGTCAGGCTCAAGAAACGAGCCTTGACCGCGGACGTGTTCGTGACGGGCACCAATGCGCTGACCTTAGATGGGAAGATCGTCAACGTCGACGGACACGGGAACCGCGTGGCGGCCATGCTCTTCGGCCCGGGCAAGGTCATCATCGTGGCGGGAGTCAACAAGATCGTCGAGAACGTGGACGCTGCGCTAAGGAGGATCAGGGAGAAGACTGCGCCGTTGAACGTCAGACGGCACCCGGACCTTGATCCGGCTCCTCCGTGCGGCGAAACAGGCGTGTGCAGCGACTGCTCCTCACCATGGAGGATCTGCAACAAGACGGTCATCATAGAGCGGGAATACAGCAACAGTAAGTACAAGCCGATCATCACCGTGATCGTGGTTGGCGAAGAGTTGGGGCTCTGATCGGCTTACGACGATGCGGGAGCCGCTTTGAACTGCCCGGCGTCGTGTTCTTGCGGTTACTTTCGGCGCGATTCTCGACCGTCTGCCGGGCTCTTGGCGCCGGGTCCGGGCGCTCGGTCGCTGACGAAGATCGGACTTGACCACGCCATCTCGCCGTCGAGTTGCACGACCCGAAGGTAGTAGTACCACCGTACGCCCGGCGCCGGCGGCCAGTCTTCATCCACGATGCGTACGCGGGCGCTGTTGACGTCACCGCCGGTCGTGTAGATGTCCTCGCCGTTGCGAACGACGGTGACGTATTGGAGGCGGCTCGGGGCGGCGACCCGCGCCGTGATGACGGGTGAGCCCGTCGCCGTGCATGCGCTTCCCATGACGTGGTCGTCGACGCGAAAGTCCAGGGCGATCTTCGGCCCGCTGGTGGCGTAGCATCGGCGGGCGGCCAGTGCATCCCAGACCGCCTGGCGCGAAAGCTCAGTTGCGAGAACGGCCGTCAGCCCGTGCGTCCACGGGTTGCGCCGGCGGGCAATACCGTGATGCCAGGCGAGTCCGTGAGAGTCGCTGCCAGCCACCAGGCCGAACGTCCTGCCCGCAGAAAGGCCGTCCTGCACGAAGCAACCTCTGATCCCGCCGCGGTGCTTGATCGGCAGGTTGCCCATGAACTCGTAAGCCCCGTGCACCGAGCAGATTTCCATGACAGGTTGGCCCACGGGATCGTGCGTTCTCCGGTCCATACCCGTCCAGCCGATGTGATGGGGAACACAGAAGCCCTGCAGCTTGCGTAGCTTGGCGACGAGCGAGGCGGCGTCGACCGTTGGCGGTGCCGTGTGCCACAGCATGGGGCCCGTGTCGCGGTAGTACACGTTCTTGTGGCCGTCGCCTTTCGGAAATCGCGGATCGGTCCACTCGAATGCACACAACGTGGCGAACCGGCCGGGGTCGTTGAACAGGTTCGCCAACGCCGTCATGCGGTCCCATTCGGAGGGCAGGATGCGGTTGCCGATGAAGTCATCGTGGTCGGTCAGTGCGGCAAAGTCGAACCCGTAGGCGTCACGGGCGCGTGCGTAGATTCCGTCGGGACTGCCCACGCCGTCCGACAGCCAACTGTGCATATGCATGTCGCCGAAGAAGATGCGGTATTCATCCGGAAGGCGGAACGCGGACGCTTCGAGCCAGGCGCCGGCGGGAGCGGCCGGCGGCTCCTCCGCTGCCGCGCCGTGCGCCTCGACCGGAACGACCACCGGTGGCGTCCCGCCGGCCGTGCCCACGTTGACTCGCTGCAGGAGGATATGTTGCAGGTCGCGCCGGACCGTCCAGACCGCGTTGTCCACCGCGGCGCAGCGAACGCGCTGCCCGCGCCCTCCCCAGCCCGGCTTGTTGAAGCGATACACGTGCGACCAGTTCGAGCCGGCATACCGGACGGCGTTGAACCCGTGGGAAGGCCGGCCGAACAGCCAAAGCTCACCCGACGTGTCGAAACACAGCGTGGGAAACTCGAAGCCCTGATCCTCGCCCCGCGGGTCGTCCCACATTCCGGGGACCGGTTCGCGCGGAGTGAACCAGTCTTTGCCGTCGAAGCAGCGCACGTGGACCCACTTGGGGATGTCCCATTGGCGCGACTCGCTGCGGTCGCTGTGCCAGGCCGTCCAGACTCGACCCCGATCGTCGATGGCAAGCGCCGGCGCGGCGTCGAGACTCGGATGGCGTGTTACGCGGATCGGTGTGCCGGCCCCATCCCCCGTGAGGCGCGCGATGTGCACTTCGTATTGTCGGCCCGGCGCCACCTCGTCCCATGCCAGCCAACACTCGCCGTCACGGGCGGCCATCGCCGGCCGAAACGCGGCACCCGGCCCGGACACGACGGACGGCTCGCCAGGGGCGGCCGGATCATCAAACCTGGTGGCGACAATCCGACTGTGGCGACCGTCCGTGTCGTGCCACGCCAGGTAAATGGCACCATCCGCGGCGGCAATCGCCGGCGTCCAGCGGTTGGACGACACGTCCTGCTGGCTGAACGGAACGTACGTGATGTGATCATCAAGCTGAGGGCGAATCGTTCGGATTGCGATCGTCCAGCGGCCCTGGCGCTTCGCGGCCCACGCGGCGCAGAGTCCGTCCTCGCCGACGGCGGTCAGTGCCGGCCAGCATGCGGACGCCGAGTCGCCGCTGATCACGTGGGCCTTGCCGGCCCGGCCGTCAGCAACCGCCGCCAGCAGGATCTGATCTCGTCCGCCGTCGTGCTCGGTCCAGGCGACGAACAGCTCTGAAGCGACGGCTGCGATGGCGGGGTACTCCGCCAACCGGCTCGATGAAACGCGCAGCGGCTCGGAGAATTCCCGGTCCGCGGCTTCGTCCGCCCAAATGGTGTTCGGCGGCAGCGCCGGGCGGGTCGGTTGGCCCGCAGCCACCCTCGCCGTGGTCAGGACCGCCAGCCCAACGCAGTACGCCGGCCACCGCGTGGTCTTGTCGAGTATGTTGAGCATGATAAGGTCCCTGTATATCCATTTCCGGTCTTTGTGACCACCACCGGGTCTCTCGGGCGGCCGATCTGACCGCGTGGGGCGGGGCCCGGCGGCACCCCCATGGTCCGGTTCTGAGTCCCCAACGTCCGGATTTCAGCGGGAAACGGGGTACTGGAGATTGAATTGTGCCCCCGTGATGCGATAAACTAAGACGTAGTGCAATAATACTGCGCCCTGCAGAAGTGCAGTTTCGCAATCCGGCGCCGTTGCTGGGATGCCAGGCGCGAACATCCACACTCAACACGACGACAGGGGAACCGAAGTATGTACGATGTACGAATCACCCGGTTGGCGGCCTGCGTGATCACCTGTGTTCTTGGCGCCGGGGCATTCGCAGAGGCAGCGGAGCCTCCAGCGCCTGATGCCACTCTGGCGGCGGTTGAGCAGGCTCTCAAGCAAGCCTCCGAAACGCGCGCTGACGGCGGGCAGCCCTTGTGCCCCGCCGATCTGACGGTCGACCAGATCGAATGGGAGGGCAACCGTCTCCACGTCTACCTGACTCTGCCCGCCGGTGGACCCGAGTGGCGCATATCGGACTTGGACGCGACCGCCTTCTCCCGCGCGCTGGGCAGCCCGTTTCTGGCGAATCCGGCGTTCGAGGGGACGATCGTCCGGGTACGCGTCGGGCGCGACCGACCCTATGACTCGTTGCAGGCCTTCCTGCCCGGCGGGTCGCCCTCGGCAGCACAACCCAGGCCCCCTGCCCCGTCCCAGGAGACGGCTCCGGTCGAGCCCGTTTCGACCGTCGCCCCGCAAGGCGAGCGAGGACTGGGCGGGGCGACGGTGCAGGCCGCACGTCAGCCGATCGGCGCGCTGACCGGCGTTACGGTGTTTGTCAACGCGGGGCACGGATGGACGGCGGACGACAACAACAACGATCCCGACACCTGGTTCCTCCAACGCCCGGGCGACTTGTGGGACATGAACGAAGACCACGGCAATCTGGACCAGTTGAACTACTTCGTTCACTACGCGTTCAACGCCGGGGCCACGGTCGTGCCGTTCCGGCCCGTCGGGTGGCAGCCGATCGAAATCGTCCTGGACAATGACGATGCCGCTGTCACGTACACGGGGGCCTGGAGCACGAATACGACGAACCCGAAGTACTACGGCACAAACGCGAGCGACCGTTACCGTTTCGCGACGGCCGCCACCACCGAGAGCGCCACCGCCGTCTACACGCCGACCATCACTGTCACCGGTTTCTATCCGGTCTACTGCTTCGCGATCGCCAGCGATAACCGTACGTTGCAGACGTACCGGATCAAGCATAGCGGTGGGATCAGCGAAGTCGCGGTGGACCATCGCCTGGTCGGCAACGGGTGGGTCTGGCTCGGCAACTACTACCTTGAAGCGGGCGGCGACAACTATGTGAAAATCACCAATGAGTCGCCGGATGCGGGCAACGTCATTGCCGATGCGATCCGCTGGGGCTCTGGCATGGGGGACATTGCCCGCGGCAGCGGCGCCGGAAACATGATCAGCGGGTATGCCCGCGACGAGGAGTGCGCGCGGTACTGGGCCCACAGCGAGCTGGGCAACAACGCGACCGGGTTCTCCGCCTCTTCGATCTGGGATTCCAGCACCTCCGACCAGAACGACAACGTCCGTACTGCTGCCCACTGGGCCCGGGAGATGAATCAGGAGCCATCCGATCTGACGGTTGATCGCTGGAAACGAATCTACCTTGAGTTCCACACGAATGCGTTCAACGGCAGCGCCCGCGGGCAAATCACGCTGATCACCGACCTCGGCGCGACCATGTATCAGGAGGAGTACGCCGTTATCCTTGCTGATGAAGTGGACGCGGACATGCTCACTCTGGACAGCGAGTTCGAGCATAGCTGGGTCGATCGGGCCAGCCCTACCTACACGAGCTCGTACGGGGCCATCTGCACGCCGGCCAACGGCGACGAGTTCGACGCCACGATCGTCGAGTTGGCGTTCCACGACAATCAGCAGGACGCCGAGTTGCTGCGTGATTGCCGGGTCCGGTCGGCGATGGCCAAGAGTTGCGTTCAGGGCATCGTCCGGTTTCTCAACACGCTGTCCGGCAGCCAGGTACCGCTGGCCTTCGCCCCGGATACACCGCGCAAGGTGCGGGCGATCGATGCCGGCGGCGGAGACGTGGTTCTGTCGTGGACGGTCCCCCTGAGTGACCAGGCGCGGGGCGACCCAGCCACCGGATACGTGATTTACCAGTCGGGCAACGGATACGGCTTCGGTGACCCGATCACGACGAACGGTCTTAGCGTGACGCTTTCCGGTCTGCCCGTCGGCGAGACGCGCTACTATCGCATAGCGGCCACCAACGACGGTGGTGAGTCGATGCCCTCGGAGGTGTTGGCCGTCCGCCGGCCTGCCGAGGGGACGGCCCCCGTGCTGATCGTGAACGGGTTTGATCAGTTGCGGCGGCAGCAGAACTACGTTCAGGAGTTCCTGTTCCCGCCGGCCTACGCCGGGATGACCCCCGAGCGCCAGACGTGGCGGCGCAGCAACTCGTATGACTATACGGTGCAGCACGCCGAGGCGCTGGCCGCCGCGGGCGCCGCGTTCTCCACGTGCGCCGACGAGTCGGTCAACGAGGGCGATATCCTGCTGGCGGATTACCACACCGTCGTGTGGATTAGCGGCGAACAGCGCACCGAGGCCGAGCTCACGCCGAACACCGGGGGCCCTACGCTCACCGCGACGGAGCAGACGCTGCTGTCAACGTTCCTGACAAACGGTGGAGGCTTGTTCCTCTCCGGTGCCGAGATCGCCTACGACCTTGACGACCAGGCCAACGGCCGGACCTTCTACGAGAACACCGTCAAAGCCAATTTCATCGGCGATGACGCCGATACCTACACCGCGACCGGAGCAGGGGGGATTTTGGGGGGCATCGGCACGTTTGACTTCGATCCGGCCAACGGCGCCCCCTATAACGTGAACAGCCCGGATCAGATCGCGCCCCAGCCCGGTGCGGAGGCGATCCTCTCGTACGTCGGCGGCGCCGGTGGGACGGCCGGTGTTCAGTACGATCAAAACAAGGTGTATCGGGTCGTGACCTTCGGCTTCCCGTTCGAGACGATCAGCTCCGCGACTACGCGGGCCGACATCATGCAAGAGATCATGGGCTTCCTGGAAGAGGTGAAAGGCCCGCCGCCTTGCGACTACGACCTGGACGGTGACGTGGACCTGTCCGACTACGCCGTCTTCTCGTTCTGCTTCCAGGGACCGACGTACGCGTTCCCGCCGTACCACCTTTGCCTCGTAATGGACGGGGACGAGGACAACGACGTGGACCTCGACGACTTTGGCGTTTGCCAGCAGGAGTTCACCGGAGAGTTGTAGGTGGACTGAGCCGATAACGGTCAGTCGCGAGGACCTTCTCTTCAGGCGTCGAAGCGCCACAACCCCGCGCGCCGGGCGTCGTCGTAGGCTTGTTCGAGCTCCCCTTGACGAAGAGGCCGGTTGATCTCCGTGTACGACTCGGATGCACCGGCATTTCCCGACAGCGCGCCATCCATCAGGCGGGACCGCCCGACCCGGTGGGCGGGGCGGTATTGGGCCATGACGTTCACGAACGTGTCGGGTGATATCTCCTCCGCCAGCCAGCGGAAGATGGCCGCCGACTCCGCCTGCCCGCCGGGCATGACCAGATGGCGCACCAGCAGCCCCCGCTTGGCCACACCGGTTGAGTCGAAACTCAAGTCGCCGACCTGGCGGTGCATCTCTTTGACGGCGGCGCGCGCCCGCTCGGGATAGTCCTCGGCCCGGCAATACCGGGCCGCCGATCGCGGTGCCCAGAACTTGAAATCCGGCATGTAGATATCCACGATCCCGTCGAGCCGTCCCAACGTGGCAACCGAGTCGTAGGCGTTGGTGTTATAGACGAGCGGCAGGTTCAGCCCCCGGGGAACCGCCTCGGCGACGGCTTCGATAATCTGAGCCACGACATGCGAGGGCGAGACGAAGTTGATGTTGTGGCATCCGGCGGCTTGAAGCCGGAGCATCCGGTCGGCGATCACCGCGGCATCGAGAAGCTCGCCCGCGGGCTGCTGACTGATATCCGCGTTCTGGCAGAAGACGCACTTGAGGTTGCACCACGAGAAGAAGATCGTTCCCGAGCCGTACGTCCCGACGAGACACCGTTCTTCGCCGGTGTGGGGAAAGGCCGACGAGACCCGCGCATGCCGCCCGGTTTCACAGACACCGACCCCGCCGGCAAGGCGGTCCGCCCCGCACTCCCGTGGACAGGCGCGACACGACTCGAGACTCGACAAGGCTCGTGCCGCCCGCTGGCGCAAATCAGCGGCGACTTCGGTCCGCGCATAGGCGGGTGCGAACGTCTCCAGCACGAACGCTTTACGCCGTGATTCGCTCATGCGACCATTGTACCCTGCCACACGGGGATCGGCAGCAGGACCGGTGCCGCGCGGGCCAACACGCTCAACCCGGCTGCGGTCCGCTCACCGGAGTTGCAGCCGGGCCCGCCGTCTGTGATCATGACACCCGCGGTCGGCGGCACCGGCCCCCGGGAGGCTGTAATCCATGACGGACATCGAACCCACGCCCGCCATCGCCCCCGTCCGCCTGGGCATCCTGCTCTCCGGCGGCGGGCGATCGCTGCAGTACATCCATGAGGGAACCCAAACAGGCTCGATCCCGGCTACGATCGTCGTCGTGATCGCCTCGCGCCCGGACGCCTTCGGGCTGACCCGCGCCCGGAAGTTCGGCTGCGAAACGCTTGTCATCGAATACCGGGCGATGCCGCAGCGGGAGTTCGACCGAAAGGTAACCGCGGCGCTGACACGCGCCGGAGTGGATCTGGTGTGCATGGCCGGCTTTCTGTCGTTCTGGCGGATTCCGCCGGAGTTCGAGAATCGGGTCATGAACATCCACCCGGCACTGCTGCCCGATTTTGGGGGCAAGGGGTTTCACGGCCGGCACGTGCACGAAGCGGTGCTGGCCGCGGACCGGAGAACCAGCGGGTGCACAGTCCATTTCGCCGACAACGAGTACGATCACGGACCTATCATCCTTCAGCGCACAGTCCCGGTTCTGCCCGATGACACACCGGACGTGCTGGCCGCCCGCGTGTTCGAGGAGGAGAGGAAAGCCTATCCGGAAGCGATTCGCCTGTTTGCCGCCGGGCGTTTGCGCGTTGAGGTCGACGGAGTCCGCATCGCGCCCGCCCGGTAGCCGACTTGAGCGACCATACATGAGTGGGCGGTTTCCCTCTGCCGGCGACACGCCTGAGGCTTCACTCTCTCTGTGAAACCGGAGGATAGTGAAAGTGACAGGCATTTGTCACTCCGCACCGGTTGCCGCTTGTTCTTGCCTATCTTAACATCGTGTGAAAGCACCGTTCTGCCGGCAGCGACCCGGATGATCCGCCTCCGCCGCATCAAGCTGGGTAGTTTCTGTCGATGAGCACGACCGGAAACGGCAGATACAGTGTTTTCCCGAGCCGTGAAGTTGCCGGCTTCCAACTGCGTATCGTACGGTGGTAGCAGAGGTTGATCAGCACCCCTCATCTTGTGGGTGGGATTGGGATCCCAGGCGTCATGGACTGACGGATGTCGTTATCGGAACCGCACGGAGCGCAGCAGCCTGGGGACTGGAGAATCGCAGATGTCCACATGCAGCGCGCGACACGGTAAGGGAGGCGTCCAAGTGGCCCAGTGGCTCGCCGAGGCCCTGGCCACCGGCACGACAGACCACTATACGGGTAAGCGCCGTCACCCTCGAACCACGTGGAATGCCGAACTCCAGGTCCGCGTCCTTTCAGATGGTCGCGCGCATGACGTTCGCTATGTAACCGCGCGAGACGTCTCCAGGGGCGGGCTCGGGTTCTTCTGTCGTACCTCCATCGCGCCGTTCACTTCCATCGAAGTTGCCAGGAACGATCGTCAGGCCGGTGTGGCCGCGGTCGTGATGCACTGTACGCAGTCGCTCGGCGGATACTGCATCGGTGCCGAATTCCAGATTGAGCGCATTGAGCCGTCAACGGCGGCACCGCCCGACGCAGACTGACCCACGCGTCGTCCTCAACGCTTGTGCTTCCGGCCGACGTTTTGCGCATCCGTCCCTCGGAACCCAGCGGTCACCCGCGGCGAGGCCGTGATGCCCGCGCCTGAGGTCATGCCTTCCGGTTGCCGGCTTCATCCGTCGACGTGGGGAAAACGGACTGTGAACGTCGTACCTGCTCTCGGCTTGCTCTCAACCGATATGTTGCCCCCTGCCTGCTTGACGATTCCATAGACGATCGAGAGTCCCAGGCCCGTCCCCTTGCCGGGTCGCTTGGTCGTGAAGAACGGATCGAACACACGTTCGATCACGTCCTTGTCCATCCCCAGTCCGGTGTCGCGGACCGACAGCACGACGTGGGGCCCGGGCCGTGTATCGGGGTGGGTGGCTGCGAAGGTCTCGCGCAGCAGCTCGTTACGGGTCGTGATCGTCAGCTCGCCGCCGTCAGGCATCGCTTCGCGGGCGTTGACGGCGAGGTTCATGATCACCTGTTCGATCTGACCGCTGTCGGCGTGGATCAGGTCTAGATCGGAGGCGAGATGCAGCTCCAGCTTGATATCCTCTCCGATGAGCCGCCGGAGCAGCGCTTTCCTGCTCTCCAGAACCTCATTGAGATTCATGCGCTCCGGGTTGGCGAACTGCCGGCGGCTGAACGTCAGCAGTTGCCGGGTAAGGGCACCGGCGCTCAATGCACATTGTTCGACCTGCTCCAGCGCCTCAAGGGTGCGTTCGGAAGCCGACACGTCGCGCTTGACAAGCTCAACACTGCCGAGGACCACCATCAGGAGGTTATTGAAATCATGGGCGACCCCGCCGGCCAGCAGCCCCACTGCTTCCATCTTCTGCGCCTGACGCAGCTGTTCCTCGAGGCGCCTTCGCTCGGTGACGTCGGTGTACACGATCAGCGCACCTGTCACCGACCCGTCCGGGCCGAGCCGGGGCGTGCCCGAGACCATGATCGTCAGCTCCGCTCCCATCAAGGATCTGTAGACAACCTCGAAGTCGCGAAACGGCTCCCCGAGAAGCAAGCGGTTGATTCTGTCGGCGACCTTGGGCTGTGCCCGGATCGCCGGAAGCTGTTGAAGCCGTCGCCCGATCGCCACAGACATTTGCTGGGGTGGCACGCCGGTCATGCGGTCTGACGCAGGGTTCGTGTACAGGACGGTGCCGTCCGTGCTGAGATAGATGATTCCGAAGGGTGCGAGTTGCACCAGGTCCCTCGTGAATTCCTCACCATCCCGCAGGATCCCTTCAGATCGTCCAACGGCACTGACCAGCGGGGCGATGCCCGCCACGCCGGCGAGCATGAGAGCCGAGGTTCCCAGCGCGACCCACTCGGCCGCTCCGCCCGGGGCGTGAAGACCCTGTTCAGTCCACAGTGCGAAGAGAGTGACGACCCGTCGAACGACCATCAGCAGAATGGAGGACGCGAGCACCAGCCATGCCCAACGCCAGCCGGTGATTCGGATCAACCGAAGTGCCAGGACGGCAGCCGCAAGCTGAAAGATGATCGACGCGACCAATGGAACGGACACCGGCATGAGTCAGAACTCCTTCTCGTCCTGCGGTGTGTCGGGGCGATTACCTTCGGCACGGCCCGAACTCATTCTAGGGTCACGATGAGCCGACGCAACGCACGCCGGCCGGTATCGCCCGACCAGCACGACGGGCGACACGCCCGGACGCGCCGGTCAACGGTCCGGTGTAGGGTGAGGCAGTTCCGCCGGCTGCCGTACGCGGCATGCAGACCAGCGGGACCAGCGAGCACGCCACGCACCGTCGCGTCCAAAAACCAATACCAGGACGGGTGTCTCCTGTCCCTGCAGGCAGGTCCAAACGAATTGCGAATCGGTCATGCAGGCGACCCTCTCAATCCAACGTTCCAGCTCCTCGGTTTCGAACGAATGCGTCGGCAGGAGAAGTGCGACCATCCCGTCCGGCGTCAGGCTGCTTCGGGCCCGGTCCAGCGTGCCTGTCGCCAGGAGTTGATCGCGCACGAAACGCGACAGCCCGTCCAGCGACATGAGCACGACATCCAGTTGCCCCCGCCGAAGCCGAAGGACGCGCGTAGCCGTCATCCCGAAGTGGTGTGCCGCCGAACCGGCGTTGCGGCGGGGGCGGACCGCCATGCTCGGATCGAATGCATGGGATTCACAGTCGGCCACGTCGATCCCGGTGGCGGACCGCACGCCCGCGGATGTTTGGCCGAGGAAAACCGCTCGCCGGTTCGGGGTGACCGCGGCAAGGTCCAGCAGCGGCTCGCCGGTCCGACAGCAGGGATACCGCGCCGCCACCACATGACCACGAGGCGGCGGCTCGGTTCTCGTCAGAAGCCCGCTTTCCGCCTGCCATTGCGAATGCGTCAGCCACTGTGATTCGATCAGTCGAACCCGCGTACCCTCGCGGGTCAGCAACCAGGCGCGCGCTGGCGCCGGCAGTGCAACGGCCAGCACCCCGACAGCCGCAAACACCGCCGCCACACGAACGTGCCGGACCCCACGGGGATAAGTGGGCTCGTGAATGACCAGCACCCCGCCAAGCGCCACCAACGTCAGTGCCGCAGCGGCGATCGATGCGTACGTGCCCAATGCCACAACGGTCGGAGCCAGCACGAAGAGAAACGCCGCCGACACACCGGCCAACGACAACGACAACATCGACGCACCGGCCACCGCCTTGCTTCCGACGCGACGCAATACAGACTGATGACCGTAGGCAACGGCGTAGCCGATGACCACCGACGGTATGCCCACGCACGCCGAGACGGTCACCCAGAACACTGTCCCTCCGGCCGCGTCGAACCCCGCGCAGCGGGGAAACAGGGCTGCCCAAACCAGCGCCGCCCCTAACACCACGCCGCCGGTGGCGCAAAGCGTTCCGAATCCTCCGATGGATTCGATCCGCCCGCGGCCTGGCCGGCAGGCCGCCAACACCCCGACACCGAACGCGAGTCCGGCCACTACGAACACGGTCAGAGTTCCGCCGCTATCCAACCCGCCGAGGATGCTGAAAGCACGACTCCACCACACGGCGGCCGCCACCCCTGCCGCCGCCGCGCCGACGACGGCCGCGCGAAGCACTGCGGGCCACGGGTCACGTTCATCCGGCGGCGGTGCGGCAGGCCCCGCCCCCGGGAGCTCGCGGTCCATGTCATGCACATGAGACCGCCGCACCGCCACGATCGCCACCACGAGAAACGGCATGCCTCCGAGAACCATCATCATCACCGGCGGCGGGAACCACGCTCTTAGCGCCACCAATGCCAGTCCGGAAACGGCGCACCCCACCAACGCCCACCCCAGCGGTCGGACGCTCCATCGCCCGGTCGGATCAGCCAGGCTGTGTACGCAGCTCATCACCCATCCCGCCGGAGCGAACAGCACGAGCGCCCCCGCGAAGACCAGCACCCCCTCGACAGCGGTCAGAGAGGCGGAAACCCACACGAAGCGATGCAGCAGAGACTCATAGATGTGCTGCAGGGCCAGAACGACCATCGGACCCGCGGCGACGAGCACGCCGGTCAATAGCGCCAGTCCGGCCAATACCGTCCAGAAGAGTGACAAATCAATGTCATCCCCTGGCGGCGACCATGCGGTCGACCACCGGGAGCTCCCCCTTCGCCGCCACCCTTGCCTGCCGATCCACAGCGCAACCGTTGGCGGCAGCGCCAGCCCCACCGCCAGCGAGGCGAACACCGCGCCCCACACCAGACGCCCGGTCAGGGGTGTGGGATCGAGGACCCGGTAGAGCTGCTCGGAGAATCCCAACGCCGACCACTGGATCCCGACCCCTGCCAACAGCGCCACTCCGTCCGCAAGACCGATACCCCAGCGGGCGGGCCGATCGGCATCTCCGTAAGAATCCGGAAGCTGTCTCATAGGCCGTGATCCGGCGCCGCGCGGCGTGCCCACCCGGCCCCGCTCTGCCCAACGGCTCGCCATGCCGTTCAGGGCTCCACTACCGTCGTGCTCTCCGCGTCGAACAACATTCGCGCACCCTGATCGAGCTGGACCACCAAGGCCGCCGTTGGATCCAGATCCACCACCACTCCCACGTAGTCTTTGCCCGCCTGACGAAGTCGGATCGGCTCGCCCAGACCCACTGCCCGCCTGCACCAAGCCTCCCGTATCACGTCGGGCGAATACGGCAGCGGCCCGGCGAGCCAACGGTCCAGCTCCTGCAGGAATGACCGGCACACCTCGGTCCGGTCGATGGGATCGGGACTCTCCATGTCCAGCGAGGTCGCCCGGTCACGCCAGGCGGGCGGAAAGTGGACCGCGTGCTGCAGGCAGTTGATTCCCACGCCCACCACGAACGCATGCCGTCCGCCGCGCGTCGTCCGTGACTCGACCAGCACACCTCCGACCTTTCGCCGTTTGACGACGAGATCGTTCGGCCAGCGGATCTCGGCCGATACGCCCGACGCCGACCGGATCGCATCACACGCGGCAATCGCACACATGAGCCCGAGCGATGCGCCGTCGAGTTCGTCGGGGTCACCGAGGATTACAACGCTGCACAGAACACTGGCCCCGTGCGGAGATTCCCACGTGCGACCGAAGCGGCCGCGACCAGCCGTCTGATGCTCGGCGAACACCACCAGCCCGTCGTCGGCTCCCGCATCGACGTGCTGCCAGGCTACGTCGTTGCCGCTCGTGACGGAGCCGACGACGTCAATCCGCGAGGCGAGTCGCCGGCACGTCAATCCGGCGCGTATTGACTCGGCTCGTAGTGACCCTTGCGCCATGATGCGATCAGCATACCAGAATCGCCCGAACCCTGAACCGGCGGCGCCGCACGCCGCACCGAGACCCGACGGAGCAGCCGCGGCCGGGCCCACTTGGCCCTCGTTCCTCCCCCCGGGGTCCCTTCCGGGCACGGGTGTGTTTCGTGTGGACATTCCGTCCCCACCGTTACGCGACGGCAGACGGCGCTGACCGGGGGGCAGACAGCAGCCCATCCTGCATGCTACACTGTACCGCAGGCCGGTCATACACCCGGGAGCCGTCACTAATCGATGATCACGTTCTCCCTTCAATCCGGATCGAACGGCAACGCGATCTACGTCGAGGCCGACGGCGTGCGGTTACTGTTCGACGCCGGGATCAGCGGTCGCCAGGCCGCGGCACGGATGCAACATTACCGGCGCGACATCCGTGACGTGGACGCCCTGATCATCTCACATGCTCACGCTGACCACGTGCAGTGCGCGGGCATCTTCCATCGCAAGTTCGGCCTACCGATCCACATGACCCGCGCTGCGAACCTGTTCGTTCGTAACACGCTCGGACGCGTGAACACCGTGCACCAGTTCTGCCCGGGCGACCCGCTGGCGTTCCGGCACGTAACCGTCCACACGATTCCGACGCCCCACGACGCGGTGGACACGGTCGCCTTTATCGTCGAATGCGGCGGCAAACGGCTGGGGATTTTCACGGACGTCGGCTGCCCGTTCGATGGGCTGCTCCGGGCGTTGGAAACCTGTGACGCCGCCTACCTCGAAAGCAATCACGACCCGACCATGCTGGCCGACGGCTCGTACCCCTCGTGGTTGAAAAACCGCATCGCCGGGTCCGGCGGGCACCTGTCCAACGAGCAGGCGGCCGAACTGCTGCGCCGTTGTGGCCGAAACCGGCCCGGCTGGGTCGCGCTGGCCCACCTCAGCGACGAAAACAACACGCCGCAGCTCGCCCTGCACGCCAGCCACCGCGCCGTCGGCAAGACCTACCCTTTCTCGATCGCCTCGCGCTACGAGGTGTCATCGGTCCGCGAAGTGTGAGACCACGCTGTGACAGGAACCGGGAAACCGCAAGCCCCGGCGACGGCCGGGGCTTGCAAGGGCTTGCCCGAAACAAGCTGCCTGTAGTGAGCTTCAGTCAACGGGTGTCGTTGTCGTCATCGTCCAGCTCGTCGTCCTCGTCGTCGTACTGGTATTTCCACGAGTCGGCTTCCTCGACCTCCTCCACCTCGCGCTCCATCTGGCGAAGCATTTTCTCCTGCAGCGGCGCCATTCGCTGATACATCTGCACGGTGGCCTGATACGCCCGCACCATGCTGTCCAACTTGATGAGCTGCCATTTGACCAGGCAATCCACTTCCTTGATCGTCGAGAATGGATCGCAGGTAAACGCGACGGTGCCGTCGGGACCACGGTGGAAATACTCACAGTCGCCACACTGGATCATGCCCCGCCTCCAGGTATCGCTGCAGTGCGTTGGCTCAGTACCGGCCTTAACACTGCAAGACCCACGATTCTCGACGACCACATGCCCGGCTCGAAACCCGGTCCTCCGGCTACGCTGGAGAGCCGCTACCACGGTCCTGCGACCGTTGCCGTGTGATTCTATGACCAGCAGGCTTCAAAAACCACCGCGGACAATGCCTGCGGACACTCCCCCTTCGGCGAGGCCGATCACCTCGACCGCGCAGCGATTCTCTCGTCGATAGCCTGCAGAATCTGCCGTTCGAGGACCTTGTCACGACCGCGAGCCCGCCAAGTGGCATTCTGTTCGGCCGACGTGGCGGCTTCGGCGGCGGCCGGAGTCTCGATCGGCGTATCGCTCAGCGCGTGCTCCCGGGCGAACAGCCGCCGTTCGTCGCTCTCGTACTGCTGGACGAGAACTTTGCAGAAGACGTTCACCCCGTCCTCGGCGTCCACCACTCGCACCTGGGCGACCCGACGCACGCGGCGATGGGCACCCAGCATGTCGCCGGCCCGCCTCGTCCGACCCGGTTCGCTGCCCTCGAGCGGGTGAGCTTCAATGACGCCCGCCGCCGGGTCGGTCGTCGCGATTCGAAAATGCTCGCGGACGGCCTGCTCCGCCGCCGGCATGACTTCCGCCCGCGACGCGGACTCGATACGCATCATCCCGTAGTTCAGCTTCGACGGAGCCGGCGAAGCACAGCCCGCAACCCAGAGGCCGACCAGCCAGGCGGCCGCAAGCGGTAGTCCCTTCATCGTATTGCCTCCCTGTTGGTGAAACACGGATGGTACCGGTCCAGCCACCGGCTGTCCAAGCCAAATCGATAGACGCTTGCCGACGTCAAGTTATACTGCCCCGTGTGATGTCCAAGGCCGGTTCGGCACCCGGGAAGCGGGCCCCGCGTATGACCCGACCGCCGGTCCGGATCTGACCCGCGGCGCACTGAACGAGCATCCCATGCGAAAGTGGCTTGCGATCATCCTGAATCTCGCCGCACCGGGCGCCGGGCTCATCGTGCTGCAGCGTGAGTGGCTGGGGACGCTGCTGGCCGTCGTCTTCTCCATGCTGTGCCTGACCGGGCTCTGGGGGTTGCTGATCATCCCGGCGGAAATCGGTCCCTGGCTGGCGGGCAGTTCGCTGGTGGCGTCGGGGCTGCTGTGGGCGTGGTCGCAATGGCTGCTGGCCCAGCGCATGAAAGTGGTCTGCGCGCCGGAGATCCAAGACGAGCTGCGCCAACTGTGCGTCCGGGCTGACGAGTTGATCGATCGCTCGAAACTGCACGCCGCCTACCGGACGCTGCTGATCGCCCGATCGCTGAATGACGAGGACGTCGAGGTCAACGTGCGGTGGGCACGGTTGTTGACCTTGATGGGCCGGTTTCGCCACGCCCGCCGGGCCTGGAACCTCGTCATCCGCCTGAGTCGCAACCGCGACACCTACCGCCAGGCCGTCGACGCCCTCGAGAAGCTGCCCCGCTGATCGGTCGGAGGTACGCGTGCCCGCGTAACCGGTCTTGACGCGCCGACAGGCCCTTGCGGCTACAATCGCGGCGCGCTCGCGGAGGCAGCGCTTGCGCGCAAGTCTAGGCGCCGGAGGCTATTGCGGAGTTTGCTCACACCCTGGCCGTCGAATCGCCGCCGGGCCGGTGATACGTCAGCAGAATCGCCATCGCGGCGACCACACCGCCCACATCGGCCAGCCAGTCGCCCATGGCGAGCGTCCGTCCCACAAGCGGCTGGATCAACTCATCAGCCGCACCGTAGGCGGCGTAGATGACGGCCCAGACGACTGCCCAGGCTACCGTGATCGAACGACCCCGGCCCAGGGCGGCCCGACCGCCCAGCATGGTCAGCACGAAATAAGCCACGAAATGGAGCACCTTGTCGCCGCCGCGCGGAATCGGTGTGCCGGCCGGCACGGGAATGTGCGTGATGATGAACAGACCGACCCAGGCCCCCAGCCACAGCAGGGTCAGCGGATGGCTCCAGAACGCCCGAGGAACATGATTGCCCCCGTGATGGTCAGGCGATGTTGGCAATGGACGAGTCCGAACCGTTCTGTGAGTCGATCTTGAGGGCGACCTTGTCCGGGGCGGCCGGGGTCGGCGCGTCAGTCGGGGCGGGCATCTCCGTCGGCTGCTCGAGCAGTTCAACGGCCAGCCGAGCGTAGTCCAGCGCGCCGTTGCACCTGGGTTCGTAGTCGAAGATGGACATGCCGAAGCTGGGGCACTCGGCCAGCTTGATGTTGCGGCGGATGACGGCGTTGTAGAGCCTGGCCTGGGACCATGGAACGTCCGTCCCCCGGGCAGCGGCGAGGAAGCTCTTCAGATCCTCGACCACTTCGGCGGCGAGGCGCGTGCCGGCTTCAAACATGCACAGCACCACGCCGCTGACCCGTAAGTCGGCGTTGATGCGCCGTTGCACCAGCGTGATCGTGTCCAGAAGCTTCCCCATCCCCTGCAAGCCGAGAAAATGCGCCTGCAACGGAATCTGCACTTCGTTGGCGGCCGACAATCCGTTGATCGTCAGGACGCCCAGGGACGGGGGGCAGTCGATCAGCACGAGGTCGAAGTCGCGCTTCGAGTCGGCCAGGGCGTCGCGGAGTATCACGTCGCGCCCGACCGCGGAGACCAACTCCGATTCCGCCCCCGCCAGCCGGCTGTGAGACGGCGCGAGCCACACGTTCTTGCGGACCTTGATGATGGCATCATCCATCGGCGCGCCGGCGACAAGCACGTCGTAGACGCTCGGGCGATTGGCTGCGGGCTTGGCGCCGTAGTGAAGGGTCAGATGGGCCTGGGGATCCAGGTCGATGGTCAGGACCTTCTTGCCTCGGGCCGCGACGGCGACACCCAGGTTGCACACGGTCGTCGTCTTGCCGACACCGCCCTTCTGGTTGATCACTGCGATGCGCCGCATGGGATCCTCCTGTACCGCTTGCGCCCTCGACACCTGGGGTCAGGGGCGGGGTGCTGGAACTCCCGGGCCCGGGCCAAACCTGCTGCCTACAGAGCGAGGAACCACGCCAGATTCCGATTATACGCCCCGACGCCGACAATGTAAGAACCTGGAGAAGATCGGGCGATTCCGGGCCCATACGCGGGGCCGCTGGCCGCAAGGGATGTTCTCGGATTCCCCGGCCGGGACGCCGGCTACGGCAGCAGCAGAGCCGTGATGATAAGCAAAACGCCGAGCAGGCACACGAACACGCCCCGCCCGTAATGCGGGTTGACGGACAGGAATTCCCGGGCCCACGCCGGTACCTGTCGGACGCGGAACACTTGCAGCCCCAGCCCGATGGTGGGCAGCCCAGCGAAGACGGCTACGATCCGCCCCACCAAGCCGTACGGCGTGAGGACCGTGGCCGCCAGCAGCACGGCGGCGCCGATCCCCAGGTAGAACCCGACTTTCAGAATGTCGTTGACGTCCTTGAGCTGCTGGAGCATGCAGATCATGGTCTGGGCGTTTCGCTTCACGTCGCTGCGGCTGTAAACGTATCCGCACTCAGGGCAGCGATTGTCCGGCAGCCCGGTCAGGTTGTATCCGCACTCCGGGCAGATGGGGGGCAGCCGTTCACGCCACTCGTACCCCAGCATGCGCTCCAGAATGGCCTCGTCCAGCGGCATGACGCGCCCGCCACTTTTCCAGTCGCAGGGTTTGCGGGGCAGAATCCCGGATCTATCGCCGATCGGCCCGTCCCCAAATCGTCGGGCGGACAAATCGCGTCGCGAGTCAGGGTGCCGGCCCCCCGCCTGTGGGTCTCGCTCCCACTAGCCGCCGGGGCTCTGCCCGGCTTCCACCACCGCCTGTTTCAACCGCCGGGCGGCGCCGGCGACGTCGGGCTCGGATATTACGGCACTGCACGCGCAGACGCATCGGGCGCCGGCATCGACAACCGCTCCGACGTTCTCCGGCGTGATCCCGCCGACAGCCACGAGGGGAAGCGACGTCAGTTGCCGCACCTCGGCGATCAAAGCGGGCCCGGGAACATGATCGCGAGGCTTGGTGTCGGTAGCAAACATCGGTCCAACGGCGACGTAGTCGGGCGATCGGTCAGCGGCGGCCCGGGCCTGCTCGACCGAATGCGTGCTGATCCCAACCAGCGGAGCCGGACCGAGCACCCGACGGGCGTCTTCCACGGTTAAATCGCCCTGCCCCACGTGCAGGCCGTCAGCGCCGGACGCAATCGCAATGTCGGCGCGATCGTTGACGATGAACAGCACGCCACGTTGCCGGCACAGCGCCGACAGCCGCCTGGCGCGGTCCAGCAGAAAGCCGTCGGGCAGGTTTTTTTCCCGAAGCTGAATGCAGTCCGCCCCGCCGTCGATGGCGGCACCGGCGGTCTGGTACCAATCACCGCTGCACAGCGACTCGGTCAGGAGTACATATAACCGCACGTGTCCAAACCGGTCGGCCGCCTCGATGCACACGCAGAGCTTCTTCTCCAGTTCGTATCCCTGGTAGCGGAGTTGCTCCACCGCCCTGCCGAACTCGGGGCTGGCTGTCTTGCCGTATTCCTCGATGACCCGCAGCGCCTCGCTCAGCCGCTTTCCCGCCGCAAGGACGACGTCGGCCGACGTCTCCCGGTCATATTCCCGGGCGGTCTGAATGTCCCGCCCGACGTCGTCGATGATGTCGCGGCTGCGAAGGATGTCAGTCAGCCCCGCCGTCGACAGGGCCGCAGCCAGAGCGTGTCGAATCTGCTTGGCCTGCCGACAGAGGATCGCGTCATCGAGCACGAAGCGCGCGTGGTCTTCCATGACGCGGGCCGCCTCCCGGGCCCGGTTCACATTGGCATCAATGATTCTCGCGATTCTCAGCTCGATGTCCCTGCTCCGTTGCCTTGGCGTGCCGATCGGATAGCAGCCATGCCACTGACGGCGGGTTATCGACGGCCCGAACCGCGAGCGCCGGCTCGCGGAACCTTGACACCGGACGGTGTTTCGGGTTCTTTCACGGGTCCGGGCCGACGGAGAGCAGACGAATATTCATAAACGCCGGGAGCGTGATATGCAAACGCCGGAAATGGAGTATCGCCCGCTGGGCCGATGCGGCATGCAAGTCAGTGTGCTGAGCCTGGGGGGCTGGATCACCTTCGGCGGCACCGTGGCGGACGCGCAGATGGTCCGGCGGCTGCTGCACAAGGCCTTTGACGCTGGTGTCAATTTCTTCGATATGGCCGACGCTTACGCCGAAGGGAACGCCGAACGGGTCATGGGACAGGTGCTGCGCGACTTCCCGCGCCACCGGCTGGTGCTGTCGAGCAAGGTCTTCTTTCCCATGAGTGACGACGTGAACGACCGCGGCCTGTCGCGCAAGCACGTCATGGAATCCGCAGAGAAAAGCCTGGGGCGGATGGGCACCGACTACCTGGACATTTACTTCTGCCACCGGTTCGACGAGAACACACCGATTGAGGAGACCGCTCGGGCGATGGACGATCTGATCCACCAGGGCAAGATCCTCTACTGGGGCACCAGCGAGTGGACCGGCACGCAGCTTGTGGAGATGCACGACCTGTGCCGGGAGAATAACCTCTATCGCCCACAGGTCGAGCAGCCGCAATACAACCTGCTCGCACGGGCGAAGTTTGAGCAGGACGTGCGGCCGGTGCTGGATGCGCAGGGTATGGGGGCCGTGATCTGGAGCCCGCTGGCGGCGGGCATGTTGACGGGAAAGTACGACGAGGGATTCCCGCCCGACTCGCGATTCGGGCGCATCAAGTGGATCAGGGAGTGGATGTACAGCGAGCAGCGGCGCGATCGCGTTCGCGCGTTCAAAGCCCACGCCGATGCGTTTGGCTGCACGCGGGCCCGGTTGGCCATTGCCTGGGCCGCCCGTCAACCGGGCGTGTCCAGCGTGATCACCGGCGTGACCCGACCGGAGCAACTGGAGGACAACCTGCGCGCCCTGACGGTCGAACTCGACGACGACGTTCGCCGGAAGTTGGATGACCTGTTCCCGGCCAAGGCGGAGAACGAGAACGAGTAGCAAATCGCAGGTGCGGTGTACGGCCTCAGCGCTTGTCCCGTGCTCGGCGTGACGGATCCGCGACCGGCAACAATGGTGTGCGGTTCCGTTTGCCGGATGAGCATGTCGGGTCGGCGGTGGAATGGCCCGGGCCGAAGGATCGCGCGATGCAACCGACGAACAATGCCAACGGTGGTGCGACCCTGACGGCACGCGTCGGTTTCTGGTTTGGCCTGGCATTGTTCGTCGGCGTCCTGGCACTGCCGCCTCCGGCCAGCATGCATCGGGCCGTCCGCGAGACGTTTGCCGACGAGGTGAAGGCCGACGTCTCGCTCGCCCTGGCGCGGACCGGGCGGGCCGACGCACTACCGGGCTCAGAAGCGTATCGGCAGGCGGAAGCGCGCGCGGTCGCCGAACGGAGCCGGGTGATGATGGCCGCCGCCGCGGTCACGGCGCTGGTTGCGTGCTGGTGGATCACGGTGGCGGTCCCGATCCCCGTCACGTCCTTGCTGCCGCTGGTGTTGTTCCCGGTCGTAGGGGTGATCCC
>CP070691.1:2895996-2932624 GCA_020353195.1 Phycisphaerales bacterium | reverse complement strand
TACGATCCCTCGTAATCCCTCGCCTCGATCGCGTCACGGGCCTGCAGGGTGAAACGGATCGCGCCATCGTACAGCATCAGGTGAAGTTGCTCGGGCGTCGCCGTCATCACCGCGTTGCGGAGATACGAATTGGGCGTTGGCCTGGCCATTTAGCACGGTACATCGGATTCCGCGGCGCCGGGAATAACCTAAAAACTCAGCCCTGCTGAGAGGGGGCGGCGCGGGAAGACGAGGGGCGGCGGACGGCGGAACCCACGCGGGGCCCATGGCGGTGGCCGCTTTGACGGAATGGCCCGCCTAGCCACCCTAGCCGGTCGGGTTCGCCAGTGCGGACAGGGCTGCCAGAGCGGACTGCTGGCGGTTGAGCTCGGCCAGCGCCGACTCCAGGCCCTGGAACTGCCGTTCGAGACGGGATCGCCGGCCATCCAGTAAGACTTGCATTGCTGCAATACGGCTGTTTAGGTCCTCGGCGCGCTTTTCCAGGGTGGCGTTCTGGCGGTCGATCAGGCCGTCGTCTGACCGGGTCATTTCGTCCAGGAGCTCGTCGAGTGCGGCGCCGATTCCGTTTTCGGGGTCGGTGAACAGCTCCTCGATCACCTCGGGGTTGTCGGTGTAGACCTCGCGGAAACGCTCCTCGTCGAATTCAAGGCGTGCCCCGGACCGGAACCGCACGCCGATGTCCGCCAGGCGGTTCAGCGCGCTCGAGCCGGCGTTGAAGGGGCGCAGCACCGCCCGGTTGAGCCCGTCCTGGATGCGGCGCACGGTGCTGTCGCCCAGCAGGACGCCTCGGGTCTCGGTCTCCTCATCGAAGTCGGTGTACTCGTCGATGCGATCCTGCACGGCGTTGAAGTTCGTCACGAAGCTCTCGAGGTCCGACACGATCCGGTCCAGGTCCTGGCTCACCGATAGGGTGACCGGGTCGGCGGAGGTTCCGACAAGGTTCAGCGTGAGTCCTGGGACCACGTCGGAGATCGAGTTCGTGGAGCTCGCGATGACGATCGGGTCCGGCGCATCGGGGTCGCCGAGGAACAGGACCGCGTCGCGGGCCTCCACCAGTGTTCGGGCGGACAGACCGGTGTCGCCCGCGTCGAAGGTCAACTCGCCTCGCCGACCTGACACTTGCGACGCGATGGTCAGGCGATAGGGGTTCGTGGCTGACCCGTCGTTCACCACCGAAGCCGACAGGTGTCCCCCGGAATCATTGATGCGCGAGACGACGTCGTCCAGTGTGTCGTCGGCGTCAATGGCGATGGTGATCTCCATGGTCCCGTCGATGATGTTCGTGTCCGCCGCCGCCTCACCGGCGATGCGCAGGTCGTCGGCCGGCCCCCCTTCCAGGTCCTCGACGCGCAGGGTTTCGGTGCCGCCGGCGTTGTCTGTCAACAGGATGCCGTCGCCGTTGGGATTGATGGTGGCCACGACCCGCGACACATCGGAGTAGCTGTTGATGAGCTCGAGAATCTCTCCGACGGTGGTCTGGTTTTCGGTGACGTTGACCGTGAAGGCTGCCCCGAGACTGTTCGTGAGGCGGAACTTCCCTGTGCGCACACCCTGGCCGAAGTTCATATCCTCCAGCCGGGTGGCTTCGGAGACGTATCGCAGCTGAGTATTCGTGCCGACCAACGTGATGTCGTTCGATTCACCGGCGATGCCGAGGTCGGCGGCAGTGGTCCCGCCGATTTCCTCGACGCGAATCGGGCCGGTATCCGATCCGGTTGCGTCAACGATCTCGATTCCGTTTCCTGCGGAGTTGAGCCGGGCGGAGATGCCGCTCGTGTCCGAGACGTCGTTGATGATGTCCAGGATATCCTGCACAGTTTGCGCCCCGGCAAAATTGTATGTCGTCTGCAGGCCGTTGCGGTTGGTGATCGAGATGCTGCCGACCTCCACGCCCGCTCCGCCGTTGAGGGACTGCAACAGAACGGTGTTCAGCCCAGCGATCAGATCGCGAGACTGAACTTCGTAGGAGCCGAACTCGCCCTCGATGCCCAGATCCGCCGCTGCCTGGGACACGGTTCCGTCGCCGCGGTCCAGGGCTTGCACGGTGATGCCGGCACCGGCGATCGAGTTGTAGCTGAGGTGAATCCCGTTGTCGGACAGGGAGGCCGTCACTTCGGGCATCCCGGATCCGTCGTCGTTGCCCTCGGCGAAGTTGATGGCCCGGATCACGTCGCCGATGGTGGAGATACGGAAGATGTCGCTGCCGATGATCGAGTCGCCCTCAGTGGCGCCTGCGATGCCCAGGTCCCGGGCGGCATATCCGCTGACGTCTTCGATCGTGAAGGTGGCGGCCTCCTCGTCGGGCGTACCCGTCTCATCCCGGAGTTGCAGGTGGGAACTGACGTAGGTTGCGGTCACCCCCACGTTGGCGGCATTGATGAGGTCCTGGACGTCCTGCACGGTTTTCGCTGAAGAGAGGTCGATTTCGGCGCTGGTGCCGCTTCGGTCGGTGATGCGGATGATCCCCGGAGGATTCCCGGAGCCGTCGTCCATCCGCACACCGTTGCCGCTGTTGAGCTGCTCGAGGCGTGTTGTCGGCTGCAGGAAGCTCGACAGGGAGACCACGAATGCCGTGTCGACGCCTGCCGTGATCCGGAAGTCAGGTGTGGTCAGTTTGCTGTTGCGCCGCACGCCGTTGCCGTCGTTGAGGGCCGACAGGAGTGTGGAATCCGCCAGGTTCATCACGTCGGCGCCCTCGATCCGCCCCTCCGCGCTGGTGCCGGCGATCCCGAGGTCCTGGGCGGCGAAGCCTCCCGCGGCGTCCGACACCTGCAGCGGCCCCGGTCCGCCCGATCGGTCCTCGATGGTGATCCGATCACCCGAAACCTGTGCCTGAACCATCGCGTCGGTCTGGGAGTTGATGGCGTCGAGAACGTCGTCGACGGTCACAGCGGCCCTCAGATCGATCTGGGCCGTATTGCCGTTGCCGTCCACCAGGGTGATTCGGCCGCGGCGGATGCCCTCGCCGCCGGCCAGGCTGTCCAGTTCGGTGGACGGGTTGAGTTTCCCGTTGCCGATTTCGACGGTCAGCGATCCGGCGCCGACCGGCGTGGTGTCGGGGTCGGCGAAGCCTCGGGCGATGAGCTGGTGGTTGCTCACTAGCGAGTGGACACGGAACTGGTAGGTTCCTGGCTGGGCGCCGGTTCCCGTCAGGGCGGTCATCACGGACTCGTTGCTGCTGTGGCTCTTGAACGTCTGGAAGAACTCGGTGTTGCCGAACCGGGAGACAATGCCCTTGAGGGAAGCGAGCCGTGCCGACAGATCCAGAAACGCCGTCCGCTGGATCTGGATGTTCTCCACTCGGTCCTGCAGGAGATTCATGGGCCGGGACGCGCTTTCGATGTACGCGTCGATGATGTCCTGGATGGGCAGTCCGGACATCAGACCGATGCTGCTCGTGATGCTGCTCATGGGATTTCACTCCGCTCGCATTCGGAGGCGTCCGCGTGACACGGGCGCACCGTCCTCGCAAGTCAATCGTTTATCGGCACGAAAAACGGCGGCCCTGAAGTCGGATACGTTCCTTCAGGGCCGCCGTGGGGATTGGTGTTGTCGCCCGGTCACGCGCCCAGCAGGCTCAGTGCCGTCTGGGGCACCTGCTGGCTGATCTGCAGGGTCATCGCGGTGGCCTGGATCAGGATCTGGGCCCGGGTCAGGGCGGATACCTCGGTGGCGATGTCCGCGTCGCGTATGGCGGATTCAGACGCGGTGACGTTTTCGAATGCGATCTGCTGGCTGTTGATGTTCGTCTCGATCTTGTCCTTCTGCACGGCGCCCAGGCGGCCTCTCATGCTGGCGACCTGGGCGATCGCCTCCGTGAGGATGTTCTCCGCGTCCGTGAAATTCCCGCGCGCCACTTCGTTGATGCCGCCGCTGCGGAGGCTACTCAGGAACCCCACGACCGTGTTGCCGAGGTTCGCGGTGGAAACCGACTCGATCCCGATGTTGAGCTGTCCCTGGAGGTTGATCTGCGGGGTGATCTGGAAGAGCGATCCGCCTCCTGTGATGTCGAAAGTGGTTTGGGAAAGGGCCTGGGCGAATGCCGGCGTCAGGTAGAAACGTGCATCCAACGGTTCCGACCGTGTATCCACACGCAGGCCGTTGGTGTTCGCCCGTTCCCCGTTCACCAGCACCTCCGGGTCCACGCCCTCGTCTCGAACGGTGGTGCCGGCAGCGTAGGCCGCCTCGATGAAATTCCCGGAAAGGGTTTTGACACTGACAAACGCGTCGCTTCCGAAGTCCGTGCTGTTGAGCGTCAATTGAGCGCCGGCCCAGGCGGCTGACACGCCAATGGAGTCGGTCAGGCTGTTGATGCCGACCGTGATGTCCGCGAGTGTCGTTCCCGACTGAAACGCCAGGATGTCCGAGCCGTATCGTCCCGAGATTTCGATCGTCACCGCACTGGTCGTGGCGCCGTTGAACACCAATTGGGCCGTCTGCGCCGAGGCTTGGACTGCGACGAGGACCTGCTTGGCGCTGTTCGACGGGAGGCGGGCGGCGTAGATCGAGGTGTGGGCCAGGGCGGCCGTGTCCAGGCCGCTGGCCTGGTACGCCAGGGAGCCGTTCAGCAGCTTCTTCCCGCTGAACGTCGTCGTGTTTGCGATCCGATCGATACTGGAGATGATCGAGTCGATCTCCAGCTGGTTGGCCTGAACCTCCTCATCCGAAATCGCCCCCTCGTTGGCGATCCCCAGAATCAGGGCTTTGAGGTCGAGCAGCAGGGTCGACACCTCGTTCAATGAGCCCTCGGCGGTGGAGATGACGTTCACCGCCCGCTCCGAGTTCTTGATCGCCTGGGACAATCCTCGGATTTCCTTGCGGAGGCTCTCCGACGCGATCAGGCCGGCCGGATCGTCCTTTCCACGGTTGATGCGCAGGCCGGTGGCCAACCGCTCCAGACGGACGTACAGGTCGTTGGTGTTGGAGCGGAACCGTCCCATTGCGATGATGGCGGGAACATTGGTATTGATGCGTGTCATGGCATCCTCCGTGACAAAGCGGGCATCGTGGTGTTTTCTGCCCGCAGCCGTGCTGCCCTGCACGGCCCGAAACCCTTACCGCGGGCCTCGTGGGTCTGCCTGTCCTGGCAGGTCTCGGCTTCTCGGTTCACCTCTCGCTCGTGGACAGCCTGCCAAGGGCATTACCGCTCGAAGCCGTACTGCCCATTTCGTCCGGCGTATTAGCGGCCTTTACTTAATTCCCGTCCGATACCAAATAAGCGGACTTATGGGACCCGCCGCTCGGCGCGGGGCCGATAAAACCTCCGTGTAGCCAAGAAAAGAGCCCGGTAGGCGGCTCGCGCCACCGGGCGGTTTGTCTAAAGTGTTTCTACCGAAACGCCCCGCCGGGGCGGGGGTCGTTACCCGAGCAAACTCAGCGCGTTCTGGGGCAACTGGTTTGCAAGCTTCAGCGATGCGAGGTTGGATTGCACCAGGATCTGGGCCCGCGTCAGCGCGCTGGTTTCGACCGCGAAGTCCGTATCCCGAATGGCGCTTTCCGCCGCCGCCGTGTTTTCGTATGCGACCAGCAACGAGTTGACCGTCGTCTGCAGCGTGTCCTTCTGGAACGCGCCGATGCGGCCGCGCAACGACGAGATCTGGTCCTGCGCTTCGCGGACGATCCGCTGTGCCTGGTGGAAGTTGCGACTGTGGATGTCGTTGACGGCGCCGCGAGTCAACGTCGACAGGA
The DNA here is from genome assembly GCA_020353195.1 of Phycisphaerales bacterium. GTDB lineage: Bacteria > Planctomycetota > Phycisphaerae > UBA1845 > UBA1845 > JAFGJQ01. The sequence continues at coordinate 2,926,936 of CP070691.1, read as the reverse complement.
ACCCGACACTTCCATTCCCGAGCGAAGACGTACTCACGGATCCGATCCCGATCGTCTCCCGACCGATGAGACCGAGCTCCGGCGAGATGGCGAACTGCGCGCCGCCGCCGGTGATGTAGAAGGTTGCCGCCGTGCCCGTGGTCTGGGCGAAATTCTCTTCCAGAATCAGCTCGAGCGAGATGGTGCCGGAGATCACCGCCGCCTCCAGGCCTCTGGCGGTGGCATTCGCCCCGTTGATGGTGACCGTCGGGTCCACGCCGTAGTCCATGGATTGACCGGTGAATGTGAAGTCGCCGGTATTGCCGATAACGCTCACCTCGACCAGGGCTTCACTGCCATAGCCGGTGCTGTTGAAATACAGATCGCCCGAACTGCTGGCGGTGGCTTTCACGCCGGTGAGGTCTTGCGAACCGTTGACGGCTGTGGCGATGTCCGCCAACGTTGTCCCCGAGCCGAAGCTGAGGACGTCGGTCCCGTACACTCCCCGGACTTCGAGCGTGGTCGCCGATGCCAACGCGCCGGCTGCCCCGGTTCCGGCGCCGATGACCTCGGCCGCCTGAGCCGAGGCCAGAACCTGCACCGTCACCGTCCGGTACGAACCGTCGGGGATCTTCGCCGAGTTGACCTGCAGCGATGTGATCTGGGCTGTATTGACGGCCGACGTCGTGAAATCGTAGTTGCCGTCCAGCAGGTTCTCGCCGTTGAACGCGGTCACGCCCGCGATCCGGTTGATGGACGAGAGGATGGAGTCGATCTGGAGCTGGTTGGCGTCGCGCTCGGCGTCGCTCAGGCCCGCTTCGTTGGCGGACCGGTCCACCAGGTCCTCCAACTCGAGCAACAGCGTGGCGATCTCCTGCAGGCCGGCTTCCGCGATTCCCACCACGTTGTCCGCCCGCCGGGCGTTGTCGATGGCGGCTGTGATGGCCACCTTGGACGCTCGCAGGCCTTCGGACGCGATGAGACCGGCGGGATCATCCTTGCCGGTGTTGATGCGGAGCCCTGTGCTGAGACGGTTCAACGCCGTGGTTAACGAGCTGTTGTTGGCGTCCAGCGTTCGCTTGGCGATGAGGTTTTGGATGTTCGTGTTGATCCGAGTCATGCGATTCGTGCCTCCAAACGCGCCTTGAAGTCCGCCACGTCGGCCTGCTCTGCAGCTCGGGGCCAGCGGCGGGAGTTTCTGACGGTGCCGTCAACGTCACAACGTTCTCGACGGCGGGCTCGTACATCCGAGAAAACCCACGGGCGTACAGTGCATGAATCGTCGCACCGATAAAGGCCCTTTAGTGATTTGCCAGGGGCGAGCGCCACCTCGTGCGCGCCGCCTCCATATCGGGACCATAAGCGAATTCCCATAAGCCGGCCCCGTCGCGCGGCGCGCCGTCGTCCGCGTCTTTTACCGGACAAGTTGCGCACTGCGTCCCAATATCCGAAGCACAATTTTTTTGCTACGGATGAGTTTCTACCCGGACAACATGGAAAGTGGCTTCTTTAAGGCGCTGTCACGGTCCGCAGGCCAGCATCAAGCTTGCATCGGCCCGCAGCGCATTCACGGCCCGGCGCAGCCCGGCGAACGCCTCGGGCGAAATGACATCTTGCGACACCGCAATCGACTGTCGGATGCGCACGGAGGCCCCCTCCACCTGCACCGTCTGCCCGATCGTCCCCCAGTCGCCCTCGACCGTCGGCAACGAAGCGGGGACGATCGGCGCCGTCCAGCCTTCGGGCAGTTCCACGGTCAGGTCGATCTCCTGCCGCAGCCGCCCGGCGAGCCGTACGTCGGTCCGGCGATACGAGCGGTCGAGCGGCATGGGGAAATCAACCAGAAACGCAGGCCCGTCGCCGAAGCGAAGCAGGTGCCGGGCGCCGACCTTCTTCAGCGGCTTATTCGACGCTACGGCCGCCGTCGCCCGCAACGTTTCGTCGGAAAGCGTCGCGATCGAATGACTCTTGACGTCAAAGCCGGTGAGGATGCGCTCCGCCAAGCGCTGCATCAGCCTCTCTTGACCGCCTGATGTTTCGAGCTTGGCCGGGTCGTAGAACGCCCCGGTGAGCCGGATGCGCAGATCGCCGTCGGCTTGGCCCTCCGCACCGATCGTCACCTTGCCGGTGACGTGCAACTCGCTGGGCTTCGTCTCGCCCCGGGCCTCGACATACGTCGACCGCAACCCGCCGGTATCAGTCAGGCTGAGCAGCCAGTGTTTTCCCCAACTGCCCGGGCTCGTGAACACGCCGTGCTGCGGATGGATGTGCACCGGACCGCCGGGCGTTTCCACCACCACGATCACACCGGCGAGAACAGAAGCGGTCGGCGCTTTCTCGTTCCACGCCCATGGGCCGCCGTCCACCGCCACCCTGACGGATGCGTCGACACCGAGCGCGCGCACGGCGGCTGCACACAGCGCCGCCGACTCCAGCAGGCCACCATAGTTGGAACGGAACACGTCGGCCGCCGGACGACACGTCAACGAGCGACGCGTCATGAGTGAATCCACGAAATTGAATGAATCCTGCAATGTCTTTGCGATCTTGCGAACGCGCTGGGCGGGGTCGACCTCATCCTCCACCACGGCCTCGGCGAAGGTCCTGATCGCGTCGTCCGGCCGGGCGGCTTGCTCGACTCGCGTGAGGATCATCGCAACCCATTTCTCAGCGCCAGGGCACGTCGTGAAGCGCAGCCAGTTGCACCGCTCCCGCCAGGAGGGCGATTGCGGCTCAGCCGGGACCCCCGGACTGTTCGTGAACGTCCAGACGGACGTCGTCACACCGTCGTTGGACGACTCGACCGGCGGGCTTGTGCCCGTGAGGCAGTCGAAGCGGAGCGTGTTCTCCGGAACGGTCACCGATACCACGCGTTCGACGACGGGATCGTCGTCGTCCAGTGTCAGGTCGGCCTCGAGCCAGGGCAGCACGCCGGGTTTCGTGACGATCTCGTAGTCGAGTTCCAGCACCGCGCCGGCCTCGATCCCGGGAAACGAGACGACCGTTTGCACCCAGTCGATGTAAGCCGGCCAGCCCGCCACGTCGTCCGGGCCCGCAAGGTTGATCGCATAATCCGGCACGGGCAGCGTCGTACCGTCCGGCAGGATCGTCCGGGCGGTGTGGATCGTCAGCTCGTCTTCGCCGACGCAATGGTCGATCCGCGGATCAGCCAACCGGCGAATGGGCCTGCGGTTCAACAGCTTGGTCCACTTGTGCTCCCGGCGGCGAACCGTGCCGTCCTGCTCCAGCACCCAATCCTGCTCCCAGCGAAGGATGACCGCGTCAGCCTCGGGGAACTGCGCGATCTCGACAGCCGGGCCGGGCGCTTCGGCGCCCTGAGGAGCCGGCGCTGCGGCCGGCGTCGCATGACAGCCCGACCCGCCTGCAAGCAGTGCCAATACGGCGCTCGCAACCACCCGGTAAGTCCGACCGAAACCATGGTCATTACGATTCTTCGTCATTCTTGATCCCGCCATGTCGATGTTTGATTCCTCGTCTGCCGTTGTCGATCGCCTGGCATTCGCCCTCCGCGCCAAATGTCTTCATGGTCTCGGCGCTTTCGTGTTCCCCGGCTTGACTTATCCTTCGACGCTGCACACGACCCAGTCATCTGACAGCGCGTTCAGCGTGTCCATGACCTCCTTGAGGCCCGCATAATCCTCAGGCGGAACGATCTGGTTCTTGATCGACATCTCGAGCCGGTAGGTCACCTCCCCGTCACCTGCTGTCGCTTCAAAGGTCAATGACGCCGATCCCGAGTCCATCGTCTTGGCTTCGGGAACCGCCTCGATCGTCCATCCGTCGGGCACCTTCACTGTTTCCTCGTAGCGGACCAACCGGGTGGCCCGCAACCGCATCCCGTACTTCCGCTTCTCGGCGTCAACCGAATAGGACAACTCCGGAAGGAAGTACTTGGCCAGCGGGTGCGAAAGCAGTGGCAGGCGAAACAGCCGCGTATTCCCGTCGCCGGCGCCGTAACCGTCGGCGCTCATCTCGATCGTCACCTCCGCGCCGTGCGAGTAGTCGTACGGGTCCGTGTAGTCGAACTCCTCGAGTCGGGCGTTTGCCGCCACGTCCAGGGCGCCCTCGAACATCGCCCGCCGCTCGGGCACCGGGCACCGGTTGATGTACCGCCGGATCGCCGTACAGGCGTACCCCTTCAAGCCCGCCTCCAGCCGGGCCGACAGCGCCCCGTCGGCGCCGATCGTGCTCTCGCTTCGCCAGGAAACCAGATTCTCCTCCGGTGTGAAGTAGCGTGACCGCGTCAGGTCCTGTCCCTCCGGTGTCCCGTACACGACCCCTTGCAGCGGCTCCCGCTCCGACCATATCTGGCAACTGTTCGGGGCCCACGTCGGATCATAGAGCGTGAACGAGCCGTTCTCCTCGCGGATGACCGTCACCGTATGGTTGAACTGGTCGGCGGGGATGGCTTCCACGCGCGAGCCGGCCATCGTGAGCGTGGGCTGAGAGTCGTACCCCATCGCCCGGAACATCGTCACCAGCATGCCCGCGATGTCCTTGCACACGCCCATGCGGTCGCGGAACGTCTCGATCCCGGTGTGCAACGTGAACCCCTCTTTCGGCCCGCGCTTCGTTCCGCAGTACCGGATGTTGTCCGCCACCCAGTGCAGCAACGCCGCCCGCTTCTGCTCGTCCGTTTCCAGACCCTGCGTCACCTCGGCCACCCTGGCGCGAATGGCGTCGTCGGCCTCGAACTGCCCATCGTTGACCTCGAAGAACCAGCGCGATTTCATCGGCCAATCCGGCACGGTGGCCATCACCACCTTCGTCACACTGTCGTCCAACGCCGCCCTCCTCGGCTCGTCCTGGACCGGCGGAACGTCCTTGGCCGTGAACGTGTAAACGTGAGTATCCCCGTCGAACCAGAGCGAGGATTTCAGCTCGCCGTTGTAGACCTCGTACTGCACCGGCTTGTCCTTCGGCATGCGGACCGAGTACCGCTTGCTGACGATCGGGTACGCGCATTGGAACCGCGTTACCTCAAACCAGTGACCGGGCATGGGCGGCTCGAGCTGCCCGTCGCCCGGACTGTCCGCTGCGGCTGGTGAGTCGGCCAGGTAGGCGATATTGACACCGGTCTTGCTGATGCGGATCTCCAGCGTGTCCCCGATCCTCAACCGGGGTAGCGACAGCACGTGCTGCTGGTTACCCCAGTACAGCATGTGCTGGGGGGCCGGCTGCGTAGCCAGCGACGACAACGGCACGTTCTCGACGTCGCCGTCCTTGCGGTGGATACGCACGGACTTGATCGTCACCCGGTACGTGTCCGGATCGAACTCCTCAACTAGCCGAGACTGCGATTTCACGCCCGCGTCGGTCAGGATCTTGATGACCTGGCAGAGCTCCGTGGTGGCCAACCCGCTGTCCTGGACGTAGACGTCGGCCTCGTCCAACAGGTACACGAGGGCGGCGTCGTCGAAGTCCTTCGCGTCGCCCGCCGTCTCGATCATGCCCCTGATCTCGTCCTCCGTCGCGGGCCTGGGCGGTCCGGCAAAAACCGCCCCGACCGTCCCGATGACCGTGGCCACAATAGTGACCCATCCCCTTCGTATAACTCTTCGTGTCATAGTGCTCGTCCTGGTTACTCGCCGGCCAGAACCCGAATGCCGGCGCATGGTGCGGCGTACTTCCGTCCCGTCATCGCCGGGAACGGTCAATCTAGCCGCTTCCGCCGGCCCCGTCCAGAAACCCCCATTCGCGGGACATGACACACACTTGGAGAGTCCGGTTTCCCGGGTTCAGTCCTCGTAATGGCACAAGACGCGAAGCCCGTCCTCACGACGGCCGGAGCGTGAGTGGCATCCCGGCGCACTGGAACAGCAGTCGAACGGCTGTAAACCACCGCGAACAACACGGCTCTCGTTGAAATCGGTTAAAGCGTCCGGGTACGATGTCTACCCGAGGTGCAGCCAATGGGGAATCCCGGATGATAGTGGAGAGCCCGTGACGCGCGATCGTCCGGAGTTCACCACCTGGAGGTAGCTATGAGCGGAAAGTCGGTTGAGCAGCTCATGGCTCGGGGCTTCGAGTTGATCGATGACTGCGACTTCCAGGCCGCCGTCAGAATCGGAACGCAACTCCGCAAGATGCGCCACACATCGGCTTTTGAGATTCTCGCGCTGGCCCACGCAGGAATGGGAAAAACCGAGAAGGCCGTCAAGATCCTGGAGGCGGGTGTGCAAAAAGCTCCGACGGTCTGGGTGTTGTGGCAACTCCTCGGCAACTACCGTTCCGATCTGGGCAGGCACGAGCAGGCCCACGAAGCCTATGCCCGAGCGTTGACATGTCCGCAGGTCAATGAGTCCTCGGTGCGACTGAACATCTCAATCAGCCTTGGCCGCCAGGGGCGATACGCCGAAGCGCTGGAAGCTCTGGATCGAGTGAGGGACCAGGACCTGCTCCTTCGCGCAGATAGCCAGCGAATGTGGGTTTTGAATGCGCAGCACCGGTATGACGAGGTGATCACCCTGGGCCAGCGATGCCTTGAGGACGCGGAAGGGGAGGCGGATCCGGAACTCCGAGCCGCCCTCGAAGCGCGTTTGGGGCAAGCGTACTGGGAGGGGCACCAGGACCGGGATCGCGCTTTGGCACACGCGTGGAACGCACTACGTTACTGCCGCGATGACGAATCCGCGCTCTGGTTGATTCGCGAGGTCGAGAACAGAATCTCGCCGAAGGCTAAGTACTACCGGCTGCTTGTCGAAGGCGACTGGGACCAGACGGATGACGAAGGCAGGGAAATGGGGTGCATCGTCTCATTCGGGGTTGTCGCAGAGTCTCCTGAACAGGCCTTGGAGTATGTCCGCCGCTTCGAGGAGGCGACATACAACATGGCACAGAGACTGCGGATCGACGAGTGCGACGAGATTGAACCCAGTCCGGATCGACCGTGCGGTGTGTACGTTGTTGGGGAGTACTACGGACTCCCTCGCGGCAGCGACGAATAGCCACTGAACACTCTATCGCGAACTCGCGCGTACACGGGGCCTGTTGCAGGAGATTCGACGGGAAGTCAGGCGCTAACCCACCGTCAGCCGACAGCCGGCGGGCGGCGCGGGCCCAAGATGTTCTTACGGTCGCGGGCCTGGGGTGCCTCGCACTGCGGTGAGGCCTAGGGCGGGACATCCCGCTTGCGGCCGGGTAGGCTGGCCTGCCGGCGGGCAGCGGCTCAAGGTCCGATAACTGGCAGGCCAGGTACCCGAGCCCGTCCGGCCCCAAATCCAAGTAGAGCTATAAAATACTGTTCAGCAATGGATTGCGCGACAAAGGAGCTGGTCTTGGGCGGTCGGTCAGTGGCGCTGTGACGGGGCGGTTCCACAACACGGACCACTTGCTGTGCTCGGACCAGACGAAAAAAAGTGGGAGGCACTTGACACAAAGTACTTTGTATAGTAAAGTACATTGTGGAAGAAAGACAACGGCCTGTTAGGAGGTGCTGCCATGATCAGTCAAACCGCTGACGTCGACCTCGTCTCGCTCGAGAAATCCATCTTCCGCCGGACGCTCAGCCATGGCCTGATCGACATTGCGATCGCCTGCTTCCTCGCGGTTTTTGCCGTCGGCCCGTACACCACCAGCGCGGGACTCGGCGACTTCTGGGGGACCGCCGTCTTCGTCCCCTTCTGGGCGCTCGCCGCAGTCGTGCTGTGGCTCATCCACCGTCACGTGGTGACTCCGCGCCTTGGACACGTGCACTTCGCCCGGCCACGCAAGAGAAGCCTGCTCACATGGAATATCGTGGCGTTCGTCATGTGTACCGTCACGTTCGGGATCGGCGTGATGTCGGGCTCGCGGTTCGGTCTGCTGCCACCGATCTTCCATATGGTCGCGCTTGCTGTCTTCGTCCTCGCAGGGTTTGCAGTAGCCGGATACTACCTGGAACTGAGACGCTTCTACATCTACGCCGTCGTCATCGCGTCGGCGCCCTTTGTCGGGGAACTGCTCTGGAAATACGCGGGCGTGCCACACCACGGGTATCCCGTGACCTTCGGCCTTGCCACCGGGCTCTGTCTCGTTGTGGGTATCGGGCTGCTTATCCGTTTCACCTCGCGCCATCCGGTGCCGCCCCCAAACGCCGACTCTCTTGGAGCGTGACCATGTCCGAGCCTGACAACAACGGAATCGACGTCTCGCCGGCGGGGGCGAAAAGGACCGGGCAAACCGATGGAGAGAGCGAACGTCCACTAGCGGATATCGATCAGATGCTGCACGCGCCCGCGCGACTGTTGATCGCGACTCATCTGTATGTCGTCGATGCCGCCGACGCTGTGTTTCTCCAGAACATGACGGGTCTGACCTGGGGGAACCTTTCCTCGCATCTCCGGAAGCTCGAGGAGGCCGGGTACGTCGCCATGGAGAAGTCCTTCAGTGCCCGCAAGCCGAAGACGGCCGTCGCATTGACCGACAAGGGGCGCGCCGCCCTGCGCGACTATCGGGCGGCCATGCTCCGAAGGCTCGAGCCTCTCGATGCCTGAAACTTCGTGAAGAAACGCCGTGCGTTTTGCCGGCCGGGGAGAATCGATGATGAATACGATGACGGCATGTAGTGACCCGGGGTTGCGACGGGTGGTGCTGGCGGCCTTGATGGCAGCAGCGCTGTTGGGAGTGTTCAGGAACGCTCAAGCGAGTCCCCATTCGCCCCCAGAGGCTCCGGCGGCGACGGGCGGTGCATCGGACGAGGCGCTTCGTCTGCTGGCCGAGCACGTAAGCGCCATGGTCGAGAGCGGGCAGGTCGTTGGGTGCGAAGTCCATGTGATCAAGGACGGGCGGACGGTCCTGCATGAGGCATACGGCTGGGCGGATCGCGAGGAAACGCGCAAGCTGAAGACCGGATCGCTCTTCTGCATACGCTCAATGACAAAACCGGTGACGGGTACGGTTGCGCAGATGCTGATGGACGAGGGCCGGTTATCGCTGGGCGACCGTGTGGCGCGGTACCTGCCGGCGTTTGATCGCGACGACCTGCGGGATGTGACGCTCGAACATTTACTGACGCACACGAGCGGCCTTCCGCTGACGGCGCTTGTCGGGCGGTCGCTGGATCAGTATGCATCGCTCGCCGACGTCGCGGCAGAGGCGGCCAAGAGCGGGCTGAGCTTCGAGCCGGGTTCGCGGTTTCAATACAGTGACTCAGGCACCGACACGCTGGGCGCGGTAATCGAGGCGGTCACGGGTAAGAGCATGGACGAGGTCGTGACCGAGCGGGTGCTGCGTCCGCTCGGTATGGCCGATGCCGTGACGCTGCTCCGGAAGGACAACGCGCGGACGAGGCGCGTGCCTAGCGCGTACTCGGGCGGCACGGGTTCGTGGCTTCGTCACTGGAGTCGCGACGACGAGCCGCTCTTTCCGCTGTTCCTGGCCTCACAGTCCCTGTACTGCACGACGAGCGACTACGCGAAGTTCCTGACGTTATGGATGCAGGACGGAGTTGCCGAGGGCAAGCGGCTGCTAAGCCAGGCGGCCGTACGCCGGGCCACTGCGCCCGGACACGCCTTTGCGTACCCGGTGGGCTTCAAGAACGCGCATTTGAGCTATGGACAACTGTGGATGCTGTTGCATGAGGAGCAGGGTGGATCCGACCGGCCGGTGGCATTTGGCCACGGGGGCTCGGACGGCACGCTCGCGTGGGCATGGCCCAAGCACGGTCTGATCGTGCTTGCCTTCACGCAGTCGCGCGGGGCGGCAGGGCTGCTGACGGTCGAACCGGTCATCGATCAGTTGTTGATCCGCCGCGATATCGATGGATACCGGGCGTTGCGCCGGCAGCTGACCGCGCGGGCGGGTCGGGCCGCGGCGTTTGAAGGGCTCTACTGGGACGCCGCGACTGGTCGGTCGTACTACGCGCTTCGTGCCGAAGGCGATCGGCTGATCGCGGAATCACCGGGACGGTTCCGAATCGTCCTCACCCCGTGCGCGGAATCCGGGCGGTACCGTGTCGAGGGCGACGAACTGGAGATGAGTTTCGAGGCATCCGGTACGGGGGCCGCGTCGGCAATCGTGGTGCACGAGCCCAGCGGTGACCAGCGGAAGTCCCGCCACGTGCATGACCGGACGCTGTCGCGCGCGAAAGACGTGCTGCGGATGGTGCGCAAAGCCCATGGGATTGAGAAGCTGGCCCGAGTCGGCCCGATCCGCCTTGAAGGGAAGTTCCTGATGCCCGACCGGGCCCTGGAAGGCCGGGCCGCTCGTGTGATTGACGACCGGCGGTCGCACGCGGAGGTTTCAATCGCCGGGGGGAAGACCTCGGTGACGACACTCGGCGATCGTGGGGTTCTCGAAGCGGAAGGACGCCCCCGACAGGAGCTTGAGGGCGTCATATTGACGCAAGCGCTGCTGAATCACCCGGCAGCGATCTTCGGCGCCTGGGATCTCCACTACGATTCGGTCGAAGTGATGCGCCGCCTCGATGAGAGCGGGCACGCACGGTTGCTGGTGCGGACAACGCCCGACGGCGCGCCGGGGTCGAGCCGGATCGTCGACATCGAGACAGGGCGCGTGGTGGGCGAGGAGCGGGTCGAGCAACTGCCGGGCGTCGGCTTCGTCGGGCTGACGATCGAGTACGGCGACTTCCGAGATGTGGAGGGCATCACATTGCCATTCCGCACCGAAACGCGGTTCGCGCACCCGCTGCTGCCGCGAATCGTTCTGCAGTACGACTCGGCGGAGTCTGGCGCGTCGGACGCGGTTTTCCGGCGTGCGATGCGAACGGATAGCCAATCTTGAAGGCAACGTCCGCCGGGACATCCGCGAAACCCAGGTCCGCATTGGAGGCGGCCATCTTCGAAGTGATTGGGAACACTCAAGCGAGTCGGACCATCGCACCGGCCGACAGCTGCTGCCGAAACCCGCAGGCCTCTGCTGGACCGGGCGCAAGTCTTAATCATGCCCCGCGATTCACCGGCGGCAAGAGGGCGAACGGGCGCCAGTCGCGCTCGTGAGATTATGGTTTGCACTCAGGCGGACCCGGTGGATCGGGCTGGCACGTCAGGCCTGGACAGCACGGCTCCGGGTCGAAACCACTCAACTCGCATCGGTGCCCCACGTCGTAGCAACTGTGGTTGCTTCCGGCGGCACGTGCTTCTGCTGCCGTGAACGTCACGATCAAAGGCGGCGTAAACGGCAGTTTTGCCGCCGCTCTAACCACGTCGCGACGAGCAGGCACTATCTTGTCTGATTCCATCCTGCACCCCCGACCGTTAGACCCCTGGGGTTGGCTCATCGGGTCCAAACGGGGGTAACTTGATTAAATAAAGTTTTGCTGAAGGCACCTGAGCGGAGGATGGGCGTTCCCAGAGGGCTACGAGCGCCGGTCAGTCCGGCAGAGAAACCGCTTATGAGACCGAAGCGCATCATCCAAACGTCGCGGCAAGGAAGGGGCCGATTCCGGCGGACAGTGCGCGAAGCCAGGGACGCGACGCTGAGATCCCGCTGTCTGGTCATGCTGCATTGGGCCCAAGCCGTGGCCGACGCACTGTCGCCGAGATGCTCTGCTGCGCGCGCGCCACGTTCGATCGCGCCCGTCATTGCTCCCGAGATTCGCGCACTCCTCACGGGCCGGGCGCACGTAGTCTCCTGTTCCACGATTCATCAGGGACAAGAAGACGAGTGGGCGGCCATCGCGCTCGTATAGGTCAATACTTGCACTCGGGCGGACCTGGTGGATCCGGTTGGCAGGTCAAGGGGGGACAGCACGGCTCCGGGTCTGTGCCACCCTGATCGCAGCGGTGCCCCAAGTCGTAGCAACTGTGGTTGCTCCCTGCGGCGCGTGCGTCGGCTGCGGTGAACGTCACGATCAAAGGCGCCGCAAACGGCAGTTTTGCCGCCGCTCTGACCACGTCGCGACGAGCGGGTTCCAGCCCGTGTGATTCCATCCTGAACCCCCGACCGTTGAATCCCCAGGGTCTGGTTCATCGGTTTCGAACGGGAGCAACTTGACCAAATAAAGTTGCGCTGCAATAGGCTGGACATGAGATGGGTGTCTGCAAGCAGCTACGAATGCCGGTCCATCTGATCGAGCGGGTCGGGATCGCGGGCGTTACCGCAGAGCACGCGTATGGGGCGCCCGTGTGGGGCTATGGCCTTCGTCAAGCGGGCTGGAACGTCGCACCGGCCGGCCCCTGGTCCCGAGATGCGCAGGTCCCTTATGGACGAGACGGGAGTCGTGTTGTGTTCCCCTGATTCGCTGACGGCAAGGAAACAGGTGAGCAGCGATCGCGATCGGAGCATTATCACTCGCAGCGCGGTGCACCTACCCCCTGCGGCACGCAGGTCAGACCGGGGCAGCAAGGCTCCTCTGTTTGGTTGCATCGATGCCCCAACTCATAACAACTGTGGTTACTTCCTGCGGCAAGCGCGTCCGCGGCGGTGAAGGTTGTCACCAACGGTGCGACAAACGGCAGTTTTGCCGCCGCTTTGATGACGTCACGACGAGCGAGTTCTATACCGTTTGGTTCCATCCGGCATCCCCGCCCCTTCGACTCCTGGGTCTGGCTTATCGGTCTGAAACGCAGTTTACTTGATTTAATGAAGTCGCGCTGTGATGGAGGCCCCATAAGATGTGTGTTGACAAGCACCTACGAACGCCGGTCCATCCGGCGGTGGGTCACGGCCCACGCGCAAGCGGTGTCATGTTCCCTAGTGGCAAGGGGGCGAGTGAACGGCAGTCGGGCTGAGAAGGGCATCATTTACACAGAGGGGGACCTGGTGGATCGGGTTGGCAGGTCAGGCCGGGGCAGCATGGCTCCGGGTCGTCGCCGCTGAGGTCGCATCGGTGCCCGAAGTCGTAGCAACTGTGGTTGCTTCCTGCGGCAAGCGCGTCTGCTGCGGTGAAAGTCAGTATCAGGGGTGCTGTAAAGGGGAGTCCTGCTGCCTCTCTGACCACATCACGACGAGTGTGTGATATCGTGTGTGGCTGCATCGTGCGCCCCCGACCGTTGAACCCCTGCTTCCGATGAGTCCTTAATCGGCTTCAGACGCAGGCCGCTTGAGTAGCGCCGGTGCTCGCACCTTTTGGCCCGATAAGCCGGTGCCGGTTCGAGCAGAGTCTTCCCAGCTTGCGCAAGCGATGTGGCATACGCGTCTTGCGTGGGCAGAGGCATGCCCACGCAGGCGTGAGCACGCTACACTGCTGTTCAGCGTTGTCCGCGTTGAGCTGAACCTTCGCCCGGTGGAGGCTGGAGCATCGCCGGTGTCGTATCAGGGCGCACCAGCGGGATGTCCGTGCGGCCGTCGAGCTTGGGAGATTATCATTTGCATACGGGATCGCCCGGTGGATCGGGCTGGCAGCTCAGACCGGGGCAGCAGGGCTCCGGATCCTCGCCATCCATGGTGCAATCATGCCCCAGCGGGTAGCAACTGTGGTTGCTCCCTGCGGCGTGTGCGTCTGTTGCGGTGAAGGTCAGTATCAGGGGCACCGTAAACGGGACTCTCGCTGCCGCTTTGAGTACGTGACGACGAGTGAGGCACATTCTGTGTGATTCCATCCACCTGCGTGTGCCCCCGACCGTCGGGCCCCTGGTCTCGTGCTGTTCCACCCCTGATTCCGCTTAATCGGTTTCAGGCGGAGGCAACTTGAGCAGCGCCGGTTTCCGGGCCTTGGTCCGATGAACCGGTGCTGTTTCGTGCAAAGCCTCACTGGTTTGAGCCAGAGGGATGGCACGCCCGTTTTGGCAGGGCGCATTGTTGAACCCGGAGGCTCGTGTGCGATGTGGATTTCCGGGCGGCACCGTGGCTGTTTCTGTTGACGGGATCGCAGTTCGGTCGCTGTTGGCGTGTCGGCGCATGCCCGTGGTCCCTTGCCCTGCCGGACATGAGGCGCCGGAGTCCGGAACGTGCGTGCGGGCCGCGAGCGAAGCGTACGCCGTATGAGGTGTCTCGTGTTTCGCTTTGCGATGCGTGTTCCGTGATTCCGTCGCGCCATTCGCCCCATACGGCTATGTTCAGCGATTCCGGCCCCGGGCTTGCGACGGTGGCATGGGGGGAATAAATTCGCGGCCTCGATATGGAGAGAGTGGTGTTTCGCCAGGGCGATGCCTCAGCAGCGCACGCTTGGCTCGATTCGGTGGGTGACAGGGGGCCGCGGCGTCGAACCGGAGGCGGCCTGAGAACCATCACGGAACTGGACGGCAGGTAGACGCTCTATGAAGTACGCAGTGATTCTTCCCGACGGTGCCGCCGACGAGCCGGTGGACATGCTCGGCGGGCGCACGCCGCTGGAGATGGCCGCCATTCCCAATATCGACTGGATCTCCACCAACGGGCGCCAGGGCCGGGTGACCACCGTGCCCAAGGGTTTCGGGCCCGGCAGCGACGTCTGCACGATGTCACTGCTGGGATACAACCCCGCTAAGGACTACACCGGTCGGGCGCCCCTCGAGGCGGCCGCCCGCGACATCGCCGTCGGCGGGGATGACCTGGTCTTCCGCTGCAACCTCGTGACGATTGTCGAGGGTGTCATGGACGACTTCACGGCCGGTCACATCTCGTCCGGCGAAGCCGCCACGCTGATTGCGGACCTGGACCGCCAGGTTGCCGGCGGTTCGGCGAAGTTCCACCCGGGAGTGTCCTACCGCCATCTGCTGGTGTTGAACGACGCCACCGACGTCGATTGCACGTGCACTCCGCCGCACGACATCATTGGCAAGAAAGTGCGGCAGTATCTTCCGAAGGGCGCCGGTGCCGACCGGATCAAGGGCATCATGGATCGGGCGTCCGTGCTCCTGTCCAGCCACGAGATCAACGACGTCCGCCGCGATCTCGGTGAGAACCAGGCCACCGACATCTGGTTGTGGGGCCAGGGAACGAGTCGGCCGCTCGAGTCGTTCCGTGACCGATACGGGGTGCGTGGGGCCGTCATCGCGGCGGTGGACCTGGTGCGCGGGATCGCCAAGCTGCTGGGGATGGATCTCATCGACGTGCCCGGCGCGACGGGCTATCTGGATACGGACTACCGCGGCAAGGGGCAGGCGGCCGTCAAGGCGCTCGACGAGTACGACTTGGTCCTGGTTCACGTCGAAGCCCCGGACGAAGCGGGGCACAACGGTGACGCGAAGGCGAAGATTCAGGCGATCGAGCGCATCGACAAGCACATCGTCGGGCCGGTGCTCGACAAGCTGCGCACCTTCGACCGCTGGAAGATTCTCATCGCGCCGGATCACCCGACACCGGTGGGCAAGCGCACGCACACGGCCGACCCGCCGCCGTTCTGCCTGGCGGGTACCGGGGTGCATGCCGTGCTGGAGCGTCCCTTCACGGAGAAATCAGCCGCGGGCAGTGATCTCCAGATCGAGCCTGGCCATTCACTAATGCAGTATTTTTTGAAGCCCTGAAACAGCCATTTGCGCTGCGGTTTCTTGGCCGGCTGCGTGCCGCGCGCGACGGCTCTTGCCTCTGGGGGTGTCACCCTCGAGCGTATCTTCGGCTGGGTCCTGAGGCTATCCCTTTGTGGGCAAGGAGGTAATGAAAGGCCGCCCGGGACGTGCAGGCGGGCAGGCTGCCGGGGTTGAGGATGCCGCTCCGGTCGGGGGCTCGCGCGCCGGCAGTGGCGTAAAGTTTTGAAATACAAAGGGTCGATAACTCTCAGCGGACGGAACCCGATGTACAGGAATTTGGCCCGGAAGGAGCTGATGGGCATGGACACCTCCACTTGGCTGGAGCAGCGGCGGGCCGCGTCAAACGCGCGGCAGCGCCCGCGTCAGCAGCAGTGCGTTCGCTTCGCGGCTTCGAGCGACGGTTCCCACGGTCCGCGAGACAGCGTGAAGCCCACGGATGTCTATATTGAGGCCACCGATCCGCACGGTGATACGGCGGCGTGGTTTGACGATTGGTGGTGGATGGAGTGCCTGTCGCGATGGAAGGACGACGAGTTGGCCGTGCACATCCTTCCGTCCCCGGCGGCCTTGTTGCACCCGGGGGTTCTGCATCACGTCGAGATGGCGCGCCGGCTTGCCCCGGGATGGCGCATGGTCGGTCACTGCTGGCTCGAGGAGATGGACTTCGACGCTGCCCCGGACGCGGTGGCCCGTAGTCCGTACCATGAGGTTCGGGTCATCGATGCGCCGATGCCGCAGTCCGCAGGTGGCAGGGGCCCTGCCCACGCAATCCGGGTGCAGGATTTCATCGGCGCGGTGCGTCGGGCCCAGCGGGGAATCGGCCGAACGCTACCTGTCTTGGTACGCTTGGCGGAGCCACCGGTCATGTGCGAGGGTCGGAGTCGCCAGCAGCGTGCGACCGCTGAAACCGCGTGACCGATCGAATCGGAGTTCCAGCGCGCTACCTTCACCGCGAATGACCTGCAACCGGTGCTGGATGGGGAACGGTTGTCCTTCCGATAGCGGATCCCCGCCGGGGTCCTGATTCCCGCTCGCGAGATTTGTTTCGGGAAGCTAGAATCATCGTCATGTCGTTGGTCGTGCAGAAATTCGGCGGCACCAGCCTGGGCGATGCGCAGAAGATCCACCGGGCGGCCCGCCGCGCGATCCAGGCCCGGCTCGACGGAGCGGATGTGGTCATGGTGGTTTCCGCGATGGGGGGGACCACTGATAAGTTGATCGACCTGGCCCGCGAGGTGACACCCAGGCCACCGCGTCGCGAGTTGGACATGCTGCTGACCACCGGCGAGCAGGTGTCGATCGCGCTGATGGCGATGGCGATCGACACGGCCGGTCACCGGGCGATCAGCTTGACGGGGGGCCAGTTGGGGCTGGTCACCGACAGCGTGCACACGCAGGCCCGGATTCAACGGATCAGCAAGGACCGTCTCGCGCGGGAACTGAGCGCGGGGAACATCGTCATAGTGGCCGGTTTTCAGGGGATCGACGAGAGGGGCGAGATCACGACGCTGGGGCGGGGCGCCTCCGACACGACAGCGGCGGCGCTGGCGGCGGTCCTCGATGCGGATGTTTGCGAAATCTACACCGACGTGGATGGTGTCTACACGAGCGATCCGCGGATCGTGCCCCAGGCTCGCAAGCTCAGTCGTATCGGGTACGACGAGATGCTGGAACTCGCGGGGGCGGGAGCGAAAGTCATGCACTCCCGGGCCATCGAGTTCGGCAAGAAGTACAACGTCCCCATCCACGTGCGGAGTTCACTTATTGACCTACCGGGAACCATGATCATGGCCGAGACACCGGGAATGGAAGACGTCGTTGTTCGGGGAGTAACGCTGCAAGGGAATCTGGCCACGGTGGTCATGATCGGCGTGCCAAACACACCGGGCACGGCCTCGTCGATCTTTGCGGAGGTGGCGCGGCACAACATTGTCGTCGACGACATTGTCCAGAACATCTACGACCATGGGAGGATTGCCAACATCGGCTTCAGCACCCAGGAGCACGAGGTCGAGCGGGTCCGCGAGATTTGCGAGGCGATGGCCCGGGAGCGCGGGTTCGGCAAGGTGGAAGTCGACGAGAACGTGTGCAAGGTCAGTGTGGTCGGGATCGGGATGCGGAGCCATGCGGGCGTGGCCTCCAAGGTGTTCAGCGTGCTGGCGGAAGCCAGGATCAACATCCACACCATCTCCACGAGCGAGATCGTCATCGGCTGCATCGTCAACGCCGAGGACGGGCACCGGGCCATGCAGCATCTTCATGAGGCCTTCGGTCTGGACCAGGAGGATCCCCCGGCTTCGTCGGGCTGAGCGGTGTCGGGACCGCTCGTCGGTCTGACCGTTGTCGTGCGCCTCTTTCAGCCCGTTTCCTGCCGGCGGAGGAGTGGGCCGCACGCGGGCATCAAGGCCGCTCGTAACCAGCTATGACCAGACGCCGGGCAAGTCGGTTTCGCTCACCAGCGGTTCCGCGGTCGTTGATCTATCCCGGTCGGCTTCGCCGCCACCCGATCGCCACCGTCGCACTTCTTGTCCTTCTCGGGCTGGCCGTCCTTGACCGCGGGTTTGCGTGGTTCGGGCGATCGGACGACTACTCGCGCTATCACAACCGGAGCTATCGGGTGGTGAACGTCGTGGACGGCGACACGTTCGACGTTGACATCGGCGATGGGAGGTTCCCCACGACGCGCATCCGGCTGTGGGGCGTTGACACGCCGGAGGTGGCAGGAAGCAGGGACGGCGAGATGTATTACGGTCCGCAGGCGTCGGCGTTTGCCAGGGACATGCTGACGGACAAGGCCGTGCGGGTCGTGCTCTCGCCGACGAAGACACGGGGCAAGTATGGCCGGCTGCTCGCTTACGTGTATATCGAGCCGGGCGGGCGATGCGTCAATGAGCGGCTGCTGGAGACGGGCCACGCGTACGCGGACTGGCGGTTTGACCATCCGCGCAAGCGGGAGTTCGAGGCCATCGAGGACCGGGCTCGCCGGCAGGCGGTCGGCTTGTGGTCAGAGGTGACGCCGGAGCGGTTCCCGCCCTGGCGCCGGCGAATGGAGGGGGCGAGCGACGACGGGGTGAAGTGAGGTCCGAGAGGGCAGGGAGACGGGAAGGAAGCGGGGGAAGCCCAACCGGACCGCAGGGGGGCGGTTGTCAAGACGGGTCGGCGGGCGTATAACTGCCGTGGTCGGTGGTCAGGCGCGGTTATTCCTTGTTTCCAGTACTGGGAGCGGCCTTCAGCGACAGCTTCCGTCCAGTCGGAGGATCGTATGAACATGCTTGCAGCGGCGACGCTTTCGTCCCAGTTCACCTGGATCGACTGGGTGGTCGTCGTCGGATACCTGGCGTTTACGACGTGGCTGGGGGCGAAGATGGCCGGTCGGCAGGCGTCGATCCGAGACTTCTTCCTCGGCGGGAGGAAGCTGCCCTGGTATGCGGTGAGCGGTTCCATCATCGCCACCGAGATCAGCGCCGTGACGTTCATCAGTGTTCCCTATGTGGTCTTCAAGATGGGGGGGAACCTCACGTACCTGGAGCTCGGGGTCTTCGGCTCGTTTTTCGCCCGCGTCATCGTGGGGTACATCCTGGTCCCCGCGTACTACAAACGTGAGATCTACAGTCCGTACGACTACATGGGCAACCAGTTGGGCGGGCACGTACGGTCCATGACTTCGGTCCTGTTTTCCTTCGGCGGCATACTCGCCCAGTCCGCACGCGTCTACTTGACGGCGGAAGTCGTCGTGGTCGTGCTGAACGACCAGTTGAAGTGGCTCTTCGCGCATAGCGGGATTCCGGAACTCGCCTGGGCGATCATTCTCATCGGGATCGTGTCGGTGGGGTGGACGCTGATCGGCGGTATTACCACCGTTATCTGGACCGACGTGATTCTGTTCCTGGTGTTCCTGCTGGGGGCGTTCGTGGCGTTGGGCACGGTGGCGTCCAAGCTGAACGGCGGGCTGGTGGAGATGTTCCGTGTGGGGTGGGAGGCGAAAGAGTCGGGGGCATGGGGGAAGTTCACGTTCTTCGAGTTCGATCCGAGTCCGCTGAAGGAATACACGATCTGGACGGCGGTGATCGCCAGCACGTGGGGTGGTCTGGGGCCGTATGGTACCGACCAGCTTCTGGTGCAGCGAATGTTCTGCTGCAAGAACGCCAAAGATGCACGGTGGGCGATGATCAGCAGTGCGGCCGGTCAGATCGTCACGCTTACGGTGATGCTCGTCGGGGTCGGGCTGTTCGCATACTACACGCAGAAGCCGCCGGCCGACGCGGGTGCCGAGGTCGTTCAAGCGGCGGGTCATCCGGACTTCCCGATGCTGACCGGTGAAGCGCTGGAGATGTACACGGAGACGGGGGATCGCATCTTCCCGATCTTCATTCTGGAGGCGATTCCGAAGGGGCTGAAGGGGCTGATCATTGCGGCAGTCTTTGCGGCGGCGATCTCCAGCCTGATGGGGATCCTGACGGCCTTAGGGCAAGTGGTGATGTCGGCCTTTTACAACCCGCTTCGTGAACGCGCCCTGAAGAGACGGGGGATCGAAATTTCGCTGACGGCCAACATCGAGGAGCTAGGCGCCAGCAAGGCCGTGACGCGCGAGCAGCGCCGTTCGGTGCTGGTCGGCCGGCTGATGATCCTGTTCTGGGGCGTCGTCCTTTGTCTGATGGCCTATCTGGCGAATGTTGTATCGGCGTACTACCGATCGATCCTGGACCTGGCGTTGGCCATGGCCGGGTACGCTGGCGGGGCGCTGGCGGCGGGGTTCTTCCTCTCGTTTCTGCCTTTGAAGATTGATGGGCGCGGGTTCATGTGGGCGGGGCCCATGTCGGTCGTGTACGTGTTCGCCCTGGTATGGCATCAGCCCTGGACCCACGTGGTGTGTTGGGTTGCGGGCGGGATTCTGCTCGGCACCTGGGTGTGGGTGTTGATACGTGAGACCATGGTCGTCGCAGCGCTGGCGGATGAGATGGAGCGCAAGAAGCGGGGTCTGGCCTTGGTTACTCGCGATTGGCCTCAGACGCTCATTCTTCTGGTTGGCATCGCGGGTTTCCTGCTGATCAACTACTACGGGTACTGGGAGGGTCAGCCCGATGCGGACGGCAACCCCACGTACCTTACGGTGGCCTGGCCCTGGTATGTGCCGCTCGGCAGCACGGTGGCGTTTGTTTTCGGGTTCTTGCTCGCTCGCCGGAGACCCCAGCCGCCCGACGTCGAGGTTGCGTGATATCATCTACGGATGACGCGCTTCAATGCGCGTCGCCGCCGTCATCGAGTTTTTTCAGGAGGCCGGTCATCATGGGTCGAATTGCTCGGCAGACGTTTCGTCGGTTCGGAACTCTCGGATGTGCCGTCATGGTTGCATCATTGATGAACACCGGATGTCAGGCGCCGCTCAAGCGGCCCGATCGGATCCGCGGCATCTGGGTGACGCGGATGGACTACAAGACCGAGAGCGACATCGTGCAGATCATGGAGAACTGCAAGAGCCTCGGTTTGAATACCGTGATCTTCCAGATTCGGGGGAACGGCACGGTGTTCTATCCGTCGAAGATCGAGCCGTGGGCGGAACAGTTCAATTTCACCGATCCGAGCTTCGATCCGCTGAAGGTCGCCATCCGCGAGGCGCACAAGCGCGGCCTGCTGCTGGAGGCGTACGTGAATGTCATGCCGGCCTGGCGGGGCCCGGACGAACCTGCCAATCGGAAGCAACTCTATCATACGCATCCGGAGTGGTTCTGGTATGACAAGGACGGGAAACGCCAGCCGCTGGTTCACCAGGTGGGCGACCGTCGGCAAGGCTGGTACGTCAGCCTCAATCCCTGTCTGCCGGAGGTGCGCGAGTACCTTGTCGAGGTGTTCCACGAGATCGTCAGCCGGTACGACGTGGACGCCCTGCATCTGGACTACATTCGTTTTCCGAACGAGCGGGTCGTTCCCGGCGAGAAGATTCCCGATTACCCGCGCGACGCCCGCACGCTCGCGCTGTATAAAGCCGACACGGGGCTTGCGCCCGACGACAATCCCGAGCGCTGGATGGAGTGGCGGGCCGACCAAGTCACCCGGCTGGTGCGCGACATTCACGCCATGGTGAAGCGAACGCGGCCCCGTGCGGTGGTGACGGCGGCGGTGGGCGCCAACCCGGAGCGGTCAAAGAAGGCCCATTTCCGGGACAGTCGGCGCTGGGCGCAGGAGGGTCTGCTGGATGTGGCGTACCCGATGAACTACACCGCCGACCCGGAAGAGTTCCGCAAGGGGATTGAAAACTGGGCGGACGCACCGCCCGACGTTGCGGTGGCCCAGGGCATCGGCGTATGGAGGCTGAACACGCGTGAGGCGCTGCTCGGGCACGTCCGGGCGGCTGAAGACGCCGCCGGCCACTTCTGCCTGTTTGCCTACAGCTCGTTTTTTGAAACGGCGGACGATCCTCCTGAAGGGCCGTCCGAAGAAAGAACGCGGCTCAGGGCGATGCGGGTGGCGGCCCTGCGGGAGCACTTGGCTTCGAAGACTGTCAGGCCGGCCGACTAGGTGCCCCAATACCGGAGCTTCCCGACGGCGGCCCCGAACGCCCGCGGCTACACGGGGTGACAGGGCGGCGGGGCCCGGTGTCGGGCGGCGCAGGCCTGTGGCGATTATGGCGGTGGAGCTTTTTTCGCGGGTATCCGATATCACATGCATCGGGACCGGAATGCAGATGGGGAGGGTTTCATGAACGAAGTCGATGCTGCCAGCGCCCGCGCGACCATCCGCAAATGGAACGAGTTGGCCCAGGCTGCTCTGGGCGAGTCGTCGGAAGAGTTCCGCCGCGATCGGCCGCGAACCGACTGGGTGGTTCCGATGGAGTTGAACGTGGACGGCGATGTCCTGTACGTTCGCAGCCGGGACATCTCCGGAGAGGGATTGGGCTTGACCTGCCGGGCGAAACTCGATGAAGGCAAGCTGGTCCAGGTTCGGCAGGACCCAAGCGAGCCCTGGGTCCCGGCTCGGATCGTCCACGCAACGCAGACCATCGGCGGGCACAAGCTCGGAGTCACCCTTAAGTTCGAGGTTTGAGCGTCCCGGTCAGCCCTCGGCACGCGTCATCCGTGGTCTGCCGCCGCGGTCCCCGGCGGCCCTACGTCGCCCTTGTCCACACGTACCAGACCGCCAGCCCGATCGACAGGACCAGCAGCCCGCCGGCCACGACGTCGCGGCGCCCGGCAGCGACCTGGCGCAGGTAGGTTCGTCGCCGGTGCAGACCGAAGGCTCGACCCTCCATCGACAGCGACAGCGCATGAGCGGTCCTCAGCGCCGAGACCAGTAAGGGAAGGCAGAGGTGGCGCAGCAGCAGCCACCATCGGCGGGGGCCGGTTGTGTCGTAGGCCACCCCGCGCACCAGCTGGGCCCGGTACACGTGATGGGCCTCAACCTGAAACACCGGGGCCAATCGCAGCGCGGTCACCAGGGCGAACCCCCAGCGGTACGGAAGTCCGATGCCCATCAGGGCGCACGCGAGCGAGAACGGCTCGGTCGTGATCACGAACAGGGCGCTCATCAGGATGACGGCCAACAGCCGACCCGCCGCTCGCAACCCCGCGGCCAGCCCCGCCGAGGTCACTGGGCCCACCACCGGATCGCCCTGGCGAATGAATGCCACCTGGATGAATAGAATCCCAATGCCCAGCGTCAGCCACGCTTGTATTCCCGGAATGCGCCACGGCGCGACTCCGGACCACCACAACAGGGCTACTGCGCAACCCGCGGCGATCACGGGCAGGGTGGGGGCGGAGAACACGAAGACCGCGACCGTACACCACAACAACCAGGCCAGTTTGACGGCCGGGTGGAGACGATGCATCGTCGATTGACCGGGCTGATACTTCATACTCCGCTCTTGGCCGGTAGCTATTCCCCCCGCGGTTGGGGTTGCTGCCCGGACCCTGATGCGCAGACGCGTTCCGGCGGCGCATAGGCATCGTGCCCCGCCTGCCGCAACCGGTTGAACGCCTCCGGAACCGGGGCATCCAGCGTTACTTGTCCGTCCGACACGAACAGGACCCGCGTGCAACTGCGCAGCACGATCCGGGGATCGTGGGTGACCATCAGACAGGCACCGTGGGGCTGGTTCTGCTCGGCGCTGTTGGGCGTGTCGTCCGGCCTGTCAGCTGGCCCGCCGGACAGCCAGCGCCGCAGGACGTCGAGCAAGAAGGCGACGTTCTCCCAGTCCTGGCCGGCAAACGGCTCGTCGAGCAGGAGTAGCCGCGGGCGGTGCAGGATGGCCGAGATCAGATTCAGCCTGCGCTTCTCGCCCCAGCTCAGCCGGTACGGGTGGTCCGCCTCGCGTGGGGACAGACCCGCCCGGTCGAGCAGCCGGGCCGCCTCCTTCTCGATCCCGGCATCCAACCGCTTGAGGTTGCGGACGGCAAAAAGGGTCTCGTGCCACACGGTGTCAGCAAAAAGTTGATGATCGGCGTTCTGAAACACCAGGCCGACCTGCTCCGCCAATCGGGACACCGTGTTGGGCGAGACGGCTACACCGCATACGCGGATCGATCCGCCGGCGAGGGGGACCAGCCCCATCAGGCTGTGCAACAGCGTTGTCTTGCCGCCGCCGTTCGGGCCCAGCATCGCCACCATCTCTCCGGGCCACACGCGCAAGGACACGTCGTCAAGAACCGTGCGGTCACCCAGCGCGACGCTGACCCGGGACATGTCGACAACCGGATCACCCGAGGTCGGGACGGGGCCGGCCGTCGCACCGAGCCCGTGCGCCGCGTTGGCGTCGGTCGGCCGCAGCGGGTCGGGCGCATAGACGGTTGCATCGAGCGTGTCCGCCGCGACCCGGCTACCTTCCAGGCGAATGAGGCGCGGATTCAGCGGCAGCAGGTGGGCGAGCTTGTGCTCGATGATGACCACGGTCAGACCCGTTCGGCGGCACAGGTCGGCCAGCGAGTGGAACAGGTCGCGTGAGGCCTGCGGGTCCAGGCTGGCCGTCGGTTCATCCAGCACCAGGACGTCAGGGTCGCCCGCTACGATAGAGGCGATTGCCACGCGCTGCTTTTCGCCTCCCGACAACGTCGGCAGGCTTCGGTCCCGCAGGTGGGTGATCGACAGCAGTTGCATGGCTTCGGCGCTGCGCCGGTGGATCTGATCCGGGTCCACGCAGCGATTCTCCATGCCGAAGGCGATTTCATCGTCTACGGCCAGCGTCGCGAAATGTGTTTCCGGATTCTGCTGCACCAATCCGATTGACTGCGCCACTTGGTGAAGAGGCGCGGCCGCCACGTCGTGGTCGCCGACCTGCACGTTTCCGCGGGCGTCGCCAGCCTGCCGTCCGATCAGCAGCCCGCACATTGCCTGGGCAAGCGTCGTCTTGCCTGAACCGCTCGGGCCGGCGACAGCCACGAACTCGCCGCGATCGATCCGCAGGGATACGTCGCGTAGCGCCCAGGTTCCAGCGCTGCCGAACCGCCAGCTGAACTGATCGAAGTGGATCATCACGGTGCCATTCGCGGGTTGGCGGTATGGTCGCCCGACGTGGTAGGAGGAACCGGGGTGTCTTTATCGATTTCGGGCGTACGCCGCGCGCCGGAGAAGAAGATGGCGGTTCCGATGAGCAGAACGACGGCCCCGATCATGCCGGCCGCCGCCCAGATTCGCCTGCCGAGCGGCGGAGCCCGCGCCGGTTCTCGAGGTCCTACGACACCTGCACGGGCAAGAGCGTTCAACAGCGACCACGCCAGCAGCCCCGCCAGCAGGGCTCCGCTGGCAAAGGCCACTGCCGTCAGCGCCGCCAGCCCGACGTTCACCACGCGGTGTGCAGGCAGGGCGAAGACGAACTTGAACACCAGCAGGTTACTCGCGGCCCCCAGCCCGCCGGCGAGCATGTATGCGGCCAAGCGGTTGCGACGCCCGGTGAGCAGCCAGACGATGTCGACGCAGAGCCCGGCCAGCGCGCTGAGAAGGAACACGATCGGCCCGTGCCTGCTCGCGGAAAGAAGCTCGACCGCGCCCTTGAGCAAACCGGTCATGGTGGCTGACCCCGCCTTGCGAATCAGCCCCGCGGCCAAGACCAGCCACAGCACGTGAATCCCGGCCATGAACTGCAGACCGCCGGGCAGCCCGGTGACCGAGTGCACGATGCCGCCGATCCAACTCACGGCACTACCGGACACGCCGCCGAGGGCTGCCAGCGCTGCCATGATCAGCAGCTCGTGCACCGTGAAGTAGGGGCCCCGATCCTTCATTCAACCTGTCCGGAGTCGTCCGGCGAATCGGTGCTGGTCCGGCGCGGTGCTTACGGGGCACCGCAAAGCGACTGCCAGCGGCCGAAGTCGGCCAAGTCCACATCCCCGTCGAAATCGAAATCCATCATCAGACAGTATTGGATGGGTCGGCTCGTCGGGGGCACGGTCCACGCCGGCGGGTCGCAGCCGCCGGGGGCGTCGTCGCACGTCGGCCCTGTGATGCACTCGCCGAAGCGGGTGAAGTCGTCAAGCTCCACGTCGCCGTCGGCGTCGCCGTCTCCGCAGATCGCCAGGTCCGCCGATTCTTGCGGGAGCAGTTGATAGTAATCCCACCGAGTGGCCAGGTGCGTGTATTGCTCGAAGACGCCGACGACCGCGCAGAAGTGCCGACCAATCGACACAAACGGATGGTACACGTCCGGATACGCGTCTTCGTTCATGTAGTCCGCCGCCCAGCAGGCTTCCCCTTGCGCGTTCTCGAGCCGGTAGTTGTCCACCGCCTTGCCGAGGGCCATGGCCGTCACCGTAACGTCTCGTACGATGATCCGCATGGACTCGTAGGGCTCGGCGTCGTGGTTGTCGACGTACCAGCCCTGCAGGACTGGGTCATAGACAGGCGCCGGAACATCGCTCACGGAAACCAGGATTGGCGGCGGAAGCGGGTTCCCCTGGCTGACCACCGTGAACGTCGGATTGTGCGTCGCCTGCCTCTGCAGGAACGTGGTACCCACGTGCTCCTCGACCAGTATATTAGTGAATTCGACCCAGTCACCGGCTTGGACGGTGTTGAACATGTCGAACGGGTAAATCCAGTCCTTGGCCTGGATCGCGCCCCACCCGTCGGGATCGTTCGGGTCCTGCAGAATCACGCGAGGTCGATAGCCCGCGAACTTCGCCACCACGATGCCGCCCGTACAGTCGATCACCTCACCGTCGTGGTTGCTGGCGCCGTTGCTGTTGACGGTATATTGCACGTCGCGGATCGTCAGCACCTGCCCTAACGCGGCAGGGACCGGCCCCGCCGCGAGGATGAGCCACAGTGCAGCCGCCACTGCTTCCGGACGCTTGACGGGCGTAGAACCTCCGCGTCCGATGGGTGTCACGGCTCGACACTCAGTTTGCGTCGCCTTCGCGCCGCCAGACACAGGCCGGCAGCGACGAGCGTGAGGGTGGCCGGCTCCGGAACGATGTCGCCCGCCGAACGCGTGCATAGCTGGTAATAATCCCATCCGTCCGTCAGTTTCGTGTATTGCTCCACCACGCCTGTGATGCTTTCCAATTGCGCCCCGGTCACGATCCGCGGGTCATACGGGGCGCCCGCGTCGATGTTCATGTAGTCGGTGCCCCAGGCGATGTCCGCTCCCTGGATCAGCTCGTAGTTGTCGCCGGCTTTGCCCAGATCTTTCTGCCCCGCGGTCACGTTCTCCAGTTTGACGATCATGCTCTCGTAGGGTTCGCTGGCCGCGTGGTCCACCGGAACAATCAGGTCCGCCGCCGTCAGCAGTGTAGGATCGGGCACGGGGTTTCCGGTGCTCTGCACGGCATACCCCACGTTCGGCGCCAGGGTCGGGCTGTACTGCAGGACCGTGGTGCCCCGGAACTCCTCAATGTAGATGTCCGTGAGGCTGACCCAATCCCCGAGTCCGACGTTGTTGAACAGAGAGCGGTCCACCGTCGAGTCCTTGACCATGATCGCACCCCACGTGGGATGGGCGGGATCCCGCAGGTACACGCGATCCTGAAACCCCGACCACTTGTGGGTGACGATCCCGCCGGTCACGTCGTGGACCTGCCCGTTGTAGATACTTGCATCACCGTCGCTTGTGGTGGACTGAACGTCGTAGATCGACAACACGTCCGCCCGGCTGAGGCCGCCCCATGCTACGGTCGCCAGGCCAATCAACATCATGAGCCCTTGCTTTCTCATCTTTCGTACCTCCTGTCCGTTCAAACGAAAAAGCAGAGAAACCTCGCTGCGCCAGAGCATGACGCCCCGACCGTCAGCGATCGAATCACACCTGGTGAGGCCCTAGTCGGTACCGCGTTGTGCCGCCGGGTACGGGTACCAGTTTGGATCATTGCGGGGCGGTCCCTGCTGGTGGCCGATCACCCACTCGCCCCACTCCGGCTTCCACACCGTTCGTTGCCAGTCCACATGCCCGTCGCCGAACAGCAGGTTCCCTCCCAGTGTGCTTCTCCCGCGCTGGTGCCGGGCGGAAAACGAGATCGGGTAACTGCCGCAGTGCTTGCCGGCGCTGCGGTACGGCGTCGACCCGCCGTAGCCTCTCCGGGGGTCCAGCAACTGGTCAAACAGAAGAACCACACGCTGCGGGCACACGATCTTGGCCGTATCCAAAAACGACGGCATTGGGTAGTCGGTTCCGCCGGGCGGACGCCACGCGTTCTCATCCAGCTCCAGGCAGGCGTTCATGGCGTAGCTGAAGTACCCGTCGATTCGCGGGTAGTAACCGTACAGCGCGCCGGAGTCCGCCAGCCGCGCCGACGGACATTGGTAGAACGTCTTTGCCTTCGGGTGTTTGTACATCCCGTAGTGCCGCCAGGGCTTGCGGTCGATCATGGGTGGAAGCACGTCCACCCACCCGTGCCAGTCGGCCAGGTCTTTTGCGAGAATCCCGCGGGGCGGAATGTCGGGGTTCCCGGGGTCGGGATCCTGCCGGTCCAGCCCGTCGCAGTGCGGCCAGAAGCCCCGGTTCTCGACCGTGTAACATTCGTAGGCGACGCCCCACTGCTTGAGTTGCGAAGCGCAGATCACGTCCTTGGCGTGCTGCCGCGCCGATCGTAGCGACGGCGACATGATCGCGACCAACAGGCTGATCGTGAGGATGGCGACGAGCAACTCCACCAGGGTGAAGCTACGAAGGCGCCCGTGCTGCGGAGCGAGCCGATGTGCTTTGGAAAACATATCGACCAGCGAAAAAAACGGCCCAAAGGGCGGTTCCAATCCCTGTCTTCTCACAGCGCGCCTCGGCAGGGACTACCGCCTTCAACCGCCTTCATGGTATCATGCCTTGGAGGCGGGCGCCAACTAGAGTGTGCCATTTTTCACAAAGTTTTCGTCAGTTTTATCGGAATAAACTGTGGCTGTAGTCGTCATCTCCGCGACCCGAGGGCAGGGGAAAACGTCGTTTCTACGCGAGTATATCGCTCGGGCGGCGGAGGGCGGCCGCTCTGTGGGCGGGATCGCCGCCCCGGCGGTTTTTGAGGACGGGCGGCACGTCGGCTACGACTTACTTGATTTGCGTTGCGGCAGTCGGCAGTTGCTGGTCCGGGCGGTCGCCGATCACGCGGTCGTCCGCAGCGTCGACGCGTATCGCTTTGACGGCGGTGCCGTTTCGGCGGGGCATGCCGCGATCACCGCTGCCGTTCGCGACGGCCTGGACGCGATTGCCATTGACGAGATTGGCCCCTTGGAGTTTCGCGGACACGGGTGGGCGCCGGCGTTGGAGTTTGCGCTGCGGGAGTGCGGTCCGGACCAGGAGCTGATCGTTATCGTTCGCTCATCGCTGCTGCCCAGGTTGCCGGAGCGGTTTCCATCGCCGAAGTGGGCGGCGGTGAATCGTATTTCGCCTCCCTGGCCGTCGTGTGCGTGAAAACGGCAGGTCGGGGATGGGACATTGCCGGGCGGGCAGCGGCGCGGACGGAGAATCGGTTTTCGGCCGATTGTGGGGCCGGTTCTCCGGCCGGTGACCCTGACTTTGACAGGCTGTAAGAGCAGGCGCGATTCAGTGCCAGCTGAGTGGCGTCGGCCTTTGGCACCCCGTGTTGAGGATGAGCCCGCGCTGGCACCGCTCATCGTCACGTCATGGAGAGCATCGATGGCCAAAGTTCATCCCGGTCCACGTAAGGATCGACGGACGGTCACGACCGACGCGCCTCCCGGAACCTGGGAGGGGCGCCTGCGTTTGTGGATCGACGTCGACGGGCACAACGCGCTCGGGCCCGGCAAGGTTCGTTTGTTGGAGGCTATCGCTGCCGGCAAATCCCTGTCGGCAGCGGCGAAGCAGCTTCGCATGAGCTATCGTCTGGCGTGGAAGCACCTGCGGCTCATTGAACAGTCGACCGGCATGGCGGTGGTCGAGCGTCGGCGCGGCGGCCTCGACGGCGGCGGGACAGACCTGACGCCGCAGGGCAAGGCCCTGCTGGAGGCCTATCACGAATTTCGCCGCGAGGTCCAGGAGTATGTCCGGTCCGCTTGTGGCCGCCACTTCGCCCGCTGGTCTTCGCCTGCATCCGAAACCGCGCCGCCGACCTGATCGCCGAACCGTTCACCATGCGCCGTGGTTGATGCAGGCCGCGCGTCAAGAACCGGCCGCCGGCGGCCGTAAAAGAAGCCTGACACCTTTTTTCCTCAGCAGCGTGTGGTTACCAGTTGTCTCGCTTGGTGAAGGCCGGGGTCTCCAGCATCAGGCTGTCGCCTCGTACGAGGCGGCCGACCGTCCGCCTGGCCGGATCGAGGATCATTAACCAGCCGCCACAACGAAACAGGATGAGATCCTCATTGTCCGTAATGGCCGGGGCCCGGCAGGGCAATACGGATATGCCAGCCTTGACTCCGAAGGTCAGAATGTCGCCGCTATTGTTGTTCTTGACCTGGATGCGTGAGCTTCCAACGCCGACGGTCCACATAAGCGGCGTCAGAACGTCATACGTCGAGCTCTCGGCATGGGTGACCCACGGGCGATCGGTGGCGGCGAAGAACACCGTCGGCGCGGCGCTTTCGTCGTCGCCGACTGTGATGCCTACCTCGGACAACGCGTCCTGCAGGGTCGGCCAGATGTGGCATCGCATGGGCCACGCTTCAGCGACGCTCGCGGATAACGCGCGGTCGTGCCCTTCGTGAACACAATGCCAGTGTTCGTCTTCGCCGACGTAGAGGACCATGTTGTAGTCCGGCACGACGGCGTAAATGCTGTGCTGCTCGAGGTACCACCCGATCCGACACAATTCGTTGGCGATCTCGGTGCGCCGATCCGTGCCGTCGAGACGGATCGAGCAAAGCTGCTTCGAATCCTGATCCACGAACCACACGCGACGCGGATTCTCTTTGACCCAGTCGCTGTTGGGCCGGAACTGGAAGTCGTCGGACCGGGGTGGCAACAACCATACCGTCCCCACCAGAACGACGTAACTGAACAGGTTACTCGCCACCGTCCCTCGTACCAGGCGGTGCATTGTTATGCGCTTCATCGACAAGCGGTTCAGGCCGGCGTATACCAGGAACTCAATGAAGACGGTGATGACGAACAGGGCGGCCACGTGCAAGAGGAAGGTCTGCCAGTGCGTCTGGTGTGTTTCCCACGGGTCGGCATCGATGTTCGGACCTTCGGACGTCTTTTCGCTCAGCGCCGGCAAGAGACCAGCCATGGCAGACAGGAT
>CP070691.1:2880219-2895896 GCA_020353195.1 Phycisphaerales bacterium | reverse complement strand
GGGGCCCAACCGAGCACCTTCAAAGGCCTGGCCGGCATCGGAGACTTGGTCACCACCTGCATTTCCCCACTCGGGCGAAACCGATCGGCCGGCGAGAAGATCGGCCGCGGCATGGCGATTGCGGAAGTCATCGAATCCACACCCTCCGTAATCGAGGGCATTCCCACCACCGAGGCCGTCCTCGAACTCGCCCTCAAGCACAACATCGAGATGCCCATCACCGGCGCCGTCTATACCGTCCTCCACGGGCACCGCACGGCTGCCGAGGCCGTCCACGACCTCATGACCCGCCAGCTCAAACCCGAATGATCACAGGATCGAGGGATCAGCCCGGGTGAAACGGTGTCACAGTGGCTTCACAGAGGCCGCCGCTCACCGCCGCAAGCGTTGTCGAACTGTCACGTGCCACCGGCAGGTCGCCCGCGTGCAATGCTCGCACTGTCGCGAACATCTCCGTCGCCACGGGCACGCGAGCCGCTTGCCGTGATCCCGGAGCGGGGCTGACGATGAACTGTCAGGGACTGTGAGAATGCCGACCTGAGCCCTCGCGTTCTTGAATCGGAGCGCCTCAATCCGATATAATCAAAGTCCAGGAAGCGGGGAAGGGTGGAACTTCCAGTGCATGAGGGCTCATGAGCCCAAGAGGCCGCAGCGATGGGATATGAAAGACTACGCGCGCGAGCAAACCCCGGCATGTACCGCCGGTGTCGACTCTGTCGCGTTCGTGGCTTCACGCTCATCGAGTTACTGGTCGTCGTTTCAATCATCGCATTGCTCATCGCCATCCTCGTGCCTTCGTTAGCCCTCGCCAGGCATCAGGTTCGCAGCCTCCAGTGCCGGTCGAACATCAGGCAGCTCATGAACGGCATGTTCTATTACATCACCGACCCCGATGTTTTCCCGGGTACGCACGGCCTGTTCTGGATGCAGAGCTTCTTCGGCACCGCCTGGACCAGGCCATCGGGCGTCACCTGGGACGGCGCCCGGGACAGAATGCAGGGCATGAGCTACCACGCTGCTTACACCCAGCCCCATTACCTCGATCCGGAGTTCATCGCGGACGTGCCGGGCAAGGGCACGATCTTCCCGTACGTCAAGCAGGAGAAAGCGTACACGTGCCCGGCGGACAAGCCGGGTGAGTCAGAGGATACGCCCATCGGCGGCGGCGGGAATGGAAGACTCAGTTACTCCCTGAACGCCTTCGTCGCGTACAAGGCCCCGGAAAGCCTCGGGAGCTTCACGTACGTTGCCCCGTCGTTCGACGCCCTGCCCGGTGATCAGGGCACGCGCTCCTTCGCCGCCGGCCAGCGAGTTGTCTTCCACAGTGCACGCTTCATGACGATGTTCGAGGAGCATCCGCACTTCCACATGAACACCAGTTTCCCCGAGGGGAACTTCAACGGCCTGGATCGAATCGCGACGCGCCACATGCGCACGGTCAGTTCGAAGGATCAAGGCGCTAGGGGGCGCGCGACCATCGCGTTCCTCGACGGACACGTGGACGACCCCATCTATCCCGTCAAGACGCTAGGCCGGGAACTGTTCACCGAGTTCGGGCAGCCCCACTACTGGCACGAGACCGGACCGCCCGACAGGGCGAACGCGTCAGCCTTCATAAAGAAGCTGGACGGTCCCTGTCCTTGGTGATCTCCAATCCGGGAAGCGAGACAGCCAGATGCGGCACTGCTACGCACCGGGTCACGGCTCCGCGCGCAGGATACTAGCGTTGCTTGCGCGCGATTCCTCTTGATCACGCCCGCCGACGCGGGTTCTCGTCGCTTCGATGTTCCGACGGCTCGGCGTGTCAGCTTCCTTTACGGCACCGCATACTCGTTGATGATTGCGTCTGCCGTCTTGATGCCGTCGACAGCGGCGCTGATGATGCCACCGGCATACCCCGCGCCCTCGCCGCACGGGTAGAGCCGGCTGCACGTCGGCGACTGGCGCGTCACGTTGTCGCGAACGATGCGGACCGGGCTGCTCGCCCGTGTCTCCGGGGCGGTGATGATGCTGTCGTCCCCCGCGAAGCCGGGCAGCCTGTCGTCCAGCATTCGCAGACCCCGATCCAGCGCGTCGCCCACGTTGCGGGGAACCACGTACCGGATTGACCGCCACTGCCCCCCGAACGGATACGTCGTCTCCAGCACGCCGTCCGACTCGCGCCGATCGAGATAATCGCTCGCTCGTTGCGCCGGGACCTCATACGTCTCATTCGTGCTCTTGAACGCCAGCCGCTCCCACCGCTCCAGATAATCCAGCCCGTACAGCGGGTCGAAGCCGATGGTGGCCGGCCCCAGCGTGATCACCAGCCCGGCGTTGGCGAACGGCCCGTTCCGGCTCGACTGACTGGCGCCGTTCGTTGCGATCAGACCGGGCGATTCGTTCGTCGGCAGGATATGCCCGCCCGGGCACATGCAGAAGCTGAACAGGTCGCCGTCCGTACCGGCCGCCTCCTTGGCCACCAGGTGATACTCCGCCGGTGGCAACCGGTCGTGACCGGCCAACGCGCCGTACTGCCACCGGTCGACCTGCTCCTGCCGATGCTCGATCCGCACACCGAATTGGAACGGTTTCGCCTCCAGCCGCACCCCGCGGGCTGACACCATGCGGATCGTGTCGCGCGCCGAATGACCGACCGCCAGGACGACCGGACCGGCCTCGATCCGCTCACCGTTGACGCGGATCGCCGCCACCTGACCCTCATCGACTTCGACATCATCCAGCCGACTCTCGAACCGGATCTCGCCACCCGCGCTCTCGATCCGCCTCCGGATGTTCCCGCAGATCGCCGGGAGCTTGTCGCTGCCCAGGTGAGGCCGGGCGTCCACCAGAATGTCACGGTCGGCCCCGTCACGAACCAGACACTCCATGACCGTCTGCATCAGCGCGTCGGACACGCGCGTGTACAGCTTCCCGTCGCTGTACGTACCGGCCCCACCCTCGCCGAACAGCAGATTCGACTCGGGATCCAAACGCCGCTCACCGTAGAAGTGCTCCCTTACGTCCCGGCCGCGCCGGTCAACGTCTCGACCCCGCTCCAGCACGATTGGCTGATACCCGTACTCCGCCAGGCGAAGGGCCGCGAACATCCCTGCCGGCCCGAACCCCACGATTGTCGGGCGATGCGGCAACAGGCGCGCTCCCGGCATCGGGTCGTGCCGTCGCTGAGGCTTGACCATATCGACGTTCCGGCCGCCGGCGCGACGAAGCGCCGCCCGCTCCGCTCCGGGCCCGCCGTCAAGCGTCAACTCGACGTGGTAGACGAAGTGCACATCCTCGCGATCGCGCGCATCCAATGACCGGCGCACCGGATGCCAGTCACGGATTGCGCCGCGCGGGACCTTCAGCCGCTTGGCCGTCAGGTCCGTCAACACGTCCTCGGACTGGTCCAGCCCGAGCCGCAGGTTTCGCACGACCACTGCCATAGCGATTGCAGAATAACCGCCGGCCACGACCTCCACCAGTCCCGCCGGCGGTTCCGTCGCGACCCGGCGGTCTGCAGTCGCGCGCGACAGGCCGCGAGCAGACCTGCGACGCAGACCGAACGCGGAAAACGAATGTCACAGTCGGGAGGGCCCCGCGGACCGAGGGATGAAGCCCCCGGGGTGCTCAGACGGTTGTCCTACAGAGAGGTTGGAGACCGGGCAGGGGGGTCGTCATCGGCAGGCCGGCAGTTTTCGCTTCGGCCGATTGCTTGAATGGCCGCTCGGAACGCACGCGATGCCCGTGCCCGGGGCCGAAAGGAGCCTCCGTGCTCACTCTCGCCACCGGACAGTAGGACACCGTTGGTCGGAAGCGCAGGCCGCCCGCGGCGCGGTGCGGGCGGCCGCGCGCATCACCAATCCTCGATCTCGTCCGACAGCCAGTCGCCAAGATCGAGGTCGTCGTCGCTTCGGTCGATGCTGTCCGCCTGCTCATCCAGGCTGTCGGCCACCTCGCGCATCGCGTCGGCAGTGCATCCATCCAGCGAGTACGCTCCAGCCAAGGGCAGCGCGAGCAGCACCCTCCACCATGTTCTTAGCCGCGCCTTCATGCTTCGATCTCCGAACTACAGGATGGTCCCTCGACGTTCCA
Source organism: Phycisphaerales bacterium (assembly GCA_020353195.1). Lineage (GTDB taxonomy): Bacteria > Planctomycetota > Phycisphaerae > UBA1845 > UBA1845 > JAFGJQ01. The sequence continues at coordinate 2,891,822 of CP070691.1, read as the reverse complement.
CTCGTCCCGAGAGCAGGGTTATCGGTCGTCGCCCGCCCCCTTCATGATCGAAAATCTGGAAATACTAGAGAAGCTGGGAAAAGTATCGGACGGTTTGATCTGGGGGTCTGCGTATGGCTTCCCGGTATTGCTGGCTGAGCGGCTCCCGCGCTCGTGGCACCCGAATCTGCCATCCCAGTACTGAAATTGCGGTGGCGCGCCGCCGCCGGCGCGAGCGAGCCGAATGCGGCCTCGCCGTTCGGATGGCGCTCGGGTGGCAGGTGGCGGGCGGGCCCTGGGCGGCCCGGGGTGGCACCCGTCAGCCGCCGCCCCGGTTGGCACAGACGCGGGCTTGCGTGTATGTTCCCCGGGCAAAGTGCACCTTTACAGGAGTCCGCGCGCGATGTTTGGACACCCCAAGGGTCTGTTCGTTCTTTTCTTCGCCGAGATGTGGGAGCGCTTCAGCTTCTACGGGATGAAGACGCTGCTCGTTCTCTACATGGTCAAGGCGCTGGATTACGGGGACGAGTTCGCCGGCGGGGTGTTCGGGGCGTACGGTGGATTCGCGTATGCGACGCCGTTGATCGGCGGGATCATTGCGGACCGGTTTCTCGGTTACCGCAAGGCCATCGTCACCGGGGGAATCCTGATGGCCATCGGGCACTTCTGCATGGCCGTGCGCCACGAGGCGTTCTTCTATATGGCGCTGGCCCTGATCGCCAGCGGAAACGGGTTCTTCAAGCCGAACATCTCCACCATGGTCGGGAAGCTCTACGCCGAAGGTGACCCGCGCAGAGACGGGGGGTTCACGATCTTCTACATGGGGATCAACCTGGGAGCCTTTCTGACCACGATCATCTGCGGACTCATCGGCGAGTTGATCGGGTGGCATTACGGGTTCGCGCTGGCGGGCGTTGGGATGATCATCGGGCTGATGGTCTTCGTCAAAGGCGGGCACCATATCGGAGATCAGGGTTTTCCACCGCGGCCCGAGGCGCTGGGCGAACGAATGTGGGGTGGAGTGCGGAAGGTTCACTGGTTGTACGTTGCGATCGCCCTGAATATTCCCGGTGTCGCCATTCTGATGTTTAAGTGGGAGTGGGTGCAGGACGGTACCCCTGTCATTGGCGTGCTTGCGCTGGCGTACATCGTGTTCGAGATGTTCCGGTGCACTCGGGAAGAGCGGGGCCGGATCTTCGTCCTTCTGGCTCTGATGTTCTTCTCGGTCGTGTTCTGGGCATGCTTCGAACAAGCGGGCAGTTCGTTCACCTTGTTCACCGACAGATTCGTGGACCGGACGATCTTGGGATGGGAAGTCCCCGCTTCTCAGTTTCTCGTGCTCAACCCCTTGTTCATCTTCATGCTGGGCATCCCGTTCTCCATGATGTGGACGCGGCTTGCGAGGCGGAACCTCGACCCGTCGGCACCGGTGAAATTCGCACTGGGGCTGTTGCAGCTGGCCGCCGGATTCGTGATGGCCGCGCTGGCGGCGAAGCAGGCCGAAGCGTCGGGCCTGGCGAATCCCGGCTGGATCGTTCTGATCTACTTGCTGCACACTACCGGCGAGTTGTGCCTGTCGCCGGTCGGCCTGTCGACCATCACAAAGTTCGCGCCGGCCCGCATCGGCGGGCTGCTGATGGGCATGTGGTTTCTCTCTAACGCCTTCGCGGGCGTGCTCTCCGGCTGGATTGCTGGCGAAACCGAGGGTGGCGAATACGTGAAGGTGTTCACGAATATCGTGTATTTCGGCGCGGGCTCGGGTGTCGTTCTGCTGGCGTTCAGCCCGCTGCTCAAGAAGCTGTCATACGGGGCGAAGTAATACGGGGCCAGGTAAGCCACATCCGGCCGCTTGGGGCGCGGGCGCAGCCGGCAGACTCCGGCGCGTTCGGCGAACGGTCGTACGCCGATTGCCTCAGGGGGAAACGGCAGTGACCTGCCGCCGGGTTACTCGTTGATCGTCCGGATGGTCGTCGATTCGCTCTGCGGGCGGTCCTGCGGTGGCGATTCGGTGTCCTCCCACTCGGAGCTCATCGCGTCAATCCACTGCTTGCGTTCGACGTTGCCGGCCGCGTCGAAGTGGATGAACACGTTCAGGTGTTTGTCGACCCTCTCGTAGTGCCACTGGTCGCCCACCTTGTACGTGGGCTCCCCGAGGGTCTGCTCAACGTCGAACTTGTCCGACGTGTTGACCACGATCATGTCGTAATGGGTGCGGGTCAGCTTGTCGGCGCACCCGGAAAGCAGGATCACGCCCATCCCCACCAGAACCGCGAGACTCCAAAGCGATCTCGTATGCATGGTCGACCTCCCTTGCAACTTGCGTGTCGAAACCCCGCCCGAATGATAGACCCGCGCCGGCGGCCGGGGTCAGCCGCCCGTGGCGAAAAAAATGCCGTGCGACAGGCTTTCTGAGCCTTCGACGGATCCACCCGCCCCCGAATGTCTCGGCGGACGGATGGGAACGTCAGTCCCGCAAACCAGTGAACTTCCTCCCGGTCCCTTACGGGCACGTCCGCAGCGCCTACCCCTCCGGAGCCGGCTGGTCCGCGGCAAAAGATTCCCTTGCCATCGGTAGTTCCAGCGTGTACTTATCCGTCAGGTGCGTACCCAGCGGTGTATTGTACGTCACCTCCAGCACGTACTTGTCATGTTGCGCAACGACGTCGGCATCAAACTCGAGACGGAACTCGTACATCTGCGTCGTCGAGTTCCAGTATCTCAACTGGTCTCGCTTCGTGTTCAGCGACATCTCCCACATGGCCAGGCGCTGCCCCTGGGGCTGTGCCGACGCGGGGACGAACTCGAACAGCTCGGCCCGGACTCCACCCACGATGTTCACCGGGTCGCCCAGCATGTTGATCGGACGAAGCAGCAGGGCGATGCCGTCCGGGCGGTCGTCGTCGTCGAAGCTCTCGATCCGTGTAAACGGCATGATCCCGATCTCCTCGGGCATCAGGAGCGTCAGCGACTGGCGGGTCTGCGGGTCGCCCGGCTGTGCCGCGGGGAGCGCGCACCCGATCGGCAGGAGCATCGTTCCCAGAACCACCGAACCGACGGATCGTTGTATCATCACGAAGAGAAATCCGACCTGAACATCGCGCCAACCCATCCGGTCAACCAAAGTGGAGTCTATTCGCGGGCGTGGGGCCGTGTCAAGAACGCAGGTCATCGGGCTTGGCCCGCCTCCGCGTCCGCGCGGTCGGTCGGCGGCAGGTCGCTTGCCGTCCTGTTGTTGTCGCTGACCGGCGGCATTCCGCCCGGCTGCACCTCCCCCGCAGCCCCCGGCCGCAGCGGGATCTACCCGATCGCGATCCGCTATACGGTCGAGCCGCTGCGCCTTTCCGATGCCGGCGGGCCGGCTGGGGCGATGGACCGCGATTTCCCCCGCATTCGCGAACTCGGGTTCAACGCGGTTTTCGTGTCGCACGTCGCCTCCGAGGACCGTGACACCGTCCTCCGGGCCGCCCGATCGCACAATCTGGGTGTTATCCTGCCCCACCGTCCGATCCTGCGGTACGTGTGCAGCGGCGCCGGCGACGAGAAATCGTCATCCGTGTCCGAATGGGGCCCTGTCGGGTTGTCGTCCTCAGCTCTCGAACCGCCTGTAGTCATGCTGCACCTTGGCCGCGTGGGTGACGCCCCTGCGGCCGCCCGGGCGGCCCGCGTGGCCGACGCGCTGGCTCGCAGCGCTCCAGACCTGCGTGTCTGCGCCACCATCGCCCCGGGCTGTGCTCGACCCGGCGAGCTTGGGACGGCCGTCATTCCCATCGTCACGGTTCCGGCGTCGGATCACGTCTCCGGTTGCGCTTCGGATCCGACCGACGGGGCCCGTCGACCCGCCGGCGCTCCCCGGCCCGGCATCATGATGATTCCCGTCACCGGGCTTTGCGACGACGTGGATGCCACGGTCCGTCACTGGCTGGGCATGTATCATGCGGGGCTTTGTGCGGGCGGAACGTGTGGCGTGGTCATGGACGCCTACGCGGAGGTGCCCGGGCGCCAGCAGGGGCTGGTCGACCGACGAGGCCGATTGACCGTGGAGCGGTCCGCCGCCATCAAGCGGATCGTGAACCGGGCGCAGCATTGGGGCCCCCTGATCTGCGGCGCGGTGCCGGAGGTCCTGCACGGCGCAGAGTGCTTCGACGAAGACCTGCGCACGGTGCTGCTCACGCGCCGGCGCCGCCGTTTCATCCTGGTCGCCAACACGTCGGTCACGCGGTTTGTGCGCACGCGCGTAACACTGCCTGAGCAGATCGGCAGGGCGCCCGCACAACGCGCCGTCCGCGTGCCGGGCGACCCCGGCGTCATCGGCGGAAGTGTTGCCCCCCTGCGCCACGGCGAGATCAGACTCACCGTTGACCTCGCGCCCGGCGACGCAAACCTGTACGAGCTCTTCTGACATCCGTCGACCGTTCGTGGGAGTGGTGCGCCCCGTCGGCGCATCCGTCACCCACCATGGCGAAGAGCCCTTTACCGCGCCGGGCGGCGGATCGACTGACTTGGAATCCAGCGGGCTGGATTGACGCCCGTGCCCCCTTGGTCTACGCTTAGACCACGCGGGCCGACCCCGGCGCATGCGGGCTGGGGACCGCATGGTAAATGGAGCCCTGACGCATGAGGCGAGAAGACGCTGCGGTGTGCGGGCGGGTCGCGATTCTGGCCGGTCTTTTGCTCTTTGGCGGGGCCTGCACGGCGGGGCCCAAGACCGGGGAGGGCGTTCGCCTGACCCCCGCGGCGATGCTCTATGAGCGCGACATCCCGATCCCGTCCGGCTTTCGGATGGTCGAGAGCGCCTGCGAGGACCAGTCGACCGGGACGCGGCGCCTGTACTTGCGCCACCTCTACGAAGGCAGGGCGCCGAGCAAATACTCGGTGCGCAAGTTCTACCGGGAGCAGATGCCCCGGGCCCGCTGGGCCCTCGTCAGCGACGGGAACGTCAAGGGGGTCTACACCCTCCGGTTCGAAAAGGGCACCGAATCCTGCAGTGTCCAGATCACTGGCGGCGAAGGCAGGTTCGGCGCCAAGACGCGGATTCAGGCGATCATCGCTCAGGAAGAGCGCGGAAAATCCCCTCCGGAATCAGGAACCAAGCGATGAAACAGAAACGCAGACAAGAGCTCCAGGAAAACGAACTCGCCCTGATGCTCAAAGACGCCCGCGACTTCCTCACGCGACATGGCAACTACGTGATTGCGGGTGTCATGGTCCTGGTCATCGCCGTGGCCCTGTTCCTCTATATCCGCAGCGCCGAAGCCACCGCCCGCGACAACGCCTATCAGCAGATCCGGGCGGCGCGGTTCATCGGCAGCGACGGCCGACCCCTGCCCGATGCGGAGATCAGCAAGGCCATCGACTCGCTCCAGCAGGTTGGTCGCGAGTCCAAGGATCCCGACCTGACCAGGCGAACCCTGCTCATGTTGTCCAGCGGGGTCCTGGAGTTGTGTGTGATGGACCCCCAAACCATGAACGAGGCTCGTCTCCAAGTGGCCGAAGATGCCTGCAAACGGCTGCTGGCCGAACACGGCATGCACTCGGTGGTCGCCGGTACCGCGCTTCTGAACCTGGCGACTATTGAAGGCAACCGCTTCGTCCTCGATGGCGACATGAGCCATAAAGAAGAGGCCCGCAACTACCTTACGAGAATCACCAGGGATGAGAACGGCCTCTTTACGGGTACCCCGTTCATGGAGCGGGCACTGGAGGCGACAAACCAGCTCGACGACACGTTTCAGATCGTGCCCCTGCCGGAGTTGCCGCCCACCCCCCGACCTGCAGCTGAGGCGCCGCCCCAGCCGCCGACCGACGAGCCGACGGCGGTCGGCGATGATTCGGTGCCCGACGAGGCGGCCGATTCACCTGCCGAAGACGAATCCGCGCCACCGGCCGAAACACTCGGTCCGGTTGAGCCCGAGGGCGAGAATGACGAGCCCGGCGGGGATGAGCCCTAGCGTCCTTGCACCGCCTCTGATGAACACTGCGTCGATGCCCAATGGGGCGCGAAGACTGCAGATGGGGGCTGCTGACGTCGTCGGCGCCGGCGTCGCAGCCCGGTCGCTTCGGAGGACCGTTCGACATTGCCGCCGCCTTGTTTGGCGCAGCGGGCACGGCGCGGGCCCGGCGATCCGCGTGCACCCGTTCGGTCCGGTTACCGCGGCGCAAGACGCCGCTGCGTGCAGCAGAAGCGACCTCCGCCTTCGGCCGCAGTAACGCTGAGGAGGCAGACGTTCGTCCGGGGAGGCGCTTTCGTTCGGATCACCATGAAAGACCCGCAGCAGCGACCATGCCGGATTGACCACCCGCCCCCCCCGGGGGGCCGCCGCTCCCGTGCGTTTCGTAGGCGGAATGGGCAGGCGGACCGCACGCCCCGCGACCGGCGGCGAGCCGCCCCCTGCAACAGCAAGCTCGTCGGCGTGGGCGAAAATGCGGCGTGCCTGCGCGGATGCGCCGCCGGGTCATGCCGAAGTGCCGCGCTGGCCTTGCTTGTCGCCGTGACCGTGGCTGGTTGCAGCGGGCCCGCGAAGCTCTCGAGCGTCAGCGTCTGGGTCGCTGACGACGCCCAGCCGCCGGCTGAATTCCCGATCACGGGAACCGAATCGGATCTCTTCAATCCCGAAACGCGAGAGTTGTCGCTGGCCGGCGGAATCAACGAAACGCTCGGGATTCACCTGGCCCTGTTCGCCGGCGACGGGGCTTTACCGGCGCTCGACGTCATCGCCACCGATCTGCAGTCCGGGGACGACCGGGTCTCCGCCTCCGTCTTGCGGTTCTATCGCCTGCACTCGGTGCACGTGGACCGCTGGCCGGGGTGGCATATCCGCCTGATCGAGCCCCAGCGCCGCACACCGGACATTCCCGATGTCGTCGTGCCTGCCGACGCTCCGTCCGGAGGGTTGCCCGCCGACCTGCAAACCGGTGAGGTCTTGCGGTTGTGGATCGACGTCCACATCCCCAAGGGCACCGCGCCGGGTTCCTATGATGGGCAGCTTGTGATTCGCTCACGCGGCGAAGCCGTTGACACGATCGCCGTGACGCTGACGGTTTGGCCTTTTCTTCTCCCTGACGTTACGCATCCGGCGCTGCTGACCGAATTGGATCACCGCTCGCTGTTCGCCCACCATCTGCAATACCAGGACCGCCCGTACGCTCCGGAGCGCTTCTACGCCGACGACCCGCTTCGAGGGGAACTCGAAGCCCTGCTGGCCTCGACGATGCGGCTGCTCCAGTCACACAAACTCTCCCCGGTGCTCCCCCACCTGCGCCCGATCGTGAAGATCACAGGCTCACACGCGGTCACCGTCGACTGGAGTGACTACGATCGCGTAGTCCTGGCGTACCTGAATGGCTCACGGTTCGCCGATCGCCGCCCGCTACCGGTCTGGCCGATCCCTTTCGACGAGACGTTCCCGCCGGCGCCGTCCTACGCGGCGGTGGACTCACCGTCCTATGCGGCCACCGTACGCCGTTATCTGCGCCAATGCGCCGTGCACTTCGATGAACTGGAATCTCTCGACCGAACCTACGTCACCATTCCATTTGCCAACCACCCCGACGCCGATGCCTTTGTGGCCGTCCGTCACTTCGGCCACGTCATCCGCAACGCGCATCCGAGGCTGCGACGGCTCTGCCGGTTGTTTCCCCAGGACATGACCGCCTACGGCTGGCAGCAGTTTCCCTTCGTGGACGTCTCGTCCCACGTCGAAATCTGGTGTCCGCCGGCGCAGTTCCTGGATCCGTCCGCGGGTCCGACCTGGCCGGCGCCGCGGTCGGAGGCGTGGTTCCGGGTCGACCGTCCCCCGTTCAGCGGTTCGATCGAGATTACGGCTCCGCCCGTGTACACGCGCGTCATTCCCTGGCAAGGGCGTCGGCTCGGCTCCAACATTGTGGTGCTGGGGTTGGCCAACGATCGATCCAGGGATGACAAAGACCTGGCATCTCAGCAATGCATCGACCGCTCCCCGAGTTTGCTCGTCTACCCGGGTGCCCCGTTCGGACTGCGCGCCCCCGTCGCCTCCCTGCGGCTCAAGCGACTCCGCCGCGGTATGCAGGACCTCGCCCTGCTGGACCTGGCCCAGACCCACGAGCTGTCGCACGTGGCCGAGGCCATCGCCGAATCTCTGGCCCCGTTTGCGGCCGCTGACGCCTACGCGGCCCATTTCGCAGACGGGCGACGAGGCGCATGGGTCGAAGATCCCCGTTTATGGCGTCTTGCCTGTCGCGTGTTGACCGATGAGCTGGTTCGGAAGATCGAAGGCGCTTCCGCCGGTCACTGGGACGACCTGACCGGCACGTTGCGGTGGCGACAGTTCATGACCGAAACACGCAACGTGAACGTTAAAGTCGACGGCGTGCGGGTCCGGGCCGCCGGGCGAAGGCCCCAAGACGGCGCCGTTATCGAAGCCCAGCTCACCATCACGAACCACACCCGCGTGCCGCAGGACGGCACGATCGGGTTCGGCGCGTTACCGATCGGCTGGTCCCCCGAGCCGCCCCGGATTGACCTGCCCCGGATCGCCCCGGGCCGGGCTGCTCGCGTCACCCTGACCGCACGCGCCGCCACGCTTACGTGGGGCAGCCAGGGCGTTCGCTATCTCCCCATCCGGCTCGAAGTCAATCGGCGGACGATCGACCTGGCGGCCCGCCTGGCTTACGTCCATGCCTCGCAGATCACCGACGCCATTACGATCGACGGCGATCTGTCGGACTGGCCGCCCTCACCCGGAAACGTGGCTGCGGACTTCATTCTCGTTACCGGTGAGACGCCTGACGCAACGCAGTTACCGTCCGCCCGTCCCGGCGCCGCCACGGAGTGCCGGGTCGCCCGCGACAGCCGCCATCTCTACTTCGGATTTCGCTGTCCCGGAAGTGGCGGTCCCGACCTGCAAGCCCGAAGCAACATCGTCACGTATCAAGACATGATCCCCGTCGGCGAAGACCTTGTCGAAGTGCTTATCGATCCCGACGCTACCGGAACCCGCTCCACCGGCGACCTGTACCATCTGGTCCTCAAGCCGTCCGGGGCTGCGTGGGAGCACGGAATCGGGACCGACCCGCCAACCGGTCCCCGGCGCGTCTGGGCCGCCGACATCCGCCATGCGGCGCGGCGGCACGGCCAGCATTGGGAAACCGAGGTCCGCATTCCCCTGACCGCTTTTGACCGGCCCATCCGCGATCACGAAATCTGGAGCGTCAATTTCACGTGTTTTGACGCCGGCCGCCAGGAATACGCCAACTGGTCCGGCGCCGTCTCCAACGTGTACGACCCGCTGTCCCTGGGAAACCTGGGACTCTAGCCGACGTTCGCACAGCGACCAGACCCGTTGCCAGCGGCATCGGGGAGCGGGGCAACGGGGCGGGTCGGGCCGAAACGCGGCCCCGGATCCGCAGGAGCTTCACGTCTCCGGACTCGCGGTGTGAGGCGTAATTCCATATGTGACATAGGGTTAGCCGTCAATGCGAACGTGCCTTTCCTCGGCGGTATGCCCCATCGTGGCGAACACGCTTCAACGGCACCCGGCCCGGAACGGTGGTGAGGGATCCTGCTCCCGTGCGAGGCGGACGTCACGGGAGCGGGCAGGGAAAGCGGTTATCGGGTCGGTGCGTCGGATCCGACCCCTGCCGGCCGGGCCGGCGCTATTCACGCTCGAACAAGTTGGGTCGATATGTTAGCATAGTAGGATTGTGTGCTGTCGCGTGCGCGGCCGGGCTGGAGCGGTGTGTCGCCGGCAGTCATCACAGGATTCACTGGATTGGCGAGAGAAGCTCGAGACGAGGAGAGTACCAATGCTTGGACCGATGCGACAATGGTTTGACGTCAGCATGATCGTGGGGCGGGGGGCGGCAGTAGTGCTGGCCGTGGTGTGCTACGGCTTGGCGGGGGGGGCGAATGCCTGGGCTGACACGGCACCGCCGGCCAGCGGCAGCGAAGCGCCGGCTGCGCAACGGGCACCGGAGTCGAGTCCGCCGGCGCAAGCAGACGAGGGTGAGAAAGCCCGCACAGCGGCTGTCAAGGACGGCACGTCCAAGCAGCGGGTTGACCCGCGGGGGTTGGGCAAGCGTACTGTGATCAGATCGCAACCGGAGCCCGGTGCGGCGCCGGGAGGGGCGGGGCCGAAGTGGGCCTGCGACGCGCAGACTGTCACAATGGAGCCTCAATGGCTGGGCACGCCGATCAAGGCGACGTGGGTCGTCCGCAACGATGGAACCTCGGACATGGCGATCAAAGTGCGGGGCGGGTGAGGCATCAGGGTGAGCGGTCAGGCTGACCGCACGATCAAGCCCGGAGCGTCCGAGGAAATCACGGCCATGCTCAGTTTGAAGACCGGCGGCAAGTGCGCGCGGAGGATCACGGTAACGACCAACGACCCGAACCATAAGAGGGAGTACCTCGAATTCAAGGGAGAGATCCTGGTGCCGTTCAACGCCAACCCGCGGCTTGCCCAATTCGCGAAGGTGGAGGACTACACCACGCCCGAGCCGAGGAAGATCACGATCCGGCGCGGCGACGGAGGCCCGCTGCGATTGGAAGTGGCGGGCGTGGGTAAGCCGGGCATTGAGGCGTCCCTGCGGGAGATCAAGCCGGGCGAGCACTATGAACTCACCGTCGGGCTGGCGCCGCCTCTGAAGCCCGGGAGGTTCTACAGTTGGGTCAACCTCAACACGGGCATCAAAGAGGTTGCCCAATCGAGGATAACGGTGTCGGCCGTCATTCCCGCCGGCTGGGGAGAGCCCGACGTCCAGTCCGCTTCGCGATAGCCTGTAGGCGGGTGGGAGACGCTTCGTTTGGGCGACAGCGACGCTGAGCCGGTAGAGGAGGCTGGCAAAGCACGTCAATGGTGCACAAAGTGCGCGGATCCGCGCCAATGAGAATCGGCGGGTGGCTGTTGTGTGCGTGGTGCGCTGCGCTCTTCGCGGACGACGGGGCGGCGGACCAGGGCGATCGGTTCCTGTCGAATGTCCAGTGGCTCACGAGGGAAGGAGCCCGCGCGGGGGAGGGGTATTTCTCGCCGGACGGGCACCTGCTCATCTTCCAGAGCGAACGTGAACCGGGCAACCCGTTCTTCCAGATCTACATCAAGGACCTCGGCAGCGGCGAGACGCATCGAGTGTCGCCCGGGCTGGGCAAGACGACCTGCTCGTTTTTCCGCGCGGGGACCGACGAAGTGCTGTTCGCCTCGACGCACCTGGACCCGCAGGCCAAGGCCAAGCAGGAGCAGAAGCTCACCGAGCGTGCGGCGGGCAGAACACCCCGTCATGCGTGGGATTACGACGATCAGTACGACATCTTCAGTTGCCGGCGCGACGGGTCGCGCCTGAAGCGCCTGACGGATGCGCCCGGGTACGACGCCGAGGGGGCGTATTCCCCGGACGGCAGCAAGATCGTATTCTGTTCCATGCGCGATCAACCTGCGCTGGATCGGCTCAGCGACCGGCAGCGCGAGACGCTCGAGGCGGACCCGCCATATTTCGCCGAGATCTACATCATGAACGCCGACGGCAGCGAGCAGACCCGGCTGACGGACTGGCCCGAATACGACGGCGGGCCGTTCTTCTCGCCCGACGGCACCCGGATCGTGTGGCGCCATTTCGAGCGCGGCGGGCGCCTCGCGGACGTGTATACGATGAAG
>CP070691.1:2860527-2880119 GCA_020353195.1 Phycisphaerales bacterium | reverse complement strand
AGCATCGTGGGGAATGGCCCGCAGGCGTGGGAGTCGGGCTTCAAGGACACCGTGATCGCCTACCCAGGTGAAATCACCACGGTGAAGGCGTTGTTCGACATTTCCGGCTTGTACGTCTGGCACTGCCACATCGTCGAGCACGAGGATAACGAGATGATGCGGCCTTTCGTCGTCGGGCCGTAGCGGGCAACGACGATTCGGCGTTGCGCAGCACAGAGAGGAGCCGTCAGACGGCTCCTCTCGTTTATGGTGCGTCGGGTGATCCGCTCACTGGCCGTCTTGAGCGGCGAACTTAGGCGCTGGTGACCGAAGGAGGCGAGGGCGGCCGGAAACAGTAGGCCTGACCCGGTTCTCTTGAGTCAGGCAGGTCCGGTGAACACCTGTTGGAACGCGCCGAAGTCGACCATGTCGACGTCGTCGTCCAGGTCGACGTCGAACACGTCGCAACCGGGCGCGAGAGGCCCAGCGTCCGGGCCCGTCATGCAGGCGGGGAACTCGGCGAAATCGCTCACGTCCACGCTGCCATCATCGTTGTGGTCGCCGATGGCGGCGCCACCCAGGATGGTGAACGATTGGGAGGTCGCCGCGCCGGCCGCGTTGAGCGTGAAGCGCAGACGGCACGTGCTCGAGGTGGGCAGATCGGCCGGTAGGAGCCATTGGAAGCGCCCGTTGTCGGGCAGGGCGGCGGCGAGCGGGATCCACGGCCCGCTCGGTCCGACCAGCGACAAGTCGATGGCGATCGTGGGCTGGCCCGGTACAGAAACGGCAGCGGTCCAATCGACGAAGCGCGCGGAGCCGGCGATCAAGGTTTCGCCCCCACGCGGGCGTTGCGGATGGATCCAAGTCCCGGTCGGCGTTGAGCTTTCGGCGTAGAAGCGCGGGCGGTTGGTGCCTCCCACCCATGGCGCGCAGTTTTCCTCCGAGACCAGGACGACATCAGGATACCCGTTGTGGTCGGCGTCGGTGCCTGCGCGCAGTGCGGCGTCGTCACAACAGTTCGGCGTCGAGACGGAGGCGACCTGCGTCCAGCGCCCGGCGCCGTCGCCCGCGTAGACCCTGAGCAGTCCCGGGTTTCCCGAAGCGAAGGCCACCACGTCGCCGTGGCCGTCGAGGTCCATGTCCGCGATCTGCGCCAGGTCAAAACTGCCGCTGGCCGGCAGGGCCCCCGAGACCTCCTGCCACACGCTCGGGGCGATCCAGGTCCACACGTCCAGGCCGCCGCTGCCGTTGACAAACGCGAGGTCATCACAGCCGTCGTCGGTGACATCGCCCAGGGCGACGCCGCGCAAGCCAGTAGAGGACGATGGGAGATTGCCGTTGCCCTGTGTGAAGCTCCCGGTACCGTCGCCGAGCCATATCGTCCCGGTGCCGTGGGCGGCAGCGAAATCGGCGTGGCCGTCGCCGTTGACGTCGCCGAAGGCGAAGACCATGTTCGAGTTCCCGCCGGTGAAGCCGTAGCTTTGCGTCCAGGTCCCGTCGCCATTGTTGCGGTACACGTGGATGCCCGCGCAGCAGCCGAAGGAGACTGATCCGACGTCGAGATCGCCGTCGTTGTCGACGTCCGCGAAGTCCGTGCCGAACATGCCCCAGTCTTCGCCCATAGTCGCGAGCCCATCGTCCCAGGGTGTCCAGTTCTGCCCCGTTCCGTTGCCGAGGGCGACCTCGAGGAGTTGGTCGCCGAAATCCGTGCTCGAGTAGTCGTGGTGCATGCCGTAGCCGGCGTCCATGAGGCCGTCGTTGTTGACGTCGCCCAGGGCGATCCCGCCGTAGCCGAAGTTCCCGTTCTGGTATACCGACCAATTGCCGGTCCCGTCGCCGAACCAGACTGTGATGCCGTGCTCGCTAGAGTTGATGAATGGTGAACCGTGGTCTCCGATCATCGCGATGTCGACGTGCCCGTCGCCGTCGAGGTCACCAAACTCCAGCTCCGTGTTGCCTCCTTCCATCTGCGGCGTCTGCAGGCCCGAGGAGGAGTCCACGTAGTCCAGTTGGGCTGGCGCCGGGCGCGGTGCCACGAGCAGGGCGCAAACCGCCGAGATCAACGCCACACAGCCATGCATGGGGTCGCCTCCTTTCGCCCTCGTTCTCCCACGTGAATCTATCCTACTCTTTTGGAGGACGGAATGTCCAGGGGAAACGGGCCTCGCGACGCGTTCAGACGGCGTCTTCAATGCGTTGGTCTCTCGAGGGCCCTTTTCTATTCGCAGAAGGGCGTGAGGCTTGCTCTGTAGAGAACTTCGGCGGCGGCTAGCAGGATGAGAATGTTATGCGTGGTCGCCTTCACCCGGGTGACCGTTAGCCAAAGGCGCGAAAGGGGAGCAGGCTTGCTCTCCTCCTTCGGGATTCATGTATAGTCCATCGCTGGGGTCACCCGGACCGACAGGAAGGGTGACCCTTCAGCCGACCCTCACCCGACTCGTAGCATCCGAATCACGGGGCACAGTTGCCCCAGTTCGCGTGAACTGTGCTGCGGTCGCTACCGTCGACCACGCCGTCTTCGAACACGTCGGCCGAGCACGCGCTGAGGCCCCAGTTGGCGTGGACCGTACTGCGGTCACTCCCGTCGACGACACCGTCGGAGTACACGTCGCCAATCAGGCTTCTGAGCTCAAACGTCTCTTCGTGGCCGACGATGCTGCTGAAGTCAAACTCGTAGCTGGCATCGTCCTCCAGCGCCGGCGTGAACGTGCATTGCAGTTCATTGAACACCGGGGTGCAGGCCATCACCGACGCACCGCTGTACGGCACGTAGACCGGCGGGGTCGGCGGGCAGGCCCCGCTGTTGTCCCAGCTCAACGCCGGATCCAGGTCAGGCGGCACGCTGGTAAACTGGAAGTTCAGCTGCCGGATGCCGCCCGCCCGCGGCTCGGTGTCGCCGTCAAGAAGGTACAGGGTGCACACGGTGCCGATGCTATCCGCGGTGTACAAGTGGGGCGGATGCCCGAGTACTACAGCCTGGTTGGTGTATCCGATGCTGGTGATGGGAGACACCACATAGACGGGTCCGGGCCCCGGATCGTCGATCACGTTGGCGAACGGGTTGTTCAGCGTGTAGGTCACATCACCGGTCAAACTCGCTTCGTTAACATCATACTTGGCAATCAGGAAATTGGTCGTCGCCAGGCTCGTGTTCACGGTGCCCGTCGGGTACGTCGGTCCAGCGGTGCCGTCATAGCCAATCGTGTTCTGAGCACCACCGACCTGCAGCAGGTTGTTGCCGGACACGGTGCCGAAATACGCGTTCGTGCCCGGGTTCGTCAGACCAGCATCCCTCTGCAGCTCGGTCACCGCGGACGTCAGGTCGGGCGATAGCGCAGCGAGTGCCTCGGCGCTGTTGCACTCGAGGTCAACACCCAGCAGCGCCAGGCCGAGTTCGTCCCCAATCTGCCCAAAGACGTGCGCATAGATCTCAATCTGGTTGGTGCCGTAGTTGTACTGGATGTCCAGTGTCAGATCTGCGGCGTTCGCCACCCCGCCCACCAGCGCTGCCCACGCAGCCGCTAACAACTCTTTCTTCATGACCCTTCCTCCCTCGGAGCCTACAAGAGCATGGTTGTTGTGGGGTTGCGCGTATTGTGATCTTGAATCATGAATGATAGCAGAACCGGCCCGCTCGGTCAAGCCGCCTCCGTTTGTCGTCCTACTGCGAACGCACCGCGCGGCTGCGGCCCGCACCGCTTGTGCCTCCGCTTGCAGCGCAGAGCGGCCGGCCAGACTGCTGACCAGCGCGGCGGCCAGCCCCGATCAGCCGCGGAAGGGGGGCTAATGCGTGACTGTTTGTTTGTCCCTCTTGTGACAATGCGGGTGAATTAAAACATCAATACGACGGGGCGCAGTTGCCCCAGTTCGCGTGGACGGTACTGCGGTCGCTACCGTCGACCACGCCGTCCTCGAACACGTCGGCTGAGCACGTGCTCAGGCCCCAGTTGGCGTGGATCGTACTGCGGTCACTCCCGTCGACGACACCGTCGGCGAACGCATCACCGACCAGGCTCCTGATCCAGAACCTCGGCGAGCCGCACGCGATGCCGAGAAACCAGAACTCGTAGCTGGCATCGTCCTCCAGGGCCGGCGTGAACGTGCACTGCAGTTCGTTGCCTGCCGGCGTGCACGCCATCACCGACGCACCGCTGTACGGTACGTAGACCGGCGGCGTCGGCGGGCAGGCCCCGCTGTTGTCCCAGCTCAACAACGGTGTGCCGCTCGGCGGTTTGTCAAACAGGAAGTTCAGCTGCCGGATGCCACCCGCTCGCGGCTCGGTGCCATTGCCATAATAGCCAGAAAATGTCAGGCTGCACACGCTGCCGATGCTATCCGCGGTGTCCAAGTGGGGCGGATGCTCGGGTAGTACTACAGTCTGGTTGGTGTATCCGATGCTGGTGATTGGAGACACCACGTAGACGGGACCGGCCCCTGGGTCGTCGATCACGTTGGCGAACGGGTTGTTCAGTGTGTAGACCGCCTCATAGGTCAGAGCCCAGAGGTCGACGTCGAAGGCGGCGACCAGCATGTTGTACGTCGCCAGGTTCGTGTTCACTGTACCTGTTGGATACGTCGGTCCAGCGGTTCCGTCATAACCGATCGTGTTCTGAGCACCACAGAGCTGCAGCAGGTTGTTGCCGGAGATGGTGCCGAAGTACGCGTTCACGCCCGGGTTTGTCAGACCGGCATCCCTGTTCAGCTCGGTCACCGCCGAACCCAGATCCGGCGTCAGTGCAGCGAACGCCTCGGCGCTGTTGCACTCGAGGTCAACGCCCAGCAGCGCCAGGCCGAGCTCGTCCCCGATCTGACCCGTGACGTGGGCATAGATCTCGATCTGGCTGGTACCGTAGTCGTATTGGATGTCTAGTGTCAGATCTGCGGCGTTCGCCACGCCGCCCACCAGCGCTGCCCACGCAGCCACTAACAACGTTTTCTTCATGACTCTTCCTCCCTGGTAGCTTGAAAGAGCATGGTTGTTTTGGGGTTGCGCGTATTGTGCTTGTTAGCAACACAATATAGCAGAACCGGCCCCTTCAGTCAAGCCGCCCCCGTTTATCGTCCTACCGCAAACGAACGGCTCCGCTGCTGCCCACAACGCGTGCGGCGCTTCGCAAGGTACGAGGGCCGCGCTGCCTTCGAGACGGTGCTGGACGGGGCGCACGCCAGAACGCCGATGCGCGTCATCAGCTACTGCCTGATGCCGAACGGCTGGCATCTCGGGCTCCGGTGGGCTCGTGACAGGCGGCTCTCGCGCTACGCGCAATGGCTGACCACTACGCACAGGTGCCGCTGCACGTATCCGGGCACGTGACGCAGGTGCGAGGTATCCGAGCACTGGGCGCAAGCCCGGTGACCAGAAATGTCCGCGGGCTGGCGCCCGCGGCTCCGAGGCGGCGATGGGTCAGGCCCGGTAAACGTCGGTGATCGATGCTGCCGGGATGCGATCAAGCTCGGGCCGGGCGTTGACGCCGAAGCTCGGCGGCGGGGCGTAACCGAGCAGCGAGCGCACGACGTGATAGCCCATCGCGGCGTGGTAGCTAGGCGGGTGATACCCGACGTGCAGCTCTGCCGCCGCCAGCGCGTTGAGGAAATCCGCCGGTCCGGTGAAGTCGCGCATGATCTGATAGCACGGGGCAATGAAGCCGGTCCGGTGCGTGTCCGCGCCGACGTAGCGGACCAGTCCCGCCCGACTGGAAAAGCGTTCGGCTTCGCGGTCCGGCCGGGTGAGGATGTTCTGGGCGTTGTTGACTTCGACGGCGTCGATCAACTCGGCGATCTGCTCGACGGCGTCGCCAAGACCGCAGCTGAGCAGCTTGACAAACGGGTGGGGCGCCAGCACCAGGCCCCCTTGTTCGCGGATGGCCAGGGCCGTTTCGTGCGCCGACATCCGCGGCCGGACACCCTCCTGCAGAAACAGCCCAATCAGGTGCCCCTCGCGAGCGGAGATCTCCTCGCCCACGATCACCCGGGCGTCGGTCATGGCGCGGAGTCGCCGAGCGCCTTCAATCGTGTCATGGTCTGTCACTGCGATGCAGCCGATGCGCTCATTCGTGACCGACCACGCCAGCGTTTCCAGCGAGATGTCGGAGTCGAACGAGTAGTTCGTGTGGACGTGGATCAGGGTCTTGACCCGGTTCATGCCTGCTTACCCCTCTCTTGCGCCGCCTGCATTAACGAAGGTCCGGCCGATGCGAAGCCGGCGTGCCGTTCGTTGCCAAAGTGTAGGCGCGTGGCGGACAGCATTCCACCGGAAGGCCGACGCCCGATAAAGGCGTTACGCATAGAGTCCGCAGCCGAGACGACCGACAGGACAGGCTTCGGGGAATGACTCGGCGTCGGCGGCCGACGGAGCTGCCGACGGCAGCAGGGCTTGTCGCCTCGGGCAAAACGGCGTATGAGAGTGGATGTTCGGGACGGTCCCGTAATCGTCGTTCGGCCGGGTGAGCCGGCAAGACGCCGGTCGCCGATACGCCGGCTCGCGTGCTGAGCCCGGATCGAACCATTGGGCCGTCTTGATCGGAGGCAGTCGGTGTCGGAGTCGGCTGACAACGTGATTCGCCGTCGTTTCGACGTGCGGGGGCAGGTTCAAGGGGTCGGGTTTCGCCCCTTCGTGTATCGGCTGGCGGGCATGCACGGCCTGTCGGGCTTCGTGGCGAACGACGCCCACGGCGCCGTGATTGAAGTGGAGGGTCGGTCCGCGGCGTTGGGTGCCTTTGAAGCGGACCTGTTGGAGAAGCTGCCGCCGCTGGCGCAGATTGTCGATATGGCTCGCCGTGACGCGGCGCCGGTTGGTGAGACCACGTTCCACATCCGCAGCTCACGCACGGACGCGGAGCGGCGTCCGGAGGTTACACCGGATGCGGCGTTATGTGACGAATGTCGGGCGGAGCTGTTTGACCCGGCGGACCGGCGTTATCGATATGCTTTCATCACCTGCACCAACTGCGGTCCCCGGTACTCGATCATCCGGGCCGTCCCCTACGACCGGCCGACCACCACGATGGCGCCGTTCGCTCTTTGCGAGCCTTGCGCAAGGGAATACGCCGATCCGGCCGATCGGCGCTTCCACGCTCAGCCGAATGCTTGTCCGGTGTGCGGTCCGCAACTGACGCTCTGCCGACCGGATCGGTCGCTGATCGAGGGTGACGCCATTCGCGAGGCTGCGGGCCTGTTGGCTGAGAGGCAGATCGTTGCGATCAAGGGGATGGGTGGGTTTCATCTTTCCTGCCGGGCTGATGCGGACGCGGTGGTCGCCGAGCTTCGTGCGCGGAAGATCCGTGACGGCAAACCGCTGGCGGTGATGGTGTCGGATGTAGAGACCGCTCAGCGCATCTGCGTTCTTACGGGCGCTGACGTTGCAGCGCTGAGGTCGCGGGCGGCGCCGATCGTGCTCGCCGTCAAGCGGCCGGGCCATGGTCTGGCCGACTCGGTCGCCCCCGGGTGCAGGGATTTCGGTGTGATGCTGCCGTATTGTCCGGCCCACCATCTGCTGTTTGCGCAGGGCCTGGGACCGGTGGTCATGACCTCGGGCAACCTGTCGGGCCAGCCGCTGACCTACGAGGATGATGACGCGTTCGAGAGTCTGGCGGTGGTGGCCGACGCGTTTCTGACCTACGACCGCGACATCTTCCGCCCGATCGACGACTCTGTCGTCTTCAGCTTCCGGGGGGAGGTCGTGCCGATTCGCCGGGCCCGCGGATATGCGCCGCGCCCGATCCGGCTCGGCGAGGGGGGCGGCGGCGCTTTTCCGCCGGGCAGCGGGCCGAGGATTCTTGCGGTTGGCGGCGAGTCGAAGTCATGTGTCTGCCTGTACGCCGGCGGCGAAGCGATCCTGAGCGAGCACCTGGGTGATCTGGTCCAGGTGGAGGCGTACCGGAACTTCGTCCGCGCGGTCGATCGGCTGGAAGGTCTTTTCAACTTCGCGCCGCAGCTTGTCGCGCACGACTCGCATCCACAGGCCCTGTCGGCTCGATATGCGCGCTCGCTGGGAATTCCGGCCATCGCTGTCCAGCACCACCATGCTCATATTGCAAGCGTTATGGCGGAGTGGAATGAGTCGGGGCCGGTCATCGGGCTGGCCTGCGACGGGGCGGGCTACGGCGAGGACGGTGCGGTCTGGGGTTGCGAGGTTCTGCGGTGCGAGAGGGGTGAACTTGATCGGGTCGGGCACTTGGAGTACTTTCCGCTGGTCGGTGGGGATGCGGCCGCCGTGGAGACCTGGCGTCCGGCGGCGGCATTGGTGGAGCGTGGATTGGGAGCGGATTGGCTCGATCGGGCGGGTGTGGCGTTCCGGGGTGTTTCCGCCGAGGCCTTGGGCGTTTTCGCAAGGCAGGTTACAGGCGGCGTCAAGGCACCGTCGACGTCAAGCTTGGGGCGGGTTTTCGATGCCGTCAGTTTTCTGACCGGTCTTTGTCAGTGCAACCGGCACGAGGCGGAAGCGGCGATGGCCCTGGAGGCGGCTGCCGGTGACCTGCCGGCGGAGCCGTATGCGTACGGGGTGGCCGAGCGGGACGGGCGAATCGTGATGTCGGTCGTTCCGGGCGTTCTCGACATTCTCGGCGCGTTGCGTGCTGGTGAGCCGGCTGAGCGGGTGGCGGCCCGGTTTCACGAGACGATCGCCGCCATGCTGGTCGATGCGGCGGAGGCAGCCTGTGAGGCCGCGCGGGTTCAAACGGTCGCTCTCTCCGGGGGTTGTTTCTGTAACCGCAGGCTGCTCAGTCGGGTGGTTGAACTCCTGGAAGAGCGCCATCTGCGCGTGTTGCACCACCGCCGCGTGCCCACTGGTGACGGCGGGTTGTCGCTTGGCCAAGCGATGGTAGCGGCATGGCGCAGCGCCGGATGAGAGGCGGAGGTCCTGACGAGGGAGACACGGGCGTATGTGTCTGGCGGTCCCGGGGAGAATACTCGAACGCGGCGGTGAGGACGCCGTCGTCGACCTTCTGGGAAACCGTCTGAAGATCAGCACGGTTCTCACGCCTGAGGCGAAGGAAGGCGACTGGGTGCTTATCCACGCAGGTTTCGCGATCACGCAGATCGACGAATCCGACGCCTTGGAGACGTGGGAATACCTCCGCGAGGTGTACGGTAGCAGTCCTGCCGGAGCGGTTGCTCCGGACTCGGAAGATGCAATGACGGGCGAGGGTCCATGAACAGTGGGATTCCGGCCTTACGAGCCGAACTTGACGAGCGGTGCGAGCGCATCGGTCGTCGCGTGACGTTCATGGAAGTCTGCGGCACGCACACGATGTCGGTCTTTCGCAGCGGGATCCGCGCGATGCTGCCCAAGAACCTTCGTCTGGTCAGCGGCCCCGGGTGTCCCGTGTGTGTCACGCCCAGGGGGTACATCGACGCTGCCTGCGATATCGCCGGTCGAGACGGCGTGATGGCGGCCACGTTCGGCGACATGATGCGCGTGCCGGGGCGGTCGGGAAGCTTGGAGACCCTTCGTTCGGCCGGCGCCCGGATTCGGGTGGTCAGTTCGGCGCGGGCGGCGTTGCAGCTGGCGCGAGAACATCCTGGTTGCGACGTGGTTTTCCTGGCCGTCGGCTTCGAGACGACGGCCCCGGGAACGGCGGCCTCGGTTCTCGAAGCTGATCGCGACGGGGTGGACAACTTTAGCGTCCTGATGTCCCAGAAGTTGATCGTGCCGGCGATGCTGGCGCTGCTGGAGACAGCAGATCCTCAGGCGCCGGAACTGGATGGCTTCCTTTGCCCCGGGCACGTCAGTGTCATCATCGGCGCCGATGCGTATAAGCCGATCGTTCAGCGGCACGCAAAACCCTGCGTGGTGGCGGGTTTCGAGCCCGAACAGATCCTCCGCGGGCTGGCGCATCTGGCCGGGCAGGTTGCGGCGGGCGCGGCCGCGTTAGAGAACGTGTACTCGGGCGTTGTCAGCCTCCAAGGGAACCGAGTGGCGCAGAAACTGGTGGATCAGGTGTTCGTCGTGGTCGACGCGGCCTGGCGCCAGCTCGGCGTGATTCCGCTGAGCGGGCAGTTGCTTGCCCCGCCGTACCGGCGGTTTGACGCGACACGGCGGTTCGCAGTGGCCATCAGTGAAGATGATGACGACCCCGAGTGCCGTTGCGGTTATGTGATCCAGGGCAAGGTGGAACCCCGAGAATGCCCTCGGTTCGGCGCGGAGTGCACGCCGGACTCGCCCGTCGGGCCTTGCATGGTCAGCAGCGAGGGAACCTGTGCCGCGTGGTACAAGTACGGGCGGAACCTGCCGGATCCCTCGGCGCGGGGTACACAAGAGGTGGGCTTGTGAGCGGACGAGTCGAGTCGCGGAACGGCGGGCGGCGCGTGCTGTTGGCCCATGGGGGTGGGGGCGAGTTGATGCACCGCCTGATCCGGGACCACCTCGTTCCACCGCTGGACAACGAACTCCTGGCACCGCTGTCCGACGGGGCCGTTCTTCCCGATCCGAAAGGGCGGCTCGTGATCACCACGGATTCGTACGTTGTGACGCCGTTGGAATTCCCCGGCGGGGACATCGGGCGATTGGCGGTGGTGGGAACCGTGAACGACCTGGCGGTGATGGGGGCCGCGCCGGTGGCGCTCAGTTTGGGGTTGATTCTGGAAGAAGGTCTGCCTCTGACGGTACTCGATCGGGTGATGGCGTCGATCGGCGCGACGGCGGAGGAGGCCGGGGTCCCGGTCGTTACCGGCGACACGAAGGTGATCGAGCGTCGCCGCGTCGAAGAAGGAGGTAACCGGCTGGCTGCCGACGGGTTATTTATCAACACGGCCGGACTGGGGCGTTTGCGGCCCGGGGTTCGGCTGGGCACTGACCGGGTCAAGCCGGGAGACGCGATTCTGGTGAACGGGCCGCTCGCGGAGCACGGACTCGCGGTGCTGTCCGTGCGTGACGGGTTGGAGTTCGAGTCGGCCCTGCGGTCCGACGCAGCCCCCCTCAATTCGCTGATTGATCGGGTGCTGGACACGGGGGCGGACGTGAAGTTCCTCCGCGATGCAACCCGGGGGGGGCTGGCGAACGTGCTGGTAGACATCAGCGAGTCGAGGGAAGTCAGCATCGAGGTCGACGAGCGTCAGGTTCCGGTCGCGCCGGCGACGCGTCATGCGGCGGACCTGCTGGGGCTGGATCCGCTGACGGTGGCGAATGAGGGCAAAGTGGTTTGCGTGGTCTGTAGTGAATCGGTTAGCGTGGCGTTGGCCGCCTTCCGTGACCACCCGCTTGGGCGGCAGGCGGTCTGCATAGGCTGCGTGACGGGAGCGCAACCTCCGCTGGTGGAGTTGCGGACTCGTGCGGGAGGGCGACGGATCGTCCAGCGGCCGTATGGGGAGGAGCTGCCGCGGATCTGTTGACCGTCGGCGCACCGGGGCCTCGTAGCGTTTTTGACTTTTTGCGGGCGGGCGTCCACCGGATGTCGAGGACCGTCCACGTGCCGGAGGATGAGCCGGCGCGCCGCGGCCCCCTGCTGTCTTTCGTCAAGGGTGGAGAAACGAAGATGAGCGCTGAAGGCAAGCACATCGTGCTGATCGAAGACGACGCGGACATGCATGCGGCGATCAAGATGATCCTGGAACCGCAGGGGTTTCGTATCACATGTTGCTCGACCGGTCCGGAGGGGCTCGAGACGGTGCGGCGGAATCCGCCCGATCTGATCCTGCTGGACATCATGCTCTCGTCGCCTTCGGAGGGCTTCCATCTGTCGTACGAGATGAGGCAGGATGAGGCCCTCGCGAAGATCCCCATCATCATGATCTCAGCCATCGGAGACACGATGGGAATGGACTTCGCCAAGGAGCTGGGTTCGGACTACGTGCAGGCGGAGATGTTCCTCGAGAAGCCGCTTGGGGCCGCGAAGCTGCAGGAGGCGGTGGCAAAGGTGCTCGGCGGGCAATCGAAGGAGTAGGGCCGTGGACCAGCCGCTCGGGCCGGACAACTCTGAGGCAGCGGATTCGCGGTACGTTCCCGAGCCCTACCGTGCCGGTGCGCTGGTGTCGATGCTCCAGTTGCACTGGTTCATTCGGCTTCGCTGGTGCATGGTCGTCGGGGCGCTGGTGGCACTGGCGGTCGAGCGTGGCGTGTTTCAGGTGAAGCGGCCCGGCGTGTGGGGGTTGGTCCTGGCGATCGCGGCACTGGCGCTTATCAATGTTGGCTGGATGGTGCTGTCGCGCCTGTTGACCCGAAGGGTCGGAAGTTCGGCTGTCCGTGACCTTTCCGCGTTTCCGCACGCGTTGCTGTACGCGAACGCCCAGGTGAGCATCGACCTTCTGCTGCTGACGCTGATCCTGCGCTGCACGGGTGGTGTCGAGAGTCCGATGGCGATCTTCTACCTGTTTCACATGGCCATCGGGTCGCTGCTGCTGAAGGCCAGTCACGCCTTGCTCCAGGGCGTCTGGGCGACGGCGCTGTATGCCGGGTTGGGGATCGGCGAGCTTGCCGGCTGGATTCAACCGCATTACGCCTTTCTGCCGGGTCTGGCCGAGATCGGGTTGTTCGATCGGCCGCAGTACGTAGCCGTAGCGATCACGGTGCTGGGCTGTGGCGTGTTCGGGACGTTGTACTTCACGTTGCACATCGCACGACGGTTGGACGAGCGCGAGGCCCAGTTGCGCCGCACCAACGTGGCCCTGCAACGATCGCAACGGGCGATCACGGATTTGCAGCAACGCCGGTCGCGATTCATGCAGACCGCTGCCCATCAGCTCAAGAGTCCTCTAGCCGGTATTCAAACGCTGACCGGCCTGATTCGCGACGACGTCATCCCGGCAGGTGCCCTGCATTCGACGTGCGACAAGATCATCCAGCGCTGCCGTGACGGCATTGCGCATGTCCACGAGCTGCTGACGCTTGCCCGGGTGCACGGGGCCGACCCACGGCGGCGCCACGCGTCGCCGATCGACGTCGGCAATGTCGTTCGGGAGTTGAGCGAGAAGAACCGGCTGCTGGCGGAGAAGAAAGGCCTCACGCTCGAGTGCCATGTGGCCCAGGGCGTCGACCTGAATGCCTTTGTCGACTCCACGGACCTGAAGGACTGCGTTGCGAACCTGCTCGAGAATGCGATCAAGTACACCGATGCTCCCGGGAGTATCACGGTGACTGTTCGCGCTGAAGGAAGTGAGCCGTCCGGCAGCCGGGTCAGCAAGTTTGTCTCGGTCACCGTAGGTGACACCGGCATGGGAATCGAACCGGAGATGCTGACCGGCGGAGACGGCGTTGGCGCCGGGTCCGTCTTCGACGCCTTCCGGCGGGGCAATGCCGCCCTGGCGTCCGGCATCCCCGGTTCCGGACTTGGGCTCGCGATCGTGCGCGAGGTGATTGAGCAGACCCACGGCCGATTGCGCGTGTGGTCGCGAGTGGGGGAAGGTTCGGCGTTCACGGTCATGTTTCCGGCGCAGCTCGTGCTGGCCGAGGGAACGACGGCCCGTGACACACGGTCCAGCGAAATCGTCATTGAAACCGACCGGCCGGACGCCGACGTTGCGGCGCGTGCAGAGGAGCCCAATCATGGCGGATAGGATCATTCGGCATTCGGACCTGATGAAACTGGTGGACGAGGTCGCCCGCAAGCGGCGAATCATCGGTCCGGTGGCCCGCAGTGTTCCGGAGTGCGAGCCACCCGTCCGTTACTTCTACGAGGATGTGGAACGTGCGGATCAGCTGGACCTCTCGTTCCGCTACTGCGTGTACAGCCCGAAGCGGTTTCTGACGCCGCCGAGCGAAACGCTTTTTGCGTTCGATCAAGACGACGGCGGCTTCGTCGCGGCGCCGCAGTATGATCGTCGGCCAACTGCGCTGGTCGGTGTGCATCCTTGCGACATTCACGCGATCCGCCTGTACGATCGTGTCTTCGATCTGGAGCACCGCGACGAGCACTATTTCGCGCGGCGAGGCGCGACGATGATCATCGGCATGGATTGCCCGGGCCCGTGCACGGACGGTGTGTTCTGCAAGGACATGGGGGCCAACGTGGCGGAGGCGGGTTTCGACGCCATGCTCTATCCGCTCGGGACTGACACAGACGGGGATGAGATGCGCTACGCCGTGATGTTCGGGACGAAAGCCGGTCGGGAATGGCTGCTCTATAGCCGGCAGTCCGCGGCCCCCAATGCCGACGACGAGCGGGCCTTCGAGAAGTACCAGGCCGACAAGGAAGCGGCGTTCTCGTTTGCACTTCGCACGCGCCGCGAAGATCTTGCGGAACTACTCGGTCGGTCCTACGACTCGCTCTTGTGGGATGCGACGGCGCGGCGCTGCTACTCATGCGGAAGCTGCAACCTGTCCTGCCCCACGTGCTATTGCTTCGACATCACCGACGAAACGGACCTGGCCTCCGGGAGCGGCCGGCGCTGGCGTGAATGGGACGGCTGTCACCTGCCGGAGTTCGCGCTGGTTGCGGGTGACCACAATTTCCGCCCGAAGGCAGCGTCGCGCCTGCGGCACCGTATCTACCGTAAGGCCGTCTGGATTCAGGAGCGAAGCGGCGTGGTCGGATGCGTGGGTTGCGCCCGGTGCGACCGGGCGTGCACGGCCAAGATCAACTCCGTCGAGATCTACAACCAACTTGCCGAGGAGGCTTGACGTGACCACCGTTGACTCATCGGAGCGCGAAGCGAGAGCCGACCTTTACGTTCCCATGTCGGCACAGGTCGTCGACGTGCAGCAGATGACCGATCTGGAGGTCCTGTTGCGGGCTGCGTTCGACGGAGGCAGACCGCTCGATCACTGCCCCGGTCAATTCGTGCAGGTCTCGGTCCTGGGCGTTGGTGAATGTCCGATCTCAGTCTGTTCGTCGCCGACCCGGCCTGACTACTTCGAGTTGTGCGTGCGGCGCGTCGGTGAGGTGACCGCCCACATTCATCGGCTCGAGAAGGGCAGCGTCATCGGTATCCGGGGACCGCTGGGACGCGGGTTCGACGTCGCTGAGCTGCACGGCAAGGACATTCTGATAGTGGCGGGAGGCCTGGGCATTGCACCCGCGCGGTCGCTAATTCAGTACGTCCTGGACGAACGGCAGCAGTTCGGGGCGTTCCATTTGCTATACGGAGTGCGGTCGCCGGCGGAGTTGCTCTATCGCGACGATCTCACCCTCTGGCGAGAGAGCCCGGACGTCAATTTCCACGTCACCGTGGATCGCCCGGACGAGCAGTGGCGGGGCAGAAGCGGTGTCGTGACCACGCTGTTTCGGGAGCTGCCGCAACTGGATCCGACGGAGACGATGGTCGCCATCATCGGGCCGCCGCTAATGTTCAAGTTCGCCGTCCTGGAAGTACTGGCCCGGCGCATTCCGCAGAACAGCATCTACTGCTCCCTGGAGCGGCGAATGAAATGCGGCGTGGGGATCTGCGGCCACTGCCAGGTCAACAACGTGTATGCTTGTCTTGATGGTCCCGTGTTCAAGTACGGGCAACTGAAGGCGCTGCGGGAGGCCCTCGAATGATGAAGCCGAAAATCGCCATTTTCAGCCTGACAGGGTGCGAAGGATGTTCGCTGGCGATCCTCGAACTTGAGGATCAACTGCTCGATATCCTCCAGGTCGTCGAGATCGTGAACTTCCGCGAGGGTATGACGGAGCGCGGCTGGGACATCGACATCGGCTTTGTCGACGGTGCGATCTCCACCCCCGAAGACAAGCGTGAGGTCGAGGAGTTGCGCAAACACTCCAGGGTGTTGGTGGCCATCGGCGCCTGTGCCTGCCTCGGCGGCATCAACACACTCAAGAACCATCAGCCGGCGAGCGAGTATCGCGCGTACGTCTATGGTGACAAGGCGGAGTGGTTCCCCACCATGGACGCGCAACCCATCTCAGCAGTCGTCAAGGTCGACTACGAGCTGCCCGGTTGTCCGATGGTCAAGGAGGAGTTTCTGCGGTTCGTCAAGTGTATGCTGACGGAACGCCCGTTCCGAGCGACCGCCAACGCCGTCTGTGTGGAGTGCAAGAAGAAGGGCGTTCTGTGTCTCTATGAGAAGGGGATCATCTGTCTGGGCCCGGTGACGCGGGGGGGGTGTGACGCCATTTGTCCGGCGTATGGGTCCAAGTGCGAGGGGTGCCGGGGTGTTGTCAGCGACGAGGCGCTGGCAGCGGCGGGCGTGAATCTTCGCGAGCAGTACGATGTGCCGCTCGATCGTGTTCTCGCCGACATGCGATTCCACGGAGCGTATCAGGAGAAGTCGCTTCCCTAGGACCGGTTCTGGAGCCTCCGGCACGGGGGCCGTTCCGGGCACGGCCCGCGGCTTCTTGTGAGTTGGATGAAGGTGACTTACATGAAGAACGTGACGATCAGTGTCAAGCACATCACGCGCGTCGAGGGCCACGGGAACATCTCCGTTCGTGTGGAGGACGGCGAGATCACCGAACTGCAACTGGCGATCGTCGAGAGTCCGCGGTTCTTCGAGTCGTTCCTGCGCGGGCGGCACTACAGCGAGGCGCCGCACATCGCCTGCCGGATCTGCGGCATCTGCTCCGTCGGTCACACGACGGCTTCGGTCAATGCCATGGAGGCGGCACTGGCTATCGAGCCTAGTGAACAAACGGTGAAGCTGAGGAAACTGATCATGTTCGGCGAGGAGATGCAAAGTCACGTGCTGCACGTGCTTTTCTTGGCCGTCCCCGACTTCCTTGGCGTGGGCTCGGTCCTCCCGCTGGCCAGGACGCATCCCGACGTGGTCAAGATCGCGTTGCGGCTCAAACGGTTGTCCAACGACATCTGCGGCGCGGTCGGCGGACGCCATATCCATCCCATCGCCTGCCACGTCGGCGGGCTGACGCACGTGCCGCGCGATGAAGAGTTGATCGACCTGAAGCGGCGATGTGAGGCGGCCCGCTCGGACATCGCGGTCGTGGCCGAGACCTACGCCCAGTTCAAGATTCCGGGGCTGGAGCGAGACACGGAATATGTCTGCCTCAAGGCAAGCGACAACGGCGAATACGCCTTCTGCAGCGGCGACATCGTCTCCACGAAGGACCCGAAGCCCACGAACGTCGCCGACTACCGCAAGCGGATCATCGAGGAGGTGGTTCGGCATTCGGCGGCCAAGCATGCCCGGTCGCCGCACTCACCCAGCTACGCCGTCGGGGCGCTGGCCCGCTTCAACAACAACTACGATCAATTGCACCTGGCGGCGAAGGAAGTGGCCGAGGGCCTCGGGCTCAGGCCCGTCAACTGCAACCCGTTCCACAACAACACGGCGCAGGTTATCGAACTCGTGCACTGTCTGGAGTCGGCAATTGAGCTGATCGACGAACTGCTCACCCGCGGACTGGCGGTCGAGCCGCTTCGTCAGCCGACGCGATTCGGGCAAGGGGCGGGCGCGGCGGACGTCCCCCGCGGCACGCTGATCCACGACTACAGCGTGGACGCCAAGGGCTACATCAGCGAGGCCAACCTGATCATCCCGACGAATCAGAACCTGGCCAACATCGAGGCCGACATGCGGGCCTACGTCCCGAAACTACTGGAGTCGGGCTTGAGCAGAGAGGAGATGACACTGCAACTGGAGATGCTGGTGCGCGCGTACGATCCATGTATCTCCTGCGCAACACATTTCCTCGACGTGAAGTGGGAGTGACGCACGGACAATTTGTACCGAACCGCGACCGTCAGGGAGCGGCCGGCAGCCGCCCACGCAATCACAACGGAGCGTACGGTCAATGGGGCAACGAGGAAACGGTTTCGAGCGCCGTCGTGCCGCCAAACACCCGGCAGAGGCTGACCGCAACTGCGTGCGCGTGATCGGGTGCGGGCGCCGGTTCCGCGGCGACGATCAGGCCGGTCTGCTCGTGGCGCAGGCGGTGGAGGCCATGGAACTGCCCGGGACGCAGGTCGCGACTACCGAAGCCCCGTGCGCCGATCTCTTCGACACTTTTTGCGCGGAGGACCTGCTCGTTGTGGTGGACGCCGCACAAGCCCGGAATGGACTACGGCCTGGCACCGTCACGCGGATCGATTATCGAAAGTCTCCGGAACGCCTCGCGGCGAGGTGTCGGACGAACACGCACACCTTGAGCATCGATGCCGCGTTGGAGCTGGGCCGCGAGCTGGGATTGCTGCCGTCAGACGTGTGGGTATACGCCGTCGGTGCAGAGGATTTCGACTTTGGGGACGAGGTGTCCGAGTCGGTAGCCAACGGCGTCCTTGAGGCGGCTCGCC
Source organism: Phycisphaerales bacterium (assembly GCA_020353195.1). Taxonomy (GTDB): domain Bacteria; phylum Planctomycetota; class Phycisphaerae; order UBA1845; family UBA1845; genus JAFGJQ01. The sequence goes on along the minus strand of CP070691.1, from coordinate 2,862,020 downwards.
GGATTCGCCGCGACATCGAGGCCTGGCTGCGGCGCAAGGAGCTTGCCCGTGCATGAATTCGCGGTCGCGCAGTCATTGGTCGACACGGCAACGGTCGAAGCGCGGCGCGCCGGTGCACAGCGTGTGACCGTCATCCATTGCCGGATCGGCGTGCTCCGGCAGGTGAATAGCGATCTGCTGAACGAGGCCTTCTCCCTGGCCCGGCAGGGCACGCTCTGCGAAGCGGCGGAACTCCGCGTCGACAAGGCCTACGTGCAGGCAAGCTGCGGGCGCTGTGACCACGCGTACACCGTTCGTGACTGGGAATGGCGCTGCCCGAAGTGTGGAGCCGAGGCAGCGGAACTGACCGGCGGCGATGAACTGCTGCTCGTTTCGATCGAGGCGGACGTGGCCGATGAAGATCAAGGTTCTGAAGAACGTCTTTCAACGTAACGATAACGCGGCCCGCGAGAATCGGGAGCTGCTCGACGCCCGGGGCGTTACCTGCGTCAATCTTCTAGGCGGTGCGGGCGCCGGCAAGACGTCTTTGCTCGAGGCGGTCATCCCGGTTTTGCGCGATTCGTTGCGGATGGGTGTTCTCGAAGGCGACCTCGCGACGACGAAGGACGCGACCCGGGTCGACGCGCTTGGCGTGCCGGTCATCCAACTGCTGACCGACGGCGGCTGCCATCTCACCGCCACACTTGTCCAGCAGGGTTTGCGCCGGCTGCCGCTCGATGGACTCGACATGCTTCTCATCGAAAACGTGGGCAACCCGATCTGCCCTGCCGGCTTCGATCTCGGCGAACACCTGCGAATCAGTGTGCTGAGCGTCACCGAGGGCGATGACAAGGCGGCCAAGTACCCGCTTCTGTTCAAAGATGCGGATCTGATTGTCCTGAGCAAGTGTGATCTGCAGCCGCTGACCGACTTCGACTTCAACACCGTAACCCGCGACCTGCGCCGCATCAATCGACGGGCCGAAATCCTGCAAACGCAGGCACGCCGCGCCATCGGCACGGAGGCGCTGGCAACGTGGCTGCTCGACCGCTGCCGACCGTCCTCCGCGGCATCCCGCGAATAAGGGGGGAGACGGCTACTCGCCGGCGAAGGGCGGGTTGCCTGCTGCTTGGGGTTGTGCGGCGTCTTCCGTGCCGCCGTCGGTGGGGGCTTCCGCGCGAACGGGCAGAACGATGGTGAAGCACGTGCCTTTGCCGACCTCGCTTTCGACTTCCGTGCGCCCTCCGTGAGCCTGGACGATGCGGCAGGCGACGGCCAGGCCGAGACCCGTCCCCTGGCCCGGCTCTTTTGTAGTGAAGAACGGATCGAAAACCGCTTCGCGGATTTCCTGCGGGATTCCACATCCGGTATCAGTGATGCGGACCGTTATCTGCTGCTTCTCGGCGTCGTGGGCGGTTTCAATCACCAGATCACCCCGCTCGTTCATGGCGTCGACGGCGTTGAGAATGATGTTCATGAACACCTGCTGCATCTGCGACTCGTCCATGACGGTC
>CP070691.1:2844420-2860427 GCA_020353195.1 Phycisphaerales bacterium | reverse complement strand
TCCTCCCACCAGCGTCGCTACGGCAGCAGCGCGCGTGAATCGTCGCCAGAAGACGCTGAGCAGCAACGTCACAACCAGTGGCGGGGTCACAGCGGCCGTGAAGGCGCCGTGTGCTGCATAGATGGTCTTGAAGTTCGCGAACACCGGAACGAGTGCGATGCCCGAGATGGATACGCCCAGGGCGCTGATCCGCGCAACGCGCAGCAGCTGTCGCTCAACCGCGTCCGGGCGCACATAGGGCTTGTAGACGTCGTTCACGACGATCGCGGAGACGGCGGTGATCAATGTATCCACGGTCGACATCAGCGCTGCGGTCAGCGCTGCCAGGATCAGTCCGAACACGCCCGGCCGACTCAGAAACTCGGCTGTCACGAAGAACGCTGCGTCGGCCTTGATGTCCGGCGGCAGCACGCCGGCATGGACCAGCGCCTTGCCGACCCACCCGCCCGATGCCACGACGCATGCCGCCAAGGGCATCAGGACCAGCGGCATGAAGATCGCGGCCTTGCGCGCCTCGTTGACGCTCCTGGCCGCCATGAAGCGCATCACCATGCCCTGATTGAGGAAGTAGAACATGGCCGAGTTGGCCATCGCGTCCTGCCAGAAGATGCCCACAGCGGGAAAGGACGGGTCGGCGTTGAAGTGGGAGAACGCCTGGCGGTGGCCGCGCGGCAGATGCTGCCAGAACACGTCAAACCCACCCAGATAGTCGATCCCGAGGATCAGCAGCACGAACCCCACCGCCAGCAGCATCACGCCCTGGAACATGTCGGTCATGATCACGCTGGTCTGTCCGCCGAACGTCACGTAGCACGCCGACACGCCCGCGACCACGACGGCGGACCAGAAGATCGGCCAGCCGAGCAGGATGTTGAACACCTTGCCCATGGTGAAGAGGTTCACCCCGACGTAGCCGACCAAGTAGATCAGCATGAACACGGTCGCGCATGCGCGGACGGATCGTCCGAACCGCCGCTCGAAGTATTCCGGAATCGAGGTAATCCGCGAGAAATACAGAATGGGCAGCCAGCCGAAGATCAGCAGCGGCACCCAGAACCAGTCGTTCAGATACGTCTGGCTGCTCGACAGCCCGTGGTCAAACGCCACCTGGCTGTACTTGACGAAGCTGTACGAGCCGACGGTCGTCGCGATCAGGCTGAACGCGATGAGCCACCAGCTGAAGCGTTGCCCGCCGAAGAAGAAATCCTTGCTGGTCCGCTGATTTCGTCCGAACCACGTGCCGATCGCCAGGATCGCCAGGAAGTACGCGACGACGATGGCGTAGTCCAGCGGTGTCCCGAGAATTGCCTTGCGCTCATGGCCGCCCTGGTAAGGCGCTGCCTCCGCGGTTTCCATGGGGCCGTATTGCAGGTACGCCTGCAGGCCCGCGAACAACGCCAGACCTCCAACCAGAATCCCCAGATTCAGCAGCTTGCGCCCGGAGAACCCCACATACCCCTGCCGAGCGGCATAGAGCACACCGACGAGGAACACGAAGCCGCCGACGCCGTACTGGTAGACGTAGGGGGTCATACGAGGTCGAATCGTACCGGATGAGCCGGTGGGGGCTCAAGGCGACGTCGCATTACATGCGTGTCAGCGCGCCGACGCCGGATTACGTTGCGGTGCCCGCTCTCACAGGGACCCTTCCGGCGCGGCAATTCGCGGGGTATGCTGCCGCCATGGAGTGCATCGACCCCACCGACCTTGCCGGCATCAACCATCGCGTGCGGGCCTGGGCTGCGGGCGGCGAACCCGTGCATCCCGTGCGAATTGCCCGCATCGTGATCGCCGTTGACGCGATCGACGCCCTGGTTGACGAAGTAAGTAGGCTGTCGGCGGGTCGCCGTGTACTGGTCGCCATGGACCACACGCCGATGCGCCGTGGAGAGCACGATCTCAAGCCGCTGATTGAGAATGCGCTGGCGCGCGGCTGCAGACCGGTCGTGCGCAGACTGCCCGAAGATGCCGCGTATCGCTTTCACGCTGACCTCGGAGCCGCACAGAAACTTGCCAAGGAGTTTGACGCGCCGGGCGAAGGCTTCGCTGCTATTGTCTCGCTCGGCTCCGGCAGCATTACGGATGTCACCAAGTACGCGCGTCATCTTCATGCGGAGAAGACAGGCCGCAAGATCCCGTTTGTTTCTTTCCCGACGGCGGCCAGCGTGACGGCGTACACGTCCGCACTGGCCGCACTGACGATCGACGGAGTGAGGCGTACGCTACCTGCGCTGCCACCCGACATCGTCATCTGCGACCTGCGCACGCTTGCCGACGCGCCGCTGCTCATGACGCAGGCCGGCTTCGGCGATGTGCTTGCGCGCAGCGTCTCCTACGGCGACTGGTATCTCGCCAACCAGCTCGGCATGGACGACGGCTTCAGCTTGGTTCCGGGCAGGTTGCTGGAAGGCGCTGAGCAGGAGATGTTTTGCGGTGCGGCGGACGTCGCGGCGGGGACACGAGAGGCCGTACGCGCGGTAACCAGCGCGTTGCTTCTCTCGGGCATGGCGATGTCCATCGTCCGCCAGACGGCGCCGCTGTCGGGATGGGAGCACGCGATCAGCCACTTTCTCGACGTGCTGGCGGAGGCGGACGGACGCGAGCCGGCTCTGCACGGTGCCCAGGTCGGCGTCGCCACACTGGTTTCCGCACGGGCCTACGAGTTGTCGTGGGACGGGCTCAACGTGGACCGCCTGACACACGAGCGCGATGACTCGCTCTATCGCAACACGATTGAGCAGTTCTGTCAGCGGCGCGACGCGACCGGGAAGCTGGCGGCGGAACTGTGGCGGGATTTCGCGAAGAAGCTGGGCCGTTGGCGCAGCGTCGCCGACGTGCGCCGGGGCTTCGTGGACCGAAAGCGCGCCGGTGAGTACGACGACTTCATCCGGCAGGCGGTCCGGCCGCCATCAGCGATCGAGGCGGCACTGCAGAAAGCCGGTGCGCCTCGCTGTTTCTCCGAGTTGAGTGTACCGGTCAGTATGGGCTGTGCCACGCAGGCCGTGCGTCTGGCCCACATGGTCCGCGCCCGCTTCACGCTGGGTGACCTGCTCTCCGAGTCAGGCTGGTTGGACAACGAGGCAGCCGTCGCCGCGCTCGCGAACCGGGCCTGACGCTTGCACTTCCCCGAGACCGATCCGGAACCACCTGCGGCACACGGTTGTCCGGAACTGCCTCAACCCGCAACTGGTCTGTGACTGAAGTTCGGCCGCAGGGGGCTCCGGGCTCCCTTAAGCGACCAGACCTGCGAGACCAGGTCGCCTCAGGTTGGCAATCCCTTGTTAAACAAGGACTTGCGCAAGGCGCAGGTGTCAGCCTGTGTCGTCTGCGTGCCCTGCGCGCCGCCCAAACGCTGCCCGTTCGCCACCTTCCTCCGAACGCCTGCCCGAAGTTGATGGCGGATATGGCCGCGGTCAGGGAACTGAGAAGCCAGGCTTGTTCCCTGGGTGGGCGAAAAAAAATGGTACCTCCGAAGATCGACATTACGTATACTTGCGGGGCCGAAGCACGGGGCTTCGCCAAGTCGGTCTGGCACCTGTCACTAGTGAGGTTCGACCGGTGAACTGCCCACGCTGTGGCCAATGGGTGTCCTCGCCGCGGGAGCCTTGTCCCCAGTGTGGCCTGGACTTGGCCGTTCTGGAGGCGCTGGACGAAATCAGAAGGGCGCTGCGGAGGGCCCAGAGCAACTCTGACGCGGTTGCGGATCGGTTGCGCGAGCTGGAGCGACACGTCACGTCACTTGAGCCGCAGATCGTCGGCCAACTCACGTCAGCACCGCTACCTCCGACGCCACCGGAGGGGGCGCCCTCATCAGCGGAGGAAACCGCAGCAGGTGCAGTCCCAGCAGAGCCGACCGTGCGCATAACGGCGGAAGAACCTCTCCTCTCATCAATGCCTGCGTCGGCGGCACCGCCCACAGCGCCACCTTCTGCTGAGCGCTCGTCGTTTCCGAGCGAGATTGCCGAGCTTCGGCTCGGGCAGAAGTGGCTCCTGGTCGCTGGCTTGGTCATCACGGTGTTGGCGGTTGGCTACTTCCTGCAGTATTCGTTCGAGCGAAATTGGATCGGACCAGCAGGGCGCGTCTCGCTGGCCTACCTTGTCGGGATCGGCATGTTGGGCGTTGGCGAGTTCTGTCGTCGCAGGAAGTTTGAGCTTTTTGGACTGTATCTCCTTGGCGGTGGTGTGGCCGTACTCTACTTCGCGAGCTATGCGGCGTTTCAGATATATCACCTGATTGGCCAGTTGCCCGCCTTTGGCCTTATGGCGCTTGTCACCGTCCTCGCCGGCATGCTCTCACTTGTCTACGACACGAAATGGCTGGCGGTCCTTGGCATCATCGGTGGTTTCCTGACGCCAGTAGTCCTCAGCACCGGCGCAGACAACCAGATCGCCCTCATGACGTACATGACCATCCTGAACGGCGGGATTCTCGCGATCGCGGCATTCAAGCGATGGCACCTGTTGAACTACCTTGGCTTGACCTTCACGTGGCTCCTGTTTACCGCGTGGTATGTCAAGCACTACGTCGATCCGAAATTCTGGACGACCACGATATTCCTGAACCTGTTCTTCCTCGTTTACGCCCTTGTCCCGTTCGCGTACTACTTCGCGCGGAAGAGCCAACAGCAAGTGACCGGGTTTGGCATCACGATCCCGAACGCATTCGTGGCTTTCGGTTTCTCGTTCGCCATGATCCGAAGTCACTTCTCCCTGCAGATGGTGAGCGTCGTTTCAGTCATCTACGCGGCCATCTTCCTTGGCATGGCGACGTACCTCCATCGCTGCAACCGCGAGAACTTCGAAGCGTTCATCCTGCTACTGGCGAAAGGGCTGTTGTTTCTTGTCATTACTGTTCCCATCCTGTTTTCCGAACACTGGATCACGGTCTTCTGGGCCGCGCAGGGCGTCGTTCTGATGTGGGCCGCTCTCCGGCTGAATGACACACGACTCCGCTACGGCGCGGTGGCGCTGTTGCTGCTCGCGACAGCGAAGTTCGTCTTCCACGACTACGTCTTCGTCTTCGAGTTGCAGGTTGTCGAGATGTTCTATTACGACGGCTTCGCCCGATCCATGGTCGAACGATGGGCTACGATCGTGGTGACGCTGGGCGTTCTCTACCAGGCTGCGCGGATGCTCAAGGCCTCCGGGTTTGACAAAGGTGACTGGTGGGAGAATCTGGCCGCAATATTCCTTGGGTCCTTCGGTGTTCTTCTGTTTGTCGCTGCAAACATCGAAGTTGCGGCGTTTTTCCACGACGCTGTTCCGCGGGCTCGTTTCGCGTCGATTTCCGTGTTATGGGCCTTGTTCGCCAGCGCACTGATGATTCTCGGCTTCGTGCGAGACAAGACCCTGCTGCGTCAATGTTCGTTCGTGTTGTTCGCAGGCACGATTATCAAGGTCTTTGTTCGAGACATGGCGAATGTGGACACGCCGTATCGAATCCTGTCCTTCCTCGTGCTCGGTCTGATGCTTGTAGGGGCATCCTACCTGTATCACCGCTTCAAGGGCCGCATATTCCCGCCAACCGAGGAGACGGAAACATGAGGTGCCTTTGCCGGGGCATGGTTGCTGCGTGCCTGTTGAGCACCACGACACCGGCGACCGCCGGGCCGTCCCCCTCCGATTTCCGGTTCACGGCGGCCATTCAGGGCGATTACCCGCCGAACGCTCCAGTGAGCGTGCCGCTGTCGCGCGAGATCATGGCCGAGGCGAAATCCGACTTCGCTGATGTGCGCGTGTTTGACGATATGGGGCAGGAAACGCCTTACGTCATCTACAAGCAGACAGAAGCACGTAAGACGCCGAAGCCGTTTGTCTTTGAAATCGTCTCCTACGAGGACGCCGAAGACTCCGATGAGATCACCTTGAAGCGGCCAGACGGCGCCCCCGCATTCCGGGAGATCGAGCTGATGATCGCGGGCAGGGATTTTAAGAAGCATATCCAGGTTGAGGCGGGGGCCGCACCTGACGCTGTGCAGAAGATTGCGACCGATACTATCTTCGACTTCTCGTCACGGCTTGATCTGAGGAAAACAGCGGTGGCGATACCGGAGACGGACGCCGCATTCCTGCGCATCGGACTCAGTGACGAAGCGCAGCCGCCGCCGGACAGCCCGGAGATGCGCCTTCGCTACGAAGGACTGGAGTTCTGGACGGAAGGCACCAGGGCAGGCCCGTTTCGCGTCGATCGTATCCTCGGCTGGTCAGGGGCGCGGAAGGCGGCGGAGCACTACTTCGACCACATAACGATCGAGGGTCCGACCGTAACTGCCGACAATGATGGAAACAGCGTGATCCATCTTCCCGGCAAGCTGCCGGTGGCCCACGTCACGTTCGATGTAGAGAACTCGTACTATTGCCGTCGTATTCAGTTGTTGACCGCCGCCGAAGACGTCGACGAGGCATACCGGGTCACCGCCGGTGGGGTCATCTATAAGATTCCCGGTGTGGCGGAGTCGGAGAACACGATTACCTTCGACCAGCCCTCGCGCTATCTTCGGCTCAAGGTGCTCAATGACGACAATCCGCCGCTGCGAGTTCGCAGCGTTACGGTAGCGTGGGTCCGGCGGAATCTCTACTTCGTCCCCGAACCGGGGCGTACTTACACGCTTCACGTCGGCAGCGACGTCGCTGCATCACCACGGTACGAACTGAATCAGCTGATTCCGTCCGACTTTGCGAAGCTCAGGCACTATGCCTCAATGTCGGTGCTGGGCCTTCGGCCAAACGCCAGCTACGATCCCCGACTGAAGCCGACCACCCGTGAGGCCGTGGAGGAAGTCATTTTCGTCGGATTGGTGGTGATCCTCGTCTGCCTCCTCGCGCTGTGGGCCTTCCGCCTGCTCAAGAAGATGCCGACGCAGGCTAACGAATAGACCGGGAGTGGCCAAGCCTCCCCGGATCTCCCGTGGGACAACCGCACATGAAGGGGTTACCTCCGTCTACTCTACCGGATTCGGCTTGTGTGCCACGGGCGCCAGGATGAGGCGGAGTCTGCCCGCGGGGACAATACGATCATCTACACAATCGGGCGCCCCGGCAGGTGGAGTGACCGATGTTCCTCTCACGCGGCAACGGATTCCGTTACCACCGACCGGTCACGAGCAGACGGGATCTTATGGGAGTGGACCCGTGAACATCGCCTGGAACAAAGCAAAGTCCTCGAGGTCTACGTCACCGTCACCGTCGCCATCGAGCAGAAGGACCCCGGCGACGCGGAACCCGATGCTGTTATGCTCGTTCGTCGGGTCTGTGGCACCGCGATACGACACGCTCATGCTGTCGTTGCTGTCGTTGAACGGCCCGCCACGCACCCCGCGGGACGTCGAACTGATCAAAGCCTCGTTCCACTCCCACACGTTGCCACCCTGGTCGAACGTGCCGTATGGGCTGTCAGAGGGCTTGGCCGTGTAGGACCCCACGTGGGTCAGGTCGCCCACCGCGGAGCCGTGGTTCGCCGAGCCGTTGGTGAAATCCGTACCGGTCGGGCCTTCATCCGTCGGGGCGGTGTCGGACTGCGTGGGGTAGTCCCAATAGCCCGCGCTGGTCCCGCCACCCTTGTAGTAGGCCGCCTTGTACCACTCGTCTTCGCTGGTCAGGAACACGCGCGCGCCAGCCTTGCGGACCACGGCCGAACCGAGCGACATGTCGTACGCGCCGTCCTCAGTCGTCGAGGCGTCCTCAGCGCCGGTGGGCTGCCCGTTGTGCATCCAGTTGCCAAACCGCAGCGCGTCGTACCAACTCACGTAGTTCACCGGCATGTTGCCCCGACCGGTGATGGTGCTGTACGTGTAGCTCCCCGAGGAGCCGCTGCGCGTGATCCCCCCGTAGCCGCTGCCCATGGACGTGTTGTATAGCCCCTTTGGGTCAGCCGCCGCCACGGCGTTGAGGAACTCGCAGTACTGGGCGTTGGTCACCTCGTGTCGAGCGATAATGTAGACGTAATCCACGCCACCATAGCCGGCGCCGTGCGTGTCATTCGCGTTCCCTGGATCACCGACGGTGACCCACTCCATAAAGGGGGCGGGCCCGAATCCCGCAAGAACGCTGCCGCTGAATGCCAATACCGCCGCCGCCACGATAGTGGTGATTGCCGTGTTTCTGGACATGCTTCCGCCTCCTGTTCCTGCCCGCTAGACCTGCACCTCCACCATATTATAGCCGGTGCGACAAGGATGCAAGTGCCGAGCCGAACAGGAGGCAACCCTGTGCTACCTGGCTGCGCTTCTGATATCCGCGACAGGCATTGGGCAAGACGTCGTGAGCCTGGACAGGAATCGGAGTTGAATTCCTAATCGCGCAAGGCAGGACGGGCCGGAGTCTGTCCGTGCGGACGCTGCGATTATCCAGACAACGGACCGCCCCGGCAGCGGAGCGGCCCGTAATGTGTTTCGGCTGTCAGCTCTCTTAACGTCGGCGCCTGGTCACCAGCAGACCGCCGAGGGCGAGCAGAGACAGGCCCGCAGGCTCCGGCACGAGGATGACGTTGTCATAGGCCACGAGCTCACCGACAACGGGAGGGTTCTCCTCCGGCTGGTCGTATCCGTCCCACATCTCCGCGCCGAGGAACAGGTACCCGAGGTTGCCGAGGACTGCCTGGATCTCCGCGGGAGTGGCCAGGGGACCGACTTGACCGCTAAAGTAGTCGAACGTGAACCACTCCTCCGAGTCGTCCAGAGTGATCTCGCGGTGAGCCACCTGTCCAGCGGGGAGCGGAGAGGGCACCTCCACGAGAATGCCGATGCCGGCAGGATCGGAAAGGGCCACTCTCACCTTTTGGTGCTCTGGCTCCGGTCCGATCTTGTCGGCAAAGAAATCGAAGGTGAGTTCATGTCCGTAAGCGGCCGACACGTCGCCGAGGAATTCCTGCGGCGCCTGGAATCCCCATGAACCACCGTCCATGTCGGTATCGTAGATGAACCCTCCGGAAGGACCGCCGACGTCCGACCAGTGCGGCGGGGCGTAATGGGGGGGATCGCCGTCGCTGACCACCATCCAGCCCTCATCGTCAGTGTCAAACGTGCTGCTCGCAATCGGCTGACCGAGGACGTAGCTCGTGCCGCCCAATGTCGCCACCAGCACTACAACGCTTGCCAAACGCAGATACCCGTTCATGGTTGTCCCTCCAGCGCTTCTGTCCATCCGCATCCACAGCACAAAAAAAGAGAGCCCGCCCGCAGGCGTCTCTCTCTACCCTGTACAATCCGATTATTCCGCTGGTGAGATGCCTCCCAGCGCCTACGGCATATAGTATACCGGCTGCCCGCCCGCGATACAAGCCTTAAGGAGTGGATCGCGCGGACCATGTACGCGCGCGCAGACAAGGGCTCCACCGGCCCTGCCACACCGATGGCATTGCTGGTCTCCATCCGCCGGCGGTCAAGGTGTCCTCAGTGTGTCTGCTCCGTCTGCTTTATCGTAATTCCGTGAGCGACAATTACTTGCATCGCACTCCGCATACCCGCCCACACCGCAGGCACCGGCCCGCGCCAGTCCCGACCAGGGATTCGGGAGGGGTCCAGGCCGGGCCGGGAATCGGGTCACGGTCGTGGCATTCCGCCGAAGACGAGCCGGCAGCAACCAGGGCTCGTTCTTGAAGTGCAGGAGTGAGTCCCGCACCAAAGCCCTCGACACCGACGAAACGCAGCGCCTCAGTAGAAGGCTTCGGTTGCATCTTTGGCGCGACCGGCTGCAATTGCGCGTTTGGAAACGCGCGTTCAATGCGAACCGGATGGATCGCGTAGCGCGCCTCGAGTGTTGACCCACCCTCATGAGCCAGAGTGGCGGACTCCTGCTTGATCGCTGACAAGCAACGACAATGAACTGATCCCAGGCGACAATATCAGACACTTGGCATTCGCAAAGAAGCCAGCTGACGGAGAGGTTCTCGCGTGTAGTGTGGATTCCCACTGGGATTGCGCAGCTCGTCTTGATAGAATGGCCCCGGAAACATGATCCAAAGGGGCATGTCAGTTCACAGGAGGCTTGGCGAGATTCGTCAAATGGGAAACCGTGATTGAGAAGAGGAAGAGTGTTATGGGACTTCCCCTGCGCGCGAGAGTCGTGGTGGTAATTCTGGTTGGCGCCGGCACGTTGACGATGGGAGTCCAGCCGGTGATGGCGGTCAGGGGAGCCTGTTGCAGCGGCACGGCGGACGTGATGTGGGCGGAGCTTCCCGGCCTCGAGTCCACCTACGGCGGGCTCACCTTCCCCCCGTTTCGGAGCACGACGTTCGATTTCGGTGTCACGTTCTCTGACGTGCATGCGGCGTGGCTGGAGCTGGAAGGCTTCACGGAGCTGAGCGGCTCCACATTGTATCTGACGGCCGGTTTGGACGGCGTGGACTCACCGGTCGTGGACCTTCCGGTCAATGAGCCGGGTCTGTACCCGCCGTTTGCGGTGACCCTCCCGCTGGTCGTGGGACCCGGTGTGCTCGACGGGGAGGGCACCGTCTCGCTGCATCTGACGACGACGGGCAGCGGCGCCGACCTTTCATCCACGGTGCTGATAGCGACGCTGTACCTGGACGTCGAGGAATGCACGTACGTCACGGAGAGTGAGTGCATCGCTGCTGGCGGGTATTATCAAGGCGATGGAATCACGTGCCAGTCGGATCCGTGCCCGGACGGCCCCGGGGCGTGCTGCTTCTGCGATGCGCCGTGCCAGGACTTGAACGCGACTGACTGCTCCGCTGCTGGCGGCATCTTCCATGGCGAAGGAACCACCTGTCTGTCCAGCAGCTGCCCGGTGCCGACGGACGATGTCGAGTGCCCGATGGAACTTACCTGCAACACGGTCGTCGTCGTCGACAATACCACCTTCACCACGCACAGGAATGAGCCGCTGTTCAGCTGCGGACCCTGGGGACCGACTTCCGGTGCCGGTTCGGCCTGGTTCGCGTTCGTGGCCACCGATACGACGGCGCGGGTCAGCACCTGCGAGAGCACAGTGCACGATACCCTGTTGGCCGTGTACGACGGCGTACCGGGAAGCCTGACGGAAATGGGCTGCTCGGAGGACGCGTGCGGGGCCAGTGGGCACCTGTCGGAACTGTGTATGGGTGACCTGGTGATCGGCCAGACCTACTACGTGCAGGTGGCCGGCCTGTCCTCTTCCGACCTCGGTCCGACCACCGTTCGACTGGAGTGTCCGTGCCCGGCGGCGGCGTGCTGTCTTGTGGACGGATCGTGCTCGACTCTGAACGAGTTCGCCTGCACGGTGGCGGCGGGCGATTTCCAGGGCCTGGGCAGCGACTGCGTCACGGCAAACTGCCCGACCATCTGCGGGCCCGGGGCGGGCGACTGCTACAGCCCGAACGGAAGCAGCGGGTGCGAGGCGGTCAGCTGTTGCGAGTTGGTGTGTGCGGCCGATCCGTACTGTTGCGACAATGACTGGGACCGGCTCTGCGCTGCGGCGGCCGACGAGGTGTGTGGGGACCCGAAGGGGGCTTGCTGCCTGCCGGACGACACGTGCCAGGACATCTGGGTCAGCGAATGCGCCGCCCTCGGCGGTCTGTTCCGGGGGGATGCTGGTGAGTGCGTCATGCCGGCCGGCAACCCGATGACGCTCGATTCGACACCAGGCATCGCCATTCCCGACAACGATCTCCGCGGCGTCAGCGATGTCATCAACGTCGCCGCCGCGCAAGCGATCGGGGACGTGAACGTCAACGTGGAGATCATCCACACGCTCATCCGGGACTTGATTGTCGAAATCGAGCATGGCGGGGTGACAGTCGTGCTATGGTACGGGCAGTGCAGCGGCTGGGCCGATATGGACCTCCTGTTCGACGACGAGGGCCTGGAGAACAACCTGTGCGCCGAAGTTGCCCTGGGAGTCGCCATACAGCAGCCGGCGGAGATACTGTTCCTGCGCGACTTCGGGCTCACCAAGTTTGACGGTATGGACGCCGCCGGCGACTGGACGCTGACGGTAAAGGACGGTTTTGTCGGCGATATTGGCACACTCGTCGCCTGGTCGCTGATCCTGGACGAGGCGGTACCCAGCGGAGACTGCGATATCGGCCTGGATGACTTCGACGAGTTTGCCGCATGCCTCACCGGCCCCGGAGGGACCTTGCCCGGCCCACAGTGCGAGATCTCCGATACGGATGTCGACGGCGACGTGGACCTCGAAGACTTCAGCGTGTTCGAGAGACTGTTCACCGGGCCGTAGGCGGCCGGCGCCGCAATGCCATGATCAGGTAATTCGACCTCGGGGACATCCATGAGCCACGCCCGCATGCACCTCTTGCTGACCGGGCGCCCGGGAGTCGGCAAGACGACGGTGATCATGCGACTTGCGGAGCGGCTGGCGGATCGGCGGGTTGCCGGCTTCTACACACAGGAAATCCGAGAGGGGGGGCGGCGACAGGGGTTTCGAGCCACGACCTTCTCGGGTGAAATCATCATTCTCGCTCACGTTGACATTCGAAGTCGGCGGCGCGTCGGGCGGTACGGAGTGGACGTGGCCGCCTTCGAGCAACTCGTCCTGCCCGAACTGCGCCGGCCGTGCGATGCCGTGATCATCGATGAGATCGGCAAGATGGAATGCTTCTCGTCCCCGTTTGTCGATGTGGTTCGAGGGCTTCTTGACGGTTCGACGCCCGTGACGGCCACGGTAGCCGCCTCAGGCGGAGGATTCATCGCCGAAGCGAAGGCCCGGTCCGACGTAGAGCTCTGGGAGGTGACCCAAGCCGACCGAGATGAGTTACCCCGACGGCTCGCAGAGCGCGTGCTGCCACACATCAAGAGCGAGTGACATTCTCGCGGACACAATGCACATGGTGCTGAGCAGACGAGCGTACAAGTGGTTCTACGACCACGTCCACAGTCATTACTACGACATTGTCATGAAGTATTGCTTCCTGCCCTTCGGCGGAGAAACGAAATGCAGGGCCGAACTGCTCGCCCCCGTCGAGTTTGCACGGGGAGATGAGATACTCGACATGTGTTGTGGGACAGGCGGCGCTACGTCTGCAATCGTGACGAAAGTGCGCGACGACGGCCGCGTCACCGGCCTGGACCTCTCGATCGGGCAGTTGAGGATGGCCACAAGGCGCCCGAAACTCGGACGTGTCCAGCTCGTGACCGGCGATGCGGCTTGCACCCCGTTTCAAGATGCTTGCTTTGACAAGGTGTTTATCACCCATGCGATTCACGAAATGCCCCGGGAGGCTCGACTTCGCGTGTTGGCCGAGGCGCGGCGTATCCTGAAGAACGGTGGCAAGGTCGTCGTCCTGGAGTTGGACAGGCCCGGAAGTTTCTGGGTCCGGTTGTTCATCGGCCTCTGGTTCTTCTACTGGCTGCCGTTGAATTTCGAGAACCCGACGCGGCGAGACATGCTCAGGCACGGGGTGGTCGAGGAAGTGCGGGAGGCGGGTTTCAGCGAGGTCACCAAGGACTCGAACTACCGAGGCGTGCTTCAGGTCGTGCAGGGCGTGAAGTAGCTCCCCGCGGTAGAGATTCCCGTTCACAACCGAAGGGCTGGCACCGGCCGCCAACAGGAACTGCCGATCGCGACAGCTGGGCGGTCACGGTCTGCCACTTGTGTCGCAGGTCAAGTCAGATATATTTGGCGGCGACGGCTGACCAAGAACTCATGATGCTCGGCAAGCTGCCGGTGTGCCGGCCAGTCATTCAGAACTTGCGGAGTGGCTTCGGTCTGTTTGTAAATCAGGACGAAGACGGCGGTCGTCGGGCATCTTGGTGCCAGGCGGGGAATAGGCGAGGCGCTTTCTCTCAGACACTTGTGATCGGAACCCGGGTGTGAGGTACAGCGATGCAGATTCAAATGCAGGCATTCGTCAGGAAGGGGAGAGGGGGTGGCTCGCCCCAGTCGCTTCGAACACTGGTTGCCCAGGACCTGAACCGCGGCAAGCACGAGCCGCTGTACGTCGAAGAGTTCAAGGATCTGGAGCGCAGCCCGGGTTGGGCGAAGATCAAGGCGAGAGCCATACCGGGAGCCATCAACCTCGAGTGGGACGGCAGCCAGAGAATGCTGACGGCCCGCGCGATTGCGAAAATGGGAAACAGGCCGCACACACTCATGGCGATCTTCCTCGCGTATCTGCTGGACCGACACGGGCGACGACTCACTTCGATCAACCTCCAGCTGACTTGATACAGGAGTCAGAAAGCCACCATACGCTCGGGCACTCCTTCGTTTCGGGTCTGATGGCCTGGGAGAGATCATAGGACCAGATCGCCGCGCTGGCAGGGCATCTGGACGTGAGGACCACGCAGCGATACATTCACTTCATGCCGAAGCGTAAGCGAGAGACGGTCAATCCGATCCCGTTTGAATCTCGAGACCGTAAGTGTGGTTCACCACCTCACGCAGCGAGCCGGCCGGTGATCGATGCAGAGAAACACTATCACGAGCGCATGCAAGTCTTCGCCAACGAAACGGTGGAGCCGGGCGGCATCGTGTTCCTGGGCTCTTCGCATCTTGAGTGGTTCGATACCGACAAGTTCCTGCCGGGGCACCGGATCGTCAACCGGGGTATCGCTTCGGATCGACTGGGCATCGGTGATCGCGGTATCCTGCACCGCCTGGACGTATCGGTCTTCGACTGCCGCCCGTCGTTCATCCTCTTCCAGAACGGCATCAATGATCTCGGCGAACTCGCACGGCAGGGTGAACCATCGCTGGACGAGATCTTCGAGTGCTACGAGCAGGTCGTTGCCGCGATTCGCCGCCGGCTCCCGCATGTTCCAGTCTGCATCGTCAACGAGCTGCCCACGACGGGGCGGTTCGCGTGTTGCGTCCCCTTCGTGCCGCCGCTGAACGCACACATCAGGCACGTTGCCCAAACCTACGGATGCCTCCATGTGGATTTCTATCGCGACGTGGTCAACGATGACGGCGAGCTACGGAGCGAACTGACCTACGACGGTCTGCACCTCAACGAGCAGGGCTACCGCCTGCTGGCCGATCGCCTCAAGCACGTGCTGCCAACAGTATCGTAACAATCCGTGCCCATGACACTCCTGTTCCACGCTGACAACGGCTCTTCGCCGATCACGGCTTTCGGTGGCCGTACGCCCGAAGGGCCTTGCCCGCCCGCGCCTTCGTGAGTTCACCCTCCTTCAATACGGGCTGGCCGTTCAGAAACACCCAGCGAATGCCCTTGGGCACGGGAGCCTGGTCCCGATAGTCCGCTCCCGGGTCAAGTTCCTCCGGGTCGAGAAGCACCAGATCGGCGAACGCACCCGGCCTGATCACGCCGCGGTCGACCAGCTTCATTTTCTTTGCGGGCAGTCCGGTGCATTTGTACACGCCAAGCTCCCACGAGCACACACCGCCGTCGCGCACGTACTTCGCGAAGAACTCGGGATACGTCCGGAACTTCCTGGGATGCTCGTGCCGGCACTTGCCGCTCTCGATCGCCTCCAGTGACGCCAGGGAAGAATCAGTGCAGACCATGACGAAGTCCTCCTTCATGGGGCGCCGCACGTCCTCGTCCCCGAGGCACAGATACGTGGCGAAGACCTTCGAGTCTCTCGTCAGATTCAGATCCGCGATCAGCTCTTCCGGAGTCATACCTTCCCCGTCCAGAAGCTCCGTGAGCAGCCGCCCGGAATATTTCGCGTACTTGCCGGGCATGTCCTTCAACAGAACGACGTCGGGAGACTCGTTCCGGATCGCTTCACGGACCGCCAGTCTGTGCAGCCTGTAATGAGCGGCCGGGCCGGACGCCCGCCAGGGATACTGGTCGCCGGTAACGTCCAGGCCGCGCGCACGGGCCGCCTTCATCACGTCGAGATACCGCTCCATGTCGCCCCAGTTGCGTTTGTTGATCACCTTCATGTGGGAGATCTGCACGGGGACTTCGGCGATCTCCCCGATGTAGACTGCCTCGCGGATGGCGTCCAGGACCTCGTCCGTCTCGCCCCGCACGTGCGAGGCGTAGAACCCACCGTAAGGCTTCACCTGCTTCGCCAGCTCGGCCAACTCCCATGCGAACGCCTCCTCGCTGACCGAGTAAATCAGCCCCGTGGACATGC
>CP070691.1:2782001-2844320 GCA_020353195.1 Phycisphaerales bacterium | reverse complement strand
GCCGGTCTCCATGATCTCGGTCTTGGGCGTCAGATCGGGAAAGTTTGGCGGGGGAGAGTGGATGGGGCGCCACTCGTCCGCGTCGACGGGTCCGCGGCCGTCGATCGGTTCGCCGACGAGATTGAAGACGCGTCCGAGGGTGACGTGGCCGACGGGGACGCTGACCGGCCCGCCGGTGTCGGTGATTTCGGCCCCGCGCTGGAGTCCGTCGGTGGAGCCGAGGGCGACCGCGCGCACGTGCCCGCCGCCCAGGTGTTGCGCCACCTCGCACCACAGCGTTTCCTTTTCGGTAGCCCCGAGGACCCTCCGCTCCACGTCGACTTGCAGAGCGTTGTACAGGGCGGGCAGCTTGTCTTCTTCAAACTCGGCATCGAGCGTCGAGCCGATGACCTGCGTTACTCTACCGATGTTCTTGCCGTTACTTGCCATCACAGACCCTCAAGTGTCGAGAGGACCGTTTGCTGAACTGCGCGCACCTCGTCGGATCGCTGCCGAACTCGCAACCGGACTCCAGTGTACTCTTGCTCCCGCTCCATGCCCCAACCCGTCGGTTTTCTCTTCCTTACGCGATTGCCTGTGCTCCGCCGACGATGTCCAGCAGTTCCATCGTTATCTGGGTCTGCCGGGCGCGGTTGAACTGCTGGGACAGGCTCTTGATCATGTCGTCGGCGGCGTCGGTGGCGGCTTTCATGGCCACCATGCGGGCCGCACTCTCGCTGACGATGGCGTCCATGAAATACTGAAACAGTCGGACCTTGACGGTCGCCGGCAACAGTTCGCCCATCAGTTCCGCCGGTGGCGGCGAGTAGTCGTATTGCACCGACGGCGCGGCGGACGGCTCCGGCTCCTCAGCCGCCGGGCGCTGGAAGGGCAGGAGCCGGACACACGTGGCCTCCTGCTGGCCTGCCGAGACAAACCGCGTGTACACGACATCGACGGCGTCAATCTGCCGGTCGGCGTAGTCGCGGATGAATGCCTCGGCAAGCGGGGCGACATCGTCAAAGGACGGCGTGTCGCCGAGGCGCGTATAGGATCGGGCGATCTTGCGGCGCAGGAACGTGAAGTAGGCGATGCCTTTCCTGCCCACCACGTGCAATTCGGTCTGCCGGTCGGCGGCTTCATTCTCTTTCCATTGAGCGTTGGCCTGACGGAGCAGCGACGCGTTGTACCCGCCGCACAGGCCCCGGTTCGACGTAATCACGAACAGCAGGGCCCGCCCGGTACCTTCGTTGACCCGCAGCAGCGGATGGTCGATCTGCTCACCGGCGGCCGATGAGATCTTCTCCACCAGCTCGGTGATCTTGTCGGTGTAGGGCCGGCTGGCCGTCGCTCGCTTCAGAGACTGCTGGAACTTGGACGTGGCGATCAACTGCATCGTTCGCGTGATCTTGCGAATGTTGCGGACCGTCTTGCGTCGCTTGTCGATTGCCCGTGCCTTGGCCATGACTGAACCGGTTGCTCCTTCTCGATGGCTACGCCGTTGCAGCCTCGGCGGCCTGCCCGGAGACAAACTGCGTCTTGAAGTTGCGGATCACGTCTTTGATCTTCTCCGACAGCTCGTCACTGACGGTCTGTCGCTGCGTGATCTCCTCTGCGATTTCCGGGAACTCGTCGTGGAAGTGCTTCAGCAGCCCCTTCTCGAACGTCAGCACCTGATTGAGGGCGAGATCGTCGAGGAAGCCGAGCGACCCGGCCGTAATGCTCAGAATCTGGTCGGACACGTGGTACGGGTCGTATTGTGGCTGTTTGAGCAGCTCGACCATGCGGCGGCCGCGGTCCAACTGCCTCTGCGTGGCGGCGTCGAGATCCGTACCCAGCTGGGCGAACGCTTCCAGCTCGCGATAGGCAGCGAGATCCAGTCGCAACGAGCCGGCGATCTTCTTCATCGCCTTGACCTGCGCGTTGCCGCCCACGCGCGAGACGCTGATGCCGACGTTGATGGCCGGACGGACACCGGCAAAGTACAGGTCGGGCTCCAGGTAAATCTGGCCGTCGGTTATGCTGATCACGTTGGTGGGGATGTAGGCGGCGACTTCGCCTTCGAGAGTTTCGATGATGGGCAGCGCGGTGAGCGACCCGCCGCTGGACGGATCGCGGCGAATCTCGTGCTCAGCTTCGCCGAGTTCCTTGAGATCCTTCTCCGCTTCCCACAGGCCAGGGACGCCGATATACGTCTTGTTGTTGGCGCTCTGCAGTGAGTCCTCCGCGGCGCCTTTTCGAACGATGACCCTTCTCTCCGCCAGCTTGCACGATCGCTCGAGGAGCCGGCTGTGCAGGTAGAACACGTCGCCCGGATACGCCTCGCGCCCCGGCGGCCGCCGCAGCAGCAGCGACAACTGTCGATAGGCCGCCGCCTGCTTGCTCAGGTCGTCGTAGATGCACAGGGTATGTCGGCCTTGCTCGTACATGAAGTACTCGGCCATGGCTGCCCCACCGTACGGGGCTATGTACTGCAACGGCGCGGGCGTCGAACTCGGGGCTGACACCACAATGGTGTAGTCCATGGCCTTGTGCTCGCGGAGAACTTCGACCACGCTGGCCACTGTAGATTCCTTCTGCCCGATGGCCACATAGACGCAAATCACGTCGCCGCCGCGCTGGTTGATGATCGTGTCGATGGCGATGGCGGTTTTGCCGGTCTTACGGTCGCCGATGATGAGCTCGCGTTGCCCCCGGCCGATGGGGATCATGCTGTCGATCGCCTTGATCCCGGTCTGCAACGGCTGGTTGACGGGCTGGCGCTCGGCGATGCCCGGGGCCTTGTGCTCCAAGGGGCGTCGGTGAGGAGACTCGATGACACCGCGCCCATCAAGCGGCCGCCCCAACGGGTCGACCACACGCCCGATCATCACGTCGCCGACGGGCACGGACAGCAGCTGCCCGGTGCGCTTGACCTCGTCGCCTTCCTTGATGCCGAGGTATTCCCCGAGAATCACGACGCCGGCGGAGGTCTCCTCCAG
Organism: Phycisphaerales bacterium; assembly: GCA_020353195.1. GTDB lineage: Bacteria > Planctomycetota > Phycisphaerae > UBA1845 > UBA1845 > JAFGJQ01. The sequence continues at coordinate 2,841,360 of CP070691.1, read as the reverse complement.
GTTGAGCACCTGGCCGAAGGCGCCGTCCTCGAACTCGACGAGCTCACCGGCCATGCACTTGCTCAATCCGTACACACGGGCGATGCCGTCGCCGACCTCGAGCACCTTGCCGACTTCGGAGACGTCGACCTCGCTGCGGTAATTCTCGATCTCCTGCCGGATGACCGAGGAAATCTCGTCCACCTTGAACTTCATGAGTGTACCTTCAGGTTTGCACCTCTTCGAAGTACTGCTTTCCACTGTGTATTTCACGTGACGCGCGCTCGACGAGATCGTCGTGCAACTGCCTCAGCCGGCGGCAGACCGTCACGTCGTATTTGTCGTCCTCTATCTGGACGACCATGCCGCCGATCATCGACTCGTCGACGACCTCGATGAGCCTCGGGCGCCGTCCCGACAGCCTCGACAACACGATCTCCAATCGCGACCGCAGGCGCATCGGCAAGGGGTAGGCCGTCGTCACGCGCGCGTCGACTTCGCCTCGGCGGGCCTCCATCGCCAGGCGATACTCCTCGTGCACTTGCGGGAATAGGCGGATGCGGCCCTTGTCGTTCAAGACCTGCAGCGTGTTGAGCAGGCGGTCACTCATTGTGCCGCGAAGCTTCTCCAGAAGAGCACGGCGGACGTCGTCGTCGACGGCCAGGCTGTAGAGCAATCCCGCGAAGTCCTTGTCCTTCTCCAGAAGGGCCTGCAGGTCCGACATCTGGGCGAGCAACTCGTCAACTTCACCCGCGCTCTCGGCCGAGTCGAGCAGAGCGGTGGCGTACACGCGGGCGATCGCAATGGCGGTGTCGTCAATAGCCGGCATGGGTCAGTCAGTTATCCCTACTCTCTCGCAGCCTCGCCAGTTCCTCGATCGACTCCTCAATCAGACGCTCGTGGGCTTTCGAGTCGAGTTCCGCCCGGATGACCCGGGCGGCGACCTCCGTCGAGAGCTTGGCCGTCAACTGGTACAGTTCCTTAACCGCGCTGTCTCGGGCGGTGGCGATTTCTCGTTTCGCCCGTTCGAGCATGGCGTCCGCTTCAGCCCGGGCCTCGTTCGATATCCTGCGCTTGACGACCTCGGCATCCCGCCGCCCTTCGTCGACGATGGCCGATGCATCGGCCCGGGCCTTGTCGAGCTGTTCGGTGTATTCCTTCAGCTGGGCCTGGGCCTGCTCGCGGTCCTCCTTGGCCTGCCGGAGCGAATCGCCAATGAACTCCTCGCGTTTCTGCAATGCGCGCAGGATCGGCCCCCATGCGAACTTGCCCAGGACAAACACCACGGCCAGGAACGTGATGAGAGTCCAGATGATGTTCCCGAGGTTCCCGGTAAACAGACCCGGTGAGTCCTCGGCCGCCGCCGCCATCGCGCCGTCCGCAAACAGTAGGACCGGGGCGGGTAACACCATCAAGACCAGTTGCTTCGTTCTGTCGATCATCATATCAATCCAGCGTTCGCCTTAGCGGGCAAGGGGCTGAAGGACCAGGCGCCGCGTCAGCCGGAATCGTTATCACACCAGAGCGATGAAGCAACCCAGCACCGCGAAGAGCGTCGCACCTTCGATCATGGCCGCGGTGATGATCATGGCCGTGGAGATCTGACCGGCGACCTCGGGTTGGCGGGCCATCGACTCAACCGCGCTGCCGCCGATCCGACCGATCCCGGCTGCGCCCCCCATCACGACGAGACCGACACCGATCCCACCGCCGATGCCCTTGGCGCCGATCGAGTCCAAGAGGCCTCCATTACTCGGTGCAACAGCCGGTTGGTCGGTCGGAGCTTCCTCCTCCGCCGCGCGCGCAGGGGCTGTGGCCGACAGAAGCAGTCCGGCGGCAATCAACGTTAACGCCAGAGTTCCTCTCGTGATTCTCATCAACCTACCCTTTCTCCAACAGTGCTGCCTGGTGGGGGCAGGCAGCGTAGTTCTCGCCATCGCAGTCACGCCTCGCGGCCCGTTTGCCCCACGGCTCCGGGCATGGCGAATCAGAATTCTCGTCGACCCGTCTCATCCGCTCCTCGGGCTTCTGCACGCCGCAGGCGACAGGCCGGAAAGCCCGTCTCCCCACGACCGTGACACCACGCCTACTCGTGGGCGGCCTTCGCACGGCCATGATCTCCCTCATGGTCAGAATGATGAAGGACGATTGCCTGCCCGATGAACAGCGTGGTCAGAAACGTGAAGATGAACGCCTGCAGGAACGCGACGAAAATCTCCAGCATGTAAAAGGCCACGCTGACGGACACCACCAGCACTCCCACGCCCAGACCGCCGGCGAAGCTCTCTGCGCCGACCACGAAGATAAAGCTGAGCAGGACGGCCAGCAGCACGTGACCGGCCACCATGTTCGCGAACAGACGAACGCACAAGGCGAAGATCTTGGCTACCAGGCCGATGATCTCGACCGGCACCAGCAGCGGCGCCAGCCAGAGCGGACCGGGACAAAAGTGCGCGAGGTATCGCACGCCCCCGATCCGCAGGCCGTTGAAGACGATCATGACCATCGTGCAGGACGCCAGCGTGCCGGTGACCCAGATATTCCCGGTGGCGGAGCCTCCGATGCCGTGATGGGCGTGGGGGAAGATCGCACGGACCAGCGGGCGGGTCAGCGGCTCGAGCGGGAGCAGCCCCAGCAGGTTACAGAACAAAACGTAGAAGAAGGCGGACCAGATGTAGGGGATGAAGCGATCCGTGTGCCGCTCCAGCGCCGGTCGGGCCACCTCGTTGCGCAGGTAATTGCAGATGGTCTCGATGAAGTTCCCGAAGCCTCTCGGCGTCAGGTCGCGCACGGTGTCGCCCGTGCTGGCAAGGCGCACCAACCGCGGGAACAGGAGGATCAGCAGCACCGCCGCCAGGATCTGCATGGCGATCTGGTTGGACAGAAGAGTGAGGCCGCCGCGTTGGACGTATTCCCACTGTACCACGTGGTCCAACGGGCTGGAACCTGCGCCTAGCAATCCCGTCATCGCCGGTCGCCCCGCACTCTCCCGACGATGTGGACGGCATACGACGTGTCCACCACCAACATCGCCAAGTAGGAAATACCCACCCACAGACCCAGCACGTCACGGTCAAACGCGCTGCCGAAAACGACCGACGCCGTCAGGGCCAGGACCACAACGAACCGTATCGCCGTAGCCATCAGGATGGCATTCGGCACCTTCGTTGGATCGCCACGCACCGCCAGACCGATGGGCACCGCACCGACCAGGCCGGCAACCATGCTGATGATGATCCCGGCGATCATGGCGCCGATCGCATCGGGCCCGGCCACCCGCAGCGTGGGGTAATATCCCAGCACCGCAATCGCCGCTGCCGTCCCGATGCTGGCGAGGATGAGTCGAGCGTAGGTGTGGCCGAACGATCTCACCGGGTTACCTGCTTAGTCCTGCTCGTCCTGATCCGGCTCGCTGTCGCCGTCCCGTTCGAATCGCTTGAACGCCGCCAGGGACTCGCGAACCAGATTATAGGTACCACCGATCAAGCCGAGTACGGCCCCGACCAGGACGCCCGAGGGGCTCGTATCATAGTGACGGTCGATCCAGTATCCGACCAGCGCAAAGCCCGCCACCACCGCGGCAAACTCCAGCCCCATGCCGGTATGCCGCACCCAGGTCGGCTTCTTGTCCGGCGGCCGGCGACGCATTATCGGCACATGGCTCCGACGACCCCGAGCCTGACCGGCGCGAGGTCGAACGATGCTGCGGGCAACAGGCCCAATGCCTCCGGTCTCAATCCGACTGGACACGCCCGCCAAAAGGCGAGTAGTCTAGCGACCCCGGGTACGGGGCGTCAACCCTGCCCGTAACACCATGTTACTCGCAAGATGGGACGCGCATCCGCCGATGCATTGACGCCGTCAGGCGAAGACACTACCGTCACCAAGTCGTAGAGTCCGTTGGATGCGCGAGTCTGTTACAGATGCCATCGGCCATGTTTGACAACGTTGCCATCGTCGGAGCCACCGGGGCGGTGGGCAGGGAGTTCATCCGCCTGATCGAGGAGCGAGGCCTGAGGGCGAAGCGGTTCACCCTGCTCGCTTCCACCCGCAGCATGGGCACGACGGTCGACGTCAACGGGCACCCCCACGAGGTCCGGGACCTGGCTGACGCATCGTTCGAGGGCATCGATATCGCGTTTTTCAGCGCTGGCGGGGGGCGCAGTCGCGAGTTCGCCCCGAAAGCCGCCGCCGCCGGGGCCGTCGTCATCGACAACTCCTCGGCCTTTCGCATGGATCCGACCGTTCCGCTGGTGGTGCCGGAGATTAACCCGGACGATGCCAGAAACCATCAGGGCATCATCGCCAACCCGAACTGCTCGACGATCATCATGGCGGTGCCGGTGTTCCCACTGCATCGCGTGAACCGACTGCGGCGGATCGTGGTCAGCACGTACCAGGCGGCCAGCGGCGCCGGGCTCAGCGCGATGCAGGAACTCGAAGAGCAGTCCCGCGACGTGCTGGCCGGCAAGCCGCCGAAGCCTCGGGCGTTCCCGTTTCCCATCGCGTTCAACCTCTTCTCGCACAACTCGACGATCGGGGACCACGGGTACAATGAAGAGGAGATCAAGATGGTCCGCGAGACGCGGAAGATCTTCCACGAACCGGAACTGGCCGTCACCGCGACCTGCATCCGCGTTCCCGTCATGCGGGCCCACAGCGAGTCGATCAACCTGACCTTCGCGGACCCCATGACGCCGGAAGCGGTCCGCGAGATCCTCTCCGACGCCCCCGGCGTGAGGGTGGTGGACGAGCGCCGTCCGCAGCACTTCCCCATGCCCATCGAGGCGGACGGGGCGGACGACATTCTGGTCGGGCGCATCCGCCAGGACATCAGCCAGCCCGACGGCTGCGGCATCGACCTGTTCGTCGCCGGGGACCAACTCCGCAAGGGCGCCGCGCTGAACGGCATCCAGATCGCCGAACTGCTTGCCAAAGCGTAACAAGCCCCGGGAGGAACCGCACGGAACCGGGCCTGCGGCCAACCGAACGGCCGGCCGAAAAACTCTGCTGCTAATGATGTTCCGCGGAAACGGTAACACGTATGCGTCCACCGGTCCCTCCAGCCCTTGGCGGGTGGAATTGCGTCTTCAGGCCGCGCGCGGTATAGGGTGGTCCGTGTAAGGGGGGTAGGCGGTCATGGATGTTGAGGAGATCCTGGGGCGCACCGGATTGATCGCTCGCCGACTGCCCGACTATGAGCATCGGCCTCAGCAGGAAGACATGGCCGGCGCGGTGGCGGCGGCGTTCGAGGACCGGGAGCACCTGCTGGTGGAGGCGGGGACGGGGGTGGGCAAGAGCTTCGCCTACCTGTGCCCGGCGATCGACCGGGTGGCGCGTCTGGGCCAGCGCGTCGTCGTGAGCACACACACGATCGCCTTGCAAGAGCAACTCATCAGCAAGGACATTCCGTTTCTCCAGTCGGTGTTGCCGTATGAGTTTTCGGCAGTGTTGGTGAAGGGTCGGGCCAACTACGTCGGCCTGCGTCGGCTGGCCCGGGCCAGCAGGCGGCAGGGCCAACTCTTCGATTCTCGCGACGCCGAGGCGGAGATGCGGCGGATCGAAGCATGGGCGTGCCAGACCCGCGACGGATCCCTGTCGGATCTGTCACCCCAGCCGTCGGCCGCGGTCTGGAACTGGGTGCGCAGCGAACGCGGCAACTGCATGGGCCGCCGTTGTCCGCACTACCGGCGGTGTTTCTTTCAGCAGGCGCGACGTCGGGCGGAACACGCCAACCTGCTCGTGGTCAATCACGCCCTGTTCTTCGCGGACCTGGCCGTTCGGGCGCAGGGTGCTGGCATCCTGCCCGACTATGATGTGGCGATCCTGGACGAGGCCCACACCATCGAGGACGTGGCGGCGGACCACTTCGGACTCCATGTCTCCGACGCCCAGATCCGACACCTGCTCAACTCACTGTACAACGAGCGGACGAAGCACGGACACTTGACCTGTTTCCACGCCGACGCCGCCATCCGGGCGGTGAGCAAGACACGCGGCGTGCTGTCTAGATTCGTTGACGAGTTGGTCTCATGGCAGACGACGCACGGACGGTCGAACGGCCGGCTGGCGGAGCCACCGCCGGTCAGGAACACCGTCAGTGACGCCCTGCGTGATCTGCACGGCAAGTTGCGCTCGGTGCGGAACCTGTCCGGCGACGAGGGCGACCGGTTCGAGACCAACGCCCTGATGGAACGGACCATGGGCCTGGCGGACCTGCTCGAGGAACTGCTGGAACAGGAGCACGAGGACTGGGTGTACTGGATTGAAACGGAGCAGGAGCGACACCATCGTGTCACGCTTAAGGGCAGGCCGGTCGACGTCGGGGCGTGCCTGAAAGACGCGTTGTTCGGCGTCGTGCCCAGCGTGGTCCTGACCAGCGCCACGCTGACCACCGGCCCGCAGGATGCGTTCGCCTACATCCGCCATCGCTTGAACCTGCCCGACGCCCGGACCTGCGGGTTGGGTTCGCCGTTCGATTTCGCCCGCCAGGTCAAAGTGTACGTGGAGACCTCGCTGCCCGACCCGAACAACTTCGACGCGTTCATCCCGCAGGCGTGCGCCACGATCGAGAAGTACCTCCGCATGACCGACGGGCGGGCGTTCGTGCTTTTTACGAGCTACGCCATGATGAACCGGTGCGCAGACCGGCTCGGCGCCGCCCTCGACGCGATGCGCATCAAGTCCATGGTGCAAGGTCGTGACCTGACGCGGTCGCAGATGCTCGAGCGCTTTCGCCGCGAACCCCGCAGCGTCATTTTCGGGACCGACAGTTTCTGGAGCGGCGTGGACGTGCCCGGGCAGGCGTTGTCCAACGTGATCATCGTCAAACTGCCGTTCGCAGTGCCCGATCATCCGGCGGTGGAAGCCCGGATCGAGCAGATCCGCCGCCGCGGGGGCAATCCGTTTGCCGATTTCCAATTGCCCGAGGCCATTCTGCGTTTCAAGCAGGGCTTCGGGCGACTGATCCGGACGCAGAACGACCGGGGTATCGTGGTCATCCTCGACTCGCGAGTGCATGGCAAACGGTACGGGCGGGCGTTTCTCGAGGCCCTGCCGGAATGCGAAGTGATCGTCTGCGACGGATCGGAGAACGAATCGGTACTGCCGTAATCGCTCGCACGATGTCGGATGCGCCCGGCCCGGCACCGAGGAACCGCGCGCAGCCGCACGGGCAGGGCACCCCGTGGGTCTCGAGGCCCCCTGCCCGCCAGATCGACTGCGGCCACCATCAACGCAGTCCGCTTTACGCGCCGAGCAGTGTGAGCACGTTCTGCTGCTGGGCGTTGGCGATCGCCAGGATGCTGTTACCCGCCTGCACCAGCACCTGGGCGCGCGTGAGTTCGGTCGTTTCCTCGGCGAAGTCGGTGTCGCGGATGACCGACTCGGAGGACGTCAGGTTCTCGGCCGTGATCTGCAACTGGCCGATGTTGGCCTGCAGCGTGTTCCGCTCGAACGCCCCCAGTCGACCACGGAGGATCGACACCTGGTCGATCGCCAGGTTCACCACGTCGGACGCGGTCTGAAGCTCCCTCACGTTCCGCAGGCACAGTCGTTGGCCGTCCTGCAACTCGGAAAGGAACCCGACAATGCGGTTGCCCAGCTTGTTGGCGTGCATCGCACGAACACCGATGTTCTCCTGCTGGTTCGTGTTGATGCGCGGCCCGAGCTGGAACAGCGACCCCCCGTCGGTGATGGCGAATTCGGTCGAGCCGATGCCGAAGTCCTCGTCCAGCGTGATCTGCACGTCGAGCAGGAACGAATTGAGTTGCAGCACCAGCCCGTCGCCCACGGTGGGCGCTCCGTTGATCGTGCCCTCGGCATCGTGCCCGTAGGCGCGCGACCGGATCGCACCTCCGGCGAGGGGGTCGGTCACCACGAACGGGGCACTTCCGTAGACCTCTTTGATCTGCACGAACTGGTCCGAGCCGTATCCCTCCGTGCGGAAGACGACACCGCCGCCCGTAGCGGAGGCTACCACCCCGGTGGCGTCCGATTGGGTGTTGACGGCTTCGACGATGTCGTTGGCGGTGGCGCTGGCGGGGAAGCTGAGAGTGGCGACCCCGTCGGGGCCCTGCAGGTCGATGGTGACGGCGGAGGCGCCGATACCCGCCCCGGTGTACTCGAGCTGGGCGTGCTCAGCCGCCGAGGTGACCTCGAGTTCGACGTCGATGTAATCTCGACTTCCGAATTTGGCTCCGAGCACCTGAACGTCCGCCAGGTCCGTGTAGACCACCCCGCTGGTGACGTAATCGAGCGAGCCGTCGAGCAGCTTGCGCCCCGCAAAGGTGGTCGTGTTGGCGATGCGGTTGATCGAATCGATGGCGGAGTCGATCTGCAACTGGTTCGCGGCCACCTCTTCGTCGGAGAAGGCGCCCCGGTTGGCGGCTTCGATGAGCAGGGCGTTGATGTCGTTCAACAGCGCGTTGACTTCGCTGAGCGCGCCTTCTGTCGTCGCGATGACGTTGATCGCCCGCTCGGAGTTGTGGATCGACTGGCGTACGGCTCCGACTTCGGAGCGCAATCGCTCGGACACGATCAGCCCGGCGGGGTCGTCCGCCCCCCGGTTGATCCTCAGACCGCTGGAGAGGCGTTCCAGCGAGACGCGCAGATCGTTCTGCGCGATTGCGAGGTGCCTCTGGGAAACGACGGCTGGAATATTGGTGGTGATTCGACTCATTGTGCAATCCTCCCTGATTGCTCCGTGTCGGTTTCGGGCACGAACCGCACGGGATTGACTCAGACACCCCTGGCTCCGGGAGGAAGCGGGCCGGCATCATGTCGCGACCGCGTCACCCGGGGGGCGGTCCGCCGTGGGCGGACAGACTAGCGCTTCTTGCGCCGGTCTCGGGACTGTGTATCGGACTCCGAAACGTTTGTTGCTGACGACACGTCCGCGGGCTTGATGCGGGAAGCCTGTTCATTCTCGCGCTGTATCGCGTTGTAGACTTCCTTTCGATGCACCGGAATGTGCACCGGCGCGTTGATGCCCAGTCGGACCTTGTCTCCGCGTATATCCACGACCGTGATCTCGATGTCATCGCCGATCATGATCGTTTCATCGCGGGTTCTGCTTAGCACCAACATCCTCGGCTCCTTCCTTGGTCATGCCGATGCCTCGTTCAGGCCCGTGGCTTCCGACGCCCACGGTCTGCGACCTGTGAGCTCGTTCATCCTCGCCAGGTGCACGCACGCGCTACGGCGCTCGTCGCACCAGACCTGCCACGGGCACGTTCACCGAACGCGGACCGGGTGCCCGAAACTCAGACTCGAGTCTGCCCCCATTATACGGGATGGGCAACCAGTCCGGCTACCCGGTCCGATCAGGCGCTCTGGCAGACAGCCTCGCTCTTCGGCAAGCGCATGAGCGGGTGCCGCGTAGAGTAGCGCTTGTCACTCAGCACCAGCTGGCGCCCCGTCCGTACCTGGACGTTGATCACCAGAGGCCCCTGGAGGTTGCCGGTCAACATGTCGTCCACCTTGTTGACGATCACGAAGACCTGCGCGTCGTCCGGACTGTCCAGCCCGATCGACGCCAACTCCTCCGCCTTGATCGGAGCACGGTAGTCGGTGACGAACAGCCGAGGATCACAGACAATGAACGCCAGATCGGGGCGATCCACCGCCTGAAGCCAATAGAACCCGCTGTTGCTGCCCGTCTGGACCAGCGCGTACCTCTTCTGCTCGGGGAAGCCGAGGATCCCCTGCTTGAAGGCGATGAATCGCCGGTCGTCCACATCCAATTGTCCAAAGCGCGACGTTTCAATGATCATCGCGTCTCTCCTGTGGCCCTTCCTATTCGGTTCGCTCGGGGCCGAGCCGGTCGACCATCGACCGGATGAGAGCACGGCACCCAAACTCGGTGCGGATCCGCCTGACACGGATGTGACCCGCGGCCCGTCTCCATACGGGCAACCGTTTCGATCCGGCGACCGGGCCACCCGTCCGCCGTTCGGTTCGCGTTGTCGCTGTGAGCGGTCATGCTGACCATGGTTCCCTCGTGCCTCGGCACACCCCTTTGGGGTCGCGGCTGAACACCATCGCGTTTCCACGCTGTCTTCCCCTCCGTTCGTCCAGCCCTCCCTAGATGAAGTCCATCAGGGACAGGCCCATCAAACGAGAGCCCACCATCAACGACGCCTGTAGCGCCGTCTGGTACTGCTGGAATCTCGTTATTGACTCCGCGTAATCCACGTCCTTGATCTGCGACAGGAACTCCTGCGTCGAGAACTTGACATTCTCCAGCTGCGTCAGGCGATCCTCGAACGACTTCGACTGTGACCCGATTACGCCCCGCACCCGCGTCATGTCCTCCGTGAACTCATGGAGGCGCTCGGCGGCCATCGTGATCTCACGGTCGCTGTTGTTCCGCAGCCCCCGTTCGAGGTCGTACAGGGCGGTGAACACGCTGTCGGCCCGAATCAGGTTCGTGTCGTCGCTGACCAGCTCGGTCGCCGGATCGCTGGCGAATTTCTCCAGACCCAAATCGTCGATAGCGTAGGACAGGTTGAGCCGGGAGACGATCAGCGGTCCCGCTCCGCCCGTGGCGTCCACGATGCGAATTCCGTTGCCGACCTCGGCCAGTGATGCAGTGACGGCGACGCCAGCCGCAGCGGCTGCGGCGTTGATGATGTCGATGACGTCGCCGATGGTCTCGGCCCCGTCGAGGTTGATGTCCACGGTGCTGCCGTCCTTGGCAGTGATGCGAATGTCGTCCTCGCCGATCTCCGTTTCCACGCCCCGCCCGTCGTTGAGATCCGACAGCAGCGTATCGAGGTCCGAGGAGCGGATTCCCAGGTCGGTGGCGGTGGTGCCGCCGTTCTCGCCGACGCTCATCGCCGTCCCAGACACGAGGTTGATGACGTCGATTCCCGTACCCTCAGCGTTGATCTTGGCCACGACGTTGACGTGAGCGTTCTTGATCTTGTTGAGGATATCCTGAACGGTCTCGGCCTCACTAAGGTCCACGACCGCCGTCAGGGCGCCGTTGGTGATCAGAATGGAGTCGTCGAGGTTCACACCCGCCCCATCCATCAGGTCTTCCACACGAGTGGTAGCGGTGAGACGGACGTTCAGGTCCGCGCCGACGATGACGGCAGCCTGAGGCGTAGGAGTCAGCACGCCGAGGTCCGATGCGATGATCCCGGTGCTCGTGTCGGTCACCGAGACGGGGCTTGCCCCGGGCTCAATCTGCAGGCCGTCGTCGGTCAGGGATGCCGTCACCGTGGCTCCCGCTTCCGCCGCCGCCTGGTTGATCAGGTCAACCACGTCGCCCATGGTGTCGGCCCCGGTCAGATCGACCTGGAAGACACCGGCCCCGCCTTCCTCGTTGATGATCAACTGCCCCCTGCGGATGCCCATGTTGTTCGCGCCGTTGATGTCTTCCAGGCGCGAGTCCTCGGTGAGCCTCGGGTCCAGGTCCACCTGGCTGCCCACGCGTCCGGTCAGCGCGCCGAACACCTCGTCACCAGAGAAGCTGACGGTGTCAAGTTCAGTCTCCCCGACGCGCACGCTGAGCCTCCCGGTGTCGCCGGTGTAGATGATGCCGCCGTCGGCGCAGTTGAAGGGTTGTTCGCCCGAGTCGCGTCCGGCGAAGAGGTACCGCCCCTGGAACTGCCGGTTCGCCACCACCGCGAACCGATTAATGATGGAGGCGATCAGTTCTGCGGCGGCTTCGCGTTCGTCTTCGCTGGCCAGCGAACCGAGGTTCTGGCTGGCGATGCCGTGGGCCTCTACGAGCAGGTCGTTGGCGTCGGTCAACGCCTTGTCCGCGGCTGTGAGCATGTTGTCGCCGTGTTGCACGTTGAGAACCAGTTGCTCGCGCTGCTCGAGGATCTCGGACATGTGAAGGGTCTGGGCCGCCGCCGCCGGGTCTTCGCTCGGGGCCAGGAACCTGCGCCCGGCGGCCAACCGGGCCTGCTCCGTGAACAGCAGTAGCTGCCCGCGTTGCATCGATTCGAGCATCGATTGCGTTCGCATGTTGTGGCTGACGCGAGTAACGTTGATGGAACCCAGTGCCATGGCCTTATCCTCAATCCGATTCCAGGGCAAAGGCGCCCCGGCTCACCCCAGGCGCCGCCTACCGGATAATGTTCATCATCTCCGACATCATGTTCTCGACGACGCCCAGATACCGGGCGGCGCCTTGAAACGCCCGCTCGTACTTGACCAGCTCGATGGCTTCTTCGTCGAGGCTCACACCGCTGATGTTCTCCTTCTGCGTCTGCAGCGCCGAGAGAACCGCGGCCGCCGACTCAAGCCCCGTGTGGGCCGCCGAGCCCGCGACGGCAACCTCGGTGGCCATGTTGTTGTAGAACTCCAGAATCGACGAGCCGTTCAGCAGGTCGCTGGGCGTGTTGAGCGTGCCGGTGATGCGCCCGGCGTTGTCCCCGTCACCCGTCAGACCGGTCAGCGAAGCGGCAAGCAGCCTCGGGTCGGCCTCCAGCGCAGCGTTGACACATATGTCAGCGGCCGTCGACCCGTCGAAGAACGTGTTCACACCCAGCGCCGCCAGCACGTTGGCCGTGTCCTCACGGAACGAGTCGGAATCGTGCCCGAACGTGAACGTGTAGCCCGTGTCGGCGACAAGCTGCAGGCGGTTGTCGGGCGTGATGGACGCGGTGACTCCGACCACGGTGGCGTTGATGTCGTCCACGAGCGTCTCGAGTGACGTGTCGGTCCCGATGCCGTCCAGATCGATGTTGATCTGATACGACACGGGCGTCGCGGTGGCGTCGTCGGCCACGGTGATGAAGAAGCTGCCGTGCTGGGGCGGGTTCTGTAACCCCGCCTCGGGCGAGTTCAACGCCGCCGAGACGTCCATCACGTCGAACGTCCCCGTTACCGACGTGAAACCGATCAATCCCTGCCCGTCGGAATGAACACGGTTGACCTCGCTGATCAGCCCGGCGGCGAACTGGTCCACCGAGGCAATCCGCCCGTAGGCCTGGTTGTCGCGCGCGTTGAGCAGCCCCTCGAGCCGCCCACCCCGGACAACAACCTGGGCGTTCGTGTCGGCGAAGTAGACCACCGACCGCACAAACTCGCCGTCAACGACTTGTTCCGTCTTCAGTCCTCGGGAGACCCCGCCCTGGACGAGGGCTTCGCTGCCGATGTATACGTAGATCGACCCGTCCGGCTGTGTCCGCACGGTCACGTCGAACATCTCGCTCAGATCGCGCAGCCGGGCATCGCGCTGATCACGGAGGGAGTTTGCCTGGGCGCGGCCGGAGGCTTCGGCAGCCACGATCCGCGCGTTCAGGTCGGCGATTTCGGCGGCGAGCCCGTCGGCGGTATCGACCAGCAGGTCGATCTGTTCATTGAGCTCCTCACCCATCGCCAGCAGCTCCGCCCGCAGCCGCCCGATCGAGCCGGCCAGGTTCGACCCGGCCGCGATGGCCACGCTGCGCAACGCGACATCTTCCGGACTGTTCTGCACCTCGCTGAGGGCGTTGAAGAAGTCGGTCAACAATGTCGAGATCCCCGCCCCGGTCAGCTCGTCGAAGAACGTCTCGATGCGGTGAACCCAGTCGCTCTCGGCCATCGCCGACTCCCGTTCGCCGACCGCGGCACGAATCCGGGCTTCCAACGCCTCGTCGAGGTTGCGCTTCAGCGATGACAAAGCTACGCCCGCGCCGGGGCGCAACCCGTGGCCTATAGGGATGCCGGGCAGGGCGGAGAGTCCGGCGGTCTGGCGGGTGTAGTCGGGGTTCCCGGCGTTGGCGACGTTGACACCGACCGCCTGCATGGCGCCCTGATAGCTCATGACGGCGCTGCGCCCGATTTCCAATGCTGCCGAGATCATTCCCATGATTGCGTCCCCTTTGGGTCGCGGCCAGGTTCATTCAGTCAGTTCGTTGCTTCGTCGCTCCGTCCCTTCGCCACTGCGAGTCTATCCCACCGCATCCAGAAGCTGCCGTTGAGATACCGACTGACGTTCGCCACCTTGCGTGTATCCGTCGGCCCTGCCGCCGTCAGTCGACGTTATGGCGGAGAACACGTGACGGAAGTGACGGAGCGTTTCGCGGGCGATCAGCCCCGCCACCCGATTGCCCTGGGCCACGTTGGCAACCGTGGTCCGCAATCGATTCGCCATCTCGATCAACTCGCCCCGCCGGGGCTCCTCCACCCGTCGTGCCAGTTCCCGCAGGTTCATCGCCCGCGCGGTGTGCGAGGCAACGCCCAGCTCCTGGCCGATCCGCATCATCAGCTGCCGGCGCAGCCCCTCCTGCTCGGTAATCTCGTTCACGAGCTCGGACTCGCGCTCGATGCAGTAGCGCATGCCGTCGACGTCCGACGCCCGCATCCGGTCGATCTTGTCGCGAATGACACCGTATAACTCTCCGTGCCGCCGCTCGAGCCGGTCCAGCAGCGTCAGCAACGTCGCAATGTTGTCGCTAGCGGATTTCGTTCTCACGCGTGTGCACTCCTGGTCTGGTGGAACCGCTCCTTGATCTTGTCAACCCGCATCTGCTGATCGACCAGCTCCCGGATTCGTGCCTCGCCGAGATCAAACCCGCGAGCGTCACTGATTCGCTCCACGAGCACCTGATCGAGCTGGGCCTGGAAGACCTCCTCCCCCCGGCCGCCGTGCATGTACTCGCCCTTCAGGCTGCTCGCGCGAAGCTGCTTGAGCAACGTGCCGTAGAAGACGGTGCCGTAGGCCTGGTCCAAGGTCTCTCGCACCTTCCGTTCGGCCGCCTCTCGGGCGTCGACGGTTCGGGCGGCCGGCCCGACGGCATGCGCTGTTTCTCCCGTGACAGATCCGATCACCGTTATTCCTCGAACAACAGTTTCGCGTGCAGTTTTCCCAGTCGATGAATCTCGGTCAGAATCGCGACGCGGTCTTCGACCGGAACGCTCAGGCGATTCAACGCGCCGAGCAGATCGTTCACCGTGGTCCCGCCTGCCTGACTCGGGTCGAGCCCCACCCAGGTCTGCGGGCCGCTCAGGGCTGCCGCGCCCGGGTCGGTTCCCTCCGGCCCAAGGGGCAGAATCGTCACCGTCATTCCCTTCTGGGATACGACAACCGGCGAAAGGGCGGCGTTGCCCGAAACCACGATCGTTCCGGTGTGCCGGTTAATTGTCACCCTCGCCTCACCGTTGGGAACCAGCAGTTGCAGCATCTCAATGTCGCGGATCCACGAGGACGCCACCTGCGCGTCGGGAACCGCCACCAGGATGTTCTTGGGGTCGACCGCCATGGCGACGTGGTCCACGTCCGCGGCCAGGGCGAGTTCCGAGTCAATGGTGACGGCAACCTCGTGGGCCATCGCCCAGCTGGCGTGCCTGTCGTCGAGCACGAACGTGACATACTGCTGGCCCGGCTCGATCCAGTCATTCGTGTAAGGCAGGTCGCGACCACGGACCAGATACCCCAACAGCACATCCTCTTCCATCACGGCGCCGCCCTCGACGATGGCCCGAGTCGGGATGTTCTCGTCAATCAGCCGCACCGGGCCGCCGGCAAACCCGAACAGCGTGCGGATCGTCGTATCGTGGTGCACGAGCGGCGCGGGGAGCAGGCGCCCGCCTTGCAGGCTGCTGGCACCTCCGAACGTCGATACCTGCACGTCGAGGCGGTCCCCTTCCCGTACGCCGTTGTCGGGCACCGTCACCTCCACGAACGCTAAGGCAACGTTCTTGCTGTCCTTCAACTCGTCCAACGATACGACGGGGGCGGCCAGATTCTGTAGTGCCTCGGCCAGCGCCCGCATCGACGGCGCATAATCGTCACCGTCGCCCGTGCCGTTGAGGCCGACGACCAGCCCCATCCCGACCAGCCGGTTGATCTGCTGACCCTTGAGGTGCGTGATGTCGGCGATCTGGCAGGTGACCTCGTCGGCCCGGAGGCCGGCCGCGAAGACCAGCATTGCGATTGCGATGATGCCTGTACGTCCGATCTGCACACCACACCCCCTAAATGGGTTTGAGGAAATCAAGAACCTGCGTCAGCCAGCCCCGCCGCGACCCGTCCCGCACCGCGCCGGTGTTGATGTTGTCGATCTTCAAGTCCGCCAGCTGGGTGCTCAGCACCGTGTTGTCGGGAGTGACGTCGACCTGGCGGCACGTGCCCGTCAGCGTCATGATGGCGGTGTCATTGTCGAACTTGATCTCGTTTCTCGCCTGCAACACCAGGTTGCCGTTCGGCTTGACGTCGATGATCTCGGCGGTGATCCGCGTGGTCAGCTTGTCCTCGCGTTCCTTGTCCGCCTCGTTCTTCAGCTTGGAATCGAACTTGTAGTCGATATTCGGGTGACCCCGCCGGAACGTCGCCGAGCCCACGCCGCCGCTGATGAACTTCAGGAACGCGTCGAGTTCGCTGTTGATTTCGAACTTGCTCTTGGATTCCTGCTCGGCGTCGGACTCGAACTTGCGCTGCTGCCGCACGATGATCGTGATCAGGTCGTGGACCTTGAACGTCTTGGGTGGCAGGGCGGGCACCGCGATCAGAGAATTCCGCTCCAGCGTCTTGTGGCCTTCGTAGCGCGTCTTCTCCCGGCCGCTTTCCGGCGCCGGCTGGCTCGTCGCGTGACGTTTGCGAATCGACGTCGACTGCCCCCACGCCGCCGGCGACACCCAGACCGCCAGACATGACGCCACGACAAGCCACTGCAGAACCGCCGCAGGCCGGGCGTTCCACCCGCCCCAAGGTCCCGATGCCGGTTGCCAAATGGTCGGTCGCCTTCTCATTCCGCCGCTCCTGCCAGCAGGATTCCTCCGTCCCGGTCCTTGGCCCCGGCCGGGCGCACTTCGACCCGGCGGGGACCGGTCACCACGGCCGAGATCGTCCGCCGCTTGCCGTCGTGGCTCCGCAACTCGATCACGTCCCCATAAGCGCCGCTCTGCATCGCCTTGGCCGATGTCACGACCCTGACACCTCCGACCATCGCGTGCACGTCCACGATCTGACCCCGGTGCACGAGCGGCACCGGCTCCAGCTGCCGCAGGTGGATCGTCTCGCCGGCGGCAATGAACCGCCTGGCCCGCTGCCCGATCGCCCGGGCCGGGTCGGACAGACCGGCCTGATTGAACTGCGTGAACGTCATATCCACGACTTGGACATCCTGGGGGCTGACCGTCGCCTTGGCGTTGATCGACCGCTGCGCCACCACCACCGGTTTCGTGAAACTGGCGGTGACCACCATGGGAACGACTTGAACGGTCTTGCCCTGACGACGGACCACGACCTCGAGGCTGACCATCCCCAACGTCCGACCCGACCGCCGCCGCACGACGAACTCGAACTCGGGTTCCGAGAGATCCAGCACGGGTTTGGCCGTCCGCCCGAAGGTCAGGTTCAGCGTCCCGCCCGCCCGCTCGACCTGCTCACGGAAGAAGTCGCGGACCGCCTGACGCAGCGTCCTTCCCGGCGCGTTTCGATCGTCAGAAGCCTGCTCCGGCACGCGGTCGGCGCCGCCTGGCGAAGCCGGACGAACCGCAACCCCGGGCCGAGTCACCGCGCACCGCGACGCACCTTTCACGATCACGGTGGCCAGGTTGACGCCGTTACGGACCAGCGCGGAACGGATGTCGTCCAGATGAACCAGCGACGATCCGCCGGGCTTTGGCGCCGGGGCGACGACGATCGCCGTGACCCGCTCGTGCGCCTCGGCGTCGAACCCCTGCAGCATGCAGACGTCGGCGACGCGGATGTCGTCGTCGACGACGACCGCGGTCGGCCACGCCCGGACCGACTCCGCATGCGCCGCCGCGTACGCCGGCGCCAACAGGCATAGGGCGATCATCGCCGCTCGCCGCACCGGCCGCGAAAACAAGCTCACTTGGCTGCACTCCTTGCAACTCATGATTGCATCCTGCCGTTTCGACTTCCGCCCTGCTGCGTAAGAGCCCTCACTCCCTGTTAGAACCGCCTCAAGTTACTCACCACCTGGAGCGACTGGTCGGCGCTCTGGATGGACTGGCTGTTCAGCTCGAATGCCCGCTGCGTCGTGATCAGCGAGATCAGCTCCCGCACGGGCTCGACGTTGCTCATCTCCAACTGCGCCTGCTGAAGTGAGCCCAACCCGTCGGACTGCGGGTCGCCGGTGACCGGCGGCCCGGACGCGTCCGTCTCGGCGAACAGCGTGGTCCCGATCTGGCGCAGGCCTTCCGGGTTCACGAACCGCGCCAGCTGAATCTGCCCGACGGTGTTCAGGGTCGGCGACCCGGGCTGACGAACGCGGACCTCCCCGTTGGACCCAATCGCGATGTCGATCGCGTCGGTGGGAATCGTGATCGGCGGCTCCATCGGCGTGCCCAGCGTGTTGCCCAACACCAGCGTGCCTTCGGAGTTCATGGTGAAGTTCCCGGCCCGCGTGTATCCCACGATCGGGTCCCCGTCGTGGATCACGCGGACCTGAAACAGCCCGGGCCCGTCGATCCGCAGGTCGAGCTGGTTGTCCGTCGGGTCCACCGATCCGGGCTGAAAGTTCAGTTGTGTACCGGACACCTGCACGCCCAGGCCGACCTGAATTCCGTGTGGAATCGGTTCGTCGTCGGCGTTCGGCACGCCCGGCTCGCGTTTGACCAGGTACAGCAGGTCCTCGAAGTTCACACGCGAACTCTTGAACCCTGTCGTGTTGATGTTCGCCAGGTTGTTCGCGGTGACGTCCAGCTTCGTGTCCAACGCCTTCATGCCCGAAGCGGCTGAATGTAACGCGATGATTGCCATAGATCGGCTTCCTTATCCAATGCGTCCGACGCGGTTGACCGCCTGACCGTTGATCGCATCCTGAAGCGTGATCATCCGCGCGTTCATCTCGTAGCTCCGCGTGACCTCGATCATGTTGGCCAGCTGCTGGACCGGGTTGACCGTCGATCCTTCGATGAACCCGGCATGCAGCGAGGAGCCCGACGGTCGCGTGGCCGGGTCCGCCGCCGCGAACAGGTTCTTGCCCACCTTGCGGAGCTCCTGGGGGTCGTCCACATCGACCACGTTCAGCTTCGCCACCCGCGTGCCGTCCTGCTCGACCGTACCGTCGGGACTGATGGTGATCGCACGGTTGCGGTCCACGACGATGGGGTTGCCACCGTCATCGAGGAACTCGATCCGCCCTTCGCCGGCGGCACTGACCAGCGTGCCCTCGTCGTTGATGACGACCTGCCCGTCGCGCGTGTACCGGATCTCGTCGCCCTCGCGAACCACAAAGAAACCGTCGCCCTGGATGGCGACATCAAGAGGTCGGCCCGTGTGCGTCAGCGGACCTTGCTCGAAACTGTGATACGTGGGACGTACCCACGCACCGCCGCTCAGGTGATCGTAGAACGGGTCGGCGTATCGAGCCGCGTCCGGATTGCTCCGGCTCTCGACGCGGCGCTCGTGGATTACGGCCAAGTCGTGCTTGAACCCGACGGTGTTGACGTTGGCCAGATTGTTCGCCACCAGCGCCTGGCGATACTCGTTGACCTGCATGCCGGCTGCGGACAGCCAAAGTCCGTAGTTCATCAGTTCCTGCTCACGTCAATGACCGGGCCGGGCCCGCCGATCAGAAGAAGCGCCGCCGTCACCGCATCCGGATTCCTGGCAATCTCGTCCGCCAGCTCCGACGCCAACTGCCGTATCAACCCCCCAAGGTCCTCCCACGTCATGGTGCCGATCACCGCGTCGGGCAGGTCACCAGTGGATTGGAATGAGCCGTCGCGCATCGCTGGTCCCTTCTGGCTCTGCGGGCTAAGCACCGCGCGGAGCCGCTCTCTGAACGCGTACAAACAACCGCCGTGCCAGACCGCGCGCCACCGGGCCGACAGGCGTTGCAGCCGGCTACGTAATCCCTACGAAAACAATTGGTTAGGAAGATTCGCGGACGACCGCGTGTCGCCCCCGGCCGCCCCGACCGAGCCCGGCGAAGGCGCAGAACCTGCACCGGCAACCTGCAGGTCTTGCCGGAACAGACAACGCCGAAGTGCCGAGACGCCGAAACGCTGACACGTCAATACGCCGAAATGTCAACACGCTGACGCGCCAGGACGCCTGGTACGTTTAATGGGATGGAAGACGATAACGTGGCACAACCCAGGTCGCCTTCGCGCCCGGCATGCCTTGGGGAGGGAGTTACCCGTTATCATCGGCGGGTTCCGTCTCGATCGGGACGGAATAAGACTCGGGCGCCGCCAACTCCGGTTCGAGCGCGTCAAGCAGTGGCTCGATCGGAGCGAGCTTCGCCTGCTGCTCCGCGGCCTGCAGAGCCGACTCGATGCGCTTGATCAGCGACGACAGTTGCCCGTACAGGGCGTCACGTTCCCCTTCGGTGTAGGCCCAACGCGCTCGGGCTTGGGCTTCACGTTGCCGGGCCTCGGACAGCTCGCGGCGGAATTCCCGGATCTCCTGACGCAGGCGCCCGTTTTCGGCGCGCGTGGCCTCCAGCGCCTGCGATGTCGTGGCGGCGCCGTGGCGAAGCGTCTTCAGATCGAGTTGCCGGCGATCAGCCGTCTCCGTCAGCTGCTCGACACGGATCTGGCTGCTCGAGAGCAAGGCCGACAGCGACGCCCGTTCTTCCTGAAGCCGGGCAATCCTGCCTTGCCACCTCCACGCACCCAGGCACGCCGACACCGCGATACCCAGCGCGCACAACCACGCCAATCGGGCGGTTCGACGGGCGCGTTGAACATCCACCCGCATCTGGGCCTGCAGGGCGCTGCATACCTCATTTGCGGCGGGAGGCGACGGCTCGAGGCCCCGACACGCCTGACTCCATTCGGCCATCATGCGGGAGAACGGTCGAGGGATCCGGGTACGGTCTGGAGTCTCGATTCCCATGCTGCGGATTCCGGTTACGTGCTCCCGGCGCCGGCGATCTGCCCGGGACCGGCACAGTTATCGGCCCGGTAATGAGGCGGGTTTAGCACAATGCGCGGGCAAACTTCACTCCCACAACGCAGCGCGAGCGCATCATTGTCAGCCGCAGGACGCCGTGCGGCGCGATCGCTCGACCCGCTTGCCGACGGTGTCCACGGACGCTGCCCGAGTGGTTCCGGCCGTTTGGTTGCTTTTCACCCGCCGGGGGGATAGTTTGTGTCGATTGTGAGCGTGGAAACCCGCGACTGAAACGAGGGACGATTCATGAGCGTTGCCACCGATCCCGCGGCGTCAGCCATCGCCAAGGGCGATCCCGAGGTGTTTGCCGCACTGGCGGCCGAAGAGCAACGGCAACAGTACACCATCGAGCTGATCGCGTCGGAGAACCACGTGTCCCGCGCCGTGCGGGAGGCGGCCGGCTCCGTATTCACCAACAAATACGCCGAGGGATATCCGGGCCGGCGCTACTACGGCGGGTGCGAGAACATGGACCGGGTGGAGAATCTCGCCCGGGACCGGCTCAAGACGCTGTTCAAAGCCGAGCACGTCAATGTCCAGCCGCACTCGGGCAGCCAGGCCAACGCCGCAGTGTACCTGGCCGTCCTCAAACCTGGTGACACAATCCTGTCACTTGATCTGGCCCACGGCGGGCACCTGTCGCACGGACTCAAGGTCAACATGAGCGGCCTGCTGTACAACATCGTACCCTACGGCGTGGACCCGAAAACCGAGCAGTTCGACTACGCCGAAATCCGCAGACTCGCCAGAGAGCACCACCCCAAGCTCGTACTGTCCGGAGCGTCGGCGTATCCCCGCACCATCGATTTCGACGCGTTCACCGAGATCGCGCACGAGGTGGGGGCGGTTCACATGGCCGACATCGCCCATATCGCGGGCATGGTGGCGGTCGGACTCCATCCCAGCCCGGTCCCTTCCGCCGAGTTCGTCACCTCCACGACCCACAAGACGCTCCGCGGACCGCGCGGAGGCATCATCCTCTGCAAAACCGACTGGGCCAAGAAGATCGACTCCCGCATCTTCCCCGGCACTCAGGGCGGGCCGCTCATGCACGTAATCACGGCCAAAGCCGTCGCCTTCGGCGAGGCGCTGAGACCCGAGTTCAAGGACTATCAGCAGCAGATCCTCGACAACGCCCGGGCGCTGGGCGACGCCCTGACCGCCCTGGGCAACCGTCTGGTCTCCGGAGGGACCGATAACCACCTCATGCTAATTGACCTGCGGCCGAACTACCCCGACGTGACCGGCCGAGACGCCGAAGGCTGGCTCGAACGCGCCGCGATCATCACTAACAAGAACATGATCCCGTTTGACCAGCGCAAACCGGTGGAGACCAGCGGTTTGCGGATCGGGACGCCCGCCCTGACCACCCGGGGCATGAAGCAGAACGAGATGAAGACCATCGCCGGCTGGTTCGACCAGGTGCTCCGCTCCCGCGGCGACGACGCCGTCATCGAACGCGTCCGGACCGACGTCCGCGACTTGTGCGAGCAGTTCCCCTTGCCGTAGCCGGCCGGTGGCGGGCCCGTTCGAACGCGGGCAAGGCAATGATCCGATGGGCCGGGAGCACCGCTTGACGACGAACCGATCATCACGGATCCGCAGCCGCCGTGGCTTGGGCTTGACGTTGTTGAGCGCGATCCTTGCTTCGGGCTGCCACAACTCGGCCAAGCTGCACCTGATTCCGCTGACGTACAGCCGGATCGACGCGAAAGCGCCACTGGTCCTCTCGTTGCAGGCTCAGCAGTGCTACTTCTGGGTCGACGAACGTCAGCAGATTCGGATCGCGATGACCGGCCAGACCGCTCCGCTGTTCGACAAGGAAAGCCGGCGCACCTTCGACGTATCGCTAGTACTCGACGGCGTGCCCGCCAACGTGGCCCGGAACTACCGCGTGACTCGGCGGGGCCTTCGTGGCACGCTCAGCCAGGGCGATCAGCACACCCGGTTCGCGTCGATCCGCGGTATCGCCGCCGTGTGGCTGGATGGCCCCGACCGAATCCATGGGCGAATTCGCATCAGCACCAAACACCAGAAGTTCAGCGTGCTGCTCGGCTGGCACGCGAGCCGACAAGTGCTCGTGCTCGGCGAGTTCGATGCCGTCCGCGACCAACGACGGTGCGAAGCGATCCTCGCCCGTACCGAGCAGGGCGGAATGGAACGTGACCCATTCGAGCCATCCCGCCCCGGGCCCACCCACATCACCGGACCTCCCACCGCCCCACCACCCCAGCCTTGACTCTTCCGCCGGCATCGCGCAAGCCCGGCTCTTCGCGCCGTCGGCCCGCATGGGCCCCGAGGAAGCGGATCCGCTGCCCCCGGGCCCGCAGACCCGACAATTTCGTACGGGCTGGACTCGACGCGGGCGGTATCAGCGGCCATAATAAGGAGAGTCCCTGAACCTGGACGTGGGAGAATTTGATCCGAAACGAAGTTGAGGTCCGCCCGTCATACTATCCATACGTTGCGGTACTGATCCATACGAGTCATCCATCACGATTGCCTGACTCATAGATTTCATACGTACTTCGTAAGGACCTCATATGATTCGTTTTTCCGTTTTCTCCGGGGGCGAGCCCGCAGGCTCGGTGGATTTGTGCGGTGCCTATGTTGTCGGCAGCGACCACGTGCCAATACGCGCCGACATAGCTCTTAAGAACGGGCAAATTCAATGCGGTAAACGGACCGCCGGACCGGCGGCTCTGGCGATTCTCTGGCCAGTGCCCGGCATGGGCAAGATCCTGCTGGAAACCACCCGCCTGCCGGAACGAGAAACACCCTACGTGCTGCAGGTCGAGCTGCTGCGTGGCCGGCTGATGCGCATGGTCAACAAGGTGGAGGAGTGGCAGCAGTTCGACGGCGAGGCAGGAAAAACAGACGCCGAACGGATCGGGCAGTGCCGGGCGGCTCTGATCGAGGCGCTCAAGGCGGATGGCCCGGCGGAGGCGGCCGCGATCGCCGAGCGCGGGCTCGCGATCGCCGTCGAAACCGGCGAAGACATGGTCCTGCGCCTGGCCCGCGACCTCTACGACCGCCGCCGTCGCCAACCCCAGATCGCACCCCGCCGCCCGTTCGGATGCACGGTCGACCTCAAGAACGGCAACGAAACCTACCGACGCCGCCTCACCAGCGGGTTCGACTTCGCCACCATTCCCTTCTCATGGCAGGAATTGCAGCCCAGCGAGCAGCAGTTCAACTGGAAAGCCACTGATTCATGGGTCGAATGGCTGGCCAAAAACCGGATTCCGGTCCGGGGCTCGTCGCTGGTCTCGTTTGAGGAGCGCCACGTCCCGCCCTGGCTCTACGTCTGGGAGCACGACTTCGAAACGCTCCGCGACCTGATCTACGACCACGTCCGCCGCGTCGTGCACCGCTACGGCGCCCACATCACCACATGGGACGTCATCAGCGGGATCCACGCCTGCAACTGCCTGTCGTTCAACTTTGAACAGCTCATGGAGCTGACGCGGATGTCGGTGGCGGTCGCCAAGCAGGTTTGCCCGCGAGCCACCGTCACCATCGACCTGGTCGCCCCGTGGGGAGAATACTACGCCCGCAACCAACGGACCATTCCGCCGCTGCTCTATGCCGACATGGCCATTCAAAGCGGAGTCAACTTCGACGCGTTCGGGCTGCAGTTCTACTTCGGCGTCGGCGTTGACGGGATGTACGTGCGAGATTTCTTCCAGATCGCGACTCTGCTGGACCGCTTCGCCGCCTTGGGCAAGCCGCTGCACGTCACGGCCGTGCAAGTGCCTTCGGGCATGGAACCCGACAAAGGCGACGCCTGGGGTGGCCAGATGCCCGTCTCCGGCGGAGGCATGTGGCGAGAAGAATGGAGCGAACAGCTCCAGTCACGGTGGCTTCGCAGCTTCTACGAACTCGCCCTGAGCAAACCCATGATCGAGTCGGTCACGTGGCGCAACCTGTCCGATCAGGCCGGACATTATCTGCCCAACGGGGGACTGCTGCGGGCCGACCTGACACCCAAACCCGCGTACGAGCAACTGCTCGCCATGCGCAAGGACTTGCTGAGCAACGGCCGAAGCGGTCGAGCCGTCGCCGTCGGCAGATCCGTACCGCGCTGACCGTCCGGCAGTCACGGAACCGGCGAGTCGCGCGACATTCAGCTGGCTTCGCTGACCCAACGCCCCGCCGGGGCAACGGTTGGCAACCCCTGGCGGACCGAACCCGTGCCACCTGCAAACCCGACGCATTGCGCTCAGCGCCGCATCGTCCTGCTGCTGGCCCCGCTGTGCGCATGGGCGCTGGCGATCGCCTGGCGCTGCCCCGACGTGTCCCATCCGCCGGTTCGTGGCCTCCAATCCGACCAGTTGCTGTCAGCCGTCAACCCCAACACCGCCCCCTGGTGGGAACTCACCGTGCTTCCGCGGGTCGGAGAAGTCACCGCCAAACGCATCGTCGCGCACCGGGAGGCGGCGAACTCCGCGCCCGCCGCCCAGGCCAGGCGCGGGCGGGTGTTTGCGGCCCCGGCCGACCTCGAGCGAGTCCACGGCATCGGCCCCAAGACCGCCCGGCGCGCCGCACCATACCTGACGTTCAAGCGTCCCAACCGCTCCGGCACCGGAGAAGACGAGCCCCCCACCAACAACTGAAGCGCCCGGCTCGTTCTCCGTCCAGCCCCCGTCAGCCCGCTCTTCATCCCGCCAGCGCGCACGTCTCGGACAGCAGCACGTCCTGCTGCTCGCGCGGCAGGGACAGGTAAAGTACGCGTACGAAATCTCCGACGCTTCGGCCGCACGATTCGACCAACCGCGTGACCATCTCGCCCCGTCGCCGAGCAGGAATCCGCAGAAACGCCGACGCAAACCGCCGTTCAGCCAACTCGCACAGTTCGAAGTGCAGCGCGTCGTCGATCGGCGTGTCCATGCCCAGCAGGTTCGTGCGGGCCTCCTCGCGGAGCCGCCGCACCACAAGGTCCTGCGACAGCATGTGCGCGATTCGCTCCCGCAACCGCTGCTCACATTGGACCACCCGAGCGATCGAGGAACCGGTGTCCCGGGCGATCCGCCGCAGCGACACCCGGTGCCCCTCACCGGGCACCAGCAAGCGATCCGAAGCCAACCGCTCGAGCAGCAAGCGCCGATCGCCCCGACGGGTCCGCACCTGCGACTCATGCTCAACCGCCGCCCCCACCGCTTGCTCGTATTTGGCTCGCAAGCGCGCGCCCACTGTTTCGGGGCCTGGTTCATCTCCCGCGGCCCGCTCCGAGCAGTCCGTTGCCGCGGCGGTTCCTGCTGGCTCGTGCTCGAGGGGCACGGTTCGCGGCGCCGCTCGGACGCCCCCCAAATCGTCGGCGGCCCGCTGGGCCCGCCGCGGCACCTGAACCAGCGACCGGTCACTCCACAGCGCCCGGCTCACCGCCGTGTGAATCCGCGGCAGCGCAAAGGCGACAAACGGAATGCCTCGCCCCGGGTCAAACCGGTTCACCGCCTCGATCAGGCCCAGACACCCTTCCTGGTACAAATCGTCCCAGCTTCGCGTCCCGCCGGACCGGGACAAGCCCGGTACTTTCCGCCGCAGATGAAGCTCCACCAACCACAGATGAGCCTGGACCAGCTCGCGACACCGGTCCGTCAACGCTGCCGTCGTCCGTGTCTTTCCCATTCGAGTCCACCCCACTCAAAAGAGAACGTCCGGTTCGCTGACCTCCCCAAGGCCAGTTTTACCCTAACATATACCAAACATCCGGCGCACGCAACGGCTTTTTTCGGTTTTTCCAGACCCTTGGCGGGCCCGCGATCAACCGGTAGCGGCCGGCCCTGAGGCTCGTGAATTTCAGCCTGAATGTAACCCCTGGAGTGCGGAGCAAGCAGGGGCGCCGGGATCGATACGCCGGATCGCCCCCGGTTCAGCTGTCGGCACAAATGTCGTCGGCGACCTCCTCAGCAGCGTCAGCCAATGCCACCGCCACCGCGGTGATGCTGTCGAAGATCAGGCCGATCTCCATGTACTTCTGCTTGACCAGAGCCAGCGAGTTTTCGTCGTCCAGGTCAGGCTCGTCGCCCTGGCACTCCCGGCCGCGGTTTCGTGCGACTGTCAGGCGAGCGACGGCCTCGTCGAGGTCCGGATCGTCGCCCAACTCGATCGTGCAGATTTCGCCGCTTCGGCGCTCCACCTTGACCCTGACGTCGGCCACGTACGCGGGGAAGCCGGCCGTAGCGCCCGAGTAAGCGCTTTTCAGCCCGTCCAGTGTCTCCTGATCGGTAAACGAGACATCTACGTCAATGCACACGAACGCCGCGTTGTCGGCGGCGGCGATGGCAGCGACGTCGGCCTCAAGCTCCGGGTTCGAGCCGTCCAGCTGATATTCGGCTAGGCTGGTGCTCGTGCCGCCACCTCCGCTGGTAGTCGTGCTGCAGCCCGACCCCGCCATTACCGTCGCCACCAACGCGAATGCGTACGACGCCCGGTTCGCGTGAATACCCATGATGCCCTCCTTGCAGAGCCAGTGGTCCTGATGCCTGCTTGACCGACCCCGCGCCGCGCCGGAGTTGCAGGCAAGCGCAGGCTGTCATTCTATGTCGAGCCCAAGTGGAAGGGAAGAGTGACCGCCGTCCGCCGCAATTCACTCGGTCGCCGTGAATTGATGCATCTGCACGTCGAGGACCTCGAGCTTGAGTTGGCCGATGATCCGCAGCAACGGGAACGCGAAGTCCGCCATCGAGACGTCTTTCATGGAACTCGTGGTGAAAGCGATGTGCGTCGGGTTGCAATCGCTCTCGCCTTGGGCGGCGTCGAAATCCACCCACTTCTCGCCGATGAAGAACTGCACCCACATATGGAACCCGAACACGTTGTCTGTGGCTTGGAACGTGGGCACGTAGACGATTCCGTACACCACGCGGGACGGGATGCCGACGGCCCGGCCCAGCGCCGCCAACAGGACCGCGTGTTCGCTGCAATCGCCCTGCCGGTTTCGGGCGACTTCGCTGGCGGTGGCAAAACCCACGCTGAGGTTCTTATCGCTGATCGTGTCGGTAACGTATCGTCGCAACCGGTCGCAGATCGCATAGGGACGCTTCTCGCCGCCGGCGGCCTGGCGGGCCATCGCGACAATGTCGGAGTCGTCGCTGTTGATCCAGAGGTTGGGCTCCAGAAACTCCGCCGACATCTCGGGCGCCCGGACTGTCTCGACGCTGCGCAGCTCGTCGTGATCGATCCGGGCCACCCGCAGTTCCATCGAGCGGCGGATCCACGGGCCGGGCGTCTGCATCGCGGTGGCGGGGATGTCCGGCGGCGACTGCCCGCCCGCGTCGGCAATCGTGAGCTTGTAAGTGATGGCCCGGGCGGCCTTGCGGTCGATCGGCTTCGCCACGGGGATGAGCGTGGAGAGGAACACCTCCGCCCCTTCGCTGCCGGCGGCTTTGGCCGTGGCTTCGTCCGCGCGAAGCATCTCCAGCTTGCCGAAACCGGGAAGCAGGGTCTTCGACTTGAGCACGTGGCCGCTCGCGTCCACCCAGTCAACGGTTTCCAATCGGCCCAACGGATAGTCCCCCGTCACCTCCAGGGTGGTGATCACCTTCACGCCCTCGCTCACCCGACCCAACGCCTGGAATTCCTCCTTTTGCCCGACGGCCACGTGCGCTTTGACGGCCCCGTCCGAGCGGAGTGTCGGAGCATACACGGCCACGTCGTACTCGGTTCCCGGGGCGAGCCCTCTTCGGAGCTGCTCGGCCATGACCCCCCAGCTCATCTTCGCGCCGGCGGGGAAGTCATGGGTCTGCCGCGTAGTGTTTCCGAACTGAGTGCTCGAGATGTGTACCTTTCCGTTCTTGACGGTGCCCGTGATTCTCATCTCCGTCACGGCGAGCTTCATGGTCCACTCGAACGAAAGCGGATCGCCGGCGACGGTCTCAACAGCCCCTTCCGTGCTATCCACTTGGATGTTTTGGCCCGCGCGGGCAAAGGTGAACCGCATGGTGATCCCGGAGATGACGCGGTCGCCCTCCCGCCGGAACGTGATGTGGGCCCAGCCGGCATCCGAGTCGGCGAGCCGAACGATGAACCAGTCGTCCACGAACGTACGCTCGGGCGGGTCGTCGGGATCGATCCCTCCCGGGTGAGCGGGCTTCGGAGCCGGTTCGGTCCACGCCGGCAAGCACATCCAGCACACCAACACGGCGGCTTGCAGCGCCCCTCGCCTCATCAGAAACCTCCTCGACCCAGTATGTCCGTTTCCGTTCATCTCGTTGCCCGTCCTCCGTGGTAATCTCAGGGACAAAAGACCGCGCCGCGCGGCGTCATGATCGGGCGCGTGGTCCCGTCGCCGGGCCTTGCGGGATCGGCCTACGGGCGACCCACCGACAGGCTGTCGGCCCCCGGCGGAATCGGGACGATGGGTTCCGGTGCGCGAGAAACGCGGGCGGCGCCACGCCGACCCCACGTGGCACGTGCCTCCAGGGGGACTAGGAGGAGGCCGAGAGCTTATTGAGCCTCTTGGTCAGCCGCGACTTCTTGCGGGCGGCCGTATTCCTGTGAAGCGTTCCCTTGGCCGCGATCTGATCAATCTTCTTGACGACCGTGCGAAGCTGCTGTTGAGCTTCCTCGATCTTCTGATCGTGGATGGCGTCGGTCAGCTTGCGGACCTCGCCTTTGAGCTCTGATTTCCTCGCCCGGTTCCGTGCCCGTCGTTTGGCGTTCTGGCGAATCCGCTTCTTTGCCGACAATGAGTGGGCCACCACGTTTCTCCTGGCTATTCCGCCTTCGTCCGGCGGGCTGTTATCCGGCCAACCCCGCCCAAGGCCGCACGCGACACCGGGCCGACCCGAACGGTACCCTAACCCTCTCGCAGACGCTCGATTCTATCGCGAACGTCCTTGTAGTTGTAGTCCACCTGGAGCAGTGTTCCGAAAGTTTTCGCCGCCGCCTTGGCCTGCCCGTCGTCGGCCTGTGCCCGCCCCAGCCAGTACAGAAGCTCCTTGGCAATCTGGTCGTCCGAGATCTCGTAGTTGGCCCTGGCCTCTTCCAGCGTGGCGATCGCCTCGGAATGGTACTGCTTCTCGTAGAAGCACCGGCCCAGATGGAGCAGGGATCCGATACGCACCTTGGGGTCCCCGCGCGATTGCTGGAAACAGGGGATGGCCTCATCGTGCTTGCGGGCGGCAAACAGGCGGACGCCGTATTCGTACCTCATCCGCAAGTCGGTGGGGTACTTGGCGACCCGCTCCTTGAACGCCGGGATCTCGAACTGAAGCTGCTTGATTCTGGCATTGCGAATGGCGTCTTTGTCGCCGGACTCACGGGCCTGGCGGACCCGGCGAGCGAGCTGGCGGATGCGGATGTCGTCGGCCCGCATCTTGAATCGGTAGTCGCCGGTTTGTTCGTAGTGATCGACCAGGACGCGGATGGCCTGCGCTTCCTGGGATTCGTCGTCGCGCCGGCAGAGCAGGTCCACGAGGACCATGACCTTCGCGGGCACGCCTGGATTCTCGCGCATGCTCTTCTCGGCGGACGCGATGAGCTGCTCGAGGGTCTCGTCCGACTGGACCATCCGTTCCCTGTCGTGCACTTCCTTCTGCTGGGAGGCGTCGCGGACGCTGTCTTTGAATGAGTCGGCCGTCTGGTATTGGCCTTTCAAGATCGTCAGCTTCGTGGACAGATCGCGCATGATGTTGTCGAGCCCGAGGTCCGTGGGGGTAAGTTCCTTCTGGATGCTCAAGGCTTCGATGCTCCGCTCGTAGGCCTCGATGGCCAATCCGAGCTCGTTGCGGGCCTGGGCCCGATCGCCGCACGCTTCATACACCTCCTTGAGCAGGGCGAATCTCTTGGGGTTGGGTTTCTTCTCCGTCTGGATGGCTTCGCGATAGACAGGCCCGACCCACATCAGCGTATCATCGCAGCGGGCCTTGCCAGCGTTCTTCAGCACACCTTCGATGTACGACAGGTTGCCGGGATCGTGGGCCCACAACCACTCGGCGTTCAGCATGGCTTTGACCGGATCCTTGCCGGTCATGGCATGCTTGACCGTGTCCACCATCCCGGGCTTCTTCCCGCCCGCATGCCGCCGCGCCAGGGCACAGGCCCGCAGCGGCTGATGCGCCTCTTCCACCGCTTCGGGCCATAACGCCAGCCCGTCGATGAAGCACTTGATCGCGTAGTCGTGACTGCGAGTGTCAAAAAGCTGCTTGGCCCGGGCGAACCACTTTCGCGCCTTGGCCTTGGCTGCGGCGTCCGTGTGGTGGCGAGCGTTGGGGTCCGGCCGCTCCGCCGGCTGGGTGCTGTTTTCCTTGGGTTTCTCTGCCATATTCGCGTTTTTAAGCTTCTAGCCTATACTATGATAGCGTCCGGGATGTCAAGGTCGCCGCCGAGTCCGGGGCCTGCCCGCCCCAAGCCGGGCGGGCGCAGCGATCCGGCTGCTGACGACCCCGGCGACGGCCTATGATCCGGTAGCAGGTGTGACGATGAGACTCTCTGAGATCAGGCTCGACCGCCTCCGAATCCATGCGTACCCCGACCCGGTTCTCCGCAAGGCATGCGCTGAAATCACCGAGTTCGGACCGCCGCTGGAGGCGTTGGCCGGGCGGATGCTGGAGCTCATGCGGGAAGACCGCGGTGTCGGCCTGGCAGGCCCCCAGGTGGGGTTGCTGGTCCGGATTTTCGTCTGCAACGCCACCGGCGACCCCAAAGACGATATGGTGTGCGTGAACCCGAGACTGTCCGACTTTGAAGGGGGGGCGGAACTCGAAGAGGGGTGCCTGTCGTTGCCGGACGTGACCGTCCCGGTCCGACGTCCGGAGGCGGTGACGATCGCGGCCATGGGCGCCGACGGCCGGCCGTTCACCCGGCGATCCAACGATCTGTGGGCACGAGTCTGGCAGCACGAGACCGATCACCTCGACGCCCGGATGATCATCGATTACATGTCCACCGAGTCGGCGCTGGCGAACCAGCGGGTACTCAAGCAACTCGAACAGGAGTACCGGCGGCGCACCAAGCGGAAACCCGCCGGCAGGCAGTAGGCTCTCATGCGAATGCTCTTTGTCGGGTCCGGCGACTTCGCCGGGCCTACGCTGCATTACCTGGCCCGGGAGCACGAGGTGGCAACCGTCGTGACTCAGCCGGCCCGCAAGGCCGGTCGGGGGCGAAGCCTCCGGCCCACGGCGGTCCGGGCGCTCGCCGAGCAGTATGGGATCCCCCTGATCGAAGCAGAGGACGTCAACGCACCGCCGATTGTGGCGCAGCTGTCGGCCACAGGCGCCGAACTCGGGGTCGTCGTCGCTTTCGGGCAGAAGCTCGGACCGGAGTTGCTTGCGTCCGTGCCGGCCGGATTCATCAATCTCCACGCGTCTTTGCTGCCGAAGTATCGCGGGGCCGCCCCCTACCAATGGGCGGTCATCAACGGCGAGGAGAAGGCCGGCGTGACCGTGTTTCGGCTGACCTCGGTCATGGATGCCGGGCCGATCCTGACCCAGCGATGGACGTCCATCAAGCCGGCGGAGACGGCCGCGGAACTTCACGACCGGCTGGCTCACATCGGCCCCGACGCCATGCGCGCCGCGGTCGACGAATTCGCGGACGGGCGGATCCCCGAGGGGCAACCACAAGACCCCGCCGAAGTAACACAGGCACCGAAGCTTAAAAAGAAAGACGGCGCCGTCGACTTCTCGAGACCCGCCGACCAACTGGCCCACTTCGTATGCGGGATGTGGAGCTGGCCCGGGGCGTCGTGTGCGTTCGAGTCGAAGGACGGCCGCAAGCAGGAGCGCGTGATCCTCGCCCGCGCGCGAGTCGGCGACCCGGGACCGGCGGGCATCAGCCCTGGCGAACTCGACGCACGCCTGTTCATCGCCACCGCCGGCGCATGGCTCGAGCTTCTCGAAATCAAGCCCGCCGCCGGCCGCGTGATGACCTGGCAGGAGTACGTGAACGGCCGACACGTCAAGCCCGGCGACCGGTTCGTGACAATCACCTCGTGAAGCCCGATCGGATGCTCGGCTCAGCTGTCTGGACGGCAGCTATCCTTCGGCAATCGGCCCGGCCGGGCCGTAGAAGACGAATATCAGCATGATGAAATCGAACAAGGCGTGGCCGATGATGGCGGGGATCAGCGATTTGCGCCAGATCGTGATCAACGCCCAGGTCACGGCAATCATGAACAGCGGAAACGTCATGACCCGCATCTGGGTCTCCATGTGAGGCAGAGCAAAGAGAATCGAGGAGATCAGGACCGCCGGCCACCAGCGCCCGAATACACGGCGAAGTCGCGTCAGCACAAAGCCCCGAAACGCCAACTCTTCCCACACGCCGACCCAAATCGACAACAAGAAAAAGCCAATCGGATGAAGCTTGGGAAGACTGTCCGCGAGTTCCCCGGCGTTGGACTGCATGCTCTCATATCCCGGCGTGTAGACCAGGTACAGGATCCCGATCGCGACGTAAAACGCTCCAAACGCCGCCACCGCGGCAGCGATGCCGAGCGCGACGTTAACGCCTAGGCCCCGCGCTGCCAGCCCGACGCTGGCGAAGTTCCCGCCGCCGCGCTTGAGAACTGCCACCAGGCACGCGACGGCCAACACGCTGAAGACAATCGTTGATCCCAACAGAGCAGTTTGCTCGGATTTCACCAGCTCGAACTGCCTTGCCGCCCAGCCCAGTTGCCCCACGGCCAGCGACAGGAACAGCACGAGGAGGGCAAAGACTCCCAGCTCGAGCAGGGCCGCCGACCGCGAGCGCTCCGTCAGGAGCATCGGTGACGCCGGCGAAGGCGACGGGGCGTGGACCGGCCTGGCCAGCGGCACGGCGGCAGGCGTAAAGTCCGCCGGGCCGGGGCGAGCCGGCGATTCGCCGAATTCGGGCGGCTCGATCGTCATGATGGAAACAGCTCCACCGGCACCGTCGCCGGAGCACGCACGGTAGACTATCCGCCCTCGACGCGGCTGCAAAGCGCCGCTGTACGCCCTCAGTGGCCCCGGTCACCGGCAGCTGCCAGACGCGCACGGGGGCGCGACCCGGTTGCCGGGACACCGGGGCTTCGCGTAAACTACCCGGTCGGCCGGATACGCGCGGTGGGCCGGCCTGCCAAGAGCACGAGTCAACAACGCTAGGAAAAAGGAGCCATGATCGTGAACATTCGGTACATTTCCATCCGCTTGACAGTGGTCGCTGCGTGCCTGGCTGCCCTGGGCGCGCCGATCGGCTGCGGTCTGCTGGGAGACAGAGGCACTGAAGTGACGACCCGGCCGGACGAGTTCGTCGTCTGGGGCGATCCCGCCGGCGACGACGCCAACCCGCTGGTCCGCGACGCCAACAACCTGGTAGACCGCGGCGTGTTTGTGGGAACCGACGGGCGGGTCCAGTTCTCCACGGGGATGGTCTGCACGACCTGCACCGTGGAGCGGGCGATTATCTCGCTTGACGGGGAGCTGATCGCGTCCATCCGTTTCGGGCCCGATCGCGACGGCGCGGACGTCCGGCGGCCCTACCTGGTGTCCGCTGATCGGGACGCGTACCTGGTGCAACTCGTCAGCGAGGGCGAGTCGGTCGTGTTTCAGAAAACCGACGAGCCGTTCGAACTGGTGGCTGCCGACCTGATCATCTGGGGCGACCCGCAGAGCGATGCGGCCTCAGCCGCCGTCCGGGACGTCGATGACAACCTGGACCGCTTCATCGCCGTCGGATCGGACGGGTTCGTGCAGCTTTTCAACAGCGACATCTGCCCCGACTGCACCGTTGACGGCGCCAGCATCACCGTGGCGGACGAACTGGAGATGAGCATTCGGTTCGGCCCCGGACCGGATGGCGGCACGGAACGGAAGCCGTTCCTCGTGTCAGCCGACGGATACTACGTGCGACTGACCGGCGACGACACCGTGACGTTCGAGGAGACTGCCGAGCCGTTCGAGGAAGCGGACGATCCGAGTGACGATCTGGCGACCGAGAGCGGTACGGGCGAGAATGAGGCCCCGGGCGATTTTCCCGACGACGATTTGGCCGTTGTCGCCGGGGTCGTCGAGAACCCGTCTGTGGAGAAAGCCACGGGCGGGCTGTGCGGCGAGGCGCTGGGGACGTTCGCGCCCTTGACGGCGCTGGTCATGGTGTTCATGCACCTGGGACGGCGGCGCTAGGCATAGTGTCAGACGGCCGTCACGAATCTGTTGCGGGGTGGCTCACCGAGCCTACCCGTGCCGCACCCGTGAGATCCCTGCGCCGCCCGAAGCGGGGTGGATGCCCGGACCCTTGGCTCGCGGTCCGTCTTATCACCGGACGTTGAAGTACTTCGCTTCCGGATGGTGGCAGATGAGGGCGGTTGTGCTCTGCTCGGGGTCGATCTGGAACCCCTCGGTCAACGTCAACCCGATCCGCTCCGGATCGAGCAGCGGCCAGATCTTGACCTGGTCCTCCAGGCGCGGGCACGCAGGATAGCCGAAGCTGTAGCGGCTGCCTTGATACCCCTGCTGGAACAGCCGCTCGGTTTCCCGGGCGTCGCGGTCGGCGATGCCTAACTCGACGCGCACCTGTTTGTGGATGAATTCGGCGAGGGCTTCAGCCGTCTCCACGCCGAGCCCGTGCAGGTGCAGGTAGTCTCGATACCGATCGGCGGCGAGCCATTCGTGCGCAACCTGCGTCGCCCGCCGCCCCACGGTGACGACGGAAAACGCCACCACGTCCATCTCGCCGCTGTCTGCCGGGCGGAAGAAATCACTCAGGCACCAGTAAGGTTTCTTTCGCTGGCGGGGGAACTCGAACTCCGCCACGCATCGCCCGGAGCCGTCCGGGTCGAACACCATCAGGACGTCGCCGTCAGCCTGGCAAGGCCAATACCCGTAAACAGCCTGGCAGTGAATGATGTTCTCGCGTTCGCAGCGGTCGACGAGTTCGCGAAAGATGGGCATGACCTCGGCGGCGACGTAGCGCTCGTACTCGTCCCTGGGCCGCCCCGCTCGCTTATACTGCCATTGCACCCGAAACAGCATCTTGCGGTTGACGTAGGGCAGGACGGTTTTCAGTTCGATCTTCTCGACGACGCGAGACCCCCAGAATGGCGGTGTGGGGACCGGAGCGTCGCGGGCGATGCCCGAGCGGGCCGGTGCCGGACCTGCGGGCTCGGCCGTTATCACCTCAGGTGCCTCGCGCGGGGCTCGGGCCGGCCGCTTGGTGACCCGACCGGATTCGATCCGCTTCATCAGTTCCAGCCCGTCGAACGCGTCTTTCGCGTAGAACAGCGGGCCGTCGTAGCGGGTCCGCAGGTCTTCCTCCACGAACTTGCGGGTCAGGGCCGCCCCTCCCAGGATGATGGGCACCCGGACCTTCCGCTCCTTGACCGCCTCGAGGTTCTCGCCCATCACCGCCGTGGACTTGACCAGCAGCCCGCTCATGCCAATGGCGTCCGCGCTATGTCGCTCGAACGCCTCGAGAATGCTGTTGATCGACTGTTTGACCCCGAGGTTGTGGACGGTGTACCCGTTGTTCGTCAGGATAATGTCGACCAGGTTCTTCCCGATGTCGTGCACGTCGCCGCGGACGGTGGCCAGCACGATCGAGCCCCGGTTGACGTTCTCCGTTCGGTCCATGTACGGTTCGAGGAACGCAACGGCGGCTTTCATCGTCTCGGCCGACTGCAACACGAACGGGAGCTGCATCTGCCCCGCCCCGAACAGATCGCCCACGGTTCGCATCCCGTCGAGCAGGATGTCGTTGATGATGTCGAGCGGACGGGTGGTGGTCAGGCACTCGGTGAGGTCGTCGTCCAGGCCGACCCGGTCACCGTTGATGATCCGCTGTTTCAGGCGTTCCTCGATGGTTTTGGGCGCTTCGGCCTGTTGCTGTTTGCGCGTGAAGTCATCCGGAAACAGCTTGATCAGCTCGGTAAGCGGGTCGTACCCGTCGCTGCGCCGGTCGAAGATCAGATCCTCTGCCACATGCCGCTGCCGCTCCTCGATCTTGAACAGCGGCACGATGCCACTGGCATGCAGGATGGCCGCATCCAGCATCGTCTCCCAGGCGTAATGCAGGAACACGCTGTTGAGCACTCTCCGCGCCGGCGGCTTGAGGCCGAAGCTGACGTTCGACACGCCCAACAGCGTATGCACGCCCGGTAGCTGCTCCTTGATTCGCCGGATCGCATCGAGCGTTTCCAGCCCCAGCCGGCGGTCCTCCTCGTTGCCGGTGCAGATCGTGAACGTCAGGGCGTCGAAGATCAGGTCCGTCGGCTTGATGCCGTGCCGGTTGACGGCCAGGTCACGGATACGACGGGCGATGGCCAGCTTGCGGTCGGCCGTCTTGCCCATCCCTTCCTCGTCGATCGTCAGTGCGACCAGGGCGGCTCCGTATCGCCTGGCGAGTCGGCACACGATGTCGAACCTGCCTTCCCCATCCTCCAAGTTGACCGAGTTGATGATGCACTTCCCGCCGGCCAGCTTCAGGGCCGCCTCGATCACCGGCGGTTCGGTGCTGTCGATCATCAGGGGGGCGGGCACATCGGTGACGAATCGCCGGATCACGTTCTGCATGTCCGCCACTTCGTTCCGCCCCACGTAGGCGGTGCAGACGTCCAGCAGATGGCTTCCATGACCCAGTTGCTCGCGGGCCATCTGCACCATGCCGTCGACGTCGCCGGCAGCCAGCAGCTCACGGAATTTCTTCGACCCGTTGGCGTTCGTCCGCTCACCCACGGACAACACCGCGTTTTCCTGATGGATCGGCACAGCCTGGTAGATGCTGCTGACAGACGGCTCGGATTGGGGCTCGCGGCGTTTCGGAGGGCGGTTGCCGACGGCTTCGACCACCCTGGCCAGATGCTCCGGCGTGGTGCCGCAGCAGCCGCCGACAATGTTCACGCCGTCCGCCTCGACGAACTCCAGCAGCCAGCGGGCCAGTTCGTCCGGCGCCAACGTGTAGCGCGTCTGGCCATCGACGACCTGCGGCAGCCCGGCGTTGGGTTGCACGGCAACGAACCGGTCCGTCGCGCCCGTCACCAGGCGGACGTGCTCGCTCATCTCCTGCGGGCCGGTGGCACAGTTGATTCCGATGCCGTGCACCGAGTCGTAAGCTTCCAGCGCCGTAAGCGCAGCCGCCGTCTCCGTGCCGATCAGAAGCGTGCCGGTCGTCTCCACGGTGAACGTACAGAGGATCGGAACCGCCCGGTCGAGTTCCGCCATCATGTCCTGGGCGGCGACGATCGCGCACTTGGCTTGCAGGATATCCTGACAGGTTTCCATGATCAGGGCGTCGCTGCCGCCCTCGAGCAAGCCCCGAACCTGCTCCTGATACCCGTCAAGCATGCGATCCCAGTCGACCTGCCCGAGGGATATCAGCTTGGTGCCCGGGCCGATCGAGCCGATGACGAACCGCGGCTTGTCCGCCGAGCTGAACGCGTCGCACGCCTCGCGCGCGATTTGGGCCGCCTTGCGGTTGATCTCACGCGTCCGGTCCTGCAGTCCGAACTCGCCCAGGGTCAGCTTGCTGCCGCCGAAGGTGTCGGTCTCGATTGCGTCGCAGCCGACAGACAGGAACGACTCGTGAACGCGCCGGACGGCGTCGGGGCGGCTCAGCACGAGAATCTCGTTACAGTTCTCCAGCCCCTCGTAGTCGTCCAGCGGAAGGTGCAGGGCGTGAATGCTGGTGCCCATCGCACCGTCAAACACCAGCACCCGCTGGGCAAGCGTGTCGAGGAAGCGCGACTGCATGGCGGTTTCCGATTCCTTGTATATCGGCGTGGCAAGGCATAGTATTCACGCAACGCCCGGCAGGCAACCGGGTTAAGGCGATAAGGACCGGATCGTATGTGGAAGGGGATTGAGAACCGAAGACTGAGAATCAAGGCCGAGACATCGGGCCCGCGATTCTGTCCTCGCGTGAGTGAAGTGGCCATAACTCCTTATCTGCCAACGTGCTGTGCCCTCCGTAGGTCTGGGTTCCGGGGCCGATGAGCCGCACACGAACGACATCCCAGCGAGTGCTGCTGCTGATCGGCTCGGTCGGCCCGCTCGGGTACGCGCCGGCTTCGGGAACGGTCGCGGTGGCGGTGGCGGGTGTTCCTCTCTATCTGCTCATGCACGCCCATCTGTCGCTGTCGTGGTACGTGCTTGTGACGGCCGGCGTCACGTTCTTCGGCGTCTGGATTCACCACGTCGGCGATCGCGTCCTCGGCGAGAAGGACTCGCGGAAACTGGTCATCGACGAGTTGGCCGGCTACTTCGTCGCCATGACGGCCGTCCCCGCGTTCGGTGTGACACCCACGTGGCAACTCGTGGTGCTGGGCTTCCTCGCCGAACGGGCCATCGATATC
Source organism: Phycisphaerales bacterium (assembly GCA_020353195.1). Classification (GTDB taxonomy): domain Bacteria; phylum Planctomycetota; class Phycisphaerae; order UBA1845; family UBA1845; genus JAFGJQ01. The sequence goes on along the minus strand of CP070691.1, from coordinate 2,802,316 downwards.
GTCAAGATTCCGCCCGCGAACTGGATCGAGAAGCGCTGGCCCGGCGGCTGGGGCGTGGTCGGCGACGACATCGTGGCCGGGCTGTATACCCTTGCGCTGCTTCACCTCGCGATGGGCCTGTTCCCGGGGCTGCTCGGAATCGGCTAGGGCAGACGACAGCACAGCTCCAGTTACAGCCCTTTCACGCGATCGGACCTGCTCTGGTTCCCTTCCAGGATCGTCAGTGAGCCGCCTGAGGCAGGAGCAACACGGTCAGCACCATGAGGAGGGCAAGAACGGCCAGCAGCACGAAGTGGATTCTGGAATGGTGACTGACTCGTGACCGGGGCATGCTTTTCGCTCTCCGCTGCGTGGCGCATCGTGATCGGGCCCGCTCGAGCGGCATTGGCCGAAGCTCGGGGGCCCGCACGAAATCGGTGCCGTTACTACTCCCTACCATACCTATCGGCGGTTCGCGAGTTGGAGCGAGCTTTTGCCGCGACATCCGCAGGGCGCCATCCTCCGGTCAGGGCGGTGCCGCCTCGGGCTGCCGGAAAACGTAACATGTTGCAATGTATGGAGTAAGCGATCGCCGCGTGAGACCGACCGGCTCTTACAACCCCTGTGCGCGTTTATACTAGCGGGTCTGGCCGGCTGGGGTAGACTGTGTATAGTGCGGCGCAGCGGACCGATATGGCTGGGCAGCCGGCGGGCCGATTGGCGACGGCCAATGCGCCCCTGAGGCGTAGATCATGGAGCAGAAATGCCCTCGGTGTCGTACGGTGAACGTCCGGGCGGCCCGGTTCTGTGCTCACTGCGGGCTGTCGCTGAGGGCGGGCAGCGGCGGGCAGGTCGCCCCGGGGCGGATTCGTCATCCGAAGCCGGCGTCGCCGCCTGACGGGTTTCACGCCTGCCGAGACGCGGACCACCTGCACTTCCGGTGGGGACCGGCGTATGGCGACTCGTTTCTGCTGGGCACGGAGGGGATCGCCGTGTTCCTGTTCAACGGCGCATATCCGCTGGAGGAGGTCGTGCTGGAGCTGTCCGGCAAAGACGACACGGGCAAGGCGCGATTCTCGGTGACCCAGACGGTCGAGGCGCTGCCGGTCGGGCAAGAAGTGAGAATCGAGATACCGTCGTATGAGCTTTCGAACGAACTCGCCGCGCCGGTGCGCGAACTGGACGTGACCCTGGTGTCGGCGGAGTTCAGCCCGGAATCGTGATTTCCGCGCGTGCTCGCGGACGAGAGAAAGGAGATGTACCCATGACACCGATGCTAATCTTCGCAGCCATCGTTGGTGTCGTCGTGCTGTTCCTGTTGGCCACCGGCCTGTTCACCGTGAACCAGCAGACACGGGCGATCGTCGAGCGGTTCGGGAAATACCATGCCATTGCCCCGCCGGGGCTGAATTTCAAGGTGCCGATCATCGACCGGATCTCCGGGCGGGTGACGCACCGTGTCCGCGAGTTGGAGATCAAGGTCGAGTCGAAAACGAAGGACGACGTGTTCGTCGATCTGCTGATCGCGGTGCAGTTCTACGTGCAGGAAAGTGATGACTCGGTGCTCGCCGCCCACTACAAGCTGATGAACCCGCACCAGCAGATCAGCTCATACGTGTTCGACACGGTCCGCGCACTCGTGCCGGACATGCTGGTGGACCACGTATTCTCCGAGAAGGAGAAGATCGCCCAGGCCGTCAAGGAGCGCCTGGAAGACACCATGCAGCAGTTCGGCTACACGATTATCCAGTCGCTGGTGAACGACATTCAGCCCGACGCGAAGGTCAAGGCGGCCATGAACCAGGTCAACGCATCGGCCCGGATGAAAGAGGCAGCCAAGAACGAAGCCGAAGCCCAGAAGATCCGGACGATCGCCGAAGCGGAGGCCGAAGCCCGCGCCAAGGAGTTGCAGGGCGTCGGAATCGCCCGCCAGCGGTTGGCGATCGCCAACGGCCTGAAGGAGTCGGTCGAGGCCTGCGCCGAAGCGGGCATCTCGCCCGAGGAAGCCACCAAGATGGTGCTGCTGACCCAGCACTACGACACGGTGACGTCGGTGGGCGCACACAGCAAGTCGACCATCATGATGATCCCGTATACGCCCGACGGCATGAGCCAGGTCGGCGATCAGATCACCCAGGCCCTGCTCGTCACAAACGAAGCGGAGAACCCACAGCCCGCGCGCCGGGAGCCGCAGCGGCGCCCCGTCGAGCCGCCGGGCTAGCCACACATCCGACGCGATCCGCAACCCTGGTCGGAAGCGCAGAGCCGGGGCACGGCTCGGCCGACCGGGCGCGTTTCGCGGTCCGCCGCAAAGTAGCGTCCGCCTGCGGTGGCCGACGTGGAAGGCGAGAAACCATGTTTCGGAACCGGCGATCGACGCAAAAGGGCCTTTTGCGGCGGACTGTTAGCGCGCCTCTGGCAGATGAGGCAGAGGCGTGTTATACGGACAGAAAACCAAAGCTCCGCATGTTATGCGGGCAAATCTAATTGCTGTTAGGCAGAGACCGGTGGAAGGAAATCGCGATGTTCTGGGAATCTGTTGCGGCGGCATTGGTCGTGGCGGGGATAATCGGAGCCATTACTCCCGCTGTGGTCCGCTCCCGTCGGCGTAATAAAGAGAAACGGATAGTTCGATATCTTCACGCTCACACTGAAGACCGACCAGGCAAACAGTACATCCCCATCACCTCTGTGGCACACGGAATTGGCCTTGACGTAAGCGAGACCACTGAGGCAGCAGACCGTTCGCCTGTAGTTTTCCGCCGGAAGAGCAATGAAACCATGATCGGATTATACGAGAAGGAGCGAAGTGTGTATGAAGAGCGTGGAATACTCACAATATAGGCAGAACCAAGCCTTGCACCTGAGGGGTATTCCGCTGCGCTTCAAACCCGCAACCCACGTAGGATGCGTCCCGGACGCACTTTCTCTTGCTAATCCGGACACGGCCGATCCTAAGTCCGATCGACGGGCTTTGACACCGGGCAGGGAGGTTTTTGTACCGATCCGTATAAGACGACACGAGAAAGCCACCCGCTTTATGGAACAGGTATCTTTCACGAGATTCAGGCGCACATCGCCCCCGCATTCGCGGGCGTCTTATACGGCACACCAAACCGGATCTGGGGTGTTATGCGGGTTGACCTAATCACTGTTAGGTAGCGACGCGGAGTTATAGGCAGATGGGAGACTACTTACTCGGTGCCCTTGGCATCGTCGTGTCAGTCGCGCTCTTTCTCGTCGGTTATCGACAGACCATCGGCGCCAAGAAGGAACGAGTCAAGGCCGCGAATTCCGACCTGGAGAGGATCCTTGTGCGCCGGATCGTGCTGGAGAAGTACGCTCCGAAGGAAGCCGAAGTCTCTAGGCTGATTGGAGGAAAGGCTCGGGACTTTCGTGTGCGAGCGACCGATCTACTTTCCGAGGCACAAGTTCTGAACACAGTATATACGCGAATCACGGAAAGCGACCTCATTCCCGCTGACCAACGTGACGAAATCCTCGACCGTGTTGGCCCTGCGCTCGCCGAATCTGAAGCCGCGCCAGTTCAGGAAGAGGCGCTGGCAGAAGTCACCTCGTCCGAACAACGCCTCCGAGCCACTCGGGCAGCAGTTGCATTAATGTCGGTTCTAACCTCCGTCGTTGGCGGTCTGGTGGCCGTGATCCCCGAAATCAGAGGTATGGAAGCGAGGATTCGCGAGATGCTTCCGATGATTGCGAGCACTGCGGGCGCAAGCCTTGCCGTGATTGCAGTGCTCTTTGTCGTCACCAGACTCCGCGCCTCTCAGGAGGAGACGACGAATAAGGCGAAGGAACTAGCGAAGTACTTCGAGTTTGAAGCGCAGGTGCGGAAGACATTGGAGCGTCTCGGCAACATCTTGGAGCCATCCGGGCCTCATAGAGGGGTCGACTTTGTTATCCAACGCGGCGACCACAAGATCGCCGTTGAAGTCAAAGCGTGGTCGCGACCAGTTTCTACTGGAATAGTAAGGAGGATAATCGAGGAGGTGCAACGATCGGCAGAGCGAATAGGAGCAACGGAGGCCGTAATCGTGACTGCAGGACAGACACCAAACCTAGATTTGGCGGACTCTGGTAGCGTCAAGCTGATGACCCTCAAGCAATTGCGAAACTACGTTGCGCATCTCACAGCATAGGAAACTCGCTGCCCAATCATTGTTAGCTCGAAGCAAATGAAGGTGAGTAGCATCAAATGGACTGGCCCACAGTAATCCTGTCGGCAGTAACGTCGGGCACGATTTCAGGGATTATCGTATTCGCACTTAAGAAGCAGATCGAGTTCGGCATTAACCGATCGACGGGCTTTGAGGTAATCCGGGGCGGGAGGTTTTTATGCCGATCCGCACAAGATGCCGTGCTAAACCGCGAGGCAGAGTGCAACCTACAGAAGACACAGGGCTAAGCGCGCCTCTGGCAGACGATCCAGAGACGTGTTATGCATACAGGAAACCAAAGTTCCGCACGTCATGCGGATCAATCTAATTACTGTTGGCTCTAAGAAATGCAAACGAAGACTCCGCTCAGCCAGAAACTCACCACATTCGAGGGCGTCTTATGCTCCGGCTTTCTTGTTCCTGACCAGGCAATGGTCACTGCCTTGGCACTGCTGTTTGAGAAAGTCCATTTCCTCAATCAGTTGGAGTACGTGATCGAGTTATCGAAACACTATTGGATACGCTGGATCGAGCTCTCAGACTCAGCATTCGAGCGTATTGGCGCCATAACACTCACGCCCATCGACTGTGGCACTGGCACCGTCGTAGAAGAGGATGCCGACGACCCCTTGGGGGGGTTGACTCCCAGACAACGGCGAACGGTGCAGAGTTACCTGTTTCTTAGTGACCGCTTCTTTAGGATGAACGGACTTCTCTTTCCGACGGTATTCTCCTGTAGTCTCCTCCCCGAGGGTGAGGTGTTCTCAGCTAAGTTGATTAAGAAGGGGAGGAAAGGCGAGCTCAACACGTACGAGGTAAGAAGGAATCCCTTAACCGTCACGACTGGCGGTGAAGGAGAACTTGCCAAACTCCTGAATCAAGGCTGTGTGCCAATTCTTGGCGGACTGGTTCCCGAGCAAGCTCCAAAAAGTGAAGGCCAGTTTTCTCCTACTGCAATTGCGACAGCCCTCGCCATCAAGACCATAGCAATGGTACTGCCGGCGACCTTGCCTGCCGAATCGGAAGTCATACTTGAGGCCAGAGAGCGACTGCGTGAGCAGCTTCCACTTTTCTGGTCTTCCATGCTCAAGCTCTCGGTTGAGCTTGCACAGAGACTCAATACCGGCTCGGGGGAAGAGCTCCTCCAGAAGGAGGTGGACAATGCCGTTGCCACCACCGTGCGTCCTGCCTTGATCGAACTTGTCAGCAAGCTCGAGAAGGAGCGGAAGATGTGGTTCTATAGGATTCTCTCTCCCTTGGCACGCGGGCTCCGAGTTCTTGCAGGCAAGCCACCGACAGACCTCGCAGGTCTTCTGTCGAAATCTCTCGTCCTCGGCGGTGACGTTTCCGTTGACGTCGCCTCTCAGTTGAGAAAAGTGGACGCACTTAAGCAGGATTCGGGTCTCGCGTACCTGATCGAACTGCATAAGGCGATTGACAAGCCGAGAGCAAAGAGGAAGAGCAGGAGCTAACAAGGCGCTTCACCGGACGGGGATTCCGCTGCGCTCCATCCCCGGCAGTGAGCTGGTTCATTCCCGGCGTCCGTAGGTCTGGCTCACCGAGCTGTTCAGGTCGAGGATCAGCTTGTCCAAAGCGCAGCGTTCGCCAGCGCGATCAATCCACTTGGCTGGCAGGTCCATCAAGGACTTGAAGGTTCTTTTGGGGTCGTCAGAATCTCCGCCAAAGAACCGGGGTGCCCAATCCTTCGCGGTAGCGAAGGGTGGGCACGGTGCGGATACTTTCACTGCGACGTTGAGCTCGACCAAATTCCCAAAAGTCCCCCACCCCTTCCTATGGAAAGGACGGGGCACCCGACGCGACCCCGGAGGGGTCAAGGGCTTTAGCCACGGGCGCGAGCCCGTGGAACAAAGACAACGGCGACGCACGAGCCCCGGAGGGGCGACGGAAGGTTGCCAGGAATCTACCGTTGTCGCATCGCTTCTGCCGCCCCTCCGGGGCTTTGGAACTGTGGTGCGACGCGTCCCACGGGCTTGCGCCCGCGGCTACCTTCCTTCGCCCCTATCGGGGCGGCCAAACGCGTCCCTCCTTCGCCCCTATCGGGGCGGGCAAGCCCGTCCCTCCCATCTTCCACGCGTTTGGTCCCCGGGCCGCCGGCACTTCACCCGTGGCAACATTCCGGCGTCTCCTCGGGGCGGGAATATCGTCCCACCTAAACTGTCACGGTCCCCCCATCGGATGCTCCTGTCAAAATAGCCGAAGACCCTTGAATCACAGGGGAAACACGCACAAATCATGCCATCACGAGCACTTCATTTGGGAAATCCGGGTGTAAGCGACGCTCCGCCCCCGGTGACGGTATCGCCCGATCCGCTTGCCCATGCCAACCGTGGACTGCGCCAAACATGAGGCGGCGTGCCCGGGGCCATTTCGGTTCAGCCGGTGAGGCCCCAGGACAGCCGGATGGGCAACGCGGCCGGCCGCCGGGCCGGCGGCGTGGTCCGCTGTGGCGGCGGTAACAACGGGGCCAGACCGCCGGTCGGGGCTTTTCCGCCAAGGTGGGGGGCGTTCACTTCCGATAAATCGCAGGCGGGGGCGATGCCGCACCCGCGGATCAGATAGCGTATGGCTCTGGCCGGGCGATGCTACTACGGGATTGCCGCGACCCGCGCCGGGCGCACGTGTGCCCGGGGCGGTCTGGCCTTGCTGCGGGCGTGCGGGCTGATGCGGGCGTTCCGGCTGCCGCTGGACGCCCTGCACCTGGACCACCGGCTCGTCCGTGAGTTGATGCAGCTGTGGTCGCGCATTCACTGGGCGGGCACGGACGGGATGATGCCGCCGGACGAGCTGCTGGCAATCGTGCGGCTTGCGTATGCCTGCCCGGCCCAGGGGGATACGGTGGAGCTCGGGTCATGGGTGGGGCTGACCACGAGCTACCTTGCGGCCGCCTGTCGGGCCCGCGGCCAGGGCGACGTGATCGCGGTCGACACGTTCGCGGGCACGAAGGAAGGCGGCGAGACGTACGCCAGCGCGGTCAAGTACGGCGGCAGCACGCTGGACGCGTTCACCAAGAACATCCGCGCGTCCGGGCTGGCCGACCGCATCCAGACGCGCGTCGGGCTGACGACCGAGATGGCTGCTCGTCACGGCGGGCGGACGGTGCGGTTCCTGCTCATCGACGCGGACCATTCCTACGACGGCGTGAAGGCGGATTTTGAATGCTGGTCGCCGCTGGTGGCACCGCGTGGGTATATCGTGTTCCACGACTACGCTATTCCCGACGTGCGCCGCTTCGTCGACGCCGAGGTTCGCGGGTCCGCCGGCATCGATCCGGTCCCCGGGGCCGTCACGCCGAACGTGTTCGCGGTGACGAAAGTCGCGGGCCGATAATGTGGTGAATTCGCCGTCCTGTTGAGCCGATGAACCTTCGGAGCGACCGCTGTATGCCCGCGCCAGCCCCCCGTGTACCGCTGGGGGGACGGGGCGCGTACGCGGTTGGGGCGACGGCGGCGGGCTCAAGCTGAGGTCGAACGTTGAACGGCTCGAATGAAACGGTGTCGGTGGTCCTGACGGTGCTGAATGACAGGCCGGGCTGCGCCGCGGTGCTGGACGCGTTCGCCGGCCAGACGCGGGCGCCGGATGAGATCATCGTGGTCGACGGCGGGTCGACCGACGGAACGCGCGAACTCATCGAGCGGCACACGGCGGAGGATCGGCGGCTTCGCTGCGTGGTGGCTGCCGACTCCAACATCGCCCAAGGGCGGAACATCGGCATCGAGCAGGCGCGAGGCACGGTGATCGTGACCACCGACGCGGGGTGCCGGGCTGAACCGGAGTGGCTTGAACGACTGGTCAGGCCCCTGGAAGAGGACCCGGGCGTGGACGTCGTGGCGGGCTTCTATCGCATGGATCCGCACTCAATGCTGGAGACGGCGGTGGGCCTGGCCACCATGCGCGGGCAGCTTGAGCCCGTGGACCCGGAGCGCTTCAACCCCTCGGCGCGGTCGATGGCGTTTCGCAAGTCGGTGTGGCGACGGGCGGGAGGGTTTCCCGATTGGCTGTATACGTCCGAGGACACGCTGTTCGACATGAAGCTCCGTAAGATGGGCGTGCGGTGGGCGTTTGCGGGTGACGCCGTCGTTCGCTGGCGACCGCGGTCCTCGATGCGATCGATCGGAAAGCAGTTCTACCTGTACGGCCGGGGACGAGGGCACACGCAGATCGAGGCGGCTGACTACCTCTATCACCTGCGAAATCTGGCGTTGCTCGGCGCGATGCTGTTGGCCGGGCTGTGGCATCCGGCGGCGTGGGGATTGTTCGCGGTCACCGCGCTGTACTTCCTGTGGTGGGGGCTTCACGGCAAGGCGGCACGGGTCGCGGCCAGGCTGAAGGTCCGCGGCGGCTACTGGTTGGCGCTGGCCGTGTATTGGGTGGTGCTGTTCGCCGGGACCGCCGGGTACGTCGTGGGGAGCGTGCAGCGCCGGCGGCGCACCGGCGTGTATCGGGACCGGATGAACGAGTATCTGAGCACGAGAGGTGTCCAGGCGTGAGCGGGGCACGATGTGCACAGCGACGAGGGGTCGGAGCAACGACGCAACGAGAGGATTCGTCGCCGCGTCGTCCGTCGCTGCTGTGCATTGCCTATGCTTTCGCGCCGGTCAACCGGAGCGGGACGCATCGGACCTTGGGGTTCATCCGGCATCTGGATCGATGGGGGTGGGATGCCACGGTGCTGACGGTGGAACCACAGGGCGAACCCGTTGACGCGGAGCTCGAGAAGCGCGTTCCCGCTTCAACGACCGTGGTTCGCACGCACTGGGCCCCGTTGACCCGGCGGGTCCGGGAGCTGTGCGGGTTCGCACGCGCGGGCGCCGGTCGCCGGCGGGAGAACTCCGCCGACTCCGACAGCTCGAAGGCGAACGCGCCGATGGCGAGCGCGTCGGTAGTCGAGAAGAGCCTCCGTGACTGGTTCTCCCGCCTGCTGTTGACGCCGGATTCGCGGCTCGGCTGGGTGTTTCCGGCGGTGCGAGCCGCTCGCCGGGCAATCCGCCACCGGGATCATCAGGTGATCTACTCGACGTCTCCTTTCGCCAGCGCGCATCTGATTGCACTTGCCGTCTCCCGCTGGACGGGTCTGCCGTGGGTGGCGGATTTTCGCGACCCGTGGCGGGGCAATCCGTTCCGCACACTGGGGTATCAATCGCTGGAGCGGTGGGACGCGTGGCTCGAGCGCCAAGTGTACCGACACGCGACTCGGATCGTCTGCAACACACCGACCCAACAGGCCCGTCTCGTCGAGCGTTTGCCCTGGACGACGCAGAAGACCGTCACGGTCCCGAACGGGTTCGACGCGGAATGGATCGCCCAGGCCCGTCCACATCGAACCGTCGGGCGCGACCATTTCGTGATGGTCCATTGTGGGAACTGTTACGGTCCGCGAAGTCCGCTGGCGTTGTTCGGTGCGCTGCGTCGCGTTGCCGACCGGTCGCCGCGCATCGCGCAGCGGGTCCGCGTGCTGCTCGTGGGGGACGACGGCTACAACGGGCACAGCCTGTCGGCACTGGCCGACCGGTTCGGCGTCCGGGGTATGGTGGAGATCGTTGGCGTCCGGCCGCATGCCGAGGCGATCGGGCTGCTGCTTGGCGCCGACGCGTCGATCGTGCTGGGGGTAGCGGGCCCCGGCGGTGAGCTGCAGGTGCCCAACAAGCTGTACGAGTACTTGGCCGTTCGCAAGCCGATCCTGGCGTTGGCCCCGAGCACCGGCGCGATCGCGGAGGTACTGGGACGAGCATCCGCGGACCATCTGATCTGTGACCCGCGGGACGAAGAGCAGATCGCCGTCGGGATCGAGTTGATGGTGAAGCAGCGGCACGGTTTCGTGGATGCTCCGTGGTCCGGCGTGGCGTGGTACGACCGCCGGCGGTCGGCGTATGCGCTGGCGCGGATGTTCGACGAGATCAGCGGTGCTGCGCTTGCACCGCCGAGTCCACGCCCGACCTGGGACGCTGCGAGTGAGCCGCCCGAGGCCGGGCGACTCCACCGCCCCCGCATGGCCATGAACGTGCTTGCACAGGCATGACAACGGCACCCGGGCAAGCAGCTGGCGGAACGCGCGGTCGGCCGGGAGGCGCTTCGTTCGTGTTGACCGGGACGAAAGGACATTCGCAGATCACCGGTCACGACGGCTTCGCCGCGTCACGCGGACGGCGCATCGTGATCGCCGGACTGATCGCGCTGGGGGCATGCGCGGTCGTGCACCTGGCCTGGCTCGGTGGTGATCCGTATTACAACAACGACGAATCCCGCCATCTGATGACCGGTGCGTTTCTCTGTGATCTGTTCACGGAACTCCCCTATGACGACCCCGTGGGATTCGCGAAACGGTACTACGTCCAGTACCCGAACTTGGGGATTTTGGTGAGCCCACCGCTGTTCCACGTGCTCGAAGGGGGCGTATTCTGCCTGTTCGGCGTCAGCGCCGCCTCGGTGAAGCTTCTCATCGGCGCCTTTGCGGCGGTGTTCTTCGTAGGATGGTGGTTCTGGGTCCGGGAGTACGTGGGTGTGGCCGTCGCCACCTGGTCGACGGTACTGACGGCGCTGGTGCACGATGTGTTCGAGTTGTCCGGGCACGCCATGCTCGAGATTCCGTTTCTGGCCTGGATGGTCGTCACGGTAGTCATGTTTCGAGCGTATCTGCGAACGCACCGCGCGGGGTGGCTCTGGGCGGCGTGCGGGGCGGCAACGGGTGTGGCGTTGACGCGGTTTCACGCTCCGATCGTGCTGGCGCCGCTCCTGATGCAGATGGCCGTATCGCGGCAATGGCGGCTTCTACGGCGGCGGTCATTCTGGCCCCCGGTGCTGCTGGCAGCGGCAATCTCCGGCGCCTACTGCTACATCAACGTGCGGTACTACCACACGTGGCACTCGATCTGGGCGGCCGACGGAGGGTTCGGGCCGGTGGATGTCTTGATCCAGCAGGTGCTCAAGTCGCTGGGCGCGGTTCCGGCGGCGGTTGCCGTCCTGGGGGTAGCCGGCATTGCGATCGTGCCGTTGCTGCGCCGGCGCGTTCCGTTGCCGCCGGTGGCGTGGTTGACAGCGGCGGTTCTCATGTGGTTCCTGGTCACGTATCGTCCCGCGCGGTTTCTGGTCTACGCCTGGCCGGCGGCTGTAACGTTGGGCGTGTACACGCTGTTCGTCGTGGTGGACCGCTGTGGCGTTCGAAGCTTGGGTCACGTGATGGCCTCGGCAGCGGTGATCCTGGCGGCGTGGGAGTTGCACGCGTCGTACCGTCCCGGTGTGAAGGGCTACGGGCAGGCGGCGGCCCAGGCGATGGCGGCCTCTGACACGCGGCGCGTGTTCATGCACGGGCGTCAGGACGGTGTGTTCATCTGGAACGTTCGCCAGCGCGATCCGGGGCTTACGTACACCGTGTTTCGCGCGAGCAAGTTCCTATCCTCGGGCGAGCCCGGAGCGATGAACGATTTCCGGAGCCTGATTGAATCCGACGAACAGATCCTCGCCGGTCTGGACGCGCTCGGCGTCGATGTGGTCATCTCCGAAGACGTGCCGGAGATCGACGCGCCACCGTATCACGCGTTCATGAGACTTCTGTCGTCGGAACGCTTCGAGCCGATCGGTGCGGTGGACGTGCGGAACCATCAAGGCCGGATATTCGCCCGCCGGTTGACGCTGTACCGCTTCCACCGTCGTCCGGCGGCATCCGATGAAATCAGCATTCCGCTGACGGCGCTGGGGCCGGATTACGAGGTGCGTGTCAACCTCACGCGTCCGCTGCGCGGCTGGCGCCAGTACGCCGGCGGCGAGGCCGGGGACGCTGCGGCCATCATGGATGCGGCGGACTCGCGCGTCAGCGCCGCCGAGCCGGCGGTGATGGGCGGCGTTCCATGAGGTCCGCGCCGACAAGGCGGAACGTCGGCGCGACCTGTTGTTCGGGAGCGGTGGATGATATGACGCATACCGATTACGTGACGACTGGCGGCCGAAAGCGCCCACGGATTCTTCACGTGGTCAATGCGCTGGACGGCGGGGGGATGGAGCGAATGCTGTTGTCGCTCGTTCGCGCGACCGCAGGCGACCGCCTTGATCACGTCATCTGCACACTGCGCGGCCCCGGTCCGCTGGCCGATTCGGTGCCGGCGTCGGTGCCTCTGCTCCCGCTGGAGGCGCGGGGGCCGAACCATACGTCCGGGCTGCGGTTGGCCGGTATCCTGCGCAGACACCGCCCCGGCGTCGTGCATGCCCGAAGCTGGGGAGCGTGGGCGGATACCGCGGTGGCGTGTGCGTTGGCGGGCCGCCCCCCTCTGGTCTTGAGCTTTCACGGGCTGCAGTCGGACGCCGGTTTCTCACGTCGCGACCGCAGGCGAGCGCGATGGCTGCAGTTTCTGTGCAGGCGATACGCGTGTGTCTCGCACGCCGGTCGCGATCAGTTGCGGCGGGAGCTCTCGGTCCCCGCCCGCCGGGTCGCGGTCATTCCGAACGGCGTGGACCCGGATCGCTTCGCGCCGCCTTTGCCCCAGGCGCGGGCGGCAATTCGCGCGTCGCTGGGCGTGTTGCCGCACGAGTGCGTGATCGGCACGATCGGGTCCATGACTCCGGTCAAGGACCACGCGACACTGCTGAACGCGGTCCGTGTCTGCCGGGGCGCCGGTGCGAAATTGCGCGTTCTTCTCGTCGGCGACGGGCCGCTGATGGGCGAACTGCGGACGCAAGTGCGCCGAGACGACCTGGAAGCGTTCGTGCTGTTTCCCGGGCGGCGGGACGACACGCCTGATCTGCTCGGTGCGATGGACGTCTACGTGTCATCCAGTCGATCCGAGGGGATGAGCAATGCCGTCCTGGAAGCGATGTCCGTCGGCCTGGCCGTCGTCGCCACCGATGTCGGTGACAACGCGCGCCTGCTCAAGCGTGATCGGACGGGTGCGATCGTTCCCCTCCGTGATTCCGCCGCGCTCGCTCGCGCGATCATGGACCTGGTGAACAAGACGGATCAGCGCCGTCAGTGGGGAACGCGTGCGCGGCAGCTCGTTCTCGATCACTACACGTTCGGCCGCACGGTCGAACGATACCTGAGTCTCTATCGCAGTTTGCTGCGCCCGACGAGGTGACGCGGCGGCAGGCCGCGCCGGGCGCATGAGTTCCGCGGTTCCCTGCCGCCGGCGGTCCCGTTCCTCTTCTGGCTGATGGTATCCGACGCTAAACGCGCACTGTCGTGCAGCGCGGTCGGCCGCCTGGATGGACCTCGGCAGCGGTTCGTGTCACGCGGCGCTGATCGGGCTTGGACGGCGAACCGTCCACGGGTTTCCACGCCGCGCAGATCGCGACGCCCCGGTGCCAGTCCACGGTGCACTGCTGGGTGAAGGTGGTGAAGTGGTCCCGATAGTCTTCGAGCGTATTCTGCCAGATCTTGCCTTCCTCCTTGCGCCCTGACAGATCAGTCACGATGATGAGCACAAGCAAACCGCCCGGCCTCAAGTAGCGCATCAGGCACGGCGTGGTTTCCATGGCCACCGGCGACGCGAGGTCGTAATGATACAAGCCGCACCCGCGAGTGACGACCACGTCGAAGCTGGCCGCCGGCAGGGGCAGTTCCCCTCGAACGTCGGCGCAGATATAGGTCCGAGTCGGGTAGCATTCGCGAGCCCAGCGGATGCCGGTTTCCGAAGCGTCAACGCCGATGCACCGCAATCCCATTCGATTGAAGAGGTTGGTGTGGAATCCGGCGCCGCAGGCAGCCTCCAGGACCTTTGCTCCGCGGGGGATGTTGAACCGTCGGATGAAGTGCTTTCGGTGCCACCACCACTCTCGCCAGAACGAGTAGCTCCAGCCGCCGTCGGCATAGAACGTCTCATAGAAGCTGGAATTCTCGTCGTACACGCCGAGTTCTCCTGGGGGCCGTCTTTCGCCGGTGCGATCAGGTTCGATGGATGCCGGTGTGCCCCCGCCAAGCGGTTTATCGGGTGTTTCCCTGCCGAAGTTGAGAGGCCGCTGGCGGACGTCCGATAACAACCGCGATGAATCGTTTCCCACTATCTATATTCAGCCCTGCCGGAGGGCACCCGATGATTCAACGTGAGAAGCGGGGGTCGTGTGATGACCTGCCGCGTATGTGATCACTGGCGTTGCGTACGCGCCGATTGCGCGAGCGAGCGGCACCGTGACCCACCGGACGCTCCGCGGGTGCCGGCGTGTCGATTCGTGTAACCCGGACCTGCTCCTGCGGGTCCAAGCGACTCGTCACCGCCGCGCGGGTAGCGAAGAATGGCAAGTCAGCATCATCGGTCAGTTTCAACAGCGAAGACGCGGGGGCCGAACGCCAATCCGCGTGAGAGGCACGTAAGCGACGAATCGCCGCTCGCCCACGCGCGGACTGTTGTGACCGAGCTGATTCGCGTCCTCGTCCTGCGGCGCTGGGCGTTTTTCGTACCGTTCTGCCTGGTGGCGACGCTGGTGGCGCTGTTCAGCCATCAGATCCCCCGCCGGTACAGCGCGACGACGCGGTTCGAGCGGCGTGAGAACGTGGTCTTGAAGACGCTGCCCGGCAACACGATGATCGCGCTGGTCAAGGACAGCGAACCGACGATGCTCCGTGCCCTGCGGAACGTGGGGTTGATGGAAGAGGTCCTGGACGAGATCGGCCTGACCAGGGATCTCCCCCGTGACGAGCAAGGCAATCTGACGAAGCAGGGCCTGGACATGCGCTACGCGCTGGCGGCCCGGTACGTGGGGGGACTCAGCGCCCAATACAGACCTTTCCAGTCGGAAACGCGGTTCACGCACGTCAATATCACCTGCGCCGGGCGCGATCCGACACATCTGGCGGACGTCTGCAACGGGCTGCGCGACGCGTACATTCGCAAGGCACGGGCCCAGATGACGCGCAAGCTCAAGGAGACGCAAGGGTATTTCATCGAACAGGCGTCCCAGTGCCAGGAGCACATTCGAGACCTGACCCGGGTCAAGCTGACCGAAGACTTGAGAAGTGCGGCCCTCGACCTCGCCGACCCGCGCTCCATCGCCAGCCGCATCCAGACGCTCGAGAACGAGAAGGACGTCCTGCTGCGGGACCTGGAGAATTTGAGCGTCCGCCGCAAGGCCTACCAGGAGGGCCTCGAGCGCATCCGGGAGCTTGCGACGCGGTCCGCGTCCGCCGGCGGGAACGCGCTCCCCGCACAGGCCGCGATGTACCGCAGCCCGGCGGCCATCCAATTGCGGTCGCAGATCGCCACGATCGACGAGGAGATTTACAAGGAGCGGCAAGTCAACAAGAAGACGCCCAAACACCCGGACGTGCAGGAGCTCCACTACAAGAGAATGTTATTGAAGCGGCGCCTGGATCGACAGATCGAGCTCGACTCGAACGTCACCGACAACGGGCTGCTCACAGATTCCACGCCGCCGAACACAGGCGTCATCGCCAGCGACACGTGGTTGGCACAGATTGCCAACCGCGAGATGGAAATCAAGGATCTCGACAACCAGATCCAGCAAAGGCAACACACATTGGAAGTCGTCGAAGCGAACCTGGAAGACTTCGAACAGAAGAAAGCCGAGGTCTTCGACAACTTCCAGAAGCAACAGGGCGTCATCGCGTCACTTGAGAGCCTGCGGGCGGAGTACAAAAGCCACCGTGCGGTGGTGGGACAGCTGGAGACACTGCTCTCGGCGGATGAAAGCGAACGCGCGATTGCATTCTCCGTGCTGCAACCGGCCCGGACGCCCGCCGTCCCCAGCAACCCATCAGCCTCCATCGTGCTGATCGTCAGCCTGTTTCTCGGCGTGGTCGCCGGCGTGTGCGTCGTGCTGCTGTGCGAGATCTTCGACCACTCCTTCCACACGAGCCGACAGGTCACGCGGTCACTCGGGCTGGGTGTACTCGAGAGCATCGATGAGATCGTCACCGCTGCGGACCGGGCACGACTGTTCCGGCGGCGCGTCCTGATCGCCCCCGTGGTCGTGCTGTGCATGCTGGCGACGGTTGCCACCAGCAACGCCATGGCCTATCTGAGCCTGAAACACCCGAGCCTGCACCAACGCCTGACGGTTCTGCCGGAACGGGCATGGGACAAGCTGGTTCGCACGGAGGCGGATGGAGATGGCGAGCCGCCCGGTTCCGCGGCCGTGCCCGTCGAACCGACGTACACGCCGGCCCCGCCGGTCGACAACGTCCGGCTCGCCAGCCGATCGGTGCCTCCCCTGGGCGATGTCCCGGATCTGCCCAACATGTCCGCGTTCGAGGACCTGAACACCCTGCTCCGCCGAATCGGCCGCCCCCTGCCATGGCCCACTCAGAAGCACGCGCCACCTGCCGAAAGGCCATGACCGGCGGCAGCGTTCCGACGTTACCCCACATCAGATGAAGCGACGACCCGGGCGACGCCCCCGATTCCCGGACTTCGGTTTTCGGCTCCCGACGGACCGGGCACGCGGAGTCGGCAGCCGAGACGCAGGTCGCCAAAGGGCACCGAGCAGGCTTTCGGCACGGCGGATCCTCGCGGCGGCCCGCACCTGGCCTCTTGATCCGATTCGGCATTCTGCTATCACACCGGAATGGACCTGGCGGAAATCACCGACACGCTGGTGAGGGACACCGGGCGGCTGCGGTTCGGTCCACCGGTTCGTTATGTGTACAATCCGCTGGATTACGCCCGCGGGCCGTACGAACTGTACATCCAGCGCTTCGGGCAGTCGAAGCGGGATGTGCTGCTGGTCGGAATGAACCCCGGCCCGTGGGGTATGGCTCAGACCGGTGTCCCGTTCGGCGACGTGTCGTCGGTGCGTGACTGGCTGGGGATCCAGGCTGCCGTCGGCACGCCGACCGAGGAGCATCCCAAGCGGAAGGTGCTGGGTTTCGCCTGCCCGCGAGGCGAGGTGAGCGGGCTCCGCCTGTGGGGCTGGGTCCGCCAGACCTTCGTGACGCCGAAGCGGTTCTTCAAGCAGTTCTTCGTTGCCAACTACTGCCCGCTGGTCTTTCTGGAGCAGACCGGGCGGAACCGAACGCCGGACAAACTGCCGACCCGGGAACGGCAGCATCTGTTGGCCGCCTGCGACCGGGCCCTGCGGCACACGGTCGACTACTTCCAACCCAGGTACGTGATTGGCGTCGGCGCGTTTGCGGCATCGCGCATTCGGGCGGCGCTGGCGCGTTACGACGTGACGCTGGGGCGGATCCTGCATCCGAGTCCCGCCAGCCCAAGGGCCAACCGCGGCTGGGCCTCGATCGCGTCGGCACAGTTGGCCGAGCTGGGGATTCGATTGCCCGCTGCGCGCCGATGTAGCGGGCCGCCCGCGCATACGCAAAACGATGACTGTTGAAGGTCGGCGCCGACCAACAGGGGAACAGACCGATGCACGTTCTGGTCAGTGGATCGACGGGATTGATCGGGTCTGCCTTGGTCCGCTCTTTTTCCGGTGATAAAGACCGCGTGACGCGGCTAGTGCGGGGCGCCCCGACGGACGACACGACCGTGTCCTGGGACCCTAAAGCGGTCCGCCTGGACACATCGCGCTGGCCGGCCGTCGACGCCGTCGTTCATCTAGCGGGTGAGAACGTCGCGGGCCGATGGACCCGCCGGAAGAAACGCAGGATTCGCGACAGTCGTGTGAACGGAACGCGGACGCTTTGCGAAGCCCTGGCGCGGATGCCCAAACCGCCGCCGCGGCTGATCTCCGCGTCGGCGATGGGGTTCTATGGAGACCGTGGGGACGAAGTGCTCACCGAAGACAGCCCCGCCGGGACCGGTTTCCTGTCCGACGTGTGTCGCGAATGGGAGGCGGCGACGTCTCCAGCGTCGGACGCGGGCATTCGCGTGGTGAATCTGCGCATCGGCGTCGTGCTCTCGACGGCCGGCGGCGCGCTGGCCAAGATGCTCACGCCGTTCCGCATGGGGATCGGAGGCCGGATCGGCAGCGGGCGGCAGTACATCAGTTGGATCGCCCTGGACGACGTACTCGGGGCGATTCATCACGTGCTGACACACGATGTGCCGGCGGGGCCGGTCAACGTGACGGCGCCGAATCCGGTGACCAACGCCGAGTTCACGAAGGCGCTGGGACGGGTCGTGGGACGGCCCACGCTGCTGGCCCTGCCCGCATTTGCCGCCCGGGTGGCTCTCGGGCAGATGGCCAACGAGATGCTGTTGGCAAGCACTCGCGTCGTGCCCCGGCGATTGAGCGAAACACGATACGCGTTCCGGTACGAACATCTGGAAGCCGCGCTGCGTCATCTTCTCGGCTGAATGGGTACGAATGACCCGTGCCGCGATTGTGTGCCTGATCGCGCGAATACAGGAGCTTGAATACTGCTATGGAATCCGCATGGAAACATCTTGTTGCAGGTTCTCTGACGCTGCTGGCCGGCTGCTCGACGGCACGTGAGTACGACGTCCTGATTCGCAGCGGCACGATCTATGACGGGCGCGGGGGCACTCCGTTCGTCGGCGACGTCGCCATCGACGGTGATACGATCGTCGCTGTCGGGAGCACGAACCGCGCCGGCGGCCGGATCGAGATCGACGCCACCGGCTTGGCGGTCGCGCCGGGGTTCATCAATATTCTCAGCTGGTCCAACAAGTCGCTCATCCAGGACGGACGATCGCAGAGCGAGATCCGTCAGGGCGTTACGCTGGAGGTCCTCGGCGAGGGGTTGTCCATGGGGCCGTGGAACGAGGCCATGAAGCAGGAGGATCTCGAAGAGCAGGGCGATATACGATACGACATTGCCTGGACCACGCTGGCCGAGTACCTGGATCATCTGGTTCAGCGCGGCGTCTCGCCGAACGTAGCCTCATTCGTAGGGGCGACAACCGTTCGCATCCACGTGCTGGGGTACGAAGACCGACCCCCGACGCCCGAAGAACTTGACCGGATGCGCGCTCTCGTGCGGCAGGCGATGGAGGAAGGCGCCATGGGCGTCTCCTCGGCGCTGATTTACACGCCGGCGTTCTTTGCCGACACCGAAGAGCTCGTGGCGCTGGCCGACGTGGCAGCCGAATATGACGGCATGTATATCTCGCACATTCGCAGCGAGAGCGACAGCCTGCTCGAGGCGCTCGACGAGCTGATCACGATCACCCGGCGAACGGGGATCAGGGCCGAGATCTACCACCTCAAGGCCTCTGGCCGGGCCAACTGGCACAAACTGGATGAACTGTTCAATAAGGTCGAGGCGGCGCGAGCCCGGGGCCTGCCCATTACCGCCGACATGTACACCTACCACGCCAGCTCGACCGGACTCTACGCCATCATGCCCCCGTGGGTGCAGGAAGGCGGGCACAAGGCCTGGGTCGAGCGATTGAAGGACCCCGCGATCCGGGAACGAGTCAAGCGCGAGATGAACAGCCTGTCGGACGAATGGGACAACGGGTATCTCACGGCGGGCTCGGCCAACAACATCCTGCTGGTCGGGTTCAAGAGCGAAGCGCTCAAGCCGTTGACCGGGAAAACGCTCGCCGAGGTGGCGGCCATGAGGGGCACGTCACCGGAAGAGACGGCCATGGACCTGGTGATCGAGGATGACAGCGGTGTGAGCTCGGTGTTCTTCACCATGTCGGAAGACAACGTCCGCAGGAAGATCCAGCGGCCGTGGGTGAGTTTCTGTTCGGACGCGGCGTCGATGGCCCCGGAAGGGGTGTTCCTGAAGCAGAACCCACACCCGCGAGCGTACGGCTCGTTCGCCCGGCTGCTCGGCAAGTACGTGCGCGACGAGAAGCTCATTCCGCTGGCCGAGGCGATCCGACGACTGACGTCGCTGCCCGCGGGCAACCTCAAGCTCGACCGCCGGGGGACGCTGGCTGTGGGGCACTTCGCTGAAGTGGTCGTCTTCGACCCCGCCCGGATTCAGGACGACGCCACGTTCGACAAACCGCACCAGTACTCGACCGGCGTGGCGCACGTATTCGTCAACGGCGTGCAGGTCCTCAAAGACGGTGAGCACACGGGCGCCACCCCTGGGCGGGTCATCCGAGGCCCGGGCTGGCGTCGCCCGGCCGAGTGAACGTTCGCAACAAGACGACCCGCCCCGGCGAGCGGCTCGAGCGCATGCTCCGGGACTTCGCCGCCGTGATCCATAGCGCAGCGCGATAGACCGTCACACACGAGCTTCGTCTCATCGGGTGCCGAGACGGTCATCGACGCCATTGCGGCAAATCAACGACCGCTGGCGATGGCCGTCACGATGAGCCACAT
>CP070691.1:2752630-2781901 GCA_020353195.1 Phycisphaerales bacterium | reverse complement strand
AACGGCACGCACTTCTACGCGATGGAGCTCGTCGAAGGGCCGTCGCTGAATGTCGTTGTCAAAGCGCTCAGGGAGGGAGCGACAGAGCGACGAGGCGGCGAAGGGGCGAAGCGACGGAGCGACGGAGGAGCCGAGCCGCGGGCTTCAGCCCGCGCGGATATACGACCACCTGCCCAGTCGCAAGAACTGCCTGGTACCGAGACGGAATCGACGGTGACAACCCCGCTGCTGGCCTGGGTCGCGGAGACTATCGCCGGCGAGGCTACACCGGCACCTGCCAGTACGACCGAATCCACCGGGAGTGGCAGCTCGACGACCCTCACGACCGGTGGCGGTTACTTTGATAACGTTGCACGGATGATGGCAGAGGTGGCCGATGGGTTGGACTACGCGCACAACCAGGGCGTGATCCACCGGGACATCAAGCCGTCAAATCTGCTTCTTTCGCCGGCCGGCCGGCTGAGCATCAACGACTTCGGGTTGGCCCGCATGCTCGAGCAGCCCGGCATGACGATGACCGGGGAGTTCGTGGGCTCACCACTCTACATGTCGCCGGAGCAGATCACCGCCGGCCGGGCGCCGCTTGATCATCGCACCGACATCTACTCGCTGGGTGCAACGCTTTACGAACTACTGACCCTACAACCGCCGTTCCCCGGCAACCGGCGCGATCAGATCATCGCACAGATCATCAGCAAGGAGCCCAAGCCACCGCGCCGACACAACAAGAGAGTTCCGGTTGATCTGGAGACCATCTGCCTCAAAGCCATGGAAAAAGACCCGGACCGCCGCTACCAGACGGCGGGCCAGATGGCCGAGGACGTGCGGCGGTTCGTCAATCGCTTTGCGATTTCGGCCAAACGCGCCGGGCCGGTCACCAGAACGATCAAGTGGGTAAGGCGCCATCCGGCAGTGGCCGGACTTCTCGGCGTTGTCATTGTGATCTCGGCAATCGCCAGCCTGCTCGCGTATCGATCACATCTGGCGCAGGAGGCTGCCCGGGCCGCCGAAGGACAGCGGGCGCTCGACCAGGCAACGGTGGCAGCACTCTGCGGACATTACGACCAAGTGGAACCCTGGCTCCAGAAGGCCGAAGTCCTCGACGTGGACGCCGGCCGAATCCTCGTGCTGCGCGGTCTGGCTGATGTCGAGCGAGGCAACGTCCAGAAGGCAATCCAGGAACTGGAATCGGCCATCCAACAGCACCCCTCCAGCCTGGGCGCCCACGCCCTGCTCAGCCGGGCATACCTGGAAGCCGGCCTGTTCGAGAAAAACGCCATCCTGTACGGCAAGATGGTGACGCTCCAGCCCGTGACACCGGAAGACTACCTCTACGGTGGTTGGGCCCTCTGGCCATTCAAAACCGATCTGGCCAGAAGCTGGCTCACCCAACTCGCCGCCGAGCATCCCACACCGGCCGTGCACTACGTGCTGGGCTTGTATCTCACCATTGAACTGATGGAATCCTACGAACCGGCGGACGGCGATCGGACACTGGCACACACCGGCGCCGCCCGAACGCAAATGCCCGACAACGTCCGAGCCATCTGGTTCGACGGCATGGCCCATCTCGTCGTGGCCGACATCCACAAACTCCACGATGAGCCGAAACTGCACCAACTCCATCTCGACAAGGCCACGGCCACCGCCCGACTGCTGCTCTCCGAACACGGCGGCGACGGCATGGCGGTTCTGCTCAACGCCTACGTTGCGGACTATGAAGGCAGGCCAGACGAGGCGCTGATCCACTTCCGCAACGCCATTGACCTGCCCGGCTTCTGGCCGAAGTCTCGGCCCTGTCTACCGCTGAGCCTCTGCCACCAGGGACGATACGAAGAGGCACTGACGGAACTGGAGGCCATGCCGGCGGGTCTGAAGGCGGCCAGCAACTGGGGTCGGGATCACACGTTCGTGACCGGCTTCCTGGCAGGAGCCGACGCCGCAGAAGCAGCGTACCAAAGCTGGCTCAACACCTATGCCGACTACGCTCACCGCGATCAGCAGTACTGGGTTTACTGTTTCCTCGGCCGGCGACAGGACGCCATTGAGCTTACCAGGCAGCGCTTCGAAAAAATTAGACGACCCTCAACGCGAACCGACCTCCAGACCGCGTGGGATCGCTATACCTGCGGGGAACTCTCCGATGAAGCACTTCTGGCAGCGGTTGACAGTCGGCGTAACTGGATCAATGCCCACGAGATCATCGGCCAGACGCAACTCGCAGAAGGCAACCGGGCCGCCGCCATGAAACACTTCGCCGAGGTGCAGCGTGCCGGGCACTATGTCTGCAGCTGGTACCAGAGCATGTGGGCCTGGCTGCAATTGCAGCGCCTTCGCGAGGACCCGACCTGGCCGCCGTGGATACCGGTGAGGGGAGAAGCGCAAACGCAGCCCGCAACGCGACCAAGCACCAGTGATGAGTAGAAGGTCGCGACGTGGACTCATGCGCCGTGGATCCGAACAGCAACGTGAGGTGAGCCGTCATGGCCGACGACGGTTCGAGTACGAATCGCAGATCGTCGCCCGCCTGTACCATCCCGGCATCGCGCAGGTCTACGAAGCCGGCACGCAGCTTCGGCCATATGCAATTGGCGCTCCGGTTTACGGATTCACCTCGCGTCGAACCGGGCGTCAAGCGCCTTGGTGATCTTCACACGGCACTCTTGCAGATGCGCGAGCGTGTAGTCGTCCAGATTCGCCCCCGACGGCTCCAGCAGGCCGTCGATCCGATCACGAAGGTCCCGGATCTGCATCCGAGCCAGCGCATGGCAGTCCGCATGGAACTGCGCACCCGGGGCTGACAGAACCATCTCGAGCAGCCGGCGCAGGTGGACGCGCTGAAGGTTGCGTCGGACGCTGTTGATCCGCGGACGGCGGTTGTCCCACGGCCCGGCCGCCGATGAGTCGCTCAGCTCGGACCACACCACATCGGTCAGCGTGGAGAACAGTTCGGGCACCGTCAGCACGTCCGCAGCCTCGGCTGCCTGAAGCTGGGCGTCGTAGAGGCGGTTGACGGTGAACGGATTCATCAGCACGAACAGGGCCATGCCCTGCAGGCTCCGGATGCGGTCGTGGATGCGGTATTCCTGGGTCGCGTCGTAATCGTCGGAATCCCAGTGGCGCCAGCGGCCCGGGCCCAGATGATTCAGCAGGTCCGGCGAAAAGCGGAACGCGTTGTCAGACAGCACGGTGTCGCCGACAAACTCGAGTGCCTCGCGCTGCTTCTGAGCGGACACCGGTTCGAACGCGGGGCGGGCGTCGGGATCGCCCTTGTGGTCGCGGTGGACGTATTGCCCGCCCACGGTCCGGCCAGCGACCTGTACGCCGAAACCGTAGTGCATCAGCAACAGGTCCACGACGCGGCGCAGCCGCGAGTAACTCTCGCCGTCCTTGACCGCCCACTGCGGCGCATCCTCCAGTAAGCGCTCGAACCTGGCGATCTGCTGCCGGGCGAACGCGAGCGGATCATTCCCGTTATCCCATCGAAACGTGAGCGGGTCGGGCTCGAACAGGCCACTGTCCTCATCAGTCCCATAGTCGAGGCCGGGTTCGGCCACGCGGTCCGTGATCGACTTCAGGAGCTTCTTCTCGTCCTTGAAGGATTCGTCGGTCTGCCTGTAACCGTACTCGATGGCCCAGTAGTCATACGGCCCGAGCGTGGGCGTGGCGAACACGCCTTGCTCACCTTGCACGGCGGCAAAGTTGTACGGGTTGTAGTCCATGACCGACGCGGTAACCGGTTCATCCACGGACGTGCTGCGGTTGATCTCCTCGAGGGGCTTCCACGCGCTGGCCTTGAAATTGTGCCGCAAGCCGAGCGTGTGGCCCACCTCGTGCATCACGGTTTCCTTGAGCGCCTGGCCGATGAATTCCTCCGGCAGGTCGCGGTCCGTCGTGGCCCGGGCAAAGGCGGCTGCGATGGCCAGTTGCCTGGCTGCTCCCCGTCCGTGTTCGCAGCACGGGCCCAAACGCTCGTGCAACAGTCGTTCCGTGTTCCGGGGCTGATCACCGCCGTCAACTGTGAACGGTGTGGATCGACTGATCGGAGCGCCCGTCAATCCGAGCCTTTCAAGCGGACTTTCCAGCTCGAGCTTCCAGGCGGAATGCACCTCCAGAAAACGGTCCACGGGCGCGTCGTGGAACGGGGCCATCGACTTGGGCCCGAACACGTCATACTCGCGGTGGATCCAGGCGCGTACCATGGAATCGTCGATGATAATGTCCGCGTCGAGGATCTGCCCGGTCGACGGGTTGACGCGGGAAGGGCCCATGGCAAACGGCTGGCCGCTGACGATCCAGCGAATGAAGTTGTAGCGCACATCCTCGGGATCGAGGTCGGCGTACCCTCGTTCGGGGTCGTCGGTCTGTTGGATCACCTGAATGGCGTTGCGCAGGCCCGCTTTCTCGAACGCCTTGTTCCATTCCAGCACGCCTGCCCGCACGTAGGGCCGGTACTCTGTAGGAATCGTCTTCTCCAGGTAGAACGTGATCTGCGTTTCCGGCGTGACGTCCGACACGTCGGCCTTGGGGTCGACCTTCTCGAGGTGCCAGCGATTGATATAGCGCTCGAATACGGTCCTGGCCTCGTGAGCAGCTGACCAGTCCTTGACCGCCGTGATGTAGTATCCGACACGGTCGTCGGCGTGACGGGGCTCGTATTTCTTGGCCGCTTGCAGCTCGGACAGGCTGTAGTGGACACGCGCGAGACTGCCGCCCTGCCCCTTCTTGACCATCAGGGCCGTGTCCACCGCCAGCTCAACGTTCTTGGGAAACGCCTTGATTCTAACCCAGGCGCTCAGGGAGCGGTCGATCTTTCGACCGTAGACCGACTCGAGCCCGGCAAAATCCGTCTTGAACAGGTCGGCGAGATCAATGACGGGATCGCCTTTCGGCGCTTCGGTCACGATCTTGACGGACTGTACGATGCGGTCGGTGTACGTGCGCCGCACCACGTCTTCCACTGCGTGACCTTTGGCCTTTTTGTAGCGGGGGTCGGCCTCCATCAGAACCAGCTGTTTGTCCAGGCGCTCCCAGTGGACGACGGCGTCGCCCCACTGGAATCCCGTAAACACCGGCCCGCCCGCAACGGTCATGGCGAGGAGAAAGGGCTTGTTCAGCATCGACTTGGGCACGCGGCACAGCAGCTTGTCCTGGTCCTTGTCGTAGTACAATGTGAAGAAACCCGACTTGACCTCCATGTCCCGGGTCACTTCCTTGAACTCGGGGTAGTCGGACTTCTTGGCGTCCTTTGCGTGAACGCGTGCGGTTCCCGCGACGCCGAGCATTACGATCGCCGCGAACGCCCACATCAGCTTGCTTCGCATCTTACTCATCCTCTGTCTCATACTTGTCAGCTCAATCGCACGGTGCCGTACGCCCTTCTACAGGCTGAAGTCGGCGTCGAGGGCTTTGTCGATCCGGTTCTTGGCGTCGTCCAGGTGGGCACGGGAGAAGTCGTCGAGGTTGGCTCCTTTGTTCTCCAGCACGCTGCCGATTCGTTGCGACAGGTCGGACAGCGTCATGCGCATCACCGCATGGGCGTCGGCGGGCATCAATCGGCCCGGGCGATCGAGAACGATCCGCGTCAAGACCTCTTGGTGCCGCCGTTGCAGGCCTCGCCGGAGGCTCGAGATCAGCGGTTTTCGATCTGTCCAGGTGTTCGAATCGTCGACACTGTCCAGCTCCGACCAGATCGCCCGGGTGACGCGCCGGGTCAGCTCGGGCACGGTCAAGACGTCCTGTTCCGGCGGGGTTTTCAACTCGGCGTCGTAGATCCGCGTGATGGTGAAGGGATTGGCCACATGGAACAGCGACCAGTACTGGATGGCGGCGATGCGGTCGTGGATCGGGTATGCCTGCTGTGAATCATACGCGTCCGAGTCCCAGTGCCGCCAGCGCCCCGGGGCCAGCTTGTTGAGCACTTCCGGATCGAACTGGAATGCCCGGTCCGAGAACACGTTGTCGACGATGAAGTCCAGCGCCTCGCGCTGCTTGGCCACAGGCACCATCTCAAACGGTAGCCGGGCGTCCGGGTCGCCCTTGTGGTGTCTATGGACGTACTCGCCGCCGATCACGCGGGCCGCATATCGCGCGCATCGGCCGTATTCGTACAGCAACATGTCGAAGGCCTTGCGAAGCTCGCTGTAGCTCTCGCCGTCCTTGACCGCCCAATCGGCGATCGTCTTGTTCAGCGTGCGGACCATCTCCATTCGGTGTCTGGCGTAGGCAACCGGATCGTCACCCTGATCGAAGCGGTTCACCAGCGGGTCCGGGTCCAGGTAACCGGTGTCCTCGTCCGTCGCGTAGGCCAGGCCCGACTCCGCCACACGAGCGGTGATCTTGCCCAGCATATCCTTCTCCTCCTCGTCCTTGCCCGGCACGCGATAGCCGTAATCGATCGCCCAATAGTCGTAAGGCCCCAACGTGGTAGTGATGAACCGGGCCTGGGCCTCCGGCTCGGTCGCGAACAGCGGAGGCAGGTAATCCATCACTGACGCAGACGTGGGCTCGGTCTGGGCTTCATTGCCGAGAATCTCGTCGAGCGGGAGCCAACTGCTGGCTTTGAAATTGTGCCGCAGCCCCAGCGTGTGGCCGACCTCGTGTGTCACAATCCACCTCAGCATCTGACCGATGTACTCTTCGCTCAGCCCGTCCCCGCCGGCGGCCTGGAGGATCGCGTCGGCGAAGCACATTTCGTGGCACATGCCCTCGGCGTACGTGCACAAGTGCGACCGATGGATGCCCGGCAACTCGAGCAGCTCAGCGGGCAGTGACCGGTCCACGCCCGCCACCGCGATGCGGTCCGGCGCGATCCGATCCATGATCGCCCCGAAACCCCACTCCGGCTGACGCTCCAGGAAAGCGCTCAGTGTCGGGTCGTATTCCGCCTCGGGCCCCTTGGCGGACAATCGGGCGTACTGGGCTTTCAGCGAGCGCACGAACGAATCGTCGAACAGAATATCCGCGTCGAGGATCTGACCGGTGATAGGATTCGCGCGCGACGGGCCTACGGCAAAGGCGCGCCCGCTCACGATCCACCGGAAGAAGTTGTAACTCACATCCTCCGGATCCTTGTCGGCGTGGACGGTGTCGGTCTGTTGCATGACGGCGACCGCATTGCGCAGGCCCGCGTTCTCAAAGGCCTTGTTCCATTCGAGAATCCCTTCCCGGACGAACCGGCGGTACTTCTCCGGAACGGTCTTCTCGATGTAGAAGACGATCTGGTCTTCGGGCTTGACGTCGGACACCTCGGCCGACGGGTTCTCCTTCCGCAAATGCCAGCGGTGGATGTACCGGCGGAAGAGCGTCCGGTCGGCATGATCGCGCGTCCAGTCCTTGACCGCGGTCAGGAAGTAACCGATGCGGTTGTCCGCCATCCGGGGCTGGTAGTCGGTGGTCGGCAGCTCCGAGATGCTGTAGGCGACGCGGGCCCGAATTCCCTCACGCTTGCCCTGCATGATGGCGGCGTCCACCTCCAGGACCACGTTATGCTCGAAGCCCTTGTACTTGGCCCACTGGCTCAACTCGGCATTCATCGTGCCCCCCAAGACCCGGGCGACGTCGCCGAAGTCCTGCTTGAAAATCTTGTCGAGGTCGATGACCGGATCCCCATTCTTCTTGCTGACGATCGGCGTCGCCAGGACGATCCGGTCGGTGTAGGTCCGGCGGATCACGTCGCCCAGACCGCCCTCGTCGCCCATCTTGTAACGCAGCTCCGGCTCGATGAGCACGAGTTTCTTGTCCTTCTCGTGCCACTGAACGACGCGGTGTCCCCACTGGAAACCCGTGTACCGTGGCCCGCCGGAAATACTCGTCGCCAGCAGGAAGTTCTTCTCAAGCAGCTTCGCCGGGATCACCGCCAGCAGGTGGTCCTTCTTCTTGTCGTAGTACAGCGGCAAGAAGCTGTCCTTCGCGACTGGCTCGTGGTCCTTGGTCACCTCCTTGAACTCTGGGAAGTCGGGTTTCTCCTTCGCCTTTGCGTTGTCCTTTTCCTTGTCCGCCTTGGGCTCGTCCGCGGCCCGTGCCGGCGCGACCGCCCAGGCCAGGGCGACCACCATCGCGAAACGCAGGACGCGTCCGGGTCTGCAAACCGCCGTCGACATTGTCTGAATCTCCTTCCGAACCGGTTGTGGGGTGCTCTGCGCTTGTCCTTCTGCCCTCTCTTGCCCCCTTTGGCCCCTCACCCCGCATCGGGGAATCGTCTCCCCCGATCGGGTCTACCGACCCCCACGGCGCAGGGGCGTTAATTACTTATAGTACACAGGCTGGCCGGTTCCCATTTTATCGGGCGTGCAAACAGTCGATTCTGCACCCTATGGTACAACTTCCTACGTGCTAGGTGCGATTCGGGTGCAAAGCGATCGCCCTTCCCAGGGTCCGTAGCCCGCGCTGGCCAGGCTCGAACGCCGCTATCAGTACTGAAACCGCGTGTTCGGTGGCAGGCCGCCTGAAGTCACGCGACTGCCCCACCCCTCTTGGAGCGGACGCCTGGCCGCCTCGCATGCCCCGGGTTCCGCCCGGGTCCACGCGATGCGGTGGCGTCCCTCCACGTCGCTTGACCCCGGCTTCTGATTGCCGGTGGCCGCCCGTTCGCCCGGTTGCCGACCGCCGCCCGGGAACCGAGCATGCCGCGACGCTCACGACGTGAGGGCACGCCATCGCTCGAAGAAGTCGGGGAAGGTCTTGGCCGTACACTCGGGATCGTTGATCACGATGCCGTCGGCGGCCAGGCCGGCCAGCGCGAAGCTCATGGCCATGCGGTGGTCGTCGTACGTGTTGACCGCCCCGGGCAGGACCCAATCGGGGGGATGGATGGTCAGGCCGTCGGGGCGCTCGTCGACGGTCGCGCCGCGGTTTGTCAATTCGTAGGCGAGGGCCGAGAGACGATCGGTTTCCTTGATCCGCAGGTTCTGGACGTTGGCGATTCGGGTCGGCCCGTCGGCGAACAGGGCCAGGACGGCCAGTGTTTGCACCATGTCCGGCATGTCGTTCAGGTCGATCTCCAGCCCGCGGAGCGTCTGACCGGTTGCGAGCCCGTGAACCGTGAGGCGGTTGGGGTCGCGGTCGACCCGGCAGCCCATCCGCTCGAGCACGTCGACGAAGCGGGCGTCGCCCTGCGTGCTGCGGGTGCCGAGTCCCTCGACGGTCACCCGCCCGCCGGCGAGGGCGGCCGCGCTGAGGAAGTAGGACGCATTCGACGCGTCGGGCTCGATGGCGTACTCGCGCCCGCGGTAGGGTTGCGGAGCCGGGACGATGAATCTGCCCCCGGAATCGTTGATCCGGTCGACGGTGCTCACGCCGAATGCCTCCAGCACGGCCAGTGTCATTCGAATATAGGGGGCACTGACGACCTGGCCGGTCACCTCGACCATCACGTCTCCTCTGGCCCGCGGCGCGGCCATGAGAATTGCGCTGATCAGTTGGCTGGAAGGCGGCGAGTCAAACGCGACGTGCCCGCCGCCGAGCCCCCTCCCCCGCACTTCCAGCGGCGGGTACCCCTGGCGGTCGAGAAACCGGACCGGGGCGCCAAGGAGCTGGAGCACTTCCACGAGTTGCCCGATCGGGCGCTGTCGCATGCGCGGGGTTCCGTCCAGTCGATAGCGACCGTGCCCCAGCCCGCACAGCGCGGTGCAGAACCGCATCGTGGTGCCCGAGTTGCCGCAAAACAGGTCGGCCTCACCGGCGGGCAGATACCCCGCGCATCCGCGAATATCGGCAACGCATGTATCAGGGTCGACAGCGGCCTCGATGCCGAGCTCCTGGAGGGCGCCAAGCATGTGGTGCGTGTCGTCGGCCAGCAGTACGCCGGTCAGCCGAGACGGTCCGTCCGCCAGGGCGGCCACGATCAGCGCCCGGTTGGTCAGGCTTTTGGAGCCGGGCAGTCGAACCACGGCATCCAGCGGAGCGCGCGCCCGTTGCACCGCAATAGAACTCATGAGCTGCACCATATCGTGCGAGGAGCGTGATTTCAAACAAAGCGTTGCGAACGCAAAGCGCCGGGCGGTCCCCTTGCGTGAATGTCGCATCGGGCGTAGAAGTCGCCGGGCGAGATGACCATGTTCATGTTCACACGCGGCCGGAGTTTTGACGGGGGGCGGTTCCTGGCGACGCCGGCGCCGGATTCAGCCGCGCAGCCCATACGATCGATCGACGCCCCCGCCACGTTGCGCGTTCCGCTCGCCCAGGCGGACGAGCCTGCGGCAGAGCCTAGGGTCGTCACCGGGCAGACGGTTGCGGCGAACGACTTGTTGGGCGAATCGCCCGGGGGGGCGGGGCGCGTGCACAGCCCGGTGTCCGGAACGGTCAGCCGGCTGGCCCGCGTGGACACACCCTATCAGCAAGACGTACCGGCGATCGAGATCGCAGTTGCCGGCGCCGGTGCGTCGGAACCGTCACCGGGCGAACGGACGGCCGACGCTGCGGACTGGCCGGCGGTCGGGGAGTTGCTGGACAGACTCGGCAGGCTGGGCGTGGACCTGGCGGAGTCGGCCTGGCTGTGGAAGGTCCGGCGGGTGGACGAGATCATCATCAGCGGGCTGGATTGCGATCCTGCACAGAGCGCCCATCTGCGCACGCTGACGAGCTACGCCGACGAAGTGGTAAGCACCGCCGCCGCCCTGCACGATGTGTTCGGCGCCCGGCGTACATGGCTCGTGCTGGACAGTGCCCGGCGCCGATTGCTGTCCGCGCTGGCCGAGGTTGCGCGCGGATGCCCGGTGCGGGTGCACGGTGTGGTCAGCAAGTACCCACAGGGCATGGCCAACCTGCTGGTCCGCACGGTGGCGGGCGCCGAGGTCCCCTGCGAAGCGACGCCGGCAGCCGTCGCGGTCTGGGTCACGGACGCCTGTGCGATGATGGATGTGTTCCGGGCGGTGGTGCAGGAGCAAGCCTGCACGTGGCAGACGGTGACGGTTGCCGGGGACGCCGTGTCGTCGCCCGGGAACTATCGGGTCGCCCCGGGGTCGACGATTGGCAGCCTCGTCCGTCATGCGGGTTTGGCGAAAACACCGCGCCAGATCATCGTGGGCGGCGTGATGAACGGGATTGCGGTTCCGACCGGGGACGTGGTGCTCACGAAGCGGACCCGATGTGTGACGGTCCGATGTGACGGCGTACGCGCGCCGTCTGAGGCGATGGCCTGTCTGCGGTGCGGTGAGTGTCAGGACGTGTGCCCGGTGGGGCTGGACCCGCGCGGGTTGCTGGAGCTCGCGGAACGGAACCGGCTCGAGCTTGCGGTCCGACGGCATCCGCAGGTGTGCCTGGACTGTGGGCTATGCGATTACGTGTGTCCTTCGTCGCTGCCGCTGATGCGCGGCGTGAGGCGGTGCCGGGAACATGTCAGCGTCAGGTGAATTGATGGCGGCGGTGCGGTGGCCTCGGTCATGCGAGGTTCGTGATCCACCGTACATCCACAGCGGTGCGTCGAGCGAACAGACGTACTGGCTTTTCTGTGTCGCAGCCGTGCCGGTGATGGCGGCCGGCGCGTGGGTGTTCGGGTATGGGATTGTGGCCGTGTACGTGAGCGCGGCGCTGGGCGCGCTGTTGGGCGAGCGCGTGTGCCGTTACTTTGTCAGTCATGGATCACGGAGCCGATTTCCGCACGCGATGGCGATGGGGCTGATGCTGGCGATGACGTTGCCTCCTACGGTCGGACTGGGCATCCCGCTGGTGGGCGGCTTTCTGGGAATCGTGATCGGCAAGGTGGTGCTGGGCGGGATGGGGAACTACCTGTGGCATCCCGCGCTGGTCGGGTGGGCGCTGGTGCACCTGATTTCCCCGGGTGCGCTCGCGCCGGCCCGTTGGCCGTTTCTCGCGGCGGGCCACGGCCTGACCGGCTCGCTCGAGGCGGTGATGGTCGGGGCGGGATACCGCGGCTTCGGCTTGACGGTCCCACCGCCGGGCGTCGAAGCCTGGTCGACGCCGCGACCGATCGACCGGCTGATCGGGGCGTACTCGGCGCCGGTTGCCGACGGAGGGGCTGACCGATCGCTGCTGAGTGTGTTTCGCGATCATCTGCCGCCTTGGTCGGACACGGTGTGGGGCGTTGCGGGAGGCGGCATCGGTGAAACGTGTGCGGTGGCGGTCCTGGTGGGCGGGCTGGTGCTGATCTTCTGCCGGGCCTCACGGTGGCAGCTTCCGGTCGCGGCGTTGGGCACGGTGGCCGTCCTCGCCGCGGTGTGGCCTGTTCGGGTCGATGCGGGTCTCGCGGGCGGGGCTCCCGGTGCGCCGGGGCTCGGGCAAGCCGCCTCACCGGCTTCGGCGTTATGGTTTCCGATTCTGTCGGTGCGGGAGGGGTTTCCAGTTGGGGTGGCCGCGGTGCTGTTTCACCTGACTGGCGGGGGCCTCTTGACGGCGTGTTTTCTGATTGCGCCTGATCCGGTGTCGACGCCGCTATCCGGCAGGGGTCATTTGCTGTTCGGGGTCGGGCTTGGCGCGTTGGCGTTCGTCGGGCGTGTGAGCGGGCTGACTCCCGGGAGCGTGTACTGGGCGATTCTCGCGATGAACACCGTGGTACCGGTGATCGACCGCATCACCCGGCGGCGCGTGCCGGGGGCGTAGCGGGTAGGCCGGCCGGCACGGGGCTCTTCCCGCAGGCCGGGCGCGTGCATCCGCGCAGGCTGATGCTGTCGACCGGTTTGGCCGAGTCGAAGCCATGTGGCGGTTGCCGATGCCAAGTCTTGCCTGGCCGGGATCCCGTTGCTTGTGAAGAATGTAGCGAGAGAGTATGGTGTAGAAAACGGGAGGTCATCGGCGGATTGTCGTCGGGCCGGTGAGCCCGGTCACCTCCCGTCGATCACGGCCTACGGTAAGGCTTTTGGTGGACCGGCTTTCCAGCCGGTCAGCGACAGGCTGGAACGCCGGTCCCGCAGTTTCGGGATGGGTGCTTAGCAGGAGGCGAACCAGGCGATGTTCTTGATTCACGAGGCGAAATGGCTGGCCCCGCGTGTCCGGCAGTTGATCGTGGAGGCGCCGCGAGTGGCCTCCCACCATCAGCCAGGGCACTTCGTCATCGTCCGCTGCCATTACGACGGTGAGCGCATTCCGCTGACCATTGCCGATTCCGATCCCAAGGCAGGGACGATCACCCTGGTGATCCAGATCGTCGGGGCCACCACGGAGCGTCTGTGCGCGCTCGAGGCCGGTGAGCACGTCCTCGACATCGCCGGTCCACTCGGCAAACCGACGGAGATCGAGAAGTTCGGTCACGTCGTGCTTGTCGGCGGCGGGGTAGGCACTGCGGTGATTTATCCGCAGGCCGGCGCGCTCAAGTCCGTCGGCAACAAGGTGACGGCGGTGATCGGGGGGCGGAGCAAGGCGTACGTGATTCTGGAGGACGAACTCAAAGCGGTCTGTGACGCGGTGTATCCGTGCACAGACGACGGCAGTTACGGCTACGGGGGTTTCGTTACGGGCAAGCTTGAAGAACTGGTGAATGACGGATCGAACCCGGTCGACGCGGTGTTGACGGCCGGCCCGGTGCCGATGATGAAAGCCGTCGCCAAGGTGACCCGTGAGAAGAGCATCCTTACGATTGCGTCGCTGAACCCGATCATGGTGGATGGTACGGGGATGTGTGGTGGGTGTCGCGTGACGGTGGACGGCAAGCAGCGGTTTGCCTGCGTGCACGGGCCGGAGTTCGACGCCCACAAGGTCGACTTTGACGAGTTGACGGACCGGCTCACGGCCTATCGGGATCAGGAGGAAGCTACGTGGGCGCGACTCCGCAAGGACCCGGCGCACAAATGCAAATTCGAGGCGGCGGAGAGGGAGCTGAAGGAGTCGACGGGCTGAGGGCGACGGGGCATCCGTTGCGTGGCGTGACGTGTCGGCAACGCGAGGGAGACCATGAAACCGGCGGAGCGAATGAAGATACCCCGGCAGACGATGCCGGAGCAGGAGGCTGAGGTTCGGGCTCGCAACTTCAGCGAGGTCAATCTCGGCATGGCGCTCGAGGTCGCCCGGAGGGAGGCGGACCGGTGCCTTCGCTGCAAGGATGCCAAGTGTGTGCCTGGCTGTCCCGTGGACGTGGACATCGCGGGTTTCATCGCGGCGATCGCTGACGGTGACCTGCCGAAAGCGGCGGATATCATGTACGAGGCGAACGTGCTACCGGGCATCACCGGGCGGGTCTGCCCGCAGGAAACGCAGTGCGAGGAGGTGTGCGTCCGCGCGAAGAAAGGTTCGGCGGTGGCGATCGGGTATCTGGAGCGGTTCGTGGCGGACTGGGCTCGCGAGAACCGCGAGCAGATCTTCACTCCTCCGCCGCCGACGGGCAAGGCCGTCGCCATCGTCGGGTCCGGGCCGGCCGGTCTGACCTGCGCGGGCGAGTTGGCGAAGAAGGGCCATGAAGTCACGATCTTCGAGGCCCTGCATAAGCCCGGCGGTGTGCTGGTTTACGGGATTCCCGAGTTCCGT
The DNA here is from genome assembly GCA_020353195.1 of Phycisphaerales bacterium. GTDB lineage: Bacteria > Planctomycetota > Phycisphaerae > UBA1845 > UBA1845 > JAFGJQ01. The sequence continues at coordinate 2,767,486 of CP070691.1, read as the reverse complement.
CTGCCCAAGGAGATCGTCAAGTCCGAGGTCGATGCGCTGCGCCAGATGGGTGTCAAGATCGAGTGCAACGTGATCATCGGGTTGACGTACACGGTGACCGAGCTGCTGGAGAAGGAGGGGTTCGACGCGGTGTTCATCGCCAACGGGGCGGGTCTGCCGATTTTCCAGGGCATCCCGGGCGAGCACTTGAAGGGCGTCTACTCGGCGAACGAGTACCTGACCCGCGTGAACCTGATGGGTGCGTTCAAGGGCGAAGGCAGTGACACGCCGGTCATCAAATCGACCCAGGTGGTCGTGGTCGGCGGCGGGAACACGGCGATGGATGCGGTGCGGACGGCGCGGCGGCTCGGTGCCGACCCTGCAACCTTGGTCTACCGCCGTTCGCGTGCGGAGATGCCGGCCAGGATCGAAGAGATCAAGCATGCGGAAGAGGAAGGCGTGGTGCTCGATATCCTGGTGAACCCGGTGGAGATCCTCGGCGACGGAGACGGCTGGGTCCGGGGCGTGGTGTGCCAGCGGATGGAGCTGGGCGAGCCCGACGATTCCGGGCGACGCCGACCGGTGCCCATCCCGGGCAGCGAGTTCGAGATTCCCTGCCAGATCTTCGTGGAAGCGATCGGGACCCGGGCCAATCCCTTGCTGACTCAGAGCACGCCTGAGCTCAAGCTCAACAAGTGGGGCAACATCGAGGTGGACGAGCACGGCATGACGAGCATTCCCGGCGTGTTTGCCGGCGGTGACATCGTTCGTGGCGGGGCGACGGTGATCCTGGCCATGGGCGACGGCAAAGTCGCGGCGTCGGGGATCCACGATTACCTGAGCAAGGGGGGGTAGACAGCGCTTCAATGAGGCGGCCGGCGCGTCGGCGGGTCGGCGGTACGGGAGCCGGCGGTCTTGGAACCGGTCGGAACCGGGCGAAGAAGCCCGTATCAGGCTTTTGGCTGTTGGTGAGCAGTGATGGCGAAATCGCGTCGACATCGAGGCGTCGGGTGGGGAGCGGCACCACGGGCCGGTGAGGGTGGCTCGTCCGGCGGTTGGGGTGAAGCTCGGGCGCCGGTGCGAGACCTCAACGTGGCGGAGACCGTCTCGCTGGTGTCTCCGTTCGAGGTGAGAGAGGACATTCCGCTGACCCCGGCGGGGCATCGAACGGTCGTCGAGAGCCGCGAGATCGTCAAGCGGATCCTCAACGGGTCCGACAAGCGGCTGCTGGTGATTGCGGGGCCGTGCTCGATCCACGACGACCAGGCCGCGCTGGAGTATGCGCAGAGGCTAGTCGACCTGACGCGCGAGGTGGTCGATCGGCTGTACGTGGTGATGCGGGTCTATTTCGAGAAACCGCGGACGACGGTCGGCTGGAAGGGGCTGATCAACGATCCCCACCTTGACGGCACGTTTGACATGGAGACCGGTATCCGCAAGGCCCGGCGTATTCTGCTGGCGGTGACGGACATGGGGCTGCCGACCGCCACCGAGTTTCTCGATCCGATCACGCCCCAGTACATCGCCGATCTGATCACCTGGGCGGCCATCGGAGCCCGCACGACCGAGTCGCAAACTCACCGGCAGATGGCCAGCGGGCTGTCGATGCCCGTGGGCTACAAGAACGCGACGGACGGCAATCTGGAGATTGCGATCAACGCGCTGCAATCGGCCCAGTATGCTCACAGTTTTCTGGGGATTGACGAGAACGGCCGCACCGCCGTCATCAAGACCCGCGGCAACCGCTGGGGGCACGTCATCCTTCGGGGCGGGCGTGACGGCCCGAACTACGATCCGCAGAGCGTCGCGCACGCGATCGAAGCGCTTCGCGAAGCGAAGCTGCCCACCCGATTGATGATCGACTGCAGCCACGCCAATTGCGGCAAGAAGCATCAGAATCAGGAGCTGGTCTGGAACAGTGTGATTCAGCAGCGACTGGAGGGGAACACGTCGCTGGTGGGGATCATGCTGGAGAGCAACCTGTGCGAGGGGAACCAGCTGTTGCCGGCGGACCTGTCGACGCTTCGCTATGGCGTGTCCGTCACGGACGAATGCATGGGGTGGGCCAAGACCGAGGAACTGCTCCGCGCCGGCCATCGCGCGTTGGGCGGCGAGCCGTCCATTTGACGTCCCCGGCATATTCCCTACAGTAGTCGCCCTGAGTATGAAGCGATTCCTTCTGACATCGTTCGCCCTGGCGGCGCTGAGTGGTTGCGCAGAGCCGCGGCAGGTGATCAGCGACCTGCCCTCGCCGGTCATGCACACCTACGCCGTCAAGCGGGCGCCGGCGCTCGAGGCCCCATCCCCTGCAGCTCCCGTGAAACGCGAACTCCCCATCGGGCCCAAGACAATCGTCGTGGATCCCGGACACGGAGGGAAAGACCCGGGTACGCAAGGGGTCTCGGTGCTGGCGGAGAAGGAATTCAACCTGCTGCTGGCGGCGGAGCTGAGCCGGGCGCTGACACGACGGGGGGCGAAGGTGGTCCCGACGCGGACGACTGACAAGTTCGTCACGCTGGAGCACCGGGCGTTGATCGCACGGCGGAGCCGGGCGGACCTGTTCGTGTCGATCCACGCCGACTGGATCAGGAAGAGGCACAGCACTGGGGCAACGCTCTACATCGCGAGAAGCCCATCGTCCAAGAGTATCCGGGCGGCGGACTGCATCGCGGCGGCGTTTCGGTCGTCGGGGATCAAGTGCAACGGCATTCGCCGTCGCGACTTCCGCGTTCTGGTGGAGCACCCGCAACCGGCGGTCCTGATCGAATGCGGGTACATGTCGAACTGGGCCGACGCCCGGCGGCTGAACTCTCCCGCGTACCGGACCAGACTCGTCGAAGCCATCACCGACGGGGTTGCCACGCACTTTACGAGGTAGGGCCAGCAGCAACGAAGGGTCGAAACGCCGAGGCGCCGGAACGCAGGGGGCAGGGGGCAACGGGCAGGAAGGGGCGGCGACGTGCAGTCGATCACACGCGAGTTGGGCCGGCGGGTGACGGAGGCGATGATCGCCGGTTTCGGCGATCAGGCGGTCGGGGTCGATCCTCTTCTCAAGTCGACGCAGGATCCGTCGTTCGGCGACTATCAGGCCAACTTCGCCATGGGGCTGGCCAAGCGGCTCGGACGCAGACCGCGCGATGTGGCGGCGGCGGTGGTCGAGAAGGTCGACGTGTCCGATCTGTGCGACCCGCCAGAGATTGCGGGGCCGGGGTTCATCAATTTTACGATTACGCCGGCCGCGGCCGGTCGGCGGTTGCAGGCCGTCCCGCCGACGGCGGACGGCGTGACGGACCGTGTGGGGATCGCCCAGTCGCCGAGCCCCGACGTGATCGCGATCGACATGTCGAGCCCGAACCTGGCGAAGGAGATGCACGTCGGCCACCTGCGGAGCACGATCATCGGCGACTGCATCGCCCGGGTGCTGGAGTTCGAGGGGCATGTCGTGCACCGCATCAACCACGTCGGCGATTGGGGCACGCAGTTCGGCATGATCATCGAGCACGTCCGCCGGACACATCCGCACGTGCTCGATGATCCTGAGCATCTGCAACTCGGCGATCTCGAGGCGTTTTATGTCGAGGCCAGAAGGCAATTCGACGCCGATCCGCGATTCGCCGATGCCGCTCGCAAAGCGGTCGTGGACCTCCAGGGCGGCGATCCGGAGACGCTGGCGGTGTGGAAGGCGTTCTGCGGCGAGTCGCTGCGGCACTGTCATGTTATCTACGACCGGCTCGATGTGCGCGTTGAGGACCGCGGCGAGAGTTTCTACAACGACATGCTGGCCGGTGTGGTGCAGGAGCTGGGCGATCGCGGGTTTGCCGAGGAAAGCGACGGTGCGATGTGCGTGTTTCTCGACGGGTTCACCAATAAGCAGGGCGACCGCCTGCCCATGATCATCCGCAAATCGGACGGCGGGTACAACTACGCCACGACCGACCTGGCGGCGCTTCGGCATCGGATCTCGGCGCTCGGCGCCACCAGGCTGCTCTATGTCGTGGGGATCCCGCAGAAGCAGCACTTCGACATGCTGTTCGCGGCGGCTCGCAAGGCGGGCTGGGCCGGCGAGGGCGTCGAACTGACTCACATCGGGTTCGGAAGCATGCTGTCTTCGACGGGCAAGATGTTCAAGGCCCGCGAGGGCGGCACGGTCAAGCTCAGGGACCTGGTCGACGAGGCCGTCGAGCGTGCTCACAAGGTGATCGAGGCCAGCGAGCAGGACCCGGACAAGCGGCGGGGGCTGTCGTCCGGGCAGATGCGGGCCATCGCCGAGACGGTCGGCACGGGGGCGGTCAAGTACTTCGATCTGTCGCACTCTCTGGGCAGCGACTACAGATTCGACTGGGACACCATGTTATCGATGGACGGCAACACGGCGCCGTACATGTTGTATGCGTACGCCCGCATCCGGAGCATCGGGCGTGAGGCCGGCGTCGACTATGCGGCCATCCCGGCGGAGACGCCCATCGTGCTGGAGCACGATTGCGAGATTCGTCTGGGCAAGACGCTGCTGAAGCTGCCGGACGTGATCGACCAGGCCGCCCGCGAATACCGGCCCAACGTTCTGACCGATTACCTGTTTGAGCTGAGCAAGGCCTACAACTTGTTCTACGACCGCAAGCGCGGTGTCCGGGTCAAGGATGCGTCGCCGGAATCGGTCCGCCTGTCGCGCCTGCGCCTGTGCGATCTGACTGCGCGGTCGCTGAAGCTCGGCTTGCACCTGTTGGGGATCGGGACGTTGGAGCAGATGTGACGGGATCGAGAGTCGAGAACGGAGGGCAATTCCGCGGCGCTTGCGCCGTCGGCTGCTGATTCCCACACCGGCGCGGCGGACAACAGGGATTGTGAAAGCAAAGTGTCGGGCGTGGCGCGGTCGCATTCTGCCTGCGTGTTCTCGTGTGCGCGCCGTTCTCGCTTTAGACGTCGTCTGCGGCTGCACTGACCAGACAGATCGTTACTCATGCCGGGGCGGTATGGGGCGTTATCGGACGCGGAGGTGCTTGGCAAGCCTCCCGCCTCCCGCCGCAGCACGCTTTTTCCGGCAGTTGCGTTTTCCAATATCCGATAAACACACCGCGAACGCCTTGATCGCCCAGGTCGGCGCGACGGCCCCGCCGCTCCCGCCGGCCGGCCACGGCGGCCGTGGCCGTTCAGGTGCAACCCATAACAGCCCTGACCCGACCTGTCGGCGGGACCGAGGTTTCATCATAGGACCGCAAGAGACCGTGGGCAGCGAACGAGACACGCTGATCCGATCGCGGCCGGGGCCGCGGCGCGGGCCGCTTCCACCGTACATCCTGTTCGACGTTCTGGTTCTGTTGGGCATCAGTCTGGTCGCGGAGGGGATCGCGTTCTCCGCGCCCCAGGGCCGGGCGGTGATCAACGGTGATTCGGCCCAGTACGTGGCGGTAGCGGAAGCGCTGGTCCGGTCGGATCAGAGCGCGCATTTCGAGCTCCGCAAGCCGGGATATCCGTTGTTCCTCGCGGCGGTGAAGCTAGCGTTTGGCCATCTGGGATGGGCGGCGATCGTGTGCAATCACGGGCTGCTGGTTCTGCTGCCGCTGGCGGCGTACGGTTTCGGTTTGCACCTGCACTCGCGTGTGCTGGGGTGGGTCGCCGCCGGTCTTACCATTGTGCAGTTGCAGTCGGCGGTTCTCGGCAATCGAATCATGTCCGAGGTGCTGTACACGGTGCTGTTGTCTTTCGGCTTGCTGACGTTTGCCGTGGGGCTGCGCCGGACCGGGGCGGGATGGTGGCTGGCAGGGTCCGGGCTGCTGCTCGCGTTTGCATGGTTGACCCGTGGGGCGGCGACCGCGGTCATTCCGGTGGCGGGTGTTGCCGTCGCGGTGGTGTATCGGTGTGACCGACGGAAGTTGGCGGCGTTGAGCGGTGCGTTTGTCTTTCCCATCGTTTGTGTGATCCTGTTTGAGTGTCTGCTGAACTGCGTATGTGCCGGGCGTTTTCGAATCTCCAGCGGCGCGGCCGGTGCCACCATGTGGGCTTACCGGGGGCGCTACTTCCAAGGTACGGCCATGCCGCCAACGGCCGACGCCGACCGGATTCTTGCTCTGCTGCCGGAACGGACGGTGGATGAGGCCTTCCTCTGTAACAGCATGGACCAGTGGGTGGCGCGATACCGGGCGGTCCACGATGCAGGTTGGGAGGAATGGGAATTCGACCGCGCGTGTCGCCGCATGGCCGTGGCCACGATCCGGTCCGATCCGGTTTCATTTCTGGGCTGCAGCGCCAGGCTCGCGCTGCACCACCTGTTGCGTAGAGGCGAGGCGTTTTCGCTGTCACGCGTGCCGCAATCGAAACGGCGGGCGGCGATTGCGCACCCGGCGATCCGCAGCCCGTCGGAAGTCCAGACCCACTGGTACGCGTATTGGGGGCTTCCTCATCTTCCGCTCGAAGGCTCGATGCAGCTTGTAGACCGCTTGCAGGCAGAGGCGTCTGTGCGGGCGCCGTTCGGCGGGTCGAAGGTGTGGACGGCGTTTCGCTACTGGAAGACCAAGCCGCCGATGGACAGTCTCATGGATGCATCGCGACGGTTGGGCGACCTGTGGCCCGGATTCGCGCTGCTGCTGTGCGGCGTGCTCGGGTTGAATCGAACCACGTGTTGCGTGCTGGCCGCTGCATACGTTCTGGAGGCCCTTCTGATCGGCTTCGTGACGGTCACCACCGAGCGGTTTCAGTTCGTGTGGTTGGCGACCGACACGACGCTTGCGGCGGCGTTGCCCGTCGGGGTGCTTGCGTGGGTCGCGCAGCATGGACGGACGCGGTGGTCGACGAGACGCGTCGGCGCGAGGCATACGTGCGGAGTGAACATTTCTTGACGTGGGCGACCGGTGCAACAGAGCCTGGAACCGGCCTGCCGTCGCGGGCCAGCATTGGGCGAATCGCTCCGCGCGCATTCCCGTTCGTCGGGGTCGTTTCTGTGGTAGCGTGCCCCCTGCTGCTCGTCGTTTTTCTGGCAGCGCGACACGACGTGGGCTCCCCGGCGGTGGCCCGGGCGATCGCCGCCCTCTACTTCCTGGGGGTGGTGCCGGGGTTTGTGATCCAGCGATACGTCTTGCGGTTGCCGGTCACGTCGCCGTTCGAGACGATGCTGTCCTCGATGCTGCTTGGGGTCTTTCTTACGCCGGTCCTGTGGTACCTGGTGAACCTGGCCGGCGTGGCGTTGGTCTTCGGCCCGATGATCGTTGGGCTTGGGGTGGCGGTGCCCCTTGCGTGCCGGTGGCACCGCGGCGTCGCCGGCAGGTTGCGGCGACTCGTCACGCCGGGGGACGTCCCGATCCTCTGGGTGGCGTTGCTCGTGACGTTGGTGTGGAGTTATGAGCTTTCGCCGACGGAGCACCGCGACGGTCACGTCGTATTCGTGACTCCGTGGGGCGACCATTGCGTGTACGCATCCCTGGTCGGCGAGCTGGCCCGGGGCGTGCCGCCCGAGCAGATCCCGTTCATCGCCGGCCCCAAGCGCGCCGGATACCACTACATGTCATTCGTCTGGTGTGATCTGCTCCGCCGAGCGTCGGGGGCCGACACGCTCGACACGTACTTCTACATTGCGCTGCCGCTGCGGTATCTGTTCATTTCGTTCGCCTGTTATCTTGCTCTGGTCGTGCGCTTCGGGCGGTTGCGGGCGGTGGTCGGCGTGGCGTGCATGCTCGGTTTCGTTCTCTATCCCACGAGCCTGTTCATGCACGTCCTGCTGATGTACGTGCATTGGAACTACCCTGCGGCGTTCGGAATTGCCGGAATGTTCCTCGTGCTTCACCTCGTGTCGCTGGTGAGCCGCGGCAACCATCGGCCGTTGCTGCTGTGCGCCGTGCTCGTGTCGGTCGTGCTGTTGTGGTACAAGGCCAACCATGCGTTGCTGATCGCCGGTGCGGCGGCTTTGTTCAGCGCGGTCGTTTTGGTCCGGCGCCGGGATTGGCGCTGGCTCATCACGTGTCTGGGCGTGTCCGGTGTGCTGGTCGGCATGAAGTGCCTGGAATACTCCTCGGCGGACTTGCGGGCCAGCCTGGTGACGGCGCCGTTCGCGTTCGTGGAGTTCTGGTGGAACTCCAAGGAAGTGTACCTGCCGATCTGGTGGGAGTCCCCCCCTCTGGCGATTCTCGGGGAAGGCACGACGCGGGCGGTCGTGGACGGCCTGCCGGCGCTGTTGCGGTTTCCCGCCATGCTCGGGCTGTGCCTGATCCGGAGCTTCCCGATCCCGATCGGGATCGGGTTGTACCTGGTCATCGGTTGCGGGTTCGCCCGGGTTCGATCCCGTGTTCAGGCATTCGACTGGATGGCGGTGTTGCTTGTTGTTTCCAGCATCGCCGTTTTCGTGTTGTTTCCGGTTCAGAAGGAAGTGATGTGGAACGTCGTAGGGCCCGGGTTCTCGCTGATCAACGCGCTGCTGTTTGCGCTGATGGGACCGGCGGTTTGCCGTGCGCTGCGGCGGCCGTATCGGCACGGGCGGGTCGTGGCGACGATCACGACGGTGCTTCTGGCCGCGGTGTTCGTCTGGAACGGGTTCGCGTTGCGCGGCAAGGCGTTCTGGCAGACACGGCAGAAGTGTGCGACGCTCAGCGAGCCGCTCTACGCATGCTTCCAACACATCGAGAGGTCGACGCCTACGGATGCGGTGATCCTACAGCCGCGCTATACCAGCGGAACGTCATTCGCGCCGGTGGCGGCCATGGTGACCCAGCGCAGGGTCGTGCTGGAGTGCGGCGAGAGGTTGAGCATGTACTACGACACGGCGCCGATCATGTCGGACCTGTCGGCCTTCTACGCGACGGCCGACCCGGTCGAGGCCCGCGCCATCCTCGAGCGGTACCAGGTGGACTACGTCGTCACGGACACGTCCGCAATGCGTCTACCTGCCGGGGAAGCACTGCTGCGTCCCGTGTTCCACTGCGGCGAAGCGACTGTCTTTCGCGTGGAGCGGCAGGAGACGGCGTCCGTCCGGACGGCGCGGCGCGGGTAGCGTCGGTGATGGAGTACGGACAGGTGCTCTTCGGCGACCGGTTCAGATTCACCGTGCCAGCGCAACGGCACTCCGACGCTCGTAGCCGAACACCGTGTCCGTGGTCGCCTGAATCACTTGTTCGACCTGTTCGTCGGTCAGCTTCGAATAGAGCGGCAGGCTGATGGTGCGGTCGCCGATGGACTCGGCCGCCGGTAAGTCGCCGCGGCGAAACCCGAACAGGCGCCGGAAGTACTGAAGCAGGTGGACCGCCCGGTAGTTGACGGCCACGCCGATGCCCTGCTCTTGCAGGTCAACGAGCATGTCGTCGCGCCCGGCGGCGTTGACGCAGACCGTGTACAGGTGTCGGGCTGACCACGCAGGGTTCCGGACGTTCATCACGTCGATTCCGTCGACTGCGGCGAACGCCTCATCATACCGGGCGGCGATTTTACGCCGTCGAGCGCAGTGGGAGTCCATCTTGCCGACCTGCGGCAGGAGCAGCGACGCCCGGATGTTGTCCAGGTTGTACTTCCAGCCGAGTTCCCCCACGTCCCAGTGCCGGTAGCGTTTCGCGTATCGCTCGGCCGCTGACGTCGTCATTCCGTGCAGGCTGAGCCTGCGTACGCGCCGGGCCAGGGCGGGATCTCGAGTCACCAGCGCGCCGCCCTCGCCGCAGGTGATGTTCTTGGTCGCGTAGAACGAGAGGCAGGCGCAACGGCCGTGGCTGCCCGGTCGGACCCGGCCTCGCCGTGCTTCGACGCAATGAGCGCTGTCCTCGATCACGACGAGGTTGCGGGCGGCGGCGAAGGCGCTTAGCGCCTCCATATCGCACAACAGCCCGTACAGGTGGACCGGGATGATCGCCTTCGTGCGCGGCGTGACGCGCGGGGCGATGGTCTCCACCGTTAGCAGGCCGGTGTCGGGTTCCACATCGGCGAAGACCGGCGTCGCCCCCGCCATCAACACGGCGTTGGCGGTGGCAACGAATGTCATGGCCGGCACGATCACTTCGTCACCCGGGCCGATGTTGTTGGTCAGCAGGGCGAGGTGCAGGGCAGCCGTGCACGAATCGACGCAGACGACCTCGGGCCCGCCGAGATAGTCCGCCAGCGCCCGTTCCGCTTCGGCGACGGCGTCACCGGTGGTGAGGATCATGCCGTCCAGGGCAGCGAGCACGCGGGCCTTCTCCGCGTCTCCCAGAGAGTGCCGGTAGAACTCGATTCGCTGCCGGTCTGCCATTGCCTGCCTCCGGGCCGTCCACGTCCGCCTCAATCGGTTGCCTGACGCAGCCCGCGCCTCGAGCGCGTGGTACAAACGCACGAGGCCTGCCACCGCGCTGCCGATTCTGTCACTCGCGTGTTTGCGGTGGCCTGGCGGCCCGAAGGGGATATCGGACAATCCGGTGACGGCGACGAAGCCGAATCAGGGCGATTCGCGCGGCTCCCGAGCCACCACGCCTGGCGTTGGCGTCCAGAGCCAGCGAACGGCTTCTCGTGCAACGGGACCCCGCGATCCTGCCGGCTAATGCCGATCTCTATGGTTCAAGGAGCGTAAGAAGCTGTCCGATAAACCGGCAGAGGATTTTATCGGCCATTTCGGCGATCGGATGCGGACCGGGCTCCGGCAGTGTGTCGTCCGGGCGCGTAACGGAGACAGGCGATGTCTGCCCCATCGACAACGGCTCATCCCAGCGCGAGCGACGCATCCCGGCCGGCGGGCCTCAAGGGCAAGACGGTCGCCATTGTCCAGTCCAACTACATCCCCTGGAAGGGGTATTTCGACCTGATCAACCGGGTCGACGAGTTCATCCTGTTTGACGACGTGCAGTTCACGCGACGGGACTGGCGGAACCGTAACCGGATCAAGACGCGCGACGGGTTGGCGTGGCTGACGATCCCGGTCCGGGTGAAAGGCCGGTTCTCTCAGACGATCAAGGACACCGTTATCAGTGATCCGCAGTGGAATCGCCGGCACTGGAACACGCTGGTTCACCACTATGCCCGGGCAAGGCACTTCCGCGCCTACAAGGACGCACTGGAGGCGCTGTATCTCGGGTCGACCGAGACGCACCTGAGCGACGTCAACCATCGGTTCATCATCGCGATCTGCGAGATGCTGGGCATCCGCACGCGGATAACCCGGTCCACGGACTATCACCTGATCGACGGACAGACCGCCCGGTTGGTCGATCTGTGCAGGCAGGCGAACGCCACCGACTATCTCTCGGGACCTGCGGCAAAAGCGTATATGGATGAGGATCTCTTCCGGCAGGCGGGCATCGTCCTGCACTGGATGGACTACTCCGGCTACCCCCAATACGGGCAGCGGTTCCCGCCGTTTGAGCACCGGGTCACGATCCTCGACCTCCTGCTGAACGAAGGTCCGGACGCACCGAAATACATGAGGAGTTTCGGTCACAACTGAACACTACAGGAACGGCGGACGGCGATTTCTTGGCCGCGCCATTTCCGACATTGGGCTGTCCGGTGATGGACTACAGGCTGCAAACCGATCTGGATGAGAAGGGCAGGGAGTTTCTGGTTTCGTCCATCCGGCGAAGCTACCGCACCACGCACGTGGACATTGCCGGCGATACGCTGACCGTTGCCTTTGGGGAGGCGGTTTCGCCCGACGCGTTCGATCAACTGATGAAGAAGCTCCTCTACATTTCCAAGAGCATCAACCGGGACGTGCTGTTCGTGAATCGGGCCGACCATCCGTACAACGGCAATCCCATGGCTGATCTTCTGCAGTGCAGGGACGTCATCAAGATCGCCGACGGGCAGTACGTGTTTCAGGGCGGGTTCTGGAAAGTGTTCAACGGCCTGCACGATTACGTCAAGAGAATAGCGAAGGCGTGCGACGCGGTTGAGCAGGAGTATCCCGCTCTCTGGCCCGTCGATCTGTTCAAGAAGATCGACTACTTCAAGGAGTTTCCCCAGCAAGTGATCCTGGCCACTACCGTGAAGGACACGTTTGAGGACAGGGGGCGCTTCGCTGGCCGCTACGGCCGGGACCAGGACTACGACGCGGTCCGCGTGCAGGACGGGCTTGCGGACTGCCGTTACGGGCTTCAGCCTGCCGTGTGCGATGTGTGTTACTACACACTGAGCCATTCTGTCGACCACGCCAACACGGTCTATACGACTTACAACAAGGTGTTCCGCAATGAAGTATCTTCCACCGACAGTTTGGACCGGCTCACGGCGTTCTCGGTGCGGGACATCATGTTCGTCGGTGACAGGGATTTCGTCCTGACCACGCGGCAGCGACTGATCGAGCACTTGAGTGAGTTTCTGCGCGTGCTAAACCTCGACTGCCGGATCGAGACCGCGAACGACCCGTTCTTCATGAACGAGTCGGCCATGAAAAACGTGTTCCAGAATGCCTCCCGCCTGAAGCATGAGCTGCTGGTGCGGCTGAACTACTCCGGCGGACAACTCGCCGTCGGCTCGATCAACCTGCACCTGGATTTCTTTGGAAAGGCGTTTGACATCCGGCTGCCCGACGGCACCTGGGCCCATTCCGGCTGCATCGGCATCGGGTTCGAGCGGCTGACGTACGGTCTGTACTGTCAATACGGCCCGGACATTGACAAATGGCCTGCGGCCCTGAGACAGACGCTGGGGCTCGACTGACGTGACCGGCCCACTTGAACATTCCATCGCGGCATGGTTCCGACGGAAGCACTGCGTGCTGGTCGGCTCGGGGACGACGGCGATCTACGTCACGCTGGAAGCGCTGGACCTTCCGCCCGGCTTCAAGATCCTGTATCCGGACGTCACGTGCGAAACCGCGGTAAACGCAGCCGTGTATGCCGGCCTGTCGCCCGCCTTCGGCGACGTCGAGCTGAGCAGCTTCAATCTGGATCTCGACCAGGCGGTCCGGCTCGTTCACTGTCAGGACGTCGGTGTCATCGTCGCCACGCACATCTTCGGGCACGTATGCGACATTCCCCGTCTGCGCGAGCGCCTGGCGAACAACGGTGTCTTTGTCCTCGAGGACGCCGCCCAGGCGTATGGAGGAGAGCTCCGCGGCAGCAAGGCCGGGGCGATGGGCGACGCATCGATCATCAGCTTCGGTTCGGGCAAGCTGCTCGACTGCGGGGGCGGCGGGGCCATCCTGACCGATTCCGACGAGCTGTGCGACCGGTGCCGCCACATCGCGCGAGGCCTTCAGAGGGACGCCGCGCGAACAGAGCAGTCGCGAAGGGACTTCATGCGGGCGATGTTCACGCTTACGAAGTCGGTCAGGGAGCCGACCGAATTTCGGCGATGCCGCGACCGGCTGAAACGGGAGCATCGAAATGCATATTTGTGCGGGATCTCGGACGCGCGGGTCGACGCACTGTCGCGCAAGTTCCATACCCTGGAGGAGACCGCGCACCGCCATCGGCAACGGGCGGATGCGCTTCATGGCATCCTGTCCGGAGCGCCCGACCTTGTGCTCCCGAAACCGATCGGCGCCTCCGTGCCCTGGAGATACTCGTTCCTGGTCAGGCACGGTCGTGACGACCTGCTCGACGCCCTGATTGACCGGGGCGTTCGCGCCACGCGGTACTTTCGGCCTTTGCACACAGAGTACGGGGAACCGGACGCGATCTATCCCAATTCGATGAGCCTGTATGACCGGATCATCAACATCGACGTGGGAGTTGACGGGCGGGCCTGGAGGGACGTTCGAGCCGCGATTGAGGAACTCGTCGAAGTGCTTGTCGTCTGACGGAAGCCCTCGACGAGGGTGTTGACGCGAGTTGCGGCTCGACGTTATCGGACCCCGCCAGGGCCGGCCGCCCCGTCGCGCCCACGGGTGTGCAACGGCGGGCCCGCCCGAAGTAATCTAATACCGATTCCGGGGGGGGCCGATAATGTTGAAGATAGACAAGCATACCGCAGAGGCGCTCATCCATGACCACAGGCCCTGACACACTGGAAGCCCGGTTGCGGGTCGTGTTCAGGAAGGTGTTCCGAAGAAGACTCGACGGCGACGTCCTGACGGTGGATGACATTGAGGAATGGGATTCGCTTTCGCATATTGCGCTCGTCATGGAGCTGGAATCACAGTTCGACATGGAGATCGACCCTGACTCGATCGCCCCATTGTATTCCAACTCGGCGGTCATTCTGGACTTCCTGCGCGGGCTCGTCGTCAAGCCGGGCGGATAACGGCATGAACATGCTCATCTACGGTGCCGGATTGCTGGGCAAACAGATCCATCATCTTGTTTCCGCCCACTTCAGTTCCGACTGGAAGGTGCTGGGGTTCGTGGACGACGATGCGACCAAGACACAGAGCACGATCGCCGACGGCCTCCGAAATCTGGGTCCGCTCGAAGCCGTTTCCTCCGACGGCGCATACGCTCCGCAGGCCGTACGGCTGGCGTTGGCAATCGGCTACTCCGACATGAAGGCCCGGCGCGAAGCGTTCCGGCGGGCCAAGGCCATGGGCTATCGGTTCGAGACCCTCGTTCACCCCCGGGCGCACGTGGAGCGGGATGTTCACCTGGGAGAGGGCGTGATCATCCTGGCCGGTGCCGTCGTCGACCAGTCCGTCACGGTCGGCGACGTCAACTATCTCGACATCGGGACGCTCGTGGGCGAGGATTCCGTGCTCGGGGCCAACAACTACCTTTCCGCCGGAACGACGATCGGCGGGGGCGTCACGATCGGCGAGGACAACTTCGTCGGTCTCGGTGTTACGGTCGTCAACGACGTTTCGATCGGCAACAACAACTTCATCAACGCGCAGACGCTCGTCTACAAGCCTCTCGGGGACGACCGCAAGCTCATCGAGTTGCACGACCAGCGGAAGATTTCGAGGAGCCGGTGATGGGAGGATTGAAGAAACCGGACATGATCGCGCAACAGCGATTCGTCGTGCGCCACGAGCTGCCCACGGACGTGCTCATCGAGCTTGTTGCC
>CP070691.1:2742320-2752530 GCA_020353195.1 Phycisphaerales bacterium | reverse complement strand
GGCCAATGCAACGTGCCGGCGCCGAATGCCGATTTCATCGGCATCGCGGGAGGCTCGCTCCACAGTCTCGGTCTAAAGGCCGACGGCTCGATCGTGGCGTGGGGATACAACTACATCGGTCAATGTGAGGTGCCGTCGCCGAATGCCGATTTCATCGGCGTTGCGGCGGGCTGGCAACACAGTCTCGGCCTGAAGGCCGACGGCTCGATCGTGGCGTGGGGAAAGAACGTGCAATCCCAATGCGACGTGCCGGCCCCGAACACGGACTTCGTGGCGCTGGCAGGGGGCGGGGAGTACAGTCTGGGGATCAAGGGTCACCCGCGCCCACGCGGCGCCCTCGACATCAAGCCGGGCTCGTGTCCGAACTCATTCAACCGCAAGAGCCGGGGCGCCCTACATGTGGCAGTGTGCGGCACCGAGACGTTCGACGTGACAACGATCGATATCGCGTCGGTCCGGCTCTCGCGGGCTGACGGCGTCGGCGGTGAGGTGGCTCCGCACGAAGGGCCGCCAGGACCGCACTCCTTCTTCGACGATGTGGCCACGCCGTATTACGGCGAGTCCTGCCACGAACTCGGGGCGGACGGCATCGTCGATCTGCAGATGCACTTCGAGAACGAAGTGGTCACCGCAGCTCTCGAGCTGGATGCGCTGGCCCCGGGCGCGGTGGTGGAACTGATTATCAACGGGAGCCTGCTTGACCGGACCCCGTTCACGACGGAGGAGGATCGCATCCGCCTCGTGCCGCCGGGCGGGCCGCCCGGGTTGGTCGCGGTTCGGTCGACCGTACCGGACGCGTGGATCGACGCGTATCCGTTGGACTTACAGTTGGACGACGGCGGGTTCGCCGACTTCGAGCGGAGCTACCCGCAGAGAACCGTGGTTACGTACATTGCGCCGCGGATGGCTGACGGTGTGCGGTTCACGTATTGGCAGATCGACGGAGAGCCCCAGGCCCATGGCCAGGCCGCCGTCAGCTTCGAGGTCGTCGGTGACGTGACGGAGGCGACCGCAGTCTTTCGCAACCCAACGCTCGAAGAGGTCCAAGGCAACGCCGTCGAGCAGATCGAGATGCAGCCGATCGGCGGCCCGATGCAGCCCACAGGCCGGTGAGCAAACCTGTATAAGCGAATTCACGGGTCATCCCCGCTCGGGGTCGGCAACCGCGAGCGGGGAGCTTACACTGAGAGGGGCCGTTTCTGCTCTGCTTCAGTCGAGAGGCTTGGTGCGGTAGGATGGTGATCGAAAGGCCCGAAACTGGGAGATATCGGATCACAGGAGATGATCATGGGCAAAGTTCAAACCACGTATGATGCCCACCAGCATTGCACTGCGTCGACGGGGCCCAAGGCCAAGGCCGTGGCCATGGATTGCCCTTATACTGGCAGATGATGTGCATGAGGTGCAGATGGAATTCTACTCATGACCTCGCCGAATCAATCATCCCGCTCGAAGCCCCACGGCTCCCGGTTTACAGCCTATGCGATACTGGTCTCAGCCTGGTTAGTCGGATCAGTGTCGCTGGTGGCGTTCTTTGGATTGTTCGTCCTTCTTGGCTCGCTGAACCTGGTTGACCTGGCGCTGGGCGAAACGGCGCAGCTTACTTGGGATGCTCTGCTTTGCCTCGTGTTTTTCGTTCAGCATAGCGGCATGGTTCGGCGGTCGTACCGCCAATGGTCGGCGAGGTTCATTCCGTCACAGTACGACGGCGCCGTGTACACGATCGCGTCGGGCGTCGTCTTGCTGGTGCTGGTTGTGTTCTGGCAGGAATCGGCGCACACACTGGCCGCTCCCGGTGGCATCGTTCGCTGGCTCCTGCGCGCGATCTACGTCCTCTCGGTCGCCGGCTTCGCCTGGGGCATCCTGGCGCTGGGTTCGTTCGACACGTTCGGCCTGCGGCCGATCCTCGATCGGCTTCGCGGTACGGACACGCCGCCCCTGCCTTTCACCGTGCGCGGCCCGTACCGCTGGGTCCGCCATCCGCTCTACTCGGCCTGCCTGTTAATGATCTGGTCGTGTCCGGCCCTGACTGTGGACCGGTTACTGTTCAACGTCTTGTGGACGGCCTGGATCATCGTCGGCACCGTCCTTGAAGAGCGTGATCTTGTCGCCGCCTTCGGTGAAACGTATCGTAACTACCAGCGCAAGGTGCCCATGCTTGTTCCGTATCACCTGCGCCCAGCGCAGTAGATTCGAAGGAGCGTCATGATGTGCGAGATGCCTGAACATGTCGAAGGCGACCCGGAACTGACTTGCTCCGGGATATGTGGAGGCGTTCACAACCTGGACCAAGAGGTCCGAGGCAGAGAAGCTCACTGATTTGTTTGCGCTGGGTATTTGGGCTGCCTCGGGAGGCGGGGCGACTATACTGCGGACGGCGCGAAGACCGCGAGGCGAATCCTGGAGGGCAACGTATGGCATTCAGTGTATACGTGACGCGGCCGATACCCGAGGTGGGGATCCGGATTCTGCAGCGGTCGTGCGGCGCGGTAGACGTCGGGCCTGCCGACCGGGCCCAGACTGCAGAGGAACTGATCGCTGCAATTCGCAACCGGGACGGTGTGCTGTGCAACGTGGCGGACGCGATTGGGGCGGAGGTGCTCGAAGCGGTGGCCGGTAAATGCAAGGTGTTCGCGAACTTCGGTGTGGGCGTGAACCACATCGACCTGGCAGCCGCGGAGCGACTGGGCATCGTGGTCACCAACACGCCCGGCGTCCTCACCGATGCGACCGCCGACCTGACGTGGGCGCTGATGCTGGCGGCGGCGCGGCGGCTGTCGGAGGGCGTGACACTGGTGAGTTCCGGTCAATGGTCGGGCTGGACGCCGACGCAGCTGCTCGGGCACGACGTTACGGGCCGGACCCTCGGCATCGTCGGCGCGGGGCGAATCGGCACGGCGGTCGGACTGCGGTCGGCCGGTTTCCATATGCCGATCCTCTACGTGGAACGTCGCCAAAGAGACGAGTTGGATCGCATGGGCGGTCGGCGGGTCGAACTCGACGACTGCCTGGCCGGCAGCCACTTCGTTACGTTGCACGTACCCCTGACGCCCGAGACGCATCACCTGATCGGCGAGCGGGAACTCGGCTTGATGCGGCCCGACGCGATATTGATCAACACGTCGCGGGGCGAGGTGGTGGACGAGCGGGCCCTGGCGCGGGCATTGCGGGAGAAGCGGATCGCCGCCGCCGGCCTCGACGTGTTCGAGAACGAACCGCACCCGCTGCCCGAGCTGCTTGCATTGCCGAATGTGTTGTGCCTGCCGCATCTCGGCAGCGCGACGGTCGCGACGCGTGACCGGATGGCCGAGATCAGTGCGACGGATCTGCTCCGCGTGCTCAACGGGGATGCGCCGTTGCATCGTGTCGCCGGTTGATGCGCGTCCGTCTCGGTCCCCGCGTTGCCACAAACCCGTCCGTGTCCGCACCATTGGAACGCGATGCGCAAGGTATCCGGTCACGAGTGCCTATATCCGATCGAGGCATTTGTAGTTGGCGGCGGGGAATGCGTAGCGGTCGAACCGGGACCGCGGCACCCATTTCACCTCGGTATGATAGCGCCTGCAGACGCGCCCGCTCACAAGGCGGCAACGATACAGGCTTAGTGTGATGGAGAAATGCGAATAGGCGTGATCAATCGAGGCGATATGCTCCTCGACGGCCACGTTGATGCCAAGTTCCTCGCGCACCTCGCGGACCAAGGCCTGCTCGTGCGTCTCGCCGTCCTCGATTTTGCCGCCGGGGAACTCCCATAGCCCGCCAAGCATGCCCCTCGGCGGGCGCCGCGCGATCAGGTATCGCCCGTTTTTTCGGATCGCAGCCGCGACGATGGCATAATGGGGCACGGGCTTCTTCGAACGGCGGACGGGCAGCGCGTCCTGTTTCCCGGCGGCGTAGGCCCTGCACTGCCCGCACAGCGGGCATTGCTCGCACTGCGGGCGCCGGGGTGTGCAGATGCGGGCGCCGAATTCCATGACGGCCTGGTTGAAATCGCCCGGCGCGGCAGGCGGGACCAACTCCTCGGCGATGGCCCAGAGGGTGTTTATGGTGGCCGTCTCGTCCACGGAGGCGCTGATGCCATACAGTCGCGCCAGGACGCGCTTGACGTTGCCGTCCAGGACGGCCGCCCGCTGGTCGAATGCGATACTGGCGATGGCCGCGGCGGTGGATCGCCCAACGCCGGGCAGCTTCGACCACTGCCGGGCCGTTCGCGGAAAACGACCGCCGTGTTCTTTCACGATGATACGAGCCGCTTTGTGCAGGTTGCGGGCCCGCGTGTAGTAGCCGAGCCCCTGCCAGAGCTTGAGTACCCTCTCGTCGTCGGCCGCGGCGAGCTTGCGCACGGTCGGAAACGCCTTGATGAACCGCCGGTAATAGGGCAGGGCCGTCTCCATGCGCGTCTGCTGGAGCATGACTTCCGACAGCCACACGTGGTATGGATGGCGCGTCCGTCGCCAGGGCAGATCGCGGGCGTGCTTCCGGAACCACGCGATCAGCGATCGCCGGATGCTGCGTGTTGAAGGAGTCGACACGATAGCCACCCGCGAAGGCAACTGGAACACATCGTCAGGCCGCCCGGACGGAGCGGCCTTGCGGACCGCTCGGGCGGCCCGCCGGACGCGCTTGGGGCGGTTCGGGTAAACGACCCAAGACCGATGGTAGCGATCTGCGGGCGCACGGACAAGGTGGCCCCGCCCCACTCGGTGAACGCTGCTATGCAAAGAGGTCTCGTCGGCGCAGCACGATGATCGTTACGCCGGCCAGAAGAAAGAGTGCAACCGCCGGTTCGGGAGCCGGCCCAGCCATACAGGCGTTGTTGTCGATGAACAGGGCTTCATCGGTCCGGAGGCCGGGTGCTTGAAGGAAGCCGACCCGCAAAGAGTCAACATAGTCGCTGGGAAGTCTGGGGCAGGGCTTGGTGTTGTCGACCGTGTTGGTGCTTCTGGGTGGGCAAGTGGGCAAGTCGCAGGCCCGGGCCGGATCTGTCAAGGACAAGGGCCCGGTGCTGTGCCCTGTTTCGTTGGACCGTGTTGTCGCCGCGACCGCCGGCGCTGTCACGATGCACCACGCTGCCGCGGCCATGAATGGTGCCAGGCGCCCGTACATGGCAGCTACTCCTTCGGCAGACACTGACTCCGGCCAAGCGCGTCGTGTGCTCTGCTCTGAGCATGTACGATATCCGGAACCGGGCAGGCAAGGTCGGCCAGCCCATAACCGGCCGCATGGCTGCTCGTTGTCGACAGGTGGCGTGATTGTGGGTTGGGGATGAAAAAACCGGCACGCAGGGTCGTTTAGCGGCGTCTGGTCGCACGTGGTGGTCGAGACTGGCTTGGGCGCTTCCTTACGGGCGCGGCTCGGCATGTGTTTTGCCGCTTCCTTGCGGGTGCGGGGCTTGTTGCCGCTTCCTTACGGGCGCGGCTCGGAATCAGGTGGTTGGGGACGGGGTGCGGGCGGCGAGGAAGATGCCGGCGAGGATCAGGACGCCGCCGAAGATCTGCAACACGGTGACCCGCTCATCGAGGAAGAAATAGGCGAGGATGCTCGATCCGATCGGCTCGCCGAGCAGCACGATAGCGACGACGGTGGCCGTGACATAGCGGAGCGAGAAGTTCAGGCTGCCGTGGCCGATGAGCTGCGGGCCAACGGCTAGCAGCACGAAGTAGAGGTAGGTGGCCGGCGCGTAGCCGGCGAAGGACAGGCCGGTGAGAAGGGCGATCGCCACCAGGATCACGGCGGTGGTGGCATACACCGGGGTGATGTAAGAGAGGACATGCAGGTCGCGGCGCAGCTTTCGGCCGACCAGGAAATAGCACGACGCCATTACCGCCCCGCCCAGCGCCAGACCGTCGCCGTACAGCGAGCCGCCTGTGGCGCCGACGTCGGACAAGGCGATGAGCGCGCCGCCGATCGCGGCGATCACGATCGCGGCGACCAATCGCCGGCCCACCCGCTCCTTGAACAGCAGGAACGACATGATGCCGACGAAGATCGGATTGGTCGTGACGATCACGACGGAGCTGAGCACCGAAGTATGCTTGAGCGACGCGATCCACAACAGGAAATGGAGGGCCAGGAAAACGCCCGCCAGCAGCACGTGCTTGACACACGCAAGCGGGATATCAAACAACCGCCTGCCCCTTACGGCGGCGGCGCCGGGCACCAGCAACACTGACGCGATCCCGAGCCGGGCGGCGGCGATGACCACGGCCGGCGCGTCGTCACAGAGCTTGATGAAGATGGCGGCGGTGGAGACGGCCAGCACACCCAGAACCAGGGCGAGCGGCAGCAGCGGGTGTCCGGCAGGTTCGTGAGACAGTCCGTCAGGCGCCGCCGCCATCATCCGAATCCTCCTTGACAAGGCAATAGCAGACTGCGGGATCCGGCTGTCAGTCCCTCAGCCACGTCTACGGCGCGTAGGCCTTGCGGCGAGGGATTGCCTTCCGGTCGAAGGGTTTGTAGTCCTCGATGGCGCCCACCCGGGCCAGGCGGACCCAGTTTCGAAGCAACTTGCCGCCCGAGTCGCTGAAGTATTCCGTTATGTATCCGACGCCGCCACTGTTGGACGAGAAGTATTTCATCCCGGTGATCCTGCCGGCGTCGTCGCGCACCCAGTCGATGAACACTACGGAATGCCCCGATTTGTTGTTGCGCGAGAAGTCGCAGAAGTCGCCGGGTCTGGCCTGCTCGAAATCCTTGATCGCCTCTCCAAGGCCGTAGGCTACGATGCCGCGCTGCGGGCTGTCGCCCTTGCCCTCGATGTACCAGAGCTGCAACAGGTTGAACAGGTCGTAGAAGTCCATGCCGTTGAAATCGTCAATGGGCAGGCCCGCCTGCTCGTTCCGCAGCTTCATGGCCCGGACGAGGAGCTCGAACGTCAGCCCGCAGCAGTAGCTGCACCGCGAGCCGTCGGGATACGCTTTGGCCACCACGCGGCCCTGATACCAGAGGTCCTGCGTCACCCCGTTGTAGATGTCGTATTCCTTCTTCACGAAATCACAGTGATACGGATACGAGCCGTCAGTCGGATACGCCTGGATCACGTGCAGAACGTAGGGGTTCAGCGATCCTTCGGCATCGTCCACCACCGGTGGGGCGGAGGCCAGCCATCGGTCCACGGGTGAGAAGTTCCGGTAGTCGACGGGATAGGGGCGGATGTTGTCGCGCCTGGAGACCGGCGTTTCAGCGGTCGGAGCGCAGGCAATCGGCATCAGACACACGACCATGCCGGGAACCAGGAGTCTGCCACAGCGGATCAGGCGCATACACATGGATGGTCTCCACGGGGTAACAGGTTTCCGTGCAGGTCCGGGTACTTGTGGACCGCCCCCTTCTCACCCCCATCTTACTGCGGCGGTGGGCGTAACCAGGGTCGCTGACCGTGCCGGACCTTTCTCTGGGGTGCATCATACACGAGCGCGGTGGCAAGGAACATAGCACGACCCCGAGAAATCCGGGCTTGCCGCGGACGGGCTCGGCGCGCCCTTGTCTTACCGCCACCGGCGGGTTAAATGAGAAGGTCAACGGGTGACGGAACTTCGACTCGCGAGGGAGGGACGAACCATGCGTCAAACGCTGATCGAGAAGATCGCGGGTGCATATGCCACGGGCCTGGCTCCGGACGAGAAGGTCCACGCCGGCGACTACGTGTCCATCCGCCCCCGGCACGTCATGACACACGACAACACGGCGGCGGTCATGTCGAAGTTCCGCTCGATCGGAGCGGTCAAGGTGTTCGATCCGAAGCAGCCCGTGTTCGCGATCGATCACGATATCCAGAACCGGTCGCCGGAGAATCTGGCGAAGTGCGCCGCGATCCAGGCGTTCGCACAGGAACACGGTGTGGCGTTCTATCCGCCGGGGACGGGCATCGGCCACCAGGTGATGGTTGAGGAGGGCTACGTGCAGCCGGGCAGCCTCGTGGTCGCGTCGGACTCGCACGCGAACCTGTACGGGGCGCTGGCGGCCGTCGGCACGCCGGTCGTACGCACCGACGCCGCCGCCCTCTGGGCCACCGGAGAGACGTGGTGGGAGGTTCCTGACGTCGTCCGGGTGGAGCTGATCGGCCGGCTGCGACCGGGTGTGACCGGCAAGGACGTGATCATCGCGCTGTGCGGTGCGTTTAATCGTGACGAGGTCTTGAACTGTGCCGTCGAGTTCACCGGCGAACACCTCGCTGACCTCAGCATGGACCAGCGGATGTCCATCTCGAACATGACGACGGAATGGGGCGCGCTGGCCGGCGTGTTTCCGTTCGACGAGGTGCTGCGCGACTACCTGTACGACCGGGCCGATGCGTTCGCGCGGCGCGGGGACGAGCCGCCGGCGTACACGCGGGATACTGTCGACGCCTGGTACGCGAACCGGCTGGAGCCCGACCCCGACGCGTTTTACGCCAAAGAGCTCACCCTTGAGTTGGACCAGGTCGCGCCGCACGTGTCCGGGCCGAATAACGTCAAGACGATCACCGCCGTAAGCCAGATCGAGCGGCAGCGGATCCGAGTGCACAAAGCCTATCTGCTGAGCTGCGTCAACGCCCGGTTTGAGGATCTGGCGGAGGCGGCCCGGATCGTGAAAGGCAAGCGAGTGGCGGATCACGTCAAGCTCTATGTCGCGGCGGCGTCGGCCGCGGTGGAAGAACGGTCGAAAGCGTCAGGCGATTGGCAGGCGTTGATCGACGCCGGGGCCAAAGCGCTGCCGCCCGGATGCGGGCCCTGCATCGGGCTGGGCGAGGGAACGCTGGATGCGGGCGAGGTGGGCATCAGCGCGACGAACCGGAACTTCAAAGGGCGCATGGGCTCACGTGACGCGCAGGTTTACCTGGCGAGTCCCGCCGTGGTCGCGGCGTCGGCCGTCGCCGGGTACATCTGCGGGCCTGAGGGCATGCCGGAGGGCGACATCGTCACACACATCAAGGTCAACGCCCGTCCGGCGGCGGAAGCCGCCGCCGTGGAGATCATCGAGGGTTTTCCCCGCCGGTTCTCCGGGCGATTGCTGCTGCTGCCGCACGACAACCTCAACACCGACGGCATCTACGGAAAAGATTACACCTATCGCGAGGACATGACGCCGCAGGAGATGGGCCGGGTGGCCATGCTCAATTACGACCCGAAGTTCCAGGACATCGCCCGCGAGGGGGACATCATCGTCGGGGGGCGGAACTTCGGATCCGGCTCGTCGCGGGAGCAGGCGGCCACCGCGCTGGCGTTTCGGGGAATCCGCATGGTCGTCGCGGCGTCGTTTTCGCAGACTTACAAGCGAAACGCGTTCAACAACGGGTTCGTCGTGATCGAGTGTGCAAAGCTCGTGGACGACCTGCGCGAGCAGCTGGCGGCCAGAATTGACGCGGGCGAGTCGACGATCCCGACCGAAACCGACGCCACCGTGGAGTTCGCGAGCGGGCGCATTGCTTATGACAATAGAACGTATCCGTTCACTCTGCTGGGGCGCGTACCCCAGGAGCTGGTCGCGGCGGGCGGAACGGAGGCCCTGGTCCGCAACAAGCTGCGGCAAAGCGGCTGACCGGCCAGGGAATCTGGGGAATCAAGGGAATCAGTGACTAGGCGGAAACGGGCCCAGGTGCAGAAACGGGGACTTCGCAGTCTGCACGCCTCGCGCCGGAGTTGACGGTCCCGGCGCGAGCGATTAGGTTCTCGCGCCGGTTGTGCCGGCGCGATCAACGCTGTACGGCGCGGCGCCGGCGAGGGTCGGCTTTCGTGTGAGAAGTGAGAAGGCTTACGGGCTGCGGCCGTGGGTGTGGAGGCGGCTGAGTCGGCATCCGTGCCGTGAGGCGCGTCCGGAGGGTCGGTATGGTTCGGATTCTGCACATCTGCGGTCTTGTGATTCTGGGTCTGGTCGGTGCCTTCGCATCGGCGCTGTTGCTGGCCGAGCACGTGGGCGTGACGACCGGCCAAGGGTGGTTCCAGCTCGCCTGTGGAGCAGGCGCCGGGGGAGGAATGACCGATTGCGAACGGGTCATGGCAAGCTCCTGGGGGCGCGTGCTCGGGATGCCAAGCGCCTACTGGGGTCTGGTGTACTTCCTCGCGCTGACGCTGTGGTTCGTCTTCATCGGTCGCCCGGCGCGCGAGAGGCGCTATTGGCATCTCGTGCCGATGGGCGGCACTGTCCTGGGTGTGGTGGGCTCCATTCTGTTTCTTGTGGTCATGCTGATGCGGCTCGAGCATGTCTGCACCTGGTGCCTGGTAGTGCACAT
>CP070691.1:2739680-2742220 GCA_020353195.1 Phycisphaerales bacterium | reverse complement strand
GCCACTACGGCGAAACCTCCAGCATGACATACTACGACGGCGATCTAGACGGTGACAGTGACGTGGATCTAGCTGATCTGGCGGAACTGCTAGGTCACTACGGGGAGACGTGCGAATAGGGCGGTGGGGGTGACCTTGCCCCCAAGAACGAGTCCAGGCAGTGTGTTAGGGTTTGACGTTGTCTGGACCAAGCAAAGGAGTTCTTGGGATGAAAGGCAGGAAGCACACGGTCGAGCAGATCATCTCGAAGCTGCGTTAGGCCGATGAGTCGCGATAGAT
Source organism: Phycisphaerales bacterium (assembly GCA_020353195.1). GTDB lineage: Bacteria > Planctomycetota > Phycisphaerae > UBA1845 > UBA1845 > JAFGJQ01. Next base: position 2,741,941 of record CP070691.1, on the reverse strand, counting down.
TTCCAGGAAGCGCCTTTCGGCCTCCACGTTTCCGATCAGGACGATCTCGGCGTCCGCGGGCAGCGGCGCGCGAGGATCCGGGTTGATGTCCATCGACCCGTCCTTGCTGACGGCGATCACGCTGCAACCCGTCTTCGCGCGGATGGACGACTCCGCCAGGCTCTTGCCCTGAAGGCCGGTCGGTATGCGCATTTTCAGCACGTCCAGTCCCTCGGCCACCATCAGAATGTCACTGCGCTCGAGCAGGTTGAAGACCGCGTTGGCCCCCATCGACGCGTAAGACATGACGAAGTCAGCGCCGGCCCGGTGCAGGCTCGCGACATTGCGCTCCAGCGTCGCGCGGCTGACGATCTGCACGTCCGGACGCAGACGCCGGCAGTAGATCGTCAGATAGATGTTCGTGTTGTCGTCGTGCGGCGTGATGATCACGGTCGGCGTTTTCTGAATGCCGGCCCGCTCGAGGACTTCGAGTTCCGCCGCGCTGCCTATGACGAGCCGTTTGGCTTCCGCGGCGATCTGTGGATCGCGGTCCACGATCCGAAAGTCGATGTCGCGACCGGCAAGCTCTCGGGCTGTGGCCTGTCCAACCCGACCGCCGCCGACGATCAGCACCGGCGCCGCCGAGACGTTGTAGATCGCGAACTGCTCGTCGTAGTTGAGCAGTTGCTCCTGCGAGCCCGCGAGCACGAGCACGGTGTGGTCGGTGATCATCGTCTCCGGGCGGGCCGGCTCGAACCGCCCGCGCTCCCAGACGCCCGCCACCGTCACACCCAGGTCTCTGAGCCGGTTTTCGCGAAGCGTCTTGCCGACCAGCGGCGTGCGGGCGGCGTTGGCCTCGGCGATCAGAAGTTGCTCGACCCGCCCGATCACGTGCGTCATGGCGTCGCCGCCGATCGCACGGCGCGCGAGCGAGCGCCCCATCATCACGTCGAGCTGCAATACGTGCGACGCGCCCGCCAACTCCAGGATGTCCACGGCGGCCGGGTCCGTCACCGTGGCGATGATGGGGACGCGCGGCGCGACCTCGCGCACGGTGACCACGACGCTAGTGTTGATCGTGTCGCTCGCGGTTGTGGCCACCAGCGCGGCCCGGTCGGCCCGGGTGCGCAAATAGGTGCCCGGGTCATCGAGGTGCCCCACCACCACGTTGACGCCCAGGTCGTGAAGGCGCAGGGCCTCATCCAGCTCCTGCACCAGCAGCGAGTAGGGGTATCCGAACTGATTCAGTTTGCTGATCAGCGCCGTAGTGACCGGACCGTAGTCCGTCAGCAGCACGTGTCCGGCCTCTTCCTCCGGCAGGGCGCGCGGCGCCCGGGCGGCGGCCTGCGCCTCCACCCACGGCGTGTAGAAGAACTGGATGAACGTGAACGGCAGCAGGATGAGCATGAAAATCGTCCCCGACAGCAGCACGATGATCGAGAACATCTTGCCCAGGTCGCTTTGAAACGTGATGTCGCCGAAGCCCAGCGTCGACATCACCGTCAGCGTCCAGTAAAAGCCCGTCACCCAGCTATACTGGACGCGTTGCTCGTGGTGCCGGTACTCCCAGAGCATGATGTAATGGAATAGGACGCTGTAGATGATCACCAGCAGGGCCAGCATGGCCAGCATCTGCAGCAGCAGCCGGATGTTGCGCCGCCCCCGGCGGCTGCGAATGAACGAACTGAATTGGGCGGCGAGGATCTTCATGGACGATGCCGCTCGACGAAACTCAGCCGGGATCCATGGCGCCTACCGACATTTTATCCTGTGCATGCGGAATATTCCATCCGCGCTCGTCGGGGCGGAAGATGTTGGGCCGCGGCACCGGTGAGAATGGACTCCCGGCGCCCGCAGACGGTTGAGCAGCCGACGAACAGACGATCTTTCGGAGGCCAGCGCAGTGCGATCTCGGCAATTGGCTTGCGCATGATGATCGCTCCTCGCCGCCTCAAGCGACCCGCGCATATCGATGATGCAGCCCGCCGCCCTGCGGGATGGAGGTAACGTTGCCCATCGGCTCGCAAACAATGCGCGGAGGAAGATCACGAGTCCACGGAACACGGCCATCCTTGCCCTTTCCAGCTCGGTTCAGGGCGGGAATGGTAGCTGGCCGAGGCTGAAAGAGCAATGCACGTAAGTGCTGTGAAATCAACAGGTACGGCGCTTTCGGCAGGGACAGCGGGCCTTCGTCCAGCATGGCGAGATAGTTGTCCACGGGCATGTGGTTCGTCACGGAGTTGCCCGTGCCGAGGCAGAACCCCCCGCCCGGCATGCACCTG
>CP070691.1:2715290-2739580 GCA_020353195.1 Phycisphaerales bacterium | reverse complement strand
CGGCGATCCACGCGTTTGCCTGCTCGACGGCTTGCGGTATCGCTTGCGGGTCGTTGCCGCCGCCCTGGGCCATGTCAGGTCGGCCGCCGCCGCGGCCGCCGACGAGCGGGGCCACTTCCTTGATCAGGTCGCCGGCCTTGACGCCCTTGGCGACGACATCCCGACTCATACCCGCGATGAGCGTGACTTTGCCTTCGTCGGTGGTGGCCAGCAGCACGGCCGATGCTTGGGTCTTGTTGCGGATCCAGTCGATCGCGCCGCGGAGAGCGTCGGGGGCGGCGGTGGGCACCTCGCCCACGACCACTGTCACGCCGGCTACGCTCCGGGCCGACTCCAACAGCGACGCCACCCGGTCCATGACGGCCTCACCAGAGGCGGCGGCCCGCTGCTTCAGAGCCTGCTTGACGCGCTTCTGCAACTCGGCGATTCCCCGCTGAAGCTCATGGTGGACGCCGATGGGAATGTTAGCCCCCGTGACTTCGCGCTGAAACGCAGTCAGTGTGTCGGCCAACTCGCCCGGCCGCTCGCGGCCAAGCCCGGTCAGTCGGTCGAGCAAGTCGCCACCGGTCCGCTCGGCCCGGCGGGCCGAATCGCCCGTGACACCGACCACGCGCCGGACGCCCTTGGCCACGCCCTCTTCAGCCAGCAGGACGAACCGTTCGGCCTGGCCGCTGCTCGCCAGGTGCGTACCGCCGCAGAACTCGACCGCGTACTGCATCCACCTGTCGTCCGTCGGCGCGCTGAGCATCGCGTCGATATCGGCGCCGACCGACACGACTCGCACCTTCTCCGGGTACTTCTCGCCAAAGACGGCGCGCAGCGTATTGATCGTCCGGGCCTTCGCCTCTTCAACCTCCTTGGTGTGAACGGGATGATTCGCCTCGATCTGCCGGTTCACCAGCGCTTCGACCCGGGCCAGTTCCTCCGGCGTCACGGGTTTGTTGTGCGAGAAGTCGAACCGCGTCTTCTCCGGATCGACGAGCGAGCCCTTCTGCTGCACGCCCGCACCAAGCACCTCGCGCAACGCCCAGTTGAGCATGTGCGTGGCGGTGTGGTTCTGCATCGTGGATATGCGACCCAATTGATCCACTGATGCTCGTGCTGGCTGCCCCGCCTCGATCCTCCCATGATCGACAACACCACCGTGGGCGACAAGCTTGCCACACCACATCGTCGCCTGGACTTCGAACGTCCCTGTATCGGTTTGAATCACTCCGACGTCGCCAACCTGACCACCCTGCTCCACGTAGAAGCACGTCCGGTCCAGGACCAGGGCAGCAGATTCGCCGGCGCGAAGCGGCGGTTGGGTCTTCCCTATAGTCTCCTCAGTCCCCTTCACAAGCCAACCCAGGATTCTAGCGTTGCACTCCATCCCTTCGTATTTCGCGCCGTCATTGGTTGACACCCAGTCCGCAGGGTGCCTCACAAGCGTCGGTGTCAGTGCAGTCAGAAGGACTTTGGCCGCCGGAACTTCGATCATATGCTCGCCACCACCGCGTGCCCGCACCCGTGCTTCCTCCATCAGCCGTTCGTATTCACCGATGTTCACGGTGAGCCCGCGCTCTTCGGCCATCAGCTCGGTCAGATCGATCGGAAAGCCGTACGTGTCGTGCAGCATGAATGCATCATCCCCGCTGATGCGCCCGTGATGACGCTTGACCGCGCTCTCGGCGGCATCGTTGAACAACTTGATGCCCCGGTCGAGGGTTCGGCCGAACGACTCCTCTTCGTCGCGGATCAGGTCCATGACGTGTTCGACGTTCTTGCCGCCGTGGGCAGTGCGAAGTTCCGGGAACGCGTCGGCCATGTGATCGACCACGACCGGCACGAGGTCGCACAGGAACGGCTCGTGCATGTCGAGATACTGCCGGCCATAACGGACCGCGCGGCGCAGAATGCGCCGGAGCACGTAACCCCGGCCCTCGTTGCCGGGCACGCCTCCGTCGGTCAGCGCGAACGTAAGGCACCGCACGTGGTCGGCGATGACGCGGTAGGACACGTCGATCATGATCTGCGCGTCGTCTGGATCGCTCCCTGACGGTCGCGGCTCGTCCGGCGCGACCGGCGCTTCGCTGTTTCGTGACTTCGTCGCTTCGTGCTGCCCGCTCCCTGACGGTCGCGGCTCGTGGGGCGTGGGAAGGGTCCCGCGGTATTCCGGGGCGCCGGTGCGCGTGCGGATGGCGTCGAAAACCGGCGTCCAGACGTCGGTGTCGTAATTGCTGAGCTCGCCCTGCAACACGGCGCACAGGCGCTCGAACCCCATTCCGGTGTCCACGTGCTTGGCCGGCAGCGGCGTCAGCTTTCCGTCACCGCCGCGGTTGAACTGGATGAACACCAGGTTCCACAGCTCGATCACGCGCGGGTCGCCCGCGTTCACGAGCGCCCGCCCCGACTTGTCCGGTGTCAGGTCGATGTGAATCTCGCTGCAGGGTCCGCACGGGCCCGTGTCGCCCATCTCCCAGAAGTTGTCCTTCCTGCCACCGGGATGGACGTGGTCCGGACGGATGTCCGTGACTTCCCGCCAGAGCCGAGCGGCTTCGTCATCCGGCTCCAGCCCCTCGGCCGAATCGCCCTCGAAGTACGTCGCGTGGAGGCGGGTCTTGTCAATCGCCCACACGTCGGTCAGCAGTTCCCAGGCCCACTCGATCGCTTCAGCCTTGAAGTAGTCACCGAACGACCAGTTCCCCAGCATCTCGAAGAACGTGTGGTGATACGTGTCCTGCCCGACGTCGTCGAGGTCGTTGTGCTTGCCGCCGGCCCGGATGCACTTCTGCGTGTCGGCCGCCCGGTTGTAGGGCCTGGTCCCCGTCGCCAGAAACACGTCCTTGAACTGGTTCATCCCCGCGTTCGTGAACATCAAAGTCGGGTCGTCGACCGGTACCACCGGCGCCGAGGGCACAATGGCGTGGTCCTTGCCCCTGAAAAAATCGAGAAACTGCTGCCGGATTTCCCGTGACGTCATGGCGTTCATCCTGTATTCCGCGCGAGACACGCTCTCAAGCCGGGCCCACGCCGGAAACTCCGTCCCACCGTCGGGCTCAGACCCGCTCCAGATTTCCGGAATGTAACCGGGAACCGCCGTTTTTTCGAGTCGGCGGGCAAATGGAGATGGAATCACACCCACACGGGCGCGCTATTTCTCGAACCGGACAATGGCGCCGTCGGCGAGCGTCAGCACCACCCGCTTGTTCACCTTGTGGTCGACCCGCAGGAACTCCTCGATCGTCCGCACCCGCTGGCCGTTGTACAGCTTGATGATGGCGTCCCGGTGAAGCCCACCCTCGAACGCCCGGCTCGACCGCTCCACCTCGATCACCGCCAACCCGGCGTCCTCGCGGGTCAGGCCGTACGCACTGAGCGCCGTCTCCGTCGCTTCCCCCAGAAGCGCGCCACGCCATCGGTGTGTTTTCGGCGGCGCCGACTGCCACGGGACCGACGCTATCCCTACCGGACGCTCACCCAACCGCACCCGCGTCTGCTTGAGAGCCCCGCCACGGTAGAATGCCACGGGCACGACAGAGGCGACCGGAGTGGCCCCCACGATCCGCACGAGATGGTCGGAGTCGTCCACTTCCGTGCCGTCGAGTTCGACGATGACGTCGGCCTCTTGCAGGCCGGCCAATGCCGCCGGGCCGTCTCGCTCGACGATGCCGACGATGCAGGCCCCGCCCGGGTGTGGCACGCCGGCCCGCCGCCGCTGCCCCGGACTCGGCGTCGTCACCTTCACACCGAGGTACCCGTACCGAACCGGCTCACCGCGCCGCAGGGTTTCGATGATCTGCCGCGTACGGTGGCTGACCGGAATGGCAAAGCCCAAACCCTCGTTCGCCCCGCTGCTGGAGAGCATAGCCGTGCACATCCCGATCACCTCACCGTCGATGTTGAACAACGGACCACCGCTGTTGCCCGGATTGATCGGCGACGTCGTCTGGATCAGGTTCCCATAGTAACGCAGGCCTGTCGGATCGAGCTGCTGCGACAGCGACTTGCCGACGGCCGTGACGTTTCCCACGGAAAACGCCATCACCCCGTCGTCGTTGGCCAGCCCGAACGGGTTGCCCACGGTGAAGCTCCAATGCCCGCGACGGACGCGCGACACGTCTCCGAACTTGGCTTCGGGCAGATCGGCCGCGTCGATCCTGATGACCGCAAGGTCGCTGCGGTGGTCGGATTGGACCAGCCGGGCGACGCGGAACTCCCCATCGTTCAGGATGACTTCGATCCGGTCGGCGTCGGCGACGACGTGCTCGTTGGTCAGAATGCTGCCCGCCGCTCCGATGATCACTCCGCTGCCCTGCCTCTGGGCCCTGCGAACCGCGACGTCGGATCCGGGTTCGCCGCCGGAGTAGACCGTGCGATAGGTGCGGATGGCCACCACCTGCGGAGCGACCTGCTCGGCCAGGGCCTCGAACGTGTCCTGAAGCCGGCGAAGGTCGACCACGTCGTAGGGGTCCGCTTTACGCCTGCTCGCCGCCGAGCCCTCGCCGACGGCCAGACCGATCAGGATCATCGCTAACGCGACTCGTCCAGGATTGGCTCTGTGATGATCCACGTGCATCATCCAGTTCGAAAAGGTGCCCCGTTGTCTCGCCCAACCGGGCCGTCGTTTGCTATATTATAGCGCTTCGGGGAACAAGGGCTGCTGAAAAACCAGCAGCGCCGAGGATCCAGCAGCGGCGCCGGGCAGGTCGGCCCTGGGGCACGCAGATCGGGGTTTCTCGCCCTCGGAGGGAGATTCTTCCCCGAGGTGGGCGGTTGTCGGACCGGATGAACGAGCACACGCTGAGCAAACTCGAGTTCGATCACATCCGCGACGCGCTGGTGGCGCACTGCAGTTCCACGCTGGGCAAGCAGGTCGCTCGCCGCCTCGCGCCCTCTCGCCAGACCCGGCAGGTCAAACGGTGGCTTGATCAGGTGCGCGAGATGACCCAGGTTGCGCAGTCCGCCGACTTGCCGCCCATGGGGGGCGTGCAGGATGTGCGGGCCCACATTTACGATGCCGGGCTGCCCGCCGGGCTCGAACCCGAAGCGCTCGCTCGCATCTCCGAAACGTTGGCCGCCACCGGGACCCTGCACCGGTGGTTCGCCCAGCTTCCGCCGGACGCGGCGCACATTCGAGCGCTGGCGGACCGGATCGGCGACTTTACGCCGCTGGCCGCTCGCATCAACGAAGTCATCGATGCACGGGGGAAAGTCCGCGACACGGCAAGCCCGAAGCTGGCGTCCATTCGCGCCACCATCGACCAGGCCAAGGTACGGATCAAAACCGTCTTCGACCGCCTGCTCCGGCAGGCCCGCGTACAGCGCCTGCTTCAGTACTCCGGCGCCACCTATCACAGTGACCGCCTGGTGCTGCCGCTGAAAGCCGAACACCGCGGGCGCGTCTCAGGCATCATCCATCGAAGCTCCGACTCCGGGGCAACCCTGTTCGTGGAGCCGGTAGAGGCCGTCGAACTGAACAACTCGATCGCCCGCCTGCGGTACGACGAACACGACGAGATCACGCGAATCCTGACCGCCGTCTCGCGTGCCGTCCACATCAACGCGGAGGAGATCCTCCGCACGCTCGACGCATTGGCCATCCTCGACCTCATCAGCGCCAAGGTCCGCTACGCCAGGAAGCGCCAGGCCGTCTGCCCCCAGATCCATGAGGGGCGGCGCCTCGAGCTGCCTCGCGCCCGACACCCGGTCCTGATCGACATGTTCGACCGGCCGGCAGACGCACCGGACGAACCGCCGTCGGTCGTTCCCATCGACGTTCGCCTCGGTGACGACTTCGACGTGCTGGTCATCACCGGTCCCAACACCGGCGGCAAGACCGTCGCTCTCAAGACCGTCGGGCTACTCGTGTTGATGACGCAGGCCGGCATTCCGATCCCCGCGGCCGCGGGGGCGACCCTGCCCATCTACCGCGACATCTTCGTCGACGTCGGTGACGAGCAGAGCATCGAACAGTCGTTGAGCACCTACAGCGCGCACATGTCCAATATCCTCGGCATCATCAAGCGCGCCGGCGGTAACTCCCTCGTCCTCCTCGACGAGCTGGGGGCCGGCACCGACCCCGACGAAGGTGCCGCGATCGGCCGTGCCATCATGGACGAACTGCTCCGCATCCGGTGTTCCGCCATCCTGACCACTCACCTGTCCGCACTCAAAGGGGTGGCCTACACCGAGCCGCGCGTCGACAACGCCGCGGTGGAGTTCGACGTGGAATCACTTCGTCCGACGTACCGGCTGCGCGTCGGCGAACCCGGCGTCAGCAACGCCATCACCATTGCCGACCGTCTGGGCATGCCCGCCCGCATCGTCAAGCAGGCGAAGCGCCATCTCGCCCGGAAGAGTCAGGCGCTCAACGAGGCCATCGCGGGGACCCTCGAAATCCGCCGACAGGCTGAAGCCGCCCGCACCCGCGCGGGCCAGGCCCGGATCAAGGCCGAGCAGGTGCAGCGAGAGTGTGAGCAGCGATCGCAGGAGCTGGACGCCGCAAAGGCCGCCCACCGGCAATGGATGCAATGGGTCAACGGCCTGCGTCCGGGGGATCCCGTATACGTCAAGTCGTTCGATAAGCAAGGGGTGGTGGTGCGGGCCCAGCTTCACCGCCAGACCGTCGTCGTTGCCGCCGGCAGCCTGGACATTGAGGTCCCTCTGACGGATCTGGTACCGGCCGAGACGGGCGAGTGATACGCACGACGTGCAGACACGGAAAACGCGCCACCCCGGCACGCTCCTGACTTGTCGATGAACACGCGGAACGCCAAGCGGGGCGATCCGGGACCCGGGGGGGTGTTACTCGCGCACCTCGATCTTGACCGACGCAGGCGCAGACCGCTCCTGCTTGGCCAGGACGACCTCCAGGACGCCGCTCCGGCAGGAGGCGGTGATCTTGTCCGGATCGACGGCCTCCGCCAGCGTCACCGAACGCGAGAACTTCCCGAACCGGCGCTCGTTGCACAGACAACCCGGCTGCAACTCTTCCGCCGTGTCGGCGACCTTCTCACCGGAAAGCGTCAGGGTCGTGCCGGAATACGTCACCTCGATGTCGTCCACCCGCAGGCCCGGGACCTCGGCCCTGACCACGTAGCGGTCGGGCGCCTCATGAACGTCCAGCGCCGGCGCCCAGTCTTGCCCGTCCAACGGCCCCGTCGACACGCCTGCGTGCCACATCCGGCTGAACAACAGGTTCATCTGGTCCTGCAACTCGCTCAACGACAACAGCCCTTCTTTGCGAAACGGCCGAAACGCCATGGCTGTAACCTCCTCTCACAATCCCCGGGCCACGCCGAAACCACAACACTCCCGACTATTGTACGTCCGAATCCCAACGGGGGTCTGCCTGCGGCGCCATATTTTCTCGCCAAGCGGTCCGGCGTCTCGACGGACAGCACAAGGCCGCCAGCCCGAACATGCGCCGCACGGCGGCGCAACTTCGAGCTGACGACCTGGAGAGCGTGTCACGTACGTTTATCAGACCCTACTCGGCCTCCGGCGGCGGCACGGGCTCCGTGGGCGCCGACGGCTCCGCCGGTGCCGACGGCTCGGTCGCACTGGGCGGGGTGCCGCCCTGCATCAGGGTTCGCACCACATCCGGCGCGGCAAGGACCAACTCCATGGGAATGAAAACGTCAGTCTGCTGACCGTCTTTGCCCACCATTCCGGACGCCGCACCGATCGGCGCGCCGATCGGCGGCACGGACACCGGAAACGGCTCGTCCACCACCTTGCCCACGTCAACCAGCAACCGCAGCAGCGTGTCCAGAGCCAGGTACAGCTCGCTGTACCGCCGCTCGGGCAGTGCCTTGGCGGTGTTCTTGATGCCCACGTCGTCGGCCAGCGGCGCCCGATCCGACTTCACCAGGTCCGCCACTGTCTTCAGGCGGGCGGAACCACCGCCGAACGTCGCCACCACGTGGTTCGCATCCGCCGCCGCGACCCGGAACAGCACGCCCGCCTGCCCGATGACTCCCTTGACCGTCTCGAGATCCTCCTCATCGATATCCTCGATGTCGTCGAGCTTGACAACGAAATGATCGACTGACATTCCGTCGACGGTCTCCGCACCCGGCTTGTACTCGAAATACTGCAGCCAGTCGTTGGCTTGCTCGTCGGTGATCAGGCCGCCCTTGATGACCTCGACGAGTTCGCTGAACGATGTCAGCACCGCCCGGGCATCACCGTCGACCGTCACCACCTTGCTGAACCCGATAAGCCCGTCGGGACCGCCCGGCAACGCGGAGACCTCGACCGCCACGCCGCGCATGGGGCTGATCATCGCCTTGAGCTTGCCTTTGAGCTGCTCGACCTTCTCCAGGTCCAGAGGCGCCGCGGCCAACTGCGGGTTATCGAACATCCTGCCAATATGTTCGGCCATGTACTCACTGATTTCCTTGCCGGGCATCCAACCGAAGGCGAGGATGAACGCCTCGTTGGGCAGTCCAGTGAGCAGCGGATCCGTCGTTCCCTTGACCGACGCCATCAGCTCGGCGACATCCGTGCCCTCCTTCGCATCGGAGTAGTACCCCAGCCGGATACCCGCCGGCGTAATCTGCAGGCCCACTTGCAGAGACTTGATCGCCTTGATGCTCTTCATCGCTTCCGCGTCGGCGCCCATCGCCTGCAGCATCGCGAAAAACGGTGCGATCGCCGGGGCGGAGGTGACCGCCGCCGCATTGACCCAGACCGTCAGGTCGTCCTCCCCAGCCCGCTCCAACTGGTACGGCGTCAGGGCCTTCGCCGTCCCCGCCTTGACGTCAATGACTTTCTTGACGGCCTCGAGCGAAGGCGAGACCACGGCGAGGTTCCCCTTGGGAGCGATGTACCACATCTGCTCCTGGAGCAGGGTCTGGGAGACCGCACCTCCCTCACCTTCGACCGGCTCCAACTGCATCATGGACGTCAGTTCGGAGTAATCCGTGGTCGGGACCAGAAGGGCCAGGTTCTGCTTGATCGCGTCGATCGTCTCCGACGGCAGCACGACCAGAAGCAAGTTGCCCGCATCGTTGACGCCCGAAGCCAGGCCAAGCTGCTCCTTGGCCATCATCAGCGGGCTCATCGGCGGGGCGCCGAACTTCGTGGCGATGTTCAACACCTTCTTCTCCACCTCCGCCATGTTGCGAAGGCAGACGGCTCCCCATGCGTCCGCAGGCACCGCCGCGAAGGCCTCCGCGACATTGGACTTCGCCGGAGCCTGCTGCCCGATCGCCGTCGGCGATAGCACGGTCAGGCCCACCAGCAGCATCGATACAGTCCACGCTCGTTTCATGCGTATGTCTCCTTGCAAGAAATCCCGGCCCCGCCGGCCCATAGAACAACCGGCAGTTCAATCTGCGATCGTATCGGCCTTTGCCCGACCGCACCACCCTTGAAATTCGCAATCACTGTAAAAACTCCCTGCCGCCCGCCCCCCGATCGTCGGAAATCGTCAGCGGGTCCCGAGACCCCAGCCCTCCGCCCGCTCGCTTCGTCCAGCGCAGCACACCGGCGACACCATCGTTGCAGCCGGCATAGCGATCGCGTACAGTCGCCGCCGGTGGACCGCAGCTTTACTGTCGGAGGACCCAATGCCAGCGATCGACGAGTTCGTATCCGAATTGGTCGGCTGGATGTGGTCGGTCCCCCTGTTCCTCCTGTTGCTCGGATGCGGCCTGATCTTTTCCGTCGCTACGAAGTTCGCCCAATGGCGGATTTTGACGCACGGCGTGGCGTGCATTCGGGGGCACTATGATCGGCCGGAGGACACGGGGCACATCAGCCACTTCCAGGCTCTCTCAGCAGCCTTGTCGGCCACCATCGGGCTGGGAAACATTGCCGGCGTGGCGGTAGCCGTCTCGCTCGGCGGGCCCGGCGCGGTCTTCTGGATGTGGGTCGTCGGCCTGTTCGGCATGGCCCTGAAGTTCACCGAGTGCACGCTGGCCGTCATGTTCCGCGACGTGCGCCGCGAACCCGACCCGTCCGCCCGGAAACGGATGCGCGCCGACGCCGGGCGGCACTCCCCGGGACACGATGCAGAGCCGCCGCACGTGCCGGTGGCCGAAACGGACACCGGTGGTCCGCATGAGGCCACGAGGCAATGTCCGCGGTGCGGGCATTCACTGAGGTCGCAGGCGCGATACTGCCCGACCTGCGGCCTGACCGTCGAAGGGCCGGACGGCACCGCCGAGGTCCGCGGCGGGCCCATGTGGTACATCCAGAAAGCGCTCGTCGAGCCGCTGCGCGCCCGCAACAACGCAGTTTGGATCGTCTTCAAGGTGCTGGCGGTCCTGTTCGCCTTCTCGACGATCGTCAACTCCTTCGGCAGCGGAAACATCTTCCAGGGATGGAACGTCCAGAACGTGCTGGACAAGAACTTCGGTATCCCGAACTACGTATCGGCATCGGCCGTGTCGCTCCTCGTGGCGCTCGTCATCATCGGCGGAATCAGACGGATCGGGCAGGTGGCGGCCAAGCTGGTTCCCTTCATGTGTGTCGTTTACTGCCTGGGGGCGTTGACGGTCATCGGGATGCACGTGGCCGAAGTCCCTTACTACGTCGGGCTGATCTTCAAGCACGCGTTCACACCGCTGGCGGGTGAAGGTGCGTTCGCAGGGACGGTAGTCTGGATCGCCTTCTCATGGGGGCTCAAACGCGCGTGCTTCTCGAACGAGGCGGGCGAGGGGTCGGCCGCAATCGCCCACGCCGCCGCCAGAACCGAGGAACCCATCCGCGAGGGCGTGGTCGCCGGCATCGGCCCGTTCGTCGACACCATCATCATCTGCACGATGAGCGCAATGGTGTTACTCATGACCGGAGCGTGGAACCGACCCCCGGTCGGCACGGTAACCGCAGTCGACGACGGAACGATCACCGTCGCCTGCAACCACGACGTCCCGCCCGACCTGCAGACCGCCTACCACAGCGAGATCTGCAAAGCGAACGGCGCGAGCGATACTGCCGCCCTCGTCGTCTTCATCGAACAGGAACCGGGCCAGGCCCCCGAGACCGCCTCCGCGCAACTCGCGGCGATCGACGGAAGCGGCCCCGACGCCAACTGGGAGAACCTTACCTCCCTTATCCTCAAGCTGCCGGACCTATCCGCACCGACGGCCGAGGACGTCCGGGCCCGGCACGAGCTGCTCGACAAGATCAAGCCGAACATGCCCGTGCATTTCGACATGGACGGGGCGGAACTCACCCGATTCGCCTTCGACGTCAGGTTGCCCGGATTCGGGAAGTACATCCTGACGCTCGGCGTCTGCCTGTTCGCGTTCAGCACGCTGATCAGCTGGAGCTACTACGGTGAGAAAGGCGCGGAGTACCTCTTCGGACCGAGAGCCGTCCTCGCTTACAAATCCCTGTTCGTGATCGTGGTGTTCGCCGGGATGCTCATGCCCGATTTCCCACTTGTGGTCGACCTTTCCGACATTACCGTCGCCCTGATGGTCTTCTGCAACCTGCCGGCGCTGCTTATCCTGTCACCCGTCGTCGTTCGAGCCGCCGGAAGCTACTTCCGCAGACTCGACACCGGCCAGATGCCCAGAACGAGGTGACCGCGAGAGGGAATACACTGTAAGACGACCGGGACGGAAGGCAATCATCAGTACCCCGGTCCCGCTCGGCCCCGGCGACTGGCGAACGTCGGCCCAGGACCACCGCGATGCGAGAAGAGCCAGAAACCGCCACCACAGAACACCCGGCAGCCAACAGCCAGCCGGCGGGAGCGCCGCGCCGGATCAGCCAGGGCGCACGCGTGCCTCTCGTCATCGTGGCAGCGCTCGCTCTCCACGCCCCGACCCTCAACATGGGGTTTTTCGGCGACGATTACTTCCACCAGTTCACGCTCCGGCGCATCGCCGAGCATCCCACGATGAGGCCTTGGCGCCTCTATGACTTCGGAACCTTCCCCGCAGACTTAAACGACCCCGTCAGGCAGTCCGGTTCGTTTCCCTGGTGGACCTCGCCGGACTGGAAGGCACGCTTCTTTCGACCCCTGACAAGCGCGACGCTCTGGGCGGACCACGCATTGTTCGGCGATTGGGCGATGGGGTATCACCTCACGAGCCTTGCCTGGTACGCGGCGCTGCTTGTCCTGGCGTACCGGCTCTATCGCGTGCTCGGGCTCTCGCCGAACACCGCGCTGCTCGCGCTGGTCCTGCTGGCCGTCTCGGACAGCTGCGTCTTTCCCGTCGCCTGGCCCGCGAACCGCAACAGCCTGCTCGCCACGTTCTTCATTGTCGCGTCGGTCCTGGCCGTGTCACGGGTCACCGTATGGAAGCCCGCCCGCGCCTTGTCTGCCGCGCTGGCGCTGGCGAGTCTCGCATGCCTCGCAAAGGAAAGCGGTGTGATCGCTTTCGTCCTGATCATCGTCTACCTCCGCCGGGCCGCGGGCCGCCCGGACTTACGATGCGCCAAGCGCTGGGCGAACATCGGAACCGCCGCCAGCCTGCTGGTGGCGGGCACTTACGTCGTGTTCTTCATCGCCAGCGGCTATGGCACGAACACCGTTTTCTACGCCATGCCGTGGAGCGATAGCGGCCTGTTCCTGCAGCGCACCGCCCATTTGCCCTTCCTGGCCGCCCTGAGCTTTGTGGGGTTATACCCGATCGACGTGATGAACATGGTGCCGCACGCTGCTGTCGCGGCGATTCCGATCGCTGCGATCCTCATCGGCCCGTTCGCCTGGGTAGTCTGGAAACACGTGCGCACGCACCCGGCGGCCGGTTTCGCGTTGCTGTGGATTCCGATTGCCCTGGTTCCACAGCCCGCGGCGCCCCCGTCGGACCGCCTGCTGTTCTGCGCGTCTGTGGGGAGCTCCGCACTGCTGGCACTGTTCATCTGTGGCGCGCTTCGCCGTCGGGAGCAACCGGTCCGACAATCGCGACTGCCGAGAGTGCTCGCCGCCGCCGCCCTTTGCTGCGCCGGTCTCTTATCGTGCCTTTCCGTGCTCGCCCACGGCCTGGCGTTGGCGAAGATGGCGCCCGAGATCCGCAGCACCATCCTACGCACCGAGGTCGGGCCGACCACGCTGGGGAAGCGCGAGGTCTTCGTGCTCCAGGCCCCCGATCCCTTACTGCTGATGTCGATCCAACCCACCTGGCACGTCGAAACGGACGATCACGACGTGCGATTCTGGGCGATGCAGGCGGGACGTCGCGCCCTGCGCTGGACGAGGCTCGACGAGCGCACGTTTGAGCTCAAGACGCTCGATGAGCCTTTTCTCACGGACCTGTTCGAAAAAGTGTTCCTGAGCGGCACCGATCCTCCAACGGAGCGAAGCGTCTGGCAGACGCCGCTATTCACAGTTGAGGCCGTCGAAGTCGGACCCGACGGCCTGCGCAGCTTCCGCGTCCGTTGCGAGGATTCGCTGGATACCCCCAGGTACCGCTTCCTGATCGCACGCGAGGGCAAGCTCGTCGCCATCGACCCACCGGCCGTCGCCCGATCGATCGACATCGAACCCGTCGCGGCCCCGCCTCTTAGCACGGCCGACCGCTCACCGTCCCAGCGCCCGCTGCCGATGCTCAGTCGTGGGTTTCAGCCCCCTGCCCGGACGCCCGCTCTGGCGTTGATCAGCTCGACCGTATCCCGCGCGATCATCAGCTCTTCATTCGTGGGGATCACCCAGGCCGCAGTCCGGCTGGCATCCGACGTGATGGCGAACGGTTCGCCGGAGCGCTGAGCGTTCCTGGCTTTGTCGAGCTCGATACCCAGAGGCGCCAGACCGTCCAGGATCTTCTCGCGCATGAACACCGCGTTCTCGCCGATGCCGCCGGTGAAAACCACGGCGTGACACGTTCCCAGTTCGGCCAGGAACGCCCCGACGTACTTCTTGGCCCGATGGGCAAAGACGTCGATGGCCAGCGCCGCCCGTTGGTTGCCGTCCAGCGCCGCCTCATGCACGTCACGCAGGTCGCGAGACACGCCGCTCAAGCCCAGCAAGCCGCTCTGCTTCTCGAGGGCCGCACGAACCGCGTCCAGACTCATCCCTTCGCGGGTCAGGTGGAAGATAATCGCGGGGTCGAAGTCGCCACTACGTGTGCCCATGACCAGCCCTTCCAACGGCGTCAATCCCATGGTCTGGTCGACGGCCTTGCCCGCCCGGATGCACGCCATGCTGCACCCGTTGCCCAGATGCAGCGTAATGAGATTCGGCTGGTCGTTGCCGAGCAACTGAGCCGCCCGCATCGCCACGTATCGGTGACTCGTGCCGTGGAACCCGTACCGACGAATCCGCTTGCACTCATACCACTCATACGGCACCGCGTAGTGGTACGAAGCCGGCGGCATGGTCTGGAAATACGCCGTATCAAAGACTGCGACCTGCGGCTTGTCCGGCAGGATATGCATCACCGCCTCGATCCCGCCCAGGTTGGCCGGGTTGTGCAGCGGTGCCAACTCGCAGCACGCCTGAATGGACGCCAGCACGCTGCCGTCAACCATCACCGATTCATGGAAATCCTCGCCGCCGTGGACCACCCGATGCCCCACGCCGTCGATCTCCTGCGGATCGCGCAACGGCGGCGGATCGCCGACCGTCGTCAGCAGCTCCACGATCTGCTGCACGCCCTGATCGTGGTCGCCAATGCGATCAGACCGTTCGACCTTCCGGCCGCCGACCGAGTGGGTCGTACGCGATTGGGCTTCGCCAATCCGCTCGATCAGCCCCGCCGCCACCTCCCCGGGCTTGGCCATGTCGTAGAGCTTGTACTTGATGGATGAGCTTCCGCAGTTAATCACCAGGATCTTCATGAATATCACTCGTCAGGAGTCTTCCGTTCACTTCGCGCCGGCCTGGATCGCGGTGATCGCAGCCACATACACGATGTCATCCACGCTGCACCCTCGTGACAGGTCGTTGACGGGTTTGTTCAAGCCCTGAAGAACGGGGCCGACCGCCAGCGCGCGGGCGGACCGCTGCACCGCCTTGTAGGCGATGTTCCCGGCATCGAGATCAGGAAAGATGAACACGTTGGCCCGCCCGGCCACCGGTGAGCCCGGCTGCTTCAGCCGGCCGACTTCCGGATCGATGGCCGCGTCATACTGCAACGGGCCGTCGATCGCAAAGTCCGGGTTCCGCTCCCGGAGCAGCTGTGTCGCTTCGCTCACCTTGTCCACGGATTGGCCGGCTCCCGACTTGCCGGTGGAGTAGGAGAGCATGGCCACGTACGGCTCGATCCCGAAGGCGCGCGCCGTCCGGGCGCTGGACCACGCGATGGCCGCCAGCTCATGCGCGTTCGGATCCGGGACAATCGCGCAATCGCCGTAGACAAGCACCCGGTCCGGCAACGCCATGAAGAAAATGCTCGACGCCACGCCGACCTCGGGTTTCGTTCCGATGATCTGCAGGGCCGGGCGAATCGTATCCCCGGTCGAATGCACCGCACCGGACACCAGGCCATCCGCATCCCCGACTTGGACCATCACGGTCCCGAAGTGGATCGGCGACTCGTCGAGCCACGCCCGGGCCACCTCCGGTGTCATGCCGCCTTTTTTCTTCTTGCGGATTTCAACGACCGCCTCGGCGTACGAATCCACTTTGTCCGATCTGCTGGGGCACAAGAATGTAGCTCCGTCCAGCTTGACCTCCGCCGATTTCGCCTCCCGGGCGATCGCCTCCGGATCGCCGATCAGAATCGGCTGGCAAACACCCAGCTCGAGCATCCTGGCGGCGGCGCGAACCGTGCGGGGCTCGTCACCTTCGGGCAGCACAATGCGGTTCTTGAACGTCCTGGCCTGCTCGATGAGCTGCTCCAGAAATACCTGCGCTCCGGCTTTTCGACGCTTCGGCCGCGGAACCTTCAGAGTGTCCCACAGCCGCTCATGGTCCAGGTGCCGCCAGATCGCCGACGAGGCCGTGTAAATCTTGTCTTCGTCCTGCACGCGAAGACGAACGTCCATCGCCTGAATCCGGCTCGCCGTGGTGAACGTGTCCGTCTTGACCGCCAGGATCGGAAACCGCGGGGCGCCGAGGTCTTCGACCAGGGTCATGATCTCCGGATCGGGCCGCAGACCCCCCGTCAGAACGATGCCCGACACCGACCGCCGCTTGTCGGATTTCTGCGCACAGGCCACCGCCATCAGAATCGCCTCGCGATCCCCGGGGGTGATCACCAACGTCCGGTCGGTATCCAGATGGCTCAGGAAGTGGCGCGGCTCCATGGCCGCGACAATCGTCTTGGTCACCACGTTGCTGAGGTACTCCTCGCCCGACAGCACGTCCGCCCGCAACGCAGACACCACCTGATCCAGCTTCGGGTAGCCCAGAAAGGCCAGGTTCGGCACCACGCCGAACAGCGGCAGATGGCCCGCTTCGAACGCGTCCGCGATTCGCTGCCGACCGTCCTCAAACGGGTGGTCGACGACGCGGTTGACCACTACGCCCACCACCTCGCAGCTCTTGTCCTCAAACGAGCGCTTCGCCGTAGTGACGGTGGCCACAAGCTGATCGACATCAGTGACCCCGTTACCCGCCGAGCCCCGCGCCACCAACAGCACCGGCGTATCCAGGTGGCCGGCGATCGCCTCGTTGATGTCCATGTCAAACGCACTGGTCGCGCGCGTGTTGTTGATGCCCTCCAGGAGCACCAACTCGTGCTCCGCCCGGAGCTTCTTGAAGCACGCGTCGATGCGATCGAGCAAATTCCCTTCCTGCTGCCTTGCGACCAACTCGCGGGCCCGTTCGATTGTCAGCGGGCACATCTCGCCGGCGTCCTCGCTCAGACGGTAAGTTGACCTCATCACCGCAACGTCCTGGTCATCCGCCCCGCCGCCCACCGGCTTGAGAAACGCCAGTCGGTCCACGGTCTTACGCAGCACGCCGAACAGGCCTAACGTCACGACACTGCTCCCCGCTTCCTGGTCGGTCGAGCAGATAAACAGACTACCTGACATCATAAGTCTCCCGGGTACACGCCATTCCATCCGTGGTGACCCGCAGGCCGTCATTCGCTACTGCGGAAATACCCCCTTGCCGCCCGGGCGCGATGCCGCGGGCAACGCGCGGACCCCCGTGCCGCGGTGGCGTGCATACCGCGTGCCGCGCAGATCCCTGCAACTCCCGAATCCGCCCGGCTGATTATACAGAAAACCCCACGCGTCGAAATGCCACTGTCGCCGCCACGCCGCGCGCCCCTGCGTGTATCGGCCAATCCTCGCCCCACCGCCCGGGCGGACCTACGCGCCGGCCGCCGGACTCTCCTCCCAACTCCGGCGCCAGTCCTCCGCATGCTTCCGGACCCAGTCGGACACCGCCTCGTCCCAGCCGACCTCCCGGCCACGGACACTCGATAGAAACGACCGGTGCCGGTCGATCTCCGACATCTGGGCCACCCGATCCCCGTGCATTTTCTTCTGCCGCCACACGACCGCCACACCCGCCTCCCAGCTCTCAATCGCAGCCGGCAGGCCCGGGTCACACTGCCGCTCGATCCCGAGGAAGTAGCGATGGACCAGGATCGCCCGGCGCTCGGACGGAAGATACTTCGCAAGCAGGGGGTCGTTCGAATCCGGATGATCTAACGTCGACACCTGAACCGCCTCCTTGGCCAAGTCGCCCCCGAACTCGCCGCCGGGGACGCAGACCATAGTTATATCGTTATAACGGCCGACCGTCGTACCGGATGCAACGTCAAAAACGGCCGGCCGACCTTGTCTCGCCCGTCCACGCCAACTCACGAAAGACCGGTCGAGGTTCCCGGCCCAGCCCGGTGGGATGTTGCCGCGCCAACCATGTCACTATTGGACATGTTATCGGCAGGAGCCGCACATTCTCATCATACCAGCCACCGATTTCCGCTCCGGCGCCGGCCCCTGGCGGTTCGCCTACCGACTCGCCAGGTCGGCACCCTTGGCCTGAATGTCGGCCAGCAGCCTGTCGAACGAATCCGCGAATGCCCTCACGCCCGCCTGCCGCAGTTCCTCCGTCACCTCCGCCATGGGGATGCCGGCCTGCTCGATGTCGGCCAGCGTCGCCCGAGCCAGCTCGACATCGTCTCGCAGGGTGACCCGGAACCCGTCGAACCTGCGAATCGCGTCCAGCGTCACCGGTGGCGCGGTGTTGACCGTGTTCGGACCGATCAACGTGTCCACGTAGATCGTGTCGCGGTACGCGGGGTTCTTCGTGCTCGTGCTGGCCCATAACGGGCGCTGGACCCGCGCCCCACGCTTGGCCAGGGCTGCAAAAGTCGGCCCGTGAAACTGATCCATGTATTTGTCGTAAGCGACCTTAGCGTTGGCCACCGCCGCCTTGCCCAATAGCGCCGACAGATGCGTCTGCCCCGCCGCGATCCGCTCCTGCAACCGCTGATCCACCACCGTATCGACACGACTGACGAAGAAGGACGCAACCGACGCCACACCCGCAGGGTCACCCCCACCGTCAAGGTACGCCCCCAGCCCGGTGATGTACGCGTCGATCACATGCTGATAAACGTCCACCGAAAAAATTAGCGTGACATTGACGTTGATCCCCTCACCGATCAGCCGGGCGACCGCAGGCAGGCCCGCGTCCGTCGCCGGCACCTTGATCATCACGTTCGGGCGCCCCAGCGTGCTGAAAATCTGCCTCGCCCGCGCAACCGTACCTTCGGTATCGTCGGCCAGCGCCGGTTCCACCTCGATGCTGACAAACCCGTCGCGCCGCTCGGTCCCGTCGTAGACCGGACGAAACAGGTCCGCCGCCTGCCCGATGTCGTCAAACGCCAGGCTCTCGTAAATGTCGGACGCTGCCCGCGTGCCCGCGGTCACGAGATCCCGGATCACCGCGTCGTAGTCGCTACTCTGGCCGATCGCCTTCTGGAGAATCGTCGGGTTCGATGTGACCCCCAGCACGCCCTCGTCGATCAGCGCTTGCAGCTCGCCCGACGCGATCATCCCCCGGCGGATGTTGTCGCACCAGATCGACTGCCCCAGTTCGGTCAGCTTGCGGAAGTTGGTCTTCATTGCATTGAACCCGCCGTTACCAGATGACGCTCACTGGTTGCGCCGCGCTCGTTGATCTCCATTCGGCTCTGCCCCCTTTGCTATTCGCCGTCTGTTCTATCCATCTGCCGCCTGGCCGCGTCGACCACCGCGTCCACCGTAAACCCGAAATGCTCCATCACCGCGCTGCAGGGCGCCGACTCGCCGAACGTGTCGATCCCCACGACCGCCCCCTTCGCGCCGACGTACCGCTGCCATCCGAACGAGACCCCCGCTTCGACGGCGACCCGCGCCCGGCATGCCTCGGGTAGAACCTGAGCCCTGTACCGAACGGCCTGCCGCTCAAACTGCTCGCAGCAGGGCATGGACACCACGCGGGCGCTGACCCCCGACGCGCGCAGCACGTCGAACGCCTGGACGCACAGATGCACCTCCGACCCGCTCGCCAGCAGGATGACGTCCGGCGCGCTGTCACCGTCGGCCAGAACGTATGCACCACGCATCAGACCCTCCGCCGGCGCGAATCGGCTCCGGTCCAGCACCGGCATCGCCTGCCGGCTCAGCGCCAGCGCGACCGGGCGATCCGTGCATTGCATCGCGTACCGCCAAGCCGCCGACACCTCGTTCGCGTCACACGGCCGGACCACGTCCAGGTTCGGAATCGCCCGGAGCGAGGCAAGCTGCTCGACGGGCTGATGGGTCGGCCCGTCCTCCCCCACGCCGATGCTGTCGTGCGTGAACACGTAGATGACGGGAAGCTTCATCATGGCGGCCAGCCGGATCGACGGGCGGCAGTAATCTGCGAACACCAGAAAGGTGGCCGCGAAAGGCCGCAGCTTCGACAGCGCCATCCCGCTACAGATCGCCGCCATCGCATGCTCGCGCACGCCGAACCGCAGGTTCCGATTCCCCAACGCACCGCGCTGAACATCCCCGCTGTCGCTGATGTAGGTCTTCGTCGACGGCGTCAGGTCGGCCGCCCCGCCGATCAGCCACGGTACGGACGCCGCGATCGCTTGCAGCACCTGGCCCCCCGCCGCCCGGGTGGCCATCCCCTTGGCCTCCACGCCGAACGTCGGGATCGCCGCGTCCCATCCGTCGGGCAGCTTGCCGTCCTGCAGCGACGCCCATTGTCTCGCCAGGTCCGGATGGTCCTTCGAATAAGCGGCCAGCCGCTCGCTCCATTCCAGCTCCAGCCGCTCGCCCCGGTCGCGGGCAGGTTGGCTCATGTGCGTGCGAACCTCGGCCGACACGAGAAAACGCGAATCGGGGTCCAGGCTGAAGAACTCCTTGGCCTTGGCGACTTCCTCCGGACCCAGCGGCTCCCCGTGCGCCCCCGCCGTCCCCGCCTTCGTCGGCGCCCCGTAGGCGATCACGCTCCTGACCATCACCAGCGTCGGGCGGTCCGGTTCGGCGATGGCTTCGGTCAACGCCTCGTGCACCTGCTCCCGCGCTTCGGCGTCGGCCCGCACCACCCGCCACCCGTAGGCGTCGAAGCGCCGCCCGACGTCCTCCGTAAACGCCAGCGACGTCGGCCCGTCGATGCTGATCCGATTGTCGTCGTAGATCCAGATCAGGTTGCTGAGCCCGAGGTGGCCGGCCAGTGAAGCGGCCTCGGCCGTGACGCCTTCCATCATGCAGCCGTCACCGCACAATGCGAACACACGGTACCCGACGATCCCGTGCCCGGGACGGTTGAAGCGGGCCGCCAGCCACCGCTCGGCGATGGCCATTCCCACGCTGTTGGCCGCCCCCTGCCCCAGCGGGCCCGTCGTCGTCTCCACCCCGGGGGCGCACCCGCATTCCGGATGCCCGGGACACTTACCGCCCAACTGCCGGAACCGTTTGATCTCATCCAGCGGAAGCTCGTATCCGGCCAGATGGAGCGTGGCATACAGCAGCATCGACGCGTGGCCGGCCGACAGCACAAACCGGTCCCGGTTCGCGAAGTGCGGATTGGCCGGGTTATACCGCAAGTGCTTGGTGAACAGCGTGTAGGCCACCGGGGCCAGCGCCATTGCCGCCCCCGGGTGCCCGGAGTTCGCCTGTTCCACGGCGTCCATCACCAGCGCTCGAATCGTGTTGACACACAGCGCGTCGAGTCGGGATTGCTCGTCCACGGGGTTTGCGTTCTCCGAAGGGGTGTTGGGAAGCCTGTCCACCCGGGCCGCTCGGGCGGCGATTCTAGCACACTCCGGTTCCCAACGCGACCTGCACCGCCGCGGTGCCCGAGCACCGGGCGCGAGCCCGGTGACATTATTTGTCCGCGGGCTGGCGCCCGCGGCTCCGATTCGCGCCCGTGACGCCGATTTGCGTCCGCGGCGGATTTGTCCGCGGGCTGGCGCCCGCGGCTCGGATTCGCGCCCGAAGCGAGCCGGCGACGGCGAAACATCAAGCCTGACCATTCGCCTTCAATTCTGTAACCGATGTTCTGGCGGAGGAACCCGCAATGGCAATGACTCAATCTTCGGTCAGCACCAGTTTTATGATCCACACCGTGAGCCATGTGGCTGTCCCGAACATCGTGAACGAGTACTGCCATTCGCCCAGCGGCCGGAACGCGTTGGCCAGCATGACCCCACTGACAACAACAAACAGGCCAAAGACAAGAGCCATGCCACCGATCGGCCATCCCGACATTCCGGCAATGTCGCAGAGCTTCCGCCATAGCGCGTGGGCGATGGCCGTGCCCGGGGCGGCCAACACCAGAGCGGTGACGCCCAGCACCGCCCAGTGCGGGATAAGGAAGTTCAGGACTGGAGTGGCCAGCCAGACCAGGCTGGTCCAGATCACGAATGCGATGACGGATCGAATCAACAAGCGGCCAAGCGCTCGCCTCAGCCCGATCGCGGGAGTCCATTGCTGTTCATCCATGGCTTCGTCTCGTCCAAGTGCAGATGCCCAGTCCGGTCGCAGGGCGAGTCAAGACAGCCCTGCATGATGCCGGCCGGTCGTGACCCGGTAGGAACACGCATCATAATACACGAGTTCTGGGTGAGCGGGAATGCCGAAGCACCGGGCGCGAGCCCGGGGTATCCGAGCACCGGGCGCAAGCCCGGTGACCGAAAACCCGAGCACCGGACACGACCCCGGGTATCCGAGCACCGGGCGCCAGCCCGGTGACAGGGATCTGTCCGCGGGCTGGCGCCCGCGGCTCGGATTCGCGCCCGCGGCGCGGGTTTGCGCCCGCGGCACCGATTTGCGCCCGGGGCGGATTTGTCCGCGGGCTCGCGCCCGCGGCTCGGATTTGTGCGCGGCTCCGATTCGCGCCCGTGACGCCGATTTGCATCCGCGGCGGACTTGTCCGCCGGCTCGCGCCCGCGGCTCGGATTTGCACCCGCGGCTCGGATTCGCACTTACAGCTTCGAGGTGATCAGCTCGTTGAGCTTGCGGAGGGCCTCCCCCTCGATCTGCCGGACCCGCTCCCGCGTCAGGCCGATCTTCTTGCCGATGTCCTTGAGCGTCATCGGCTCGCCGTCGTCAAGCCCGAACCGCAGCCGGAGAATCGTGGCCTCACGCTCGCTGATCGAGTCCAGCATCTCCTGGATCATCTTGGCCTCGGACTCGGAGAACATCGCCGCTTCCGGGGCCGGCGTCTTGCGGTCGGCCAGCATCTCCGTCAGAGGCAGGCCCGATTCGTCGTCGCCCGACTGCGTCGGAGAGGCGAACGCCTTGACCGCACGCCGGATGATCCGGACCTTCCGCTCCGGCAGGTTCATCGACTCCGCCAACTCGGGAATGGTGGGCTGGCGGCCATGCCTCTCCACGAACACGTCATGGGCCTGGCGCCACTTGGCGATCATCTCCACCATGTACGCAGGGATGTGAATCGGCTGCACACTGTTGATCAAGCTACGTTTGATCGCCTGCTTGATCCACCAGGATGCGTAGGTGCTGAACCGCGTCTCATGCTCCGGATCGAACCCCTCCACCGCGCGGAGCAGGCCTAAGTTCCCCTCGTTGATCAGGTCGCTCAGCGGCATCCCCCGCTTGCCGTACTTCTTCGCGATGTTGACCACCAGGCGGAGGTTCGACTTGACCATGCGATCCCGGGCGACACCGGCCGCCTGCTCCGCCTCCTCGCGCTCCGCCAGCCCGCATTCGCCCCGCTGGAAGGACTCGGCCAGTTCCTGCGCGCGGCGGATCGTGATCGCCAGTTCGCGCTCCTCCTCCGCCGACAGGAGCGGCGCCCTGTTGATTTGCCTCAGGTAAGTCTGTAACCCGCTTTCCAGTGCGATCGCACTTACATCCCACCACGGCGCCGAGCACCCGCGATGCCCCGACGCCGGCGCCCCGAACCGGCCCTAAGACTCCGTTTGCGATTCGTCCGGCCCCGCACCCGCGGTATCACGGCGCTGCTCAGCGTCCGTCGCGCCGTGCTCCTCCGCCGCCGCCGGCTCCGCCTCCGCCGCCGGCTCCGCCTCCGCCGCCTGTTCCACCTCCGCCGCCGGTTCCGCCTCCGCCGCCGGTTCCGCCTCCGCTTGCACCGGTGCCGGCGACACGAACGGCACACCCGTGATCAGATCCGTCGGTTCATCCCCCGGAGACTGCAGCCCCCCGCGGCGCGGCCGGGCCACCTCGCCACCTTCCTGCGCGTCCTGCTCGGCGGACCATTCCGCCCGCTTCTTCGACAACCCGATCTTGCGCTCCTGCGAATCCACCCGCAGGATCTTGACCTGGATCTTGTCGCCGATCTTCACGATCTCGTGCGGATCCTCGACTTTATGATCGGCCAATTCGCTGACGTGCAGAAGCCCCTCCAGATCCTGCTCCAGCTCCACGAACACGCCGAAGTTCGTGATCTTCGTCACCGCACCCTCGACGATCTGACCGGGAATGTAGTTCTCCGGGACTGCCCGCAGCCACGGGTCCTCGTGTAACTGCTTGAGCCCCAACGCAATGCGCTGCTTGTTCTCATCCACCTTCAGGACGACACACTCGACTTCGTCGCCTCGTTGCAGCATCTCCTGGGGGTGACTGATTTTCTTCGTCCAGCTCATGTCCGAGACGTGAAGCAGCCCGTCGATCCCCTCTTCCACCTCGACGAACGCCCCATAATTCGTCAGATTCCGGACCCGACCCCGGATCCGCGTGTTCGGCGGGTACTTCTGGGCCACATGCGTCCACGGGTTGACCTCAGTCTGCTTCAGGCCGAGCGATATCTCCTGCTTGCCCTTGTTGATCTCCAGGACCACCACTTCGATCTCTTGCCCCTCCTGCAGCAACTCCGACGGGTGGCTGATCCGCCGGGTCCAGCTCATCTCGCTGATATGGACCAGACCCTCGACCCCGGGCTCGAGTTTTACGAACGCACCGTACGGCACGATATTGACCACTTCGCCCTTGACCTTCTCGTTCACCGGGTACCGCTTCTCGATCGACTCCCACGGGCTCTCCCG
>CP070691.1:2711459-2715190 GCA_020353195.1 Phycisphaerales bacterium | reverse complement strand
TGGCGCTTCAATCCGATTTGCATGTTCGAATTCTCGGGGAGCCTGGGCTTCTTTATGCGGTTTTTCGTCGAGATCGATTTGTGGCTGTTCACTGCGCGGGCCGAGTGGTATCCGTTCAAGGCCGATATCCCCCTGTTTAGTGTCAAGTGCGAGCCGCCCAAACCGGTGCTGGGGGGGCAGAGGACCGTGCACCACCCCGTTGGCGGAGAAGAAATCGATGTCTTCGCGCTCAATATGGGTCCGTCCCCGTATGTCCAAGCGCGTAACTTCCGTCCGGACGTAACCAAAGAAAAGTTCACGGTTCGCCAACTTACGCCAGTAGGTGGTGGTTGTGGCAAGCTCCCCGAGGTCCATGAATACGGGCAGCAGCCCGGTCAACCGAAGATCGGGCCGTCAACCGATTGCACAGTGCCGATCACAGGTACGCAGACTTACAGTGGCACCTGGATTTCTGTCGCCTTTCAGGGCATCAAGCAGAGCTTCTTCTTGCCCGATGACAATGTCACCGGCACGAACACCATCTACGCCGATGCCGGTAGTGATAATGATGTGATCCGACTGGTGCCTGGCTCGGACCCTAACGGGAACGAGGTGCCGTTCACGCTCCACGCCATCATCTTTGGCGGGCCCGGGGACGATCGCATCAGCACGGGCTACGGAAACGATGTGATCTATGGAGATGACGGGAATGACGTGATCAATTCGGGATGGGGCGACGACACCATCCAGGGCGGTACAGGCGACGACAAAATTGATGGCGGCGCCAATGACGACGTGCTCTACGGCGATTCGGATTCCGGCACGTCCTGCCCTGAGGGTAAAACCTGCAACGACATCCTTAACGGCGGCCCGGGCATGGACGCCCTGCACGGCGGCCCGGGCGACGATCGCATAACTGGCGGCCCAGGCCTGTCATCGAGCTTTGAGGTCGTGCTGCAAGACAGGAACGACATCCTGGTCGGCGGTTCTGGGGGCGACGAGCTGGAGGGCGATTTCGGCGACCACAACTATCTCTTCGGCGATGATCTTCCCCCCGAAATCACGATCGAACAGCTGCGCGCACAGCTGCTGAGCCCTACGCTGTTGATCAGTGATACGCTGGTGAACAGCCTTGATGGGATGGAGACCTGCAACGGAAGCGAAGGGTGCCGCGACGTCCTGACCGGCGGCGATGGCCAGGACTACCTCTTTGGCGGTCCCGACAACGACGTCCTGGCCGGCGGCAGAGGGGACGACCACCTGTGGGGTAATAGCGGCCACGACAAGCTCGACGGCAGTCGAGGCGACGACGCGCTTTATGGTGGGTCGGGTGACGATCAGCTCTTCGGTTGGTCCGGTCACGATTTGCTCGTAGGAGGTATTGGCAACGACCTGCTGCGGGGTGGGACGGACTCCGATGATCTGATCGGTGATCTGCTGCTCCAGAACGGCGACGAGGACGGCGGGACCGACGCGCTGGTTGGCGATGCCGGCCAGGACATCATGCTCGGGGATAGCGGCGAGTTGACAGAACACATTTCCGTGACACATTCGGCCCACCTGACGGAGGTCCTGGCGTTGATCAGCCTAGAGCAGAGCCCTATTTCAGGCACCGTCACGTGCGCGCTGCGGGTGCAGGTTGAGGATGGCCGCGTGGACGTGAACGGCGACGGCGATGTGGATCAGCATGACATCGGTTTCTTTGAGGGCTTTCCGGTGATACAGCCGGTCGATGATCTGCAGGCGGGGGCGATTGACATCAACATGGATGGGTTCATAACCCAGGCAGACACCGGGTTCATCAACGAAATCCTCGTTCAGGAGGGGCTGGTGGACGTCAATGGGGATGGCCAAGCCAATCAGGACGACGATGGCACCGTTCTGGGGCTGGCAATGGCTGGCAGTGGTCGCGCCGACTGCATATACGGCGGTGAAGACGGTGACTATCTCTTCGGCGGACCCGGTGACGACCAGATGTTTGGCGACGCCGGCGCCGACTACCTGGAGGGCAACGGCGGCGGCGATACCGTGCGTGGCGGCCAGGACGACGATCTCATGTACGGCGACGATAGCTATACAGGACCCGACGGGGCGGCCGTGCCTCCGCTGTCTCCCGGCGCAGACTTTATGTTCGGTGACAGTGGCGATGACCGCATGTACGGTAATGCCATGGGCGACACCATGCGCGGCGGCATAGGCGATGACACGATGGAGGGCAACGCCGATGGTGACTGGATGTACGGCGATGCCGATCAAGACGACATGATCGGGGGCTCCTCAACCCCCAACGCGCCCGACGACGGAGACACTATGTTCGGCAACGCCGGGGATGACGTCATGGCCGGCGATAACGCGCGGATCTCGCAGGTTGATCGATCCGTGACGCTGTTTGACCTGGCCTCTGGCAACGAGGATACGGACGCGGCCGGCGGCGACACGATGCACGGGGACGACGGCGACGACAGAATGTACGGCGGCGCCGAGATCGACACCATGTACGGGGATGCCGACGATGACACTATGGAAGGCAACGGCGGCGGCGACTGGATGTGGGGCGGCGCCGATCAGGACGACATGATCGGCGGCAGCTCCCAGGGGGACGGTGGCCAACCCGATGGTGCCGACCAAATGTACGGCGACGACGGCGACACCGACGCGGCGACCTATGGCGACGGCGGGGACGTCATGGCCGGCGACAATGCGCGCATCACGCGCCGCGGGAACGCGGCGGGGCAGTGGGCCGTCGACCCCAACACCGGCGACGCCCTCCGCGATGTGGTCCTGTTCGACATCGAAGTGGCCGGTGGCTCCCCGATCGACGCAATGACCAGCGGCAGCGATAGGATGTTCGGCGAGGGTGGGCGCGACTTTATGTTCGGCCAGGGCAATGACGCCAGCGACAGTGATGGCGACGGC
Organism: Phycisphaerales bacterium; assembly: GCA_020353195.1. Lineage (GTDB taxonomy): Bacteria > Planctomycetota > Phycisphaerae > UBA1845 > UBA1845 > JAFGJQ01. The sequence continues at coordinate 2,712,295 of CP070691.1, read as the reverse complement.
CGCTTTAACGAGGATCCCGTGGACGGCGTGGACAACGACCGCGACGGGTGGGTGGACGAAGACCCGGGTGGCGACGAGATGCACGGCGGCCCAGGTCCGGATACCATGGAAGGCAACCACGGCTCCGACTGGATGTTCGGCGAGGATGGCGAGGATGACATGATCGGCGGTAGCTCAGCCGGTCCCGACGGCATCGTGGGCAGTGGCGCGCCACCGACGGACCTGTCGGACGGCGACGACGTCATGAGGGGCGGCGGCGAAGACGACGTCATGCTGGGTGACAACGCCCTCATCGAGCGGCAGGTGGACGGGGGTGGCATCTGGCTGCGGCACGCAGGCTACGGCTTTGACGTCGTGGCCCGAACGATGACGATGTCTCAGACGCCGGAACGCCCGGGCGCCTACGGTGACGATGATATGCGAGGCAATGGCGGCCACGACGACATGGTCGGCCAGCTGGGCGACGACTATATGGAGGGCAACGACGGTGAGGACGCCATGGTGGGTGACCTAGGCCGCATCAGCGGAAACGTGGAGGAGGGTGGCCGTGAGCAGGTGATCAGTGTTCCGGCTCCCTTTTTCGAGGAGACGATCTACCAGGCCGGCACGTTCAGTCGCCAAGTGGCGCTGTACGCATTCCTGGAAAAGGCCGGCGGCGAGGGGGATGACACCATGTTGGGCGGCCCAGGCCAAGACCGAATGCATGGCGGACCTGGAAACGACATCATGAACGGCAACGCCGACCAAGACCGCGTCTTTGGCGGCGATGGGCAGGATGTTCTGTGGGGAGGCCCCGACCATGATCACCTGTGGGGCGGCTACCAGGAGGATTACCT
>CP070691.1:2649353-2711359 GCA_020353195.1 Phycisphaerales bacterium | reverse complement strand
GCTGCGGAGCGATATGCAGCCGACCATCCAGACGATCCCGACGTGAAGGCTCTGCTCCGCACCACCCACAGGAATCGCGACGCCTATCTCCGCTGGGGCCGCAACTGTCTGGGCTGGGCTATGTACCTCTTTCGAAAGCCCTGAAAGTAGGACTCGGGAGGGAGCGTGTCCGACCCAGTGGCCTGCGCGATTGGCCTTGACGGCAAGATCGAGGCGTTCTGGCCCGATAGACACTGCAATACAGAATTAATTCATGAGAGTTACTAGTGCCGTTTCCAGCAACGTGTTAGCGGTTTTTCTTCGCGTGGCGGTTGCGGTAGTCGGCGTACCGCTTCAACGCATCCGCCTGTTCCTTGTGATCGCCATAGTGAGAGTTCCGGATGACGAACTCCTTGACGCCCGTGAACTGACATTCCATTAATTCATGACAGTTACTAATTTCTGCGCTCGATTGGTGACTGTCACTGATTCCTGTGCCTTCTTTGAGGGCCTTTCGCCTTCTGCCGCGGGGCTTCCTTCCTTGGACGTCCCACCGCCGGGTCCGATCGGGCACAACCGGGCCTATCCGGGCGAATTGTCAACCTCGCTGGCCGTCCAGGCGCCTACGGGGAGGCGTAGACCGCATTGAACCGGCCGGGGTCGCAGCAATCCCACATCGAGCCCGCCACGCGCGAGGCGTCCTTCTCGCCGTTGGCCGACGGCTTGTCCCACCATTTCGGCTTCTTGCTGGTGGACGGCAACGCGCCGGACATGGGTTCGGCACCGGGCCCCCAGCCGCCGTTGGGTTTGGCGGGTTTCTTTCCGTCGCGCCCCAAGTCCCCCGTGGTCGCCAGGCAGAAGAACTTGATCTTGCCGGTCTGCTTGACCTCGCCGCAGGTTTCCGGATGCGATGGCTCGTACGCGTTGTCCGTCCACTGGAACTGGGCGTGGAGATGCTCGTTCTTACTGCCTTTCGTGACCCACCAGGACTCCCAGTAGGTCTTCGAGTCGGGCTTCCCCTTGGCGTTGCACGGGGCGATGAAATTCTTGTAGTCGACCTGCTGCACGATGTAGCCGTCACAGGGGGCGGGCTTGTCGAGCGAGAAGATCCACTTCACGTCGAAGCCACCGCACGTCAACGCCTGGAAGGAGTGGTTCTTGACGGTGATCTCGCCGTGCGGGTCGACGTTCGTCCACGGATTGTTGCCGACATAGGTCTGGGCAGCGCCGAGGTTGGCGGAGTCGCCCCAGATGCCCATCGGGTCGCGCGACGTGAATCGGCCGGACGGCGGGTCGAGATAACGCGTTCGATAGTAGTAGAAGCCGCTCTCGCCGTCGTAGCGTCGACCGTTGAACAAGTAAGGGTTGCCGACGGCCGACGAACTCGCCAGGATCTCGAACGCGGTATCGCTCGGGTAGTTGCCCCACGGCCCGCCGTTGTGGCTCCAGGCCAGATTGCCGTTGCCGTCGCTGCTGGACTCCCACCCCCAGGTGGTGGGATGTCCCGTCGTGTCATTGTCGACTTCGAGCCAGAGCAACTCGGCAAGACCGCCCGCCAGGAAGGGCGCCAGCGCGGCTTCGTACTCGAACTCGGGAACATCCCCGTCGACGGATGTGATCAGCCGCTCGGTGGGGATTCGGGACACGTCGTCGCCCACGCTCTGCTCGTGCAGCACCGTCCCCGGGACGCCACCGTCGTCGTCGAAGATCCGAATGGTGAACGCATCGGTGTCGGGCGCTCCCACGTCGTAGGCGTATCCTCCCCACCACCGCAGGCCCGTAAGGGCGGTCGCCTGTTCGAGCGCGAAGTCGTCGGCGATCAACTGGACGGTCGCGGACGGGTTGGGGTCCGGGTCGGAGTCGTACAGTTCGTCGAGGTCCGGAGTCTGAGTCTTGACGGCGATGCCGGGGGCGCCGTAGTCGCCATACTCGTACGTCTCCACGACCTCACCGGTTGCATCCGTCAGGGCCATGACGTTGTGGAGGGGGTCGCCGTGATAGTAGTAATCGTGGCCGCCCCGTTGCATCGTCAGCACTTCGTCGATGTTGTTTCCGTACACGTATGTGCCGACTGTAGCGCCAACGCCGTCCTGTTCTTCGATGACCTGCCAGTCATCGTAGAAGAAGTGCGTGGTTTCCGGTGTACCGGTGACGTTGCGCGTGGTCTCGATGCGGCGGTCGAGCCCGTCGTAAGTGTACGTGGAGACGTAACCGGTCGACCAATCGGTATATTCGATCATCCGGTTGCGATAGTCGTAGACCATGGTTTCACCGGACGCTTCGGGGATGGGGGTGATATACTGTTGAAGAAGAGCGAAATCGCCCAGGTCGACATGCCCGCTGTCGTCCATATCGTAGCAGCTGCAGGCGCCGTCGGTGGGTATCTCGGGACCGGTGAGACAGGCCGCGAACCCCTCGGGGCCGCCGTAGTCGGCGAGATCGACGAGGCCATCTCCGTTGCAGTCTCCGGGGGCGGCGATGCCGATCAGGTTGCCGTTGGCGTCGTACACGCGGCGGCCGGCCGGTGTGGTCGTGTACTGATTGAGTTGATGATCGGCCGGCTCGGGGAGCAAGCCGTCGCGGGTGTAGATACCGGCGTCTTCGCCTCCGGTGACGGTCGTCCGGTTGCCTGCGCCGTCCAGGCCGTAGACCGTGTCCCGATGGACCCAGCCGCCGGCATCGCTCACGGTGGTGTGAATCAGGCGGTTGAGCGGATCGTACTCATAGTCGTGGGCGAGGTCCCTGCGATGCGGTCGCCGGTCAACGCGCTGCGTCATGTTGAGTTCCGGGTCCCAGGTGTAGGTGCGGTCATCGATGATGGCGCCGGTGCCGATCACCGAATGGGTGATCCTCGTAATCTGTTTGACGCCATAGTCGTCCGGCGGGTTCGGGAGAATGCCGTCATACTCGTAGGCGGCCCGCGTGCCATTTCCGTAGTCGCGTTGTTCGACACGGTCCGGCCCGACATAGTCGTATGAGGCGATCGGGCCGGCGCCGTCGGCGACGGTCTTCTTGCGATTCAGCGCATCGTATGTGAAGGTCGTCTGCCGCCCGCCGGGGTAACTGCTCGAGAGTTTGTTGTCCACGCCGTCGTAGGTATGCACGGTGGACTGACCATTGAGCGTTTCGCCGGTGACATTCGAGAGGGAATCGTACGTCCGCTGCACCATCGAGGTGTCGTTCACCACCGAAACGAGCCGGGACATGCCGTCGTACTCCCAGGTCACGTTCGTGACGCCGGCAACGCCGGGCGCGGGCGCGATTGACCTGGTCTGGATGCGGTCGAGCAGGTCGTACGTCTGCGTGGCAACGGTGCCGTTGGGATCGGTCACGGTGATTGCGTTGTCGTGGACGTCATAGCTCTGCTCGCGCGCGGTCCCGTCAGCAAGGACGTCCCGGATCAGCCGGAACAGGCCGTCGTATTCGTAGTTGGTGCTGTTGCCGTTGTCGTCGATCTCGGCGATCAGACGTGAGGAGTCGTCCCAGACCTGCTCGGTGATGACGTCATCCCCGTCACCGTCTGCGCCGTCGCCATCCATGTCGCAGATGTACTCGAGTCGCCGATCGAGGCCATCATAGGTATAGCGGTTCTCGTACGAAGACCCGTCAATGGTCAAAGTGCGGTTGTCGCGTGAGTCGTAGCCGGAGCTTCGGGTGGTGCCGATGTTGTTCTCGGTCCGGATTCGGCGATCGAGCCCGTCGTACGTGTAGTTGGTGTAGTAGATCTCGTCGGGCTCGCCGAGGTCGGATTTCTCGGTCTCGGTCATCATCGAGACATTGGAGTTGGGATCGTAGTCGTATGTGACGGTGTTTCCGATATCGTCGGTGACGACACTGCGGCGGTTGGCCGTATCGTACGTCGTTTCAGCCTCGTGGCCGTTGTCATCCGTCACACGGAGAACCTGCGAGTTGTCGCTGTAAAGAGTCTGGGTCACGGACAGTCCGTCGCCGATGGGGGTCTGCGTCACCGGGTCGAAGAAGGCGACGCTCGTCTCGATCCGGCGGTCCAGCCCGTCGTAGGTGTAGTTCGTCTGTGAGAGCATGACGTTGCCGCCGCTGCCCGGAAGGTCGACGAGTTCGCCGTCCAGCTGGCTGGAAACGAGGTTACTGTTTCCGTCGTAATGATAGGTTGACACGTTGCCGAGTGCGTCGGTGGACGTCGTGAGCCGGTTGTAGCCGTCGAACAGATCCTCCGTGATGCGTGGCGTGTCTTCGAGTCCCTGGCTGGTTCGGATTCGATTGCCGTTGCCGTCATAGTCGTGTTGGGTGGAGGACTGATCGGGCGAGCCCGGAGCGCGGATCACCTGGAAGGACAGATCGCGCTCGTCGTAGAGCGTCTGAACCACGTTGTCGGGATCGTTACCGTTGACCGCTTCACCGTGGCGAACCAGCGTGCGGTTGCGATTGCCGTCGTAATCGTACTCGGTGGTGACAGCCGTCCCGAGCGGGAAGGCGCCGCAGTCCAGGTCTGTCGGGACAAGGTCCACTTCCACTTTCTCGCGGCACACGCGTGTCAGCTGGTTCAGACTCTCGTACTCGTAGATCGTCGAGTAGTGCGTATTCGGCTGTGCGACACCCTGATCATCCACGTTCTGCATGTCGAAGCGGACGATGTTGTCGTTGGCGTCGTAGTAGGTCAGGCGCTCGTAGCGGGTCGGACCGGAGAACAGGTCGACCACGCGCGATTGGCTGCGAACGACCTGGTCCAGCGCGTTGTATTCGTAGAGCTCATCGTTGCCGCGGGCGTCGACGATTCGGGTCACGTTCCCGACATCGTCGTTCTCATACGTCTTGGTGAGGGTGAAACCGCCGACGTCCATGACCGTCTGATACAGGTACCCCGTCTGCGGGCCGGCGTCGTAGTAGGCGTACTCGTCGCGCCGACGATGCCCGCTGCCGTTGTCCGGGAGTATATGCGCCGTCATCTGCCCGAATTCGTTGTATTCCCATTCATCCAGAACGTCGGTATCCAATTGTCGTCTGGAAATGCGATTCCCGTTTCCATCGAACCCGTTCGAGGTTACGTTCCCACGGCCGTCGGTCCACAGCGCAACGAAGTTGGTGCTGCAGCAGCCGCCGAAGCCGGATTCGTAGTCGAAGTACTCGCAGATGGTCAGCTGGTCGCCGCCGAGCGGCCCGGGCAGGCGGCAGTGTTCCAGCAGGTTGCGCTGCGCGCGGCGATCGGGATTGAACGAATCGTAGAGGAATGTCTCCTCATTGCCGTTGGGATGGATGATGCGGGTGACAAGCGAGTCCGGGTTGAACTCTGAGCGGGTCTCGAACACGGCCGGATCGCCAGGGCGGAGTTGGCCGGTGGGCCGATTGTCCACTTCGGTGGTCGGCGCGGTCGGGTCAGGAGCCCGACCGGTGTAGTCGAGTTGCATCACCCGGCGATTCCCGGCATCGTGGAATTGCTCTTCCACGTTGCCGACGCGATCGTTGATGATGGTCTTCATCACGGAGAAGTTGTTCTCGGGTAGGGGGACCAGTTCCACATAGACGAGATCGATGATGTCCCCGGGATCACCCCAGACCTGCCGGACAAGGCGGTCGAAATTGAGGTCGGCCGGATTCTCCGTATAGCGCGGGTCGGTCGGTTCCAGCGTGTGGGCGTAGACGTTTTGCAGGTACGTGTGGCCCTTGGGATCGGTGATCGTCAGCAGATCGTGGTTCAGCTCCGGCAGCACAAAGCCGGTCGTGTAGGTGTATGTTGTCGTCTTGCCGCCGGGGAAGTCGTTGCCGTGCGGTGTGCCGAGCACGGGTGGAGTGGTCACCGACTTGAGATCGCCGAACGAGCCGTCCGGGTTCCCGACGTCGTAGTAATCGTACGTCACACTCCGCCCGGTGAAATCCGTGACCGTCTCGATGAAGCCGTCGGGGTTGTAGGTGATGTTGATCGGCCGGTCCATCGTGTCCCAGATGGTCTCGAGGCGCCCAGTGATGTCATATGCCAGTGTGAGTTCGTTGCCGTTGCGATCGGCGATGCTGGCGATCTTCCCTTCCCATGGAGAGCCGTCGAAGGGGAAGAAGTTCCACTCGCCCCGGTTGGGGAATACCATCGTGTAGGACAGATCCGGATTCTGATGGATCTCCTGGAAGAACTCCTCACAGGTCCAGGCGTCGATCCCGTTGAAGTAATACGTGTCGGCACGGGTATTGCCGTCGTGCAGCACGAGGTCCATGCCGAGCGGCTCGAGATAGACGTTGTAGGAGAAGTCCCACCCGTTGCCGATCGCCGAAAAGGGTGTGAGCTGAGATCGGTACTTCCGGGCCCAGACGAAGTCAAGGCCGCGTCCGGGGATCCGCAGGTCGATGACGGAAGCATAGTGCTCGCCGGCGAAGGTGTACACGGAGTTCGTCGCCCCGTCTCGCGTCGGGCCCGGGCGGACCGTGTCGCCCGTGGGCGGGCTCGGCGTGCTGTCGTTGTCCGTGGTCGTGGAATCCTCCTCGAGGGGGCAGAGGATACAGTTCGGGCTCGCGGGCGGACAGGATGCGCTTCCGGGCTCCTGGGCGTCGACCGCGTGCGCGGCTGCGGCGACGGATACGGCGATCAAGGCGTACGAACGAAAGTGTCGAGACATGGTATTGTTCTCCAGACTGGCAAATGGCGCGCAGGGTCCCCGGCCGCGAGCTGCGGCGGTACGACGTTACTCTCTGGACAAGCGCGCATCCGAATTCGGCACAGAAAACACGGCCTTCGGCGAGGTATGAAGTGACTTCCCATCCCACAAGTCCATCGTCAGGGCGACAGCCCCATCCTGGACAGTGGCACACGCCCTGGGGACGATGTGCTTCTTTCGCCCCAAACGAGTCAGCCCGCGCTTCGCGAGTTGCCCCGCCAGTACTTTTAAGTATAGCACAATGCCGCTTGGGTTGGAAGTTGGATCTGAGCTGCGTTACCAGGCGCAGGCGCAAGATGCGGGCAACATTGACGTTCTGATAACGTGGGAATGCCGCCTCGCTGACTTGCAGGTTGCGAACTGCGCAACCACAGAGACCGTAACCACCTGTTATTACGAAGCTTACACCTTAGACCCGGCGGCATGTGCGACCGTCGAGATCCTCAAGATGCGCAGGCCGTGGATGCCGGGCGCAGCGGCACCGGCAATCCGGCTGCAGACGACGGCGCGTTCCGGCACGTCGATCCGGCTCGCCTGACCGGCCCGCCGACGGAGCCCCCGCCCGAAAGGCCATGTCACGCGACGTCTGGCGCATGCGAGCGGGGGCACCGCTTTGTGCCGGGACAGATGGGTGGCCGCATGGCCGGCTCCCCAGCGCAGGCCTCTCGTTACCTTCCGGTTACATGTGATGACTTGTCAATGCTGCGTGAGCTGCCTACTATCCTGACGATGTCATCTTTGGCACGCACATTCGTGGTCTGCGCTTTGACCCTGCTCCAAGTCGGGTCAGCAGGGGGGCACGCGCTGCATCACGCGTTCGAGGAGGCGCCCCACACGCAGCACCGCGCGGACGGGACCTGCGGGGCGGAGCACGTTGCGGCGAACGCGTCCCAACGATGCCCCGAAAGTGACGCTCCTGTTCAGCATGACTGCAACGAGTGCTCTGTTTGCGAGGCGTCCGATGTGCAGATTGCCTGCTTTACGCAGCCGCCGCGGCTGATTGACGTTGCCGCAGCGGTGTGTGCTGTACGTTCTGTCGGCTCGCCGCATCCATTCGCCAGTTTGGCCCGCGGACTGCCCCCTGCATCGGCGCCGCCAGATCCGGCGACCTTCCACGCCGTCACGTTACCTCTGCTGGATTGATCGTCGGAAAGCCAATTGCGAGACTCATGCGGGGGAAGTGACCTCTCATCAGACTGATTCCCTGCGCCGCTGCAGGGCCTGTATTCCACGGGCGCGTGGTGAGCCTTGGTTGGACGAGAATCATGTCGCACACAAACAGACTATCCGGGATGTTTCTCGTGGCGTTGGTCAATCTGACGGGCTGCGCGACGTACGAACGGCGCCCACTGGAACTCCTGCAGTATGCAAAAGATTGGCCGCTCCGCGACATCAGTCTCGACACCATTCGTGCATACGCCGAGGAGCTGGCGCGTGACGAGAAGCACGAGCCCTACGACCCTTCGGACGGGCTGAGCCTGGCGGAGGCGGAAGCCGCTGCGCTGGTGTTCAACCCGCAGCTTCGTCTGGCGCGAGCGCAGGCGGAGGTTCCACTCGCCAGCGCGCGCGAAGCCGGCTGGTGGCCCGACCCGGAATTCGAGGCAGCGGTGCTGCGGTTCGTGGATCGCGGCACCCGAACTCGGTACCGGTTCGCGCGGGGAGAGTTCACCGGCGTGGATGCCTCGGCGATTGGTCCGAGCGGGATCAACCCGGGTGCGTTCGAGTCCTTGCTGCCCGGATTGCGAAAGGTCCCCGGGGACTTCGTCGAGAAGCCCTGGATCGTGGATCTCGGCCTGAGCATCACGATCCCGGTTTCGGGGCGGCTGGCCGTCGAGAAGGACTGGGCCTGGGCGGAGTACAGCGCCGCGTGGCGGCACGTTCTGATCGCCGAGTGGGAAATGCTGACGCGGTTGCGTTCGACGTGGCTGGCGTGGTCCGCGACACACGGGCGGATTGCGGTGACGGCGGCGCACCTCGAGCAGCTCGGCACTGTCGTGACGATGGCGGACCGACTGGCGGGGGCCGGTGAGCTCAAACCGACCGATGCGCGTATGCTGCTCGTCGAGTTGCGTCGTCAGCGGGCTGCGTTGCAGGCGTTGAAATCGGAAGCCGAGCAGCAGCGGCTGGAATTGTTCGCCATCCTCGGTGTCGCCCCGGAAGCGCCCGTGGAGCTGCAGCCCGATTTGTTTCTGCCTCGGATCGGCGTGCCGCCGGAATCACGGCGCGCGACGCTCCTTCAACGTGATCCGCGGATCCTGGCGGTCCGGGCCGAGTACGAAGCTGCCGAGCAGCGCCTGCGGCTCGAGGTTCGCAACCAGTACCCTGACCTCAGCATCGGGCCGAGCTATTCGCTTGAAGAGGGCCTCTCCCGCCTGGGATTCGGATTCGGTCTGCCCATCCCGCTGTGGAACCACAACCGCCAAGCCGTTGCGGAAGCGATCGCGGAACGTGACGCAGTTCGCGCGCGCGCCCGGGTGCATACCGAGCAGGTGTTTTCAGAGCTGTGTCGCGCCGAGGCAAGATTGCGCCATGCGGCTCAGCGCAGAGAGATGCTTCTCGATGAGGTTGCACCGCTGGTGGATCGTCAGGTCGCGGAGACGCGCAAGCTGCTCGACCTGGGCGAAGCCAACGTGCTTGTACTGCGCGACGCGCTGAGCAGCGCGGTGGAAACGAAACTGGAACTGCTCGCTGCAACGCTGACGGAGGCCCAGGCGGCGAACGCACTGCAGCAGATGCTGGAGCCGCGCTGGATGACGCCTTCCCAGGCGGCGGCCGAGGAGGACGACGAATGAACAAACGTATTACCGAACAGAAGGGCTCGGCGGCCGGTGCCGTCGTACTTACCGGGCTGATCGCGCTCGTCGCGCTGTCAAGCTGCACCAACGAGGCGCCCTCGGATGGTGCCACCTACGCCCACGAGAACGAAGACGCATCTGCAGCCCCGACGAACCACATCGCCATTCCACCCAGCGTGCGCCAGAATCTGGGCATCACATTCGTGAAGGCGGAGCGGCGAGCGGTTCGCAGCGTGATTCGCCTGCCGGGTCAGTTTGAGTTCAGGCCCGAGGCGCGGCGTGCCTACAACGCGATGCTCCCCGGGCGTGTTCGATTGGCTGTTGAACAATTCCAAACGGTCTCCGCCGGCGATCTGCTGTTCGAGCTTGACTCGCCCCAGTGGCACCGCGTGCAGTCCGGGCTTGCAGAGGCGTTCAAGGCTTGCTTCTGCTGCCTTCCCGAATTGGACGCCGCCCGCGCGGCGAAGACGGAGAACGAGACCCAGATTGAATTTCTGGAGCAGCGCATCCGCCGACTGATGGAGGCTGGTTCGCGCGACGTCAAGCTGGAGGCCGAGCTGTCGAAGCTGCAAACGAAGGTACCGCGGCTGGAGGCCGAAGTCCGCGCCAAGGAGGCCGATATGCAGTCGGCGCTCCTAGCGTACGCCGTCCTGTTGAACGAGGCACAGTCGCTGACCGGCGTGCACCGCGACCAGCTCGAACAATTGTTGGAGCCGCAAGAGAGTGAATCGCTCGTGGAGCTGAAGAAGGGCGAATCGCCCGCAACCCCGTCCGCAACCCCGTACTGGTCGACTGTGGATCACATCGTTGTGCGCGCGGAGACGGCCGGGGTGATTGCCCAGGTCGGCGTAACGAACCAGGGTTGGGCGGAGACCGGGGACCTGATCGTCGAGACAATTGACCCCGCCGCCCTCCGTTTTCATGCGGACGCCCTGCAGACGGACATCAGTCTGTTCGAGGACGGACAGGCGGGGCGTATCGTTCCACCCCTGGGTGGAAGCCTTGACCTGCAGGACACAATGGATGGTCAGATCAACGTTGGGTTTCAGGCGCATCCCGAGCAGCGCACGATCCCCATCTACGTTGTGCCTGAAGGGCTGCCGCGTTGGGCCAAGGCCGGCGTGACGGCGTATCTGGAGGTCTTCGTCGCTGGTGAAGAGGGCGCCGTGCTGGCGATTCCTGAGGCTGCCGTCGTACGGGCCGGGTTGGAGAGGATCTTCTTCCGGCGTGATCCGCACGACCCCGACCAGGTGATCCGAGTCGTTGCCGACCTCGGCGCCACGGACAACCGCTGGATCGAGGTGAGGAGCGGCGTCCACGAAGGCGACGAGGTCGTGCTCGGTGGTGTCTATCCGCTCCTGCTCGCCAGTTCCGCCACGGGCGAAACGCAGAAAGGCAGACACTTCCACGCTGACGGCACGTTCCACGAAGGTGATGAGCACTAGCGGAGGATGGCGATGTTGAGAAACCTGATCCGCTTCTCCGTCGAAAACGCGTCACTGGTGATCGTCGTGGCCATTCTGTCGATCGGATTTGCGGCCTATGCGGTACCACGAATGGCCGTGGACGTGTTTCCGGAGCTCAACGCGCCCACCGTCACCATCATGACGGAGTCGGCCGGTTACGCGGCTGACGAAGTCGAGCAGTACGTGACGTTTCCGATCGAAAGCGCCGTCAACGGTCTGCCCGGCGTGCGCCGCGTGCGCAGTGCCAGCGCGATCGGCTTGTCCATCGTCTGGGTCGAATTCGACTGGGGCGTCGATATTTACCGCGCGCGTTACCTGGTCTCCGAGCGGATGACGCTTGCCGAGGAACGCCTGCCCCCCGACGTGCACAGTGAGATCACGCCGGTGACCAGCATCACCGGCGAGATCATGCTCATCTCGCTGCGCTCACCAGACGGCTCGGTAAGCCCACTCGATGTGCGGGCATTTGGCGAGTTCGAGCTGCGCAATCGCCTGTTAAGTGTACCCGGCGTCTCGCAGGTCGTGGCAATTGGCGGTGAGCTGCCCGAGTACCAGGTCGATGTCGACCAGGAGCGGCTGCGGTTGTACGACCTGACCATCAAGGACGTCGTCCAGGCTGCCGGCCAGGCACACAGCACCGCCGGCGGTGGGTATCTGCTGAACGTCGACGGGATGGAAATCCCGCTGCGGCAGACCGGCCGGGTGCAGAGCGTGGAGGATATACGGTCCACGGTCATTCGCTACTCGGAGGGAACGCCGGTCACGATTGGTCAGATTGCGGACGTGCAGATGGGCCCGGCGTTGAAGCGCGGAACCGCCTCGGACGCCGGCAACCCGGCAGTCGTACTGAGCGTCCAGAAGGCACCGGGTACAAACACGCTCGCGCTGACGGACGCGGTGGACGAGGTGCTGGATTCGGTCGAAACGGCGTTGCCGTCCGGCCTGAAACTGAACCGCTACATCTTCCGTCAAAGCGACTTCATCAACCTGTCCCTCCACAACGTGCTCGCAGTGGCCCGTGACGCTGCGGTCATCGTCGCCGTTGTACTCGTGCTGTTCTTGATGAACGTGCGCACGACGATGATTACGCTAACTGCCATCCCGCTGTCGGTCGCAGTCGCGCTGCTGATGCTGTGGGGTTGGGGAGAGACGATTAACGCCATGACGCTCGGGGGCCTCGCGGTTGCCATTGGTGTCGTGGTGGATGACGGCATTATCGGCGTGGAGAACGTCTATCGTCGCTTGCGCGAAGACCGGAATCTGCCGCCCGGCGAACGGAAGCCGCAACGGGAAATCGTTTTCGCGGCGAGCAATGAGATTCGCAGCTCGATCATGTTCGCCACGCTCATCATCGTCGTCGCTTTCGTGCCGATGCTGTTCCTTCAGGGGCTTGAGGGCCGCTTCTTCCGGCCGCTGGGAATCATGTACATCCTCTCCATCAGTGCCTCGCTTCTCGTCGCGCTAACGGTCACCCCTGCCCTGGCGCGCGTGCTCCTTCGGGGCAGGGTGGGAAAGACCGAGCGGGAGACGGTCGCGATCCGCTGGTTGAAGACCGTCTATCGGCCAGCGCTTTCGCTAGTGCTGAAGTACTGCAAGACGACCGTCACCGCCGCCCTCGCGCTCATTGTGGCGAGTATCTGGCTTGCCGGCACTTTCGGTACGAGCTTCCTCCCCGAATTCAACGAAGGAACGTTCACCGTATTCGTGATGGCGCCGCCCGGCACCTCGCTCGCCGAGAGTGACCGTATCGCGCAGGGGATCGAGCAGCGGCTGGCTCGAATCGATGGGGTGTGCTCGGTCGTTCGTCGGACAGGTCGCGCCGAGCGCGATGAACACGCTGAACCGGTCAGCAACAGTGAGATCGACGTCACCGTCGAGGCCGGATATGAGAAGGCCGCGGTGCGCCGCAGGATCGACGACGTGCTGTCGGCCGTGCCCGGCATGACCACCACGATCGGTCAGCCGATCGAGCACCGCGTTTCGCACATCATGTCCGGCACGCCGGCATCGATCGCCATCAACGTGTACGGTGAAGATCTGCGGGTGCTGCGCAAGATTGCGAGGGACATTGAGACCGCCATCGTGCCGCTTCCGGGCGCGCGCGATGTCACTGCCAACCGGGAGATCATGATCACATCGCTGCCGATCCGATATCGCCACGATGAACTGGCCCGCTGGGGCCTGACGCCGGTGGACGCGGCTGAACAGGTGCGTGACGCGATCTTCGGCGAAACGGTGGCGGTGGTGAACGATGGCGTCAACGTCTATGACCTCGTCGTGCGACTGGCGCCCGAGCACCGGCAGCGTATCGAGCAGGTCAAGGACCTGATGCTCCGGGGAGTCGACGGGAAGCTCGTCCGGCTGGACGAGGTCGCCGACGTGGGCATCGAGAAGGCCTCGAATCTCATCTCCCGCGAAAACGCCCGGCGTAAGGCCGTGATTTCCTGCAACGTCGCCGCGCGTTTCAACCTCGGAGACCTGGTCGAGGAGGTTCGGCAGCGCGTCGATCCGATCGTCGCCGACTACGGCTACGCGGTCTCGTACGGCGGACAGTTCGAAGCGCAACAGTCGGCGTCCAACACGCTCTACGTCATGGGGGCCGGCGTGGCCGTCATCATGCTGCTGCTCCTCAATATGTCGTTCGGATCCTCCCGCGCCGCCATGCTTGTCATGGTCAATCTGCCCCTGGCGCTGATCGGCGGTATCATCGCAATCTTCGTCGCGGAATCCGACAGCCTGTGGAGAAACACCCTCGCGCTGTTCGGGATCGGCGGTCGTTACGAAGCACCGGTTATCTCGATCGCGAGCATGGTCGGATTCATCACACTGTTCGGCATCGCCGTGCGGAACGGGATCCTGCTCGTCAACCATTATGCATACCTCATGCAGGAAGAAGGCGTCTCGCTTGGCGAAGCGGTTTTCCGCGGATCACAGGAACGGCTCGTGCCGATCCTGATGACGGCGCTCACGGCTGTGGTCGGGCTGGTTCCCATCGCGTGGGCGGCCGGCGAACCCGGCAGCGAGATCCTCGCGCCGATGGCGATCGTCGTACTGGGCGGGCTGGTAAGCTCGACGCTGCTGAATCTACTCGTCGTGCCTGCGGGATACGCCCTGATCTTCCGGGGGCTGCGAGTGAAGACCACGTGATCCAACAGGAAGGCCGGCCGGATCCTGCACGCTGGGATGGAGATGAGCATGCCACGCGACATATCGGTGACGACACCGGTCTGGAAGGGACTGAGGCGCCGCGGGCCGTTCGTCTGCGTGTCCGCAATGCCGCTGGCGCGGAGTCGCTGACGATCAAGGCCAACAAGATCGGAGGCCACAGATAGATATGGCGCCCAGGCAGGCGAGCTACCCGACTCGCTCGGCGAAGGCGGCGTTGTTGTCGCGGAAACCGAGACATCGGCCGGTACGGAGGCGGTGAGATTCCCGCTTACGTCTTGTAGACCTTAAACGCGGCTGTCGAGGATGCCAGGGGCATCGTCGAGCCGACCGGCGTTGGCATGGCCCGGCCCACGGAGTGAATCGCGCTGCTTTCGCGGCGCGGGGAGCATGGGAATCCAATCACGACGCCTCGGATCGCTCCAGCAACATGGCGATCCCTTCCAGGATGACGTCGTTGAATCCGTCCACAGGCTCCGCAGGGACCCAATCTATGCGCAACTCGTCCAGAGTGGCGCCGTCGAGTTGCGTGAGATCCTCCTGTAACTGGCCCAACCCCTGGTTGAACGACATAAGCAGGTGGCGGATGGCGGATGGCTCGTGCCCGACCATTCGAGCGGCCGTGGCGTCCGCGGCCAGCGGATCGCGGCTGGCCAGCAGAACCCAGTCGCCCAGGCGATCTCGCAGGTCCACCGTAGTGCCCCACCAGCCGGGCATGACGTGCGGTCCGTTTCCTTCACAGCCGATGGAGCCGTCAATAATGGTCAGGTCCGGACGCAATCCCGTCGCAATGTCCAGGAACGCCTGTTCCAGCCCGGCCGGAGCGTTGTGCAGCTTTGTACGATAGGTGATGCCCGGTTGGCCGTAGAATTCCGCCGAGGTAACACCCATGAGATTCTTGAGTGAGAGCGTCATCTGGGCGAAGCGATGGGTCTTGATCACCGGGATGGAGATGATTCGGTCCGCCCGACTGACGAGGCTCGACACGTAGATCCGCCCCAGCCCGCTCGGCCCGGCGGGAATGGCGTCCCAGTGGGGCGTATCCGTGTTCAGACACGCCAGCCGCACGGTGCCCTCGTGGCGGCCGTTCAGCCACGCGACTTTCTCCGCGACACTGACCGAGCCATCGAGCGTCAGCATTTCGTCCCAGGAGAAGCGATCCACCTGCCCGGCGTCGCCGATGATGACTTCCTTGGCGTCCGCCTTCAGACACTCCTCAGCCACGGTGAGGAAGATCTCGGGCTTTGTGCATTCCCCCGTGCTGAACAAGGGGTGACGGACCATCCCGGCTCCGACCAGGTTCGGCTTTATGAATACGGTCTCGCCGGGGGCCACGATCGCGCCGGCGCCCCCGCACGCCTCCAGCGCTTTGCGCGCCAGTTCTTCCAGGTTCTGTCCACGGACCGCTGCAACACGAGCGGGTTCACGTGATGGGGCGAACGGCGGCGCCTCCGGGGTGATCGTAGCGTCGGCGCCGCACCCGGTCAGGAGATGGCCTGTCCCGAGGGACAGTCCGCTGCACAGCCCGTGCTTGATGAACTCGCGTCTGGAGCAGGGTTGCATTGTGGGTTCCCCTCCGTTTTTCTACCGTACCGCACGATCGCCGGGCGTGCCTAGTCAATCCGAATTGTCCTGCAGAGCCAAGTGGTCAGTCAACCCGCCGTTTCTCGGTTTGTCGCTCGTCCGGCCGCGACTGGAGCCGGAACCGGGAACGCGTCCATCAAGCCGGGTCAGGAAATGGTCGCCGGCAAGCATATCGGTGGTCGGTTGCGAACCGGTGCCAAACGGGGTCCGTGATCACCGCGATCCCCGACGGATTTGGCATTCCGCGCACGGAGTTCTTGTGGGCGCGGCAGCTCCTGGCCAAAATGAGACGGACCGGAGCGGACACCCTGCAGCGGATCCGTGACCTAATCATCGCGCGGAGGGACGAGTGAGCCGGCGATGACCGTAACGAGGGTGAGCGATGATCGGGACACTGCGTCCGAAGGAGTGCATCGACGAATCGGAGGTTAGGAGTGGCCTGCAGGCGCTGCTCTACGACGGCGTCTGCGCGCAGGTCATGGGCGTGTTTACCGGCGGTGCGTTTCTCGTGGCCTTTGCCTTGCTGCTGGGTGCGTCGAATGTCGTCATCGGCTTGCTGGCAGCGATTGGCCCGCTGACGCAGATTCTCCAAATCCCCGCGATCTTCCTGGTCGACCGCACCGGACTGCGCAAGGCACTTGTCGTGCTCAATTCGTTCATGAGCCGGCTGTTCTGGCTGGTCGTTGCCGCGTTGCCTTGGATCGTCCCCGCAGAGCAACGTGTCCCCGTGCTGCTGCTTTGTCTGTTTTTGTACTTCGGGCTCGGGACAATTTCGGGCTGTGCGTTCAACTCGTGGATGCGCGATTTCATTCCTGAGAGCATCATGGGGAGCTATTTCGGCAAGCGGATGGCGATCGCGACGGCCACGGGGGCGGTGCTGACGCTGCTGGCAGGATTCGGTATTGAGGTCGGCAAGCGCGTGCTGAACGACGCCCACACACCTTACAGTATCCTCTTCGTTCTCGGCGGCGCCGCGGGCCTCGTCGGCGTGTACTTCCTGGCTCGCATTCCCGAGCCGAAGATGGCACCCCATGTCCCTCGACGCGTATTGACGGTGCTGGCCGAGCCGTTCCGGGAATTCGGTTTCCGGCGACTCTTGATGTTCTTGGGCGCGTGGAATTTCGCGATCAACCTGGCGGCGCCTTTTTTCGTGGTGTACATGATTACGCGCCTTGGCATACCGCTCTGGTTCGTGCTCAGTTTGTCGGTTCTGAGCCAGATCATCAACGTCGTATTCTTCCGCATCTGGGGGAGGTTGGCCGACCGGTTCACCAGCAAGTCGGTGCTCGCCGTTTCGGGCTGGATGTTCATTCTGAGCATCTTCCTGTGGCCGTTTCTGACCATGCCGGAGAAGCATTTGCTCACCATCCCGCTGCTGATAGCGATTCACGTTTTGGCGGGCGTATCGACGGCCGGGACCAGCCTGTGCGCGGGGAACATCGCGCTGAAAGCGGCTCCGCAGGGCAAGGCCACGGCGTATCTGGCGGCGAACGCGCTGGTCAACGGCGGTGCGGCGACCGTGGCCCCGATCCTGGCCGGTCTCGCGGCCGACTGGTTCGCCAAGCAGGAGCTGGCTCTCTCGCTTCGATGGGCGTCAACCGTGACGGCCGAGACGGTCTTCGATTTGTCGGCGCTCAGTTTGAAGGGGCTCGATTTCCTCTTCATGATTGCGGTGCTCTTTGGCATATACGCCATGCACCGTCTGCTGGCCGTACGCGAGGAAGGCGAAGTGGGCGAGAAAATCGTGCTGTCGCAGCTCTATGGCGAGGTCCGCAAGGCCGTGCGGCACGTCTCGAACGTCGCCGGCCTGCGGCAGCAGTACTACTTCCCGTTCGCGAAGCTGGAGGATGTGGCCCAACAGACTGAGAGCGCTCATACTGATAGCGAAACGGATGAGACTTGATGCGGGGCCGTGACGTTCGCCCGCGGACCCTGTCGACAAGGAAGGGCGGACGTGGAGACTTTTCCCGCACGACCGCGACAGACCGAGCTGTGGGGTCGGCGGTCACATGTGGGAATCCCAGGAGCGCAGGCATGGCCGGAGCCAATCCCGATTCCAGTGGTGGCGCGTCAGATTCGTCTGGAGGGGGCAATGTCCTGACACGAATGCTCGTTGCGACGGGTGGCTCGGAGCCATCGTTGTCGGCCCTTCGCTTCGCTCTCTACCTGGCTCGTACAGCATCGAGCCGCGTGGAGGCACTCATCGTGGAGGATATCCGCCTTCCGCCGGCCGCCCTGTTCGCTCACGGAGACTCACTGGTTCGTCTGATGCGACAGACCGAGAGCCTGGCGGCCTACGCCTGGAACGAGACAGAGCGTCGAGTCAGGCGCATTGCGGATGAGCATGGGGTCCCAATCACGATTCGACGGGAGACGGGGCGTGTTGCGGATCTTGTAACCGCCGCCGGTCGGAGCGCTTCTCTTGTCATCCTGGGACGACGCGGTTGCCGTGCAGAGCACGGTGGATTACTCGGGTCGAACACGGAGCTCATTGTGCGGCGCACGGAGAAACCCTTGCTTCTGGCTCCAGACGAGTTTCGCGCCCCGAGTAGGGTGGTTGTTGCATACGGCGGCAAGGAGATGGGGGCACACGCGCTGGAGATGGGCGTCGTGCTCGCGGACACGCTGAA
This sequence comes from Phycisphaerales bacterium, assembly GCA_020353195.1. Taxonomy (GTDB): domain Bacteria; phylum Planctomycetota; class Phycisphaerae; order UBA1845; family UBA1845; genus JAFGJQ01. Next base: position 2,693,120 of record CP070691.1, on the reverse strand, counting down.
GCTCCCACTGGCGATTCTGACTGTGGCCGGAGACACGCGACAAGGGGACGAAGTGCAGGAACGTGCCCGACGTCTTCAACCGGCACTGTCCAGCCGCGCATCCTTCGAGCACGACGGTGGAGATGTAGCGCCCACGATTCTCCGGCGTGCAACCGCCGAGACGCTCCTGATCATGGGAGCCTACGGCCACTCGCGACTCTACCGCATGGCGCTGGGCAGCGTGACTGAGCAGGTCATGCGTGAGGCGATAGGACCGCTCCTACTGTCGCGCAGGTAATCACCTATCACCGCGCAATCCCCGCAGTCCATACAGCCGCAGAGGCGGGATGCCGGCGCGCGGGGACCTGACGGCGAGATCGATGATCGCTTGCGCGACAGCAGGAGCACCGGTCGCGCGCCCGTTCAGGACTGTGACCCGCAGACGGGCAACACCCGTCCGCGGCAGAGCTTGCGACTCCGTTTCCACCAGTAGCATACCGTCAGGACGTCCGTGCGGGCCGCCCGCGCGGGCCCACGAGACTTGCGATTACCTCCGGACAGGTATACGCTCTCAGGCAGGTGTCGGCGTTCGGCGAGCGGCGCCGGTTCCGGCGCGCGTGGTGCACGCCCTGAGTGGGAGTCGTCTGGACGGACTGCGCCAAACGAGATCGTCACTGCAAGGGCGCCTGAGCCTCGCGCTCTTTCGCTAACACGACAGCTTTCGGCAAGGCGCGCCGGGACATCTTCGGCGCCGGTTGCAGTCGCCGCAAATCACGGCGCTTCTGATGAGGAGTTGATGCAATGATGAGAATCAGACTGCTGCTGAGCCTGGCATCCGCTGTCGCCCTGATTCCCTGGCCGGGGGCCTGGCCCGCTGCCGGCCAGATCACCGACGCCGAATCGGCAAGTCACGCCGACTCGGCCTCCGAGTACCAGATTGTCGACACGTACAAGTATCCCGGGTTCGATATCGTCCAGTTCAACCTGCCTGTCCTGTCGCATTACTCGTACGTCGTTGCGAGCGGATCGGAGGCGCTGGTAGTCGATCCCGGGCGGGATATCCAAGCGTACTTGGACTTCGTGAAGGAACACGATCTTGCCGTCAGGGGCGTGTTCCTGACGCATTCGCATGCCGACTTCGTGGCCGGCCACATCGAGATGGCGAAGGCAGCCGGCTGCCCGATCTACGCGAGTGCCGCCGGCGGCGCCACCTATGAGTACGTGGCCGTCAAAGAGGGCGACGAGGTCGCGGTCGGGGAAGCGGTGATCCGCGTGATCGAAACGCCGGGGCACACTCCGGACGGTCTGTGCGGCTTCGTGTTCGGCAGGAACAGACCGGACCAGCCAGCAGCGATCTTCACCGGTGACACGCTGTTTGTCGGGAGCATCGGCCGGCCTGATCTGCTCCCGAAGGCGATGACGGCGGCGTCACTCGCGTCGATGGCCTACGACACGTGGCACGACAAGCTCTCGAAGGTCGCGGATGAGGCCGTGGTCTTCCCCGCACACGGTGCCGGTTCACTCTGCGGGGCGCACCTGCGCGACGAGCCATTCTCGACGATAGGCGCGGAGCGGACTTCGAACCCGTACTTCCAGCACGCCGGCCGGAGTGAGTTCATCGCCGCGGTCCTGGAAGGTCTGCCGGAGGCTCCGCAGTACTTCGGTCACAACGCGGCGATGAATCGCCAGGGGCCGGAGCTTGTCGACTGGCACGCCCCCCTCCCTGCCGAAGTGCAGCCGAGCGCGGAGCTTGCTGATCCGGCCAGATTCTATGTTGTCGACATTCGCAGTGCGCCGGTGTATGCGTCCGGTCACATTCCGAACTCGGTGAACATCGCCCTGCGCGGACGATTCGAGTCCTGGGTCGGACGGATGGTCCCATGGGGAGCACAGCTAGTCCTGTACGGAGCGAAGGCCGAGCTGGAAGAAGCGCTGCGCCGCCTGCATCGCGTCGGGTACAAGGGCAGCGTGCTCACGCCGGAGACGTACACGGTTGCAGCGCTCCCACTGGCAACCTCGAAGACCGTTGCGCCACAGGAACTGTACAAGCGCATGCAGGCCGGCACGGCCCCGATCATCGTTGACGTGCGGTTACCGGAGGAGTGGATGGCGCTGCGAATCGGGACGGTCGTGAACCTCCCGATAGACGGCTTGAGTCAGCTCGCGAGCAAGCTCGATCCAGCGCAGCCGGCGATCACCGTCTGCAATTCAGCGTACCGGTCGAGCATGGCCCTGGGGCTGCTTGAGCGGGAGGGCTTCACGGACCTCTACAATCTCGACGGAGGCGCCGAGGCGTGGATCGGGGCAGGACTACCCGTGCTGGGCGCTCAGACTTCCGTAAGCGCCACGAGTACCTCACCATCGAAGCGCGAAGTCCGGCTTGCCGACCGCATGTCCGCGGACGAGCTGCGGCGCTTGCTGATGGACCTGCCGGAGACGTTCGACCTAGTGGACGTCCGCCCGCCCGAGCACTTCGCCGACTACAGCCTGCCCGGCGCCGTGAATGTTGATGTGGCTGCACTGCTCAATGACCCGGCCTACCTGACCGGCGCAGGGCCGCTCATCGTAATCGATCGCGACGGATCGCTCGCAATGATGGCGGCGGGAATTCTCTCGCAGAAGACCCAGCGTACGATCAAGGCCCTATACGGTGGACTGGAGACATACTGGACCGATTCCATGACAGCCGGTTTTGCGCGGCGCGGAGTGGTGCCCCCCACGATAAGCATGCCGCGGCAGCCGGCCCAGAAGGCGCCCACGCCGCCTGTGTCTGCCCCACAAGCAGCTCCGGCAGAACCGAAGAAACCGACCAAGAAGAGCGTGGGGTGCTGACCATGAATGCAATGCCGAAACCACCAGCCAAGTACATGAATCCATACCTCGCCGGGTTTCTTTTGGGCCTGACGCTGCTCGGGTCCTTCCTGATTCTCGGCGCCGGTCTGGGGGCCTCTGGCGGTCTTGCCCGCATCGCCGCGTTCAGCGAGTGCGTCATTGCGCCGGTCCATACCCGAGCGTCGGAGTACTTCGGCCCCTGGTGCGACCAGCCATTGCGTTACTATCTGCTATTCATGCTCGTGGGTACGTTTCTGGGCGGCCTGATATCGGCGATGTTCGCGAATCGCGTTGAATTCAAGCTCGAGCGCGGCAATAAGGCTCCCGCACTCTTGCGGGCGGTCCTGGCGCTTGTGGGCGGTGTGCTGATCGGCTTCGCGAGCCGACTGGCCGCTGGCTGCACATCCGGTCAGGCACTCACCGGCGGAGCGTTGCTGCTGACCGGGAGCCTCGTGTTCCTCGTCTGCATTTTCGCGGGCGGATATGCCGCGGCCTGGTTTGTCCGGAGGCAGTGGGATGATTGAGACACTCTTCGCCCAAGACGCTCTGGCCACGCCCATGGCTTTCGGGCTCGCGCTGCTGATCGGCGTGGCGTTCGGCCTGGTGCTCGAGCAAGCCGGCTTCGGCAGCTCGCGCCGGCTGGCGGGAATCTTCTACTTCCGGGACATGGCCGTGCTGAAGGTCATGTTCTCGGGCCTGATCACGGCGATGCTGGGGATCGCGTACGTGACGGCTTTCGGCTGGGTGTCGTTGGATAGCATCTACCTCATGCCGACCGTCTACAGAGCGCAGATAGTTGGCGGTCTGGTCTTCGGTGTCGGCTTCGCGCTCAGCGGCTGGTGTCCCGGCACAGCGGCGGCCGGTCTCGCCTCGGGCAAGCTCGACGCACTGCTCTGCCTCGTCGGCGCGGTGATCGGCAGCATCATCTTCAACGAGGTGTATCCGAGTGTAGCTCTGCTGCAGGCGGATTCCGGCGTGCAGTTTGTCTACGCGAACCTGGGGATGTCGCAGCCGGTGTTCGCGCTGCTACTGACGATCGTTGCCGTGCTTGCGTTCTGGGCTGTCGAGTACGTCGAACACCGCCGCAAGACAGGCATCTGCTGTTTCAACAGCCCGTCGTTGAAGGGCTTCGGGACGGCGCTGATCGTGCTCGCCGTCGGCCTGTACATCGCGACCCCGAACGGGGTAAAGGCCACGGACGAAGCGGCAGCGGGAGCGGAGCAGGGCGCTTTGGCGACACCGATGCCGGTAACGTCGGGCCTGCTGGCCGGCATCGAGGCAGCCGGTGACCACATGGAACCCGAGGAGCTCGCAGACCGCCTGTTGGCCGGCGATCCTGACCTGCTGCTCGCTGACGTGCGGCCGGCCGCAGAGTTCAACGCCTTTCACATTCGCGGTGCTCAGAACGTCGCATTGACCGAACTTGAAACGTACCTGCAGCCTTACCGGAACCGCGGTCTCATCGTCCTCTACTCCAACGGGATGACCCACCCGGCGCAGGCTCGGGACTACCTGTTCGGTCGCGGGTTTCAGAACGCGTACATTCTGACAGACGGTCTGACCGGATTCATCGAACGATGTCTGAAGCCGGCCTCGTTGCGGCCTGAGCCGGTTCCGGAGGACACGGCAGGTCAGATCGCGCGCTGGCGGGCTTATTTCCTGGACGGTGCCCGGCCGACGATTCCCTCCGCCGAACCTGTACAGCTCGCCGGAGCCGCCCTACCGGGACTCGTGAGCACGGAGTGGCTGGACGAGAATCGAGCGCACGACGCAGTTCGCGTTATCGATCTGCGGCCCCAACCGGAATACAACACCGGCCACATTCCCGGTGCCCTCCACCTGGACATCGAGAATCTGCGCGGCAACGTCGGCGGCGTAGGCTCGATGCTCCTGCCGGCCCGACTGATCGGTGAGTGCTTTTCGCTGATGGGCGTCCGGCCTTTTGACACCTTCGTGCTTGTCAGCGGGGACAAGGTGCACGATGCGACACTGTGCGGAATGGCGCTGGAGCGCGTCGGCCATCAGCGGTACGGCGTGCTGGATGGCGGCTTCGGCAAATGGGCTGCGGAGGGCCGACATACGGATGCCGCACTCCCGTCCGTCGCACCGTCTGACTATCCTGTGGACGCTTCGGCGGATCGTTTCACCGTCGATTACACGGAGGTTCTGCAACGTACTCAGGATCGCTTTGCGGTCATCATCGACGTGCGGCCTGCGGGTTACTACGCAGGCACGGAGTCGGGCGAGGCGCGTGCCGGGCACATTCCGGGGGCCTTGAACCGACCGTATGTGGAGGATCTTGCGGAGTCCGACGGCTACAAGCAGTTCAAGCCGACCGATGTCCTCGCCGCAGAGTATCAGAAGCTGATTCCGTCGCAGGATTCCCCGGTCATCGTGCATTGCCGCACGGGGCACCAGGCGAGTCAGACTTTCTTCGTGCTGAGCCACCTGCTCGCCTACCGCAATGTACTCTGGTACGACGGCGGCTGGTCCGAGTGGGCGGCGCGACCGGAGCTGCCGATCGAAGGCCAACCAGGACACGCAGGCTCTGCAGGCGCATTGCCCTAGACCGAGAAACGTCAGGGGACGGCAATGTGGTCGAAAACGGCGATTTGTTCGAGGACGTCGATAGTACTCGCGCTGCGCTTGCTCATGAGTCTTGCGGCTTGCCAACAGAAGGAGAATCGGGCCAATGGCGAATCCGTTACCGGTTGATGCACTTCGCTGGCACTGTGATGTGGCCGATGTGGATTTCGAGACGACCGACGACGTGAAGCCGCTCATCGGCGTCGTTGGGCAGGATGATGCAGTCGAGGCCCTGCGCTTCGGCCTGGAGACGGACGCTCCGGGACAGAACGTCTTCGTGCGAGGGCTGAGCGGCACCGGTCGCATGACGCTGATTCAGAAGCTTCTCGAGGACATACGGCCGAGTTGCCCCCTGACGCGTGACCACTGTTACGTGCACAATTTCGGCCAACCCGATCGGCCCCGGCTCATCACGCTTCCCGCCGGCAAGGGAAAGGAGTTTCGTCGACGCGTCGAGAAGCTCGCAGGGTTTATTCGTGAGCATCTTGGAGCCGCTCTGTCGTCTGAGGCCCTGAAGGCGCGCCGAGCCGCGATTGAAGAGGCGGCCGAGCAGGAGTTCCGGAGCGTCATGGAGCCGTTCAACAAAGCTCTCAGCGCCGCCGGACTCGCGCTGGTGTCGCGGCAGCTCGGCCCCATCACACAGACGGCGATCCTTCCGACCATAGAGGGCAAGCCGGTGCCCCAGGAGGAGTTCGACCGGCTGGTCGCCCGGGGAGAGGTGCCCCCTGAGCAGCAGGATGAACGACGGCAGAAGCAAGCTGAGTTCGAAAAGCAGCTTGCGGAGATCAGTGAGAAATCCAGTGAAATCCGGCGCAAGCACGATCAGGCTGTACAGGAGTTGCTGGAGGACAACGCGCGGACACTGCTTGGCAAGCTCACGGCGACAATCGAGAAAGACTTCCCACAACCGGCCGTGCGCGCGTTCATGAGCGAACTCGTGGACGACGTGCTTTCGAATCGACTACCTCGCCTCGGCAAGGAAGACGATGTCGACGACGGCCCGTATCGGGTGAACGTCGTTCTGGAACACCGACCGGATGCACCGTGTCCGATCATCGTCGAGAACACGCCGACGATGCGGAGACTGCTGGGAACGATCGATTACGAGTTCTCCCGCGACGGCAGGGCCAGTGCCACGCACATGGGCATCGCCCCCGGCTCGCTGCTGCGGGCGGACGGCGGGTACCTGATCGTCGAGGCGCGCGATCTGCTATCCGAGCCCGGTGGCTGGAGGGTCCTGGTCCGCACGTTGCGAACGGGGCAACTCGAGATCACGCCGCCCGAACTCGTCTTCCCCTGGTCCGGCCCATCGCTGAAACCCGAGCCGATCGACGTCAACGTCAAGGTCATTCTGCTGGGTGACGCGGACATGTACTACCTGCTGGACGCCTATGATCCGGACTTTCCGCAGCTGTTCAAGGTCCTGGCGGATTTCGACACGACGATTCCGCACGATAAACGGGGTGTCGAGCACTATGCCGGCGTTCTCGCCCGTATCGTACGTGACGAGAAGCTGCTGCCGTTTGATCGTACCGGCGTTATGGCGCTGGTGGAACACGGCGCCCGCATCGCGGCCCGCAAGGGAAAGCTGACCGCGCGCTTCGGGCGTCTGGCGGACATCGCGCGCGAGGCAAGCTTCGTAGCCCGTAAAGCCAGCCACTCCCGGGTGATTTGCGAGAACGTTCGTGAAGCCGTGCGACGCACGAAACGCCGCGCCGACCTGCCGGCACGGCGGTTTCGCGAGCTCGTCGCCGACGGGACGATCCGCATTCAAACAGCGGGCTCCGTCGTCGGCCAGGTGAACGGTCTGGCCGTATTGCAGGCCGGCCCGCTGACGTACGGCTTTCCTGCCCGGGTCACCGCTACGATCGGCCCCGGTACCGCCGGCGTCATCAACATCGAGCGGGAGGCTGCCTTGAGCGGGGCCATTCACACGAAGGGGTTCTACATTCTCGGCGGCTTGCTGCGCTGGCTGTTGCGGACCGACCATCCGCTGGCGTTCAATGCGTCGATAGCCTTCGAGCAGAGCTACGGCGGCATCGACGGCGACTCCGCGTCGGGCGCCGAGATCTGCTGCCTGCTCAGCGCTCTAACGGATGTGCCCCTGCGTCAGGATCTGGCGATGACCGGCGCGATTGACCAGGTCGGACACATCCTGCCGGTTGGCGGCGTGAACGAGAAGATCGAGGGCTTCTACGACGCCTGCCACGATACGGGCCTGACGGGCACGCAGGGTGTGATTGTCCCTCGCGCCAATGCCGGCGACCTCGTCTTGCGCCAGGACGTTGTGGAAGCCTGCTCAGCCGGGCAGTTCAACGTGTATGCCATCGATACCGTTCAGGAGGCAGTCGAGCTGTTCACGGGAATGCCGGCGGGCAAGCGCGACGGTGACCGTGCGTATCCCGAGAATACTCTGCTCGGGTTGGCCGTACGACGCGCCCGAGAGTACTGGAAGAAGGCGGCCCCACACGTGCCCGGCGCGATGCGGCCGGATGAACCCGACACGAACGAACCTGATGACGCGGGCGCGCGGCCTGTCCCGCCGCGTGACGGATGATCACGCGTTTCCGGGCCTCCGGACATTCTCCTTCTCGCCGATGACAGGTAACGCGTCGCGAATCGACCGTATATGAACATCGCGCTGTGGGAACGCAATCTCGATGCCCGCCTTGCGGAACTCCTGATCGATCGCGTTGGTGATCTCGTCGATCGTAGACAAGTAGTGGTCGATCGTCCCCACGTACACGCGTATCTCGAAATTCAACGAACTGTCGCCGAAGCCCACGAATAGAACGCGTGGCGCCGGGTCCGCCAGCACGTTGGGATGTTCGCGCGCGATGCGCGTCAGCACGTCGCGCGCGCGTTGCGTGTCCGAGCCGTAGGCGATCCCGACCGGCACAATGATACGAAGAATGGAATCCGACAGCGTCCAGTTCACGACCTTGCCCGTGATGAACTCCTTGTTCGGGATGATCAGTTCCTTGCGGTCCCACCCGACGATTGTTGTCGCCCGCGTGCGAATGCGAGTGACCGTGCCGTTTATGTCCGCCACGGTCACCGTATCACCGATGCGGATGGGGCGTTCGAACAGTAGCATCAGGCCTGACACGAGATTCGCGAAGATCTCCTGCAGGCCGAAGCCCAGGCCGACTGTCATGGCGGCAACCAGCCACTGCACCTTGGACCACCCGATCCCAATCTGACCGAACGCCACAATTGCCCCGACGACCGTGATCACGTACCGCGTAATCGCCGTAGCCGCGAACCGACCGCCGGCGTCGATCGGGAGCCGCTGCAGAATCGTGATCTCCAGCAGACCCGGGATGTTCTTGACCGCTACGATCGTGATCAGAGCCATGAGGATCGCGAGCCCGAGGTCCGCCAGTGTGATGGGTATCGTCTTTGTGTACTCGTTCACCTGAGTACCGCCATCCGCCGTGAGCACGGTTTCGGACGCCTGCTGCGTGACCGACCACAGCGTGACTTCCCGAAACACGCCCAGGGCCGGCAGCGCTTCGGCCCAGATGCCCCACAGCGCAGCGATTCCGGCGACCACCAGGGTCATACGTACGAGTTGAAGCGTCTGCTTGTTGATCGCCGCAACATCGAGTTTGACTTCCGGTACTGTGATCGGCTCATGCTCGGCCACCGTTGTCGATTCGCCTTCCTTCTGCTGGCGTCGTAGCGCAGCCCGCTCGCGCGCCTCGTCCATCGCGCGACGGCGCGTCTGCAGCAGGAGCCAGCGTTCCACCAGCCCACGCAGCACGATCAGCCCCAGAAGCAGCCAGATCGATTCTATGAACCGCGTGCCGAGATAGAGTGACGTGTAGTAGTACCCGGCGACCGCCGCGATCACCAGCGCGACGGGCAGAATCAGGGCAGCCGGGTACCAGACATGACGCATACGATGGAACCAGCTACCCGACTGGCGGTGAAGCACGGGACCAAGGACGGGGCCCGCCGGCCGTAACACGCGCTGTGCGAATAGCGCGATGGCAAGGAAGGCAACGACGAATGCAAGGCGCCCCAGCGAGTCCTTCCCCGCTTCGACAGCCTGGGCCTCGAACGTCGCAAAGATGAAGAACGTGGGTACGAGCACTGCGGTCAGCCAGACGAGATGTCGCTTCAACAGAGTCAGTGACCGGGCTCTCCAGCGCAGGTGCTTCTCGGCCAGGCCGTTGCGCCGGGCCAGTTGCCGTAACGATTGCAGCGTAAGCAAGATCACGGCGGTTCCGCCAAGACCTCTCGCAACCGCCTTCGAGAAATCAGTTGCGTCGTATGGCGCCGCAATAATCCATCCGGCGAGCCATAGGCTTACCGGCCAGCGCACGGCCAGAGCGGCCGTCGCGAACAGAACGCCGATCGTTCGTCCCATGTTGTCCTTCGACGGTTTCGAAACGGCCTCACCGCCTTCGCGCACCAGGCGCAGCAGTCTGGGCGACGCCAGCCAGATCACGAGGAGCAGCAGCAGACCGGTCACCGTCAGATCTGGGCTGGCGCGGAATGTGCCGCCAATAGACCTGAGGACGTCCGCCCAACTCTCCGGGTCCAGAAGCCACGCGAGCGCCGCCTGCCCGTGCCGGATGTCCGCCACGTTGGGCAACATGCCGCTCTTGATCCAGAGAATCTTTTCGTCGACGTACTCCTCGAAGCGCCCGACCGTCTTGACCAGGTCACGTTCCTTGCCGTCGAGATCGACGAGCTTCTCGAAGAGCCGGTCGTGATCCTTCAGCAGGCCATCCGCCTCCGTGCGAAGGGTGAGAATAGCCTCTTGCGCAGCCTCGCGGATCATGGTTCGCTTCTCTTCGCTCGTGCCGGCGTCGACCGACTCCATGATGCCGGCAACGATCGCGTCGAGGTTCATCAGTTCGCTGCGCCGATCCTCGAGCTCCATCATCGCAAGCTGGGCGGCGCTGATTCTGTCCTTCCGCTGACGAAGATTGCGCTCGAAAGGGCGGAGACTGGGTAGATTGCCGCGGTGCTTGCGCAGGAGTTGCCCGATGGCATTCGTCAGACCCGTCGCACTCACGCGCCGCGTGATCTTGTCAAAATCCTGGCTCACCTGGGTCAGGAGCGCTTCCGTTTCGGCCACACGTCCGTCGACTTCCCTGGCTTCGGCCTGCAGCTTTTTCGCGCGCAGCGCAAGCTGCTCGCGTTCTTCGGCAAGAGGTCGGATGGCCGGGTGCGCGCGCTTCAACTGCTCGCGCGCCTCCCGCAGCGCAAGGTCGGACTCCCTTTGCGCCCGCTCCTGGACCAGCTTTTGCCACGCACCAGCGAGCTTCTCGAGGTACGACACGCGACGGGACGCCCGATCGAGCCGGGCTTGAAGAAGGTCTCTCCGGGCGTCGTAACTGAGCAGCTCACTGTTGTAGGCCTCGATCTCGCGCGCGATCGCCAGACGCCGCCCTTGACTGAGAGCCTGTTGAGCCAGGCGGACAGCGGCAGGTTGCTCCGGCTCGGGAGTCGTCGGCGTCTCAGCCAGCGTCTGCAGGCGTGACTTGGCGGCGGTCAGAAGATCCGGGATCTCCTTGCGTCGCGCCATTCGCCGGTCACGCTCCCGCTCCCAGTCCGCCAGAGCCTTCTTCTCGGCGTCCAAGTCGCTCTGCACCTGGCGGAAGCGCTGCTCAAGGTCGGCGCGCGTGGCCTCGGCGGGTACGTCCGGCGTCGGCTCGCCGACCGGCGATGCGAGTTCGCCCTGGATCGCCTGCAACGTCTCGGGAGCCTTCTGGCGTTCCGCTTCGTATTCGGCCGCCTTGGCCACCCACTGCTCCGCGATTTCCAGTTGCTGGATCGCCTGCGTGTACAGACCTACCGCCGCCGTTTTGGCGTCCTCAGCGAGATCCGTCGCGTCCTGAACCTGCTTGAGCTGAAGCTGGAGCTGGGCCAGAGAAAGCGTCGGCTGGGGAGCAGCCGGCTGCGTGGCTGCTGCGGGCTGGGTCCGTGCCCCACCTGTGGGCAACTCCTGTGGCTGTTGCCCCGATGCCACACCGGGCAGCAAGAGGACGAGGACGCACAGGAAGTGTTGCCAGATCTTGCGGCCCGTGTGCATCTGAAATCGCATGTCGATCACCGCCTCCCCGTGAGGGTCGCCGCCAGCGGGGGCACTCCGCGGGCGAGTACGCAGCCGGGGCCCCCGGACACCCACCATTGTCGAGCGCATCGACCCCGCTCGCCAGCCTGCGCTCGTCGTCAATGGCGAGCCGGCTCATGTGTCGGATCAGCCTCCGATTTCGGACGCTGCGGCGGTCGACTGCCAAGCCAGCCCCTTCGATGAAAGTACACGATCATCCCGACGGCAACCGCGACCATGGCAGCCAACAGGAACGGATAGCCCCAGCGACTATGCAACTCCGGCATGTTCTCGAAGTTCATCCCGTAGATGCCAGCCATGAAGGTCAGCGGGATGAAGATGCTGGCCATGATCGTCAGGACTTTCATGACCTCATTCTGCCGGTTGCCGACGCTGGACAGATACACGTCCATGAGACCGCCGGCCAGTTCCCGGTACGTCTCGATGCCGTCCATGATCTGCACGCAGTGATCGTAGCAGTCGCGCAGGTACACTCGAACTCGGTCCGTGATCAGCGGATTCTCGTCGCGAATCAGCGCGTTAATTGCTTCGCGCTGCGGCCAGATCGCCCGACGCAGTGCGAGCAGATCGCGTTTCGCATGATGGATCTCTTGCAAGATCGTTGGCTGCGGATTGGCCACAATCTCGTCTTCGAGTGCCTCCAGCTTCTCGCCAAACCTCTCCAGAATCGGATAGTACCCATCGATGACGGCGTCGAGCAGCGCGTACGCGAGGTAGCTGGGCCCGGAACTGAGCAGGATCGGTCCCTTCTGTCGGACTCGATTGCGAATGGGGTCAAATACGTCACCGCTGCGCTCCTGGAACGTGAGCACGTAGTTCGGCCCAACGAACACGCTGACCTGCTCAGGCTCAATCCCTTCCTCACGCAGAAGCGCCATGCGCGTGATGCACAGCGTGTGCTCCTCGAAACGCTCGATCTTCGGTCGTTGTGGAACGTTGACGACGTCCTCCAGCGCCAAAGGGTGAATCGAGAACAGGTCGGCAAACTCCCGCAGGACTTTCTCGTCTCCGAGCCCTTGGACGTCGACCCAGCAGACCGTGTTCTCCTCCAGCACGTTCTTCAGCTCCGTCACCACAGCAACGTCGTGCTCCTCCAGGTGATCCGGCTTGTACTTCATGACCCGGATCTGCGGTCGCTGGGCATGCGCGTTGATCATGAGCGTGCCGGGCTTCGCCCCCACCGGCGTGTGTCGCTTGCGGAACATCGTCTTTCTCCATCGCCCGCCGGGCCTGAGGCCAACGGCGGAGAACCTCTCCCATAAACCACCATCTTGCGACCCTCGTCCTCGGTTGGCAAGCCAGGAAGAGGGTCCCTCCCGCCGTGGTCGTCGCAGTGGCGTCTCGGCAGCTCGCCACGGCGGCCCCACGCGACTATTGTCGCTCCGCCCCAATCGAGGGTATCGTTGAATGACGCGGCAAGAGGGAAACCACAGACGACCAACGGAAGGCACGGGACAGCCGGCCTCCAACAGCAACAGCGGCCCGTTTCGAACAACGCGACGCTGGCACACCGCAGAGCTACCCGATGAACGTCATGACCGTGATCTTGTTCGTTGTCGGCCTCGGCGGTCTGGTGAGCGGCGCCGAGGCGCTCGTGCGGGGTGCGTCCCGGCTGGCCGCCTCAATCGGTGTGTCGCCGCTGGTGATCGGGTTGACGGTGGTTTCCTTCGGAACCAGCGCGCCGGAGCTGGCCGTCAGCGTTCATGCAGCGTTCGTCGGCCAGGCTGATGTGGGGCTCGGAAACATCGTCGGCAGCAACATCTGCAATGTGCTTCTGATCCTCGGTGCCGCCGCGGCTGTAGCGCCACTGGCCATCGCCGCCCGACTCGTGCGCTTCGACGTCTGGGTCATGATCAGCGTGTCCGTGGTCGCGTTTCTGCTCAGCCTGGATGGCAGGGTCGGGCGCATCGACGGCCTGCTGTTGTTCGCCGGAGCTGTGATCTACACCGCGTGGTTGATCCGCGAAAACCGGCGCCGCAATGCGACGGCCTCCGCAGCCGGAACAAGCACCGACGCTCAACGACCAAGCGGCACCAGAGACGGCTGGCTGAGCAGCGTCGGGCTGGTGCTTCTCGGCCTGCTGCTTCTTGTGGTTGGCGCACGGTGGCTCGTCAACGGGGCCGTGGTGTTCGCTCGGGCCTTGGGCATCAGTGAGCTGATCGTAGGATTGACGATCGTCGCAGTGGGGACCTCGTTGCCTGAGCTCGCCACCTCGGTTGTTGCGGCCGCGCGCGGTGAGCGTGACATCGCGGTCGGCAATGTAGTTGGCAGCAACATTTTCAATGTTCTCGTCGTCCTCGGATTGAGCGCTGCGGTTTCGCCTCATGGTATCAATGTCGTACGAACCGCGCTCGTGTTCGACGTACCGATCATGGTGCTCGTAGCGTTCGCTTGCCTGCCGATCTTCTTCACGGGGTATCGGGTCGATCGCTGGGAGGGATTCCTGTTTCTCGGCTGCTATGCGGCTTATCTCGTCTACCTGATACTGGACAGCACGCGCAGCAGCGCTTTGACATGGTATCGCTGGGGGATCCTGGGCTTCGCGCTGCCGCTGACGATCTACGTCGTGGCAGCCAGCGTCGCGCACAGCCTGCGTCGACGCGGCAGTGTCAGCGTTTGATCACCCACTGCCCCCGGTGCCCGGACGACATGATACATGGACATCGGCCGGACAGTAGGACGCGCAGGGTCGGCCCGTCCGGCGCATGCGCGGTGACCGTCGCTTCGCCCGACAAGACCTACACACGCCCGGGCTGAGCCCCCTGACTGGTATGTTGGAGGGGTATTGCCCCGGCACACGACGCGCGCGATACTCTTCTGTGCAGCGGACTCGGTGAGGGTAGGCGTGGCCGATCGCTTGATCCAGATCGTGGTTCCCGTTGACAGGGCGGACCAAACGCGCGAGTTGATCCGTCGCGCAGAGGGCGTCGAATCGTGGCATGATTCGTCGGATGCGGTGCACGTGTTTGCAGTCCAGGTGCCGGCCGAGCAGGCTGAAACCGTGCTTGACCCCATCCAGGCGGCCTTAAGCTCCGTCGACGGCTTTCGGGCGTTCGTTCTGCCCATAGAGGCGGCTTTGCCCAGGCCGCAAGAGTCAGAGGAACAGACTGCCGCCAGCGAGCCAGCCGCAGCACAGGCCGGCCGCTCCTCTTCACGCATCAGCCGAGAGGAGTTGCACGCCGACCTCAGTGGGCATGCTGGTATCACGCGAGTCTTCCTCGCGATGGTCATCCTGTCAGCCATCGTCGCCGCTGTCGGACTTTCTCGAAACAATGCCGCGATCGTCATCGGAGCGATGGTCATGGCACCCCTGCTGGGGCCGAACATGGCACTCTCACTGGCCACGACTCTGGGGGATACGAAGCTCGCGTCTCGGGCTCTGCGCACCACGATTACCGGGATCCTGCTGGCTGCGGTCGTGGCGTTTGTGTGCGGGTTCCTATTGCCCATTGACGTGACATCGACTGAGATCGTGTCGCGAACGTACGTTGGGCCGACCGACCTTGTCGTCGCGTTGGCCGCCGGCATCGCAGGAGCCCTCGCATTCACAACCGGTATACCGGCATCGCTCGTCGGAGTCATGGTAGCCGTTGCGCTGCTCCCGCCGCTGGTGGTCTGTTCCATGCTCCTCGCTAAAGGGCATATCGGCGAGTCGCTGGGGGCACTGCTCTTGTTGCTGTGCAATGTGATCTCGATCAATCTCGCCGGCGTGGGGACGTTCTTGTTTCGAGGCGTCACGCCGCGGCGATGGTGGGATGCGGAGCGATCAAGACGGCTGAGTCGGCGGGCCTTGGCGGTGTGGATCACGCTGCTCGTCATCGTCGCTGTGTTGATCTCACTCTCGAAT
This sequence comes from Phycisphaerales bacterium, assembly GCA_020353195.1. Classification (GTDB taxonomy): domain Bacteria; phylum Planctomycetota; class Phycisphaerae; order UBA1845; family UBA1845; genus JAFGJQ01. The sequence continues at coordinate 2,677,785 of CP070691.1, read as the reverse complement.
CTGTCGAAGAATCCGTAAGGACGACAGTAACGCCATCCTGCGTCATACTGATCGCACGCTTGTTGATTCGAGAGCGCCCGGCACAGACCGCCCGGACCGGCGCTGAGCCAAAGTGTGTGGAAAACACCGAGAAAAAAAAGAGGCGCTTCACCGCAGTGCATTGGGAGGTACGATCATGCAGGATAAACTCGTCCTCATGTTCATGGTGTGTGCGGTCCCAGGGGCGGGGCCCATTGCCGCCATGGCTCTGGCGAACTGGGGGCCACCGGCGCCACCGAGACCCGGCGTCGCTGGCCAAACAGCTCACCGCCTGGGCGACGGCGAGGACGGGAACCAGGGCAGAACCGGGACAACGGGGCGGCCCCGTAGTGCGCGAGGCTTGCAACCGACCGGAAAACCGCAGTTTGCACACACTCGCTCTTTGGCAACGGAGAGGGCGGATTCGGTCAACGCTCTTTCCGCAAGTTGCGTTTCGGTCCTCAGTTGCGCCTCAAATCCTGAACTGCCAGTCATTTGAGGATTCCGGTTGTTTCCAGACACCCCCGCCTTTCTCCGGCTGTTTCGCATCGGAACAAGCACATTTCAAGCACACGCACCGCCCTTGGGCCGAGCGGCCTCAGCTCTTTTCCGGAGTGCCTTCGTCGCGTGGGCGGCCCTGACACTCGTCGCCGTGCTGGCACCATTTGGCGCATCCGTTGTCGATCTTCGGGTTGCGGATCTCTTCCCTGCACGAAGGACAAGGGCGCACGGGCTCGTCTTTCCAGAACTCGATCTCGCCGCCGCAGAACTGGCACGTCACGATGAAGATGTCCTCGGGCTTCCAGTAACGCATGTCCTGGCCGGGGCAACGCGGGTGACTCACGGCGGCGTTCCTTCGCTATTGCTCCGTCTGGCTGCCAGCCCGGCCTTGACCGTCGGAAAGCGGTCGAGGTCGGTGTGGGGCAGGAACAGGGCGGCGGTGTACTCGTTCATGTACGCCGGATCGACGTTCAGCTCCAGGTAGGTCATCCGCTCGGCGAGTCGTCCGGCTTCTTCCCAAGCGCTTGCGTTACAGAGCATCGCGCGGGCGCCGGCAAGTGCGGAGTTGCCAAGATACGTAAATCGCTCCAACGGCAGATCCGGTAGCAGGCCGATCGCGATCGATTTCTCCAGGTCCAGAAACCGTCCGAAGCCGCCAGCGACGTAGACTTCCGCTACGCAGTCGAAGCCAAGGCCCAGTGAATTGAGCATGACCGCACAGGCGCTGTATACGGCCGCTTTGGTCCGGAGCAGGTTCTGGATGTCCCGTTCATCGATCTCGATCGCTTTGCCCGTCTCAGTGTCGGCGGAAGAGACAACGGTGTAAGCCAAGTTGCGGTGGCTGCCCTTTGCCGGTCTGATCCGACCGTTGCTGCACGACGATTGGAGCTTGCCAGACGGATCGAGCAAATCAGCAGCCCACAGCTCGGCCAGCAGATCGATCATCCCCGAACCGCAGATACCCCGCGGGCGGCCGCCGCCGATCACTGTTATGTCGGCCCGTCCGGAATCGGGGTCAACGCGGACGCGCTCAATGGCTCCCGTCCCGGCGCGCATCCCGCAACTGACGCCGCCGCCCTCGAAGGCTGGACCGGCGGACGCGGCGCAGGCCATCAACCATTCGCCGTTGCCGACCACAACCTCACCGTTGGTGCCGATGTCGAGAAAGAAGCGGATCTGATCGCCTTCGTCGGGGAGCGCGGTCTGGAGAAGGCCAGCGGTGATGTCGCCGCCGACGTAGCTACCCACGCCAGGCACCAAGCGCACGTACGCCTCCGGGTTCATCGCCAGTCCTACCGTACCACCGCGCAAGCGCGGCGGGCGATTCACGGTCGGTGTGTAGGGCTCAAGGCGGATGTGCTCAGGTGGCAGACCGAGCAGCAGGTGCATCATTGTCGTGTTGCCCGCGATGACAGCGCTGTCAATCTGTTCCGGCACGACCTCCTGCGCGACACACAGTTGATCGATCAAGCCGTTAAGGGTATGCAGGACCAGGCTGCGCAGCTCATCGATCCGTTCCGACGTTCTGGCATAGTTGATACGGCTGATGATGTCCGCGCCCCGCGCGAGCTGGCCATTGTAGTTGGCGGCCGTGCCGAACACGCGACGACGTGCCACATCAACCAGGCTAACCGCGCAGGTGGTGGTGCCGACGTCGATCGCCAGGCCAACCTGCTGATTCGTCGCATCGCCCGGCTCTATGCGGACGATCTCAGCGGGTGTGATCTCATCGCTGCTGTCGATCGTGACCGTGATCCGACCGTCTCGCGCCCGCAGCACGGCAGCCAGCTCGCGCAGGACGTGCAGACCAGTGGCGACACGCTTGATACCGATGCTTCTCTCGACCGCACGCGTGAGCCGCTCGAAATCGCTGAAGGGGCTTTCGAGAGAGCCGGGCTCCACCTGCAAACAGTGCTTGGTGGTCGGAGGCGTGCCCTCTCTCCCAGGAATGCGTCCAGTGAAGGACCCCGCTGTTCCATCCGGTCGTTGCTCGGCCGCCCCGCTGACGATCTGTGCCGGTGTGGCGGTCTCTTCCTCGGTCACGCGTACCGTCACGTCCCCGGCGATGCGGCTGCTACACGCCAGGATCCACCCATCGGCCGTTTCCTCCTGCGAGAGGCAGCCGCGCGCGACCTGTTCAACGGCGCCGGACTCGACGCGCGCTCGGCACTCTCCGCACGTGCCCTCGCCGCCGCAGGGAGCCCGGATCGTCACGCCTGCATGCGTTGCGGCGTCCAGGAGTGAGGTTCCCCGGGCGACCCTAGCAGTGCGGAGGCCGGGTTGAAACGTGATCAGGGGCATTGCCGCTCTACATCACATCCTGCGCTGGGCAGCCGCTGCTGCGGGCCGACGCCACGGCTGGCGAGGCACCGGCCGCTAACGGGTCAGGACGTTTTTGACAAAACTCTCGATATCGCCGGCCTCTTGGGGGCCAACGACAACCTCCCAGCCGGGCAGCGCATCCTCCAGTTCGCCGGAGATCTGGGCCACGTAACCCGGGATGACGATCGTCCGACAACTGATCCGATCTTCAAGTGCGCACTCCTTCACGAACGCCCCGATCTTGTCGCCACCGAACTTACCGGCCGCCCACGCCGTCAGCACGCTGAGCCCCTCACATTCCGGGACGAGCAACCAAGCCGAGATGCCGGCGTTCTCGATCTCACCCGAGACAATGAAGTACGTCAGCGAGAAGTTTGTCGTGACAAAGACCGGGCTGTTCTCGTCGGGTTCCCCGACAGGGTAGACCTGCGGGTCGACCTGAATGGGCTTCTGCGGGTCGGTGAAGATGTTCTGCCGTAGCGCCAAGAGCGGCGTAAAGTCGGCCGGGTCGAACGTCGGGAGGAATGCCAGGCTGCCGTACTTGGTGATCTCGATCCCGGCCGCGACCGCGTCGTCGAGGGGATCACCGGTGTCGATGTACGTGAGGATCGGATAGCCAAGGTCCTTGAGGCCGGCCTTGAGCGCGGCGCGGCGAATGACCGTGTTGTTCTGGTAATGCTCGCACAGGCTGTCGGCGCGCAACTCAAGGAAGACATCCCGGAAACCGTCGCCGCGGCATGTCCCGACCAGTGCGACGAGGTCGTCAAACTTCTCAGAGGCCACGGCCAGGGCTGCTCCCGTCTTCTTGGCCACCTCAACCAGGTCTGCGACTGTCGCGGACGTAGCCGAAGCCAAAAGCGGCCGCCGCCCACGGAGCCTCTCTGCCGCGGTGCTCAGGATGGTAGCATCGTCGCTGCGCACGGCGATTGCGCGATCCCACGACCCGGAGACTCTCTCCAATGCCGCACTGAAGCGCTCTGGTGAGCCGCTCTTGAACGCGACGCTAACCGCATCCGGCAACAGCACCTCGCCGACACGCTCCAGCCGGTAGTCACGCAGCGCCGCGACTCGCCGGGCGAGCTCTCGGTCTTCCAGCGTATCATCAACCGCCAGACCCAGGCCCGTCTGGTTCACGAAGGTCTTTTCGTGGCGGAAGACGACGGTCTCACCACCGGCTTTGAACGCTGGCTCGCCCTCGCCAACGGTAACAGTCCGGATCGGTGGCTCGGCGGCGGCCCCGAGGACCTCCCGCGCCTCATCGGAAACATAGGGGCACTCGGCCAACTCGGCCTTCCTAGCGGCAAGCTTCATGGCGAATGCCAGGCAGGTGCTGCAACCGCATTCCTTGCAGTTGGTCTTGGGCAGCCATTTCTGTATCTGCAGTCCGGTCAGAGCCATGTGCTGAACACCCTTCCTCACCGGCGAGCCGCCCGTCCCACGCGGGCCGCCACATCATGTCGAGCAGTACATCGCCAATCGCGTCACGTTGCGCCGAATCGCGCTCAAGGACAACGGATGGTGAAGGATCACGATGTCCGCCCCGGCCAGCACCAGCGGCATAGCCGTCTGGACTTCCCACGCTACGGCACGGCGGGTCAGGTCGCCCCACTCGGGAAAGGCGCTCGACGGCGCATGGGCTTCCTTGACTTTCCAGGCTTCCTGCCCGACGTGCACCAGCATCGGGAACGTCAAGGCCCGGTCGCCGGTGAGTCCGGTCAGGCGAATCCGCTCCATCACGGAGTACGTGTATTCCAGCCCGTAGCCCAGGGCGCCGGCCAGCGGGTCCATCACGATCCGCTCGCGCGGCAGGTCCATGTTAGCCAGCAGAATGTTAAGCTGCTTGGCCAGGTTCACATCGATCGGTGATTGGGCAACCAGGCAATGATCGTAGGCCAGCGCCGCGCCGGCGATTGTACGATAGTTGTCGGCCTCGACCCAGTTGAGCAGCAGCCGCTCGCCTGCACAGCCGGCCGCCACCTTTTTCAGGACTTCGTTGGCCGACTCGTAATGGTTGTGGGCCGTGATGATGAGCGGCACGTCAACGGCCGCAAGGACGTCTCTGACGAGTGCCAGTGATTCGTCCAGGGTCCGATTGCCCTTCTCAGGGTGCGTGCCTTCGAGGCGCACAGAGATCAAGTCGGCGCCATACTCGTCGACCGCCTTACGCGCCATTTCCGACGGTTGTTGGAGCAGATCGCCCCACAGTTCTCGCAACACCGGCGAGCATCTGTCGCTGACCTTGTCGAAAACCTCTAGGGCGAGCACGGGCGGGTGCGGTACGCTGCCCTCGAAGTAGTGGAACGGCAGGCAGTTCTGTCCACCAACCGTGATCACGCGTCCCCGGGTACCGCCGCGTGCCCCGGTGGCGCCGAGCGCCACGAGTTGGATGGTCTCGGTCAGTTTCTCCTTGGGAACGTCAAAGGCGGTGATGTCGGCGAGCTTCTCGGCCGCGCAGCGCGCGGGTGCAGCCGGCTTGTCAACGTGTGGCCTGATGTTCTCGGACGACGTCCTCTCGGCCGCCACCTGGCTAATGATCTTCCTTTCACCGAGGAATTTGTCCTGCAGCGTCGCCATAAGCTCTGCCACGATTTCCTGCGTGATCTGCTCTTTGAGCTCGGCCTTGAGTTCCTCCAGCAGGGTCTCCTTGTCAATATGCATCGCCGGCGAAATCGCAGGATCCGGATCGGCTTCCCCTTCGGCGCCAACCGGGGCGGGCACTTCGGTTCGATCAGGTGGCTTTGAATCCGGCGGCCGGGGATCTACGCCGTGGGCTGCCGCGGCCCACAGCGCCGCCATGTCGGGCATATCGAGAGCGGGATGCCCCACCTTCTTCATGTGCGCACGGATCGCGTCCGGTTCGATGGCGACCGTTTCGTCTGCGATCTTGTCCAGAAGATCGGCGTGACCGGACTCGGCTGCTCGTTTGGCCAGATCCTCACCGACCGCATCCTTGAGCTCTCGTGTCATCCAGACCACACGTGGAAACCCGCCGTCGGCAGCCAGGAACTTCCGGCTCGACAGGAAGGCCTTGCCGACACCCATGAAGCCGGGCGTCTGCACACCGCCGCCGACCGAGCCGGCCAGCGTGCTGAACGTCATGCCGACCGGCGTCTCACCCGTGAACTCGCGGTTCACGATGATGACGCCGTTGCATTCGGGTACGTACGCGACGATCGCCTCGAAGCAGCCGCACGAGGTCATCGGCCGATCCATGAGGCTGTACGCGGTGTAGCAAGAGACCGTACCGTGCGAGTGTATGTGGACGTACTCGTTGACACCTTCCCAGATGCCGCGCACCGGATCGACGCAGTGGCCCTTGGCCACCGGCTGATTGGGTCCGGTCTCGTCGATCTCGTGGGCTGCCTTGCCGTCGAGCCAGTTGTACGCGCCGCACAGGCCGAGGCGTTCCGGCGTAATCATGCAAACGTGGTTGGGCGCGAAGGACTGGCAGAGCAGACAGCTGTAAAACACGTCGACCGATTCGTCGGCCATGGATTCCAACCGCCGATTGCGCTCCACATACACCTTCCGCGCAGTAGCGATGCGCCGCTCGACCTCGTCCGCGTCCGTAATGAGCGTGATCTGCACTTTGTCGACGATGGCGGGATAGTCATAGAGCAGCTTGGCGTGCAGGATCTCACCGTAATGCCGCAGACGCAACCCCCGGTCGAAGCCCTTCTTGCTGATGCGGGTCCAGACGATGTCGCGTTGGCCCATGTGCCAGACACCCTCCGCCCCGTTGAGCAGGTGGTGGATCTGACGTTCGAGAATCGGCTCGAAATCAGGCTGCATCTTGCGCCCGGCAACCTCGACCCAGATCGCCAGCGGCAAGGTTCCCCCTTCTTCGATCTCGTCGACGTCGCGTCCGATCACGTCGATCCGCCCGTCTTCGATCTCGTCCATCTCCCTCATGCACACGAACTCAAAGGCGGTGGTGACGTTGCCACCGAATTCGGCTCGCGCTTCATTCTTGCGGATACGCTCGCCTTCGAACGCCGGGCCGTAGGGGACGGGAATCGGCACCTTGGCCACCTTGACCTTGCAGCCGCGCACCTCCAGAGCACGCTCCACGATCACGTCGTGGGGCACGTTGCTCACCACGTGCTCGTACGTGCACACGCCCGTGGGGAGGATCTCGGGAATATCGGTGTCGGCAATAGTCGGGAAGCCGTAGTTGATCGCTCCGGCGGCAGCGGCGTACTTCTCCTGATCAACTTCTCCCAGAGCAAGCACGAACGCGAAGATGCGGTTCTTGTTGTAACGCAGGTTGCGCTCGAAATCGCCGGGTGCGACACCACCAAACGAGAGGGCCGCCCGGTTGGCAAACCCCAACGAATAGATCGTGGCCGACACGTCTCGTCCGAACGGCACCAGCCGCGTCTCCCAGCCGAGTTGCACGCCCTCGGAATGAAGCTGCTCCGCGAAGGTCGTGCCGTTCACGTGGCCGGACATGAAGACGTAGAGATTCTTCTCCTGCAACTGCGTGGCGATGCGCACGGCCGTCGCCGCGTCCGGCGCGGCCCCGACCACGGCGGCGAATCCGGGTGCCGTGCCGTCGACGAACTCGATGCCGCGCTCACGCATGATCACATCGTCCGCCGCGCCCAGCCAGATTCCGTTGACCGGCGGCGGGCCCATGATCGTCTTGCATGCTTCGATCGTCTCGAACGCGAAGAGCGTCGCCATGCCGGCGTCAAGGGCGTCGCCCAGGTAAGGCAGCCAGAGCGCGTCGCTGGGCTTCTCGGGCAGAAGCTGCTCACAGCGCGCCAGCACCAGCTCCAGATCTGCCAGCGTCGCCACCTTCTCTCCGGTCATCGAGTAGATCACCGGAAGGAAGTAGGCAGTACCGGGGAAGGCTACTGGCTGATCAGCCCCCTTGGCGCGGATCGCGCTGGCGAGCAGCGCCTTGGCCCGTGCCACGACTTCTCGGGCACCCACGATGGCGTCGCTGCAAATCGCCCTAGACATCCAGCTCCCTCCGGTCTTTCATGTCGTAGAGCTTCCGTTGCATCTTGCGGTTGATACCCAGCGCGTCGCGTTTGTTCTCTATATGTGTGCAGATCGTTTCCACGGCCTCATTCACGTCCGGGATGTAGTGGAACTTCGCACCGACCACGTCTTGCAGTCCGCCGCAGAGATAACCTGTCAACCCCGGCGAGCCGGTCGTATGGAACGGGCGGCCCAGCACGACGTCGATACCGGAAGCAACGAAGTAGTGCGCAATGGCGACGGCCTTCTCGCTCATCCACTCCGGGGCCGCGCCGATCGCCGGCAACTGAGACAAGTCATTTCCGAGCCCACCTTCTTGGACCACATAGGTGGCTGCCATCAGGATACGCGAGTTGTCCACGCACGAGCCCATGTGCAACACGGGTGGAATGCCGACCGCCTCGCACACTTCACGCAGACTGGGACCAGCCATTTCAAGCGCCGCTTCCGGTGTCAGAAGCCCCTGCTTGCCGCAGGCGACCGCGGCACAGCCGGTCTGCAGAACGAGGATGTTCCGCCGGATCAGTTCCTTCGTCAGCGTGACGATATAGTCGTCGATACGGCCACGCGCGTTCGTGCAGCCGACGATACCCGCCAAGCCGCGCACCCGGCCTGTGATGACCGCGTCGTTGAGTGGGCGAAAGCTGCGGCGAAACGCACCGCCCAGCATGTTGAAGATCGTCTGGTTGCTGAAGCCCGCGACCAGCGGGTTCTTGACGTCCGGGATCGCCACTTTACCGGGGTCGCGGTTGGGGAAGTTCGCGACCGCTTTGCGCAGAATCGTCTTTGCACAATCCAGAGCGTTGGATGTGTCGAATTCCAGCGGTTCGGCCTCGATGCTCCGAGCAATCGGACTCGTGGTCAAGACTTTGGTGTGGTAGCAGCGGGCCACCGAGGGCAACGACGCCATGCAGCACTGCACATCCGTGATCATCAGCTCGACCGCCCCGGTGACGATCGCCAGCTCCTGCTGCAGGAAGTTGCCCGCCACGGGGACCCCGTGCCGCATCAGCACTTCGTTCGCCGTGCAGCAGATTCCGGCGAGGTTGATGCCCGCGGCCCCGACCGCCTTGGCCTCGGCGACGAGCTCCGGATCACGCGAGGCGGCCACGAGAATCTCGGTCAGGGCGGGCTCGTGCCCGTGGACCAGCACGTTCACGCTACGCTCATCCAGAACACCGAGGTTGGCGCAGCCGCGCACCGGCTCCGGTGTGCCGAACAAAATGTCGCTCGCAGTGGTCGCGATCATGGAACCACCCCAGCCGTCAGCCAGCGCGGTCTTCAGCGCGCCGTGTACCAGGTTGCGATAATCGTGGTCCACGCCCATGTGTGTGCGGTGCAGGGCTTCGACAATGGAGGAATCGATCCCGCGCGGCGCGATTCCCAGGCGATCCCACACGCCCTGACGCGGGACCGGCGCCAACGCGAGGGTTCTCAGCTTGCCTTCCTGTAACGAAAACTCCTTCTGAAAAACGGCAACCAGCTTCGTAGCGATTTCGTTCGACGGCAATCCGTCGATAGCGACACCCCACTCCGAGGCCGCCGTGCGCAGTCGATGGTCGTCCTTGATCTGGTAATCGCCGCCGCGACCTTCCGCCACCGCTTTCAGGAGCAAGACGAGGCCGCGTCCGTGGTCGCTGTGCGCCGCAGCTCCGGCCGTGACCTCGCGCAGGAGATTCCGCGCGGCTATCGTGTCGGCACCGGCCCCGCAGATACCGAGCGGCGACCTGGGCGCAATCCGGCACGGTCCCATGTGACAGAGGCGACAGCAGACGCCATCGGTTCCGAAACCGCAACCACGGCCCTGTGCGTCGGCGCGGGCAAAGGCGTCGGTCACGCCGTCGGCAGCCGCCTTCTCGAGCATCGACACGCTTGCCGCGTCCGTGGCTTTTTCGTCAGGTCGTCTGATCTTGGCCATCGTCCCTTCAACGCCATCGTCATCACCGGGTGCCGACTACTGGGTTCGGCGCCCTAAAAATCTCCTCGGCCGCCTTGAAGACGGGGCTCTCGCGCGGCAACGTCCAGATCGGCTCACCCCCGGCGTCGCGACTGCCGAACTCAGGATCGTCCGGAACGGAGCCGAAGACTTCAACCGGTGTACCGTCGAAAAACCCACGGGCACGATGGAGGCACTGGTCGTCGCGGGCCCGGTTGATCACGACGCCCAGCACGCCGGCCTCGATATGCATCTCCACGGCCAAGTCGTACAGACGCCGCGCTGTGGCGAGGCCCCGAGCGGAGGGGTCGGCCACGAAGAGCAGGTGATCGACACGCTGCACAATGCGGCGACTCAGATTCTCCAACCCGGCTTCGTTGTCGATCACTACGGCCGGGTAGGCGTCCGCCAACTTGCGGAGCGCGGCACTGAGAACGTTGTTGGCATAGCAGTAACACCCCGGTCCCTCCGGGCGCCCCATCGCGATCAGATCGAAACGGTCGGTCTCGATCAGGCTCTGCTCGATCTTCATCTCGAGCAGGTGCTGCTTGCCCATTCCGCCGGTGGACGTGGCGTGCGCCTGGACAATCTGCCGCGCCTCCTCGCGGACCGAGCCGACCGCCGATGTGACCCGCACGCCGAGCAACACATCAAGGCACGTGTTGGGGTCGGCATCGACCGCCAATACCGGCCCCCGGCCGTTTTCAGTCAGCCAGCGGACCGCAAGGGCAGCTAAGGTGGTCTTGCCCACGCCGCCCTTACCCGTGATGGCCAGTGTCCAGCTCACTCAGAATCCGTACCGCTCACGTAAAGCCTGGCTGGTCTCGCCCAGCAACGCAAACACGCGTTCGGCGTCAGCGACCTCCATGGAACCTGTGCCGCACGACGGTGTGATGAAGGCCTGTTCCGCGATGGTCCGCTTATTGACACCGGTCTTTGCCGCCAGATGGTCGGCCAGCTTCTCAAACCGCTCGATCAGACTGGCGGCCGACTCGTCTCGGATCGCCGTGCTCGTCGGCACCACGCCCCAGGCCAGCGCATTCTTGCGCTGGACAAGGTGGGTCTTCATGTGCTCCGGATAAAGCGCCACCGTCTCCCCGAACTGGAACGCATCGAAATTCACAATATCCGCGCCGGCATCCACCAGGAGCGACCAGTCTGTGTTGCCGCAACAGTGTACACCGGCAATCGCCCCCTCAGCGTGGATCGCCTCGATCACTTCGCCGAGCTTGGCGGTCACGTCCTCCCGCTGCACGGAGACGTAGGTGGAACTGCCGAACGCCGACAGAATCGGCTCGTCGATGAAGCAGATGACGTTGTCCGCGTAGGGCTTGAACTTCTGGATCTGCCAGCGGCACTTCATCGCCAGGCCCTTGACCACCGGGTCGACGAACTCCTCGTTGTAGAAAATTGCGCGTTTGTTCTCATCCACGATGGTCAGCGCGAACGAGACCGGCCCCGTGGTCTGACACTTGACGAAGGGCAGCCTCTTGCCGTCCGACTTCAACCTGCCTTCCAGCGCCGGAATGCCCGCAGAAAACGCGGGCGTGATCGCTGCCGACGAGCAATCGCCGCGCTCCTCGGCCACCATGTAGCCCTCGTAGAACGCGGCCAACTCCTCGGAGTAGTCGCCACTCGTGTCGACGTACATGCGGGCCTTCTGGTCATCGATCACGATCCGCGGCAGTCCCTCAGAATACTGGATCTCCATCTGCTCGCGCAGTCCGCGCCTGGACAACTGCGGCCAGATCGGCGCCGTCGGGATCGCGCCGAAGATCACTTCGAGCGCCCGCTCCGGTTCGGCGTACGGCATCGAGCCGATCGCCGTGGCGATACACCTGGGCGTGATATCCATCTCCAGTCTCCTCGCTCCACGGTGGTCCCACGTCTGATCATGGTTCGCACAGACGGCGGCTCGACCGGCTTCTGCCTGGCAACGCCGGTCAGGTCGTCGAAACCTGATTGTAGCCCTTCCCGCCGCGTGACGCTTGTCATCTGTCCGGCGGTTTTGGTAAAATCGTACGCGCTCGTTTTGGCCCCGGATGGCGTTCTGTGAGGGGTTCGTTGTGCCCACGCAGCGAAACCAGCGAACGCGGACAAGACGCACCCGCATGCGGGGGAACATCGGTCTCGATCGAGAGACCTTTGACCGCCTGGCGTGGGAATATCAGCGCGCGTTCCGTGTGGACCTCTGTGCAATCACACAAGAGGGGGACGTCGTCTTCGGGCACGTCCCGCGTTTCGAACAGGACAACGAAGGACACCGGCACGCCCGACGTGCCGCCGTTCAGGACGCCTTGCGATGGGGTGAGTCGACCGTCGTCGCATGCGGCCGGAATCGGCTCCAGTGGGCGGTGCCGCTTATGCGGAATCAGGAGCTCATCGGCGGGCTGGTAGCCAGTGCTACGGAAAGACGTGTATTCGCCGGTGGAGCAGGCCGCCCGCCCCTGGACATTCGTCTTGCGTGTACGCAGCTTCGCGAACTGGCCGAGCGCGAGAATCTGACCAACGCTTCGGCGCTGGAGCAACGGCGGCAGGAATACCTCAGCGAGCAGCAGCGCGCGTACGCCATCCACGCTTACAAGGCCGCCTCGGTCAGCAACATCCGACACCTGTATCTCAAAGAGGAACCCGCGCTCTTCTCTGCTGTGCGGACCGCTGATCACCGGCAGGCCCGCGAGATTCTCAACCGCATCCTGTTCGCGATCTATCAGCAGGCCAGCGGCCGACTCGACCTCACCAAGAGCTTCCTGCTCGAGTTGGTGGTGAGCATGACCCGGAGTGCAGTGGAGGGCGGTGGCAATCCCGAGGAGCTTCTGGGTACCAACTTCGCGCGTATGACCGATCTATCCCGCGTCGACTCGGAGGAGAAGCTGACCCATTGGGTCACGGGGATGCTTGAACATCTGATGGAGGCCTGCCGGCGCAATCGACAGCGCGACACCGGGGTCCTGCTGTTCGACGCCCTTGCCTATATGGAGCGCCACTGCTGCGAGCGCGTGTCCCGCGACGACGTGGCCCGGGCCGCGCATCTTTCGCCGTCATATTTCTCCTATCTGCTGCGCAAGGAGTCCGGTGCGACTTTTACTGAACTTCTGAACCGCATGCGCATCGGCCGAGCCGCCGAACTGATCGTCAATGGAAACCTGCCCATGAAGGCAGTTGTGGCGGAGACCGGCTTCAAAGACCAGAGCTATTTCACCAAGGTGTTCAAGCGCTATCGTAAGCTGACCCCCAAGCAGTTTCGCCGTCAGTTTGCCGGGCGTGGCGATCCGCCGAATCAGTTAGCACGTTAATCGTTCTTTGACCCGTTCCCACAACACCCGAAATTGCCCCAGTAGTTCCGCGTCCGCGGCATCCACGAGCGGCACATCCTCGCGGTCGGCTCGGTGGATGATCTCGCTGAATGGCAGGCCGCCCAGGTAGTCCTCCCCGGCCAGCGCGTGCTCCAAAAACACGCGATCCTCGTCGCTCGCCAGCTTGTTGCCAAGCACCGCCACGTGGCGGATGCCGACCTCGTTGGACAGGCGCCGTACGGCAGCAGCGGTTTCCACGGCGCGGCGCCCGGGCTCGACGACGATGAGCATGAGGTCGACCCCCTGCGCGGTGGCGCGCCCAAGATGCTCCAGGCCCGCTTCGAAGTCCAGAATGACCCAATCATCCTTGTGGAGAACCACGTCCATCAGCAGCGCCCGTAGAAGCACACTCTCCGGACACGCGCAGCCCGATCCGCCGCTCTCGATCGCGCCGAGCACCAGTAGATGCACGTCGCGAAACCGCGCCGATTCCTTCTCCGCAATGTCTGCAACGTCCGGGTTCAACTTGAAGACCTGGCCGTACTGCTTCACCTTCGCGCCGGTCCGCTGCTCAATCAGGGCCCGCCGTTCAGCCAAAGGCACGATCTTACGCCGCTCAGCCGCCGGCATGCCGAGCGCCGCCGCCAGATTCGCATCCGGATCCGCATCGATGGCGAGCACGCGTGCCCCGTCTGCCGCAGCCAGATGAGCGAACATCGCCGCCACGGTCGACTTGCCGACGCCGCCTTTCCCGCTGATGGCAAGCTTGAAACCCATCGCGACCTTCCCCCTGTCTGCTTTCCAGAGGGTTACCAAGGGGGGATTCTCTGCTCGCTCACCTCGCGCCGTTTCCCGGACGAGCCAACCACAAAGTTACCAAGATGCTGCGACGCAGTCAACGCATTGAAGTTTGCTCGCCAAGCTGTGTTTCTGTGTTCTCGAACGCCACAGAACCGCCGCAAACTTCTCGCCACCAAGCTAGCCCTGACGACGCCTGACACGCAGGGCGGACCAGTTACAGCGTGAACCGCGCCTGAAATCCTCTCGTGAGCACCCCTCGTCCAGCTACTCGGGTGCAACCCGACACATCCCCAACCGCAGCCGCCTGCCTGCGGCCTCCGCGTCGTGAGCCCGTTCGTTTCACGCGGGACAGGTCCTACGGATTCCGTACACTCCCTGAAAGCACAATGCCTCGGGGATGCCGAAACAACTGCGTGTGCTCTGCGTACTGAGCATGTTGCGCGCGGTCTTCACAACAGGTTTGTTGCACGTCAACAGAGCAGTTGGCGCGTGTTGGACCGTGCGTTGAGTACCGCGCGCTGGCCCAGACCGCACGCAGCTCACCCGTCGGCCGCGCCGTGCGCCGTCTCCGGAAACGGCGGGATTCTCCAACTTGGACGGCCGGCCGTGCGAGGTGTTTCGCTAGCCAAGACGACGACAGAGAATATCGAAGGGGACGATCAGCAGCGCGGTGACGATCAGATAGGGCCAGAGCTGGATCCAATGCGAGCCAGTATGTTCGCTCGTGACCAGGTTTGACTGGCCGACGGCCATGTGCTCGCCGCCGGCGCGAGTGCGGACTTGCCCGAGAATGTCCCTGGCGACGCCGAGCGTGCGGAACTCCGGCGAGAACGAATAGACGAAACCATAGGAAGTGGCTTGCTCACCTTTGTCCCCGTTGCTGAAGCGCCATGAAAACTGCTGGTCCTGCCCGTAGGTGATCTTGGGCACACGTGCCTCGAACAGCCCGGGGCCCCGCTGTACAACCGGGATCTGTCGCGTCCGCCCGTTCGCATCCAGGAAGGACAGCTCCAGCGCGACGCCGGTCACAAAGTTGCCGCTGGAGTCGCGCACATCCGCAGCCAAGTCGACACTCGTCCCCTCCAGGGAGTGGCTGCACTCAACCGATAGGGCCCTGGCAAGATTCTCACCGGTGACGCTGCGGACAAGCTGGCTCCAGAACTTTGCGAAGTCGGGCCACTCAAGCCAGTCCTCCGCCCAGCGCGGCTTGGTCTCCGACGTGAACGCCACCGTTCGACCGAGTCCGTAACGCCAATTCGCCAAGAGTGGATCGCCTGAATCCGAGACCAGGATGACGTTCGCGGCCGCCTTCGGAGTGGTGGCAACGTAGCCGGTGAGCAGCGGAAACTCGTCGGTGTCGATCTCTGCTAGCGCGACGTCGTCGCTGATTGCGACAGGTTGTACGAGGCGCTCGACGAGCATGCTCCTCGAGGCGCGCAGGGCCTCGCGGGTGAAGATCTGTGGAATACTGTATAAATCACTGGTGAAGTAGGCTCGTCCGCCGCCGGCCATGGCGATACCCTCCATCAGGTTCATGTCAGCGCCGTCGCCGATCCCGACCGCCGACAAGGTGATGCCGTCGGCCGCCATAGCCTGTACGATGTCCTCATATCCGAAGCCCTGAGTTTGTCCGTCGGAAAGCACGATGACGTGCTTGCGACGGGCGTTGCTGTTGAGCAGGCGGCCGTGTGCGTCTTCCAGGGCGGGGTACAGGAAAGTGCCGCCGCCGGCATCGAGCGCAGAGATATGGTTGGTTATGGTAGCGCGATCGGCGGCAGAGGTGAGTTCGAGGATGACTCTTGACTCGCCATCGAAACCGATTACCCCGATCTGATCGCGCGGGTTGATCGCCTCAGCAGTGGCGATCGCCGCCCGTTTGGCAAGTTGGATCTTGACGCCCTCCATGCTGCCGGACTTGTCGATCACCAGCATGATCCCGAGCGAGGGTCGGATGAGGTCTTTCTGGATGGGCATGCGAACCGGCAGTATCTCTTCGATCGGAGTATGAAAGTAGCCGCCGAGGCCAAAGCTCTCGTCGCCGCCCAGCATGAGGAAACCTCCGCCAAAATCCCGAACGTAGGTCCGGATCGTTTGCATCTGTCGGCGTGAAAGGCGATCGGCGGGAACGTTGGACAGGATGAAGGCATCGAAGCCGAGAAGCTCGGATAGGTTCTGCGGTACGCCGGTGGCAGGGCGGCCCTCAACGAGCATGCCCTCGAGTTCCAGGGCGCTCTTGAGGTACGGGATCTGATCCTCGTCGCCGTCGACGTACAGAATCCGAGCCTCGCCAGGCACGACTACCAGCGAACGGATCGTGTTGTTCTGGAGTTGCGTATCCTGCTCAGCCCGCACAACTACTTCGACGACGTGAAACCCCTTCTCGCGAACATACAGACCGGGGATCTTGAAGTTGTTCTCGCCCGGCATTAACTCGACCGCACGTCGATCCACGGCGTAGCCGTCGCGAAAGACACGCAGTTCGGCCCGTGTCCGCGTTGTGCTGGCAATATGGACTTCAGCCGTGAAGCCCTGGTTGACGCGAACCGTCGGCGGCAACGCCAGGTCCGCGGCGGCCACTTCCGGCGGCAAGGGCTTGTCGAGCACGATCGTGTGCACGGTTGCGTCGCCGTCCGCGGCGGCATTCCAGGCCTTCTGCCAGCGCCCCTGGTTGAAGTTGCCGTCGGTAAGAACGTAAACGTCGCAGTGCTCGTGTGTCGAGCCGCAGTTCAGGGCGAGCCGCATGGCGCGCTCGATATCGGTCTGATCGCCGGCCACTTGATCACGGAAACGCTCGATCTCCGCAATTCGCGCCTCGATCTCCTGTAACTCGTCCGCGCTCGCGGACGCATTGGCGGAAACTAGGGCGGTGCGCTTCTCGTAGAGCTCTGGTAGCGAAGCGTGGTAGCGGACCTTCTCGCGCACCTCGGGCAGCCAGCCTTCCCACCGGTCCTGCGCGCGCACCAGCAGGTTCGCCTGACGACCGAAAGCCACCACGCTGATACGGCAATCACCGCTGCGCTGTCCGGCTTGTCGAGCGAGCCGGTCGATGTCATCGAGGGCGGCGTCCAGGTTCTCCATCGTGATACTCTTGGAGACGTCCAGCACGAAGACCAGATGGTGCTGGCTGGACCGGCTCAGGTAGGTCGGACGCGTGACGCCTGCGATCAGCAAAAGCAAAACCAGTGTGCGCAGCACCAGGCTGACCCGTCGCGCCGTGGGATGGAGCTGCGCATAGCTGCGCCGGCTGATCCACCACACATAGAACAGCAGTGGGGGCAGAAGCAGCCAGTACCAGGCGACCTCGAAACTCACGGTTCACTCCGTCCAGCGATAGTGATAGGTCAGCCACTCGATGCCGATCAGCAGCGTGGCGGCGGTCGCCAATGCCAGCCACGGAACGGCGCCGAGGAGCCGACCCGTCAGGGCCAAGCGCTCGGTCGGATCGTATGGCGCGAGGACTGGTGTAATGCGCGATTCGCGCGCGTCTGTCAGATTCACCGCGGCATATGCGACATCGTCGCCGATCGCAAACCGGAGCGGACCCTGCTCGTCGGTCTGACCGAAGAGGAAAGACCCGCCACGAACCGGCACCGATTGCTCGGCGAAGTCATCGCCTCGCAACCGGGCCACGCTAATCTCCCTCAGGCGTTCGGGCAGCGGGCGAAGCGGCTCGATCACGTCGCCAATGCAGTATTGCTGGTGAACCCATGCGGTTTGCTCCGAAACCAGATGTACCACAGCATTGCGAAGCAGCATGGGAAAGGCGTTGCGGAACGGCAGGTCGCTCTCCAACACGTCAAAGGCCAGGCAGAGCATCTGACGGTTCGGCTGCTGACACAGGAAAACAAGCGGGTCGCCGCCAGTCGTCCGGGCCAGCACGGTTGCGCGTTCGATCAAGTCCACTTCGTGGGCACGGGCCAGCCGGACGGACCCGATAGAGAGATATCGAAGCAGCGGATGATCGCGACGCACCAACAGAAGGTCCGGTTGCGCGATCATGCCGAGGGATCTCGCCGGAACGTCCGCCGGCCAGGCGTTCACAAAAACGAAGCTCCCGGCGTCCGGCAGAGCATGCGGTCGGCAGTTGTTGAAGATGATCAGGTCAAGAGAGACGGAATCCGTATCCAGGGCATCGTAGTCTTCGACGCTCATCGTGCGGCTGGCGTCCGGGTCGACTAGCGGCTCCATCGCCAGCAGTGCCTGTTCGAAAAAGAAGGCCTCGTCCGACGTGGTGACAAGCAGCACTTGCGCCGCCTCGATAGGTTCGAGGATCGCGTAGGCCTCGCCATCCATCGCGAGGTCGTCGGTGTGGTCGATCCACACGCGGAGCACGCCGCCGTCAGGAGCCTCGAGAGCCACCGTCTTCTCCCAGACCTCGCCGGCCGGGATGGTGGCCGGCTCGACGGCGCTCGTTGCACCGTCGACTTCGAAGACAAGCTGCACCTCCGCGGTTTCGGAAGAGGAGTTGAGCACGCTCAGATAGGCGTAGTGCAGCGACTGTTGACGATGCGGGCGTACTCGCAGCCGCGTGATGCCTAGATTGTCGTCGCTGTGGCCGACGGGCCAGTAGACGGCAGCCTCATCATCAATGCAGAGCTGTTCGACCTGCCCGGCCGGAAGACCCGCACAACGGGAGGAGCCGGCTCTCGCCATCGCCCGGGCAGCTTCTGGACGGCGTGAACCAGCAAGCCACCACCCGGAAGCTGGACTGCACGCGGAACATGGCAGCCAAGGTGATCATCCTATCAAAACGGGACTCTTCATCCAATGCAGAACCGGACCCGCGGACGCGCAATTGGGGGATTCCATGCTGTCAGTGAAGTGGCACTGCATGCACGGCCTTCGGGTTTTCCCCAATACCCACCTTGATGGGAGTGAGCTTCCGGGCTGCGTGCGCCGGCCTGTGACAATCTCTGCCCGGCAGCCCGACCAGGGGCACGCTGCACCGGCTCTGCATCCCTTCCAGCGGCGATCTGGACGCCTGACGGGTCCCTGCGGTTCGCCGGTCAGCGGTTGACCAGCCGCAACTACCATCGGAGAGCTTCCTATGAACGTATCGACCGCACTGATCGAGACTCTCGCCGCGCTCTTCGGGTTCCGCCAGTCTATCCGCGGCCACAAGAAGAGACAGGCGTACCGGCCCGGGTGGTCGAAGCATCAACCGCGGCAGATCAACAGTTACAGGAGAAGGCGGGCCCGGTGAGTCAAGTGACAAAAGCGATATCTGGTTCTAATCACCGGCCTTGTGGCTGCATCATGCTGCCGATCGGCTGCATCTCGATTGGCTCGACCGGAGTTCCCTGAACTCCCTCAAGCGTCGGGTTGCGGAAGACTGCGTCCGCCTCCGTCACCTCACCGACGACCTCGAAGCTGACGGCAGTCTGACCGCGCGCCTGCGGCTGGCCGTCGATCTGCCAATATGCGAACCGCACACCGTCAGCCATCCGCGGCGCAATGTACGTAACCACGGTGCTCTGAGGGTAGCTCCGCTCGAAGTCGGCGAACCCGCCGTCGTCCAACTGGAGGTCCAGCGGATACGCGTCGATCCACACGTCCGGTACGGTCGACCGAATCGCGACCAACCCGGGCGGCCCGCCCGGCGGCACGAGGCGGATGCTGTCTCCCTCCGTCGTGAACGGGGTGCCGTCAAGCAGGCTGCCGTTGATGAGCAGTTCCACCACCGCGCCCGGGGCCAGCGCATCGAGGTCGAGAACGGTGGTGACCACCTCGTTCTCGAAGTGCATCTGCAGATCGATGATACCATCCGCTCCGAGCTCGTGACAGGACTCGCCGTAGTACGGTGTGGCCACGTCGTCGAAGAAGGAGTGCGGCCCCGGCGGCCCTTCGTGCGGAGCCACCTCACCGCCGACACCGTCCGCGCGCAAGAGCCGGACCGACGCGATATCGATCGTCGTCACGTCGAAGGTCTCGGTGCCACACACGGCCGTATGCAGCACGCCGCGACTCTTGCGGTTGAACGAGTTCGGGCAGGAACCGGGCTTGATGTCCAGCGAAAGCACCACGGGTTCGGGAACCTCGGCGACACGGAACCCGAGGTTGTCACCGTCGTGAGACGGGTTGTTCCTGTTGCGACACGCCGCGTGCAGGAAGAGGAAGGGAATGTCGAATGCCCCCCCACGAATCCCGCGATACCCATCAGGATATGGCCACCCATAATCAACGATGCTCTCATTCCACTCCCACACGTTCCCGCCCTGGTCGTACGTGCCGTAGGGGCTGTCCGAGTTCTCGTGAGCACCGACCTCCGTGCGGTAGTACGGGCTGCCGATCGTGTGGTACCAACTACCGTCGTAGCTGAGATACGTCGCGTTGTTGCCCGGGTCGGGGTCTACAAGATCGTTGCTCGGGGGGCTGTAGGTGCCCGTGGGAAAGGTCCAGTAGTTGCCTGTTACGCCGTCGTTCCTGTGATATGCCGCCTTGTACCATTCGTCCTCGGTGGGGATTACCCACGTGGCATCGGGCTCGCGGGTGATCAACAACAACTCGCCGTTGGTCATCGCACCGTCAAGATAGTAGGACCCGTCTTCGGTAGTCGTCAGGTCCTGGTCTCCCGTCGGCTGCCCGTTGTGGAGCCAGTTGGCGAACCGCGCCGCGTCACCCCAGGAAACGAAGGTCACCGGCCGGTTCGCCCAGTCCGGGGCCACGCTGTACGTATAGCTGCCGGACGAACCGGTGCGGACGATGTTACAGGCCTGATCGTAGTAGTCGACATCCATGTACATGCTATACAGCGAATACGTGTCTGTCGCCGCCACGGCGTTGAGAAACACGGTGTACTGGCCCGCGGTTACCTCGTACTTGCCGATGTTGTAGACGTAGTCCACGCCGCCGTGGCCATCGTCATGCGTGTCGTCAGCATTGCCAGGGTTCCCGATTCGGACGGTGTCCAGCACGATGGGAGGCGGCAGCGGCCCTGTGAATCCCCGCTGGAAGAGGGCGTAGTCCTCCAGGTCGACGTCACTGTCTCGGTCGAGATCACCGTGCTGACATCCGCCGACTGCCGGCACGCCCGGTCCGGCCAGACATGTCAGCCATAGTTCGTAGTCATCCAGGTCCACATCGCCGTCCCAGTCAAGGTCAGCGGCGACGCGAAGGTCGAGAGCGATCCCCCTGAGGTCCGAAGGAAACGCGAGCGTAACCAGGTCTTCGATATCTGAACCGTCGAGATTGGCGCGCTGAACCTTGGCTGCGTATGGATGCGAGTAGTGAGCAGTCCAGTACATCTTGCCCGCGGCAACGTCGAGAGCAATTCCCATTGGTGCACCCGAATCCGCGGCCAGTGAGACGAGGACTTCGATGTTCGAGCCATCCAGACTGGCACGTTGTATGTAGCGATTATGACTCCAATACATCTTGCCCGCGCCGACGTCGAGCACTATCCCCTGTCCGGAGTACAGGCCAGTTTGTCCCGTGACGAGTTCTTCGACATCGGACCCGTCCAGGTTCGCGCGGCGGACCACGTAATGGCAGGGCTCAGTCCAGTAGATCTTGCCGGCGGCCGTGTCCAGGGCAATCGCGGAGTACTCGCAGCCTGTGTCGATGAGGTCTTCGACATCTGACGCATCAAGGTTCGCGCGTCGGATAATTCCATCGTAGCCATCATGCCAGTAGATCTTGGTGGCCACTAGGTCGAGTGCTACTGACTGCGGAACACCCGGAGCCGTTGTGACGTCTTCAACGTTCGAGCCATCCAGATCGGCGCGCAGCATCGCGCCCACCTCGCAATCGTCAGGATCTCCGTTCGTCCAATACACCTTGCCCGCGCCCAAGTCGAGCGCCAGCGCCAAAGGGGAGAAAATGCCCGTTCCGATGACGTCTTCGATGGCTGATCCATCGAGACTCGCACGCCGGATTCTCGCTGGACCAGTAGTGCAGTCGGTATTGGCTTCGGTCCAGTAGATCTGCCCCGAGGTCAAATCAAGGGCAAGGCCGAATGACTCGAATACCCCTCCCCATAAGGTGATAAGATCTTCAACGTCTGACCCATCGAAGTCAGCTCGGTGAATCACATGAGCATCAAGCCAATACAGTTTCCCCCCGCTCGAATCGAGCGCGATGTCCAGTGGGCAACTTGAACCCGTTGTGAGAACATCTTCGAGATTCGATCCATCCAGGTTGGCGCGCTGAATTTTGCGTCCTGCGCCATCCGTCCAGTACATCTTCCCCGCGCCCAAGTCGAGGGCAATGTACTTCGGGTCATTTAAGCCGGCCGTAATGAGGTCTTCAATACCTGAGCCATCCAGATTGGCCCGCCGGATTCTGGGAGAATACGGATCACTCCAGTCAATCCAGTACATCTTCCCGGCAGCTAGGTCGAGGGCGATTCCTCCCGGGTGCGACGTATCACCGGAGGTGATGACCGTCTCGACGTTGGAGCCGTCCAGATTGGCTCGCTGGATCGCCCCGTCTTCGAAATCGCTTCCGACGGCAGTCCAGTACATTTTGCCGTCGGTGGGATCGAGGGCAATTGCCCACGGTGAGATCGGCCCGAGGGTAACAAGGTCTTCGATGCCCAACCCATCGAGGTTCGCGCGCTGAATCTTCCGTTTCTCCCAATCCGTCCAGTACATCTTGCCCCCCGCAGGGTCCAAGGCAATCCCGCCCGGCATGTGGAGCACCGGAGACAACACGTCATTGACGCCCGAACCATCCAGATTGGAACGTTGGATCTTGTCGGTTCCCATATCAGTCCAATACATCTGCCGAGCATCGGCAGAGAACCCTCCAAGGCCAAGCGTGAGCGCAACGGCCGCGAAACCGGCTACGATTTGAAGCCGCATTCCTTCGTTCCCGCCAAAAGCGCGCTTCATTGTGATTTCTCTCTCATGTCTGAACCGATGTTTGCCAGCTGCCGGTTCGTGGCCGACGTTACGGGCCGATCAGGGTGTTGACGAACGGCGCAATGTCGGCGGCGTCAATGAAATCATCGCCGTTCATGTCGCCAGGCTGACACCCGCCGCCCGCAGTCTGGTCGAAGCAGACCTGGAAACCGCCGAAGTCCTTCAGGTCCACGTCACCATCAAGATCGAAATCGCCATCGCCGACGGACGGGTAGACCAACGGGTGCTCAAACACCGCGTAGGCGACGCGCTCGGGCGTATGCCGACGCTCCGTGTCTTCAAGCTGGTCCTCGTCCAGCGAGAGGTTCAGCGTCGTGGTCGTAGCGAGCGTCGGACCGTAGGCCTGGGCCCAGGATCCATCGGCCCCGATCATCCCCGCCTGGCTCACCACAGCCACCGTCGGCGCGGTCGCAAAGGCCGTGTCAAACGAATACGGATACGGTGGTGCGTTATCGACGCCCTGGACCGTGGCGTCGCCCAGCCGGGCCTCGAACCCCACGCCGCCGATCGTAGAGTGACCGGCTTCGGTCACGATGACGCCGACCGTCTCCGGCGCGCGGGTCACGTCGAGGTCCGAGCCGACGTGCTTGCCGGTGCGCAGGAGCGTTGGGCTCGGGGGATCGCCGGCGGTCGCCCCCTGACACCAGAACACGGACCAGTCAGGATCGTTCTCGCTCATCACCTGCCCGAGCACGACAGGGTTGACATGGCTTCGCTTATGGCGCTGCAGTTCGCCGACCCAGCTGAGATTCAGGTCTACGACGGTCGAGGTGTACGTCCAGGCCTCGAACTCTACGCCATCGATCGTGCTCACGCCCTCCTCGATCACCAGGTAGCTGACGTTGTCCGTCGTCACGGGGTTGCCGGACGGGTTCTGGAGGTGCACGTCGAAGCTCGTGGGGGTGACGTTGCTGACACGGGTGACGACAGGCAGTGTGTTGTTGTCATACTGCGCGGAGCAGACGACAACGGGGCTGTCGTACGTGTTGTTCAGAGGCACTGTGACCGCAGAATCGCCCACGGCAACGACGCCGCACTCGAGGCGGGGCTCGGCTTCGCAGGAGTCGGGGATGCCGTTGACGTTGAGGTCCAGGCCCGGATCGCCGGCGATGTCGCAATCGTCGGGAATGTCGTTCCCGTTGCAGTCGGGTTCGCAGTCGTCGGGCACGACATTGCCGTTGCAGTCGTTGCCGGTGATCTGGCACTCATCGGGCACGATGTCGCCGTTGCAGTCCTCGCTGGTCCCCTCGGCCACGTCGCATTCATCGGGAATTCCGCTGTTGTTGCAGTCCCAGCTCATACCGTCATCAATGTCGCATTCGTCGGGGTGGCCGTTGGGCTGGCAGTCCATGCTGGTTCCTTCAGCAATGTCAATCGTATCGGGGATGCCGTTCCCATTGCAGTCAAATGCCTCGATCCGCAGGTAATAGACGTCCTGCTCCCCGTTGAACGTCGCCGCATAGGCCAAACTGACGCCCAAGTCATCGGAAATCATGTCGTAGTAGTCGCCGAGCTTGTACTGGTTGGGGTAGCCGAGGAAATGGTTGAACGGGAGGCTGACCGGCTCGTTGGTCGACCAGGTGACACCTGCGTCTTCGGAATAGGAGTAGTACACCTCGGACTCGTTTCCGGTGGGGTCGTTCCGCGTGTCGTTCCAGATCACGTCGATCCGTCCGGTTGGTGCCACCGACATGGTCCCGAACCACTGCCACCCCGAGCGCACGTCGTTCACCTGGACTGGGTTGCTCCACGTCGAACCGCCGTCGGTGCTTCGTGTGAACATGACGTCGAGCGGGTCCGGCCCCGCCGGATCGACGGAGCAGAGCGCGTACACGTTCCCGCGCGTCGCCCCGCTGGAGTGGTCGGTGGCCACCCATGCCTGCCCCAGGAGACCGTCCGGATTGGGGCCGATGCCGAAACGGAGGCTCCCGCCGAGGTCAATGTACGTGGTCACGAAACTGGGTGTCATTGATGGATCGCAGGCGTCAGTCGACTTAGCCACGATGAATACATCGAAGTTTTGGAAGTTAATGGCTTCAATACCAGCAGCGTAGACCTCGCCATCGGGCCCGACGGCAATCGTGCCGAACGTGGGCGAACCTGGTATGTGAATAGGGTAGATGAAACTCGCGCCGCCATTTGTGCTCCGCGTGAATGTGTCGTCGCCGCAGCAGTTGGAGAACCGCTGCCAAATGGCGTAGATATTGCCGCGCCCCATACTGTCGGTGCGATCGATAACCATCCAATTCTTGTCACCGCCGTACGCGGGGAGCGGAGCCTCCCAGGATATGCCGCCGTCCGTTGATCTGAATATCTCGTTGGTCACGTCACCCGTGGACGTGAGCCTGGCACTCTGGTAATAGAAGTTGCCGTCGGTGTCGCTATCCAGGACCGGGTCGCTCCGGAAGACGCCCGGCTGCAAGACGCCGGGAAACGTCCACGAGTGGCCGGCATCGTGACTGTAGGCCCAACCGGCCTGGCGGAAGTTGGACGCGATCGTGTCGAACTGCCGCCAGCCAATCACGATCCGTCCGGGGTTCGTCGGATCGATGGCGATCGACGGTTCGTTGGCCGCATCGTCGGGAATGTTCGCGCC
This sequence comes from Phycisphaerales bacterium, assembly GCA_020353195.1. Taxonomy (GTDB): domain Bacteria; phylum Planctomycetota; class Phycisphaerae; order UBA1845; family UBA1845; genus JAFGJQ01. The sequence goes on along the minus strand of CP070691.1, from coordinate 2,652,465 downwards.
CGACGCATCCACGTTCACCTGTATGCTCGTATACGACCCGACCGTCCAAGTGCTACGGGATGCCCCGCGCGCTACGGATCTCCTGTCGGGCACAACCCCGGGAGGATCATCGATCTGCTCCCGGTGCCCCGCCCTGATCTCCGGCGGATCCACAGTCACGCGGTCCATCACCGGAGATTCCCTTGCCCCCGCAGTGATGGGAACGGTAACAGATGGAGGCTGGGCGGATCCATCCTCTAGCGGATCGCTGACCGTTGGATCGCCCGGCCCCGGATCGCTCGGTGCGTCGTCGTCCACATGGCAAGTGGTCTGGGCTTGTACAATGGTCGTGGCGACTACCAGGAGCACGACGGCAGGCAGTACCGTGAGCATGCAAACAGAAAACAGACGAGACATGGCTTATTCCTTCTTTGCCCGGATGGGCCGACAAGGCAGACAACGTGCTCTGCACGGGAAAGCCCCTTGGTCCCGATCCGACGTCCCCCGCCGGAACTGCTGCTCCTGAAGGGGGGGCGCTTGGGAACTCACTTCCGGCTCCCATCACCGGCCCTGTGGCTGCATCGCGCCGCCGATCGGCTCCGTACTCACTTCCTCGGCGCCGCCAGCCTGCCCCTGCTCCACCACCGGGTTGCGGTAGACCGCGGTCACCTCCATCACGTCACGCACGACCTCGAAGCCAAGGCTCCTCTCGCCGTCGGTCTGCGGCTGCCCGTTGACTTCCCAACGCACGAACCGCCGACCGTCAGCCATTCGCGGCGCGGTCAGAGTGACCAGGGAAGTCTGCGGGTAGCTCCGCTCGAAGTTGGCGAACCCGCCCCCATCCAACTGAAGATCAAGCGGGTAGGCGTCGATCCACACCTCGCAAACGGTTGATGAAACAGCAGCCAATCCGGGTGGCGTCCCCGGCGGCACGAGGCGGATCCTGTCGGCCTCCGTCGTGAACGGCCTCCCGTCAAGCAGGCTGCCGTTGATGACCAGTTCCACCATCGCGCCCGGAGCCAGCGCATCCAACTCGAGAACCGCGGTGACCACCTCGTTCTCGAAGTGCATCTGCAGATCGACGATGCCGTCCGCCCCGAGTTCGTGACAGGACTCGCCGTAGTACGGTGTCGCCACATCATCGAAGACCGAGTGCGGTCCCGGCGGCCCTTCGTGCGGAGCCACCTGGCCGCCAATACCATCGACCCGACAGAGCCGAACCGACGCGATATCGATCGTCGTCACGTCGAACGTCTCGGTGCCGCACACTGCGGTATGCAGCGCGCCCCGACTCTTGCGGTTGAACGAGTTCGGACACGATCCGGGCTTGACATCGAGAGAGGCCGGGAGAAATTCGTACGCACCCATGTCCACGATCGGTGGGACACCATCTCCAGTGTCCGACGTGCCCGGGTCATCCATGAAGCGGACATCGCCGTCCAGGTCGAACGGGACCGGTTCGTCCGTATCCCCGTCCTCATCGAGGTCAGTCGTATCCGCTGGAACCGCCGCGTTGTCCCCCGCGTCGATGCACGGTGAGCCGGGCAGCAGATGCAGATCTCCATAATCGTCGTTGCCACCGACGCCCCAGCCGTCGCCGCCGTCGTCAGGACTTCGCACGAACAGCGGGTCGTCCCCGAGGTTTCCAGTTCCGCCCAGAGAATCGGTCCAACCCTGGACACAGCTGTAGTTCAGGAAAGCAGGTCCGGAGAGTTGGGCACGCTCTCCTGTGCCGTACCAATTCGAGTTGCCCCAGAGGATGCAGTTGGTGAGTATCAGCTCCTGGTATGCATGATTCCGAATCCCGCCGACCCTCCGCGAGAATGGGCCAAGTGCAGTGTTTCCGCTGAACGTACAGTTGATCAGCCTCGGGTGCATGGCGTTGTCGTCGTTGTCGAATCCGCCGCCTTCGTACCTGGCCACGTTTCCGGTGAACAGGCAATTGATCAACGTGGGGGCTGCGTCAACCTCGTTTGCCATACCCCCGCCGATTGTTCCAGTGTTTCCGGCAAAGCGACAATTTGTAAAGGTCGCCTCCGGGGTGAAGTCGCCATTGTAAACGCCACCGCCTTTGTCCTCCGCATTGTTCGCGATGAAGTCGCAATAAGCCAGCTTCATCGCCAGCCCGGTCTGGTTGTAAAGCCCTCCGCCGTAATCGCCCGTGTTGTTCCTGAACGTGCAGCGAGACAACGTCGGCGACGCGTAGCGATTGTACATCCCGCCACCGCACTTGTCGGTAGACAGAATGCCGTTGGCATTGCCGCCAGAAACGGTGAAACCGTCGAGGACCACGGAAAGCTCCAGCCCGGTTGCCGTGACGACGTGGTAGCTGTTCTCTGCATTCCATTCCCAATCCGGACCGTCGTCGCCGTTGAGGTCGCCACTCAGAATCGTCGCGTTCCCCGCTGGATAGCTCTCTTCGCGGACTGTTTCCCCTCCGCTGAAGCCACCATAGATTGAAACGCCTTGCACGAGATTGAAACTCGCCCTTCGATCGCCTCCTGGCCCGGCGGGGGTGTACGTTCCGGCGGCGGCCCATACCTCCGAAACGCCGGGGCGATTCGCGACGGCCCGCAGTGCATCGCGCACTTCGGTGAACGCGTCCGCCCAACTCAGGCCGCTGTCGGCGCCAACGGCCTGTTTGTCGACGTAAACGACGGCAGGCACCGGCTCGTCATCCGCTTCAAGCGCCAGGATGGCCGCAGGCGGCAATCCAGGCGTCTCAAGGCGGATAATGGTCTCGTCGTTCGTGAAATCAACATCATCGATCGCGAACAGGGTCACCGTTTGCGGAATCGTGAAGTTCTCGGAATCGAACGCCAACAGCGCGCCATCCTGTATGACGATGTCAGGATCACCCGCCACACGAGCCACCGAGACGGTTACCGTGCCGAGCGGGTCCGCCGCCAAGGCAACCGTGAATGCACCCGTGCCACCCTCCGGCACGGAGATCACATCGGGATCAATGATGAAACCTTGATTGGGTCCTTCGTACGCGCCCATGTCGACAATTGGCGGTGTCCCCTGGCCCGTATCCGGCGTGTTCGGATCATCGGCGAACCTCGGGTTGCCGTCGAGGTCGAAACCGGGCAGCGCCTGGAACCCCGGACTGCCAAAGTCGGTATCGGCTCCG
>CP070691.1:2516827-2649253 GCA_020353195.1 Phycisphaerales bacterium | reverse complement strand
TCGCAGCTCGCCGCTCGAACCGCATCAACGGTCGCTCGGATCCCGCCGCCGGCTTCGGCGATCTCGACGTAGCTGGCGCCCTCGATCCGTTGCACGAACTCGTCTTCGCGCGATCCGGCGAAGACGGTGTGGGTGTGGCAGTCCACCAGCCCCGGCACTACGCATCCGCCGGCTGCGTCGATCACGTCGCATCCTGCCGGAACCTCGAACTCCGCCTGCCGCCCGAATCCGGCGATCGTCTCCCCGTCGATCAGCAGTGATGCGTCGTGCAGGCGCTGCACGTTGCGCATCTGTCGGCCCGGAACAGGCCCGCGCGGCACGACAACGAGCTCACCAATGTTCTTGATCACGATCACGTTGTAGCTCCTGGCGACCGGGTCCGTTTGCAGGCCCGCCCCGGACAAGGAGGCGGTTAGTATGACGGATGATTGCCGTGCGACACGAGGGACGGCCCGGCCTTCGGAGGCTTGCCCGCCACTGAATGGCCATGGCTATCCTCGCGCAAAGGTGGGCGTGCCACCCGCCCGCCCTGTGGGTTCGGCCGGTCCGATGCAGGGCAAGCAGGGCGCGTTCGAGCCGGCGATGCCGGGACTTGCCCAGGCCAACGTGTGATCCGCGTTCGTCGATCGCGACTTTGATCTTCGGCTGCCACCGATCACGCGACACGAAACCGCTATCCCTTACCCAGCAGCAAGACGGTCGCGTCGTCGTCGCCGGCGTGACCGGCCCTGTGGGTCGACACGGCGCCAAGGATGCGTTCCGCGAGGCTCGCCGGCTCGGTGAAGGAATCGCGGTCCAACAGCAACTCGTGCAGGCGCTGCTCGCCGAAGGCCTCGCCGGAGGCGTTGGCGGAATTCGTCAGGCCGTCGGTATGACACACGATGCGGAAGTCCGCCGGCAGATCCACACTGGCGGCCTCATACGCGTAGTCGCCGTCGATGCCCAACATCAGCGACGGCTGGTCCAGCGTGATCAGCCTCCCGGGTCCCGCCATCAACAGCGGTGGCAGACCCCCGGCGTTCACGTAGGCGATGCGACCGGCCGCCAGATCCACTCCCACAACAACGCAGGTCACGAGCCTGCGTCTCCTTTGCCCGGCCAGCCCCTGATTCAAACCGTCCATTACCGGCGGGAGATTCATAGGATCTCCGGACATGCGGATCGCCGATCGGATCCCCGTTCGAATCGCGATTGCCTGTGACAACGAGTCGACACCACCGCCGCCGGCGTCCACGACGACCAGCACGCAACGCCCGTCGTCGGCGGCAATCACATCGCACAGGTCGCCGCACCGCAGCGCGCCGTTCTGCATCTTCCAGGCCGACTCGAACGGAGGCTGGGCCTGCGGAACCGCGCCCGCCGCCGCCTGCATCCGCCGCACGACCGACAGCCACGCCGCCTCGGATGCGCCGCCCGTCTGGGCCAGTCGCCGTGATGCCTCGGCCATCATCCCGCCGAGAGCCGCCCCCGCGGCCGTGATGTGCTGCAACGCGATGGCGCTGAACGGCTGGGTGCCGCCCACCCGATCCACGTACACCAGCCCGAGGATGTCGTTGCGGTGCACCAGCGGCGCGATCAGTCCCGTAGCAGCGTAACCCACCTTGGCGTCGATCTGCGACGCCTCTCTGGGATAGCGACCGCCCACGCCCTGCAGCATGGCCGCGGACACGAACGCCTGGCTGACCGGCATCCGCGATCCGCCGGGCTGCAACGACAAGCCGCGATGGGCGATCGGCACGATCTCGCCTTTGCGCTCGCCGCGGCGGGCGACGAACCCGCGATCGGCCTGCAAGTCGACGATCAGCCGCGACAGCGTTGCCTCCGCAATCTCCTCCGCCCGCGAGGTCGGCCCCAGGAATGCCGACACGCCCGCCAGCTTCGAGATCTGATCCAACGACAACGTCACCGGGGCCTTAATCTTGACCCACTCACTGCCCGTAGGCTCCTTGCGGTCGGGGGTGAGGAAATCGAGCGACAGGCGTTCGGGTTGCAGGTCGTCGTCCAGAAACTCCAACACATGGTCACCCAGACGGATCACATCACCGCCCGCCAGAAGCGTCTCGGCAACCTGCTGGCCGTTGACGTACGTCTTGTTCCGGCTTCCCAGGTCGCGGATGCGGTAGCGCCCGTCGCGGTCCCGATCCAGGCGCGCGTGTTCCCGCGAAATCATGTCGTCGACGAATACGATCTGGCAGGTGTTGGCCCGGCCGATCAGGAAGTGCTCGCTGCCCAAGCGGGTGACCCGAAGCTGACCGGCGTCATCGATGTATCGCAGATCTGCCATCAGTGAAACACTGTAACACGTTGGTCCGACTGGGCAAGCCGACAGGCCAGTACGATGCCCGATGCGTGCCGGACGCCGACCGTCCCCCGCATCGCGTGCCGGCTGCTGCGCGCTTTGGAGTCCTCCCCAGCCTGGCATGCCGCGGCCGACGCTCGCTGAAATAACGTAAATGGAGTTGAAATAAGAAGTTGCGGTATGGCCCGAGCAGCAAATCGGCCATGTTCAGACTCGCGCGTCTCGATCCGATAACCACAGCAGTGACCACCGTCTGCGACAAGACGATCGACCCGACCGAACTCGCCCGGCCGGACACTCTCGCCGTGGATCCCCGCGCTGGCGGTCGCCGGCGCGCCGGGCCCGACCCGTCAGGGACGGCCCGACGTCGGATCGTCGGCTCGCAGGTTCTCTACGGCGCAGCGTTCGGAGGCTTCGCCGGTGCCCTGTGCGCCGTGCCCGATGGGGTTGTCGTGGCGGCCACCGGTCACTACATCCCATGGGCCCTGCCCCCCCTGGCCATCGCGACCTATGCAGTTCTCGGTGCGCTCGGCGGCGCAATGCTGGGAGCGGCCTGCGCGTGGTGGTCCCGATGGCGGCCGGGCGGCGTCGACTGGCCGTCGACTCGAGCATCAATCCAGATGGCGTGGTTCGCTGCCTATGCCGGCGTCTTCGGGGTCGTCTTTCTCCAGCGCCTGCTGCACGGTTGGTGGCAGCGTTTCTCGCCGCGCGTGGACGGCGCTTCAATCACGGTTCTCGTGGCCTGCCTGCTGTTCAGCGTCTGGCTCGCAACGGGGCGGGCGAACCGCCGCTGGGCCTGTTCCTCGGTCAACGCATGGCGGCTTTCCTGTGTGGCGTTGTTCGGCACGCTGTGGAATCACTACAACGATCTGTACGAAGCAGCGGCGTTCAGCATGACCAGCTTCCTGGGTAACGCCGCGTACCTGCTGCTTGCGATCGGGGTCTACTTCCTCGGTCGGGTTGTGGTCCGGCGGTTGGCTCGACGCAACCTGCTTGACGACTGGGCAAGCTGCTCGCGCGGTGCGGTTGGTGTCGGTGCCGTCGGGTTGGCCTGCTCTTGGTGTGCGTTGTGGGCCGTCATGCTCAAGCCGATCGACGTTGCAGGTCACTCGGACGGCGGTGGAGCGTTCCCTGTCGGAGCGGCCCGGCCCAATGTGGTCCTGATCGTCATGGACACTACCCGGGCCGACCATCTGTCGGTGTACGGCTACGCTGAGAATACGACGCCCAATCTGGCGGCACTCGCCGAGGAGGCGACATGCTTCACGCGGGCGGTGGCCCCGTGCTCGAGAACGCTGGAGTCGCACGCGTCGCTCTTCACGGGGCTGCTACCGACCGAGCACGGCGTCCACTGGCGTCCGCCGGAGCCGGACGCGCCCCCGGGGCCCTCTTGCCGGTTGGCGGAGGCGTTCGTGACCCTGGCGGAAACACTGCAGGCCAATTCGTACAGCACAGCCGCCGTCGTGGGAAACGCCGCGATGCTGCATCGCTCCTTCGGTTTCAATCAGGGGTTCGAGTATTACGACGATCGTTCGCGGAGGGCGCTGGCCTCCGCCCGACCGCGAACGATATCTCCTGCGCTGTGGTTCAGCCATGCGTGCCAATGGCTCACGGGGGCCGCCGACGGGTGCCGCTATGCCGACGAAGTCAACGCCAGCGTCTTCGCCTGGCTGGACCGCCAGATCCCCGGCCCGCGGTTCTTGTTCATCAACTACATGGACCCGCATTCGCCGTACCGGGCCCACCCGCAGTTCCATGGTCGGCTCAGGCCGTACTCGAGCGCGGCGAACGATGCCGGGCCGCAGCCGCAACCCAACCGCATACCGCCCGAGCAGCACGAGGCAGTGACAAACTATGATGCGGAAATCGCTTTCCTCGACATTCACCTCGGTCGCCTGTTTGACAAACTCAAAGCCGTCGGCCTGTTCGACAGCTCGCTGATCATCGTCACCGGTGATCACGGCGAGGCGTTCGGTGAGCGCGGCTTCACAGAGCATGGCAACACTCTGTTCGAGGAGGAAATCCGGGTCCCCCTGCTCATCCGCTATCCGGGCGGCGGCGATCGAATGACAGTGGACACACCGACGTCGCTGGTCACACTCATGCCCACCATTCTGAATCAGGTGGGGATCCACGCCGTGCCGCTGACTTCCGTCACGACCCGGGCCGACGCGCCAGCTGCCATCGCCGAGTTGCATTTCCCCCGGTTCGACACATCCGTAATCGAGCCGTGGGTCATGCGAGCGGCCTACACCGACGCGGGCGTCAAGATCATCACCGCAGCCGCCCGCGATGGCAGCATGGCCGTGTATGACCTGCCCAGCGACCCCCACGAGCAGCATGACCTGTCCGCCCAGCAGGCGGATCTGGCCCGGCGGGTGGACGCCTGGCTTACACAGTGGGAGCGCGAGGCCCGGCCCGCCGATCGAGAGTCCGTCATGCTCAGTGAGGACCTTCGCGAGCAACTCCGATCGCTCGGCTACCTGCGCTAGATCGAATCACTCGCCCGTGCGGTTTCAACTCGTCACGAATTGCACAAAGAAGAATGAAGCCCGGTTCGGCGGCGGGGTTGCGGGAGAACGGTCCGTCGGTCACCATGGCTGACGATTGGCCAGGCTGCTGATGGCACCGCCGCTACCGTTCTCCTCCCACTGCGGGACCGGCACCTTGGATGTGCACGCGATCATCAATCCGGTGTCAGGGCGACGGGATCCGGCCCGCGCAATTGCCCGTGTACGCCAAGGGCTCGCCCGTGAGGGCGTCGGGGTGACTTGCACCGCGACCCGCGAACCCGGAGACGCCACTTGCTTGGCCCGCAACGTCCCGGACTCCGCCCGGGCCATTCTCATCGTAGGGGGCGACGGGACCGTCCGAGAGGTCGTTACCGGCAGGGTCGGTCGGCCCACGCCGCTGCTCGTGCTGGGCACGGGCACCGAGAACATCGTGGCCAAGGCCCTGGGCATGCCCCGCGATCCCGATCACATCGTGGAGCGAATCCTCCACGGGATGCCGCGCCCCACGGACGTGGGTGTGGTCAACGGCCGCAAGTTCCTGATCATCAGCGGCATCGGTTTCGACGCGGAAGTTGTCCACCGCCTGCACCGCGCACGAGCAGGGCACATCAGCTATTTGGACTACTTCTGGCCGATTTGGCGCACGTTCTGGGGCCACGTCTTTCCGGAGCTTCACGTCGAGACTGACGGCCGCGCGCTATTCGACGGAAACGGATTGGTCTTCGTCGGTGTCCTGAGGCGCTATTCCCTGGGACTGCAAATCCTCTCCAAGGCTCGACACGACGACGGCCTTCTGGACGTCTGCGTGTACCCTTGCGCGTCGCGGGCCCGGCTGATGGGTCACGCAGCCCGGACACTTCTGGGGCGGCACACATCGTCTCGCGAGACGTTGTATGCCCAGTGCCGGACGGCAACCGTCCACAGCAACAAGCCGGTTTCGATGCAGGTCGATGGTGATGTCGGTGGCTCCCTGCCCGCCACGTACAGTGTGATCCCTTCCGGTATCTGGTTTCTCATGGCGCCATCGTAAGATTGTGCCGTCAACGGCGCACATTGGCCTCCGGAGGACGGGGCGCCAAGTCGCGCCGGTGGCGGCACGCGCCGGCCGGCTCGCTCGAACGCAAAGATCAAGGCCGGGAACCAGCCGGAACTTGCACGTGGGGACAGGGCCAAGGTCTTCGGGCGTGAGAAAAGACTGGACCTTTCGCCGGGCGACGTGTTAGCTTCTACAGATCGTCGGGCGATCCCGTCGGTGCTGCGTCGCGCCGGGGATCAGTGCAGCCGGGCGGCGCATGGAGGCGCTCGGGATTCTTCCGCGCGAGTATCTTTGACCCAGAAACCGAGGCGGAAAACGACGGCAAGGGGATCCAAGCCCTGTCATCCGTATCGAGTGGCGGGGGGGCTGGTTGCCGGCGACAACCTTGAGTGGATGAGCTCCCTGGAGGATGCCAGCTGCGACCTCATCTACGTTGACCCTCCATTCATGTCCGACAAAGTCCGCTCCGGCCAGGGGCGGGCCGTGTTTGACGACCGTTGGCCGGATGGGTTGTCGTCGTATCTGGATTTTCTGCGTCCGCGGGTAGCCCAGATGCATCGGCTGCTGTCGCCGCACGGGAGTCTCTACATTCACCTGGACTGGCGGACCGTGCACTACGTCAAGGTCCTGCTCGACGAGTTGTTCGGTTCCGGCAACTTCCTCAACGAGATCGTCTGGGCCTATCGCACCGGCGGGCGGAGCAACCGCTGGTTTGCCCGTAAGCACGACACGATCCTGCTCTACGCCAAGCGTGCCGGCGAACACACGTTTCACGTGCAGCGGGAGGGCAAGTTCCGCACCGACGGGCTGAACTACGACAAGGACGGACGGCCTTACAAGAACACCCTGGAGGGTCGGTTGTATTTCCACAAGGATGGTCCTGCGGTCTGCGACGTTTGGGACATTCCGTTTCTGTCCACGGTCTCGAACGAGCGGACGGGCTACCCATCGCAGAAGCCTGAGGCCCTGCTGGAGCGGATCATCCTGGCCAGCTCCAACCCGGGTGATGTGGTGGCCGATTTCTTCTGCGGCAGCGGGACCACGCTGGTCGTGGCGCAACGCCTGGGCCGGCGGTTCCTCGGCTGCGACATCAACGAGCAGGCAGTCGCCATCGCCCGCGACCGGCTGGCGTGCGCAAGTCAATCGGTGTGAGTCTCGTATGGTGCAGCCGGGTGTGACGGTTCAATACCCTCCGCTTCGGTGGTGTTTGGAGTCTCCGCAGCCGACGCGCTGCTCGACTGGACAGACCTTCAGTTCACGCGGTATCCGACGCCGGGTATAATCGGCCTGTAACCTCGGGAGCCTGCCGGTGGGACTCGACGTGGTGGTCATGTTGTCCGTGCTCGCCCTGGTCATTGGCCTGCTTGCGCTCACTCGCATCGCACCGGACGTGGTCCTGCTCGGCAGCCTGACACTTCTGATGGTGTTCCCCGTGCCGGGCGAGGAGGGCTGGCGACTCGGTGTTCTGACGCCTGCTGAGGCGATCTCCGGGCTGAGCAACCCCGGTCCCGTGACGGTTGGCGTGCTCTTCATTGTGGTGGTGGGCCTCCGGGAGACCGGCGGCGTCGACTGGCTTGCTCGGCGCGTGCTCGGTCGACCTCGATCACTCCATGGCGCTCAATTGCGCATCGTCGGTCCGGTGGCGGGACTGAGTGCTTTTCTCAACAACACGCCCGTGGTGGCGATGCTCATTCCGGTGGTTGACGAATGGGCGAAGAAGCTCGGCCTGAGCGCCTCGAAGCTGATGATCCCGTTAAGCTACGCGGCGATCCTCGGCGGTATGTGCACACTCATCGGGACGAGCACGAACCTGGTCGTCAACGGCCTGGTCATCGCCGAAACGGACATGCCCGGGCTGGGAATGTTTGACATCACCTGGGTGGGGCTGCCTTGCACGCTCGTCGGGCTGGCGTATCTCATGCTCGTCGGGCGCCGGCTGCTTCCGGACCGTCGTTCAGTCACCAGCCGGATGGAAGACCCGCGTGAGTATACGATGGAGATGCTGGTGGAGGCCGGCAGCCCGCTGGACGGCCAGTCGATCGACGCGGCGGGACTGCGCCATCTTCCCGGGGCCTACCTCGTTGAGATCAACCGGCACGGAGATGTCCTGCCCGCCGTCGGGCCCGAGCAGCGCCTCAAGGCTCACGACCGGCTCGTGTTCGTGGGGATCGTGGAGTCGATCAAGGACCTCCAGAAGATCCGGGGACTGACGCCGGCCACCGATCAGGTCTTCAGGCTCGATGCGCCTCGACACCGCCGGTGCTTGATCGAGGCGGTCGTCTCGAACACGTGTCCGCTGGTGGGCAAGACGATCCGCGACGGTCGCTTCCGTACATTGTACCATGCAGCGGTCATCGCCGTTGCCCGCAATAACGAACGCATCCGGGCGAAGATCGGCGACATCGTGCTCCGTCCGGGCGATACGCTTCTGCTTGAAGCACATCCATCCTTCGCGACGCAGCAGCGAAACTCGCGAGATTTCTTCCTGGTCAGCGCGGTCGAAGACTCGACGCCGCGGCGCCATCACAAGGCATGGACCGCGACGCTGATCCTCGCCGCAATGGTTGCCGTTGTCACTCTGGGATGGATGAGCATGCTCGTGGCATCAATGCTCGCGGCAGGACTCATGATCATCACCCGCTGCTGCTCGACGGACGCGGCTCGGCGCAGCGTGGATTGGTCCGTCCTCATCGTCATTGCCGCGGCGCTGGGCATCGGACGCGCGATAGACCAGACCGGCACCGCTCGAGTTATCGCCGAGACCGTGCTCGGAGTCGCCGGGCAGAACCCCTGGGTGGCACTTGCGGCGGTTTACATCATCACCATGATGTTCACCGAGCTCATCACCAACAATGCAGCCGTTGCCCTTGTATTCCCGATCGCGATGGCCACCGCGGACAAGCTCGGCGTCAACTTTATGCCGTTCGTTATTGTCATCATGGTTGCGGGCTCTGCGAGCTTCGCCACGCCTCTCGGATACCAGACGAACCTGATGGTATACGGCCCCGGGGGCTACCGCTTCTCCGACTACTTGAAGCTCGGCATTCCCATGAACCTGGTGATGGGAGTCACAACCGTCACGCTCGCCCCGCTGTTCTGGCCGTTCTGACCCGAGGCCCCGCTCACGCGTTTGCGTGATGAAGAGCGAGACGCGCCGCATGGAGACCGTGCTGGCCCGCCGACGCGGTTTCCGGTAGACTCCCGCTTCTGATGACTCCGATTCAGCACGTCGATTCGTTGCATGGAGGCGCATTCATGAGTTCGCGTTTCATCATCTGCGGGTCCATTGTGGTGATCATCGCCGGCTGTTCCGGGACGCGATCCGGTGCATCGCTGGACCAGATGAACGGCCAACTGGACGAGATCGAACGTAGTCGACAAGGCGGCGCAGAACCGTCAGCGGGGCATGGCCGATCCGACACCGTGTTTCACCTCGCGTCGTATCGCGACAACGATTTCAGGGCGTCCGCGAACGCCGGCGCCCGGTTCGCCCTATGGACGGCACCGGGCGACGACGAATCGGCGGCAACGATCGAAAACACATCAACACAAACGACACAGACGCCCCGGCGGCCCGGACCACTGCCGGGCCTGTGGGACACGATCAAGCGCGATGTCAAAGCCATGCCCAGCGACCTGTGGCGCGACACGAAGAAGGTCTACACTTCCGTGCCGAACCTGTTGATCCTGGGCTTGAGCTACGGAGGCTCGCTGGCCGTGCAGGCGACCGGACCGGACAACACCGTGGAGGACGGCTTGCGAGGGCACGACATCTTCTCCGACGGAGCCAACGACGCCTTCGCCGCACTGGGCAACCCGGGCACGCATTTCGCGCTGGCAGGAGCGTGGTATCTCGTCGGCCAGCAGACCCAGGACGAAAAGACCTACAACGTGGGCAAGAAACTCTTCAGCGCGCTGATCATCAACGGCACCTCGACGATGCTGGGGCAGATGGCGTCGTGGGACGACGCGCCGAACGGCGAGTGGGGGACGTTTCCCAGCGGTCACACGTCCAGCACGTTCTGCTTCGCCTCGGTGATGCACGAGGAGTACGGTCCACTGGCGGGAATTCCACTGTACGGTCTGGGAGCGCTGGTGGCGATGGAGCGGCTGGATGATGACGAGCACTACCTCTCCGACGTCCTCATGGGCGCCGTGCTGGGCATGGTCGTGGGCCACACCGTCGCCGGTGAGAAAGAGCTGGAGATCTTCGGCGGCAAGGTGGTCCCCTATGCCGATCCGAACACCGGCAGCACGGGCGTGGCATGGGTGAAGTCGATCGAATAGCAGGGCAGACGGGCAAGACGAGAGGTGTGGCAGGCATCGCGCCTTGTTCTCCGGAGCGGGCCCGAACAGATCGATTCTCGTCAGGCAACGTAAGCCGACGGCGGATGACACGGCAGGAGGCGGCGCCCGGTGCGGTCGGGCCCGGGCCTACTTTTCCAGGAAGTCGGCCCGGAGTTGATAGCGTTGGCGTTGCTCGCTTCCTTCAGGCAGGGAGTTCGCGATGGCGCGGTAGAGTCTGGCGGCCTGGATGCGCCGACCTTCGAGGACGAGCACTTCCGCGCGGGCGATTCGCACCTGGATGTGGTCCGGGGCCAGTCGGGCGGCGCAATCAATGAGCGACCTGGCCTCCGCCATGTCCCCCTCGGCGCGACGATCCAGCAGCAACATGGCCAACTCGACCAGCAGGACCGCGTTGTCCGGTCCGCGTTCGATTGCCCGGCGGTAATACGCGGCCCCTTCCTCCTGCTGCCCGGCTGTCACGGCGACCACGGCCAACCGATGCCAATACCGGCTCTCGGCGGCGAATCGAGATTCCGCTTGGCGCAAACGATCGACCGCATCCGCCGGACGCCCCGCCTCCATCAGGCGATCCGCCAGCGCCAGGAGCGGATCGAGACGGTCGGGATCGGCGGCGACTTGGCGTTCCAGCTCGCCTAGCGCGATCGCCGAACGGGCTGCGATGACGGACCGGGCCTGTCGCAGCAACTCGAGGGTGCGCGGGTGGGCGGGCAACTGCGCATCCGCCGTCATCAGGTGCTTCAGCGCCGTTTCCGGTTCGCCGACGGCCAGATAGGCCTCGGCGAGCGTCCGATGGGCCCGCGTGTTGCCCAGGTCCACCAGCAGCGCCCGGTTCAGCATCTCGATCCCTTCTTCGTAGCGGTGGTTCCGGGCCAGGAAGCTCCCATAGCACAACAACACGTTTGACGCGTTCGGATGGTCGCGGTAGGCGGCGACCAACAGAGTGCCGTTGTCATGCCACTCCGCGTTGCGAAGCCAACTGCGTGCCCATCCGGCGACGAGCAGGACGCCAACCGGAACCACCACGATCCGGCGGACGGCTTGCTGCCCGCCCGGCGCCGGGCTGATCCATCGGGGCACCATCACGCAAAGCAACCAGGACACCAGCAGCACCACCCAGACGGAGGGGAAATACCACACGCGCTCCGCAAAGGTGGTCTTGATCAGAACGAGCGCATTCGACACCGGCGCGTAGCTGATCCACAGAGCGATCACCCAGACCAGCGGTGCGGGGTCTCCCCGGCGGTACGCCACCACCGCCACGACCGGACATCCGACGGCCGCCAACAACCCGATCAGAACGTGCGGATGAGTCACGCGGTCTGCGAGCGTTACGGCGTAGGGCGAGTAGTCGAACACCAGGACCGCCGGCCAGAACGTCTTGGCCCAGTACATGCCCCACAACTGCAACAACCCGTAAAACCGCTGCAGGGGCGTCGCGTCCACCAGAAGGTTCATCGCGACGCTCGGGGTCTCGGACCGGAACAACGAACCCTCCAGAGCAGCGTAGCGCAGCGCGACGTAAACCGCAGCCGGAACGACGACCGCGATCCAACCCCCGAAACACCCGCAGGTTGAATAGCCTGGTCCCCCCTCGGATGCAGGCCCGGACCGGCGCGGCCATCGCCGCCGATAGGCAGCGAATAGCGGGACCAGAAGCACTGCCGCCGCGCCGGTTTCCTTGGCACCGAAGGCCAGAAACACGCAGAGACCCGCCGCAACGATCCGAACGACGGCCCGCCGGCGCCATCCAGGCCGCAACGCTCCTTCAGATGGGTCGAGCAACTGCAGCGCTAACAGGGTAAACAGCGCCACCAGCAGTTCCGCCCGGCCGACCACGTGGGCGACCGCTTCCGTATGAATCGGCAGCGCGGCGAAGGCGCATCCCGCGACCACCGCACATACCTGCGAATGCGCCATCCGAAGGGCCAGGCGATATACGAATGCCGACACCAGCACATGCAGTATCAGATTGGTCAGGTGATAGCCGAACGGATCCAAACCGTGGATCGCGTGATTCAACCGGTAGGACAGGATAGCGACCGGGCGATACAACAGGTCGCGGTGTGGCTCCAGGCCGGCATCGCAGTGCCAGTAATCCTCCAGCCAGAGTTCGCCCCACTGACCGGGCGCGGTAACCAGCGGATTGCGGACGATGATCAGCCAGTCGTCCTCGCAGAAGCCGTTGCCCAGCGCGTTGAGGTAGCACGCGGCCGCCGTCAGGCCGCACAAGACGCCAAGGACGATCGCCCGTCGTCCGGCGCGTCGATCAAAGGGCCGTTCTTGCTGCACGGCACCGTTCATGACGGAACATTATAGCCGAAACAACGTTCACCCGCGGAAGAGCGATGTTGCGCCACCCGGGTCCGAGTCTTGACGCCGCAGGATCCACAGGTATTCTGCCAGACAACCCTGTGACCCGCGCGCGCCCGCAAGCGGTTGAGGTTCTTCGCCATGGTGGAACTGGGTCGTCCCATTCTGATCGGCATGGTGCATCTACCGGCGCTGCCGGGCAGTCCGCAGAACCACCTGCCGCTGGACGACATCGTTGGCCGGGCCGTCGATGACGCGGCGACCCTCGAGCGGGCGGGTTTCGGCGCCGTCATCGTCGAGAACTTCGGCGACGCACCGTTTGCCGCAGACCGCGTCGACCCGATCACCGTGGCTTCCATGGCGGTGGTCGCCCGGGAAGTGATCCAGGCAGCCGCCTTGCCGGTGGGTATTAACGTGCTACGCAACGATGCGGCGGCCGGGTTGGCGATCGCGGCCGCGATCGGGGCCGCCTTCATCCGCGTCAACGTCCACGTGGGCGTCGCGGCGACGGATCAGGGTATCATCGAAGGACAGGCGGCGGACACACTACGGTTGCGAGACAGGCTGGCTCCTGAGGTCGGCATCCTGGCGGATGTACACGTCAAGCATTCGTCACCGTTGAGCCAGCCGGACATCGGGCTGGCTGCGGAAGAGACGGCCTATCGCGGACAGGCGGACATGCTGATCGTCTCGGGCGAGACCACCGGGCGGGCGGTGGATCTTGAGAACCTCCGCCGCGTCAAACAGGCGGTACCCGACCGCCCGCTGCTGGTAGGCAGCGGCGCATCGGTGAACACGGTGGCCGAACTGCTGACCCATGCGGACGGCGTTATCGTGGGTTCGAGTCTGAAACCCGGCGGGCAGATCGAACAGCCCGTGGACGCGCAATTGGCGGCGGCGTTCGTCCGGGCGGCGGGCATCGTAGGTGGACACACATGAGCAAACCAAAGATCCATCTGTTGGCGATTGCAGGGACATGCCGGGGGCTGCTTGAGGGGCTCGGGTTTCGCACCGCCCGCGAGCTGATCCGGTTCGTGCAGCAGGCGGTGGGCGAGGGCTATCGCGTTACGGGCAACGCCCGGCTCATCGAAGCGCCGGAGGACGACTACCATGGCGGACGCGATGACGACGCCGCGCGGGCGACGGACTTTCAACGGTGTTTGGCCGATGACGCGACGGCGGCGGCGGTCACGTTGCGCGGAGGGGCGTGGCTGACACGCATTCTGCCCTGCGTGAATTTCGACGTATTGAAACGCCGGCGAACCGGCGTGGCGCTCTTCGGCTTCAGCGAGATCACCACCGCAATCAACATCGCCGGCCGCTACCGCCGGGCCTACAGTTTCTACGACCTGGGACCGGGCTTCCTCCGCGCGGGCATGAGCGAATACGCTCGCCGAAGCATCAAAGCGCTTCAGCCGGAAATCGAACCGGGATCGGAGGCGGCCGATGCGTTCGCCGACGGCTGGGGTTCCGGGCAGTTCCGCACGAAATTCGCGGAGTTCTTCCGAGACGTGGTGGGCATCGTCGAAGGCCGGGGAACAACCCGATCCGTCACCGGAACGCTGGTCGCCGGTCGGCTGCCGGCCAGAACATCGGCCACGTTCATCGGGGGAAACCTGGCTTGTATGCTGCCGCTGCTCGGTACGCCCTACGCCAAGGCCGTCGATCCTGCGGACCGTTGGATCGTCATCGAGGACGTCAACGAAGCCCCGGACCGCATCGACCGCATGCTGGGCCACCTGACCCTGGCCGGGTTCTGGTCGCGATGCCGCGGCGTGATGCTCGGCGATTTCCACGACAAGGACGGCGATCAACGTGCCGCCGTTCTGGCACTGCTCAAGCACCACTTTCCCAAACGCAGAGAACTGCCGGTGGTGGCCACGCGCGACGTGGGGCACATCTGGCCGATCGCACCGCTGCCGGTGGGCCGACCCGTCGAACTGGTTCGAACCCCCACCAGGCGCGGCCGCCCGGTCGTACACCTGCGTCCGCCCTGGGCAGACTGGGCCATCCGCTGACCCCTAGAGATACGGAGAGAAGCGATGTCTACCATGGTTTGCACAGCGATCGACAGCCCGGTGGGCCGGCTGCGGCTGGCCGCTACCGAGAACGGGCTTTGCCTCGTGGCATTTGGCAACCGCGCGGACAAGCGGGAACTGCAAGAGCTTGCCGGCCGCTGCGGATGCTCGCCGGGAAAAGAAACGAATCCACATCTGCAGCGAGGCATCGAAGAGCTCGAAGCCTATTTCGCCGCTGGACTCCGCGACTTCATCGTTCCACTCGATTTGCGGGGAACGCCGTTTCAGATCAAGGTCTGGCGAGAGCTGCTGACCATTCCGTTCGGCCGAACACTCTCGTACGGCGAACTCGCCCGGCGAATCGGGCAGCCGAACGCCCAGCGCGCAGTTGGGCAGGCTGTTGGGGCGAACCCTGTCGCCATCATCATCCCGTGCCACCGGGTGATCAGCGCGTCCGGGGAGTTGCATGGATTCGGCGGCGGATTGTGGCGCAAGGGGTTCCTGCTCGAGCACGAGAGAGGTCTTGATGACAGGCGTCTGGCAGTCCACACGGGGATTGCCGATCGTGGTGCAGCCTTGTCCCCCGTCGGGCGGAGCGCTCCGACGCGTCGGACCGGCCGGCGGCAGACAACAGGAAGTGGATTCGGCTGTCCGACCAGCCCCTCGGCTGGGAGTTCTTGACCAGTCGGATGACGTCGATCATCGCCTGCGTTCCGATGCCGGCTCTGTGCAGGTACATGCTGCCTCGTCCGTCGGCCGCCATCTCGCGATCGAGCGCTTGGGCTCTGGAGCCGCAGCGAGCCTTGAAGTGGTGTTTCGAGGCGAGGTGGGCGATTTCATGCGCGAGAATCGCCGCTATCTGTTCATCCGACTCCAGGCGATTATACAAGGCGCGCGTCATGTAGATTCGCCCGCCAGGCAGGGACACGGCGTTGAGTGTGTCGGCATTGAGAAGGCGGTACCGGTAAGCCCCCCGGATCTCCGGAGTGCCCCGGGTGAGGCGGCGTCCGATACCGTACATTCGTTGTTCGGCCCGGGGAGCGCAGATGACGCCGCCGTAGCGAGCCTCGACCGCAGGCGCCGCCCGGGCGCCGGCCAGAGCCTCGGCTTCGAACGACCTGCAGGCCGGTGTCCGGAAACAAGGCGTGGTTGCGTGACAACTCGCCAGCAGGACCGTCCCGAGAAGCGCGGAAGCAGTCTTCATCCCCATGGCCCCACACGGCGAGTGTGCGGAACAAGAGTCGAATATAAATACGGAACACGCAAACAAGGCGCCGACAGGGTTGCCCGGACTGCGTGAGGTAATACGTCCGATACCGGGACTCTGCCTGGTAGTAGCTGGGTTTTCCCGAAACGGGCGGGCCGGACCTGAGGACTCGAGTGGCGAACGGCCGGGAGCCGCTCGGAGGAAACGTCAATCGCCCGGTTCGGCAGCCACGTCGCACAGCGCGTCGGGCAGGAACTCGATGAGGTCGGTGGCGGTCACGGACAGCCGGCCGACCTCCTCCGCCACGATATCACCGGCCAATCCGTGCACGTATACCGCCAGCACCGCCGCCTCGAACGGCAGCATCTGTTGGCCGAGAAACGCCGCGATGACCCCCGTCAGCACATCACCGGCGCCCGCGGTGGCCATGCCCGAATTGCCGGTTTGATTGATGTACAACCGCTGGCCATCGGTGACCACTGTCCCCGCGCCCTTGAGGACGACAATGGCGTTGGTCGCTTGCGCCAATCTGATGGCAATGTGCTGACGGTCGTCTGCATCGGTCTGAACCCGCCAACCGTCAAGCAGTCGGCGCATTTCGCCGGGATGGGGGGTGAGCACGATCTGATGCGGCCAGGCCGCCTCCCAGCTTCCCATGGACGCGAGCAAGTTCAAGCCGTCAGCGTCGATGACGATGCCGCCGGAGAATTTGCTGACCAGTTCGTTGATCTGCTGCGCGTCGATCCGGGGATCGAGCCCGGGCCCGATCGCCACTACGTCCGCTCCAAACTGGACCGCCAGCGATGCCAGCGAAGTGTCGGCGTCCGCGAACAACGCCCGCGACGTGGCACACGGTGCCAACAGCCCCACCGTCGCCTGAGCCGCCGCCCCCGTCGCGACCTGAACCAGCCCGCTGCCGCACCGAAGGGCGGCATTGGCGGCCAGCGCCGGCGCGCCGACCATGCCGATGTCGTCCAGCCGACCGCCAACGATGACGATGCGGCCGACGTCCCCCTTGTGGGCATTGTCCGCCCGCGTGGGCAACGGGGGGATTCGTGTGACGATCTTGATGGGATCCGACATGTAGCCAACCCGCGTTCGACGCACCGGGCCATTCAGGACCGGCTGCCAACACAGCGATTGATCAGCGCCGCAACGTAGCCGCCGGCAAAACCGTTGTCGATATTGACAACCGATACACCGGCCGCACAACTGTTCAACATGGCCAGCAGGGCGGCCAGACCTTGAAAACTCGCCCCGTACCCGATGCTGGTCGGAACGGCGATGACCGGACAGTCCACCAACCCCGCGACAACACTGGGCAGGGCCCCCTCCATGCCGGCCACCGCGACGATCACACTGGCCGACTGAATCGCCTCCGCATGGGCAAGCAACCGGTGAATGCCTGCCACACCGACGTCAGAGATCATCTGCGTTCGCTGGTCCATGATCTCCGCGGTCACCCGCACCTCCTGGGCCACCGGAAGATCACTGGTCCCCGCCGCAACGACGGCGATCGTTCCCTGCGACCACTCAGGCTCGACCTGGCGGATCGTGATGGCCCGGGCCGCTTCCTCGTACCGGGCGTCGGCGAACCGGGCTGCGACGGCGTCGAACATCCGAGCCGACGCCCGTGTCGCCAGCACGTTCCCGCCGCTGTCGAGCCGCTTGCCGACGATGGCCACCACCTGCTCGACCGTCTTGCCTTCGCAGTAAATCACTTCGGGAAAGCCACAGCGGATGGCCCGGTGATGGTCCACCTTGGCAAAGCCCAGGTCTTCGAAGGGCAGGGCGCGGAGGCGGGTGATCACGTCGTCCACCGTGACATCGCCGCGCGCGAGCGAATCCAGCGTTCTTCTCAAGACGTCTTCGTTCAGCGCTGCCCGATCGACCCTGACAGAATGTGTGACCGCCCTCCCAACCGGTCGCGCGACAGACGCCAAAGCCTGTCCCATGCAACCTTCCCGGCACACACTCTACTCTGTTGAACGCCCTAAGTGTAGACGGCAACCAGGCATGGGGCAAGGCGGGCGCGAGCTGCGGCTTTCGGTTCGCGGCCTGGCGCCGTCGCCGGCATTCAGAGGCCCGTCGCGCTACTTTGCCCCCCGCAAGACCAAGCCGGCGGCTCTTCGGCCTGACGGTCAAGCCGAAATCAAACGCGCACGATGGCGTTAGTCAGCCTGGGCGTCCACGTCCCAATCCGCCGTGTCGCCGCGAACGAACTGATGGTATCCCAGGGCGGCGATCATGGCCGCGTTATCCAGGCAGTAACGCAGCGGGGCGGCGTGAAACGTCAGACGCCGCTCCGCACACGACGCCGCCAGCCCTTCACGCAGACAGGTGTTGGCGGCGACGCCCCCGCCGAGGACCACCCGGTCAACCCCGGCCCGGTCCACGGCGCGCAGCGTTTTGCGAATCAGCACGTCCACCACCGCCGCCTGGAAGCTGGCGGCGATGTCGGCAACGTCCTGCGGCGTGAGCTTCTCGAGCCCGCCGCTGGTTTTGCCCGGCCCATGGACGTGATACAGCACCGCCGTCTTGATCCCCGAGAACGAAAAATCCAGCGAATCCGGAGCCAACATCGTGCGGGGGAAATCGACGGCCTTCGGGTCTCCGTGGCGGGAGACACGCTCGATCTCGGGCCCGCCGGGATACGCCAGGCCGAGGACAGCCGCAACCTTGTCAAACGCCTCGCCGGCGGCGTCGTCGGTCGTGAAGCCCAACCGCTCGACGGAATCGAAATCCCGGACCAGATACAGCGATGAATGACCGCCGGACACGATGAGCGCGACCGCCGGCCAGGGCGGCGGCAGAACCTCGATGGCCGCACTGCAGGCGTGGGCGAGAACGTGGTCGACGCACACCAGCGGTTTCGACCACGCCCAACTCAGCGCCTTGGCCATCGTCACACCGATCAGTAACGACCCGACCAGTCCCGGCTTCTGCGTCACAGCAATGACATTGATGTCGTCTCGCCCGCAGGCGGCCTCCTCCAGCGCCTGGCGGAGCACGCCGTCGAGCCATTCGATGTGAGCCCGCGACGCGATCTCCGGAACCACCCCACCGTACTTGCGGTGCAGATCGACCTGGGACGCGACGACGTTGCTGCGAACGTCCGTGCCGTCGACGACGACGGCCGCCGCCGTCTCGTCGCAGGAAGTCTCGATCCCCAGGACCGTCGTCATCCTGCTGCCTCCTTGACGCCGCGTGCAGGAGTTTCAATCCCCGCGCGTCATGGTAGTCTGGTTTGTGGACATTCGCCATGTTGACAATCGGGGTTTCGCCGTGTCGGATGGCCGGACGCGCCGGGCGAGGTTGCCGGCGAATCGGCCCCCGCGTGCAAACAGGGAAGAACGAGCATGGACCGGTTTCTGCAGGCGGCGATCGAAGAGGCAAAGAAGGGCCTGGCCGAAGGCGGCATTCCGATCGGCTCCGTCCTGGCCATCGAGGGCGAGATCGTCGGCCGAGGACACAACCTGCGCGTGCAGAACGGCAGCGCGATCCTGCACGCCGAGATGACCTGTCTGGAGAACGCCGGCCGCCTGACCGCCGGGGACTATCGGCGGGCGGTGCTCTACTCGACGCTGTCGCCGTGCGACATGTGCAGCGGGGCGGTCCTGCTGTACGGGATCCCAAAGGTCGTCGTCGGCGAGAACCGGACGTTCCGGGGACCGGAGGACTACCTCCGCTCCCGCGGAGTCGTGCTGGAGATCTGCAACGACGCAGAGTGCATCCGGCTCATGCAGGAATTCGTCCGCGCCCGGCCCCAACTGTGGAATGAGGACATCGGCGCGTGACCGTCGGCCGCTTCAAGCCTGCCCGCCGCGTGTGAACCGGCGGCGCAGGAGACTAGGGGAAGAGTCGATGAGAAAAGCGAGTGCGGTTTCCGTTCTGCCGCTGGTCGCCGTCGTGGTCATCGCCGTCCCGCTGCGATCGCACGGTGCCCCGAGGCCGTCGGAGCCACTCCCGCGAACCATCGGATCAGGGCTCGTATTGTTCGTCGACGACTGGCTCATCGACCGCATGGATGACGTCGGCCTTCGTCTACACCGGCCGGTGAGGAAGGAGACTGTCTTCCGCTTTGACGCACCGTGGGAGGGGCCACAGAGCGGCTATGCCACCGTGTTCAAGGACGGACAGCAGGTTCGGATGTACTACCGCGGAGGAGGGGATCTGTCTCGGGAGTGCACCTGCCTGGCGACGAGTGACGACGGCATCCACTGGACAAGACCGTTGCTGGGGCTCTTTGAGTTCGACGGCTCCACGGACAACAACATCGTCTGGACCGGCCACAAGAAGGCTTACTGGGAATCGCACAATTTCTCTCCGTTCAAGGACACCAATCCCGCCGCGCCGCCGGCCCGGCGCTACAAAGCCGTGACGCTCTCCCGCCATGAGATCGACGGCGAGACCCGCAAGGTCCTCATGGGGTTCGTGTCGCCGGACGGGGTCCGTTGGACGCGCCTTCAGGAGACACCCGTCATCACCGAGGGCTCGTTCGACTCGCACAACACCGCGTTCTGGGACACCGTCCGCGGGCGGTACGTGTGCTACCTCCGGCACGGCCGCCAGGGGGTCCGAAGCGTCATGCGGGCCACGTCGCCCGATTTTGTCCATTGGAGCAAACCGGAATGGCTGGATTTCGGCCACGCGCCCCTCGAACAGTTCTACACCAACGGGATCGTCCAGTACTTCCGTGCCCCCCACCTGTATCTGGGCTTCCCCATGCGGTTTGTGCCCGAGCGAACGACCATTGGACTGCCGCCGCGCGACACCGACGGACTGTCGGACGCGGTGCTGATATCGAGCCACGACGGCCTGCATTGGCATCGAGCGTTCATGGAGGCGTTCATCCGTCCCGGATTGGACCCGGCCAACTGGGGAAACGCGCACGGTAACAACACACCCATGTGGGGGCTCGTGCAGACCGGCCCCGCCGAGATATCCGTCTACTGGTTGGAGAACTACGGCGCCGTCCCGTCAGTGCGTCGCGGGGCGGTGCGGCTTGACGGCTTCGGTTCGGTCAACGCGTCCCATCGTGGCGGCGAGTTCGTCACCCGACCGCTGGTGTTCGAGGGGCGGTCGCTGTTCGTCAACGTCGCCACGTCGGCTGTGGGCGGCGTGAAAGTGGAGATGCAGGATGCAGAAGGCGAGGCGTTGCCGGGGTTCGAGCTGCAACGTTCGATCGAGATCTACGGCGATGAGCTGGAGCGAGTGGTGGCGTGGGAGAATGGTGCGGCCGTCAGCACGCTGGCGGGGCGGCCAGTGCGGATCCGGTTCGTAATGAAAGATGCCGATTTGTACTCGATTCGCTTCGGGCCGCCCGCGCCCTTACCCGGCGAGAGAAGGGCCCCCTGACCTTCACGGGGGTGCGCGATTCCGCGCCGGTTGAGCCGCCGGGAGCCTGATACGCCGCATCAAGGATCAGGCAACAGCCCGGGGCGGCACCGAGTCGCGAACGGGAACAGGCACGCAGCGCCCGGCAGGGGGGCTCGTTCCCCATCACGGCGCCGGTCGAAGGCAATCCTTGCCCGTGCCGGCCGCGGGAAGGGGCCGTAAACTCAGGCACGGCCCCTTGATACGAATCCGCCGACATCACGCGGTCGCGTCTGTGCCTGTCACGTTCTTACTTGCATCGGCGGCGCCGGGTCTTATCATGTCCGGCATGACAGTCCGGGAAGTCAACGAAGCAGGCCCACGCACGGTGACCAAATCGGAATCGGCATTCAAAGCCGCGCAGGACGTGATGCCCGGCGGAGTGAATTCGCCGGTGCGGGCGTTCGGGGCGGTAGGGGGGACGCCGCGGTTCATCGGCAAGGGCAGCGGCGCCGTTGTCACCGACGTGGACGGCAACGACTACACCGACTACGTCGGCTCCTGGGGGCCGATGATACTGGGGCACGCCGAGGAACGCGTGGTGGCCGCCATCAACAAGGCAGCCGCCAGAGGCTGCTCGTTCGGGGCACCGACCGAAGCCGAAACCCGCCTGGCGGAACTCATCATTGCCCGCGTTCCCAGCGTGGAGATGGTGCGGCTCGTCAATTCCGGCACCGAAGCGGCCATGAGCGCCGTGCGACTGGCCCGGGCGTTCACCGGGCGCGACGCGGTGGTCAAGTTCGAGGGATGCTACCATGGACACGCGGACGCGCTGCTGGTCCAGGCCGGCTCCGGGCTGTTGACGTTCGGCACGCCCTCGTCCCCGGGCGTGCCGGCGGGAACGACCGGCGACACGTTCGTACTGCCCTACAACGACCCCCAGGCGGCCGAACGGCTGTTTGCCAGGCACGGCGAGCGGATCGCAGCGGTGCTGGTCGAGCCCGTAGCGGGCAACATGGGCTGTGTGCCCCCGAGGGACGGGTTTCTGGGCTATTTGCGGGGGCTGTGCGACAAGCACGAGGCGCTGCTGGTCTTCGACGAAGTCATGACAGGGTTCCGGGTCGCGCCCGGCGGGGCCCAGGAGTTGTTCGGCATCGAACCGGACCTGACCTGCATGGGCAAGGTGCTGGGCGGGGGACTGCCCATGGCGGCCTACGGCGGTCGGCGGGACATCATGGAGAGGGTCTCGCCGGCAGGACCGGTGTACCAGGCGGGAACACTGTCGGGCAATCCGCTGGCGACGGCGGCGGGCATCGCGACGCTCGAGGCGCTGGCCGAAGAGAACGTGTACGAAACGCTGGAGGCCCGGTCGGCCAAGCTGGCCCACGGGTTGGCCGACGCCGCCCGACACGCCGGCGTCCAGGTCACCCACAACCGGGTCGGCAGCATGCTGTGTACGTTTTTCACTCACCGGCCGGTCACCGATTATGCCTCGGCGACCACGTCGGACGTGCGGGCCTACGCGCGATTCTTCCACGCGATGTTGGACCGTGGGGTGTATCTGGCCCCATCACAGTTCGAATGCATGTTCGTCTCAACCGCTCATACGGACGAGTTGATCGAGAGCACGGTGGCGGCAGCCGCCGGAGCATTTGCCGAGGTCGCCCGGGCTTCGACAGATCCCATAGGAGAAAGGATGGCGACATGAACACGGGATTGGCCGGCAGGGAGGGAAAGCCGACCGCGGAGGAACAGGCGATGTTTCGCGATTATGAGGCCGCGCTGCGGACCGTCCGGTCCGCCCGGGGCGTCTTCCTCGTGCTGCTGACCCTGTCCCTTCTCGTGCACGTGGCCGCGTTCTGTGCCGTTCGGTGGGGCCACATACTGACGGTCGTGGACGCCGCGGAAGAGGAGATCGCGTCGTCTGACGTGTCAGTCATCGCCACCGGTGAACCGGAGAACGCCCAGAACGCGGCTGACGCGAAGTATATGGGCACCCTGCTGCAAACGCTCCTACCGCTCGCGGAGTTCATCGGGCAGGCGAGTTGCGCGCTGCTGGCGCTCTGCTTCCTGGCGTCCGGGCAAATCTGCCTGGCCGGTGGATTGGGCGGTGTGCGGGGCAGTCTGTCCGCCTTCTTCTGGATGCTGGTCTTGTTGGCGCTGTTGTTTCCGTGGGGGCGATGGCTCAGCGGCGTGCAGATCCCCGGCGTGTTCCTGACGTTTGCCGAACTCGAGGACTTCTCCCCCGACTTTGACGAACCCCTGCACGAAGTGCTGTCCTACGTGCGGTTCCTGGGGTATCCGGCACTGGCCCTGCTGATCGCGCTGGTGGGCGACAGCCGGTACGCTCGCGGTTACCGACTGGTCCGGCGGCACCTTGAGGCCCGCCTGCACGTGCGACCGATTTGAGCCGGACTGCGCTCCCGCCGCGTCGCACTCGTCATATGGGGGCGCCTTGCGGCGCCGATGCCGGTTTGGAACTGGGGAAAACTCCGCCGATGCTACGAACAGTGCACAACGTCGCCCTGGTGGCCCTCTGTATCGCGGGGATGTGGGTGTCCAGCCTGCTGTTGCGGGAGCACCTGCCCAAGGCGTCACCGCCCGCCTGGTTTGACGCCGCATGCGGGCCGACCGAGCAGGAAGGTGTCTCCGCCTGCGAGCAGGTCGCCAGGACCGAGTGGGGCACAGTCTGGGGGATGCCCACCGCATACTGGGGGTTGTCCTACTTCATGGGCTTGGGACTGTGGTTCCTGTTCATCGGGCAACCGTCGTTCGACCGACGCGTCTATCATCTGTTGCCCAGTCTGGCCACGCTCGGCGGTGCGGCGGGGGCGGTGTTCTTTATTGTGATCATGTACACGCGGCTGGACTATCGCTGCTTCTGGTGCATGGTCAGCCACGCGATCAGCTTCACGATCCTGATCCTGACGGTGCTGTTCTGGCCTCGGCGCCCCCCGGTGACCGCCGTGGCGACCTCCGCGCACACGGTCTCGCAGTCGGCAAGCGGGACGCCGGCGGCGGACGCGCCGGCGGGGGCTTCGCATCCGACGCTGCGGCTGGTGCTGGCAGTCCTGCTGATGGCCCTGATCGGCGGGGCGTGGCTGTGGCAGGGTACGGCGGCGGCCGTCATGCGTCCGAAGCTGGCGGACAGTCTGGCCAAGTACGACAAGTGCAGCGAGACGCTCAAGCCGTTCACGGAAGACGCCCAGTCTCTCGTACGAATGTACGACGTGAACGAGGTTCTCTTCAAACACAACAGGCTGATCGTGCAGGAAGGAGACAGCCAGGAGGGCGACCGGCCCGGGCGAAGCAGCGAGGAAGACAGGGTCATCATCCGCCCCGATGATCCCATAAAGCAGCCCCCGGACGGCAAGCGTCTGCTGCCCGTGATCGTGTTCAGCGAGTTTCAGTGCGGGCATTGCCGCAAGTTTGCCCGTTCGCTGGAGGAGAGGTTCAATCCGCTGTTCGACAACCGCCTGAAAATCGTGTTCAAGCACTTCCCGCAAAGCAACCTGTGCAACCCGTACATCAAGCCCGAGTACCACGCGTTTGCCTGCCAGGCCGCCAGGGCCGCCGAGGCCGCCCGGCTCCAGGGCGGCAACGAAGCCTTCTGGAAAGCGCACGACCTGTTGTTCAAGCTGGGGAGTGCGAAGAAGGACATTCTGGACACCATCGACTTCCGCAAGGTCGCGGCGCGGTTGGAACTTGACCCGGACCGGTTCGTGACGGACATGAAGTCGGACGCCGTCGCAGAGCGAATCGCTGAGGACATCGAACTCGGCCACGATCTCGGCGTCAAGGCGACACCGTCGGCGTTCGTCGGAGGAAGACAGATACCGTCCGTGGCCCGAGAGCAGCTCCACTTCTGGAAGACGTTGGCGTCTCGGTACAAGCAGCTGCTGGCCCGGCAGTCCCGAAGCAGGCAACAACCCAGGAACGCACCGCCGTCTACTGCAGGTAACCCAAGTCAATAAGGCGCTCGGTTACCTTCTGTAGCTCGTGGTCGGAATAGACCTCGTCGGCCGGTCCCGCGTCACCGGCAGGCGCTGCCTTCTCGAACTCGAAGTGGATTGGTGGATCGAACAGGCCCTCGATCACGCGCCCTTCCATGTCGTCGGGGATCCGCAGGCCCAGCATGGCCAGGATCGTCGGCGTCGAGTCGACGATGTCCGCATCCACGGTTCTGCCGCGGGCAATCCCCGGCCCGGCGACGGCGAACATGCCCTCCCGACGATGCGTGCCCTCGATGCGGCGCACGGGAAACCAGCGCACCGGCGTCGACGTGCGGATCCTGCGGATCACGGCCAGACCGTCGCGGGGAACCAGCAGCAGGTCCGGCAGCCACTCCCGTCCGTCGCGCGAGCAGCCGTACAACTCCTCGGGCTTGTGGACCTCCTGGAAGACGCGGACGGTTCGGCCGCCCGGCTCGACGTCCGTAACCTCGAGAAACCGGCGCCGCAGGTCGTTGCGCAGAGGCTCATACTGGTCGGGCGGGACAGTGCCCGTGCGCTGCCGGCCCGCCAAGTTGATGTAAAGGAACCCGGACATCCCCGCGTGCATGACGCACGCCTGCGTCCGGTTCATGTCGATAGCCAGATCCTGCTCGATGCCGATGCGGCCCTCCGTGAACCGGCTTCGCTTCCTGTTCGTCAGGCGACGCAGCAGGCGACGCCCGCGGGCCGCCGACTGGGCGCCCGGTTTGACGCCCAGGCAGCCCCACTGCCTGAGCAGCAGGTTGGGCTGGGCCTGGCCCTCCAGACTGCCGTGACCGTGGTCGGACATGACAAACACCAGCGCGTCGTTTCGCCCGGCGTAGTCCACCAGTCGGCCGAAGGCCTCGTCCAGGTCGGCGAAGCAGTCCGCCACCATCTCCGCCCGTTTCGGACAGCGCGGTGCCCATCGGGGATCGAGGTACCTCCACGTCTTATGCTGCAGGTTGTCCACGAGCTTGAGAACGACCATCAGCACGTCCCATCCGAACCGCTCGCCACAATGGCAGGCCAACTCGTAACCGTGATGGAAGCTGCGTTTGACCGCAGCCAAGTTCTCGCGGAGCAGCGCGTCGCCGCCGAACATCCTACGCCGCCACTTGCTCCCGAAGCCGTAGTCCGGGCAGACCCGCAGGACCTCGTCCTTCAGGGCGGCCGGATACGTGAACTCGCTGTCGCGATCCGGCGTGCCGAACCCGCTGATCATGAATCCGTTGACCGCCGTCGGCGGATAGGTCATGGGGATGCTCACGCATCCCACACCGAAGCCCTTGTCGCCGACAATCTGCCAGATCGTCCGTACGTGTCTGAGGCAGTTGGTCGTGTTGAGGGTCAGGCGGTTGGCCCGTGCGTCGTACCGCTCGAAGTCAATGATGCCGTGGGTGCCGGGACCCTTGCCGGTCATGAAGGTGGTCCAGGCCGCCGGCGTGATCGGGGGTATGGTCGAGCGCAGAATCCCGGACGTTCCGCCCGCCAGAAACGCCTTCAGCCGAGGCATGCGCCCCCGCTGAATCATCGGGTCGAGCACGTCGAAGGTGGCGCCGTCCAAGCCGATGATCAGGACGCGCCGGGCCACCCCGGGAAGGTCACGAACCGGGCCCGCACCGGGCGATCGTATGGTCGTCGAGGGTGGATCCGCCATGTGGAAAAACTTCTTGCCGCCCCCGGCCTTGCCCGGGCAGGCAAGCGGCAACGGGGGCAGTGTAACGACGGGTTCCGTCGATTGCAATCGATGCTCCCTGAACCCATGCATGTCGTTCGTTGCGGCCGACGCCGGCCGAGCCGAGAGCCCCGCCACCACCGCACTCTCGTGCATCCAAGAGGCCCGCGGGGCCGCTCGCGGCGACGCGTAACCGCCCCCCGGCGCTCGGCGCCGGCCGGTCGACGGGCTTGTTCTCCAGGTTCCTGTTGCGATCTGCTGCTAATGGGTCAAGTTCTGCCCCCGTTTCTGTCGATACACGACTTAGTTATCGGACGGATTGCTCGGACCGGTATTTGTACGCGCGACAACTAATTTCGGACGTTTTCCCTTCCGATGAGTCATCGTCAATGTCTCCCGGCCCGGTTTCCCGGAAATCGGCACCCCGGGACGTGAATCAGCCGACGACGCCCATTGGAAGAGCCAAACCATGAGAAAACGCATTCACGCCCTGATCGGTTTCGCGATCCTTCTGCCCGGCTTCGGCATGGGAGGGTGCGCCGAGCCGGAGTCGGCCCAGGACGAACAACTGACGATCGAGCCTCGCCCCATGCTGTCAGCATCACGCGACGCGCAGATCACGCTCTTCGGCGAACTGCCCGACCGCGGAGAGATTCCCTTCTACAGCCGCGGTGCCACTTCCCTGCTGCGCCATACGTTCACCGAAGAAGGCGCCGATTTCGATCCGAACGTCGATCCGACGGGAGAGCGAATGGTCTTCGCATCGACGCGGCACACGATTCGCCCCGACTTGTACGTCAAGAACGTGGACGGTACGGCCGTGACCCAGTTGACGGCGGACCCGTCGTCCGACGTTCAGCCCGCGTTCAGCCCGGACGGGCGGCGGGTCGCCTTCGCCAGCGACCGGGCCGGCAACTGGGATATCTGGGTGGTCGGCGTTGACGGGACGCAGCCAACGCAGATCACTCGGGGACCGGAGGACGAGGTGCATCCAAGCTGGTCGCCCGACGGGAAGCAAGTGGTGTTCTGCAGCTTGCCGCCGGGCAGCGGGCAGTGGGAGGTGTGGATCGCCGACGCCACCGCCGCTGCCACCAAGAGTTTTATCGGGTACGGGGTGTTCCCGGAGTGGTGCCCGACGCACAGCGTGATCGCCTTTCAGCGTGCCCGTCAGCGGGGCAGCCGCTGGTTCAGCATCTGGACCGTCGAACTGGTGCAAGGCGAGCCGCGGCATCCTACGGAGATCGCCTCGAGCTCCGAGCACGCGCTGATCAACCCCTCCTGGAGCCCCGATGGGCAGAAGCTGACGTACTGCACCGTCAGGACGGCACCGGCGAGCGACCCGGATTTCGCCACCGCCGTGGAAATCGCGGACGTCTGGATCGTCAACGCCGACGGACGATCGCGGACCCGTCTGACCGACGGGCACAGCTCGAATTATGGGCCCGTCTGGTCGAACCAGGGGCGGATCTTCTTCACCAGCACTCGGGGCGGGCACGAGAACATCTGGTCGCTGGTTCCGGGTCAGAACCCCGCCCGCGACGTGGGGACGGAAGAAGGTGTTATCAGCCAGGGGAGTGAGTTGGAGGCCAGAACTCCCCCGGGGGCGTCCTGAATTCCGGACGACGCCGTCCTTGCAGATCTCAAGGACGTTCCGCCGTTCGACGATAGCTAGGGAGTCTGGCGCCGCGTTTCGGAGGATCGTGACTCGGACTCCCGGCAGCAAGTGTGCGTGAGACAGTCACCCCCGCCGTCGCTGCGGCGACCGCGACAGGAAGTGAATCGATGATGGTGGGCTCAGCAGTCGACAACCAGGCGCACGGGCGCGCGATAACGAGCGTGCTGCTGTTGTCATTGCTGGCGTCGGGCGGATGTGGTGAGAAGCAGGTGGCACCGGTTCGGATCGCCAACGCCTACCTGGGGCCGTTGACGATTGCAGTGGCCCCGGCCCTGAACTTCAGCGGCTCGACGGACTTCGATCGCAGCGTGGTGGCTGACATCATGGCCAGCGAGCTGGGCGCGGTCGTCGGTGTGGAAGTGATCCCCGTGAGCCGGGTGCTGGCCGTGCTCGATGAACAAGGGCGTGATGAGATCGCCTCGCCGGCGCACGCTGAGGAGGTCGTGAATCGCCTCGGCGCTGACGCCATTCTCGTTTTTGCGGTGACGGAATATGAACCCTACCATCCGCCAATCGTGGGCATCGCCGCTCAACTGTACGGCGTTCGGCGTGTCGGTGAAACCGGTGGCGTCGATCCTGTCCGTCTTTCGCGAGAAGCCGGTCCGACTGCGACTGAGGCTGCGTCGCGGTCGTTCGGCCCCCTCGCCCAAGCCGAACAAGTCTTCGACGCCGCGCACGGATTCACGGAGGAAGACGTAGAGGAGTTCGCCAGGCAGCGGGAGGCAACCGACAGCCCGTTTGGATGGCGCCTGTACCTCCAAAGCCAGCGGCATTTCATGCGCTACTGCTGCCAGCGGACCCTGCGATCGATGTTCGGGGGCGGCGTAGACCTGGCGTTGGCCGCCGAACGCTAAACCGGACGGGGCGGAACACGAAAACCGGCGGACAGGGAAGGAAGCGGCGAGAGCTCGACCGGCATGGATGACAGGATGCGCCAATTATCATTGATAAAGGGATCGGAACGGTTTGTTTTCCGATACCAACCAGGGCGGGAGGCGGACGTGATCGATGCCTTCTCCGACCTCGCCGCCGATACGTCGAGTTCGTTCGAGTGGTTCGATGCGGCGGTGTTGAGCTATCAGATGGGGCGACGCCTTGAGATGGAGCTCGACCGGATCGCCACATAGGACGTGCAGGCGAGTCAAAGGTACCGCTCGGCTACCGACCCAGTCAGGGCGGTTCCTGCGAAAGTGCGTGTGGATTTCGCCGAGGTGTGGCTAGCGACCATGAGCGAAAACGATCTGATCAACGAGTTCCTGAACTACCTGAAGTTCGAGCGGCACTTCTCGCCGCACACGGCCAAGTGCTATGCCGCGGACCTCAGCCAGTTCTGCGGGTTCCTGACCGGGCAAAGAGCCGGTGAGGCGCCGGCAGGGACAGCCACCGGCGGTGCCGCCGGCTTCGGTGCGCCACAGACGGGGACGGCCGTACTCGAAAAAACCGGCGTCCGCCAGAAGCTGGTCAGCGTCACCACGGAGGGCATCAAGACGTTCCTGACGTACCTGAGCGAGCAGGACTACTCGAAGTCCACCACCGCTCGAAAGCTCGCGACCCTGCGCAGCTTCTACAAATTCTGCCTGCGGCGGGGCTACGTCCACTCCAACCCCCTGGCCGCCATACGAACGCCGAAACAGGAACGACGGCTGCCCAAATTCCTGGAGCCGGAGAAGATCACGACACTCCTCAATACACCCGACGACACGACGCTGCTCGGAGCCCGCGACCGGGCCATGCTGGAGGTCATGTATTCCACCGGCATCCGGGTCAGCGAACTCGTCGATCTGAACATCTCCGATGTTGACTTCACCGGCCAGTGCATCCAGGTACGCGGCAAAGGAAAGAAGCAGAGGCGGACCCCGATCGCGCCGACCGCCTTGAGCGCCGTCAACCGGTTCCTCGAACTGCGGCGGTCGGACGCCAAGGCGGCCACGTTCGACCCCGACGCCCTGTTCGTCAACAAGCACGGACAGCGGCTGAGCACGCGAAGCGTCCGCCGCAAGCTCGACAAGTACCTGGCTGAAGCCGGCCTCGACCCGAGCATCAGCCCCCACACCCTGCGGCACAGCTTCGCTACCCACATGCTCAACAACGGAGCCGACCTGCGATCGGTCCAGGAGTTGCTCGGACATCAGTCACTGTCCACGACTCAGATATACACCCACCTGACCGCCAAGAGACTCAAACAGGCCTACGACGACGCCCATCCCAGGGCCTGATGGACATGCGGCACGACAGCTCGCCGAAACCCACCGGCTGCGGCCCCATCCGCAGCCGGTGATTTTTCCCCTAGCCCGCCTGTTACGCCTCGATCGCTCGCGGCGCCGACCGGGCCGTGCCGGAGACCTCCGTCGCGCGAAGGCGCGTCACCGACGGCGGCCGACCGCGCGGATCTGCAACCCTACAGGTCAACGGGTTGAAGCCGAATCGCACATCTGATATGAGAAACGGGCGGGGGATGCCAGACGTCCCGTTATCGACCGGGGCTGCCCGTTCACGACAGCCACAGGTCTGCGTGCACAGCAGCACGCATTGATTCGCGAGCATGGCGTTCACACCACCAGGACCGGTCCGACGAACGCCGTTTGACTCTCGAACACTCCAAGCCAGGAAGCACAAACCATGAAGGAATCCAACCGGTATCTGTTGAGCGGCAACGAGGCCGTCGCCCAGGCCGCCAGGGACGCCGGGGTGGGTCTGGGGACGGGCTACCCGGGTACGCCATCGACGGAAATCCTGGAACACTTCGCCAAGCTGGGCGGGCGGGCCCAGTGGTCTCCGAATGAGAAAGTGGCGCTGGAGGTCGGTCTCGGTGCCGCGTTCGCCCGCGGGCGAGCGCTCGTAACGATGAAACACGTGGGCCTGAACGTCGCCGCTGATCCGCTGTTCACCGCCGCGTATACCGGCGTCAGCGGCGCGTTGGTGGTCGTAACGGCCGACGACCCGGGAATGGCCTCGAGCCAGAACGAGCAGGACAACCGGCGCTACGCCGTCGCCGCCGGCGTGCCCATGCTCGAGCCGTCCGATTCGCAGGAGTGCTACGACTTCACGGTGGCGGCCATCGACATATCCGAGCGCTGGCGGATACCCGTCCTGTTGCGCATGACGACGCGCGTGTGTCACTCGCTGACCGTCGTGCGCCGGCGTGACGTGGGCGGACCTCCCGGCGCGCCGGGGTTCGAGCATGACATCAAGGGACGAGTCATGGTTCCCGCGAACGCCCGCCCCGCCCACCACCGTCTGCGGGAGAAACTCGCGGATATCCTGGCGTGGAATGAGTCGTCGGGCCCCAATCGATGGATCGAACGGGACAACACGCTGGGGATAGTAACATCGGGCATCGCCTACATGCACGCCGCCGAGGCCGCCCCCCGCGCCAGCATGCTGAAGCTCGGGATGGCCTACCCCCTGCCGGTGGAGACCATCCGGCGATTCGCGGGAAGCGTGGACCGGTGCATCGTGATCGAGGAAGGCGATCCGTATCTTGTCGACGCGATCCGGGCGGCCGGCATCACGGCGGACGGCAAGGCGGAGATGTACCGGTTCAGTGAGTTGAGCGTCGAGCGGGTCCGGCGAATTCTCGCCGACGACGAATCACCCGAACCGGTCCCCCCGAAGGGGAAACCGCCCGCACTCTGCAACACATGCCCGCATCGAGTGGCGTTCACCGCTCTGCACGATTTGGACTGCATCGTGGCCGGTGACATCGGCTGCTACACGCTGGGCGCGCTGCCGCCATTCAGCGCCATGGATACGTGTATCTGCATGGGCGCCAGCATCGGCGTGGGATTGGGACTGAGGCACACCCTCCCCGAAGACCAGGCCCGCCGCGTCGTCAGCGTCATCGGGGACAGCACGTTCGTTCATAGCGGCATCACCGGCCTGGTGGAGATGGTCTATAACCCGCCGTCCACCGGGCACGTGGTGATCATTCTGGATAACGGCACGACGGCCATGACCGGCCTGCAGGAACACCCCGGGACCGGGCGAACGCTCGATCATCAGCCTACGGGAAAGGTGTGCTACGAAGACCTGGCACGGTCGCTGGGCATTCGCAACGTGCACGTGACGGATCCGTTCGCCAACCCGGACGAATTCGGGATTCTGCTGAAGGCGGCTCTGGGAGCCAGCGAGCTTGCGGTCATCATCGCGCGGCACCCCTGCCTGCTGGCGGCCAGCAAGATCAAGCAGTACGAACGGGCGGCAAAGGAGCAACGACTTTGTTCGGCCGTGACAAACACGGGGAACTGAACGGGCGCGCCCGAATGGGCGGCGCCGTTGCGCGCGCCAGGGTCTCCGGGCCGACACGGCACGCCCGCCAAGCCCATCCCCCAACAATGCTGAAGCTTCTAGAAGCGGCATCGCAAGACAGGAAGTCGGTAGCATGGTGAAACGCATTACGAATGTGGTGTTCGCCGGACTCGGTGGACAGGGTGTGCTCAAGGCCTCCGACATTCTGGCCCAGGCCGCTTTTCGACAAGGGTTCGACGTCAAGAAAAGCGAGATCCACGGAATGAGCCAGCGGGGTGGGTCCGTGACCAGTGACGTCCGTTTCGGCGACGAGGTCCTCAGCCCGATGGTGCCCGAAGGGGAGACGGACTACCTTGTCGTATTGGCCCCGGAGGAAGTCGACAACAATCGCGGGCGCTTGCGCGACGGGGGCGTCCTGATCAAACCGGATGACATCGATGCGACGGCACTGCCCCATGCAAAGAGCCTGAACGTCGCCCTGCTGGGCGTGCTCAGCGCGCATCTGGACCTTCCGGAATCGGACTGGGTGGAGGCGATCCACGCCGCACTGCCCGAAAAGCTGCACAAGCTGAACGACCGCGCCTTCGCCATCGGCCGGTCCGTCGGCAACAAACGGTAACACGGCCTACCGCCTTCGCAAACGCGCGTCCACACGGCCCCCGTCACCCCGGTCTGGGACCGCTGCGCTGGTGATGTGCGCTCTGTGCGACGGACCTCGAGACTGTCGTTTAGGGCGATGGTAATGACACTGTAGCGGTCTGATAGGCTGTCTGGCCACGAGAGCGGACGACGGTCGCCTCCAGCCGGGCCTTGATCGTGCGACCGTCCGAGCCGAGCACTGGGATTAGAGTGAGAGTTCCTCGCCGGGACGCCGGCACCAGCGAATCGGCGTTCAGTTGCACGCTGCGGGGGCGGCCATCGACGGCCGGCCAATCGTCTTGATGTGCGCGGGCCCAGACGGCGCCGCTGTCGATCATCTGTCGCAGGAGAGCCTGGTCGGATTCGATGAGATCCCGTTGGGTGAGATGCTTGACACTCAAGGCCACCACTACCAGGAGAGTGGTGGCCAGCGCGACCAATGCCAAGGCCACCACCAACGCAACGCCACGTCCGCATCGGCTCCGGTTCATTCTGCATACCCCCGACCGACGTAAAACGACGTGTCGAACCGACGAACCGGCTCTTCCGGACGACGCTTGCCACGGTGCCAGCGCACCGTCACGTGGAGCACGTGCCCCGGCCCGGACGCCGGCGCGGCGCTGATCTCCACGGACATTCTCGACAACGTCCAGCAACCTGAAGTCGGCGGTCCCGCACCGCCGGTCGTGGTACGTCTCACGCTCGACCCCACGAGTGCATACGTCACCGTCTCGTCAGCGGTGGTCAAGACAATGGACTGATCAGGAATCCCGTCATCACCGCGGCGGACCGACAGCGTCCTGCTCCGTCGCGTGTCCCGGCGTAACTGGGCCAGCCACGTGTTGAGTGTCGCGTACTCGTTGCCGCGTTCGACTAGGACCCGGTCTGCGTTCACAATCATCACGACGCCACGATAGGTTAGTGTGATCGCCACGGCGAACAACGGTATCATTGCAAGGATATACACGAGCGCGTAGCCGGGCAGACGCTTGTTGGGGCGGCGGCCGGCGGCGCGGTTCGCTCTGACGGCGCTGCTGCTCATGGCCGGAACTCTCCCTCCCGGGCATCCGCCGCGGCGGACGAACCTCCACCCGACTTCGACGCGCGGCTCCCGGATGTCACACGAGAGGGTGTCGGTCCGGAGGATGCCGGATCGACATACGCGCTCAGCGCGTAGACGACGCGCCGCCCGTGCCGGGCCGAAACAGCGGCAGTCACAGTGACGCGCCGGAGGCCGCGCCAGTCGCCGGCGCCGGGTGAGCTTGCAACGCGCATTTCCACGCGCGGCGCTGCCTCCGGATTCTGGATCGGTCCGTCATTAATGGGCTGGCCGGCTCGGAAGCGCTCCATTTGCCCCTCAGCGGCCAACTGAGCTGCCCTACGGGCCATGAAGTGATCGTGCGCCTTCCGGTAGCTCACAAGCAGCGTCGAGGCGGCCAACAGCACGAGACCGATGACCGCCAGCGCGACTGCGGCTTCGAGAACGAAAACGCCTCGTTTCCGTACGGAGGGCAACGGCACGGGCGTCACTCCAATCCCGTGACAACAGAGTCCATCAGCGTGATCAACGGCGTAAACAGGGCGACGGCGACGAATCCCACGGCGCAGGCGGCGATCAACGTGACCATCGGACCGATCACGTGCCCGAGACAATGCCACCATCGGTAAGCCGTGGCGCGGTGATACCGGGCGGCGTGTTCGAGGGCCGCCTGCGGCTGGGCCCCGTGGACAACGCTCCTGATTGCGCCAGTGATGACCGGCCCCAACCCGGCCTGCGTGGCAGCCGCCCCCGGCGGTTGGCCATCTCCCATGAGTCTCCCGAACCACCTGAACCGCCGACGCACATGGATGTTCACGTCAACGTCGCCGGCGAGCTGCACCGCCCGGTCCAACGGCAGCCCGCCGGCCAACCCCATGGCCAGGGCGTCGACCGAGGCGGCAAAGCCGAACCCGCGGTCGATACCGTGCAGAATCGGCAGGTACCATCGCAGCGTATCGCCGACGCGCGAAAGCAGACGGGGCGAGTCCACACGTCGCGGGCGCACGGACAGCAGGACAACAACGGCCAGGGCAGCCCCCACTAGTAACATGGCGAAGAATAACACAGAAGAGAAAAAGACAACCTCGTCGGCGAAGTCGATCAACGCCCTCGTGATCGGTGGCAAGACCGCGCCGAAGTCCAGGAAGATCTCCCGGAACCTCGGTACGATGACGGCCATCGTGTACGACACAACAGTGGCCCACACGAAGAACAACACGACCGGATAGACCCAGTTGCCGAGCACGCCCGAACGGATGCGCCGCTGGCGATCCTCGATCATCGTCTCCAGCGTCGCCAACGCCCGCCGCAGCTGGCCCGAGTCTTCGCCGGCCCGAACCATACTGGTGACGAACGAGGGGCAGGCCGGAATCGAGTGCTCCAGGGCGACGGACAGCATCGTGCCCTTGTTCAGCCATTGCCCGAGCCGGCCAAGTATCGTGCGGAGCTGGCCGCGCTCGTCGCGGCTGGCCAAAAGGACCGTCCGTCCCAGAGGCAGATTGAGGCGGGCAGCGGTGGACAGATGGGCGATGGTCATCCCGGTGAAGGAGAGGATCCGCCACCGCAGCACCAGGCTAGCGATCGTGCTGCGGATGGGGGGTCCTTTGATGCCTGACAGCTGCCAGGCCAACCACGTCAGGCACCGGTCGGCGATGTAAATGAAAACGCCGGCGAATCCCAAGATCACGATGCACGGAACATCACTCACGGCGCTGCCCTCGCAGGGGTGTGGTTGGTCCACGAGGCCCGGCCCGATCTCAAACAGGCCGGGCAGATTATCAAGCCGGCGTTGATTCGCATCGACTCATTCACTCCCCTCTGCAGCGAACTCGATCAGATGCTCACACCTTGGATAAGGCGCGCGAGTGGCCAGAACATGGCCACCACGCAGAGCCCCACCGAGACCCCGACAAAGATCACAGCCAACGGAACCAACCAGGTCCGCAACAGGCTCTGGTAATGGGCGGCCCGCATTTCGTACGCCTTCGCGAGTTCGGCCGTCGCTTGCGGCAGGATGCTCCGGGCGGCAGCCGTATCTACGACGTATCCGAACATGGGGGGAAGCAACCGTGCCGATTCACCGGCCCGAGCGGCGGATTCCCCGCGCTCAATCCCTTCAGCGACTCGATCGGCGTCACGGATTAACCCCGGGCTACCGGTCGCCTGGGACGCCATGCGCAGCGTCTCCGGCAAAGGGATCCCGCCGGCCACCGAGAGCGAGACCGAGCGGAAGAAACGAGCGATCAGCGACACGCGAACCAGCCGTCCCACGACGGGAACCGCCAGCACCAATCGCTCACGCACCCGTCGCCCACGAGCGGTGGCCTGAAGCGCGCCCCATAAACCCACGACTGCGACGGCGGTGATCCCCACCCCCATCAGCAACCACGGATAGGCGCGGGCGAACGAAAACACATACCGCGAGAAACGCGGCACCGGAGCATTGAAATCCAGAATGACTTCCTCGAATTGGGGAATCACCCACTGCATGATCAGGGAGAATAGCGCCAACGCGATGAACAGGACCGTCATCGGATACGAGAGGGCCTCGAACACGATTCTCCGGGCTTGGGCAATGAACCGCAGATGCTGCGACAGGTTCAGCAGCGCCGCCGAGAGCTGACCGCTGCGGATGCCCGCCCGAATGACACGGCTGTAGAGGACCGGCAGACTGGATTCATGCGCCGCCACCGCCTGGTCCAGGGGCACTCCGTGCTCGAGTTTGTCGGCGATACGGTTGATCACCCGTCGCAGGCGGCCGCCCCGGATGTCTCTCGCGATTTCGCGAAGCCCCTTGTCCAGCGCAACGCGGGCATCGGCCAGCGACGCCAACTGCTCGTTGAAGAAGATGAAGTCGTCGTATCCGACGGCCGACTCCGGCCTCGGCGGCTTGACTTGCGAAAGCTGCACCACCTGCACGCCCATGGCGTCGAGATGCGCCATCGCGTCGTCCTGACTCTCCGCTTCGATCGTGCCGCTGATGGCCGTGCCGCCCGGGCATTGACCTTCGTAAGAGTAGAACCTCATCGTCTGCACCCGCCCTGAGCCATCGCTCATGTCTCCAGCGGTTCGCCGAGAATCCGCCGGACTTCGTCCGTATCGGTAACACACTGATCGGCAAGCTCACACGCGCGCTGATACAGGTCCGGCCCCTGCCCCGCGATCGCTTGCCGCAGACGGGACACCGAAGGATGAGCGAGAATCAACTCGCGGACCGTCTCGTCAATGCGGGCGATCTGTGCGCAGGCGACCCGACCGACGTATCGGCCCCCCGGACCGAACTGACGGTGCGCCGACCTCTCATCTTCACCATGCTGCCCCGTCTGAGCGCGGCGCAGTAGCCGTTGCGAGCAGACCATCACTACCGAGCTCACGACCTGATACGCGGCAATCCCCATCTCCAGCAGCCGCACAATCGCCTCCGCCGGGTCGCCGCTGTGCATCGTGGTGAGAATCAGATGACCCGTAAGTGACGCCTCCACCGCAACCGACGCGGTGGCGGCGTCGCGGATCTCCCCCAGAAGAATGGTTTGGGGGTCCTGCCGCAGCAGCGATCGCAGGCATCGTTCGTAGTTCAGTTCGCCGTACGGATTGATCTGGATTTGAGCAACTCGATCAATACGCTGCTCCACGGGGTCCTCCAAGGTCACGATGCTGCGATCCGGAGTCGTCTGCACGATGTGTCGCACCATCGCGTACAGGGTCGTCGTCTTGCCGCTGCCCGCAGGCCCCGTGATCGGCACCAGACCGCTTGGAAGTGACGTAGCCCAACGGAGTTGATCGACCTGCCTCGGTGCCAATCCCAGCTGGTCAAGCGTTTCCACCGGAGCGCGGGCCCCAAAGGCGCGAACCACCGCCCGCTCCCCGCGAATCGTCGGGAACGTGGCCACACGCAGGTCGGTGGGCCCGGTCCCGGCGCCGTCACCCTCCGGCTGCCACCGCAGGCTCCCCTCTTGAGGAATGTCCACGCGGTACGTCAGCAGCCCGGCCATAACCTTCAACCGGGCAATCACGTTCTCCGCGATCGCCGCCGGGATTCCCTCGAAGTCCGCAAGCCGGCCGTCAACCCGAATCCGCACGAGCAGGCGGTCGGCTAAAGGTTCGAAGTGAATGTCACTGGCACCGGCGGCCAGACTCCTGGCGATCACGTCGCTCACCAACCGCACGATGCCCCGCGACGGCTCGGTTTCACGAGAATCGCTCATGACTTGCAGCGCGCCGTCATTCCCTCCCCGTTGTCCAGGACTCCGGCGACTCCGTTTGACAGCGGGCCTCGACCTACGACCCCCGTCCGACAGGGCGAGTCTGTCCCCGCCCGCTACCGCCCGCCCGTTTATAATATGCCCAGCCCGCCGTGATCTTACAACGATGCAGCCGATCGTCAGCGGCGAATGCAGCAGGCTATGCGGGCTCGGCGGTCACCGGCAGCCCCGGTGGGCGGCCGGTCAACCTCTCAGGTTCACGGTCATTTCCACCTCCACCGCGGCCCCCAAAGGCAGGGTGTTGGCGGCGACGGCGGCCCGGGCATGCCGACCCGCCGCACCGAAGATCTCGCCCACCAGCTCGGACGCACCGTTCATGACCTTGGGCTGGTCCGTGAAACCGTCGGCCGACGCCACCCAGCCTGTCAGCTTGACCACCTGGGCCACCGCGTCCAGATCACCGGCGACGCTCCGGACGGCCGCCAACGCGTTCAGGCAGCAGATGCGGGCCGCGTCATACGCCTGCTCGACCGTCAGGTCTTTGCCCACAACACCGGCGTACTTGAGCTTCCCTTCCACCAGAGGCAGCTGTCCCGACGTGAACACCAGGTTCCCGACGCGGACGGCAGGCACATACGCCGCCACCGGCGCCGGAACTGCCGGCACGTGGATACCCAACTCCTTGAGTCTGTCCGATACGCTCATGAGCTTCTCCTTCATTGCCGCATGGGCACGGCCGCCTTTGTGGACGCCACCGTCGTTGCCCGCGCCTGTGCAACACCGGCGGCCCCGATATACTACTGAGCTTCCGCAGGTTTCAACACCGGGATCACCGCGCCGCTCGATGGAGGCCGAGTCCGGCGTGAGGATAGGGACGAGGCGTCGGAGCCAGTTGACTTGATCACCGCCCAACAGAGTAGCGGACAATGCGACACGTCTCGGCCCGAAACGCCGCTGCTTCGCATGAGCCGCATCCGGAAATCATTCGGGAGCCAATGTGTTCTCGACAACGTGGACTTCGATCTGAACGCCGGCGAGGTGCACGTTCTGGTCGGCGAGAACGGCGCCGGCAAGTCGACGCTGATCAAGATCCTCGGCGGGGTCCACTCGCCCGACGACGGGCTGATCCGAATTCACGGGCGGCGGCTTCGTTTCCGCTCCCCGCGCGACGCAGCCGCCCGCGGCGTAGCCATCATTCATCAGGAGTTGTCGCTCGTGCCGTCAATGTCGGTGGCCGACAACATGTTCCT
Organism: Phycisphaerales bacterium; assembly: GCA_020353195.1. Taxonomy (GTDB): domain Bacteria; phylum Planctomycetota; class Phycisphaerae; order UBA1845; family UBA1845; genus JAFGJQ01. The sequence continues at coordinate 2,609,544 of CP070691.1, read as the reverse complement.
GGGCCGCGAACGATCGTGGCGGGGATGGATGCGATATGCACGGCAACACGAGCAGACCGCCCGTGCGCTGGACCGCCTCGGCCTGGACCTCGACGTCCGCCGGACCGTCGGCTCATTGCCGATTTCCATTCAGCAGATCATCGAGATCGCCAAAGCCCTGGCATACGAAGCCCAGGTGATCGTCATGGACGAGCCCACCAGCGCACTGAACGAGCCCGAGGTCGAGCGCCTGTTCGTGACGATCCGCGAGCTGAAAGCCCGCGGCTGCGGGATCATCTATATCACCCATAAGCTGGAAGAGGTCTACCGGATAGCCGACCGCATCACGGTGCTGCGCGACGGATGCCGGATGGCCACCGCGCCGGCGGCGGACATGCCTCCGGCCTCGCTGATTCGCCACATGGTGGGTCGAGACCTGGCCGAAGCGTCAACCACAGCCGGGCAGGGCGACCTCGCCGACCGGCCCGTGCGCCTCGCCGTCGACAACGTCACCGTTCGGGCCGTGGGCCGCCAGCGCAGACCTCCGGTTGACGGCATCACGTTCGACGTTCGCGCGGGGGAGATTTTGGGCCTGGCCGGTCTGCAGGGGTCCGGTAATAGCGACCTGCTGTTGGCCCTGTTTGGGGCGTACGGCCGAAGGGTCTCGGGCACAATGCGGATCGACGGAAAGCGGTTTCGACCGACGTCGCCGCGGCGGGCGATCCGGCACGGCGTGGCCCTGGTCACCAACGATCGGCAACGGACCGGGCTGGTGCTCGGGATGAGCGTAGCCGCGAACGCAACGCTGGCGTCGCTGCCCCGCGTCTCGCCTGGTGGCTGGCTGCGGGCGTCCCGCGAAATGCAGTTGGCCGCTGAAACGACGGGCGCCCTGCGCCTGCGGGCGGCTTCGCTTCGGCAACGCGCCGTGACATTATCGGGCGGGAATCAGCAGAAGGTGGTACTGGCCAAGTGGATCAGCACGAAGCCTCGCGTCCTGCTGCTGGACGAGCCGACCCGCGGAGTCGACGTCGCGGCGAAAGGCGAGATCTACGAGCTGATGAACGAATGGCGCCGTGCGGGACATGCCATCGTCCTGATTACGTCGGAGATGCCGGAACTGCTGATGATGAGCGATCGCGTTGTTGTCATGCACCGGGGCCGAGCCACGGCCACGTTCAGCCGCGGAGAAGCCACGCAGGAACGCATCCTGCACGCCGCAATGGGGGGTGAGTGACATGACCCCCGAATCGACCTCATCTGCCGCCTCTGCGGGCTCGCCCACGCGGACGTCATTGGTGCGCCGGATGCGGGATCATCCCGCCGCCACTGCGATACTGGCTTTGGCCCTGGTCTTTGCCATTGGCGCGGCCTACCCCGGCCCGGCGCCCACGGAATACGGCCCCGATGGCGAAGAGATCACCGGCACCGCCGCGTTCTACAAATGGTCCACACATCGAGACGCCCTCCGGCAGGCGTCGGTGTTCGGCATCCTCGCCTGCGGGATGACGGTAGTGATCATCACCGCCGGCATCGATCTGTCTGTGGGGAGCGTGCTAGCCCTTGTCGCGGTCACGTTCTCGATCTTCAGCATCCACTGGGGATGGTCGCCGTGGGTCGCGGTTCCGGCGTGCCTGCTGATCGGCGCGGCCTGCGGAGCGGTATCCGGTGGATTGACCGCTTGGTTCCGCATCCAGCCGTTTATCGTGACGCTGGCCATGATGGTCTTCGCCCGCGGACTTGCCAAGTCAGTCTCCGGCGGGATGAAGGTCTCGACGGTCGTCCAAACTCCCGACGGCACCTATGACTACGTCGACGTGCCCGCTGTCTTCAACGCGATCGACTCCCGGTTACTGGGCGGTAACGTCTCCGTGGTGAGTCTGATCTTCCTGGCCTGCGTACTCGTCTCGTGGGTCGGGCTGTCGCGGTTGCGGTGGGGGCGATACATCTACGCCATCGGCGGGAACGAGGAGGCGGCCAGGCTGTCCGGCGTGCCCGTCGCGGTGATGAAAGTGGCCGCCTATGCGCTGGCCGGCTTCTTCTCCGCCGTCGCGGGCATCTGCCAGGCGGCCCAGGAGCTGCAGGGCGACCCCGAGGCCGGTGTGGCCTACGAGCTCAGCGCGATTGCGATCGTTGTCATCGGCGGAACCAACCTGATGGGCGGGCGCGGCGGGATCGGGCTGACTCTTCTCGGAACGCTGATTATCGGGTATCTCGAGAAAATCCTGAGCATCAACGCCGTGCCCGAGGCCAGTCGCCTGATGTTGACTGGCGCGATCATCATAGCGGCCGTCCTCGTCCAGGGCCGGCGCCGCTGAGCCAAACCCGCGCGCAGAAGGGTGTACCCGCTTGCACTTGACCGCGAACTGCGCCCACCAGCCGGGCCGGTTCGACCGACCGACGTTTTGACATGGGGCGAACGCTGCGGTACAAGCAGCGACGGTCTTTGGGCATCGTGTCGCGCATCATCGGGCAGCCCGGCACGAGCCGCGTCGCTCGCAAGGCAACGCCCCGATCCGAGCCGCGCCCGCAAGGAAGCGGTATCACGAACCGCGCCCGTAAGGAAGCGGTATCACGAGCCGCGCCCGCAAGGAAGCGGTATCACGAGCCGCGCCCGTAAGGAAGCGGCCAAAGAACACTAGAGCACCGACAACACCGTCGGCACCAGATGCCCGACCCGAGCATCCTGACGGCGACCGCCGGATGGCCCAGGCCAATCCGGCTCAGAACCGGAGGTGTCAACCATGAGAAGCGTACCGCGTATCGTCAGTCTGGTGTTACTTTGCTCAGTGCCGACGTGGCCGGGCGGGCACACGCTGCACGCGGCGGACGAGAAGGCGAGTTCTTCCACCGGCAGGGTCTACACCATCGGCATGAGCCAGTGTAACCTCGGCGAGCCGTGGCGCGTGCAGATGAACGCTGACGTTCGAAGCGCGGCCGAGGAACACCCCCGACTCAACGTCGTCTTCAAAGACGCCCAGAACGACACTCTCAAGCAGCGCGCGCACGTCGAGGAGTTCGTCAGTGCGGGCGTCGACCTGATCATCATCAGTCCGAAGGAGGCTGCCCCGCTGACCCCGCCGGTCGCCAAAGCCATGGACGCCGGCATCCCGGTGATCGTGCTCGACCGGCGAGTGCTGGGCGACAAGTACACCTGCTTCATCGGCGCGGACAACAAGGCCATCGGCAAGGCCGCCGGCGACTGGATCGTCAAGACGCTCGACGGCAAGGGCAAGGTCGTCGAACTCAAGGGCCTGATGACGTCCACCCCGGGCCAGGACCGTCATACGGGTTTTCGCGACGGCATCAAGGGCAGCGACATCGACGTGATCTTCGAAGCGGACATGAAGTGGCTGGAACCCAACGCCCGCAAGGAGATGGAGTCCGCGCTCGCCCGGTTCGATGACATCGATCTGGTCTACGCCCACAACGATCCCGGCGCCCACGGGGCTTGGCTGGCCGCCCGGGCCGCCAACCGCAATCAAGACATCCTGTTCGTGGGAATCGACGCGTTACCCCAGGAAGGCGTCGCTTACGTAAAGCAGGGTATCCTCGACGCGACGTTCGAGTATCCCAACGGCGGAGCCGAGGCCATCGACACCGCGCTGCGCATCCTCAACGGTGAAAAGGCCCCCAAGGAGATCACGCTCGGCTCCCGACTGTTCACAAAAGAAAACGTCGACAAGGGCGGCGACCCCATCGCCCCCGCCAGACCCCAAGATTCCGAACCGCCAAAAACCGAGCCGCGCCCGTAAGGAAGCGGCCAAAACTACCTGCAACAACCACCCACCGACTCGATACACGCCATCATCACGTCGTACCGCTGCTGATCACCATACATCCGTTTGTAGACTTCAAACTTGCGGTTGTGATAGCTGCGGACGGCGCCGCCGGCCGGCTTGACCGAGCGCCCGATTCGGTTCATCGCGCTCATGGCCGCAATACAATCGGGGTACGCGCCCGCCGCCACCGCCGCCAACACCGCGGCTCCCAACAACACCGCCTCCGGCTCGGCGGGCAGCAGAATCTCGCACCCGGTGACGTCGGCGTGCTGCTGCACGAACACCGGGTTCTTCGTCCCCCCGCCGCAGGCGAGCACATGCTCGATGTCGAAGCCCTTGCCGTTCATCGCTTCGATGATGTGGCGCGTACCGTAGGCGACGGCCTGAAGGGTCGCCAGGTACTCCAACGCCAGCGCGTCGATGGTATCGTTCAGCGTCAGCCCGGACACCATTCCGCGTGCCAACGGGTTGGCGCGCGGCGAACGGTTGCCGTGGTGGTCGCCCAGCACGTGAAACCGCGACGTCAGCTCCGCCATGCGCAGGCGAGCCGACTCCGCTGCGGGCCGCACCTTTCCGCGCGGGCCCGCCATGGCCTTGAGCCGGTCATTGAGAAGCTCGTAGACGGTCTTGCCCGACCGCCGGGCTTGGGTGCCCAACGCGGCCGCATGCCGGCTGGACTCGATGCAATAGTCGACCAGCGCGCCGGTGGCGGACTGCCCGCCCTCGGTCAGCCACAGTCCGGGGACCATGGCCGAGTAGTACGGCCCCCACACGCCGCGGATGAACTGGGGCTTCGGCGAGACGGCCATGTGACAACTCGATGTCCCGCCGATCAGAGCCACTCGCCGCTGAGCGCTGTCGACGCGAAAGGCCTGACCGTCGATCTTCGCCCCGATCATCCCCAGCCCGCCCGCGTGGGCGTCGATGATCCCCACTCCGACCGGAGTCTTTGCCGCCAGTCCCAAACTGCGGGCCGCCTCCGGCGTCAGTCCCTCGCCGACCGGTTCGCCCATCGGACGAATCCGATCGCCGATGCGGCGATGCCCGTCGGTCACGAGATCATCCAGCCCGATCTGCGCCCAGAACGTGTCCTCCCATCGTCCGACGCTCCTGCCCCGCGTGCCGCCGGAGACCTTCTTCCGTGTGACCTTGCCCCCGAGATGGCCTTGATACGTCCACTTGCACACCGTCGTGCATAGCGAACGCACGTCGACCCCGGTGGCCCTGTACGTCATGAAGTCCGCCAGGTCCAGATACCGGGCTGCCTTTGACCAGGTCCTGGTCAGATTCTCCTTGAGCCACAGCAGCTTGGGCGGTTCCATTTCCGGCGACACGCCGCCGCCCACATAGCGCAATACCTTGTGCCCGGCGGCGTTGATGCGCGCCGCCTGATCAATAGCCCGATGGTCCATCCACACGACGACGTTTTGCTCGTGCTTTCCCGTCGGAGACACGGTCAGCGGTTTGTCCCGGGCGTCGAGACAGACCAGCGAACACGTGGCGTCGAAGGAAAGCCCTGCCACGTCGTCGCGTTTCGCGCCGGCCTGCTTCAGCGCCGACTTAACGGCCGCACCGCACGCCCGCCAAATGTCGTCCGACGACTGCTCGACGAAGTCGGGCTTCGGCCGCCACATCTTGATCGGCTTGACGCCGATTCCGTAGCTCTTGCCCTTCAAGTCGAACACGCCGGCCCGCACGCTGCCCGTGCCCACGTCCACGCCGATGACAAATCGCTGTTTCCTGTTCATGGCTGCTCCGCCCGATCGCAATAAACGCGCCTGCCCCCGGATCAGTCGACCGCATCAACCCTTGATACCGCTCTGGACGATCCCACGCACGAAGAAACGCTGCATGCCCAAAAAGAAGATCAGTACCGGAATCAACACGATGGTGGCCGCCGTCATCTGCAACGCCCACATCGTTCCGGCGTACGCGTCGCTGAACACCGACAGCCCCACCTCCAGTGTCCGCATCGTCGTCGAGCTCGACGCCAGCAGCGGCCAATAGAAATCCGTCCATGTCCAGATGAACGCGAACGCGCCAACCGTGGCCAGCGCGGGCTTCGCCGACGGCAGAATCACATGCCAGAAAATCCGCAAGTCCCCGCATCCGTCGAGCCGCGCGGCGTCGTCCAGGCTTCGCGGCACGGTCAGAAAGAACTGCCGCAACAAGAAGGTGCCGAAGGCCGTGCTCAAATACGGATACGGGATGATCAGGCCCCAATACGTGTCCAGCCACCCGAAGTTCCGCACGATGGCGAACAGCGGCACCACCAGCACCTGAGCCGGAATCATCATCGTCAGCAGAAACACGAAGAACACCGCGTCCCGCCCGCGAAAGCGCAGCCGTGCAAACCCGTACGCCGCCAGCGAACACAGCGTTAATTGAAACACGACGACTCCGCACGTTACCACGCAGCTGTTCACCGCGAATCGCCACACCGGCAGCTCGCCGAACGTCAGAACGTATTCATAGTTGCCGAAATGGTATCCGCCCTCCGGCGTAAACAGGTTGTCAATCGTCGGCAGCTGCGCGTCCTTGTGGTGCAGCGACGTGAAGAACATCCACACGAACGGCAGAACCGTCGTCACCGTGATCACGACGAGCGCGAGGTAGAGGAGGGATCGACCCACGCACCGCCGCACCGGATGCCCGACCGCGCTCATCGTGCCTCCTCCGTAGCCAGCCCGCCCCGCATGAGCCACAACTGAACCGCCGCGATCAGCACGATCATGGCGAACAGTACGTAGGACTGGGCACTGGCCATCCCCAGCTCGAACTTCTGCCAGGCCTCCTTGTAGATGTGATACAGCACGACATCGGTCGTCCGCTGGGGACCGCCCTTGGTCATCATGTACACTGGCGTGAACAGCTGGAACGCGGCAATCGTCGTCGTGACCGTCACGAACAGCGTGGTCGGCGCCAACTGAGGCAGCGTGATATGCCAGAAGCTCTTCGCCCCGGTGCACCCGTCCAGCGACGCCGCCTCATACAGCTCCTCGGAAATGTTCTGCAGACCGGCCACGAAGATGATCATCCGCGGACCCAACCCGATCCACAGGCTCATCGCGACCAGCGCCGCCATCGCCCAGCCGGGCTCTTGGAGGAAGTTCGTGGTCGTGGGGATCAGGCCCGAATCCGCCAGCCCGGCGCCGGCGATCCACCCGTTGACCTTCCCCACACAGTAGTTGATCAGCCCGGTCTCGGGCAGCAAAATCCAGATCCACACCATCGAAATCGCCACCTGCGAGCAGATCCCCGGAATGTAGAAGAGCGTACGGAAGACCCCGACCCCCCGCAGCCGCCGGGTGACCAGCAGCGCCACGGCCAACGATGTCACCACGCCAAGCGGAACACTCGCTATCGCGTATACGAACGAGTTGAAAACGGCGTTGCGAAAGAACGGGTCGGCCGCGAGCGTCTGGAAGTTGGCCAGACCGACGAACGGCTTGTCCGGCTTGAGCAGGTGCCAGCGGTGCAGGCTCATGTACCCTGCAAACACGATGGGCAGCAGCGAGAATATCACCAGGTAGATCGTTGCGGGCGCAATGAACGCATACCCGCGCCAGTTGGTTCGTTGGTGCGTGTTCAATGTTCCGTCAGCACCGCATCCATGAGCTTCGCCTTCCGCCGCATCGCCTCTTCCACCGGCACGCCGCTGTATTGAATGTCCTCCATCATCTCCCGGCCCAGGTCTTCGCAGAGTTCGTACGTCTCGACTCGGGCACCCCACGGCGGGCGGGCGTAGCGAACCGCGCGAAGAAACGCGTCCTCCACCGGGTTGCCGGCGAAGTGGTCGGCCGCCTGCTTGTTCGCCGAGATCGCGAGTCCCGTCGCCACACGCCGCTTCTGAACCTCGGCGCTGGTGATGTACTTGATGAACTCCCAGGCCACCTCCGGATGACGCGCGAGCTTGGTGATCGACAGACCGGCTTCGTAGATCACCGTCACCGGCTCGATGTTGTTCGTGGGCAGGGTGACCACGCCGACGTCGAAGTTGCGGGCGCGGTAGTTGATCATCATCCAGTGCCCTTTGAGGTCCATCGCCGCCCGGCCATCGAGGAACAGGTCCACACCTGCTGCCGCCCGCTCGGCCAGGCTCGGAGCCACCTGGGCCTGCCCGTTCGCCGGCTGCATCAGCCCGACCAGGAACTGCATCGCCTCGATCGAGGCGGGGCCGTCGAGATAACCGCTGGCCCGCGTCCCATCCGGGTTGAGCACGTCGCCGCCGTTCGTCCACAGCCACAACACCCAGAGCGGCATGTGGTTCTCGAAATTGAAACCGTATTGCGTGGGGTGCCTGGCGCCCTGCGGAAAGACCGTGAGCTTCTCCGCCGCGTGCCGGAACTCGGCCCACGTCCACCCGTCACGCGGGTACGGCACGCCCGCGTCGTCGAACAGCTTCTTGTTGTAGTACATCACCATCGGGGTGAAATCGAGGGGGATCGCATAGAGCTTGTCGCCCCGCCGCGCGATCTTCACCACGTTCTCGAAGTACCGGTCCAGCTCAAAACTCCGGTCCCGCTCGATGAAAGGCGTCAGATCCATCAGCACGTCGTTGTCGATAAACACCGCCGCCGACGACGCGTCCAGGTGAATCACGTCCGGCACGCTGCCCGACACGTGCATCATGATCAGCTTGGGAGCATACTGGCCCAGCCCGGGAATCTGCTCGACGCGAACCGTAACCCCCGGGTGCGCCCGCTCGAACTCCCCCCAGATCTCCCGCTCGACCTTCATGAAATCCTGCTCGACGGCCGGGCTGCCCCAGTTCGCCACCCGCAGCACGATCGCATCTTCTCCGTCCTGCCTCGCGCAGCCCGCCGGCCACGTGCCCGCGACAACGCCGACCAAGACAAGCAGCTGAACAACCGATCGATTCATGTCAATTGCGTTTGGACCTTGCGGCCAGAGGACGCCGCACCGGCGGTGGCGGCACGGTACAGCCTGCGATCCCCGTCCCCGCGCCGCGACCAGCCTATCCCCTCGGCCGATCCGAATCAACCGCCGGCCGACGGCGGCCGTGTGAAAATCTCCCCCACATCGGCGTTTGGCTTCCGCCGACCTGGACTGTACCATTACCGCGTCGAGTGATCGGTGCTTCGTGTTCTTTCCGTACTGAAAAGGGAGCCATCATGAACAAGTCGTCGTGCGCCGCCGTTGCGGGCGTGCTGTCCGCCGTGGTCGTGGGTGCATGCGCCCGCGAGGTCTCACTCCACACGCTTGTCGACGAGATGACCGACCTGACCGCACTGACGCGGTTTCCCGACCCGCCCTACACCTGCAAACAGTTCTCCAGCTACGACCGGGCCTCCAAGTCACCGCAGGAGAACTGGTTCGCCAACGCCGATGCGGGGCACTTCCTTCGCGAGGAAACGAACGGCAAGCGCACCGAATACGTCATGATGGACGCCAACGGGCCCGGCGCTGTCGTGCGCATCTGGTCCGCCAACCCGAACGGCACACTCCGCGTGTACCTCGACGGCAACCCCGAGCCGGCCATCGAGGTGCTGCTGGCCGACTGGACCGGCGGAAAGGTCGACTTCAATCCCGAGCCGATCTCACACGTCGCCAGCAGGGGCTGGAACAGCTACTTCCCCATTCCCTACGCAAAGCACTGTAAGATCACCAGCGACAAGAACGGCTTCTACTATCACGTCAACTACCGCACCTATCCGCCCGGCACGAAGGTCAAGACCTTCGCGCAGGCCCAGGTCCCGGAAAGCCCGATCCAACCGGTCGCCCGCCGGTTGGCCTCGCCGCGCGGCGACGCTGGCTCACCCGCCGCAGCGGCCACCCCAGTCGAACTGGAGCCGGGAGAATCCAGGACGGTGGCCAGCTTCGCCGATGGCCCGATGGCCGTCTCCGCCCTCCAGTTTTTCGACCTCAAAGCACCCGATGTCGAAGCCGCCCTGCGCAGCACGGTGCTGACCATCGCCTTCGACGGCAAGGAAACCGTCTGCGCGCCCCTGGGTGACTTCTTCGGCACCGCGCCGGGGCTCAGCCCCTATGAGTCCATCCCGCTCGGCGTCACTGACAAGGGACTGATGTGGTCCCACTGGCGCATGCCGTTCCGGAAACAGGCGGCACTGACACTCACCAACCGCGGCGAAAACCGCATCGCCCTGAAATGCACGACCGAAACCGAACCCTACACCTGGGACGATCGCAGCATGTACTTCCACGCCGAGTGGCGGATCGAACGCGACATCCCCACCGTGCCCAAGCGCGACTGGAACTTCGTCGAGACCACCGGCAGGGGCGTCTTCGTCGGCTCCGCGATGTACATCGCCAATCCGGTGCGGAACTGGTGGGGAGAGGGCGACGAGAAAATCTACGTCGACGGCGAGACATTCCCCAGCCATTTCGGTACCGGAACCGAGGATTATTTCGGGTACGCCTGGTGCACGCCCGACGTGTTCAACCACGCGTATCACAACCAGCCCCGCTGTGACGGTCCGGGCAACTACGGCCACACCGCCGTCAACCGCTGGCACGTGATCGACAACATCCCGTACACCCGCGACTTCAAGTTCGACATGGAGATCTGGCACTGGAGTGACTGCAAGCTCACCGTCGGCGCCATCTGCTACTGGTACGCCCACCCCGGCGGGACGGACAACTACAAGCCGCTGGCCCGCGCCGACCTCCGCGTACCGTTCATCCCGCCCTACGTGATCCCCAAGGTCGAGGGCGCTCTGGAGGGCGAAAACTTCCGCGTGATCGACGTCACCGGCAATGCCCGCCCGCAAAACCTGGGCGAAAAACTCAGCAACGAGAAGCACGTGTGGTGGACCGACAACAAGCCCGGCGATCGCCTGACGCTGGGCTTTGAGGTTGAAGAGCCCGGGCGCTATCGCGTGCTCGCCCGGCTCGTCACCGCCGGCGACTACGGCATCGCCGCCCTGTCGATCAACGACCAACCCGCGGGTGATCCGGTCGACTTGTACACCGACGGCATCAAAGTGACCGACAACGTCGACCTCGGCACGTTCGACCTTACCGCCGGTGAGAATACCCTCACGGCCGAGATCGTCGGCAAGAACGAGAAATCGTCGAACTACATGTTCGGCCTGGATTACCTGCTGCTGAAGACGCCTGAGTGACGGCGGAGACCCTCCTGCCTGATTGCCCGTGACGCCCCGGAACGGCGCGGTGCGCCCCGCGAGCGTTCCTCTAGTCGGCTGCCTGCTTGGTCGTTGACAGCGTCCCGCTGCCCTCGTTCCTGAACTCCTCCCCCTGCGAGGTCGTCAGCACGCGCTCGATGTCGATGTCGCCTTCAAGCGACAGACCGCCGGTCGTAAGCCGGGGGTGCCACACCAGACTGTACTCCAGCGTATCCCCGTCGGCGGTCTGCGCTTCGATCGTGACCCATACGTCGAAGCGTCCGTTCGCGTCGATGTTCGTCACGTTCAGCGAGACCGGGCCGACCTGGGGATACAGCTCGAACAGATCGAACTCCTGCTCTCCGTCAACCTCGCGAATCGTACCGGTAAGGGTGGCCGGGACGCTCTCGAAGTCGATTTCCACGTCCGTGTTGAAGAGCACCGGCTCCTGCGCGTTGGACCGCGTGATTCCCTTGTCCGTGTTGATGTTGATGACGACGAGATGAAAGCCCGGCAGCCGCCCTACAAAGTGCGTCACGTCAACATTGCTGTTGGGATTCCCTGACCCGCCGACGCCCCAGAGAGCCGAACCGGTGTCCGTGTACCCATACGAATGGGCCGTGGCCGCGAGCGATGCCTGAATGCGGCCCAGGAAAATGCCCGTGAGCACTCCGGCCGCGATCACCCCCGCCGCCGCACAACCCATCAACAGCAGGCCGCACCCGCCCAGCCCGCATGTGCCCAGGACTCTGCTGATGAGCCTCCGGATTCGGTTTGCGTATTGCGTACAGGGCGTCTGTTCCATCACCTTCCTCCTTCGCATATGAGTGAGCCTTCACGGACCGCGCCTGGCCCCTCAGCCACGAGGCGCCGCTGCGGTCGTATGATACTCGATACGGGCAGACTTCGATACCGTCGAAACCGAGGATGGATCGCTGCCAGCGGCTCTGCACGCACGTACGTCGCGACCCCGCGCGCCTAAGGAATCACGACGTCCTGCACGTGGCAGCGCTGTCCTCCGGTTTGAAAATCTTCCCAGCAGAATTCGACGGTGTACGTGCCGGGCGCCAGGTTCACCACCGTCGCTTCCACATCGTAGCAGCAGACACAGAAGCAGCCAACCACGAGGATCTCCTCCTCCGTCAGCGTCAACAGGTTCCCCTGAACCGAGAGCGAGATCACGATGTCGGACGCACAGCAGTTGTACGTTGCGTTGCGATGGACAACGTGAAGCGTATTGGGCTGCACGGTCAGTTCGATCTCATCGTCACCGGGGCACGGATAGAAGTCACGCAAGGGGGAGCCGTCGGTTCCCGGCAGGCACCCGCTGTTGGAATACGTCGCTACGTGCGGCGACAGCACGGCGCCGAAGGCGCCCTGGAGAGTCTGGAAGTCCCGCACGTCCACATCACCGTCGTTCTCGAGGTCCGCCACCGCGCAGCCCGTCATCAAGCCGCCCTCGGGCCCGGCCATGCACGCCGCGAACACGACGTAATCATCCAGATCCACATCGCCGTCGAGATCGAGATCCCCCACCTGCGTCGAAACCCGAGGCCCGTCCACCGGCGTGTATCCTCCGCCGATCGGCACCGCCCAAGACTCCTGAGACGTGTCGTGCTGCGCAGATGACCCCTCTTGCGGGGTGGTCAGCTCCCATCCTGCGTCCTTCCAAAGCCACGCATGATCGGAACCGAACGTCAGGGACTCCCGCACGAAGTGCCATCCTTTCGACATCAACACATCGTCGTAGCGGCTGGAGCCCAAGTCATCCGCATACGTGTACGGCCTGGAGATAGGATCGGCCCATCCGCTGCCCGGGCAGCGGATCATCGGGCCATCTGCCGCGGTTGACGACACCAGGCACGCCGACAAGGCAATCCCCGCAATCAGTCGTAGCCCGTTCATGATTTGCCTCCTGCATCTCGCCGAAGCCCCGCTCGGCGACTCCCCATGGACTCATCTGATTGGATTGCGTTTGGAGGTGACCGTCGAAATGGCCCACCCGCGTGCGTCCACTGACCGTCGCCTCCGCCAGAGCTCACGTATCAGCTAGACATGGTAAACGTATCACGCTAACAACCCGCAGTCAACGAACACCACCCGGAAACCGCCATGATGAACGACAGCGTGCCACCGGCAGCTTGTCTGCGTGCTATCCGCATAGACACGCGAGTATGCCCGCGCACGCGCATACATGGCATGCCGTCCGGCCGTGCTTCACACGAGCGGACACGCCGCCCTCGGCACACGGCTGCGTGCGGAACATCCACCGCAGACCGCTCCGCTACGGGATCAATGCGGGAGAAGTAGCACTTCATGCGCACCGTCGAACACCGGACCCCCGGACGAACCGGGTGGCGGATCGCCTCCGGTTGGCCGGGCTGTTCGGCGCGTCGAACGGCGGTAACATGTCCGGGTCGAGGCCGCATGATCGTGCCTCTGTTTCGCGTCCGACACTCCCCGGGGGGCAAGACAGTGCAGAGGAGCTTTACTCGTATCGTCGTGTTGTCGGCGGCTTGGGCGTCTGGTGCCGCACCGTTATTTGCGCGGGAGGCCGCCGCCGCCAAAAATGAACCTGCCGCAGCAGCGCCGGACCTCGTGCTGAGCAACTGGCTCGTGATCGAGCCGGTAGGCCGCTACGGTCGGGCGGCCGTGCACACCGACGCCATAGAGGCCCGGATCGTCGCCGGCCGCTGGTCCGCCCCGAAAACCGGGGACACCGTCGCCCTGCCCGACGGAGCCAAACGCTCGTGGCAAACCGCAGCGCCGGCAGAAGACGGCTGGCTGGACCATGCCGCCCTCCGCGGCGGGTATGCCTTCGCGTCGACCACCGTAGACGCCGCTCGGGTGATGCTGCTCGATGCCTCGGGGCATAGCACGGTGTACGTAAACGGCCAACCCCGCGCGGGCGACCCGTACCGCACCGGCTGGGTGCGGCTGCCGGTGATGCTGCAACCGGGCACGAACACGTTCCTGTTCCATTGCAGTCGCGGACGAGTTCGGGCGAAGCTGGTCGATCCGCGTTCGAACCTGGTTCTCAACCCGTCCGACGCGACGTTACCGGACCTGATCGTCGGTGAATCCGTGAACACCTGGGCCGCGATCCCCGTGATCAACGCCACCACCGAGCCCGTAGCGAATCTGCAAATCAAAGCGTCGTACGATGGCGGTGAGACGACCGTCAATCCGGCGCCGGTGATTCCAGCACTCAGCCTGCGGAAGGTCGGCTTCCGGCTCGCCGGACCGGCGCCGACCAAGTCAGGCCCGGTCGACGTTCAACTCGACATGTTCTCCTCTGACCAGCCCGCTGCGCGCTTGGACACGCTAAAGATCGCGCTGGCTGCTCGCGACGTGGGTGACAGGTACAAACAGACCTTCGTCAGCAAGATCGACGGCAGCGTGCAGTACTACGCGGTGACCCCCGCGCGCCCACCCGCCGAGGACGTGGCGCGACCGGCCCTGTTTCTCACCCTGCACGGAGCGGGCGTGGAGGCCACGGGGCAGGCGGCTGCTTACCAGAGCAAGGACTGGGGCCACGTCGTGGCGCCGACGAATCGACGCCCCTTCGGCTTCGACTGGGAGGACTGGGGCCGGCTCGACGCGATGGAAGTGGTGGCGTTGGCCGCTCAAGAACTGAACACCGACCCCCGCCGCACGTACCTTACCGGGCATTCAATGGGCGGGCACGGAGTGTGGCACGTGGGCGCCACGTTTCCTGATCGGTTCGCCGCCATCGCCCCCAGCGCGGGCTGGATCAGCTTCTGGTCCTACGCCGGGGCCCACAAGTACGAGGGCAAATCTCCGGTCGAGCGGCTGCTGCGTCGGGCTACGACGCCCAGCGATACGCTCGCGCTCTCGCGCAATTACCTCCACCACGGCGTGTACATCCTGCACGGAGAACGCGACGACAACGTGCCGGTCGACCAGGCCCGGAAGATGCGCGCGCACCTGGGTACCTATCATTGCGACTTCGCGTATTACGAAAAACCCGAGGCGGGGCACTGGTGGACCAACACATGCGTGGACTGGCCGCCCCTGTTCGACTTCCTCCGTCGGCACGCGAACCCCGCACCCCACGATGTTCGGCACGTGGAGTTCGCTACGGCCAACCCGGCCGTCTCCGCTACATCCCGCTGGGCCGCGATCGAGGCCCAGATTCACCCCCTCGACGTCAGTTCGGTCAAGCTGGGCCTGGACGTCAAGACGAGAAAACTCTCGGGCACGACCGACAACGTCGCCCGGCTGGCGCTGGATCTGTCCGAACTCAGTCGCCCCCGGCACGGCGACGTCGACGGCGAGCAGACCGACGCCACCGTCCTGCCGGCCGGTGATGCGCTGACCGTCGAACTTGACGGCACGACGTTGGAGAACATCCCCTGGCCCGAACCCGAACCGCGCCTGTGGCTGACCCATGTCGGCGACGCCTGGACCGTCAGCGGAAAGCCGTCGCCGTCGTTGAAGGGACCCCATCGGTACGGCCCGTTCAAACAGGTTTTCCGAAACCGCTTCCGTCTTGTCTACGGCACGAAGGGATCGGCCCGCCAGAACGCCTGGTCGTTCTCCAAGGCACGCTACGATGCCGAAACGTTCTGGTATCGCGGAAACGGGGCCGTTGATGTCATCGCCGATACCGAGTTCAACCCGGACAAGGACCGCGATAGCAACGTCATCCTCTACGGCAACGCATCCTCCAACCGGGCATGGGCAGCGTTACTGGCCGACAGCCCGGTCCAGGTCCGCCCCGGCGGAATCACGATCGGCCGGCGCGAACTTCCGGGTGATGACCTCGCCTGCCTGACGATCCGGCCTCGGCCGGGCAGCGACCGCGCCCTGGTCGGCGCAGTCGCAGGCACGGGGTCGGCCGGCATGCGTCTCACCGACCGCCTGCCCTACTTTGTTTCGGGCGTCGCCTATCCCGACTGCATCGTGCTCGGGCCCGATGTCCTGACCGACGGCGGCCGCGGCGTACGCGTCGCAGGGTACTTCGGCATCGACTGGACCATAGACTCAGGCGACTTCGCCTGGCGCGACCAATGACCACCGGCAACAGTGGGGTCCGCGCGGGTAGCCTGCGATCAGACCTGGGGCAACGCCCGCTCGAAACGCGGCAGCACGGGCCGGCGCATGGCTGCCGACGCTAACGTGAGTGCTTAGAAGGATTTCCAGCCGACGACGCCGGCAGGCTGCAGACCCGGTACGCCGCTGTCAACGGCGCGGCATGAGGATGGGACTCAGGGAAAACCCTAATAGGAACGCCGCTCGGCGCCCGTTATGCTGAACTCGGGGTCGGGGTGATTTCGTTGGCTGATGCTCGGCGTGCACGCGTCCAGAGGGGGCACCGGCTATGCAGGACGAACCAATCGTGTTCGTTGTCGATGACGACGAGGCGGTCCGCGATTCCCTGAGTTGGCTGATCGAATCAGCCGGCTTGCGCGTCGAGTGTTTTGCCTCGGCGAAGGAATTCCTGGACGCTTACGACGACGACCAGCCGGGCTGTGTGGTCCTCGACGTCCGATTCCCGGGCATGAGCGGCTTGAGTGTTCAGGAGCGGCTCCGCTCCCTCGGGGCGATGATTCCCGTCATCGTGATTTCCGGGCATGCGGACGTCTCCACCGCCGTGCGTGCCATGAAATCCGGTGCGATCGACTTCCTCGAGAAACCCTTCAGGGAACACGTCTTTCTGGACCGCATCGAGAACGCGCTCCGGATGGACAAGGAAATGCGCCGGGCCAGGGCGTTTCGCAGCGAGCTGGCGGTCCGGTATGAGCTTCTGACGCCGCGCGAACGCGAGACGATGGCCCTGGTCGTGGCGGGGGAGTCCAACAAGGGAGTCGCAAGGCGACTGAGAGTGAGCCATAAGACGGTCGAGGCCCATCGCGCTCACGTCATGAGCAAGATGCAGGCCGACAGCTTGGCCGATCTCGTCCGGATGTCGGTCGTTTTGGCCAGCGGCGCGGACGATCCCCCAGGCGGCTCCGACGATGCCCCGCATGGCTTGCGTCGACCCCGGCTCCGACACCCCCCCCGGCGATGACGGGCGCCAGGCATCACCACAGGAGGCGCCGGACGCGGGCCGGCCAAATTCGTTTTTCCGCATCCGTACTAGGGTTTTCCCCAATGGACGCCCCGTCGGCTGCGACGGTACCATGGTCTTTGACGTAATCCTCCTCTTGCTCATGGCATGAGCGTATCGAGAGATGGCGCGGTGCCCGATATGCAGTGTAACACCGCGCCATTTTATAGAAGCTGCGCCTGGAGTGGGCAGCTGACCGCAAGCGCCGAGCAGGCGCCACAGGGGTCACGGCGACAGAGAACGCTCTGGACCGTGTCAGAACGACGTGCCAAACGCCTGACGCCACAGGAGCGTCAACAACTCGTTGAGCGCTGGGATCTGTTATACGGTGAGCTCGCCGCGCTTGCTGCGCAGGAGACGCCGGGCGCGGCAGCGGAAGGGACGGGACGGAGAGAGGAGTTGTCGCGGGAAATGGATCAGATCGCGCTTCAACTGCGCGAAGACTGGTTTGCGCAGTTGCGGCAAGAGATGGAAGGTAGCACGTGACAGCAGAGCAGCCGGGCCCCCGTGGGACCGGCGCAGCGGCGCGCAATGGCAGGAGATAATTCGACCCATCCCAGCGCAGGGGCCACTTCGCTGTTACGTTATGTAACGCAAGTGGCCCGGCTTTTTCGGTCGTGTTGCCCGAGGCCGCGGCGGATCCTCATGAAAACAGAAACCGAGATCCTGACGGGGTCGTTCGGCCTGAACGTGTGTACCGAGGTCACGTTGGCGCAGATTGGCAGAGAACAAGGACTTTGGTGTTACGCACCAATGAGTTCGGCAGATTGGAACGGGTGCGCCAGTGCGGATGCGACGCGAGGCTCAACGATCGGGGTGGACGGGTGACGCGGTCCGTCCGGAGCTTCAGCGGATGTCGGCCGCATGGCTTCGGCCGCCACCGGCGGCGCGGTGCAGGGTGCATTGAACGCAACGGCAGCTTCCCCGAATCCGACGGCATGGTATCGGGTTGCAGCATTTGCGGCGCCGAAGGACCCGGACCGGGCACTCGTGCCTTTGCGGGGCGTACCAGGGGCGGTTTAGGGCCACAACCGGACCAAGGCGTGCCTCTTTTCTCTGGAGTCCTCGGTACTGGTGTCCCCATCGTGCGTGTGGTGCAACCTCACTCTGTTCCCGCGTGTTTATCGGGAGCGGGAACAAGGCGCAGCGCCCGTCGAGTACCGGGATTCTGCGTCGTTTTTTGGCCGGCAGTGGACCCGCAAGCGGTCCTACGCGGCGGGAAGGGGCGCCTGGCTGTTGTGGTGCGGGCAAGGAGAACGCGGCATCATGTTCGATCGACCTGAGAAGCGCCTGACTGAGTACGAACAGTGGCAGCTCGTTGAACGCTGGAAGCGTTTATGCAGCGAGTTTGCCGACCTCGCGGAGGGCCAGGGGTCGCCCGCGGACGCGCAATCGGCGCGCCGGAAGGCCGAGCTGCTGAGGGAGATGGACGACGTCGCGTCTCAGCTTCACCGGGATTGGATTGCCAAGCGGGCAGAGAGATGAAGCAACGCAACTCCTGTCGTGCCGTGCCGCGCATCACGCGCAACGCTCCGGCCTGAGGGGCGAGCGTGCCGATCTCGAGGTGACGAACGCCGACGGTAGCGGGCCTGTCACTTTCGGGTGGGGCGGCGGGCCGCGCGAAGTCGGTTATTTCCGTCCCTGCGGCACGCGGCAATGCGGGCCCCGCTCATCGCCTCCGGGGCGATGCCCCGGCCTGGCACCTCGCGCTTGCACACCGCCGTCGGTCGGCGGGTATAATGGCAGACTCCGCGAGTTGTCGTATCGGGCAATGCGCGGAGCGCAAAGGGCCTGCGGCACGATGCCTTCAGCCAGTGCAATGGGGGTAGCCAGTCATGCAGTTCACTGAGATCAACGCCACCTTTCGTGCCCGTGCGGAATCCACGTCACCCCGTGCGCGCGCGTTTCGCATCCATGTGGGCGGCGAAGCCGTGCCCGGGCCGGTCACGGGGCAGCCGTCCGCGTTCAAAGGAACTCACTGTATCAGCCTCTGCGTGGTCTTCCTCGTCTTCTGGGGGGCGTGCCCCGCGCGTGGCGCCGGCGGTCCGGTGGCTCGCTTCGACCATCCGCAAGGCGTCATCATTCGCGACGTTTGCCAGGGCTTCGGAGAATTCACGTCACGGGCCGGAATCGACACGGATGCGCTTGGGCCGGGGCGCGGCGCCTGCCCGGCGCGGTGTGTCGATGCGCGTGGGCTCAGAAGCCCGAACGTGATCGGGGCGGCGTTGTCGGTCGTGCCGTCGTCGTGGCGCACGGGCTGGTTCGCCACGGTGGCAGGGGCCTGCATTCTGGCTGCCGCTGTTCTCGTCGCCGGCCTGTTCGTCAGACGGGCCGGGTCGGTCGCGGACCGTGCACGGGCCGAGCGCGCGCTGCGGCGCCAGGCGATGGTTTTCAAGAGCATCCACGACGGCGTGCTGCTGATCGGCGCTGATGGCCGGATCATCGACTGGAACCCCGGCGCGCAGCGCATGTTCGGCTATGCGAAGGAGGAAATCCTGGGCAAGAGCCCGGACGTCCTGAATGGCCCCGCCGAAGCCGCCGCCCTGACCCGGGCCGTTCAAGACGGGCTCCGCAGCGAGAACCGGTGGAGCGGCGATATTCGTTTCGTCCGCAAGGACGGGACGGAGGGCGTCTGCGAGACGATTGTCGTTCCGGTCCTTGATGGCAAAGGCAACCGCATCGGTACTGTTGCCGTAAACCGGGACATCACCGATAGCAAGCGGGCAGAGGAGAAACTGAGGCTATTCGCGCAAGCGGTTGACAATTCGATCGAGGGAATGGCCATGGGTGATCTTGAAAGCAGGATCACCTATGTGAACGAAGCATTTGCCAAAATGTTCGGGTATTCAAGAGAAGAGATGATTGGCAAAAGTATCGCCTCCCTGCACCCCGAAGAACAGACACGGGAAGTGGAACAGGCGCTTGAGGACACGGTGAGAGGCGGTTGGTCAGGAGAGCTCATCGGCAAGAGGAAGAACGGTGATCTCTTTCCGGTTGCGGTATGCTCATCAAGAGTGGTGGATGATGCGGGGAACGTCATCGCACATATGGCGAGCCATAGAGACGTCACCGAAAAGAGGCGGGCGGAAGAGGCGCTGCGGAGCAGCGAAGAGCGGTTCCGCACTGTCGTGCACGCGAGCAAAGACGCGATGGTCGCCGTCAATTCCCAGGGGCTGGTAACACTGTTCAACCCTGCGGCCGAGGAGATGTTCGGCCGCCAAGCGAAGGAGATGATCGGCCAGCCGCTGGACGTTCTGATGCCCGAGGACTATCGCGAACCACACCGGCAATTCGTGAAGAGCTTCTTCGCTACAGGTGAGTCCCGTCGGGTGATCGGCAAGACCGTTGAGCGGCCGGCGTTGCGCAGTGACGGCAATGTGTTCCCTATAGAGCTGTCTCTCTCCGCGGGCCGGAGCGCGAAGGAGAGGTTCGTTCTTGCCGTCATCCGCGACGCCACGGAGCGAAAACAGGCCGACGCCCTGGCGCGCGAGCGGCAGGCGGAATTCTGCCGCCTGGCCCGGCTCGGCACGGTGGGCGAGATGGCCACCGAGTTGGCCCATGAGCTCAATCAGCCGTTGGCCGCCATCAACAATTACACCGAGGCCTGCCTGCGCCGCATTGAATCGGAGACCGTCACCACTGAGGAGTTGCTGGGGGCCGTCAGGCAAATCGCCGGCCAGTCGGAGCGTGCGGCCGACGTCGTCCGTCGCGTCCGCGAGTTCTCTCGCAGGCAGGAACCGCGCATGGCGCCGGTGGACCTCAACGCCGTCATCCAAGAAGCGATCGAGTTTGAGGAATACGCGGCCCGGATGCACAACGTTCACACCCGATTCGAGCCCGAGCCGGGGATTCCGCCCATCGAGGTCGACAAGATTCAGATTCAGCAGGTGCTTCTGAACCTCTTTCACAACGCGATCGACGCGATGAAACACATCGAAGGGCGCCGGCGGGAACTGTGCGTCACAACGGCCAGGCACGGAAAGGACGCGGTGGAGGTGACGGTTACGGACACCGGCGAGGGGTTCTCACCGGGCGTGTCCGAGCATCTGTTCGAACCGTTCTTCACGACCAAATCGGACGGCACGGGGCTGGGGCTTTCCATCAGCAAGACCATCCTTGACGCCCACCGCGGCTGCCTGTCCGCCAGACCCAACGATCGATTCGGTGCGACGTTTCAGTTCACGTTGCCCGTTCGGGCAAGTTGAGAACGTGTCTTGTCGGTGATCGACGGTCGAGGAAATGTGGCGGGTCGAGCCGGGCCCGCCGCCGCCGTCACCCGTTCCGCCCGGCGGGGGGCGGGCGCCAAGCTCCTCGGTCACCTCCGGTCTCATCCGCTCGCACTCCGGGTGCCGACGGTGGCAGGGCGGGCCGCCGGTTCCCGGCTTCCTGCCGATCTGCTCCGTCAGTGCGTCCTTGCGGGCTCATCACGCGCTTCTCGTGATCCGGGCTCCGTGCCCCGCCGGTCGCCCCTCGTCGAGCCGCCGGGCCTTGGCGGACCGAATCCGAGTTCGCGCTCCTGCGATCGCGGACAAGACGGAGCCGCGCGATTGCCGATATACCCAAGTGGGGATTTCGAACTGCTCGGAATCTGCCGATGAGACCGGTTTCCCGACAACAGACAGGATTCGCTCCGGCGCCCGCGGAGCGCCCGTCGCCGGTGACCATCGGCGCCACATCCGTAGGCCCGGGGCGGCGCGTATACGTTGTCGCCGAAGCCGGGGTCAATCACAACGGGGATCTCAACACCGCTGTCCAACTGGTCGACGCCGCGCTCGGCACCGGCGCTGATGCGGTCAAGTTCCAGGCCTTTCGCGCGGCCGACCTGGTCACCGCCGACGCCGCCACCGTCGACTACCAGAGAAACGCCACGGGTGACCTCTGTCAACGGGAGATGCTCCGGCAGCTCGAACTCGGTCGCGATGATTTCTCGGTTCTGTGCGAACACTGCCGCGCGAGCGGGATCGAGTTACTGGCCACGCCGTTCGGGATCACGGACCTTCACCTTCTTACGGGCCTTGGCGTGCGGGCCATCAAGATCGCCTCGACCGACTTGAACAACCATCCGTTGCTGGAGGAAGTGGCCCGCGCGAACCTCCCGGTCATCCTGTCGACCGGGGCGTCCCTTGCACACGAACTCGAGCGGACCGTGAACCGGTTGACCGAACTGGGATGTCGGGAACGGCTCATTCTTCTGCATTGTGTCAGCGCCTACCCCACCGCCTGGGAGGATGCGAACCTGCACCGGATCGCAGCGCTGCGCGAACGCTTCGGTCGCCCCACCGGATTCAGCGACCACACTTGCTCTGTCGAGACGGGGGCCCTCGCCGTCGCCGCCGGCGCATGCCTGCTCGAAAAGCACTTCACGCTGGACGACACGCTGCCGGGCCCCGACCACGCGCTGTCGCTTGCGCCCGACGCCATGGCCGAGTACATCACGAGGGTGCGCCGGGCGGAAGAGGCCCTGGGCGATGGCGAACTGTCCATGCATGCTTCGGAAGAGCCGGTCCGCGACGGCTGCCGCAAGAGCATTGTCGTTACCCGCGACGTCCGCCCCGGCGACGTTCTGGACCGCGACATATTGACCGCCAAACGACCCTCCGGCGGCATCAGCCCGGACGAGATGGCACAACTGATCGGACGACGCGCCGTCGTACCGATCCCCGCCGATACCCGCGTAGCCTGGGATATGGTGGATTAGCCCAAGAGCCCGCGGCTGCCAGACAAGCGGCCCGCGCGGCGCACGCGACCTGGCCGTCCATGGGCGAGGTCGCCTTGACCCTAGCAATGCGCGGTCACCAAGCCGCCGGATACGTGCATTGGTGGCGCGTTCGTTACGGCTCCCTGGACAGTGACTCGTGAGGTCGGCTTCGAGCCGGCAGGATGGCCCGGAGCTTTCAGGCCGTGTCGACGCGCAGGCCCAGCGCCCGGCGTATGGCGCGCATGACTCGGCACGCGTGGGCGCAGAGCGTCCACCCCGGATGACGCCCCGCGTAGATCGACTCGAGATGAGGCCGCCCCGGCAGAAGCACTGCCGCCAGGTAGCCAAGCCGGAACCGCCAGCCGCGGGTGCACAACAAGTCCACCAGCAGGTGGCCCATCGGATGCGCCTCGTCCCGAGGGGCATGCCACAGCGTCAGCCGGTCCGCCAGGCCCACGCGCCGGCGGTCCAGTGTCGCGATCACGTCCGGCGGCACCGCCGGTCCGAACATCGCGTCGACCCGCTGCAGCGCGACCCGGAGGGGCAAGACCAGTCGCCAGGCGTCGGCCTGCTCGATCACCGCCGTCCAATCCAGCGTGTCGCGGTGAACGTGAGCGAACCGGTAAATGTCGTACAGCCAGAGCGGGCGGCGCGCGCCGTGTACGGCGGCATGGACAGCCAGGTGAATCACCATATCGCTCGGGTTCGGCATCAAAGCGACGGCGCCGCCCAGATCGGCCGGTACGGCACCGCGCCAGAACGCGTCGGCCGGGACGGTCTGCGCATACCGTAAGGGCCGAAAGGGGCGAACGTGAAGATCGATCCGGACGGACCGTCGATCAGGCGTGAAGTACTCCACCTCGTTGAAGTATCTCGGGAAAAAATCCCTCCGGACCAGGTCTGCGCCGCGCCGACAACCGAGACGCTTGAGCAGGGCGCAGACCTGGTCCAGATGCTCGCACCGCACCATGCAGTCCACGTCGGACATCGGGCGCAGCCGCGGCTCGCGGTAGACCGTCAAGCCCAGCGCCGCGCCTTTGAGCAGCAGAAGAGGAATCCCCGCGGCGTCGAACGCCCGGGCGATCGGTTTGAAACAGCGCGTGATGTGCGCGTTCTGACCGGCCACTACGGTCGATTGCTCCCGCAGGGCCAGATAGGCCGTCTCGTGAACGCGGAGGCCTGCCCGATCCAACGCTTCGAGAACCAGGCCCGACAGGCCCAGGCTCCCGGCACCGTCGGCCAGATGAAGCCAATCGACGCTCTTCGGAACGTCAGCCACCCGTCCGGCAAGGCACATCGCCAGCAGGGATTGGGGAGTCTGTGACCCACTCATATGGTGGTTATCGGTCACGCGGGCGGGCAACTGCGGTTTCGGCAGCCCTCGAGGTGGGTCGGCCCCGAAGCAGCGGATACCAGTATCACCAGGCCCGCTTCCCGGAGCCGCTACCAGGCTGCCGCCATGAGCGGCAGCGGGCGGCCTGGCCGGCGAAGGCACGGCGGCACCCCCCCGGAGAGCAGCTTGGCCAGGACGCCAGCCGGACGGGGCCATGCTGCCGGGCCAGATGCCATCACTCGAATCCCTGGCCATCCGGAGCCAACTTCATCTCGCCCCCGAGAAGCCCGATACATGGGAAGGTCCGTGTAGTAAACGCCCCGCGGAGCCTACAGAGCGCTGCATCAGCGTCGAGCTGACGCCCCAGGGCGCGCCAGGCCGTCCGGGAAGCGGCGAAGGTCCAGCGGTGGATGCCGGGAGTCGGTGCTTGCGTCCCCGCCGGTGCGAGACGGCGCCATGCGGTGCCGATCTGCGACAGGGTCCCGGGATTTCCACAGGCCAGGAACATGGTTCGATTTCTTGTCTTTACAATCGTGGCTCTCGCGGTCGGCGGCGCCTGGGTGTCGGGCACACTGCTGGTCGAACACGACGGCGGCTGGCAGGCTACCGGCGAAGGGACCAGCTTCCTCCTGCGGCTTTGTGAATCCCAGATCTTTGCCAGCGCGAGTTGCACCGGTGTCGCGGACAGCCGGTGGGGTTCGTTCGACTTCCACTTCGGCACGCGTCGTTTCGTCGTCCCCACGTCGCTGATGGGGCTGGCCTACTTCACCAGCGTGGCCATCTGGTTCACCATGGTGGGGCGGGTGCCGGCCTGGTCTCGGCGGACGTGGCGCCTGGTGCTGCTGGTCGTATTCAGCGGGCTGATCGGTTCGATCTTCTTCCTGACGATCATGCTGTTGGCCGTCGACAGTTGGTGCCCGCTTTGCGCCCTGGCCAACGGTTTGAACGCAGGCATCGTTCTCACCGTGCTCATCCTGCGGCGTGTGTCGCGATCGAGATCCGTGCGCCGTACGTCCAGCGGGCTGACCGATCCGCCGGTGGTCGCGCGCATCCAGCGGCGCCTCAGTGCCTGCGCCTTTGCCGCATGCTGTGTCGCGTGCCTCGGCATGTGGTTCTACTTCAATGCCGTGACGGAGGCTCGCCGCCAGTGGCGCAAAGCCTTCGGCATCAAGCAGGCGGTGGCGGCTCTGCAGCGAGACGCTGATTTTGTTCTTCGCGAGTACTACGCCCAGCCGACCGTGTACATCCCCCAGCGCGATTCGAACGTACGGGCCTTGCCGGCTACCGGCGATGCCGACCGGGTCGTCATCGTTGTGTTCACCGATTACGACTGCGCCGGGTGCGCGTGTTTCGAGCGGCGCCGCCAGCGCGTGATCAACGAGGTCTTCGGCGACGAGTTGTCTTTGGACATCCGGCATCTTCCTGCCGCCGCCGCCGAAGATACCGATCGCGCTTCCGAGCAGCCTACCGTGCCGGACCTGCCAGTGTCGTCGGCCAGTCTGGCGGCTGAGGCCGCGCGCCTCCAGGGCGGGCAACGAGCGTTCGACGAAATGCACCGCCTGTTGTTCGAGCACCGCAAGGACAGACCCAACTGGGACTACGCCGCGCTCGCCCGACAATCCGGGCTGAACGCCGACCGACTTCTGGCGGACATGGAAAGCGACGCCGTCCGGCGAGCGGTCCAGAGCGACGTGGCGCTGGCCAGACGACTCGGCGTCACCACCACGCCGACGGTGTTCCTGAACGGACGACGCGTCCCGGACCTCTGTGTGGATAGCTCCGTGTTCTGGAGGGCCATCGCCGCCAACCTGAACGACGTGCCGGAAGCCCCCGGACTGCCCCCGGTGACACCCATGTTTCTGACAGGACCTTCTGATGATGACTGGGACCACGGGCCGGAGGAGGTGATCATGACGCCAGACAATCTCTCGCCCAGTAGCGTGCTGAATGCCGCCGACCTCGACGCGGCAGCCACTGCCGCCCCTGCGGGGCGGACCCCGGATCAGGACCTACCGGCCCCGGCGTCCGCCTCCCAGCCTGATCAGCCGCCGCCCGTCCCCGCCGGCGAACGCACCCCCACCCGATCCAAGAACCTGATCGTTCACGAGCTGGACGATGAGGCGCTGATCTATGACCCCGAGACGGGCGACACGCATCGATTGAACCAGACTGCGCTGTTCATCTGGCGCCGGTGCGACGGCTTGACGGACCCCGCTCAGATCGGCGAAGCCCTCGCTGAAACCTACGACGTCTCGGCGGCGGACGCGATGAACCAGGTCCGGCGCATGATCGCCGAGTTTGACCAGCTGGGGCTGACCACGCGCGAAGAGTGAGCCGACAAGACGCCCGCTATGAAGCCCGAACTGCGTACAAGGCACTTCCGGATCGGCGTCATTCACGCCTCGCTGACCACGTCCATGCCCCGTCTTCTGGACGAGTACACGTCCCTGTACCGCGAGTTCCAGACCGACCGGCCCGGTGAGGGGGAAATTCGGATCATGGTCGGCCGGACCCCGCTGTCGGCGCGCCATCGCCGGCGATACCAGGTGTCGGCCGACGGGTTCGTGCACTTCGAGCCCACAAGGTTCCAGGAAGTCCTGCCCTACGTCGAGTGGTCGCTGAACCTGCAGATCCCGCGGGTCATGCCCCAGAGCCTTCAGCTTCATTCGTCCGCGTTGGAAATCGACGGGCAAGGCGTGATCTTGCCGGGTCTGTCAGGCGTGGGCAAGTCCACGCTGACCGCCGGTCTGCTTGCTCGCGGATGGCGGTACCTCTGCGACGAGTTTGCGCTGATTCACGCCAAGACCCTCCAGCTGCAGCCGTATCCCCGGGCCATCTGCATCAAGCGGGCTTCCCATCCCATCATCGAGTCACTCGGACTCGCCGTGCACGGAAACCGGCACTACGTCAAAGCCGCCAAGGGGCTTGTGGGTTTCATCAAGCCGACGTCGGTCAGGCCCGACGTGGTCGGCCGCGCCTGCCCCATCCGCTATGTCGTCTTCCCGAAGTACGCGCGGAATGCCAGACCCGCGCTGGTACCTATCAGCCGGGCCGAAGCCGCGTTTGAGCTGCACCGGTTCTGCTTCAACCTGCTGCGCTGCCGGGCCGTCGGGCTGGACGTGCTGGCCGGCGTCGTCCGGGGAGCGTCGTGCTATCGGCTTACGGCCGGCGAAATCAGACAGACGTGCGACGTGGTGGAGAAGCTCGTTGACCGCGCCGAGGGGCACCGGGCGAGAAGCGCGTGACCTTCACACCGCCGGACGGCCCCACAGACCCGGGCGTCAGAGTAATGAACAGCCCGAGCAGCGCGCCAACGAACGCGGAACCGTTCCATGCCGTTGGCGGCGTTTGTTCCCGGGTGGCCCGTCCGGGCCGCGGCCGTGGTGGGTCATCCGGCCCGTTTCAATCGCCCGCGGAGAAGTACTTCGCGGCTTCATCGAGATCGCCCGCGATCTCGAACCACTGATCGAGGTTGGTCACGTCGAATACGCCCGCGACGAACGGCGTCGGCGATACGAGGATGGTCCGTCCGGAGGCCAACCGCGCGCGGGTGACGACGTTGATCAGCGAGGCGAGACCGGTCGAGTCCAGAAACGAAACACCGGACAGGTCAATCGCCAGCTTTGAATCCGACTGCGCCACCAGGGGGTGGATCTCCTCCACGAACGTGGGGGCGTCCTCGGACCGGATTTCTCCCCAGATCCGGGCGACCGGATAGGGTCCTGAACTGTCGATTCGAAGCTCCATGGGCAAACGTCCGCATCGGGGCCGCCGGTCAAGGCAGCCGCAGGTGTGCCTACTTCTTGAGGTTTCCCAGATCCCGCCGCCGAAGCAGCTTGCGAAGAAGCATGAAATTCTCACCCTGATAATCGGTGATCTCCCCGGACACGATGAATACGATGTTCGGCGCGCCCCGCACCTCGAACACCGCACGTTCGAGCATCCTGTTGGGAAGGAGCTTCATCGGTGGCTCCTCGAACGACGGGCTGTCCGACTCGAAGACGAAGGTCCACCACTGACCGTCCTGGCGCACACGACCGGCCCGATCGATGAGCAGATAACCGTCGGGATACCGCGTCGGAGGCCTCTTACCTTCTTGGTCCGCCGGCTTCGCAGCCGCGGCGGTCGTGCTCACCGGAGGGATGGCCACGTTTCTCGGGCGGTCCTGTTCAAACGCCTTGATCACCTCCTCCGCCGACGGTGCTGACGGCGGTGTGCCGTCGGCGGGGGGTTGGTCCGGTTTGACCGCCGGTTGGTCGGCCTCCGTCGGTGGCTCCTGGGGCGCCGCCTCGGGCTCAGCGTCGTTCGCCGGTGGTGTTGTTGGCTTCGTGCTTTCGTCGGCCGGCGGTGCAAGTCGAGGCTCCGCTATCACCACCAGGGCGAAGCATAGCGCCGCCGACAGACACGCCAGCCCGATCTTACCTCGCGCGGTAACCATGATCCGTTGACCTCCACATCCGAATATCGACCGCCAGAGGGCTCCCAGCGTGGGCCTCGAGCCCCGCGCTGCCGGGTACGGGCCGCAACGCCGCCCCACAGGCACTCTATGCCCCACTGCCATGCTTGGCAAGTGGCAACCGCTGCCGGCGGACGGGCGGTGCCGGAGTCGTCAACGATATCTCGGGATAAGGACCTGTGCCTATCCGGGTTCTACCGGATCACGAAATCGTATGGCATCATGGTGATGACGCCCTCTTCGTGAATCAGTTGCAGCCGCGTCAGGGCGGTCAGCAGAGCCTGCGTTCGCATCGGGTCCAGCTCTCGCAGCAGCGGCAGGAGAGTGTCGACCAGGGGCGACTTCTCCGCAAAGAGGTTCACGCGGCACGAACTCGGGCCGTCCAGGGTGATATCCTCTTCCTCGTCGTCGTCGCCCGCGAACATCTCCATGAACACGTCCATCAGCTTCTTCGGCTCGGGCAGCACGCGGATTTCGTAGTCGCTGACGTTCGCCTTGGCGGCGGCGAACTTCACCGCGTCATCCAACGTCCCGATCTTGTCGACCAGCCCGAGCTCCAGCGCCTGAGCGCCCGTATAGACGCGCCCGCCGGCCATTTCGTCCAGCGGCTTGGAGAGCTTCTCGCCGCGTCCCGCCGTCACGTGCGACCTGAACACGGTGTAGACGTTTTCCATGTACTCGGTGATCTTCTTGCGGTCTTTCTCGGCGAACGGTCGCGACGTGTTCAGCAGATCTGCGTTCTTGCCGCGCTGCCTTGCGTGCCAGGACACACCGAGCTTGTTCCACATCCCGGTCGTGACAAGCTTGCCCCCGATCACTCCGATCGACGCCGTGATCGTGGTTTCGTCCGCGTAGATCGCGTCGGCCCCGCAGGAGACGTAATACCCGCCGCTGGCGGCAACGTTGCCCATCGACGCGATGAGCGGCTTCTGCTCCTTCACCCGTTGCGTGGCGTCCCAGATGATCTCGCTCGCCAGCGCCGATCCCCCTGGCGAATCCACGCGCAGCACGACCGCCTTGACCGCCGAATCTTTCCTCGCCTTGTCCAGCGCCTTGCGGATCGTCGTGCTGCGGGCCTGCCCCGAAGCCCCGAACGGACTCGGGTCCTCCGACCCGACGAGGATCGGGCCGTCCACGTACACCACCGCCACAACCGGCTTGGTCGGCTTCTTGGCCTTCTTCGTCACTTCCGCGATCAGATCCCAGATGGCCATAAGGGGGTTCGAGAAGTCGATTTCCGGGCCTTTGTCCTCGCCGTATCGGCGGACGATCTTCGTCGCTGCGCCGTAGCGCTCCTTCAGGTGCCCCACGAAATCCTGCCGGTGTTGCACCGAGTCGATCAGCCCGACTTCAAGGGCTTTCTCGGCCGTGTGCGGACCGGTGTCGATGATCTCCTTCACCTTCTCCGGCGTCATGCCCCGAGACTCCGCAATCATCGACACCAAGCTGCCATACAGGGAGTCGAGCAGCCAGGTCAGCATTTCGTCGGCCGGTTCGCTCGGGCCCGTGCGCGTGAGGATTTCGGCCGCGCTCTTGTAATCGCCCATCTGGATGAAGTCCGGCACGACGCCGATCTTGTCGAGCAGTCCCCGCAGGTACGGCTGCTCGCCGTACAGCCCCATCAGCCACACGTCGCCCGTCGGCACTATGCTGACATGCGAGGCGGAGCACGCCAGCGCATACAGCCCGGTGGACAGCATGTCGGCATGCACGTACACGTCCTTGTCCACCGCCCGGATCTGCATGATCGCCTGTCGAAGCTCCTGCAGTTGGGCGAACCCCATCGACGGCTGCCGGAAGGTGAGCACGACGGCCTTGACCGACTCGTCGTCTCGCGCCTTCTTCATCCGCGCGATCAGCTCCTGCAGCGTGAGCGGCTGTTCCAGCGTCAACATCAGCGTCTCACCCGCGGGACGCTCCAGCAGCGGACCCGACACGCGGAAATGGACGATCTTGGCCGGCTCCGCCGTCGAACCCGGTAGACCCGGAAGTTGCGATCCGGCGACTGTAGCCGTCATCACGATACACATCACGAATGCGACGAAACGTCCCGAAGTCTTCATGACTGGCAGTGCCTCCATAATGGAATCAAGGAAAACCTCACCGTAAGTCTACCATCAGTCCGAGGCGTGAACACGTCGGCGCGGTGATGCTCAACAACTCATTACATATGCCTACCGACCGCGACACGCCGCCGACGGCGGTCGTCCGCCCGTCAGAAGGGTCAGGCTTCGGGCACCGGCGGGCCCGATGACGGCTGGCTGGCCGCCCGACGACCGGCCGCTGACAACAGGACGAACGCGGCTACCATCTCCATGGCGCCGACCAGCTGCAGCCAGAGAATCGGATGTCGCCAGTCGTGTCCGCCCAACCGTAGCTTCAAAAGCCCCTCGATCAGCAACAGCGCGCCCACCGCGGCATACGCGCGCCCGATACCCGGCCTGAGCAGCGCCAACCACACTACGGTCAGCACGATCAACTCTCGCCACAGAGGAAACGGCGAAACCCCGTATGCCATCGCACGCGGCAGATTCGACAGCGTCTTCCATCGGATCTGAGCGCCCCGCCGGTCGGACGCGACGATGCTCTTCCGCTTGCCCGGCGACATGAGCTCCCCCTTGTCGGTTCTGACCCATACGTGGGCGAAGTCCGACACCAGGTCCGCCTTGTACCCCAGGGCCCGCAGCAGCGAAGCCGCGATCACCGCTCGCCCGTCACAATCTTCATGACCGGCGTCGAGCACCTCATCCACCGTGGGCAGATAGTCGGCGACACCCCACGTGTCCCAGTCCCAGGCGTAGGTGATCCTCTCGCAAACGTATCGCTCGACCTTCCTGAGGGTTCGCCGCGGAGGTAGCGACGGGGTGAGCTGATCACGCAACTCCCGCACCATCGGCTGTAGGCGCGGTGCCGCCGGCTCGATCAGCGCGTTCGGATTCCGCCAACGCTGCATGTTCCGCACCAGCAGATGCGGATACGGAAACGTGACCAGCAACAACGTGATCCCGACGGCCGCTCCCTTGACGAGCCACCGGACATACCACTGCGCATCGTGCAACCGCCGCCACCAACGCATCAGCCATTCCTCATTCGGGGCATTGATGACCCGTGCCCTTCCTTTCGAACGCTTGCGCGTAGCGCCCCATTGTCTGGCCGCCACCGCGACCGTACTGCAGGCGCGCGGGACGCACGGACGAACGCAGCCGCCACGGCGTCGGCCGGTCGCGCCCGCGCAGACGGCCCGCAATCCGGGATCGGCGATCCCGAGCCGGGCTCGACCACACACCCGCCGTCTCTCGCGGCGAGACCCGCGGTGCCGCTCGGGGCGCAAAAAAGCTGGGCCACCCGTGTCACGTGACGTAACAGCCAGATGGCCCATGCGCTGGGATGGGCTAACTCATTACATATACATTCTATATGGGATTCCCGGGCGTGCAACCGCTTTTTCCGTAGTTTTCTCTTTCCCGCAGGAAACTCGCCAGTCGTTTCACCAATCAGACGCGGCCGCCACCAGTTCGTACACTTTGGGTAATCTGGAAGCCGGGGTTGAAGCGGCGGCCCGCAGCCCCAGCATCAGGAATCGGCTCAGGAGGCCCCGCAGATCGGCCGGGCGGATCGGGTCGCAGGGCCTGCGCCGGTCACGTGGGCAACCTCGAGCACTTCGCCAGGCCGAGGTCGGACCTGACGGCGCCCCAGGAGGCAGCCGGTCAGGTCGGCGCCGATTCACCATCAATCTGCCAAAGCACGTCCGCAGCCCCGAACACCGGCCCGTCGGTACAGCACAGCTTGTACTCCCACCCCGCAGGGTCGGTTCCGGACCGAACCGGGATGACGCAGGACTGACAGGTCCCCATGCCACACGCCATCGCCCGCTCAGTACACAAGTAGCACTGAACCTCCCGGCCGACCGCCCACTCGGAGAGACTCCTGAGCATCGGCTCCGGGCCGCACGCGTACACGACCAGGTCGGCTACGTCGATGGCATAGGTGGCGGCGAATCGCCTGACGGACTCCACCACGTTTCCCGCATAGCCGATCGAGCCGTCGTCCGTGGACACGATGACCGGCACACCGCACCGCGAGAACTCCAATACGCCGTGTGACACCGTGATTCCGTCGCGCGGCAGTTCGCCCGGCCGGGGAACCGACAAAGGCAGCAAGTTGCGGCTGCGTGCGCCGTAGAACGCGGTGGCTTCCTTGCCTCTGCGCTGGAGGGCTTCTGCCATCCACAACACCGGTGGAAGACCTGCGCCTCCCGCGACGAGCCATGCGTGTCGCTTCGAGTCGGAAACCGGGAATCGATTTCCCAGCGGTCCGATGACGCTGACAGGATCATCGGCCGTCAAGCCGGCCATCCACGACGTCGCGGCTCCGACAACTCGATAGAGCACGTCGATTTCCACCTCGGATGAAGTGCGTCGCAACCCGGCGATGCTGAAAGCGCGTCGAAGGTAGAACGGGCTTTGCCGTGCGAACGAGACCGTCCGCTCGTCCGCTGGCGAAGGCGCTGCCAGAGTGATGAACTGTCCGGGTTCTGCAGGGGGAAACTGCCGACCGGCAATCGTCAGGCGGTGGTGCTCATCGCAGATCCGCGGATTCTCCGTCGTGCGCCAGACGCACACGCGCGGATTCGTCTGCGCATCGCGTTGCGCGGAGGATGCGTTCGCCATAACACTCTAGATCGTACACGCGTTACGTCTGCACAGAAAACTTCCGGGCTTGGATCGGATATCCAAGCCCGGAAGCGCGCCACGGCTAATCAAGCCGCATAGTCGGGGGGTCCATTGATAATCTGCACCCAAGACCCAGCCGTTTTCTCTCGCCGCGAGAAATTTATCAGAGCCCAGGGGGGTTGTCAACGCGGGAGTCGGATTGCGAGAAAAAGAAGCGGGTTTTCTAAAGCTTTTCAAGAAAAGGAGTTACGCATTTGCCCCCGTTCTTGCGACCCGGTATCTCACAAACCTCGATGGCGTCAGAGGTTGGCGATGACTGTCAAAATGGCAGTTTAGAGGTGCGCGGGCTGGAGCGAGTGCGACTGGAATTCCTACAGATGGCCTGGGCGTGGAGGCTCCCGCCGCGCGGCAGCGCGGCGGAGAACCGACACGCGCCGTCGCGGTTGAGGCTGTTGGTCGGCCCGCGGCGTGGGCGACCGGCGCACGCCGTGACTCGTCGCTGCCGAACCGTCGAGCCGCGGGGTCTCGACGTGCCGGATCCGGGGCCGGCCGGATGAACCGCGCGGCGCGACCGCCGGGTGTCCTTTGCTCGCTTGCTGACGTAACCAATGGTAGCAACAGGGGTTTCGCACCGGGTGGGCGGGCAGTTTGCGGCCGCGATAATGAGAACGGGCGCCGCATCGCCGGCGGCGCCGCTGGCGGAAGCGGCAAGGTATGCCGCGGCTGGCTCGTCAACAGCCGCGATCGACAGTCACGGCCGCGGTGGGGACTACGCGCCTGCGGGGCTCCGGACGAGGGCTGGTGTTGGAAGAGAGCCTCCCTCGATCTGGGGCCCCGCGCTCTGTAATCATGCAACGGGATCGAGCCGTTGCATAGGGGCTTGGAAACCCGGGTGTCGAGGATCCGGCGGTGGCGGGCACGGGTGGGTGAAGCCGGGTGGTGCTCGGGTTGACGGGACCGGGTGGACGACGTTCAATGCCGGCGGCGCGATCGCCTGCGCAGTGCGAGCGAAAGATGGCGTTGGGGCAGTGGAACATCGAGCCGGCGACCCGCAGGTGCACGGGCAGCGGTGCGGTGCTTGCTGAGGGGCAGGAGTTCTATGCGGTCCTCTTCGAGGACGGCGAGAGCTTCCGTCGCGAGGAATACTCGCTGGAGGCGTGGGCGGGGCCGCCCGAGGGCGCGTTCTGCCATTTCAGATCGCGAGTGCCCGTCAAGGAGAAGAAGCGCCGTCTTCTGGTCGACGACGACATGCTGATCCACTTCTTCCTGCGGCTGGCGGACGCCGAGGACGACGCGAAGCGCCGTTTCAGGTTCGTGCTCGCGTTGATCCTGATGCGCAAGCGCCTGCTGAAGTTCGGGCAGACGTACCACGAGGACGACGGCGAGTGGTGGGAGATGCGGCTGGCCCGCGAGCCGGCCGACGGCGACGCGTCCACGGATGACGTGCATCGTGTGCTGAACCCGCATCTTGACGACGAGCAAATCGAAACCGTGAGCAAAGAGCTGGGCGCGATTCTGCACGGCCAAACGCCGGACGAGGGTGAGGCGGTGGCGGGCTCGGAGTCATCGCCATTGCCCGAGGTGTGCGATGAGTAGGGGGGCGGTGAGCGCGCCGGGCTATACGTGCGAGAACGAGTTGCGCAGCTGCGCGCGCCGTTCCGCCGGTTGGACGTCGTGGGGCATTGACGTGTTGCGTCAAGGTCCGGCCGGCGTCAGCGCCGACTCGCGAGCAAGCACGGGCAACGGCGGTCTTGCGAAGGTCTCGACCTGCCACAGCGTCGATGGCCGGCGGTCGTTGCGCACGTCGCGCCGTTTCGGTGCACGTGCTCTGGGGTTAGCGCTTTTGCCAGTGCTTGTCGGCGGTTGTCCGCCAGGCCCTGGCACGGGGCCGACTTTGCTGCCGGTGCTGCCGATGGGTGAGGCGATCGGCGTGGTGAACGACAACGCCGCCGGTGTGACGGGCGGGTTGCAGGGGCTGGGATCGGCCCGGGGCTACGTCACGCTCGAGAACGGCGACAGGCGCAACTTCGATTGCGATGCGAATCTGCTGGTGATCGCGCCGCGGCATCTGCGGCTGGACCTGCAGAGCCTGGGCCAGACGCAAGTCCTGTTCGGGTCGAACGACGCGCTGTACTGGCTGCACGTCAAGCCGGAGATCGACACCTACTGGTGGGGGCGGTATGGCGGCCGGTCGATCGCCGACCTGGCGGACATCCCACTGCGCCCCGACATGATCGTCGAGGCAACAGGACTCGCGGGGCTCCCCGTTGACTCAATCGACGGCGACGGACCTGTCCAGCGGATCGACGGTGAGCACCAGCAGTTACTGTACATCGCCTATGACCAGGGGGGGCACGGGCTGATCTGCAAGGAGTACTGGCTGAGTCGTCGCGGGTGTCGGCTGATCGATCAGATCGTCTTTCGCGACCGGTTGGGTCGGGTCGTGATGCGGTCGCGGTTAGCCGGGTACAAGCGCTTGAAGGGTGACGGGCCCTGGCTCGCTCATCACATTGATGTCGTCTGGCCGGAAGGGGGAGCGCAGCTTCAGTTGAAGGTGCGGCAGTGGAAGGCCCAGGCGAAGCTGACGCCGAAGCACCGGGGCTTCGTCGCGCCGCACGAACGCGGCAAGACTTTTGCGACGATGATCGACATCGATCAGGAGCCGCAGCAGGATTGAACGTGCGGGGGGCGGGAGTCCGGTAGACGGGTGCCGCGCGTGCAACTCGTCAGCCGTCTGCACCAGGTCGAGGGGCCTCATCGGCCGGGGCAATCGCGTCGAATCCGCAAGACACGCGAACAGCGCCGTCGAGAACGACGTCGTCTCATGCCAGTGTCGCTTCCAGGAATGTCGTGTGACTTCCGTACGTCAGGTGCCCTGCCCATGCAAGCCCGGGGTGGCATGGCCCCACTTGTGTGACCATGGACATGCCCACGCAAGCGTGGGGCACGCCACCCATGCGAAACTCGAAGGATGTTTCCTGAAATGGCACCGGGCTGGTGCGTGAACGTATCGTGCCGCGTGACGTGTATGATCGCGCAGTTTGCAGATGCGGTGTCCGGCGACGGCATGATGCGTGTGATTCGTCCCTGCGATTCAAGCGCCCCTACCGGTGCAGGCTTCGCGGTTCCGGGGCCCAGGAGGGCGTCTTGACACCGCCGATTCGATAGAGAACAAGAGCTTGCGCCGAGAGGACAACGACCGCGACCGCCATCGCGAACATGTTGAGCCACCCGCTGGCGCCGCCGAGCGCGATGATCAAGGCGCTGGCGCACGCGGGAGCGTGCGGACAGGAGAATCGCACCAGCAGGAAGCAGGTTGTGGCGAGGGCGACAGATGCGCTCGCGAGGGTCGGCCAGCCAAGGACGTCCAGCGACACGGGTTGGGTCCCCAGGTAGCTGAACACATGCCAGGCCACGATGCCGGAAGCGATCCCGCTGAAGTGCCCGAGGATGACCGATCGGGGAGCGGCATCGGGTGAGAACGGCTTGCTGAAGAGTATGAACGCCGTGGGGCCTAATGCAGGGAAAACAAGGGGCAGGCCGGTGACCCAGGCGAGAAGGCTGACCGTGAAGATGGCCAGCGCCCCGTTCGCACCGGATATGACCGAGATGACCTTGCGTTCCTCCCACGTCGCCAAAAGTGACGGAATCGACAATCTGGCCCGCCACGTCAGCCACCACATGTTGACCGACATGCGTCGTTTGCCTGTGGGCATCACATTCCTCCCGAACCGGCTGACGGCAGCTGATACGGGGTCGCAGACCCTCACTGGTGCTATCGGCTACCTTGGCTCGGGGTTTTCCGGGAACTGGCTCGATTGCGTCATTCCAAGGAAGAAGCGAACCGCTCACGGCCGGGCGCGTGGCGGTGACGGAATCGGCCGGTTCGTGAAACGGGCTTAGACGGGCGAGCGATGGAGGTTCGCGGACCCGGTCGCGCCGCATCCCCGGCGGGTCCATCAGGTTCCTGAGGGTTTTCCGGTCGTCCGAATCTCCCGCGCACGCGCTTGTGTCGTGGCTTCGGGCCGTCGATTCGGACTGCGGCTTCCGGCGGCGGACCCTCCACGGAGTTGTCCACGTCCCTGGCCTCTCGATGAGAGCCTGTGTTTCCCGGTTATCGAACCGTAAGCCGCCCTCGTCCCTGAAGGGCCCGCGCGAAGCGGACTGCGCCCCCGGCGTGACGCGGACTGCGCCCCCGGCGTGACGCGGACTGTAGCCCCGGGTGAAGCGAAGCGGAACCCGGGGTAGGGGATGACCTTGCGAACCTCCAACCCCGAACGGGGTGGCGGAATCAGTTGGTTTCTCGATGACGCCCGCGCGGGCGCAGCGCCGGTCGCCACGACCGCGATCGTGCCATTTTCTTACCGGACGCCATGGCGGGTTTATCAGACAGGATCGATGGTGTGTCTCCCCCGCGGGGGGCTCGGAGGCAATCGTATACTTGTTACTTCGGGAATCGGCGGGTGGTGCCGAGGGCGCGAGGGAGGACCGCAGTCGGGGTGACGGAACACCGCCATGTGGGGAGATGCGACGTGGAGCAGCTCGCGATACAAATGGACCGCATCCGCGACGAACTGTGCCGCCTTCTGGACATGTACGACGAGGCGGACCGACCGCAACAGCGGGCGATCGCCAGGCGGTGCGAGGAGCTTGGCGGTCAGGTACAGGACCTGGTGGGGATGCTGAAGTTTTCGCTTCTGGAGTTGCGCAAGGAGGCGCAGGAGATCGGCGGGGGGTCGAATGACCAAGCCGAGGAAGTTGAGCAGGTGACGAACCTGGGTCTGCAGACGATTCACGCCGCCGGGCAGGAGGTTGCCCAGGCCATCCGGTGTCTTCGAAACGTGTGGGACGAGGAGGCCGACGCCGACGCCGAGTACTGAGACCGTATCCCGGGGCCCGTCGGGGGTCGGGGAGCCTGCCGGTCAAAGACCGCCCGGAAACCCTTGCGCACGTTTTTGGGACAGGGTCCGACCATCGGTCGCGGTATGGGGTCCGGAGACGATGGCCGCACGGCGGTCCTGTTCGGCGTGCGCGTTGTATGCACCGTGTGCGCTGTGTGACGGCATGCGCGATCATAGTGATGCCGTTCCTGACGTCCTTTATCACTGCCATTGGATTGTCGTTGTCCTCCACCCTTGACAGATCATCTTCTCAGACGTTGCCGTCCCCGCCGCGGGCGCGTCCGAATTCACGGTCTAAATCCCTTATTGGCAACGATCTGCGTGTTCGTCGCATCCGTCAAGTCGGTTCAGAATCAGGTCGATACGGGGTGGGGGTAGTGCGAACAGAGGTGTTGTCGGCGTAGCGAACATGCCGGAGTTACCGCAGAGAATCTTGATTGTGGATGACGAGCCGGAAGTGCGGTCGGTGCTGGCGGACGTCTTGACTGACGGCGATCACCGGTGCTGCGCGACGTGCTCGTCGGGGGCGGAAGCGTTGCTTCGCCTCGGGCACGAAGCGTTCGACGTCGTGCTGGCGGACGTATGCATGCCGGGGATGGACGGGATGACGCTGCTCGACAGCATCGTCAGCCGTGCGCCTCATCCCAAGGTGATCGTGATGACCGGTGCGGAGACGGCAAAGGCGGCGCGCCACGCCCGCCGGCGGGGGGCGTTCGAGTTTGTCCGCAAGCCGTTTGACGTCGACGATCTGCGGCGCCTCGTGGACAAGGCGGCCAAGCGGAACGCGGAGGGGGTCCAGGTGCCGACGGATCACGACGCCCCGTTCGCGGATCAGGAGGAGCAGCGGACGGTCTGGAAGTTCATGCCCGATTCGCCCGGGGGACAGGCGGAGCGGAAGTCGTTCATCACCGTCGACGTGCGAAGGCAGCTGCAGAGGCTCTACGTCGAGTCGATCCGGGCGCTCGTGGCGGCGGTCGAGGCGAAGGACCCCTACACGGAGAAGCACTCGGTGGTGGTCAGCTATTATTGCGAGATCATCGCCGGGCGCCTGGGTCTCCCGCCGGAGCAGATCGAGACGCTCAAGATGGCGGCCATTCTCCACGACATCGGGAAGATCGGGATTCCCGATGCTATCCTTCAGAAGCCCGGCCCGTTGACCGGTCCCGAGTTCGAGATCGTCAAGGAGCATCCGAAGCGGGCGTTGCAGATTCTCGGCCACGCGAGCTTTCTGACCAGCGAGCTGCCTCTGATTCTCCATCACCACGAGCGTTATGACGGCAAGGGATATCCGGACGGTATTCGCGGAGAGGAAGCTCCGCTCGGGGCGCGCATCCTGTCCGTTGCGGATTCGATCGACACGATGCTGACGGCCCGAAGTTACAAGCCCTCGGGCGACGTCGAATACGTCAAGCGGGAGCTGGCCGCCGGTGCCGGGCACCAGTTCGATCCGCAGCTCGCCCGGATCGCGATCGATTGGCTGAGCAGCTCGCCCGGCGACATCGTGGTGCATCCCCTCGTGGCGGGGACCGTGTGACCGCGGCCGGCCCACTGCGGGCAGGGGCGGCGAAATCGTCGCCGCCGCCCGCGAATCCTCTTGCCTCGGACCGGTGTCGGCGGGTAGACTAGATGGATGGTAAGGAGGCGGAATCGGCCCCGTCCGTTGGCGTAGTCGGTGGCGCCCCATGCGGGCGGCGTGGATGGACGCGGGTGCAGGTCGGGTCGATAGCAGCCTCGCAGTTCGCGCGTCCATCGGCAGTTCGACGGTTCCATGGCGGCATTGAAAGTTCGTCCGCTACATGTTGTGCTCGGCGTTGTGGGTGGTCTGGTGGTAGGCGGGCTGTACTGGGCAGTCCTGTCGGACTGGCCTGCGCGCAGGCCCGGATCGCAGGTCCCCCTTGCTGCGTCTGTCGATTTCACGCACGTGAGAGTGCCACAGGCTGACATTGATTGGGTGCGAAGGGCCGTCGGCCCGGACAGCCTGTTGGCATTGCACATCAACCGTTATCGAGAGCAGATCGGGCGCTATCCCCGCGAGTTGCGGGAAATCGTGGCCCCGGACGAGACGTCGGGTGAGTCCGGCGGCTGGCGCGGACCGTATCTGAACAATCCCGACCTGCTTCGCGACCCCTGGGGCCAGGTCTATCAGTACGCCGTCCCGGGAGACCACAATCCGCAAGACTACGACCTGTGGAGCATCGGGGCTGACGGCGTCAACGGCACGACAGACGATATCGGGAACTGGTGAACGTTCATGGGCCGGCGGTCTCCCAACCCCTAGGGAGGTGGGCTCGGCAGGGCCTCGACGTAGACTCCCCGGTCGGTGATCTTCTTCAGGAGGTGTCGTTCCATCGCCGGGTCGCGACCCTGGTCGATCCAGTAATCGGTCTGGCGGGTCAGGCGCGGCTCACCGGCTTCTCCGGGCAGGTCGCTTCCGAAGAACCGCAAGGCCAGGGCGGAGTTGTTGAACTGGCGCTCCGGGGCCGACAGGCGTTCAGCCTTGACGGTGACGGACACGGTGAGTTCGAACGGGTCGTCCTCGGCGGGCTGGAGCGCCACGGTGGCTCGCCGGCGCGCGGTGTGAAGCGAAGCGTGCAACAGGTCGTAGGCCGTATCCACATCGTGTCGCCAGAACTCCAGGAACTGCTGGGACGTCACCGGGTGCGTTGTGATCACGCCTGCTCGGCGATCCACGCGATCGAGAGCGAAGCGGTTGCGCCGGAGCACGGTCTGGCAGGTCTCCCAGAGCGCGTCGACCTGCTCGCTGTCGGCCACCACGAAGGCCTGGCGTGTGGGTCCCATCGGGGCGGCGGGCTTATGGCAACCGCCGATCGCCGCCGAAAGCAACGCAGCAGCGAGTCCCTCCCACAGAAAAATCCCGCAGGGCAGGTTTCTCAGCCTGTCGCGTGACCGGTTGGAGAGTCGGTCCCGCGTTTTGCCAGGATGTGTAAGGATGCGTTTCGCCGTCATCGGATCGCCATAATAGGGCCCCGGCCGGAGGGGTCAAGCGCGACTTCCCAATGGTTCGCCGCCTCCGGGCTTGCACGGTGCATCGCCGAAGGCCGCACCGGGGATGACGAGACCTCGGGGCGGTGGGACCCGGGTCGCACGCGATTCGGCGCGATGACGGGGGGCTCTGCGCTTGCATTGCTCCCGCGCGTTGGATACAACCTATGTAACTCCTGAGCAGCGGCGGATTTGCCACCTCTCTTGGTGTCGGCGTGGTCTGCGGCGGTCCGTTGCCGGGCTCGATATGGGATCCGTTGACCGCGAGCGTATGCCGTGAAGCGTTGGCGTGTTCACTTGTGTGCGGCGCTGGTTGTTCCGGCGGCCATGATGCCCGCACCTGCGTTTGCGCAGGCCACACAGCCGTCGGACGACCCGGAGCTGTCCGCGGACGACTCGTCCCGGCTACAACGACACCGCCAGATCATTGAGAACACCGATGACAGCCTTGGGACGCGGCAGGTGCAGGCAGAGGAGTTGTTGATGACCGGCTGGCCCGCGGCGACGGATACAGCGGTCGAGTTGCTTGGCGCGGGTGCCGATCCGTCAACGCGGATTGCCGTGTGCCAGGCCGTCGCCTCGGTAGGGAGGTCGCAGCCTGCACTGTTAAGTAAGCGTCACGCCCGATTGGTGGATCCGCTGATCGGTCTGTTGGGCGACGCAGCGGAGGGCGTTTCGGCGCGGGCGGCGGAGGCGCTGGCCGCCTTTCCGGACGGTGGGGTGACCGCACGGCTGGGCGCGTTGGCTGCTGACGAGAGCGCGCCGATGCGGCGGCGGCTGGCGGCCGTCGACGCCCTGGCCATGAGTGTTTACAGGCGGGACGTGGTTCGCCAACTGGTTCTCCTGCTTCCGGGGAAGGACCCTGAGTTTCAGGTGCGGGTGCTCAAGTCGTTGCGGCCCGCATCGCGTCAGGACTTCGGGGACGACATCGCCCAGTGGCAGGCGTGGTGGGAGCGCCAGGAAGCGTCTCTCAGCGAGGCCGATTGGATGTTGGAGCGAGTGAAGCTCTTTTTCGGCCGCCTGCGGGAGTCGCAACGGCGACTCGAGGAGTTTCGCACGGAGCAGGAGCGGCGGTACGCTGCATTGGCCGGTCGACTCACCGACCTGGTTCGTGAGCATTACCGGTTGCTTCAGCAGCCGGGGCAGAAAGAGGAGGCGCTGACCCGCTGGCTGACGGATGCGCAGGTGGAGTTTCGTCTTGCGGCGTTGGCGATCATCAGCGAGCAGATACAAGAAGGGACTCTGCCTTCGGATGCGGTAGTGGCGGTGGTCATCAACGAGTTGTCTCATCGGTCGCCGGACGTTCGCCGGGCGGCGCTGGGCATCGTGGGGGCTTTGACCGTGCCGGCGAACACGGGGGCCGTGCTGGCCCTGTTGAAGGAGGAGAAAGAGGTCTCCGTTCGCCAGACCGCGTTTCGGGTGCTGGGGCAGCTTCGCAGTCCGGAGGTGATCCCCACGCTGATTCGCGAGATCGACATCGAATCGAATCGAACGGCACCGTCGGGATGTGTGGCCGAGGCGGCCCGGGCCCTGGCGATCGTGGGCGCCAAGGGCAAGGTCGATCCCGCGCTCGTCGCGCCGGCGATTCCGGTGCTCGAGGACCGGTTCGCCGAGACTCCGCCGGCGGACCTTCATCTCCGGGCGTCTTTGCTTCGGGCGATGGCCAGCATCGGGGCGGCCGAATTCGCCGGGACATTCAATGACAGCCTGTCGTTCGACCAGGCCGAGTTGCTGCTGCCGGCGATCGACGGCCTGGTCGTTCTCGGCGACGCGGGCAACATCGATCGCTTGCGGACCCTCACCGGTCATGCGGACCCGCGGGTGCGCGAGGCCGCTGTGAAAGCCGTCGGGATTCTCGGTCATGACGCGGCGCATCTGGAAGCGCT
This sequence comes from Phycisphaerales bacterium, assembly GCA_020353195.1. GTDB lineage: Bacteria > Planctomycetota > Phycisphaerae > UBA1845 > UBA1845 > JAFGJQ01. The sequence goes on along the minus strand of CP070691.1, from coordinate 2,566,657 downwards.
GACAGCGCGGTTGAGTCCGTCGGCCGAACCGAGCGAGGCGGTGCGCAACGCCGCGTGGACCGCATGGTGCCGAATCCTCGGCGGCAAGACGCCGGCGGTGCGGTTGGAGTGGGCGGACCGGTTGCGGGGAATGCCCGAACGGCACGCCGCGTACCTGGACACGCTGGTGAAGGACCTTGCGAAGCACAACCAGGCGCCGCCCGAGTTGAAGGCCGCACGTCGGCAGTTGGCCACGCTCTACGCCGAGCGAGGGCAGCCGGCCGCGGCGCTGCCGATCTGGCAGAAACTCTACGCGTCGCTCGAAGCCGCCGGTGATCCGCAGGCCCCCGACGTGGGGATTGCGGTCGTGTCGGCCGGCCTGGCCTGCGGCCGACATGAGGCGGTGACGGAGATGCTGCAACGGTTCTCGACGGCCGACCCGGCCGTCAAGACCCGCGTGTGCACCGTCGTTACCGAGTTCGTCAATGCTCAGCAGGCCAAGGGCGAAACCGACGAGCTGCCGGCGCTGGTCGACGCGGTGTTGGCGGCTCCGCTCGACGAATACGACGAAGCGTTTCTGACGTCCATGCAGGATGCAAAGCAGAAGCTCGCCGGAGCACGCCCGACAGCCACCTCCCCGGTAACAACGTCCCCCGCACCCCCTTCGCCGGAAGGCACGAGCCCGGAAGGCGCGCCTGCTCCGGCCCCGCAGGATTGACGCCCGACGGTTCATGGGCGAAAACGCAGACTCAACAGTGAGGGTTGCGCCCGGGGCAACCGCCTACCTGAAGTCGGTGGTCAACGGTGCAGGGGTGCCACGGGGCGTGTACATGACCGGCGGTCACCGGTCCGCGCCTTTCGCGGCCTGAGGCGTTCTGCCGGCGCAACGGCCCTTCTGCCGGGTCCGGTGTTCACCATTCCAGCATGCCCAGTTGCCACATGAGGAAGCACCAGTTTTCGCTCTGGTTCTCGATCTTCATCCTGAGGGGTTTGCCGGCGCCGTGTCCGGCTTTGCGCTTGATGCGGATCAGGATCGGGCGCGATCCGGAGGTGGCTTCCTGCAGGCGGGCGGTCATCTTGAAGGCGTGGGCGGTGTCCACGCGGTTGTCGGACTCTGCGGTCACGATCAGGGTGGCGGGGTAGTCGACGCCGTCCTTGACGTTGTGATACGGCGAGTAGGCGTAGAGCCACTTGAACTCGTCGGGATGGTCGGGGTCGCCGTACTCATGGACCCACTGGGCGCCCATTCCCCACACGTGGAAGCGGAGCATGTCCATCAGCGGTACTCGGGCCAGGGCCGCCTGGAACAGGTCCGGTCTTTGGGACACCGCCGCCCCGACCAGCAGCCCCCCATTGCTCCCGCCCTTGCACGCGAGCTTCTCGGGCCTGGTGTATCCCAATTCAATGAGCTTCTCCGCCGCGGCGTAGAAATCGTCGAAGCAGTTCTGCTTGTTCTGCCGCCGGCCGCCGTCGTGCCACTGCTTCCCGAACTCGCCCCCGCCGCGGATAGCGACGTACACCCACACACCGCCGCGCTCGAGGAACGGCACGATGTCGGCACGGTGTTCGGGATAGAAGCCGATGTTGAAGCCGCCATAGCCGTACAGCAGCGTCGGATTCGTGCCGTCGAGTGTCACGTTCTTGTCGGCCACGACGAACATGGGCACTTGCGTGCCGTCCTTCGAGGTACACCAGATCTTCCTGGCCTCATACTTGCTCAGGTCTACGGGTGAGTCGGTCTGGTGGAGCTTCCTGAGTTTTCGAGTTCGCAGGTCATAGCGGTAGACCTGCATCGGCACGACCCACGACGAGAAAGTGAAAAACAGCGCCGGATCGTCCAGTGTGCCGGACATCTTGGAAAACGTACCGGTTCCCGACAGGTACCTGGTGATCGTACCCGCCGCGGGCAGAGGGACTTCCTCGATGAATCGGCCCTCGAAGTCGTAAACGACAAGCCGCGATTGGATATCCTCGATGATGTGGACCACGAGCTTGCGGTCGACGACGGCGAAATCGTCGATCACCCCTTCCTGCTGGGGGACCAGGTCCCGCCAGTGTTCGGGCGCCGGTCTGTCCACCGTGGTGGTGCAGATCCGGTAGCGGGGAGCCTTATAGTTCGTGCGGAGAAACAACTGCCCGTCGACGACGTCGCCGGTGGTTACGGCGCCGAGTCCCTCGGCCACCGGCTGCAGCGGATCGGTTCCGTCTAGCCTTTTAAAGTACAGGTCGTTCTCGGCCGGGTCGCGGAAGAAGTTGAGCAGCAGGTACATGCGGTCGCTGGAGGCGTAGGGGAGGGGTTCCTCGTCGATGGGTCGGCCCTTGCCCCACACGTAGCGGTCTTGCGTGTACTCCGTGCCGACCCTGTGGAAGTAGACCCGCATGTGGAAGTTCTCCTCGCCGACCGGGACGTCGGCCGGATCGGGGCAGCGGTTGTAGTAAAAGCCCGTGGCGTCGCGGTTCCACGCCACGCGGCAATACTGCGTGAAGGGGATCACGTCGGACAGGTCCTGGCCGGTCTCGACATCGCGGATGTAGAGCGTGCTCTTTTCCGACCCGCCCGACGATTTGCCGTATGCGACCAGCGATCCGTCGGGCGACGCGAACCACCAGTCCATCGCCACCGTGCCGTCCTGGCTGAAGGTGTTGGGGTCGATGACGAGGCGCCGGTCCGCCCGGTAGTCTCCTTCGCGCACGAACAGTTTCGGGTGGTTCTCCAGCCCCTCTTGCTTCGTGAAGAAGAAGCGGTCGGTTTTTGGATGGAGGTTCGAGATCGACTCCACACCATAGACCGCCTCCAGTTCACGGGCGATCGTCTTGCGGACCCGCGAGAATCGGGCGAATGTCCTGCGGGTCAGGCGGTTCTGCTGCTTGATCCATGCCTGGGTTTCGCTGCTTCGCTCGTCCTCGAGCCAGCGGTATGGATCGGGCACTGTGACGCCGTGCAGCACGTCCGCGGTTGGGGCGCGGCGCGCGGCGGGATAGCTGCCCGGGCTGAAGCGCAGAAACAGCGAACACGACGCGACTCCAACGGTCAGCATCGTGGGCAAGATCGCAAGAACAACCATACGGCCGGGACCGGACGATCGCTGCAACATGGCGTCTCTCCCGTGAACTCGGGGTGGGCGGAGCCTTCCCAACGCGTGCGAATCGTACCACAAGTCCGCTTGGCATTCACACTGGCATTTCACAGGGACTTTTCACAGGCCGGGCGGGTACGTGATGCTCCGTGATGTCTTCGCAGCGGAGTCCACTTGTCTGATGCGTCATTGTCGGTGTACATTGGGGTCGCTGGAACGTGTGTGTGGAGGTGCGATGACGCCGCCGGCTTTGGACACAATCCATAATCTCGATTGCGTGGCCGGATTGCACCGGCTCGCGCCGGGGACGGTTGATCTTGCCTTTGCCGATCCGCCGTTCAACATCGGCTATGACTACGATGTGTACGACGACCGGAAGGGATACGATGCATACCTGGACTGGACCCGCCAGTGGATGGGGGCCGTGTGCCGCGTGCTCAACCCTGCGGGCACGTTCTGGATCGCCATCGGTGACGAGTATGCGGCGGAGGTCAAGCTGATCGCCCAGAACGAACTCGGGCTCACCTGTCGCAGCTGGGTCGTCTGGTACTACACGTTCGGCGTCAACTGCGTGAGGAAGTTCAGCCGGTCGCACGCGCACCTGTTCCACTTCATCCGCGACCCTGAGAGTTTCACGTTTGACGACCAGGCGATCCGGGTTCCGTCCGCGCGGCAGCTGGTCTACGCGGATCGGCGGGCCAATCCGAAAGGGCGGCTGCCGGACGACACGTGGATCCTCCGCCCGCAGGACCTCTCCGGCGGGTTTCCCCCTGACCACGACACGTGGTACTTCCCACGGGTGGCGGGCACGTTCAAGGAACGGGCCGGCTTCCACGGCTGTCAAATGCCGGAGCAACTTCTCGGCCGAATCATCCGTGCCTGCTCGAAGCCCGGCGACCTCGTGCTGGATCCGTTCGTCGGCAGCGGCACGACGATGGCCGTCGCCAAGAAGCTCGATCGCCGCTGGATCGGCTTCGAGCTGTCGGAGGAGTATGCCCGGCAGGCGCAGGCACGGGTGAAAAACATCTCTGCGGGTGACCCGCTCGATGGGGCCCCCGAGCCCCTGGTCAGCGCACCGAAGACGCCGACCGGCAAACCGGACGGCAAGAGCGCCAAGCGCGGGCGGCCCAGAACACGTCGCCGCCGCGATTCGGCGGAGCAGGAATCACTTCTCTTCTAAGCAGCCGCATCGCCGTGGTGACGTGCGCAAGGGCAGGCGTGGTGAATGATCAGCCGCCGCCGGCGTGTTCGCCCGCATCGCAGTATCTGTCGCGGGCCTGCCCGGTCAGCAAGAGGGGGAACACGATGTCGCTTAAACAGCACGGCACCATGACGGCCACGATGATGAAAAGGAAAACGACCCCCACGGAATCGATCCAGCCGAGGTGTCCGAAGGGCCCGATGAGGTAGAAGATACTCGCCATCGTTGACGAGAAGACGTGCAGCGAGTGCGAGAAAAACGTGCTGCGGCGCACGCCCACCGATGCCGACAGCCCGACGATTACACCCACTGCCGCAAACGACAACACCATCTGTGGATGCTCGATCACGCAGATGTGCCACGGCACGGCTTTCCTCAACATCATCAGCGACATGTGCGGCATCACGATATCGCTCAAACCGCACACGCCGATGGCGCCGATCAGGCCGATGACCACCGCCTTGACGGCCCGCCGCTCGTATCGCCAGAACATCGCCGTCGTCGCCGCCGCCGAGAACAGCATGTGCAGCGGGTGGAACAGGTGAAACAGATCCCGAAACGGGCTGACGTGCTGATGGTGGTCGTGGTCGGCGTGAGCGTCGATGACCGGCTCCGCAGATGCCCGAGGATGAGCCTTGACCGGGACCTCCTCGTCGTGTTGGGAAGTGCCCGGATCGAGCGGTGCGAGAAAGCAGATGATCCCGGCAATGGTCAGCCCGATTGCCACCGCCGACACCGAAAACGGCAGATGGTGCACGAGCTCCTGGTACAAAGCCGCCCGGCCTGCCGGCAAACCGGCGGCGTGTGGGTGATCGTTGTGCTGATGCATGGGGCAGTTTCCTCCTGTTGACCGGTCATCGGGCGCAGATGCAGCTCGAACGACGCCGACCCGCGCGTCGGCCTCGGCGGCGCCCGCACCGTTCGACGGCTCGGGCGCACGTTCGTGTGGGGCCGGCCAACGCCCGGACGGCAACACTGACCGTTACCGATCGTGACGGTCCTCTCCGGCGCTATGCGAACAGACCAGATGCCACTCGTGGCAGGTGTGGCACTCCCGCACCTGATGGTCCTCGGCGAACACCTCCCAATGCGTCTTCTGGTCCGGGGTCAGAATCCCAGTGCCCAGACAAAGCGGGCAGAGGTTATCAAGGGCGGCCAAGATCGCGGTCCGGATAAACGCCGAGCGGTTGGGCATGCCTCGCAGGGCTTCGAGTAGCGATTCCTCGGCCTTGAACGTGACGACCGCCTGCTTCTGCTGGGGCATGATTCTTAACCTTATATCCAGACACACGTTACAGAAGAGCGAGAGAGCGATAGTATTTTGTAATACCCTATTATGGCGCCGGAATGCGTCCGCGTCAACGGCCGCGTGCCGCCCGGCGCCGGCGACGTCAGCGGGGACTGCGCCCTACGCGGTTGAGCACCATCAGGCGGATTTCGGTCATGTCTTCGATGGCGAAGCGGACACCCTCTCGGCCCAGGCCGCTGTCTTTGACTCCCCCGTACGGCATGCTGTCCACGCGGAACGACGGGACGTCGTTGATCACCACGCCCCCGACCTCCAGCTCGCCGAACGCGTAGAACGCCGAGTCGATGTTCTTCGTGAACACGCCTGCCTGCAGGCCGTACACGCTGTTGTTGACGCGCTCGCATGCGGCCGCGAACGATCGGAACGGCTCCAGAGTCGCCACCGGGCCGAATGCCTCCCGGCACGACAGCGGAACGTCGTCGGGTACGTTTTCGACAAACGTGGCGTCGTAGAACGGCCCGTTCCGCCTGCCGCCACAGATCACATGGGCTCCGCGTTCGACTGCTTCGCTGACCCACGATTCGATCCTCCGGGCGTCATCTTCGGTGATCAGCGGGCCCAGGAACGTGTCCTCGTCCAGCGGGTTCCCTGCTTTGAGTTTCGCGGCCTCTGCAGCCAGGCGGGTCTTGAACTCGTCGTAGATGTCTTCGTGCACGATGACCCGCTGCACGCTGATGCACGATTGCCCGGACTGGTAAAACGCTCCGAGGATGATCCGGGCGGCGGCGAATTCCTGATCGGTGTCGCGGTCGACGATGCAGGCGGCATTGCCCCCGAGTTCGAGTGTGACCTTCTTCTTGCCTGCCCTGGCTTTGAGCGCCCAGCCCACTTCCGGCGAGCCGGTGAATGACAGCGCCTTGAGGCGGTCGTCGGTGGTGAACAGGCCGGCCCCGTCGCGGCTGCACGGCAGAATGCTGAATCCGCCCTTGGGCCAATCGGTCTCGGCCAGGATCTCGCCGAGCATCAGCGCCCCGATCGGCGTGTACGACGCGGGCTTGAGCACCCAGGGGCACCCGGCGGCGATCGCCGGTGCAATCTTGTGGGCGGCCAGGTTGACGGGGAAGTTGAACGGCGAGATGAACGAGCACGGTCCGACCGGCACGCGCTTCCAGACGCCCTGGTACCCCTCGGCGCGGGGGGAAATATCCAGCGGCACGAATTCCCCGTACATGCGCGTTGCCTCTTCGGCGGCGATACGAAACGTGTCGATGCCTCGGGTCACCTCGCCCCGGGCGTCCTTGATGGGCTTGCCCGCCTCGACGGCCAGCACCCTGGCGATCTCCTCGTGCCGCTCCATGATGCGGCGCACGGCGTGGTTGAGCACCGCCGCCCGCGCGTATGAGGGCAGGTTGCGACAGGCGTCAAACGCCTCGGCGGCTGCGGTGATGCCTCGCTCGATCGCCGACGGATCGGCCCTGGCCACCCGCGCGGCGACTTTGCCGGTGTACTTGTCGGCAACGGCTAGGTCGGTGTTGGCCCAGACGGGTTCGCTCGCCAGGTAGTAGGGATAGGTTTCGTTCAACATGCGGTGCCTCGCTGTCGGGTAGGGAGTCACGTGCCTCGCGACCGGTAGCATGGGATGTGCCCGCTCTCCGCCCGGGCGCACTTCAATATCACGCGTTCACACGGTTTGTCCGCCAAGAGACGACCGTGCTGCCGTGTTGGAGTCGGCCTGATCCGCTTGCCCGACCCACCGGCAGCCCACGCCGACGGCGACTGCCCGACCGGCCACGTGGTCACGACTGCGGCTACGGTTCGACGTTGACGTCGAAGATTTCGTTGAGGTCCCAGTCGATGGCGAGCTGCTCGCGGAAGTTCCTTCGCCATTCCCCGTGGAAGTCGGCGAACAGGTAGTTTGTTCCGGCGGAGTGGCGGTCGGAGAAGCGATTCCCGTTGTACCCGCTGGTGCCGGCGATGTTGGCCTCACCGGCATCGATGTAGCTGCAATCATCGCCCTGCTCGGTGCACGACTCACAGGAACTTCCGCCGCCGCTGCAATCGCCGTCGCCGCGCTCCGACTGGTCGTTGGCATCACCGATCAGCGGTTTCTTCGGGTTCAAGGCGGTTCGGTCTGAACTGTCGTACGGCGACGGTCCGCCGGCGTAGGTCCCGTCCGGGTTGCGGAGGATCTGCCCGCCGCCCCAGAACGGAAGGTACACGCGGTAGTGCCCGGAATTGGGGCCCCGTTCCGTGGCGCTTCGGCAGAGGAAGTATTCGTCCCAGCGCCTGGGTTCGATGTTGCGCTGCACGGTAAAATTCGGCGGGCAACTGTCGTCGACGAATACGTTGCGTTCGCCGTACACGTAACTGAACAGAATCTCCGTCCACCCGTACCGGATGGTCACGTTGCGCTCCTGTGGATCGGGGCGGACCCACTCCGCCGGGGGTAGCTGGTCCTGATACAGGTTCTCGTAGGCGGCCAACCCGTTCGCGAAGTCCTTGAGCCGCGCTAGACAGTGGGTGGATTTGGCCTGCTCCCGCGCCCGACTGAGCGACGGCAGGAGGATCGAAATCAACAGGCTGATGATGGCCACCACCGTCAGCAGCTCGATCAGCGTGAAGGCGTCCCGGCGCGAGCGATACGAGTTCCGCTTCATCAGCATGCTCCCCCTGCTCGGGTGAAGGTGCATCGGCGCGCCCGGCTACCGGTTCGGCCGCACACCGCACCACATTATACAATGATAAGTGACAGGCATCAAAACCCCGCTTGCGGTTCGACGGAAGAATGCCCGGCAGACGCACCGCAGCGACCGTTCTGCAATGCGCCTCAGCCCTCGTGCATCGTTCCCGCCGGTGCCTTGATCGCCAGCCATCCCCACAGTTCGCGATTGCCCGCTTGCCCGCGCAGGGGGCACTCGGCAACGCCATCGAGTTGCAGGCCGACGTTCTTCAGCCGCCCGGTGATCTCGGTCAACGTCTCATCGATTCGGTCATCGGGCAGCACGCCGCCGCGAAGCCGCTCCGCGGGCGATTCGTAGTGGGGCTTGATCAGGGTGAGGACGTTGCCGTCCGTTCCGAGCAGTTGGATCGCCCGGGGCAGGATGAGATGCTGGCGCGTCCAAGCGACGTCGATCGTCACCAGGGCTACGGGCTCGGGCAGTTCGACGTGCAGCGCGTTGGTCCGCTCCATGACCACTACGCGCTCGTCGTTGCGGAGCGTCCACGCCAGCGCGCCGTATCCGGTATCGACGGCGTAGACCTTGCGCGCGCCGCGTTGAAGCAGGCAGTCGACGAATCCGCCGACGTTGCTGCCCAGGTCGGCGCAGGTCCGGCCCGCGCAGTCGATGTGGAAGTGGTCGAGGGCGAACGTCAGCTTGTTGCCCCCGCGTGAAACGAACCGGTCTGCCTGCGATCCGGTCACGACGGATCTCGCACCCGGTCGGGCCCGGATGCCGCCGGGCGGACGTCAACGATCATCTGACGAACAGGTCGCGAATCCACTGAATCGTGGTCTGGCGCCCCAGCTCGGCGATGGCATCGGTAAGGGGGATGTCTTTGGGGCACACCTCGACGCAGTTTTGGGCGTTGCCGCAATCGGTGATGCCGCCCTCGCCCATGATCGCGTGGAGCCTGTCGGGGTTGAAGAAGCTGCCCGTGGGATGCGAGTTATGCAGCCTCACCTGGGCGAACGGAGCGGGGCCGATGAACTTGGAATCCTGCTGGAACTGCGGACAGGCTTCCATGCAGCAGCCGCAGGTCATGCACCGTGAGAACAGGTAGCGGATCGACTGCTCGTTGGGCGAGATCAGCGGTGCGTGCCGGTGAATGTCCCAGGAGCCGTCGACCGGCACCCACGCCTTGATCTTGAGAAGCGCGTCGAACATGCGCTGGCGGTCCACCACCAGGTCGCGGACCACAGGGAACTTGCTCAGCGGCTCCAGGACGATCGGTTGTTCCAGATCGTCGACCAGGGCGGCGCATGCCTGGCGGGGCACGCCGTTGATCAGCATCGCGCACGCTCCGCACACCTCCTCCATGCAGTTGCAGTCCCAGACGACCGGATTGACTGTCTCGCCGTTCGCGTTGCACGGATGCTCGCGCAGGTACATCAGGGCGGAGACCACGTTATGCCCGCTGGAGTAGGGCATTGTGAACTCCTCCCAGTACGGGGCGGCCTCGGGACCGTCTTGGCGCTTCACGTTGAACTGGATTTCCCTGTCGGCCATGTCTCGTCTCCAAAGCCTACCGGTAGTCTCTGGGCTTGGTGGGTGCCAGCACGGAGAGGTCCACCGGTCGATAGTCGATCTTCGGGCCGTCTTTGGCGTGCGTGGCCACAGTGATCTTGAGCCACTTCTCGTTGTTGGCTTTCCATTTCGCCTTGTAACGCTCGAACTCCGGATCGCCCTCGAACTTGCCCTCGGGGATCTTGAGTTCGAACTCCGCCTTGTAGTGGGACCCGCGGCACTCGTCGCGCATGCGCGCGCCTTTGGCGATCACCTCGGCCAGCACGATCATGTCCTGGATCTGCCGGGCCCAGGACAGCGATTGGTTGACCCGTGTCGCCTTGTCGTCGACGCGCATCCGGGCGGACCGTGCCCTGAGCTGTCTGATGCCCTCCAGGGCCTTGTCCAGCCCCTTGTTGTCGCGTTCGACGAACACGTGCTCCTGCATCAGCTCGCCGAGTTCGCGGTGCAGGGCGAACGGGTTCTCGGTGCCGTCGGACGAGATCAGGGCCTGGTTGATTTCCTCCTGTCGGTTCTTCTCGCTTTCGAAATGCCGGTCGGCGGTATCGGCGGAACCGTTCTTCAGCCCCTTGGTGTAGGCGACCGAGGCGTCGCCGGCGATCATGCCGCTGTAGGTGGCGCTGAGCAGCGAGTTGGCCCCCAGGCGATTGGCCCCGTGAAACGCGCTGTCGCACTCGCCGCAGGCAAACAGGCCGGCGATCGTGCTCTGGTGATTGTCGGGGTGGATGCTCTGCATTCCGCCCGTCTGTTCATCCTTGGCGAAGCCCACCAGGATGCCGCCCATGGAGTAGTGCATCGCGGGGAAGATCTTCATGGGCCCGGTGTACGGATCCTCGCCGGAGAACGTGCGGTACATGTCGAGAATGGCGCCGAGGCGCGCTTCCAGGAACGCCCTCGGGTGGTGCGACAGGTCCAAATAGACGATGTCCTGACCGCCGACGCCCAGGCCCATGTGGCGGACTACCCGGAACTCCGCCCGTGAGGCCACGTCTCGAGGGACCGTGTTTCCGTAGGCCGGATACCACTCCTCGAGAAAGTAGAACCGCTCCGATTCGGGGATTTCGCGGGGGTCGCGCGTGTCGCCGGGCGTGCGCGGGACCCAGATCCGCCCGCCCTCGCCCCGGCACGCTTCGGACATCAGGCGGAGCTTGTCGTGCCCCTTCATGGCCGTCGGATGGAACTGGACGAACTCGCCGTTGGCGAACTTCGCGCCCTGCTGGTACACGCGCGAGGCGGCGGCGCCGGTGGAGTTGGTGGACATGGTCGATCGCCCGAAGATCAGACCCAACCCGCCGGTGGCCAGGATCACCGCGTCGGCCCGAAACGTGTGGACCGTCATGTCGTTCAGGTTCATCGCCGCGATCCCGCGGCATGTGCCCTTGTCATCAAGCACGACGGAGAGGAACTCCCATTCCTCGTACTTGGTGACCTTTCCGTCCGCCTCGCAGGCGCGGACCTGCTCGTCGGCCGCGTAGAGCAGTTGTTGCCCGGTGGTGGCACCGGCGAACGCGGTACGGCGGTTCTTGACCCCGCCGAACAGGCGCTGGTCCATGATTCCCTCGGGCGTGCGGCTGAACGTGACACCCATGCGGTCGTAGGTGCGGACGAGGCCCGGGGCCGCCTCGCACATGCTTCTGATCGGCGGCTGGTCCGCGAGATAATCACCGCCCTTGATCGTGTCGACGATGTGCTGCCAGACGGAATCCTCCTGACCCTTGATGTCGAAGACGGCGTTGATGCCGCCCTGGGCACAGCAGGTGTGAGACCGCTTGACCGGAAACAGGGAGAAGAGGTCCACGGGGACGTTTCTCTCCACGATGCGGATGGTTGCCCACAGGCCTCCCACCCCGCCGCCGACGACTATCACTTTCGGTTTCGTTGCCATCAAAGAGGTTTCCTGGAAGAAGATCGCCTGGTCGATGCTCCCGGTTTGTCCGAATGTCCCGTCCTCAAACTGAACCGGCGCCTTCGTTAGCGGGGATCCGCTAACGGGCCCGTGTACTCGCGGTCAACGTCAATCTGCAGGATCCAGGTTCACGGCCACCGCATGAGAGGCCTCATGCGGCTCCACGTGCAGCGTGGCCGGATCAGTCGTCTTGAGCACCACCAGCGAAGACAGCCCCACGGCCGCGAACACAATGCCCACGGCGGCGCAGACGTATCCCACCCGGCCCTGGGTCCGGCGGGTGATGGTCACGCCCCAGCTGATCAGGAACGTCCAGATCCCGTTGGCGAAATGGAAGACCGCCGCCAGCACGCCGATGACGTAGATCGGCGCGTACCATGTGCTCGCCTGGATCGCCTCCGCCGCTGACTTGGGGGCCTGCCCCGGAACGAACTGCTCACCGCCGGGAGGGAACCAGCCTCCCAGCCAGTGCATCTGCCACACGTGAAACAGGATAAACGCCAAGGTGATCAGGGCGGTCCATCGCTGGAGCGTGTAGCGGATGTTGGCCCCGTAGCGGTAAGCCAGCACGTTCTGGCGACCGGTCAGCCAGATCTGCAGGCCCAGAACCGCATGGATCGCGAGCGGGATGAAGATGCCCACAACCTCCACGATCTTCAGCACGCCGAGCTCGTCCATTGCGTGAATTCGATCGACGCCGGCCTGGAATTTGTCCGGGCCCAACACGACCGTCGCATTGATCGTCAAATGAAAGCAGAGAAATACGCCAATGGGAATGATGCCGGTCAGCGAGTGGAGCCGGCGAATCAGGAAATAGCCGACCTCGCTGCCGCCGCGCGGACCGTTCGACGCTTCCGTCACCGCTGTACCGATCCTTTCTCTACATCGCCAGGATGGGTGCTGCCGAACCCAAGGCGGGAGTTCATGCTTTATTTCACAGATACCGCTGGACGCGAGTATAAATGCCTGCGCCGTACCGTCAAGCCTCGAAGACAGGTCACACCGGCGGCGCTTGACCGTCCGGCGGCGCGTCTCTACCCTGCGTTTGTGAGTTCATCCGAAGTCAGCTCGACGGTCGCTGGAGTCACCGGCGGCCCGGCCCGATTACCCTGCGCCTGCCGTGTTGCGACACACCCGCTGGGCCCGCGGCTGTATCGCGTTGCCGGCGGTTCCCGCCGTGTCCGTGTCCGGGCGGGCATCGTGCTCGCGTGTTCCGCCGCCCTGCTGATCCTGGCCGCCCTGCTCAGACCCGACCCGTCGGGACTCGGCACCCATCGACAGCTGAGATTCCCGGAATGCGGGCTGGTGATCACCACCGGCATCCCCTGCCCCACGTGCGGGATGACAACCGCGTTCGCCCACGCCGTCCGGGGAGACGTTCTGCGGGCAGTGGCGGCCCAGCCGTTCGGGGCCCTGACCGCTTTGGCGACCCTCGCCGCGGCAGCCCTGTCCCTGGCCGGCATCGCCACCGGCAAAGCCTGGTGGATTAACTGGTATCGCGTGTCGCCGGCCTTGGTTGTGACGGTGATGGTGGTACTATTTGCAGCGGCCTGGGCCTACAAGGTGGCGGTCGTGTGGTTGGCGGCCTGAGCCGGACCGCGACGCGAGATGCGTGCGAACGGGGTGCATCGGGAGGAGTCCACATGCGACAGCGGATATCGGCAGCGATCCTGGTCGTGATCGGGTCGACGATGGTGGGGTGCAACTGGATCCAACTGGGGTTTCTGCTCCAGGAGCACAAGCGAACCGTCCCGGCGGAGTTCACCAAGCTCCAAGGCCAGCGCGTGCTGGTCTTCGTATGGGCCGAACCCGAGACGCTGTTTGACTATCCCCATGTCCGCTGGGAGCTGTCCAGCTTCGTCGGTGACAAGTTGCGGGCCGAGGTTTCCGGCGTCACCGTCGTCGACCCCGTCAAGGTAGAGGACCATATGCAGAAGACGCTCGGCGCCGATGCCGACCCCGAGCACATGGGCAAGCAGTTCGAGGCCGACATGGTGGTCTACCTCGAGCTGACGGAGTTCCAGATCCGCGACCCCGAGGTCCCGGATCTCGTGCAGGCCCGGATCGGCGCATCGGTAGCCGTGTACGATCTTACCGCCGACCGCGACGAGGCCCGGTATCACGAACTGGCCCCGGTGCACGTCGCGGAACCGGAGGGGCGCGCCCGGATCATGCCCCGGGCGAACATGCTGTTGATTCGGCAGGAGGCCTACTTGAAGTTCGCCGAGTCGGTCGCGAGGAAGTTCTATTCCTGGGAAGAGATCATCGAATAAGCCCATGACGCCGAAACAACTGTCAGTTGTCGGCCTCGCCGCTGCCTTGCTCGCCGTTACCGGCTGCGGGCCGGGAGGAGGCGCGCTGCTCTATTTCGCCGGCGTGGGCCAGACCCAGAAGGTCGAGGCCCGGTACACTCTTGGAGAAGGCCCGATCCTCGTTCTGGTCGACGATTTCAACGAGCGTTTGACCTGGCCCGAAACGCAGGACCTGCTGGCCGAACAAACCGCTGATGAGCTGCTGGCCCGCAAAGCTACGAAGAAGATCATCTCCTGCGACGCGCTGCGCCGCTTGCGGCAGGCCCGGCCCGACTTCGACAGACTCTGCTGCAATGAGATCGGACGGTTGATCGGGGCAGACCAGATCGTCTGGCTGGAAGTCGCCGACTTCTTCGCTTCGCAAGCTGTCGAGGATACGGGTTCCGCCGCGCGCATGGCGGTGACCGTCAAGGTTGTCAACCCCCGCGGGACGAGAAAGGACGGCACGGTGCGCTTGTGGCCCAAGGAGCATGACGGCCAGCCGGTCAAGGCGGCGCTGTCGTCGAACGACGTGAGCCGGGCGGGCAGCCGCCGCGCCATCGCCGAGGCGCTGAGCTCCAAGTTGGCGGTCGAAGTTGCTCGCTTGTTCTACGACCACACCGCGGAAGACCTCGTCAAGCCATGATTCGCGTCCTGCACCTGTGCGATGCGTCTGCGGGTTGGGAACACCGCGTCAGCGTCGGTCAGTTGCTGGCGCGCCTGCCCGCCGATGAAGTCGAGCAGTCCGTCGCGGTCGTGGACGCGCAGGCGCGCCTCCGTCTTGGGTTGCCCGCATGCCGCTGCCTGCTGTTTGCCCGTCGCTTCAACCTCGATTTCCTGCACGCTGCCTGGGCGCTTCGCCGCTTTCTGGATCGGCGGTGCGTCGACCTCGTGCATGCGTGGGGCGTGCGGGCGGCGGCGGTCGCCGAATGCGCCACCTGCGCCGACGGCCGACCGGTGGCCGTCACCCTGTTCCACCCGATCGTCCCCACCCGGGACGTGAGATTCCTCCGCAATATCCGCGAGCCGGACCGCAAGCCGATTCTCTGCTCCGCCGACACGGTACGCCGTCGCCTCGTCGAGCAGGGCGTCGATGCCCGGCGGTGCGTGGTCATTCGACCGGGGGTCGACTTCGCGGCCATCAACCACGCCAGGAAATCCCACCTGCGACGCAACATCGGGCTGACGGAGGACTGCACGCTGATCGTGACGCCGGAGCCGGTCACACGTACGGCAGGGCACTTCGCCGCGTTTTGGATGACGGCCATTCGGTCGTTCCTCGATCCGGGCGTACGCGTTGTCCTGCCCGGAGCGTCGAGAGAGCAGCGCCGTCTCGAGCGATTGGCCCGGCAGTTGAATCTGGGTCACCTCGTGATCTGCCCGGGATCCGACGTTCGCTTCGAAGACCTGATCGTGACGGCTGACGTTGCCGTTGTGGTCCCGACAGTCGAGATCTCATCGGGGTCGCTGGCCTGGGCGATGGCTGCCCGGGTGCCCGTTTTGGGAACGGCGGTCCGTTCCGTAGCGGAGATGATCTCGCACGACGCGAACGGCCTGCTTTTCAAACCCTTGCCGGCCAAGCGGCTGGCCGCCCGCCTGGCCCTCGCCCTGGCCGATCGACGGCCGCTGGACCGCCTCGCCGAGGCTGCCCGAGCTCAAGCCTACCAGGTGTTCGGGCTCGGCCGAGCCGTTGCACAGCACAGGCGCCTGTACAACAACCTCGTAAGCGGCCGACCCGCCGGCCAAGACATCGCCGACTCCGCCCGCGACGGAGCATCGTGGCGACCGGAGGAACCGCAAGCGCTCGAACGCTGAAGCGCCGGGACAGTCAAACGAGGAACCCTCCGGAATCCAGAGCGAAGGCGAAGGGCTGCTCATCCGGTATCCAACGGGACGCGGCGGGCGCCGGATGCGATGAGTTCCGCGCCGCCCGCGCGTTTTCGTTGACGCTGCGCGGCCAATCCCGTGATAATGACGTGAATGCAGGACCCGCGGGCGACTGGAGAATCCGGTCACGGGCCGGAAAAACCGACCACTGCCGCCGACGGAGCAGGCGTTCGGCAGTCGGACGCCGACCTGATTCGCCGCCTTCGCGGCGGTGACGCGGACGCGTTGCGCGTCCTGATGAAGCAATATGACCGGCTTGTGCGCTACACGGTGTTTCGGGCGTGCCGCGACCGCTGCGTCCGTGACCCCGATTGGCTCGACGCCCGGGCCTCGGAGACCTGGACGGGGTTCCTGCGTTCGGTACAGGCGCCCGGGGCCGCCTCGCCCGAGGATCTGCGGGCCTATCTCGTCCAGGTCGCCCGCCACAAGTGCCGGGACGCGCTGCGGCTCGGGCGGGCGTTGGCGGGGCGGACCGTGTCGCAAGACGAGGCCGATCTGTCGCAACTCGTTGTAGAAGAGGAAGATGCGCCGGATACCATCGCGCGGCTTGAGGACCTGGAGGCCCTTCGCGCGTCCATCGACGCCCTGCCGCCGGAAGACCGGGTCCTCTGCGCCGAGTTCGCGCTGATCGTCGAGCGGAAGTGGAAGCAGGCTGCCAAGCGGCTTGGAATCGCCGAATCCTCCCTCCGCTCGCGCTGGCCGCGGGTCCTCCAGCGGCTGCGGGCTCAACTGGGCAAAAAAAGTGAAAAACTTCCGCGCGACCCGCCGGCGCCCCCGACTCTTTAGATGATGGCGGAAGGAGTTCGTGATGAATCCGCAGCCCCATAACCTGGATCCGATCGAGCAGATGCTGCTCGAGGCCGATCACGCCGGCCGCGCCGGCGTCTTCCGCCGCACGCCTGTCGACGCAGCCGGCCTGCTTGCTGCGCGTCAGGCGGTCAAGGCGTCCTGGTTCCGCCGGCATCATCATGCGCTGGTAGGCCTGCCGGTGGCGGCCTGTCTGGCGCTGGTGACGGTTCTGGGGACATTGCACTACGGCGGTGACCCCGCCAGCGACATGACCCGGGTGGCTGTGAATCAGGCAGCCGTGCCCGGAGCGTTCGATGCGGTAGCGTCCCAGCCGACGTTGACCCGTGAGGCTGAGGTGCTTTTCTCTTGCTTTACCGGACCGGGCCAAGGGCCCATTCCCTCGGAGTGCTCGTCGGCCGACTATGACGACGATGGCGACGTAGACCTCGTCGACTTCGGGGTGTTCCAGCTCGCGGACAACACCGGTCCGAAACGATAAACACGTTGAGGTGCGTGTTGCGCGTATGTCCCGCCGGCGGTGTAGCCGGCGGGTATTTTTTTGGCCGCGCAGCGGGGGCCGGCAGAAAGGGCGGATGTCCACTGCTCTGGACGCGAACGGCATCTGTCTGGATCGAGTGACCGGAGGAATCTCCTTCGCTTCCGACGAGCTGCGCGCAGAGTGCCGTCGAGACGAAGGCGACCGCGCTTGTCGGTTTCACGCCATACGGGGCTCCCTCCATATTCTGCCACGAATCGGACAAGCCGTGTGGACGCCGTCGACAAGTCGCGGGCGGCGCGACCGTGCGGAATTCCAGATTCCGTTTGCGGCGAAGACGATCAACTGGGTACGATTGTCAGTAGCCTGGCACTGAATGTGGAATCGCGGTTTCAGCGGTCCAGCCGGCAAATCAGCTCGAAGGGAGGTTACGATCATGTCTTCGACGAGAACAGCCCGGCTTGTGGCGGTCGTGATTGGCCTTGCCGCGATGAGCGGTATGGCCCTGTTCCTGGCCTGCAGTACCCCGGGGGGAGGAGGCACGGCAGACCGGGGATCGGCCGAGGACTTCCAGGTCACGTTTCCCGAGAGCGGTGACGCCGTGCTGGTCATCGAGCGTGTGGACGGCACGGGCTCGGCGACCTACTTCGGGGCAGCCGACGACGATGCCGACGAAGTGACGTTTGCCAGGCTCGAGATCGAGACCGAGGGCGCAACTACCGTCGTGTCGCTGGATGACCAAGGGCGGCCGACCGAGGTCGCGGCGGACGGAACGCTGATCGCGGCCAGCTACAACCCCGATGGAACCGTGAACTACGAAGTCAGCGAGAACGGCGAGGTTCTTCAGAGTGGGGCAAACATCCCGATGGGGGAGTTGGACGGCAGTGAGATCGTTGCCCAGATCGAGGAGCTCGGGGCAGAGGTGAAGGCAATCGGATCTTACGCGCAGCTCCCTTTGGATATGCTGAGCCAAATAGGGCTTGGTCGATTCGTGACTGCCGCGATCACGCAGCGCGGTTACGTGAATCCCCCGAAGAGAGCCATTTCGGAGCTTCCGGTGTACTGGTGTCTGGTGGATAGGTATCGCCCGTCCGATGGTGATGTGTTGGATCTCTGGAGCCGGGCGATCAACCTTTACGGGGTCGAGCGAGATCAGATTATCGCTGTCTGCATGGAGTTGGGTGGTTCCGACGAGTACTGCACCAACGTATCCAACAACTCGCTAAGTGCCCACGACGCCTTCATCCAGCTATGCGAGATTGTCGGTTCCGGGTGGGTCGATGATCTCTGGGACGACCCGGACTGCGGCTGCCCGAAGCTCCCGTGTCCGTCGCTGTTCGTGTGTACGGACGGGCAGTGCGTCCCGAGTTGCACGGGCCAGGAAGGGGATTGTCCGGAAGGGCTGGACTGCGACACCGACAGCGGCCAATGCGTAGGGCAGGAGGATCAGGAGGATGACGGTACCGGCGATGACACGGGTGACGATACCGGGGACGGCGAAGCCGGAGTGACGCTCTCCGGCCCGGAGGACCTTGCTGGTTGCTGGCGCGTCACGAGCGCGCACTCGGAGGAGGAGGGGGCGGCGGAACTCAAGTTCCATGCCTTCGTGTTGGACATCAACGAGGACGGTGATCTGCGTTCCGTCTGGTTCGAGATGGAGAATGTTGAGACTACAGAGGTCGGCTTCCTGGAGGTCGTTCGCTTCCTCGAAGCGAACACCGGTCTGATCGGCTCCGACGTGGGCAACGCGCAGCAGTCCGTCGTGGTGGACGGCGCAACCGGGTCGATCACGTTCAGCTTCGAGGCCAGCGACGGGGAGGACCTGAGGGGCCTGGATATCCGGGGCATCACCTTCTTCAGTGACCCCGTGGACAGCTTCTTGGCCGATACCGTCAACGGAGTCGTTTTCGAGGGCTCCATGGACACCGACAGGGAGTTCTTCCCGCCCGCCCTCGGGGATCGCATGCGCTGCCCGCAGGCGGCCGACGACAATGCCATCGCCCAGGAGGAGCTGACCGAAGAGGACGTCGATTGCGGCGAGGGTACCGCCCTGATCATGCCGGTGCTTCTCTTGGGCCTCGCCGGGATCAAGCTCCGGAGATCGTGGAGTTGACGGTGCGGCCCGAGCGACGCGCGTCGTCACTCGCGTTTTCAGGCGGTCCACCGCCCCGATCTCGATCGGGCTCATGCATCGTCTGCGGTAAGCGTGGGAGGCTACCCATTCCGGGCGGTCTGTCAGCCCTGGTGATCCGCGCAGCCGGCCCGGCGGAACTTATCCCCTTTGTCCTGCGGCTGTGGCTGTCGGTTGGCAGACGAACTCGGGCAGCATCCAGCGGGTGAACTCGTCGGGGTCTTCCGTGCGTTTGATCTCCCGGGCGGGGACGCCGACCACCGTGCTCATGGGGGCCACGTCCTGGATCACCACCGCGCCCGCTCCGATGACGGCTTCACATCCGATGCGCAGGTTCTGGATGACGGTGGCTCCGATGCCGACGAAAGCTCCGGACTCGACGGTGACGCGGCCGGCCAGCCGGGCTCCGGGGCAGATGTGTGACGCTGTTCCCACCATGGATTCGTGGTCGATGATAGACCCGGTGTTGAGGATCGCCGAGTCGCCGATCTGGCAGTGGGCGCATACCAGCGCGCCGGCGGCGATCACGAGGTTGGAGCCCAGTGTGACGTTTCGGGCCAGGTTGGCGGAGGGATGTATGGCGTTGACCAGCGTCAGGCCGATCTGTTCAACGCGGTCGGCGAAGTTGCGGCGGGCGCCGTTGTCCCCGATGGCCACGACCGCCCCTTCCACGCCGAGGGTGTCGCGCAGGCGCGGGATGGCCGTCAGGTCGCCATGGACCGGCTGCCCGTCGACCCGGCGGCCTATGATATCCGTATTGGAGTCGACGAACCCGACGACGTCGTACCGTTCCATCCGCAGAAGGATGTCCAGCACTACGCGGCCGTGTCCGCCGGCTCCGACAATTACGCACTTCATGGGTCCGATGCCTTGTTCCTGGCAGTCGATCTAACCTGCCTATCGGCTGCAACGGGCCTGCAGTCCGCTGCATTGGCTCGGTTTCCCCCGGGGCGTGGCCCGCAACTACCCTTATCGGACGTCGATGAGCCGAACTGAACTCGATTCCCGCCAGTGGCGTAATTCTGGAGAGGGCGGCGGCGCCGGTGTCGGGGCGAGCCCCTCGCGCGAGGACGCGGGCTCGAGTCCGGTCGCGATCGAGCCGATTGACGATGGCGGTCCGGGCGGCTATGCTTGCCCCGGATGCGAGGATCACGTACTGATAACTCTCTGTGAGAGGGATAATTACGGATGTCGACGCGGATCGCGGCGGGCTGGTCGCTGCTGGTCAGACCCCCTTTCTTGATGTGCCTGACCGTGCTGGCTGCTGCCGCGGTAGTTACCGGCCCGATGGCCAGGCGCTGGGAGCAGGTTTTCATCAAGGAGCCGATCCACTGCCGAAAGCCTCTGGACAAACTGCGGAAGGACGCGCTGGGGCCTTACCGCTTCATCCAGGAGCAGGCGCTCTCGGCGGCGATGATCTCGGAGTTGGATACGGATGTGTACCTGTCCTGGGCTCTTGAAGACACCCGCGAGCGCGCCCAAAGCCCGCTGAGGGGCGTCCACTTGTTCATCACCTACTACACGGGGGCGACGAACCTGGTTCCGCACACTCCCGACGTGTGCTTTCGCGGGGCCGGATACCAGATCAAGCAAGCGGGCAACACGACTCTGAAGATCCCGGGGTTGGACCCGGGCGATGCTGAGGTGCCGGTCCGCGTGCTCACTTTCGTCAAATCGGACGTTTTTCATCGCGTGGAGCCGACGGTGGTCTACACGTTTCACTGCAATGGTGAGTTCATGGCCGGGCGCACGGAAGTGCGTGCGCGAACGACCAACCTGCGTGATCGACATGCGTACTTCAGCAAAGTCGAAGTGAGTTTCAGCGGCGGCGCCGGGCGGGCCAACCCCACCCGCGAGGATGCGATTGAAGCGGCCCGCAAGTTCCTGGGCCACCTCCTGCCCGTTCTGGTCCAAGAGCATTGGCCCGACTGGCAGGCGGTCCGGGCGGGCGACGAAGCGGCGTAGACCGGGTCGTCCCCATCGTGCTTGGGACCACGCCGGTCGCTCGGGTGCGTCTGCAAACGAAGTGAGTTGGTGGAGCCGAGGCAATGGCAAAAACGAAACGGTTGAACAAGAACCTGATCGTGGGTCTGACCGCTGTCGGATTCGTGATCATGACGGCGGCGGGAGTCATCCTCGTCTCACGTCTTGAGGAAAGGAACCCGCAGCACTTCGAGGACTTGGCCGATCAGGCCTTCGCCAAAGGCGAATGGAAGGGCGCCCGCAACTTCTACGGCCGGGCCTACGAGGTCGAGCGAGACAAGGTGACGGCGGCGGCGTACCTGGTCAAGATCGGGAACACCTTCCTGGAGGAAGGCGATGAGCCCCGTGCGACGAGCACCTGGAACCAGGCTGTCACCATCAACCCGCAACTGAAAGAAGCGTACGAGAAGCTCATCGACATCCGCCTGGAATACTCCAGGTCCGCCCGACCGCCGGACCATTGGCTCGCGCTAAAGAAGTATGCGGAGGGGCTTGTGGGCACCGAGGACGACGCCGACGAGGACCGCCTGGATGCGCAGAACCCGAGAGGCCTGTTTGCCTTGGGCGTGGCCCTCGTTGAGTTGGACAAACAGCAACAGGAGGAAGGCAACGAAACGCTGGGGCGCGAGAAAATCCGGCAGGCCATCAAGCTCGCGCCCAATGAGGTTGAGTACGGCGCACGCCTGGCCAGGTACCACGTGTACGACGAGGATTACGACGGTGCCGAGGCCCTGTACACACAGCTTGTGGAATCCAACCCCGACCCCGGGTCTGCCGCCGTCGAGGCGCGTATCCAGTACGCGGATTTTCTTCTGTCACGCCAGCAGCACCGCGAGTTGGCCGGTGAGCGGCAGGTGGAGGATCGCGAGCTGGCCGGTCAACTGTTGGTGCAGGCCTCCGAACTGGCGGGTGATGATCCCGAGATTCGGGCGAAGGCGCTGACCGCCCGGGCGCGCCATTCCTTGATTCACTGGCAGCAGTCGCGCGACGACGCCGACGTGCCCGAGGACGTGGACGCCGCCGAGGAGGCCAGGCGACTGTGCAAGGAGGCGATCGAAGTCGATCCGGATTCCTTCGACCCCTATCGCCTGCTGGGCAACTTGTACAGCATGCAGGACAAGATGCCGGAGGCCATCGAGGTGTGCGAGGCCCGTCTGGAGCGCCCGATCATTCGCGTGGGGAGCAAGCGGCGGACGCAGAAGCAATTGCGCTACATGCTGCTGATCCAGGTGGCGGAGCTGTACCGCGCCCAGGCGCTCGGCCTGGATCTGGGGGGGCCTGAGCGGGACGAAGCGCTGAACAAGGCGATCGAGTACGTCCGCGAAGCCTCGGCAGAGATTCCCGGATCGGGGCTGACTTTGGAAACGGAAGCCGCGATCCGCCATGCCCAGGGCGAGCTGAAGCAGGCGATCCGCCTCAGCCAAGCCGCCGACGAGCTCTACGGTGAGCAGATCAGGTGGAGGAACAAGTTGCGTCTGGCGACGCTGCTAGCCCGAGAGCGCGAATTCGGCGCCGCCCGAGAGGCGATTGAGGCGGTCTGCCTGAATCCCGATTTCGCCGATCCGCGATCCGGCGTGTCGGCGGGATGTTGGACAACCTACGCGGGCATCCTCCTGCAACTGGGCAACGAACCGCAGCGCGTCCTGTTCGCAACCAAGGAGGCGTTGAGGCGAGATCCCTCCAGTCAGCGGGCGATGAGCATTCAGGCGTCGGCCCTGAGGCAACTCGGCCGCGAGGATGAAGCCCGGCGCCTCCTCGACGAGATCGCGCGCGTGGGCGGCGGCGACTTCGCCGAACAAGTCCGGGAACGGGAGTTCCTCAGGAACGTCCAGACCCTGGTGTCGGAGGAGAAGGTTGAACAGGCGATCCGCCTCTTGTTGGACGCGCTGGAGGAGGATCCGGGTCACGAGCTCTATGTGGTGAACGCCGCCGTGCTGTTGGAGCGGCAGGGTCGCAAAGACGAGGCGATCGGCATCCTCAAGAGGGCCATTGAGGCCAACCCGGACTCCCTGGCTTTCAAGAATGCCCTGGTGACCATGGATGAAACGATGACGGAGGACGAGCGAAGGGCTGCGATCGGAGCCCAGGTCCTCGAGGAAATCGAGAAGATCGAAGACGCGTTTACGCAAGCGATCGGGATGGCGGCATATCACTCGCACCAGGAGCGTCGGGACCACGCGGAGGCGGACAAGCACCTCGCCGAAGCCCAGCGTCTCTTCCTCGAGAAGGCGACGCCCGACGCCCGGGCGGCTCTGCCGGAGATGCTCTCGAGAATCCTGGTCGACCGGTTGTCGCTGGCGCTGGACAAGGGCGATGTCGCGCTGGCTCAGGACGTCGTCGGCACCGCGATTGAACACAACGCCGACGATGCCGACGGGCTGACGTTCCTGGGGCAGCTGCGCTTGTACCAGGGCAGGCGAGCGGCGGAAGAGGGGCGACCGGAGGAGGGACGGCGGAGGAAGGAAGAGGCGGCCCAGGCCTTCAAGGGTGCCCTGGAGAAGCTACCCACCAACTCGCGAATGCTCGACGCCTATGCGCGAGTCTGTTTGGAACTGAACCGGCTGTCGGAGGCCCGGATCGCGTTTCAGGAGGCTGCCGAGATCAACCCCCGTGACGTTACGGCGTGGAAAGGCCTGGCAGTCGCCGCCTCGATGAGCGGAGAGGATGATCTGTTCGCGCAGTATGTGGCCCGGTGTGTCGAACTTGACCCGAATGACCCCGCGGTGCGGGACTGGGCCACCATGCTGCAGGAACGGGAGAGTCCGGAGGATGGCATCGCGCGGCGCGAGGAACGGCGGGCAGAGGACCCCGACGATCTGCAGAACCTGATGCGTCTCGCCCGACTCTATCGCATCGCCGGCGAGAACGAGAAGGCGGAGCAGTGCTACGAGCAGGCGCTGAAGAACCCCGAAGCCGGGCCCGCGGAGACCATGGCGGCTGCCGACTTCTACCGCGACACCGCCCGCCCCGACCAGGGGCTTCAGTTGTTGGAGGCGCTGGTCAAATCCGCCGACGACCCGGACACCAAGGCTGAGTATCAGTTGCTGATCGGCACGTACTACGCGAACCTGGGCGACTTCAAGCAGGCCGACGCCAGCATGCTGGCGGCCGCCGACATCAAGGAGACCCAGGTCGTTTGCGTCGCCCTCGGTCGGCACTTCTTCCAGACAAGACAGGAAGACGAGGCCAACCGCCTGGATCGAGCGATCGAGTGGCTGGAGAAAGCCGTATTGCTGGCCGAGAAGGACGAGTCCGCCCAAGCCCCCTGGATTCGGCGCATGATCATCGAGAGCTTTCTGACCGCGGGCAAACGGGAGCAGGCCAGAGCCCGTTATGACGAATACGCCGCCAGATATCCGGATGACGTCGACAAGCTGCGCCTCCGGGCGGAGTTGGAGATGGACGACGGTCGTCCGGATCAGGCCATCGCCACGCTCACCGAGTACCTGGAACAGCGTTCCGACGACCCGCGAGTCCTCTACCGACGGGCCCTGCTTCTCGGCGCCCAGGGACAAACGCAGCGGGCGTGCGCGGACCTCGAGAGGCTGCGGGCCGCCAATCCCGGGGCATTGCAGTTCCAACCTCGCATCCATCTGGCGCGAGGCTATGACCTGATGGAGCAGCTCGACCTGGCGGAGACCGAACTCAAAACGGCTCTTGAAGAGGAGCCGCGCGCCGACAACGTGGCATGGGAGCTGGTGAACTTCTATGAGAAGCACAACCGCCTCTCGGATGCCGAGAAGGTCGTCATCGCGCGCCTCGCGCTGACACCGGACAACGCGGAGTGGCACCGCCGCGCGGGGCGCCTGGCTCGGGCACAAGGCAACGCCACGAAAGCGGTCAGAGAGCTGGTCCGCTCGTGTGAGTTGTCTCAATACAACTGGCCGTTCGTGGTCGCGCTGATGGACGCCTTCATCGAGTTCAAGATGGTCGACGCCGGGATCGGCTTCTACAACGATGTCGTACCCTCCGACAGGCGGCATCCGCTTGTCATCTCCAAGTATGCTCGCTTATCGGCCATGAAGGGGCAGTCCGACATGGCGGTGAAGGTGTTCTGCCTGGCCGTGGACCGCACGGGTACAGACATGACGCGGGATCTGACGGAGATTGCCCGGGATGCCGCCAGCGCCTTGGGCGGGGCAAAAGCCATCGATCTCTTCGGCGTCGAGCCGGACGACGATCGCCTCAAGCGCCCCGCGAAGACCCTGCACACGGTTCTGCTGGCCGCTCATGAGCGAATCGACGAAGCGATTGCCGCCACCGAGTCGCTGGTTGAAACAAGCGAGTCGGAGTCTGAGCGGGGTTCGCTGATGATCATGTTGGCCATCCTCAGGGAACAGAAGGGGGAGCCGGAGCAGGCCCGACGGTGTTACGAGGAGGGTCTCAAGACGGACCCGGAGCATGTGATGGCCCTGAACAATCTGGCCTATCTGCTGGCTGAGGATCTCAATCTGCCGAAGTTGGCCCTGCCGTATGCACAGAAGGCGGCGCGGCTCAATCCGCAGGCCGAAACGTTGGACACGCTCGGGTGGACGTACGTGAAAACCGGCAACTATGCCGAAGCCGTCAGCGCGTTGACCCGGGCGGTTCAGAGGGACGAATACTACCTGCCCGCGCGCGCCCACCTTGGGGAGGCCTATCGCCTGATGCGCGATTTCGAGTCGGCTTCGAGCACGCTGAGATTGGCCATGCGGCAGATTGAGGAGAGTGAGGACACCGAGGACACCGGTTACCGGGAATACCGCCAAGCCGTGGAGACCTCGCTTCGCAAGGTGGGGGAGCGGAACAGCGAACCCTGATCGGCGGGCCGCCGTGCCCTGCCGCCACACGGCGGCGGCACCGCCGGAAACCGGCGGCAGGAGATGGCGTTCACGGTACAATAGTCGCCCATGACTTGGGTGCTGCTGGTTGTGTTGCTGTTGTGTTCGGCCACGGTCTCCGGGTCGGAGACCGCGCTGTTCGGACTGTCCGGCCAGGACGTGCACGCGTTCGCGACGTCCGCCAGCCGACTCCGCCGCCGGGTGGCTTCGCTTCTACGCAGGCCCCGGCACCTGCTTCTCACCCTGCTCATCACCAATACGGCGGTCAACGTCGCCATCTTCGCCGTGTCGTTCGTCAGCGCCGAGAAACTCAGCCACACGAATCCGATCCTGGCGTCCGCTGCGGGTCTGGGGACCCTGGTGGCCGTCATCGCCGTCGGTGAGATCCTTCCCAAATCCGTTGCCCTTGCCCACTCGCGGCGGATCGCGCCGCTGGTGGCACCGGGAGTGCACGCCGTCCAGACCGCGCTTGCGCCGGTGCGATGGCTGCTGGCCGCCGTCCTCGTGGAGCCGGTGACCCGGCTGCTTGTGGGCCCTCCGCCCTTGCGGTCCGGGGCCGGACCGACGGTATCCACGGACGAGCTCCGCGCGCTCATCGAGACATCGGCGGGGCAGGATGCGTTCAGCTCGACCGAGAGTGACATGCTGCAGGCAGTTGTCGGGCTCGCCGACGTCAACGTCCGGTCGGTCATGGTCCCCAGGGTGGAGATCATCGCGGCGAGCCTGGCCGACCCCCCGGACACGATCTGCGCGCGGTTCGAGCAATCGCAAAAGGCCAAGCTCCCGATCTACGACAAGGACCTCGACGACGTGCGGGGACTGCTGTACGCCCGCGACTTCCATCTGCACCGGGACCGCCGCGTCAGCGCCCTGCTGCGCAGCGTTGATTTCGTTCCCGAGCAGGCCAACCTGATCCAGGTTACTCGCCATTTTCGCGAGAACCACTCGCAGTTGGCGATGGTGGTGGACGAATTCGGCGGACTGGCCGGCCTGGTCACACTCGAGGACGTACTTGAGGAGATCGTCGGCGACCTGCCGGGCGGTGACCACTCTGATACGCCGCTGGCCGAACCCATCGATGAGAACACGTACCGCCTCTCCGGGCGACTCAGCGTCCGCACCTGGGCGACCCTGTTCGGCTTCACTCCCACCGACAAGCAGGTGGACACGTTGGGCGGTTTGGTGACCGCCCGGCTGGGGCGGCTTCCCCGCGTCGGTGACATGGTTCGCACCGGCAATCTCATTCTGACGGTGGAATCCGTGCGGGGGCGCCGAATCGACCGCCTGATTCTCAAACGAGAGATCGCCGCTGCACCCGGACCGCCGGCGAGCATCGAAGCTGAAGATCGTGAACCGAGGACGTCGCCTGAAGCGTCGGACGCCCGGCGCGGCGGGACCGACACATCGGAAGGCTGACGGTTGACGAATGATTGCTGAGGCAATGACCGCATTCTGGCTCGCTTACATGACGGCTGCCCTGCTTGCGCTGGGTTTGTCCGCCTTCTTTTCCGGCGCGGAGACGGGAATCTACTGCGTCAACCGGGTCAGGCTCCACGTGGCGAACGATCGAGACGACCGAGGTGCGCGGCGGTTGTGGCGGTTTCTTGCTGACGAGCAATCGGCGCTTTGCGTCACGTTGGCCGGCACCAACATCGCCAACTACGCGCTGACGGCGGTGGTGGCGATGTTCATTGGGCGGGAGCTGGGCTTGGACGAGCGCGGGCAGGAACTGTACACGACCGTCGCGGTCACGCCGGTGATCTTCGCGTTCGGCGAAGTCGTTCCCAAGAACGTCTTTCGCGTCGCCGCCGACCGGTTGATGTACCCGGCCGCCCGCGTGCTGAACGGCGCCCACGGCCTGTTTCTGCCCCTGCTGTGGGGGACGCGGTTCGTAGCCGCCCGACTGAGCGGTCTGCTGGGTTCGGCCGAGGCTGCCGGTGACGCTCCCTTCGCCGCCCGCCGACGTATGACGGGTGTGCTTCGTGAGGGCCTGATCCACGCCGGACGCGAGCCCGAGCAGTTCGACCTGATCGAACGCGTGCTGACCCTGTCCAGCATCCCTATTCATTCGGTGATGGTCCCCCGGAACCGCGTGGTGTCCGTCCGGGCCGATGCCGGCCTGCGCGGGCTGCGGGCTCTGGCCCGCAGGAATCGCCACACCCGCCTTCCGGTCTACGAACGGGACCCGCGCCGCATCATCGGGGCCGTCGTTGTCCACGAAGCGCTGGCAAAGCCGGTGGGTGACGATCTGCACCCGGTCGTCAAGCCGGTGCTCACGCTGGCCCCCCGCGACACGGTGGCTTCAGCCATCGTGCGGATGCAGAAAGAGCACCAGACGATGGGCATCGTGGTCGATCGCAGCGGCCTGCTGCTGGGATTGGTCACCCTCAAGGACCTGATGGAGCAAATCGTCGGCGAGCTGGCGGAATGGTAGTGCCGCTCTGCCCGAGTTGCCTGTCGTGTCGGTCTTACGGGCTGCTCGACTGCAGCGCCGATTCAAACAAGATGTAATCGCCGAGGTCCACGTCGAGATCGTTGTCCATGTCGACGCACTTGCACGAGGCGGTGTACGAGGCGTTGAAACACATCTGGAATGTGGCAAAGTCCTGAAGGTCCACGTCGCCGTCGCCCGCCACATCGCCGTCGTCACAGATCGGGCACAAGTCCGTAGGAGTGCCCGGGCACACGGTGGCCGGGCCGGCCCACTCACCGCCGAATCCCGTACAGTTGGTCTGCGTCTGAATCGAGCAGTTCTCACCGACGCAGCAGGCGCCGCTCGGCTGGGGGCAGTTGGTCGTGGCGCACGCGGTCCCCGTGCCCTCGAACGTCCCCCCGTCGTCCAGGCAGACGACTTCGACGACGTCCTGGCAAGTGCCATCCGGCAGGCAGCAGGCGCCGAGAACGCACACCTCATCCGCGCAGGTCGTGCCGTTGCCGGGGTAGATCCCGTTGTAGTTGTCCTCGCAATCCGCCTGTTCCAGGCCGTCCAGGCAACCGCCCGTTCCGTTGCAGCACGCGCCGATCGGTGTCGGGCACGTCACGCCGGCGCAGGTCTGACCTCCATACCAGGTTTCGAAGGCGCCCTGGCACTCACCTTGTTCCAGGCCGTCCGTGCAGTTGGCGTTCAGATCGCAACATGCGCCCGTTACGCCGGGGCACTCGACGATCGCCCGGATCACCAAGTCGCCCTGAATGGAATGGGATTGGAAGGGCGGGGGCAACGTGCAGAAGTTGTACCAGTCCCACCACGCGAGGAGTCCGTACAGGACGTTTCGCGGCGTCTGGCACCCGTCGTCGTCGCGTACGACGCTGGGGCTGCCGGCGCCGACATCGGTGGGGTTGTAGAACTCGAGGGCAACGTAGAAGTTCTGCCCGGCGGTGACGGGAACGCTCAGGGGAATCGTCTGCTGCTCATCGATATACTCGAACACGTTCATGCCCCCAGGCGTCATGAGTGGGCCTTCGAGTGTCTCGAGCACTGTTCCGAACACGGGGAAGCCCAAGTTGTCGTCATAGATGCGGATGGCTTGCTCGAGACTCGGCGGATGCCCTGTCGTCCCCTCGAGCCAGAGAATGTGAATCGCGACGATGGTCCCGTCACACGGCGACGTCAGGCGGGCACCGGCTTCCTCACCCGCGATGAAGTTGCCCACGATATACGCCTCGTCGAAATCGTCGACCGAGTCGTTCCGAACGGTGATCTGTTCGGCGCCCAGCGGTGTGGCGAGCAAGACGGGCAACAGCATCGCCAGCCCGACACGGATGACACCCACGCAGCCCAAGCGGTTCACGCGCTTCATTGGCAGCCTCCAGTTATCCGGCGTGTCCCATCCCTGCGCCCGATGCGGCAGGGCGCGACAGAAATCTCGGTTCTCATTAACTATTGTTGCAGCCTTGGCGTGTCGGTTCAATGCTCCGGACGCAGGGGGCTGCAATCGCAGCGACGTTGAAAAGTGTGGCAGCGAGAATTAAAGCACATACGCAGTCAAGTGCTGCTTTCAGTGGGCTGCGTGGGCCCTGTCCCGCGCATCGGGTCGACGAGGCGCCAATGCCCGAGCAACCGGGCGATTCCCTCCTCACGGGCCAGGAACTCCAGGCGCAATCGCTCGCCGGTGGTGCCCAGCGAAGCCGAACGACCGATGGCGCCGTCCACCAGGGCCAGGCCGTGCACGACGTCCGGCGTCGTGACGCATTCGGCTCGGCGGGCGGCGGCGAAGTAGCGGGCGAGCCAGCCGAGCACCGCCACGGACATCCACAGGGCGCCCAGGCCGTCGAGCACCGGCCATCCGTAGTAGCGCTCGCCGAACTGGTATCGGCTCAGCAGCCGGGTTCGCACGAACCGGCCGGCGATCGACACGATCTCGCCGGCGTCGTCGACAGCCGGCAGGACGCGGTCGACCTCGGCGAACGTGGTTTTCGCGTCGGACCCGGGCAGAGGCGGCACGCGATCGACGCCTCGACGGAACTGCCGCGATCGGCGCAACTGGCGGAATCGGCGTGTTGTCCGCGTCAGCCGCGACCGGATCTCGCCGAGCGTCAAATGCTCGGTGTGTGCGAACACGAGTTGGCGGAACATCGCCTGCTGCCGGGAGGTCGGCGGGGCTTTCGATTGTTCATCGACGGCAGCGGGAAGGTCCGTCATGAGCATGTCGATCAATTCGGCGAACCGCTGTTCGCGCACGGCCGACAGGTTCGCTGCCCGGAGCGTGTCGACCAGCGAGGCGGCGCCCGCCATCCGGTCGGCGAACGACCGGGTGTCGTCGCCAAGCCAGGTGTTCAGGCGGTCGAGCAGGGCATCGATCTCTCCTCTGGCGGTCGGCCGGCGCCGGGTCAGCTCGACGGTTTCGTCCCCCGCCGAGACGCGTCGCGGCAGTTCGGGTCGGAATTTGTTGAGCATTTTGCGGTGCACCGTGATGTCCCGACCGCGCGACCGCGCTATCGACGGGCAGTCAAACCGCCATGCGGTCAGCCACTTGCCGTCGGACTCGGTGAGCGTAAACGGATACACGCGGCAGGCGAACGGCTTGGCGTCGAATCCGAGTTCGGCGTGGAGGCGGCATCGACCGTCGTCCAGCAGGAACACGCACGCCCCGTCGTCGCGTTTGTTCAGGGCCCACTTCCTGCCCACCGACACGTACGGCGCCACGCCGAGACGATCCGCCCAATTCTCAGCGTCGATCTTGCGCCGGTCCTCGTCGCGCAGGTCTCCGACCAGTTCGCGGCAGCAGCGGGTGCAGGAATGGCAGTCCCATCGCTGATCGGGCACTGCGGGCATGACCAGAGGCAACTGGGGTCGGCTCATCGGCTCGATTATTGGTCAATCCAGCGGGAACCGCAAACCGCGGGATGACTCGTTCACGCGGTGGTCTTGGCGCGACCGCGAGACGAGTGGTTCGGCGGAACCAGGGCGTCGGGGTCCTTGGCGTAGCGACGGGCGGTGTCGAGCGTAATCCGACCGGCGGACAGCAGGCTTTGAAGGCTGTCGTCGAGCGTGACCATCCCGCCGCGCTTGCCGGTCTGGATCGCCGTGTCGATCGACTCGATCTTCCCGAACCGGATGGCGGCCCGGACCGGATCCGTCACGACCATGACCTCCAGGGCCAGTGCGCGCCGCTCGCCTGGTGTGGTGCTGGGCACGAGATGCTGGGCGACGACGTAGCGGAGGCTCAGCGACAACTGGGTCCGGACGTCGTCTTGCGACTCCTGCGGGAACAGGTCCACCAGGCGGGTGATCGCCCCCTTGGCGTCCTTGGTGTGCATGGTCGTCAGGATCAGATGTCCGGTTTCGGCAGCGCTGATGGCCATCTGAGCGGTTTCGCGATCGCGAATCTCCCCGACCAACACCACGTCGGGATCCTGGCGCAAGCCGTATTTCAACCCGTCGTAGAAGGAATCGACGTCGGTCCCGACCTCGCGCTGCGTGATCACGCTGTCGGGCCGGGTGGGATACACGTACTCGATCGGCTCCTCGACGGTGATGATGCGGCATCCGCCTTCGTCATTGAGCAGACTGACCAGGGCGGCCAGAGACGTCGTCTTTCCCGAGCCGGTGATCCCCGTCATGATGACCAACCCGGCGGACAGGTGAACCAGTCGGTCGGCCAGCGTGCGTGGAAACGTCAGCCACTCGAAGGACGGGACCTGGTTCGGGATGTGGCGGACGCAGGCTCCGGGCCGGCCGTGCGCGATGAACAGGTTGGTCCGAAAGCGGTGTGTGGTTCCTCCGTGGTCAATCGCCACGGAGAAATCGAGGTTCTTCGGCCGATCCTGCGATTCGCGGGCCCGTTGAGGCAGCACCGAGTCGATCATGTCGCGTACGGTGGCTTCGTCGAGATCGGCCGTCTCCGCCGCGCGAAGCCGCCCGTGTATCCGATACGTGGGGCGATATCCGCACACCAGGTGCAGATCGGACGCCTCGACGTCGATCATGGTCTGAAGCAGCTGCTGTAGTTTGCAGTCGATAGCGTGCTGCGCGCCGTCCATTTCCGTGGTCCTCTCCGGCGAGTATACCCCGCCGGGCGCGGTCCGGTTGCAGTCTCTGCCAGGTCATTGCGGGTCCACCACAGGCGAGACCGTGGCCGGCGTGGGGTCACGGGCTGGCCAGGAACGCCGCGATGTTCTCGACGTCTTCGCCGGTGAGGCCCGTCAGGCCGTCGAACCGGGTGTGCCCGTTGCGACCGGTGATCGCAGCGGTGATCTGGCTGGTGGTGGCCCCGCGAATTCCGGGCGCCGATCCGCCGTCGCCGTCCGGGCCGTGGCATTCCAGGCAGTTGAGTCGATACAGCGACCCTCCGGCGCTGACGTCACCGGGTGGAGGCGCGGAGCTGTCATCCGACTCATCCTCGGTAGGTGTGGCGCGGTCCTCCGGTTCCGCCTGGTCATCCGGCTCACTGTCGTCGGGCGGGGGGTCGGACGTTTGCTCGTCAGTGGCCGGCGCCTCGCCACCGGCGGTCGTTGCGTCCATCGGATTATTATCGGCGGTGGTCTCGCTGCAGTCCGGTCCGGTGCAGCCCGTGTCCGCTCCGGGAGCCAGGGCGCCGAGCAGTTGCCCGCCGAGCCCCTCCGCGCCGCAGCCGGTGAATCCAAGGCAGCACAGTCCGATGACCACAAGCAGGCACACTCGCGCCGTGGGCGCCGTTTTCGCCCGGGAAGTACTGGTAACGTCCATCGTCGCCACTATACGCGACGGCGAGCGTCCTGCAAGGTGGGCACAGAGCGAGGCTCTGGACGTGCGTGTCCGGGCCGGCGCCTCATGGATTCGCGGTGGAGCTTGGTTTCCGGGCATGGTCGGTTCCGTCCGGCTATTGACCCTGCATCGCCGATTTGCGACGATGGGCAGGTTGACCGATCGGGTTTGCGGGTGTTCCGGGGAGGATTGTTGATGATCAAGGCTGTCGACCTCCGCAAAGGGCGGACCGTCATGTACGAGGACAAGCCCTACGTCGTTCACGACGCCATGCACGTCGCCAAGGGTAACAAGGCCAGCTACATGCAGGCCAAGCTCAAGAACCTGCTGGACGGCCAGATCATCGACGTGCGGTTCCGCGTTGAAGAGCGGCTGGAGACGCCGTTTTTGGAAGACAAGGAGTACGAATACCTCTATCCGGACGGGGAGGGCTTCGTGCTCATGGATACGACCACGTACGATCAGATCCACATCGACAAGGGCATTGTGGGTGAGGCGGCCGCGTTCCTCAAACCGAACGAGAGGGTGACGTGCCAGCTTCTTGATGAGAAGATCATCGCACTGGAGTTGCCGCACGTCGTGGAACTGGAAGTCACCGACACGCCGCCGGTGGTCAAGGGCGCGACGGCGACGAATCAGCCGAAGGACGCCACCCTGGAAACCGGTGCCCGCATCCGCGTGCCGGCCTTCATTGAGCCGGGTGAGCGTGTTCGCGTGGACACCCGAAGTGGTGAATACGTCGAGCGGGCGAAGTGAATGCGATTGACGGCTGCGGGGCGTTGATCGACGTTGGGGGGAGCGCTTCGCGCGGTCGGCGCAGAACGTCCGGCGAATTGGAAAATCGCCGAAGCAGCGTCGTATCCCGGCGTCCTGTCAACGAAAATCTGAAATTTTTTTTGAAATTCTTTCGCCGCCGGTCAAGGCCCGGGCGCCGGTCCGAAGCCGCCGTTTCCGGTGGCCGTCGGCGCGGTGTCATGCGGCGGCAACACGGCTGGCGTTTCTTCAGTTTGTGTTTCGGTCGCGGCGCTCTGGTCGGTTTGTCATTGGACGGACGACGTTTTGGCTTGCCCTCGCATGACCGGCGGTCGTGCGGTGGCAAGACGTTCCCGCTGCGGTCGCGCGGCGCCGGTTTGTGCAATTCCTCCGGACCGTAAAACCCCAAAATACGGCGTCGAAACCGGCCAAAGAGGCCGTTTCTCGCTATGCGTGAATTCGCGGGCGACCGGGTCGCCGGGTGCCGAAACGGGCGACAAGTGTCCGAGCGGGAGCGGCGCCCGACGCGGGTTCTCGCCAGCAGGCGCGAAGCGGCTTCAGTATGAGGGTCAGACCGTGGCACTTACACTGAAGCGAACTGTCGGGGCGCCGCGGCAGGTCGTCATCAGCGCGTGATGCGCGTGATCGCGCGGGGGCGCCGTTGCGGACGTCGGGAATCTGACGCGGCCGGCCGATGCACCACGTGAGACAATTCGCAAGTTTTTTTTTGACACGGTTTGTTCGGATGCTACCATTCTCGATCAGAAAGGAGGTGATGCTCGTGGCGAAAAGACGTAAGGCCAAGAAGGCCAAGAAGGCCAAGAAGGCCAAGAAGCGCAAAAAGGCCAAGAAGGCCAAAAAGGCCAGGAAGGCCAAGAAGGCCAAAAAAGCCAAGAAGGCCAAGAAGCGCAGAAAGGCCAAGAAGGCCAAGAAGGCCAAAAAGGCCAAGAAGAAAGCCGCCAAGAGACGCAGAAGAAAAAAAGCCGCGATGTAGTGTTCGATCACTGCCTGCGGCGAGGTGGTCCGGGTCTCAGGCACGCGCGCCACGGCAAGCGAGGCGCGGAGCACCTCGAACCAGTCTTGTTCGCAAGGCTGAATGTCATGAGATGGAAGACGCGCGGCGCCACGGCCGTCTTCCATCTCATTCCTTTTGCGCCGCGGGCCTCAGTGTTCATCGCCTGGGTTGCAGGTCTTGCAAGGTCGCCGCCCCTGATCAAGGGCTTCGCGGGAGGTCCGGAACCGGACCCGGTTCGCCGAGCTGATACGCTGAGCATGGGGGCACTCGGGGTGATGGAAGACCTTCGAGTTGTTGCTGCCGACGAATCCGGCGTCCGCCTGCCGGCCCGCCGTCTGGCCGTCATCGTCGAGTGCGGCGGTCGCCGGCGGCGCCGCGTTTGCCCGGGCGCGGATCTGCTCGATTGTCGGCTTGCCGGCTGCCTCCCACGCGCCGCCGATCAGGCCGGCCGCGAACACCGCGCCGGCGCGCAGCCGCTCGACGCTAAGGTCGCCGCACCGTTCGTCGAACAGAACGTAGAACTCATCCGCCCGTTTCGCAAAGCCCCCGCCGTCGGTGACCTCAAGGCGCCGGATGATCTCGCTGTCTGCCGCCAGGACTTCATCCACGCAACCCAGCGAGTCGAGCAGGATCGTGAAGGCGGCGTCCACAGGTTGGGCCACCGGCTCATAAGCCGCCTCTTCGAGGGCGAGCTTCTCGGCGTACCGGCTTCCGTTGCGGTTGGCCAGTGCCATGTCGAACCGGTAGCGGACATTCTGGTGGGCGTAGTGATCGTCGCCGGGTTCCTGCGCCCCCAGGTGGAGGCTCCCGCTGAGTCGCCCGTCCTGGTCGGTCGTAGCGGCGAAGGGTGAGGCGCACACGCCGGCGAAGTGGGCCAGATGACCCGCTGACCGGATGACGTCCTCCTCCCGGCCTTGTTGAAACGCCTCGACGCACTCCTCGTACAACTGCTCGACCGCCCACGGGAGCGCGCCCCCGACGCGCAGATGATGCGCCTTGTACAACTTCTTGACCCCGGCGGCTGATCGAGGAAACCGCGCCGCTGCCTCCATCCGGGCTTCTCGCGTCTGCTCGCGGGCCCCGAGGTCCAGCGGTACCCATTGCCAGGTCTGGCGCTTGCGCATGTCGGGATCGCGCGGCCAGACGCTCACCGGCTCAAGCGCGCGCTCCACAAACCCGAGTTGCTGATACGCAAAAAGAGGGGCGATGGGCTCGGGCAGCAACTGAATTGCACCGCGAGCCACGATCCGATGGTTCTCGAACCCGACCGCTCCGACCAACGAACTCGCGGACAGAAAGACGACACCGGACCATACGGTGGAGCGTTTGAAGGCAAGCATGGCTATCCTCCTCCGTGGTTGAAGAAGCGTTCTCGCTGCTGACAGTCAACGTGCCGCGAACATCGCCCGATACGGGCCGTGGATTCCCGATCCGCTGGTGACGCGCCCCGGATGCCACGTGACGTCGTGGCACCACCGGGCGACGGACCGAAGTTGGCTCGCACTGACCGCGCGTGCCGGTCTGAGTACGATACATCAAGCAGAACACGAGGACCAGGGCATCGATCCGGTTGCACGCAGGCGGCGGGGGCCACGGGCTAGTCGGCGGAGGCCCGGCCGCCGGTCCGGCGACGGGTTTTGACGCGCTGCAGGAATTTGTGAAGCACGCGTTCGGCCGGTTTCCCCTTGGGCGTGTAGCTGAAATCCGCCGGGCCTGCGTCTCCGGCGGACCACTCCCACCAGATGATCCCGCCGACGGCGGGCTCGTCGGCCCAGGCGTCGACAAAAGCCTGGTAGCAGTCTCGCTGTTCCCGGAGCCCGGCCGGCGTGGCCTCTTCCTGGCGGTAGTAGTTCCATGCCTCGACCGAGCAGCCTTCCTGGCTGCACCAGCCCGCTTCGGTGAACAGGATCGGCTTGCCGATCTCGCGCTGCCACTCGAGGATCCCGCGTTTGATCTCGTTCCAGCTTGCCTGAAGCGTCTGCAACGACGGTCCGGGTTCATCCGAGAGCCTGTGATATGAGGTCATGCCGATCAGGTCCAGGTCGTCCCAGAAGCGGATGCCGCGGTAGTGGTCCCAGTTGGCCGAGTAGCTCAACAACCCGCCGTACTCCTGCCGGACGGCGGCGATGACGTCGCGCCAGTGGTCGGTGAGTTTTTCCGTGCTGACCAGTTCCGACCCGACGATGAAGACCGCCACGTGCCCCTGCTCGGCCAGCCGGGCGCAGCGCAGGACGAACGCCTTGTACTGACCGAACCATTCATCCCAGCTGGGGGGCTGGATCTTGCCTCGCCAGTTTTTTCCGCGCGGATCAGACAGCAGGATCTTCGGCATGAGCACGACCCGGAGTCCCTGCCGATGGGCGATGTCGAACACGTCCAACCATTGCCGGTCCGCGAGCATCTTGGCCGGGTCGGTTCGGATGTCGGTTGATTCGACGTGGGTCTGGTAGCCGTCGAGGCTGAACATCACCGTGTCCGCGCCGAGGGCGGCGATTTCGCCAATCATGCGCCGGCACCGCGGGACGGCATCGCGGACGGAATGGACTTGAATCGCCAGACCGTGGTAGGGCGGCTGGGGCAGGGGGAGATGGGCGGGAGCCGGGAAGGACCGCGTGCGGTCTCTTGCGGCAAGGGGCGCCGGCGGTTCGACTGCGGGCTGGTCTGCGGCCGGGCGACCGCGCCCGTCCGTCGTGCCGTTGCCGGGTCCCGGCGTACGTGCGGACCGCCAAACGGCCGCACCCAACGCAACCGCAACCGCCAATGCGATAAGACGGGCCAGGTTCATGGCTCTTTCCCGTGTGCCGGGTGCTCGGCGCGGTGAACCGTTCTGCGCGCCGCGGGTGCGGGGCCGGCGCCCGTGATTCCCGACGCCATCCGCGGATCGTGCTCCGGCTCGTTCGCGCGGGCATGGGGGAAACCGCGGGCAGGCGAGCTTGGCGCTGGTCACGCACGAGGTTCACCCACGCCGCCCACGACCGAGCGGGCTATTCTACCGTCTGGCGATCGCTTCGGGCTACACGGATCGCGGCTATTGCGCCTCGATCAACTGCGGGGTCAGATCGATCCCGTCGAAAGCGGGTTCGGGATTCTGCGCCTCGTCTCCGCGAATCAGGTGCAAGATCGTCGGTGCCACGTCAACCAGGCGTGCGACGGGAATGGTCCGGCCCTTGGGCAGGCGCGGGCCGACGAAGATCATAGGGACGAGCATGTCCGACCGGGTGACGCCCCCGTGGCCGCCGCGATCATGGGAGGCGAAATCCCAGCCGTCTGGGGAAAACAGCGCGATGTCTCCGGCGCGGGCGGAATCGAACATCTCCGCGATCTGCACGACGAGGTCGGGATAGGGCGAGTCGATGGTGGCCGCCAGCCACTGGGCCGAATCGTGCCAGCCGTCGGCAATGAACGCTTGGAGCGTGTCGTCCGCCCAATCGCCCAGGGCGTCGGTGTCCACGACGTCATAGCGGTATCTCTTGTCGTCGCCTTCGCCGCGCCGTGTGACGCGCGAGACGCCGTGGCGAGAGACCAGTTCGACGACGGACGAATCGGCCGGTGCCTCGATCCGCCGGGCGGCCAACTGGATCCCCGTCTGCTCTACCAGCGACGCCCGCCCGCCTTGGGAGTCCGAATGCAGCAGGCGGTCGACCTGATCGCGGGTCGGGAGGTCGAACCAACCCGCGGGCCCGCGGAGGTGTATCACCGCCCGCCGGTTGCCGCCGGCGATCACCACCGCGTCGTATTGGTTGAAGTGACGGTGTCGGTCTTCAAGCAGCTCGCTGTCGTACGCGCTGTTGGTCACCTTCAGGCCGTGCTCGCGCCGCAGCCATCGCGCAAGATCGAAGCAGTTCTCCCAGGGCACGGGCTCGAATCCATGATCGCTGAGGAGAACGAAGCAGGTGCGGTCGGTCATCCCCGCCGAGGCGACCGCCTGGCGGATGCGGCCGATCTGACGGTCTGCGTTGCGGACTGCGCGGCGATACTGCGGCGAATCGGGTCCCCGGCGATGGCCGATCTCGTCGACGGCGGGGTGGTAGGCATGAATCAGGACAGGCCACCGCCCGGTCTCGTTCGCCAGGTCGCTGATCACCTCGAATCGGGTGGGCATGATGCTGTCAAGTTCCTGGAACTTGCCGAAGAACCACCATACTCCGCCGCTCATCCAGTTGTCGATGGTTCGCGTAACCCCGCGGTGGATCGCACTTTGAATGTTGACCGTCATCTGTTCATGCAGCCGTTCATATAGCGTCGGCGCCAGGAAGTCCTGGTTGACCGAGCGATAGGTGGCTATCGTGTTGTAGTCTCGAAAGGTGAGGCTGTAGCGGTCGAACCACTTGTTCCCGAGAATGCCGTGGTGACCGGCGAACAGGCCGGTCATGATGCTGGTGAACTGGGCGTACGTGATTGTGGGGTACCCGCTCACCGCCTGGCGAACGCGGACGCCGTTATCGATCATCCACTGGACGTTCGGCAGGGCGGACTCGGCCAACATGGCGTCCACGGTGGCGATGTTCAACCCGTCTACCGTGATCAGGACGACGGATGCGTCCGGCCGATGCACCTGCGGGTCGAGTCGGACGCGAGGTGAATGGTCGTAGCGGCACCCGGCCGCCGCGACGCACAGGACGATGATCGAGCATCGCGCAAATTGTGCGAACCGGCCCGGGCCTCGAGCGTGAGCGAGGGGCCATGGTCTGTCCTCCCCGGCCGGACCGGCTTTGGCCGCGTCGCGGAATGGACGTCGAGCGACTGGTTGTAGGCGGATGGGCTGTCGTGTCATGCAACTGTGCTGCTCGGGTGGCGGGTCACCTTCCGGACCGTAGACTCCCGTAAACCTCCGTACTCTTCTCAAGACACGTTCGAGCTTGCGACGTTGGAAGATCTTGTAGGTTGGATGGGTCCTGTCGTCAATGACTCCCCTCATGAGCCTCCTGGATCCCGTGCCTGACGGGGCCGCGCCGAGCAGAACGAGCGCCGGCAGTTCCGAAAGTCTCCACCGCGGCCGCGGGAGGATGCGCGGTTCCGCCGCCGCAGACCCTCCGGGCCCTCAGTAAATCAGGAACACCCACCAGTTCTTCATGGGTTTGCCGTCGTCGTCGACACATTTGTTGCCCAGGCCGGGCATGCACTGACGCCAGAACACGGTCCATCGGCCCATGCAGTCGGGGGCGATGTCGGTGAATTGCGCGAACTTCTGCTTGTTGAAGTCGGTGACCTTGTCCTTGCCGCCGGGTCCGTTTCTCAGGCGGTAGTTTTCCATGGTCGTGCTGACGGTATGCGGGCTGTCCAGGTCGTAATGGAAGCGAGCCCCGGGCATCCAGTGGACGTTCCCGCCGAAAGGTTCGTACGGATCGATCAGATGCTCGTTGCCGTTGAGGGTCACCTTGATCGAGGTCTTGGTGGGGTAGGTGACGGTGTTCTTGGCGCCGTAGGGGACGTCGTAGAGCTTCTTGAACGGGACGTCGTGGCGCTCGTCGAGATCGAGCCCCGCGTATTCGTTGAAATACTTCGTGTAATACGCGATGGCGTTATGGTTCGCGATGCCCTCCAGCCCGTGGGCGAAGTTCTCCAGGGCGCAGCCGATGTCGCGGTGCGGGTTGAAGAACGCCATGCGGAACGTCCGCCCGGACCAGGGCATTGTCTTGCTGTGCCCGTTTCCGGCCGGGCCGTGCTTGCCCGGGATCGGCCGGCACTTCTCGTCGTAGTATTGCTTGTATTCGATGACCTCGTTTGCCGGCCAGCCCTCGGAGTGGTCGTGGACGGCGTGAAACCAGAGTTCGTGGACGATTCCTGCTTCGATCAGCTCGTGCAGGTTCAGATAGCGGCGCTGGTACTTGTAGTTCGCATCGGCGAAGCCGTAGAACCGGGCGTACTGGTCGGTGTAGAGTTGGGCATAGTCGAAGGCGAAATCCTTGGGTCCGTCGGGCAGTGCGGGGAAGAACGCGCTGTTGCGGTTCTTGCGTTCCGGCGGAACCGGCCGGTCGCGCATGTCGACGTACTTGACGACCTCGTAGTCCAGAAACGACGGCGCGTCCGGATCCTTGAACCCGTGGTACCGGGTGCTTTCGGAGAAGGCCCGGATCAGCCGCTCGGTGTGGTCCTTGATGTGTTCCATGCTCGCATCGTTGGCGAAATTGAGGATCATCACGCGCGGCTTGATCTTGCGGATCTTGTCGTGGTTTTCCATGATCCACGGTTCGGACATCCGGTAGCACACCTTGTTGGGCCACACCGTCAGGTCATCGGGGAGGTTCTCGGGAACCAGGGGGATCCGCTTCGGCGCTTTGTCGGCCTTCTCGTCCGGCGGGGGCGTTGCCAGAACCACCGCCGCGCTACACAAGGCGCAAAGCACGCCCGTCAACCGAAGCGTTTGCATCGCATGGGCCATCAGGAGCATCCCTCACAGAGAACGGTTCTTACCGAGCGATCACGAGCTTCGGCGGCGATCATAGGGGTGCTCATGCCGGGATGCAACGCGGGCCGGCGTGGCCTGACAGGGACAGACAGACCGCCTGTGGCGGCATCCATCCGTTCGTGAGCTCGACGGTCCCGTTGGTCTTCCGGGAGGTCGAGTTGACGAGAGAGGTCGAGTCGCGGCGTGCGTTGCGAGTCTGCCGGCCGGCCGTCCTCGGCTGCGCGGAAGGCCGTAAGGGCGCTTGGCCGGCGGTGTCCGCCCGAGACTGCCGTAACGCAGTGACGCAACCCGCCGTGAGAGCCTTACTTAGCGGTCCGGGCCGATGTGCCTTGGTCACGCGGTGATCGTCGGATCCACGAGTCGCGCAGGCTGGGGCGTCGCGTGCTTGCGTGCGAAAGTGTCAATTGCATTGACACGCAACGGCGTTTCCGCTCTACTGGATGGAGTGCGGGGATGGGCTGCGGGTGATTGCCTCTCGCATCGTCTGGGGGGTCGGGAGCAACGGGGCATCGTATCGGGGTTCCGGTCGCGGTTGACGAAGTGCGTTTGCCTGCCGCGTTCCGGGTAGCATCGAGCGCGAAGCCGGGTCGGAGGATCATGTTGCCGGTCGGCCGCGCGCGATTGTCCTGCCTCCCCCCGCGGGTAGCGCTCTCTTGACAACCGGTGCCGACCGCGGAGCCTTGTGGTGGCTCGTAGTCCGGCTTGAAACCTTCGCAGCTTAAGGAGGGAATCCCCATGCAAGCTATCCGTAAACGTGCGTTTCGTGTGTCATTCGAGTCCCTGGTATGTGTGCTCGGCGCGGCGTGGATTCTGGCGGGGTCTGTCGCTCCCGCAACGGCGCTTCCGCCGGCGCCGTTGAACGACAGTCCGGCCAAGGCGGAGATCATCGGCCCGGCCGTTCCGGTGCTTGTCTATGGCACGACGGTGCTGGCCGACGACAGCATCAACAACACGGGGTTGCCGGGTGTGACCGGATACGACGACGGTCCCGACGTCTTCTACAGTTTCACCCCCAATGCAACGGACACGTATCGGGTTCAGCTTCTGCCGTGGCAACATGCGCCTCTCCGCTCATCCGACCGCCGCTTCGCGATCTACGTTTTCATAGACCTCGGCGGTGGCAGTTACAGCTTCATCACCGGGGCTCGCGCCCCGGGGTCGGCCCGTCCCGTGCATTTCGACGTGGCCCTGACGGCGGGCGTGACCTACAAGATCGGCGTTGACCACGATTTAGTCACGCACGACAACTTCCCGTTTACGCTGATGGTGGACACACTTCCGGCGAGCACGCCGGAGGACTGCACGAGCGCCATCGCCCTGCCTTCGACACTGCCGGTCGTCGTGCTGAACGACATCGACGGGGCGGCGAATGACTTCACGTTCCAGCAATCCACCGACCAGTGCGCGGTTTCAGGGACCACGCCGACCACGGCTCCGGGGATCGATCACGTGTACAAGTTCACCGCTCCGGCTCTGGGGGAGTATGCGATCGAGCTGGTCGGCAGCGGCTTTGACGCCGTCCTCTACGTGGATGACTCCTGTGCACCGTTCTTCCTCGACGGATGCATGGGCGCGTCGAACCACAGTACGAGCGGTACGACCGGCGGCCGGCACGAACTGGTCGTCGTCACGCTGGACGCAGGCAAGGACTACTGGATCTTCGTCGACAACGGCAGCACCACCTACAACACGGGGGACTACGCCCTGATTATCGACGACGCCTTCAACTACGAGATAAGCGAGATCGAGCCGAACGACGTGCCCGCCACGGCCACGCCGCTCACCACGCCGCTCAACGGCGGGCAGCTGGTCGGTCCCGCGGACGAGGACTGGCACGCGGTCACGGGCGAGACCGACGACCGCGTCTACGCCTGGGTGAACAATGGCGGATCATCGAACAGCACTCTCGACACGGAGCTGCGTTTCTACGCTGCAGGCGGCGTGACCCTGATCGAGTACGACGATGATGACGGGGACGGCGCCGATGCGCCCATCGAAGACCTCCGGTACGTCTACAGCACCACGTCGTCAGTGATCGCCGGCGCCAAGATGACCAGCATCGGCGAGCACTACTTCCAGGTCGTCGACGACGACCTCGACGACACGCGGACGATCCACCGGTATCGCCTCCACGTCGGTGTCGAACCGGCGACGCGCTCACCGCTGCCTGAATGCGAGCCCAACGACAGCCTTCTCTCGGCCGACCGCAGCGGGAAGCACTATTACAGTGGTGTCATCGACACGATTGACGACAGCGACTTCTACGCGTTCGAGGCGGCCGTCGGCGATCGCGTGTTCGTTGCGTTCGACGGCGACCCCGAGCGCGACTCCACCGGTTCGGCGTCCGCCAGCACGGACCCCAAGGCGTTCGACGGCAAGCTCGTCATCTATGATCCGGCCGGCGACGTGCTGATCTCGGATATCAGCGACAGCAACACCGCTCAGACCGGTGGCGGCGACTATCCCGCCCAGGGCGGCTTCTTCGTGGCTCGAACGGCCGGCACC
The DNA here is from genome assembly GCA_020353195.1 of Phycisphaerales bacterium. Taxonomy (GTDB): domain Bacteria; phylum Planctomycetota; class Phycisphaerae; order UBA1845; family UBA1845; genus JAFGJQ01. The sequence continues at coordinate 2,522,736 of CP070691.1, read as the reverse complement.
CATTACGTGGAGGTCAAGCCGCAGGGGACCCTCTCGCAGGTGGGCCCCGAGGAGACCTACGAGCTGGCCATCTTCCTCAACGACGCGGCACCGGCCCTGACCGACGAGGTCGATCCGGTCGTGGTCCTGACTCCGGATTACGTCAACAACATCATCGACGGGCAGGCCACCGACAACGCCGCCGGCGACACCGGTGTGTGCGGCGTGTCGCTCTTCGCCGACGCCAACCTGCAGATCACGAACCTCAGCGCGCTGCCGGCGGGCGTCGTCACGTTCGACATCGAGCTGGTCAACCCGCTTGACAACGGCTCGGGCAAGCTGCTGGTGACCGACTGCTCGGGCAATACCGCATGCAACTTGGTGAACATCGATGTGGATGCGCCGGTGTGCGGAGGGTTCAATTTCTCCAACCGCTCGCCGCAGAGCCTGCACGACCCGATCCACGTGCCGGACAACCAGCCGGCGGGGCCGGGAATCAACGGCGAGATCTCAATCACCGAGCCCGGCGCCATCACGGATGTCAACGTGACCATCACGGTGGAAACCAACTATCCGCCGGACATTGACGCGTACCTTCAGAGCCCGACGGGCACTCGGGTCGAACTGGTCACCGACCGCGGAAGCAGCCTGGCGTTCGACATCACCGATGCGACCTTCGACGATGACGCCGACGAGATCATGCCGATCCTCAGCAGCAGTGCGCCGTACACCGGCACCTGGCTGCCGGAGGACCCGGCCGGACTGGCCAAGCTCAACGGCGAAGACGCTCAGGGCAAGTGGCTGCTCAACATCATCGACGATTCGTCGTCCGGCAGCGGCGGTGCCCGCCTGGTCCGCTGGTCGTTGGACGTGGACGCGGCGTTCCCCGGCCCGGAGACGTTCGCCGGAACGGTGACCGACCTTGGCCCGGGCGGCGGAATCCAGTCGATCATCCTGACCGGTGCGACAAACGTGCAACTCAACCTTCCCCCTGACTTCACGCCCGGGGATCAGGTTGTCGACTACACCGTGACGCTGATCGACACGTCCAGCAACGGATCGGGCACGATCACCGCGACCGATATTTCGCTGAACACCTGCCAGAGTGTCATTGCTTTGAACGGCCTGGCGGACGGCACCGGGCCAGTGAACGACGGCTCGGTCACCAAGGATTTGAGCTTCGGGGATGAAGTGCTCGCGAACGTTCCCACCGACGATCCGGCCGGCGTGGTGTCATCGGTCTTTGTGTCGGATTCGATGCTGGTCGGTGAGGTGGAGGTGGACGTGACCGTCGACACAAAGGCCGTCGGCCGCATCACCTCGACGCTGTCGCACGCCGGCCAGTTCGCCGCGCTGCTCAACCGCACGGGTATGGACGACCGTTACTCGGTCGGCCTGACGAAGGACAACATCGAGATCACGCTTGACGATGACGCGCCGCAGGCGGATGACGCTCACCTGGAGCCGGCGCTGGGTTCGATCGAGTTCCTCGGCCTGCATCAGCCCGACGGCCGCGGCAAGTACCTGCTCAATGGCATCACCGCCGACGACCGCGACAACATGCTGCTCAACCTTGCCGGTGCGGATGCAGCCGGCCAATGGGATCTGTACGTGGCCGATGTCCGCCCCGGCTACGCCAGTTCCAACACGACGGCGTTCCGTCGCTGGTCGATGACGATCAAGCATCCGTGCGGGCCGGACCGCTATATCGGCACGGCGATGGACCTCTACCCCGGCACCGGGATCTGCTCGATCGCGCTGGCGGGGGGCGCGACGAACCTGACCGTGGACGCCACGTTCACGCCGGGTGACGAGATCGTCGATTATGCCGTCGTGCTGACGGACGAGTCGCAGCCGGGCAGCGGTACGCTGGAGATTACCGACTGCAACGGCAATACGACCACGGTGCCCATCAGCCTGACCGAAGCGGACGACGACCAGAACCTCCCCGTGGTCGGCGGAGCCGTCAATCCAACGACCCGCGAGTTCGACGGTACGGCCACGGACGACCAGGTCGGCGATTCGGGGATCGCGTCCGTCGCGCTGGCTCCGTGGTCCGACAACCTTCAGATCGCCTCGGTCACACCCGACCCGCCGGGCGGCGCGAGCAGCGTCACGTTCGTGGTCGCCCTCGTCAATCCGCTCGCCAACGGGCGCGGGTACGTTCGGGTGACTGACGGCTGCGGTCTCCGCGGTCACGCCCTCGTCGAGATCGATGCGCTGGCCCCCGTCTGCACCGGCTCGATCGACCACACGCAGCGGTATCGCAGCACGGACCTGCCGGTGGCGATCCCGGACAATAACCTCGCCGGCGTTTCGTCGAGCATCACCGTGACCGACATTGACACCGTCGAGGACGTCAACCTCACGTTCACTATCCTGCATCCCAACGCGATGGACATTGACATGACGCTGACGAGCCCGACGTACATCGACCTCTTCTCGGACTGCGGCAGCATAGGCAACGACTTCATCGACGTGACGCTTGATGATGAGGCCGCCGCGGTGATTCCGAGCACGTCGACCGCCGCGCCGTTTACCGGGTCGTGGCGACCGGAGAACGGGTCGTTGTCCGTGTTGGACGGCGGCTCCGCGGCGGGGACGTACACGCTCAAAGTCGTGGACGATTACGTCAACTACACGGGGACCTTCGAGAGCTGGTCGTTGACCATTGCGTCATCCACTTTGCCCCTGCGGTACGACGGACGGGTCGAGGACGGGCAAACCCACGATTCCGGCATCTGCTCCGTCGAGTTGCTGCCCGGCGCCGTCAACCTGTCGCTCGGTGTGGACCCCTACTCGACGGGTGACGCCATCGTCCGTTACTCCGTGGACCGGGTGAATCCGGCGGCCTACGGGGAAGGGACGGTCCGTGTTACCGACTGCTTCGGCAACGCCAGTGAGGTGCCCCTCTGCATCGAGATCGACACGAAGGGTGACATGGACGGCGACGGCGACGTTGACGTGGACGACTACACCGCGTTCGAAGGCTGCATCACCGGTCCCGGCGGCAGCTATCCGTGCGGTTGCCGGGCCGCCGACCATGACGACGACGACGATGTGGATCTCGGCGACTTCGCTGCGTTCCAGATCGCGTTCACCGGGTAGCGGTCCGGCGATCGGTTCCCGTGCGTCCGGCCGCCGGCGGGCAATGCGCGCTCCTGCCGCCCGGGCTTGCTGCGATCGCCGCCGTCGAAGGGGTGAGTGTCCACCACGACCTTCAGGGTCGCGTGTAGCAAGCGATCATATTGTATGGGCAACCCGTTGCGTCGCGCCGGGCCTCTCGTGCCCCAGGGGTGAGCCCATACGCAAGCGACCGGAGCCGGCGCTTGCCGAGGCCCATTGTCCCAGATGCTCTCCACTCGGGGCGTGCTACACGCCGGCGCCGGGGACGCGGAAGGATGGGATCATCGAGTCCTGGATCCAGTCGTCCATGATCCGGCTGAGGTTAACGACGTCGTTGACCATGATCGCGAGGTTTCGAGGCTGCCCGTGCTGATCCTTGACCATGCCCTTGAGGACCGCTTCGGTCTCGAAGCCGAGGGTCTTGAACATTCTGACGGCTTCGCGGCTGTCCTCGACGACGTGTGCCTGGAGCTTCTCGATGTCTCGCTCGGCGGCCAGCGCCACCAGCTCCCTGGTGATCAATCCACCCAAGCCCAGATTGCGGTGTGATCTGGCGGTAATGAGCCGGACGTGCCCCACGTGCCTCATCCATCCGTGGTCCAGCCTGTAGAGGCGTCCGGTGGCCACGATGCTGTCGTCCTCCAAAGCCACCAGGGGGATCATGCGTGAGAGGTCCAGATCCTCCGTCCACCGGCGCACGACGTCGGGGTCGCGGACGTCGTGGCGCAGGAAAAGGCGATCCTCGTCGGGCAGGTCCAGGAGGAAGGCCCTGACCTGCTCGAAATCGTCTCGGGTGAGCAGGCGGAGCACGGCACTCCGGCCGTCCTTGAGCTTGAGTGTCTTCGGATAGCTGTCGCTCAGCATGCTTCGACTCCCTTTCACGACCTGAGATGTGTCTGGGAGCGCCTCGACCGCTATCGTCCCCGTCGGCCGATTCCTTGCGGCAGGTGACTTGGCCTGGGTCGGACAACTTGATTGTGGGCGTCGAGATCTCCGGCGCGCTCCGGCTCCAGTTCCAAGATGGCATCGTAGTGTACCATATGGACGCTTCGTGGACAAGGCGGCCGGCTCGCCGGGGCCGAAGGCGTCCGTCATCCCGGTTCCCCGGGGGGCGCCGGGGGCCAAGCCTCTGTTTGCGGGAGTTGACGTAGGGGCGTTTTTGTTGTAGGTCTGATTGTTAACATGGTTAACTAGTAACAGGGTTAATCAAAATGGCGCAGACTGGCGATGACGGCCTGGGGCAGGGCCTTTCGGGGGGCGGGAGCGCCGATGAACGTAACGAGGCGTTTCGTCTTCTGCGGTTCAGCCACATTTTCGCGTCGGCCGTCCGCGAGATGCTGGAAGTCAAGCCGCTGCGGGAAGCGAGTCCGTCGCCGCTGACCCTGTCACAGTTCCATCTCTTGATGTTGATGTCGCTGAACGGGAGCCATCAGGTGGGGGAGGTGGCGGATTTTCTCGGCGTGAGCCCGCCGGCCGCCAGCAAGACCATAGACAAGCTCGAACGGTTGGGGCTTGTGGTTCGTGCCCCGTCCAGAGGGGACCGGCGGGCGACCTTGCTGTCGGTCAGCGCGGAGGGTCGCCGGCTGGTGGAGAGGTGTGTGAAGCTCAAGACGGGTCGGATGTCGCCGTTGCTCAAGGGTTTCCTTCCGGCGGAGATCGAGCAGTTTGTCCGGTTTCTTGAGCGTTCGTCGATGTTGTTGCTCGATTCCGAGCCCTCCGGGCACGGATTCTGCTTACGCTGCGCCGCGTACATCGATACGGGCTGTCCCGTGGGGGATATCCGCGGCGGTTGCCCCCATCGCAAGGGGCGCGAATCGGGGGCGGCCGGCGTGGGCACCGAGGAGGTATCATGATTACGGCGTCGCCGGCCCGCGTCTTGCGCGTGCCGCCTGATGAGGGGGACTCCGCGACCGCGGACCGGTGGGCCGGGGAACGTCACGTTCATTGGGAAACGTGGCTGGATCGCGCGTGCTGTGGAGAGCTTGCTGCGAGCAGCGCCGCGGTGCCGCTTGGAGTCGCTTTCCTGGGGAGTGTCAGATGAAGTACTGGCGAAAACCTCTAGATGTCGATCATCTCAAGATCCCTCGCGGGGAGGTGCGGATCATTGCGGAGCGCTGCAAGGGGTGCGGGTTCTGCGTCGAGTATTGTCCGAAGGACGTGCTGGTGATGTCCGAGGAGTTCAACCGCAAGGGGTACCATCCGCCGAAGGTGGTCAAGAACGGGGAGTGCGTCAACTGCAACCTCTGCGAGATGATCTGTCCCGATTTTGCGATCTTCAGCGTGGCCGTGCCTGACGGCGAGGTGCAGGCGGAAGCCGCCGAGCCTGCGGGGCACGACGGAACCGGCTGAGGAGTCCCTCGGGGGTGGTGAGTGGCAGGCTGGAAAATCTGTCCCACATGAATAAGCAGCGAAGGAGGACGGCAATTGAAAAGTGACCCTGCAGGCGTATTGACCGGAGCGCACTACCTGGATGGCGACTATGCCTGTGGCGAGGGGGCGATGGCCGCCGGTTGTCGGTTCGTGGCCGGGTATCCGATCACGCCCTCCACGGAGGTGGTGGAGCGGATTTCCCGCCGGTTTCCCATGATGGGCGGGACGTTCATTCAGATGGAGGACGAATTGGCCAGCATGGCCGCCGTCGTGGGGGCTTCCTGGACGGGCACGAAATCCCTGACGGTGACCAGCGGCCCGGGTTTCAGCCTGATGATGGAGAACATCGGATTGGCCGCGATGATGGAGACCCCCTGCGTCGTGGTCAACGTGCAGCGCGGTGGCCCGTCGACCGGGTTGCCGACCATGGTCGG
>CP070691.1:2481174-2516727 GCA_020353195.1 Phycisphaerales bacterium | reverse complement strand
GCTCCACCGTACTTCCAGCCACCCCATGGCGAGCAGGAGCGCCAGCATGAGCCTCTGCTGATCGAACTGCGGTTGCCCGCGCTGTCGGCCCATCGCCAGTTGGCTAAGGCCACTCTCGCCGACGCCTGGCGGCTTGAAGACGGCCGTGTCTCTTCGGAGCGCATGCTGGATGCCTGGGAGACTGTCTCGCGCAGCGCAGCCCACGTCGGTCAAGGGGCGACCTTGATCGAACAACTGGTCAGCACCGCCCAACGGGCGCTGGTCCAGCAGAGTGCCCGACGGGCGCTGGAACAGAACGTGTTTTCAGACCAGGAGCTGGAAACGGCCCTTGACGTCCTCATGGAGTACGACCGGGACACCTCCGATCCGGGCCTGGGCTCACGCGGGGAGTACGCCATGTGCATGGACCTCACCCAGTTCCTGTTCTTCCCCGAAGACGGCAGCAGTGAGCCGGCACTCAACCGGGACCGACTCGATTACCTGACCGAAAGTGTCCTCGGCGAGATGCTATCGCAAGACACGATTGACGCCATGAGTGCCATGGGCCCGGACGACATCTGGGCCACCGTGGATGCCTTCGACGGCCACTACCGCGAAGTGGCCGCGCAGATGCGCATCGGCTACCCGGACGTCCGCGCCGACGACATCGATGCCACGCACGAAAGGTACAGGCACACCAATGCCGTGACCGAGTTGCTGACGTGCTCGATCAGTAAGGCGCACCAGATCCGCGCCCGGGCTGAAGCGTCCCGCCGGGCCACGCAGCTTTCCTACGCCACGCACCTGTTCAAGGCCCGCCACGGGCGTTGGCCCGAATCGCTCGATGAACTGCCCGCCCGCCATCGCCACCCCGTGCGGACCGATCCGTTCACCGGACGGGACTTCGGATACCGCCTCTCGGACGACGGGCCGACGATCTACTCCCTGTCGGAGAACGGCCTCGACGACGGCGGCGTCCATTCGTTCCGCTGGGACTCGGAAATCACCAACGACGCCGGCTCCGACGATTACGTCTTCTGGCCACCGCAGTGGCGCGACTGATCCGAGTCGCCGGATCAAGTCGGTTACGGGTGTGGAAACTGACAAACGGATGTGCGCGGTTACACGATCTTGCTCACCCGCATGACTTCGTCGATGGTGGTCAGGCCGGCACGGACCTTGTCCCAGCCGTCTTCGCGAAGCAGCCTCATGCCGTATTTCTTGCGGGCCAGGGTCATCACGTCGGTGGCGGTGCCGCGATTCACAATGAGGTTGCGGATCTCATCGTTCATGACGAGCAGCTCGAAGATGCCCATCCGTCCCTTGTAGCCGGTGTGGCGGCACTCGCGGCAGCCGGCGCCGTGGTACAACGGCTCGCCCGGCTCGCGGTCGAAGTCGGGCGGGATGCTTGCAGCGTCGGGCTCGTACGGCTCCTTGCAGAACTCGCAAACCCGGCGGACCAGGCGCTGGGCCAGCACACCCTCGATCGAACTGCTGACGAGGAACGGCTCCACTCCCATATCAAGCAGCCGCGTGTTGGCCGTGGGGGCGTCGTTGGTGTGCAGGGTGCTGAACACGAGGTGACCGGTCAGCGACGCGTTGACCGCGACCTCGGCCGTCTCGAGGTCACGAATCTCGCCGACCAGGATGACGTCCGGGTCGTGCCGCAGGAACGACCGCAGACCGAACGCGAACGTCAGCCCGATCTTTCGCTGCACACCCACCTGCTGAATGCCGTCAAGGTAATACTCGATCGGATCCTCGACGGTCAGAACCTTGATCTTGTCGCTCTTGATGCTGTTCAACGCGGCATACAGCGTGGTCGTCTTGCCCGACCCGGTGGGGCCCGTGACCAGGACGATGCCGTGCGGCTGCCGAATCAGCCGTTCGAAATCCTCAAACACCTGGTCCACCATGCCCAGGTCATTCAGCGACAGCAGCACCGAGGCCTTGTCGAGGATACGCATGACCACCGCTTCGCCGAACGCGGTCGGGATGATGCTCACGCGGAGGTCGATCTCGCGGTTGCCGGTCTTGATCTTGAATCCGCCGTCCTGGGGCAGGCGGCGCTCGGCGATGTTCAGGTTCGACAGGATCTTGATGCGCGAGATGATCGCGTTCTGAAAGCGACGGATCTCCGGCGGTACGTTCGTCGTGTGCAATACCCCGTCGATGCGGTAGCGGATCCTGAGGTTGTGCTCGTAGGGCTCGATGTGCACGTCGCTCGCCCGGTCGCGAATGGCCTCGATCAGAATCTCGTTGACCAGCTTGACCACGGTGGCTTCCTGGGCGGCTTCGATCAGGTCGCCGTTCTCCTCGGCATGGTCCGAGACAACCTCGACCTCGTCGTCACCGATCATCCGCCGGATCGTTCCCCCTCCCACCCCGAAATACTGCTTGATGACGCGCACGATGTCGGCTTCAGCGGCCAGCACCGGCTCGATCTTGCTGCCGGTGATCATCCGCAGCTCGTCGAAGGCGTACAGATTGAAGGCGTTGGAGGTGGCCACCCGGATCGTGCCGTCGGTCCTGTCGATGGGCAGCAGGTTATAGCGATGAACGATCGTCTCCGGGATCTGCTTGAGCAGCTCCTTGTCGATCTCCACCTCGTTCAGGTCGACGACCGGAATGTGCAACTGCTCGCCGATGATCTCGAGCACGTCGCGCTCGGTGACGAATCCCATCTGCACGAGCAGCTTCTCGACGCGCTCGCCCGGATTCCGCCGGGCCGCCAGCGCCGAATCGAGCTGCTCCTGCGTGATCTTCTTCCGCGCAACTAGCGTCTTGCCAATGCCCACCGCGTTGAATCCCTGACCACCCGGCACCGACCGGCCCCGGAGGCCTCCTGCACCTGCATCCCCAACCGCTGCCGGCAACGTCGACGAACAGGACACCCATCGCCGCCGCTAGCCCCGAATGTCGGCGCGCCGAGCCGCCGGCTCCAGGCCGACCCGTGTACTATAACGGCACGCCCTGAGGGCGCACTTCACCCGCTAACCGTTTATACCGCCGACCACCTCTGCGGTCACACGGAAATCTCCATTTTGTAACCCGTTACTCAGCCGGGAGATAAGCCCTGTCACGGCCTCAGGGCGTACGTTCCGCCGTCACAGATGCCCCGCCCCCAGCCGTCCGAACCGCTGCCTCGCCACCGCCCACGGCAACCGCCGACCAGCCCGGGGCCAATGCGACCGCACGGGCGGCAGCAGGCACACGGGCCGTGAACGACCCCGGCGAATCCAGTACAATCCGCGCAGCCAAGAGACTCTGCACCAGCCGGGTTCAAGCGGTGCTTGAGCGTTCGACGCACCGATGCCGGCCGGCGGACCGGCCGCCTCAGCGATGAAGGCCAAGTCCCGCTTTGGAAGCTTGTAGCGTTGCACGTGGCGGCCACTGGCCGCACGTGGTCGGCAGGCCCGGCCCGCAGCCCCAGGGCGAGTGGCGGAATGGCAGACGCTGGGGACTTAAAATCCCCTCCGGGTTTACCCGGGTGCGGGTTCGACTCCCGCCTCGCCCAATGACCTGTGATGATCCGCCAATTCGCTTCCGTCGCTTCTCACTAGAGATAGGGCGAAGTTGAACTTCCCGGGCGCCGGAACACCTGGGCGGCGACATATCACTCACCAGCGCGTACGACAACGCGCCCGACCGCCCATTGCGGTCCTGGCGCGACTGGCGGACGACGAAAGAGCGAGCGGCCTGGCATCCCACAGAGACGCACGAAGCTCGCTGGATTCTGGGAGTTGCTTTCGCTAGCGTACTCGGCATTGGACCGGTAAACGGACCATATCCGGTGCAAGGTCCGAGCCGGTGGGGCAGCGCCGGCCGGCCTCGCCTGGACGACCGCGCTCGTTGGCGTGGCCAACAGTGCCTGGCTGAAAGTGACTGGCGACAAGATGGGAGGGTCGCACATGAGCAAGTTACTGCACCTGGAAGCATCGCCGCGAAAGGAGCGGTCGACGTCGATCGTCGTCGCCAAAGTGTTCCTTGGCTCGTACCGGGCTTCGCATCCCGGTGATGAAGTGGAAACCTGGGACGTATGGACCGGGTCGCTGCCGGAGTTCGACGGACAGACCGTGCACGCAAAGTACCAGATACTGCACGGCCTGGAGCACTCGCCGGAACAGGCCTCCGCGTGGCGGGCGGTCACGGACAGCTTCAACCGGTTCAATGCAGCAGATAAATACCTATTCAGCGTGCCGATGTGGAACTTCGGCATTCCCTACAAGCTCAAACACCTGCTCGACATCATCACACAGCCTGGCCTGGCGTTCAGCTTCTCGCCGGATACCGGCTACACCGGGCTGGTGACCGGCAAGCCGGTTGCCGTCATCTACACGCGCGGCGGAGAATACTCCAGCAACGAGCAAGCCAGAGGCCTGGACTTCCAGAAGCCCTATCTGGAGACGCTACTCCGATTCGTTGGATTTGCCGATATTCGCTCGATTGTTGTCGAGCCGACCTTGGGCGATCCGAAAACCGTCGAGAATGCCAAGTCCGCCGCAGCAGAAGAGGCGAAACGGGTTGCGGAGGCTTTCTAGAGAAGAGGCACACTTTCTGCCGTCATCCACGCGCTGTTGAAGACCCACGCCGGCGCGGGCGTGCCTAGGTGGTTTCTGATCCGCGATGTTTGTGGTCCACAGGAGAACGAGAATGAATCGGTACGGTATGATCAGTCTGTCGATGATTGGAAGCACGCTCCTGGTGGCGGCCGGATTCCTCGCGATTCACCAGGGCAAAGCCGAGGCCCACTGTCAGGTGCCGTGCGGAATCTACGATGATGCCGCACGCATCAAACACCTGAAGGAGGATGCCGCCACAGTCGCCAAGGCGATCGCCAGCATCACCGAGCTGGCCGGCAAACAGGATGCCCAGGCCTTCAATCAGGCCGCACGGTGGGTCGCCACGAAAGAGGCCCACGCGTCTGACATCATCAGCACGGTTTCAGAGTACTTCCTGACGCAGAAGGTAAAACCCGTTGCGCCGGGGGCCGACGGTTACGACGCGTATCTCAAAAAGCTGGCCGATCATCATGCGGTGATGGTGGCCGCGATGAAAGCCAAGCAATCCGCCGACCCGGCGACCGCAGCGGCGCTGGACAAGGCGATCGACAAGCTGGCAACACACTATTAGCGGATGATCAGCAGATTGTCTGAGCCGGCGCGTATCGCGATACCGCACAACCCGGCCAAACCGCAAGCGAGAGGATAGTGCACCATGGACATGTCCACGAAGTATCTCGGCCTGGACTTGAAGAATCCCCTGGTTGCGGCGGCGTCGCCGCTCAGTCGGGAGGTAAGCTCCGTCCGCCAGTTGGAGGATGCGGGCGTCGGTGCGGTCGTGATTCACTCGCTGTTCCAGGAACAGATAGAGCACGAAGACGCGGCGCATGACCACTTCATGCAGCTCGGCACTGAAAGCTTCGCCGAGGCACTGTCGTACTTCCCCGCCCAGGCTGACTACCGCCGCGGACCAGAGCAGCATTTGGACCACCTGACCGCCGTCACCAAGGCCGTGGGAATCCCCGTGATCGCCAGCCTGAACTGTACGAGCACCGGCGGATGGACCGAGTACGCGAAAAAGATGCAGGATGCCGGGGCGGACGCGCTCGAACTGAACATCTACAGCATCGCCACCGACCCGACGATCGACGCCGCCGCGATCGAGCACCGCTATGTCGAGATCCTCCGCGGGGTGAAGCGGACCGTGAGGCTGCCGGTCTCAGTCAAGCTGACGCCCTACTTCAGCTCCTTCGCGAACTTCGCGAAGCGCCTCGACGATGAGGGAGCCGACGGACTCGTACTGTTCAACCGCTTCCACCAGCCCGATATCGACCTGGACGCATTGGAGGTCGTTCCGCAGGTCGTACTCAGCGCCCCGCACGAGATGCGGATGCCGCTCCGCTGGATTGCCATCCTCGATCCGTTGGTCAAAGCCAGCCTGGCCGCGACGACCGGGGTCTACACGTCACTCGACGTGCTCAAGCTGCTGATGGCCGGCGCGGACGCGACCCAGCTTTGTGCCGCGCTGTTGCGCGACGGCGTATGCACGACCGCCCGCATTCTCGACGAGATGGGCACGTGGATGGCGGACCACGAATACGAGAGCGTACAACAACTGCAGGGCATCATGAACCAGCGGTCCTGCCCTGATCCAGCCGCCTTCGAGCGCGGTCAATACATGAAGGCCCTGAACGCCTATGCGTGACCGGCCGAGCCTCTGCAACGCTGTCCGAGGAACGGGCCGGGCTCCGGCGAGAACAGCCCGCGTGATAACGCACCTGGCGGAGTCCCGGCGGGCGAGTATGATCTCGCTACGATACCTCACACACTCCGCGCAGATGGAGGAGGCTCATGAAGGTTCTCAGCGTCAACGGAAGTCCCCGCAAGGACGGCAACACCAGCGTAATGCTCCGGCGCGTATGTGCGCCGCTGACAAGAGGAGGTGCCACCGTCGACGAGGCCCACCTGCACGGCATGGACCTGTCCCCATGCAGCGGATGCATGACCTGCATGCGGAAAAAGGACGGCAAGTGCCACGGTTACCCGGACGACGGCAACGCGTTGATCGAGCGGACCCGAGCGGCCGACGTGATCCTCCTGGGCTCCCCGGTGTATTTCGGATCGGTGACGGGGCAGATCAAGGCCTACATGGACCGCATCGGCTTCGTCAGCCGGGTGAACGATGGATTCCTGCGGCGCAAGATCGGTGCGGCCGTCGTCGTCGCCCGGCGGGCGGGCGAACTGCTGACGTTCGCCGAGCTGAACATGTGGTTCCTGATCAACGGCATGGTCGTACCGGGCAGCAGCTACTGGAACGTCGGCCACGGCCGCAAGGAGGGTGAAGTCAGCCAGGACACCGAGGCGATGGCGACCCTCGACGACCTTGCAGATAACATCCAGTGGTTGTGGGACGCCGTCCGGCCGTAGCCGCACGCGCAAGATATGACGGACCTGCTGCCGCCGACGCTGTCGAAATGACCGGTCAAAGCGTCAGCGAGGATGAAGATCACCTTGCGGATGCGCCGTAAAAGCGGGAGGAGATCTGCCCAGACTGGGACAGGGACACGTTATCATGATTCGTAGCCTGACGATGGTTACACTGGCCACTCTTGCAGCGAGCATTCTTCCGTCCGTATCGGAATCGGCTGGCGACGCCGGCGACGTGCAGCGTGCCGAGGGACCGCCCCCCGATGTGCTTCCCCTGTCGCCGGCATACGTCTGCGGAACCGCGAGCCGACCGGCACCGCCAACATCGGTTGAGTTTGAAGGGACAGAATATCCCGTTGACGATGGGATCAAGATCCTGATGGGTGTCGTACGCGATAAGGAAGCTGGCACAGAGCGGAGGATCGGTGCCATTCAAACGCTGTCGCGGTTTGCCCCACAATTGCGAGACGAAGCGTACATCGACGACCTCAAGGCTCTTTACCGTCGTACACAGGAGCTGCCCCTGAAAGCAGAGATCCTCCGTTGTGTTGGGCGCTCGGGCGACGCGCGCGGCCTCGAGCTATTCCACGCAGTCCTGGACGAGGAGACGTCTCCTTTCGTCAGACTCCTTGCTGCCGGCGAACTGGCCGACTGGAATGTCCGCCTTGGCGTAAAGGAGCTTATCAAGCTCTTAGAACCGGACAACACAACGCAACCCGGCAAACGTCCTCCTCGAACTCTCTCAGACGAAGCGGCCATTTGTTTGCAGGGTCTGAATCGAAGGAAGGGATGGGGCTTCCCCGAAGAAGAAGTCCGCGAGGCCATGAAGGCACTCGGCAAGGATAACCTGGAGGAATCCGAGCGCCTGTTTCGAGATCGGTGGAAGGCGTGGTTCGAGGCGAACAAGGATCGATTCCCGACGTGGCCGCCGAAGACACGTGAACACGACGAACCTGCTCAGAATGGCGGGCATCAGCAACGGAACCCCTAATCCTGAAAGGGGCACTCTCCTCCGATGTTTCCCCGCCGTCGGCGCGCCGCGCGTTATGTTTTCCATCCGTGGGCTTGAACGGCGTTGACGACGGCTTCGGCCATCTCGACGGCGGCCAGACCGTCGGCACCGGAGACCGGCGGCGGCGTGCCCTCGCCGACGGCAGAGAGAAAGGCGCTGATCTCGGCCCGCAGCGGCTCCACGTCGTCGATCACCAGCGGCTCGACGTTGACCATCGAGCCGAAGTCGACGTTCTGCATCTGCGACAGGTCGGTAAAATCCCTCTCGCGGGCCATCTTCAGCAGGTCGAGGTTCGCGTCCTTCTTGATCGCGATGCCCGACTTCTTGCCGTAGTCCATGGACAGGTAGGCGTCCGAGCAGAACACGCGGATCTTGCGTTCGGTCTTGAGCGCCAGGCGCGAGGCGGTCAGGTTCGCCACCGCCCCGTTGGAGAACTCGACCCGCGCGTTGGCGATGTCCTCGTGCGCCCCGAGCACCGCGACACCCACCGCGCTGACCCGGTAGTCGCGGTCCCGCACCAGGTGCAGGACGATGTCGATGTCGTGAATCATCATGTCGAACACGACGCCGATATCCGCGCTGCGGAACGTGAACGGGCTGATGCGGTGCGCTTCGATGAACTGCGGCGACACCTCCATCCGCTGAAGCGTGACCACCACCGGGTTGAACCGCTCGGAGTGCCCGACCTGGATGGGCACGCCGCGCTGGTCAGCCCGGTCGAGCATCCGGCGGGCGGCGGCACCGTCGGGGGCCATCGGCTTCTCGATGAGCACGGCCACACCGCGATCAATCAACGGGGTGGCCACCTCCTCGTGATACACGGTGGGAACGGCAACGCTGGCGACGTCGATCCGGTCGATCACGTCGCTCAGGCGAGTAAAGGCGCGACACTGGTGTTCAGCAGCGACACGGGCGGCCTTCTCGGCGTCGATGTCGACCACGGCCACCAGCTCGGCGCTGGGCATCTCGTGATAAAGCCGCGCGTGGTGGCACCCCATGCGCCCCACGCCGATCACCGCCGCCCGTAACGCACCGCTCATTTCGTACTCGCATCCCGGCGGTCGCGGCCAGTTCCCCTGCGTCACTTCGCCGCTTCACCGCTCTTCGATCACGCCTGTCGTAACGATTCGAGGTACCGCCCGTTTCGCCCGTGCTCGAACGACCGGACGAGAAAGTCGAGGAGGTATTCCACGTTCGGATCGAGCGGACCGGATTCCCTCATGTCCGCAACGGCCTGCAACATCGGCCGCCCCGACCGCCGGGCCGCCAGCGAGAACAGCTTCATCTGGGCGACCTTGACCGCCTGCATCTGCTCCTCGGTGAATCCGTTCCGCTTCATTCCCACGCGGTTGATATAGCGGACCCGCGGACTCGATCCCCGAGCGCCCACGACGATCATGAACGGCGGGACATCCTGCGTGATCGGTGACAGACCGCCCACCATGGAGTACTTGCCGGCGGTCACGAAATGATGCACACCGCAGTGCCCGCCGAAATTGACACAGTCCTCCAGAATCACGTGCCCGCCCAGTTGGACGTAGTTGGCCAGGATGCACCCGTGGCCAATAGCGCAGTCGTGCGCGATGTGCACGCCGACCAGAAACAGGTTGTCGTTGCCGATGCGCGTCACGCCGCCGCCGTGCTCCGTGCCCGGGTGCACCGTGCACTGCTCGCGAAAGACGTTGCGGTCGCCGATCTCCAGGCGCGTGGCCGTCCCGCGGTACTTCAGGTCTTGCGGTATCGCCCCCAGCACCGCTTGCTGGAAAACTTCACAGTTCTCTCCGAGAACGGTCTGCCCGACAACAGTCACATGGTTCTGCAGCCGGCACCCGTCACCGATGACGACCCTCGGCCCGATAACACAGTAAGGTCCGATGCGGACGCCGCGCCCGATCACCGCCCCGTCTTCCACAACCGCGGTGGGGTGGATCTCGGTGGATTGTTCAGTTAGCATCTGTTCCACGGTTCTCAAACGGCTTCCAGGTCAAACCGGTTCGGCGTCCGTCAGCGCAAACCGGATCTCCGCCTCGCATACCGGCTCGTTGCCCACACGGGCGCTGCAACGAACGTGACCTCGTCGCGACGCGATCCGGATGGCCTGCGCCGTCAGGATCAACTGGTCGCCCGGCACGACCGGGCGGCGAAACTTCACCCTGTCTAAACTCAGCAGCACCGCCACCATACCCTTGTGCTCCAACTCCTGCGAAAGCAAGATGCCGCCCATCTGGGCCAGGGCCTCGATGATCAAGACCCCCGGCATGATCGGCTGACCGGGGTAGTGCCCTTGGAAAAACTCCTCGTTGACGGTCACGTTCTTGATACCCACCGCCCGCTGGCTTCCCTCCAACTCGACAATCCGATCGACCATCAGGAACGGATACCGGTGCGGCAGGATCCGCTGGATACGGTGGATATCGTACGCCGGCGGCGACACCAGCAGGCTGCTCGTCAGTTGCTCCTGCGACTGCTCCACCAGGCGGCGGACCAGCTCCAGATTCAACGAGTGACCGGACTTGCGGGCATAGATGCGGCCGACCACGAACCGGCCCACGAGCATCAGGTCCCCGACAAGGTCGAGAATCTTGTGACGCACACACTCGTTGGGGAACCGCAGCGTGTTCTCAATGACGCCGTTCGCGCCGAACACGAGAATGTCGGCGTACGTCAGGTGCGTGCCCAGCCCCATGGCCAGCAGTTGGTCGGCCTCCTCCTGAAGCACGAACGTGCGGGCCGGCGCAATCTGCTCGACGAACGACTCAGTCGTCAGCACGAGAGAGTGAATCTGCCGGCCGATCACACTATCTTCACCATAGTCCAGATCGTAGATGATCTCGAGCCGATCAGCGTCCGAACGCAGCGGCGGCAACGCGACCAGTTCGCAGTCGCCGTCCACCACACGGGTCGTCTGCGAAATGACGAACGGCTGGCGAGGGGCGTCCTGCCCGCGGATCCCCGCCTCCTGCAGCTTCTCCACCCAGCTCAGGCAACTGCCGTCCAGCGCAGGCAGCTCACTGCCCGTCAGCTCGATACGGAGGTTGTCGATGCCCAGCCCCGCACACGCCGACAGGCAGTGCTCGACCGTCTCGACGGACACCGTACCGTTGCGCAGTGACGTGCGGCGCGCCCGCTTGGCGATGTTCTCCGCCCGGGCGTCGATGCGGACCGGCTGCGACCGGTCCGTGCGCACGAAATACAGCCCGGTGTACGGCTCGGCAGGGTGGAACCGGAGCGTGGTGTGCTCGCCCGTGAACAGACCTCGCCCTTCAAGCTCCACGGGTTGGCTTATCGTCTGCTGATTCAAGGTTCTGCACCCGCTTAGCGAGCTCCTTGACCTGCCTGACAAGGTCGGGAAGCCTGTGCATCACCGTCTGGACTCGCAGATACTGTCCGTGGTCGTACGCCGGAATGCCGCCAAGCATCTTGCCCGGAGCCACGTCCCGGCTGACGCAGCTGCACGCCGAAACCACAACGCCGTCGCCCAGGGTGATGTTGTCGCGCAGGCCCACCTGACCGCCGAGTACAACGCCGTCGCCCAACACCGTGCTCCCGCCGATTCCGCAATGGGCGACCACGATGCAGTGGGCCCCGATCTTCACATTATGCCCGACCTGGACCAGATTATCAATCTTCGTCCCGACCCCCACCACGGTCTCGCCGACCTTGGACCGGTCCAGCGTGCTGCCCGCCCCGATCTCCACATCGTCGCCCACAACGACGCGACCGCCGTGAGGAATCTTGTTGTGCTTGCCATCCGCAAAGTAGTAGCCGAACCCGTCGCTGCCGATCACGACGTGCGGATGCAGGATCACCCGGTCGCCGATCTCGCACCGCTCGCGAATCACCGCCTGGTCCCAGAAAACGCAGTCGACCCCGATCCGGCAGTCGGCACCGACGTGCACGCCGGCGCACAGGCAGCTCCGATCACCGATGACCGCCCCCTCCCCGATCACCACGTGCGGGCCGACAGCCACGTCCCGCCCCAGCACGGCGCTCTCGGCCACGACCGCGCTCGGATGCACGCCGGGCTCGGGTCGAGGCACCGGCGGGGCGAACAACGACAGAAGCCGCGACAGCGCCCGCTCGACCGAGACCGCACGCAGCGACGGCATGGGCACATCACCGAACGCCTCGGGCACCAGCACCGCGCCAGCTCGACTCTGCCCGAGCTGTGACAGATACTTGGCATCACTTACCCACGTGATCTGATCGGCCGCGGCGGCCGCCACCGTGTTCACACCCCGGATGACGACCTCGCCGCTCCCGCGAACGGACGCGTCAACGCGCCTGGCCAGCTCCGACAGTGTGTAGCCCCCGGTCATGGTGCCTTCGCCTCCGCAACCGGCCGGACCCGATCGGCCCCGCCCTGGGCGCCCGGTCCGGCGGCGCCGAGCTGGATGCTCTCCGGGCCCGCATAGTCCGCGTTGACCCGGCTGATGACCTTCTCCGTCAGATCCAGTTTCTCACCGAAGTAGAACACCTTCTCCAACAGAAGCTGCTGCCGCAACGCCTTCGAATCGGGCGCGTCGGCGGTGACTTCCTCATACGTCAGCACCAAATCGACACCGTCCTCCTTGGCCACGGCGGCCACGGCGCCCCGGACGTCCTGATAGATCTTCAACAGCCACTGCTTGTGCGATTCGCGCAGTTGCTCCTTCTTCACCTCCGTGCGAATCTGGTATTCGATCACCATCTTCGTGATCTCGTCGCGGCGCGTGTCGTAATCGTCGGTGCCGGGCTTGAAACTCGCCAGCGCCTGGCGCTTCACCTCGATCTCGTCGCGTTGCTTCTGGGCCTCGCCTTCCATCTGCCGTTGCCTGGTCGTGAACTTCGCTTCCAGGTCCTTCGTCAGCCGGTATCGGTCGAACACCACCGACAGATTGATCACCGCCACGTTCGTCGAATCGGCGGCATCCGAAGCCGACGCCACCCCCGCACCGACAACCCCGACGACGCCGCAAAGCAACACGATACACGCCCGTTTCATGAATCACCGTCCTTTCCTTGCCAAGCGCTGAATCAGCCCCCCCACCGTGCCCGTCCCGCGGCCACCATTGTCCCCATCGTCTGTCCCGGGGCAACCCCGGAAGATCGCGCCACGATCGACCGGCACCGACGCTTCCGCGTGACAAAACCGGGCCTCGCCGGATTCGGAATCCGCACCCCGTACGCCTGGCCGCCGAGATAAGATCCCCCGGCCAGGCCAAACGCGCGACTACGCAGCCGGAAACGGCACTAGAACACGGTGCCGATGAAGAAACTGAACACCTGCTCGTCGTCCTCGGATTCGGACACGACGGGAACCGCAAAGTCGAACTCCAGCGGCACCGGCCCGAAGAAATCCACGTGCATGCGAACGCCGAACCCGACGGACGCACGCCACCCCGTGATCTCAAAGTCCTCTTCCACCGTGCCCTGGTCGGTGAAGAGCACCCCCCGAATGACGTCGGCGTACAGCGGGAACGAGTATTCCGCACCGGTCAACAGCATGTAATGCCCGCCGATGCGATCGTCCCTCAGCCCGTCCCGCGGGCTGACCCCGCGGAACTCGAACCCCCGTAGCGATCCGATCCCGCCGGCGTAGAACCGTTCGAAGACCGGGGCCTCACCGAAAATCGCCCCGCCCCGTGCCCGGAGCGTCAGCACGGACTTGCGGTCCTCGACGTCCGTATACAACGTCTTGTGCCAGGCGTAGCCGGCGGTCAGCTTGCCGAAGAAGTGATCGCCGCCCAGGGCGCCGACCTGCTCGTACGCCACACTCAGACGATCGCCGCGGGTCGGAACGAACCGGCTGTCCGTGCGGTCACGCACCAGCGAGCCCTTGACGCTGGTCAGGAAGTTGCTGCCCTCGTCCTCCTGAATGTCACGGGCGGCGAACAGCTCCACGCCACCGATGTTCACGCTTTCCGCCCGGAAGGCAACCTCACCGTACCAACCCTCGAGAAACTCCCAATCCAGCCGCTTGCCGAAGCTCACGTTGCCGCCGATGCGGCGCTCGTCATACGAGTCTCGCTCCCGCTCGAAAAAGTAGGCGCTCGTGCCGAACTGAACCGGCTGATCGAACAGGAACGGCTCGACGAAATCGATGCGAAACCGGTTGAACTCGGTGCCGGGCTGGGCTTCGATTCTCAGGCGCTGCCCGGCCCCGTGAAACGAGCGGAGCTTGACAAACTCCCTGAAGCTGCGGGGCCAATCGAACAGGTCGAAATTCTTGATGTCAAGCATGATGGACCCGACCACACCGCTGTCACTCGTCACGCCCACACCAAAGATGAAATCGCCGGCCTTGGCGGATTCCGCGACGTCCACGATGACGTCGCGCACGCCCGGCGTGTCCCCGACCGGGCGGACGCTGGCCTGGCTGAAAATCTGCGTCTGCACCAGGCGCTTCTCGGCTTCACCGGCCTCGGTCAGGTTGAACAGGTCGCCGGGGAACAGTTGCAGCTGACGCCGCACCACCTTGTCCTGCGTCCGCTCATTGCCCCGAATGACGATCCGCCCCACGCGAATCTGCTCGCCCTCGTCGATCTGGATGGTGACCACCACGAAGCCCGGCGTCTCGGAAAACACACGATCCGCCCGCACCTCCGCGTAGATGTACCCCAGCTCGCCGTACCGGGTCCGTATCGACCTCACGTCGCGGTCAAGCTCGTGCTGCAGAATCGGGCCGCCCACACGCACGGACAGATCGACCAGCAACTGCTCGTCGGTGAACACGGCGTTGCCCTCGAACCGGACCGCCTCCACCGCATACCGGACGCCCTCGACGATCGTGAACACGATGGTCAGATCCTTGCCGTCCAGGCTGCGTTCGACGCGATAGGTCGCCCGCGCGTCCACAAAACCCTGGTCGCGATAATACGACTGAACCGCCGCAGCGTCGCTCTCCACCTGATCAGCGTCGAAGACGCCGTCACGAAAGATCCAGAGGTACGTCTGCGTCTCGATCTCGCCTCTCAGCTTGGCGTCACCAATCGACTCGTTGCCCTCGAAGCGGATCTTGCGCACCCGAATGCGAGGCCCCTCCTCGATCGTGAACAACAAGACGCCCTGCTCGTTCAGCAAGGCCTCATCAACTGTCACCCGCGCCTCGCCGTACCCCTTCTCGCGGTACAATGCCAGAATCGCTTCGCGCCCCTCGCGGACGCCGAAGGAATCCACCGGATCGCCCACCGCCGCCGGTACCGTTTCGAGCAGCTTCTTCTCTTTGAACTCGACGTTGCCCGCGAATCGGATCTCCTGAATCACCGGGCGCTCGGTCACCACAAACCGGACCACGACACCGTCGGGACCGGTCTCGGTCTCGACCACGGCGGACAGCAGCTTCCCGGTCTTGAGCAACCGGACCACGTCTTCGTCGGCTACCGCCTGGTCAAACGGACTGCCCACCGCGGTGCGCACCACGCCGCGAAGAGTCGTCTCACTCACGTACTGCGCCCCCGGGAACTCCACCGCCGACACGGTCGGCTCCGATGCCTCCCCGGCGGGCGCCTGGCCACCTGCATCTCCGACAAGCACGAACACCCACAACAGGCCGACGGCTGCTTTCGACAAACGCATGATTACGTTTCCCGGGTTCTGAAATGTCCCTCGCTCAGCGGCAGGACGTGACGTGACAAGACCGCGTCCACCGCGCCAATTGGCGGCCATCATAGCGACCCGCGGCGCCGAAGGCAACAAGGCCATCACGGCGCGCCGGCCCAACGCCCGAGCGGCGGCCGGGCCGGGCGATGACACGCCCCCGCACACCCCGGCCAATCAGCCCGCAGGCTACCGCTTCCGGCGTTCCCATCCTGCGGCGCCTCGACGCTTCAGAACGGCGCGTCGTCCCGCCCGCTCGGCGGAATGTATCCCGACTCCGGAACCGGCGATAGATTGTCAAACCGGGTGCAGTGCCTGTCGAAGACCAGCTTGATCGAGGCCACCGGCCCGTTACGCTGCTTGGCCACGATGAGCTCGGCCTTACCTCTGACCTCTTCCTCGACACGATCGGGACTGTGGTAATACTCCTCGCGATGGAGCAGCAGGACCAGGTCGGCATCCTGCTCGATCGCGCCGGACTCCCGCAGATCGCTCATCCGGGGACGGTTCCCCTCACGCTGCTCGACCGCCCGGTTGAGCTGGGCCATCGCGATGATCGGGATGTCCAACTCACGCCCCAGAGACTTCAGACCCCGGCTGATCAACGAAATCTCCTGCTGGCGCCCTTCCTTCGCCATGCCGGGGCAATGCATCAGTTGAAGGTAATCGACAAACACGGCCTGGATGTCATGCTGCACCTTGAGCCGCCGAGCCTTCGCCCGCAACTCCAGAATACTCATCCCCGGCGTATCGTCGATGTACAGCGGCGCATCCTTCAACTGGTGACACGTGTCGGCGATCAGGCGCTCGTCCTCGTCGTTGAGGCGGTTCCGGCGCACCTTCTGCGAATCGATACGCGATCGGCTGCACAAAACACGGTGACCGACCTGCATCTTCGACATCTCCATGGAAAAGAACACGACCGGACGGTGATCGTTGACGGCCATGTACTCCGCAACGCTCAGCCCGAACGCCGTCTTCCCCATCGACGGGCGGCCCGCGACCACGATGAAATCACCCGGCTGAAACCCGCTGGTCAGCTCGTCCAGCTTGTAGAACCCGGTCGGCAATCCCGTCAGATACTGATCACCGCGGGTCTGAAGCTGCTCGTTGATCTGGCAAACCAGATCGGAAAGGGTGACGGCCTGTCCGCTCACACGCCGCTCGGTGACGTCGAAGAGCCTCTGCTCGGCTTTGTCCAGCAGGATTCCAGTGTTCTCGGCTTCAGCGTAGGCGTCTTCGGCAATCTGGCCGGCGGCGCGGATCACGTCACGAAGCAACCCCTTGTCACGGACGATCCGCGCGTAGTACTCCGCGTTGACCCACGAGCCCACGCTCTCCGCCAGACGGATGATGTACGGAACTCCCCCAACCTCGTCCAGCAGGTTGCGACGCTGAAGCTCGTTGCGAACGACGACCAGATCCATCGGCTGATCATCGTCGTACATGTCGAGCAGGAACTCGAACAGCTTGCGGTGGTCAGGACGGTAGAACCAGGCGCTTTCGTTCCGCGCGATGGTCGAAAGCACGCACCCAATGGCGTCGCGATTCAGCATCATCGACCCGAGCAGACTCCGCTCGGCTTCGAGATCGTGGGGCGGAACCCGGACCGGTTCCTCCTGCACCGCAGGACTGCTATGTGCCGCCGTTGTCATCAGCGCGGGCCTCCGTGCCGTCAGCTTGCTCCGATCGCTCGACCGAATCGCCCTCCAACACATCCCCTTCCCTGCCGCCGGTGCGCACCACCCAGACCTTCACCATCGCCTCAATCGATTCCGCCAGGACCACCGGAACCGAAACGTTGTCCAGGCGCTTGATCGGCTCGGGCAGCTTGACCTTCGACGGCTCGACGTCATGGCCGAGCTCGCATAGCGCAGCCGCAATCTCACGCGGGCCCACTGAACCGTACAGGTGCCCTTCCTCGGTGGCGGCGGCGGCGATCGTCACCTCCACCGTGGACAACGTCTCCGCCTTCGCCTTGAGCGCCTCGACCGCCTGGCGCCGCCGTTCCTCCGCCAGTGCCCGCTCCTTCGCGATGGCTTTGACGTTCGCTTCAGTCGGCTCCGTGGCCAGCTGGTTCGGAAGCAGATAGTTGCGGGCGTAGCCCGGGGACACGTCGACGATGTCACCCACAATCCCCAGCTTGGCAATGTCCTTCTTGAGCAGCAGCTTCATCTCGTACTCCGATGCCGGGCCGGAGATACCGGCCCCGAGCCCTCATGATAATCGCTCCGGCGCAATCGCAAGCCCAAAAACGCGCGCGCCCGGCTCCCGACTCTGTGGCGCGCCTCACGCGCCGGCGAACGGAGCATGGACGCACCACGGAAAACATCCCATCGCTGCGGCACCTGGGCCGGACCCGAAACTGTGAATGCCCTCCCGACCACACCCATTTCACAGCCCCGGAAAATCTGCCGCCTTGATCAAAAACGTCGGGCGCGTTCTCTCCCCCCGTCGCCGACCCGCCGGAGAAACCGCACCGCAACCGCATACCCGCCTCTAAAACGGAATGTCGGAATCCGCCGTCGGCGGCGGCGCGTCGTCCGACCATGCGCCCCGTTCGCCGGCAGCAGCGGTCGCATCCTGCGCGGGCCGACCGTCGGAAGCCCCGTCGCCGCCCCGACGGTCGAGAAACTGGAAATTCTCAACGACAACTTCCAGCTTGCTCCTCTTCTGCCCCTCCGGGTTCGTCCACTGGCTGAACTGCAGCCGCCCCTCGACGAGAAGGCCCCGCCCCTTGCTCATGTACTGGTTGATGATCTCCCCTGGCCGCCCGAACGCCGTGAGATCAACGAAGCAGGTCTCCTCCCGCTTCTCGCCGCTGTTTCGGTCTGTCCAGTTCCGGCTGATCGCCATGCCGAACTTGCAGACGGCCGTGTTGTTCGGCGTATACGACAGTTGCGGATCGCGGGTCAGGTTCCCCGCCAGAATAACGCGGTTCAAGTTTGCCATCGCACGTTTCCCCCACAATTCGGGACTGCTGTCGGGTCAGATATTCGCCTCCGTGTCGGCGGACGGGTCGTCGTCGGCCTCCACCGCACCGATCACGGTCTTCGGTTCTCGCTCGCCCTGCGCGTCGGGCTGCTCTTGCAGCGCGGGCTCCGGTTCGGGTGCCGGTGTCACCTCCTCCGACGGTTCCGCCTTCAGCTCCGTCTCCGGCGGCGCCTCGGCAGTCGGCTCCGGCTCCGGCTCCGCCTCCTTCGGCGGCGGGGCGAAAAAGTCCATCCGCTCCTGCGTAACGCCGTCCGCCCGCAGGACCAGCAGCCGCAAGATCCGCTCCGAAAGCTGCGCGTCCCGCTCCATCGGCTTGATCTTCGACGGATCGGCGCTGAAGTACGTCAGCACATACACGCCGCGCTTGCGACCACGGATCTCGTAAGCCAGCTTCCGCTCATCCCACCGGCGGCACATGAGCAGATCGGCCTCGGCCCGCTCCATGATGCGCCGGACCTCGTCCTCGGCGTTCTTGAAGTCCCCGGCAAACGCGGGGTCAAACAGAAACATCCCTTCGTATTGTCTCTTCAACGTGCAACACCTCCAGGACCGCTTGCGAGCGCCGGCCCTACCCGGCCTGGTCCGGACCCACGACGTCGGCCATCCCGTTGAACCGATTCATCGCCGCTTCCGCGCCGCTCGTCAGCCAACATTCCACCGCGTCGGCGGCACGTGACACCACCTGACGCACGATCGCCTCTTCCGCTTGCGAGAACGTCTCCAGCACGTACCCGGCCGGATCGCCGATCACCTCGCCGATCCCGACCCGCAGGCGCGCGAATTCCTCCGTTCCCAGCCGGCTCACGATGTCCGCCAGCCCGTTGTGACTGCCCGCCGATCCACGGGCGCGAACACGCAGCCGCCCCAGCGGCAACGCAAAATCGTCGCTGACCACCAGCAGGCTCTCCAGATCGAGCCGGTGGAAACGGCCCGCCGACTGCACCGCCTGCCCGCTGCGGTTCATGAACGTCGTCGGCTTGAGCAGAAGCACGCGCTCCTGATCCACCAACCCCGACCCCGCCCACGCGTGAAACCGCTCCCGGCTCGTGTCAATTCCCCACCGCAAGGAAAGCTCATCCACCACGCGAAAGCCGACGTTATGCCGCGTGGCTTCATACCGCTGACCGGGGTTGCCGAGTCCGACGATGAGCTTCACCACACGGGAACCGGAGCACGGGCAAGACGTCTCGAAATCGGCAAAGGACCCTGCCGGACAACACGTGCTCAGCGGCTCGCCACCGCGCCGTCGGGTGCCATGACCATCCTCACGAAAAAACGACACTCGAAACCCGGCCAGACGCCGTCCGCCGATCCTGCTCACCGGCCTCGAAACGCAGCTCTATTCTCCGGACTTCTCCTCTTCTTCTTCCTTGACCCGCCCGATCACCTCGGGCTGGGCCGCCTCTTCTTCTGCCGCAACCGGCTCGGCTTCGGGGACCTCTGCCAGCACCCGGATCATCGCGATCTTGTCATCCGGATCGTGGTTGATCGTGACCCCCGGCGGCACCTCCAGGTCCGCCACGGTCAGGGACTTCTCCACGGTCAGTTCGGTCACGAGCGGCCGAAACGCGTCGGGGATGTCCGTCACCACACACTCAACCTCCACCTCGCTGAGCAAGTGGTCGAGCACGCCGCCGTCCAGCACCCCCTTGGGAGTTCCCCGAAGCTCGATCGGCACGGTCACGACCACCCGCTCGTCCAACGCCACCCGCATCAGGTCCAGATGAACCGGCACCGGACTGCGGTAGTCGTGCTGGATCTCCTTGATCAGGTACTGCCCTTCCTCGCCCCCGACGTCGAGCGTCAGCACGCGGGCACCGTGCGCCAACTCGACCTCGACGTCATGCGCGACCAGCGAGATCGGCTCCGGGGCCTCGTTGTGCCCGTACACGATCGCGGGGATCCGCCCCTCCGCCCGTTCGCGGCGGGCGTGACGGGTGCCCCGGTTCGGTCGTGGAATCGCCTTCAGGATCTTGGGCTCCATCGCTTTCGTCGTCTCCGTTTCAAAAGGCCGGACACCCCGCACGTCCGCCGGTTCCGTGGCTTCCCTATGCTTCGTCAAACAACGCGCTGACCGATTCATGCCGATGAATACGCCGGATGGCTTCGCCAAACAGATCCGCCACCGACAGCACTTGGATGTTCCCCAACTCACTGCGGCACGAATCGCGCAGCGGAATCGTGTTGGTCACGCAGATCTGCTCGAAGCCGGCCTCCTTCAGCCGTTTGCACGCCGGACCGGCCAGCACCGCGTGCGTGGCCCCCACGTACACCTTCTTCGCACCGTGCTCGCGGACCAGATGCGCCGCCCCGCACACCGTCCCCGCCGTCGTGATCATGTCGTCGAACAGCAACACCGTCTTGCCGGCGACGTCCCCGATGATGTTGACGGCCTCGATACTGTCCCCGTCCCGCCGACGCTTGTCGATGATCGCGATATCCCCATGCAGACGAGCCGTGTACTGGTTGGCCGTCTTCAGGTTCCCGACGTCCGGCGACACGACCACCGGATTCGGCAGGTTCAGCTGCTCGAAATGCTCCGCCACCACCGGAACCGCCGTCAGGTGGTCCACCGGGATGTCGAAGAACCCCTGAATCTGCTCCGCATGCAGGTTCATGGCCAGCACGCGGTTGGCCCCCGCCGCACAGATCAAGTTGGCAACCAGCTTCGCGGTGATCGGCGTCCGCCCTTCCGATTTGCGGTCCTGCCGCGCATACCCGAAATACGGGATCACGGCCGTGATCCGCGACGCCGACGCCCGACGCAGGCTGTCGATGAAGATCAACAACTCCATCAGGTTGTCGTTCACCGGGGGACAGGTCGACTGCACGATGAAACAGTCCTTCCCCCGCACATCGTCCTGAAGCTTGAGGAACGTCTCCCCATCGGGAAACGGCGTAACCGCCACCTCACCCGCCCCGATCCCCAGGTACTGACGGATCATCCGAGTAAGCTCGTGCGATGCACTCCCGGCGAACACCTTCAAATCACGCAACTCGTCCGCCCGCCAGCGCCTGCTTGCCCAATTCATGGTCGAACCACTCCTCTGACTCAGCCCATTCCAAGGGAATGACCTACGCCGCGCGAATACACATCACGCCTTCGGGAACAGCCCCAACCACGAGACCGCCGGGCCTCGCTTCCCAAATCACCGCCGCCTTCGCCCCAGAACCCTCTCCGGCCCGCCGCTGGACCTACCCGGCCTGGACTCGAACCAGGAATGCCAGGACCAAAACCTGGTGTGTTACCGATTACACCACCGGGTACCCGAGTCCGTTCTCAAGGCAAGGGAACGGACAATCGCCGCCCCGGCCTCCACCATCGCGCTCCTGCGCGCCCCGCCTGGGATCGCGGTACCCGGGGTCGAATCTCGGTCGCCTCGGAACGAACTATGGAAGAACCGTATCCGCCGCATGAGGTGGACGCGGCCACCACCCGGCGCGGAGGCCTGCGCTTCCCGCCGCGAAGAGGAAAGCCCACCGTCCGCAACGGACCCGACCCCGTCGAGTCCCCGCGAACCGCCCCGTCTCAGCTCCGGACAGCCGACTCGGACCGACGCTCTGGGGTCCGGACCGACCCGGCACGTAGCGTAGCTCCGCGGGCGCTGGCGGTCAACCCCGACACCGCCGTCGGCCGTACCCCACGCCCGACCCGAACGCGCACAGGGCCCCGGACCGCCACCCCCGAAAGCCGCATCTCATGCTCAGCAACCATGCACCGGGACACACCGCCAACGACATACCCCACGGACACTGCCGGCCCCTACCGCGCACGTCAGGAAACCCCCACCGGACGCCGGGGACAAACGGCCCCCAGCACGGGGACCGTTGTATCACCTGCCAAACACCGTATCGGGAGCAACAGCAATTCCATTGCCCACAGTAGGTTACGCGCATATCCGGCCGGACGGCCCACCCACCCTCGCGCCGGACGAGACACGCGCCCGCAGAATCTCCCCTTTTTTGCGAACCCCGCACGCTTCCCGGCGTAGTAGGGATAGAAAGTAGACGAAAGCGAAAACTCCCTCCTCCTTCCGTTAAGATCGTGACTTGCCAAACGCGGCGGCCCAGAGGGGCCGCCGCGGCATTGTTGGACCCCGGATATCCGTGCCCCACCTACCGGCCCGACAGCTCCTTCCACAACGCCTTCTCGGCGATCGTGAACCTCTCGAACGTATCCTGCAACCGGGCTCTGATCTTCTGCAGGTCCGGGTCGTCGGCGGCAAGCCGGCCACCGTGCGCGTCCAGCAACGCACGCAACTGCGTGGCCGAATCATCCAGGTGGGCCGCCGCTTCGGTGAACTCCCGCGACGCGTCGAAGATGTTCAGCTCCTTCATTTCCGGCAGCGACGGCCGATACAACAGCCGCCACGGACTGCGCCGGATTTCCTTGGACGCCGACTTCAGGTGGGCGCTGGTCTCGTTCACGTTCGCGAAGATGCTGTCCAACCGGTCCTGATTCAGCACGATGACTTCGCGCGTCTTGTCAGTGACTACACTCACGTCCCCCAGCGACCGGTTCAGCCGATCGAACGAAACGTGCAGCTTGGCCAGCAGACTCGTATCAGCCGCCACGTCAAGCTCGTCGCCGACCGGTGTGACGATACGACGATCCAGCGTGTCCACCGTCCGCTGGACCCCGGCGATCGTCTCGTCGATGACCGGGCGATTGTATTCGAGCATCGCCAACGCGGCCGACAGACTCGCGTTGAGAGTGTCAAGCCCCTCGTGCACCTTGGCGAGCGCCACCCCGTCGACGCCGGACGTCAGCTGCTCCCGTAACGACCCGGTCGCGGCGTTGACGTTGTCCAGGACCGAACCCACCTTGGCAATCAGCGCCTCCTTCTGACGCGGGTCCACCTGCCGGCTGATGTCCGCCGTAATCGCGTTCAAATCGTCAATCGACCGGTGCGCTTTGGCCAGCATCGACCGCGCGTTGCCGGCGTCGAGCTCCATCTTGACCAGCGCCATCAGCCCGGCCGGGTTGTTCGGGTTGATCTCACCGGCCAGCGCCTCCAGAGCCGAATCGAACGTGCCGCCGGGCATCCCCTCGATCGTCGCGCCCGGCGGCAGCGGCTCACCGACGACGCCGGGATCGGTGATGACCAGCTTGCCTCCGCCCCCGAGCAGCGGACCCCGGGCGACGATCTTGCAGTCTTTGCGCAGCGCGACTTCATCGCTGACCGTGAAATCGAGATAGACGAACAGCCGATTGCGCCCGGTCGATTCGTCCACGGCACTTCTGTGCGTGACCCCCTCGACGCTCCCGACCTTACGCAGCCCGCAGAAAACAGCCGCCCCGGCCTTCACCTCGTCCGGAAGAGGCGCGGCCGCCGAAAACCGCACGGAATACCCCGTCATCGACGGGCCGAACACGTCGCTACCCCCGATGAATAACAGGACCGCGAAGAACAGAACCAGGATGACGATCACCGTCAATCCCAGTGCGAACGTATTCGTTGCTTTCGCCATGATCGTGTCCGTGATTGGCTGTCTCTGGCTACACGCGCCACCGATCCTCGACACACACGTCGATAATCGCCCGGCGTCGGGCACGGGCGGACAAGCCGCCCGCACCACCCGCTCCTGCGCCGGCTGATCTCATCCGGCGATGATCAGTTTCTCGTACTCGCTCATCCCGTGCACGTCGGTCAGGGGCCCGACGCTGAACCCGTTCAGAAACTGGTTCATCAGCTTCTCCTCGCGGCCCGTCAGCGATTCGGCGGGAGCGTCGCGGAGAGCCTCGAACTCGCTCCGCGCGCCGAGCTTCAGCACCCGCCCCCTCTCCAGCATCACCATGCGGTCGGCGATCCGAAACGCCGAGTCCATCTCATGCGTCACCACCACGCTGGTGACCAACAGCTTCTTCGACAAATCGATCATCAACTCGTCGATCGTGGCCGACGTCACGGGATCCAACCCCGCCGACGGCTCGTCGTAAAACAGGATCTCCGGATCCAGAGCCGTCGCCCTCGCCAGACCCACCCGTTTCTTCTGCCCGCCGGAAAGCTGCGCGGGCATCTTGTCGCGGTGCTCGAGCATCTTGACCTGCTCGAGCTTCAGCGTGACGATCGTGTCGATCAGCCGCGCGGGAACGTCGGAATGCTCCCGGATGGGCAGGGCGATGTTCTCGGCCACCGACATCGAATTGAACAAAGCGCCGCTCTGGAACAGAATCCCGAACCGCTTTCGAACCTCGTTCAACTCGGCTTCGGGCAGCTCGCCGATGTCACGCGGCTCGGGCATCCGTTCGGTCGAGTAGATGATCTGCCCGCCGTCGATCGTGTACTCGCCGATCAGACAGTTCAGCAGCGTGCTCTTACCGCACCCGCTACCCCCCATGATGACGATCGTCTCGCCCCGCAGAATGTCGAACGTCACACCGTCGAGCACCCGGACCTCGTCGCCCCCCGGGCTCCGAAACGTCTTGACCACGTTGCGCACCGATATGATGACGTCACTGTCCATGGCAGACGATCAACCGCCGCATCCAAAAAAACACCAGCACCGACGATGAACGCCGGATCCGCCGCTCGCCGCTCACCAGCCCCTTCACCCCGCAAATCTCCCGGCCCCGTGCCCCCTATATCTCGAACACGTAAAACACCGCCGTGAACAAAGCATCGACGCCGATCAGCGCCACGATGGACTTGACCACGGTGGCCGTCGTCGCCCGCCCCACCCCTTCCGCCCCTCCGCTGACCCGCAAACCCTCACAGCACGCGATCAGCGCAATCAGCATCCCGAACACACCCGCTTTGAACAGCCCCGTGAACAGATCCTTCAGACCCAACGCACTCTGCGTCAGATCGACGTAAGTAGCCGGCGGAACCTCGAGCACCAGCCAACTCGTCAGGAACCCACCGAATACCCCCACCACATCGGCAATGACCGTCAGACCCGTCAGCATCATGACCGTGGCCAGCAACCGCGGCATCACCAGAAAGTGATACGGGTTCAAAGCGTGCGCTTTCAGTGCCTTGATCTCCTCCGCCTCCTTCATCGCTCCGATCTCGGCCGCGATCGACGCCCCGGCGAACCCGCTCAGGACGATCGCCGAGATCAGCGGCCCCAACTCGCGGACGACCGCGATGGCCACCACATCCGCCACCCGCTCCAACTGCCCGTAATCCCGAAGCGTCGGAGCCAGCTGCAACGCCAGAATGATCCCGATGAAAATCTGGACCAGCACCACGATGCCGATGCTGCGGACCCCGACCCGCACCATCTGGTACGCCAACGCCGACCGGCGCAGCCGGACCCCGGGCACGAACACGCTGCGAAACAGCCAGCGCAGCGTGTGCCCCAGCAAGTCGGTCATGTCCCCCACGAACCGAACCGTCTCGCCACACCGGTCGACCCACCCGATCACGGCGCCGCCGACACCCTCGACCATCCGCCGCCACCGCGCCGCACCCGCCGACGGACCCGAGGCGGGCGGTCCGGATGAGGGAGAATCACTCATGCCTTCATCGCCTCTTGCTCATCCTCGAATATCGTGAAGAACTGATCGAGCTTGGCAATCTCGAACATGCTGCGCACGCGATCCGTGGGCGCAAGCAGAATCAACGACCCGCCGTAACCGTTGACCATGCGGAACACCTCCACCAGCGTGCTCACCCCCGATGAATCCATGTAGCTCACCTCGCGGAGGTCGATGATCAGCTTCGACGGCTTGCCCTTGCACACCGCCATCATCTCCCGGTATAGACCCGGCGACTGCTGAAGATCGACCTCACCCGCCGGTACCGCTACCGTCGTCGATCCAACCTGCCGAACATCCCGCAGCGCCTTACTCATGTCCCCTCCACTTCACCATGCTCAGCCGCGTGCCACCACCCTCGGCCGATTCGTACCGCACTTCGTCCATTACACTCGTGATAATGTGCACCCCAAGCCCGCCGGGGCGGACATCGGCCAGGTCGCGCCCGCAAATCGTCTCCGGATCCACCGTCGCCCCGAAATCCCGGATGAAAAGGCCCAACCCGCTCCGACCGGATTCAGCCACCGGCTCGATGCGGATGTCGATCGGCTGATCGTACTGCTGATCGTAGCCGTGCTTGATGACATTGGCCAGGGCCTCGTCAACGGCCAGGGCGATCTGCTCGGTGTCGGCCTCCGAAAACCCGACCTCACCCGCGGATCGGCGCACCGCCTCGCGGACCACCCGCAGGTTCGCGGGGTCGCTGAGAACTCGCATCTCCACGCACTTCGGCAGGGCCACGAAACCTCCATCCTCTGCAGCACGCCCACCGCTACCAATCGACGCCCTCATCCCCCCCGACCGCTCCCGGCGATGAGACCGCCACCGACGCTCGCCACCGCTGCACCGCCTCACGACGCAGGTGATCCGGATCACTGTAACGATACCCCCTCCGCGTACCCGTCAGCTTCTCCAGCGCCACGATGGCGAAAAAACGCACGCCCTCGTCCTCGTCCTCCAGCCGATCCACCAGAAGCGGAACGACCGATCCCCGACCCACCGGCCCGCCGCCGCTGACCCCATCGTCGTCTCGCTCGGCCAACTCGATAATGGCGAGGATACGCTCCGAAGGGTCCGGCGACTCGAGCTGACGCACCGCCGCCCTCCGATTACCCGCGCAGCCGACCACGCCCAAGCACCCCGTCACCAGGACGGGCCACAGGATTCTCCACGGAAACCGCAACCGCTCACTCACGCGAAATCCGCCACAACACCCGCCAGAATCAATCGTTGCGATTATAGACCCGGCCGGTGGGCCTGCAACCCGCGTCTTTGTCGCATCGCTATCCCGCACTACAATGGCATCCGCCCGGACCCGGTCCCGGCGTTGCGGGACCGGCGTGCCACCCGGGTGGTGCTTCATCGAAACCACCACCCGGACACCGCGCCAGGGCGCACCTCGGAGCGTGCCCCGGCCCATGACCGAACGCCCGGACTGTCCGACCCGGGCCTGAAACGCCACGGCCTCCCGATGGAACACGACACACCGGACGGAATCCGTCTTCTTGAACCCACCGACGCCCAGCACGCTGCGGCGCTGCGAATGGTCGTCTCCGGCCAGACCGTTCCCGACCGCGCCACCAACCACCGGGTGGCCGAACTGACGAACTTCGTGCGGGGCTTATCGCTGTCGATCGAACCGGTGCTGGGCGTGTTCCGCGGCAGCCGTCTCGTCTGCGCGTGCGCGTCCGTCGCGACGCCGGGCCGAATCACGCTGGTCTATCTCCCGCCGGAGCGAGTGGCCAAACGCTACCGCCGCGAGATGACCTCCATGCTCCGGGCGCTGCAGGAGCGGACGTGGGAGCAGGCGATGGCGATCGCCCAGGCGCTGGTCTGGCCCGAGGCCTCGAACACGGAAGAGGCATTGTCGGACGCCGGCTTCCACTTCCTGGCGGAGTTGGCCTACCAAGAGCGACCCGCCGACGCCCCCCCCGCCCGGACTCGCATCCGGACCGACCTGTCGTTCGTTCCCTATTCGCAACACACTCACCATCTTTTCATCCAAGCCCTGGATCTCACCTATGTGGGCAGTCTGGACTGCCCCGACCTGACGGGCCTGCGGGACACCGAAGACGTGCTGGCGATGCATCGCGCCACCGGGCGGCACGATCCGGCGTTATGGCTCGTCGCCTCATGCGGCTCGCAACTCGCAGGCGTTCTGCTACTGTCCCAAGTCTTGCGCCGTCCCGTGCTGGAGGTCGTGTATATGGGTGTGACCCCCGAAGTTCGGGGCCAAGGCATGGGCGACGCACTGCTCGCGCGTGCCGTCGATGAATGCGCTCGCCGCCGGGCGACGTTCCTGACCTTGGCCGTCGACAGCGACAACCATCCCGCCCTGGGCTTGTACAAGCGCTGGGGATTCGTCGAGACGGCGCGACGCAGAGCATGGATCGCAACGGGGCCGAAGGCAAGACATTGACGACGCCTTCATCTTGTCCACGGTTTGTCCACGCCGAGAATCTCCGCTTGTGGTCAATAAAAAATAATTCACCGATTTGCGGTGCCTAACCATTTGCACCGTTGGACCTATGCGATTGTGCATAACATTCCGCCCGAGTTTTCTGTTGACGTACTTATAGCTCAGTGTTACACTCCACACTGGATTGAGACATCCAGTTCGATGCGGTCAGGGACGGTAGCTCGCACGATTCCGACCCTCGTCACTCATAAGATTGAAAACGCAGTACTTGGCTTCAACGGGGAGGAGTACACGGTGACAGTCTGCGCTACCGATATGGTGTGCCTGCTGGAGAGCCGGATCGCCGAGAAGGTCGGGCCTCAGCGCTTCAAAGTCTGGTTCAAGAACGCTACCCGTCTGACACTGGCCGACGGCTTCCTCAAAGTGGACGTTCCGAACCAGTTCGTCGGCGGATGGATCGAAAACCACTTCTCAGAGATCATCCGGCAAGCCGCCGAAGAGGTGACGGGACAGCCGGTCTCACTGTCCTTCTCGATCGATCCGTCGCTGGCCCGGACCCTTCGCAAGAAGCAGCCCGACTCGCAGGTGGATTACGCCGCCGCCAACCCGGAGCGGCTGGCACGCATACACCGCCGAAAAGGCGGCCCCCCGCCGGGCCCGCCCCTCCGCGCACGATTCGACAACTTCGTCGTCGGCGAGTCCAACCGACTCGCCTACCACGCCGCCAGAACCGTCGCGGACCAACCGGCATCCCAGTACAACCCCCTCTTCATCCACGGCGGCTGCGGCGTGGGCAAGACACACCTGCTCCAGTCCGTCTGCAACGCCGTCAAAGACGCCCACCCGGACCTCAACTGGGTCTACGTGTCCGGCGAGGACTTCACCAACCAGTTCGTCTATGCAGTCAAAACCGGCGCCCTCGACGCCTTCCGCCATCGCTACCGAAGCGTCGACGTCCTCGTCGTCGACGACATCCACTTCTTCGCCAACAAACGAGCTACACAGGACGAGTTCCTGCACACGTTCAACGCCATCGACGCCGCCGGCAAACAGGTGGTGATGGCCTCCGACGCGCCGCCGATGATGGTCGGCCACCTGTCCGAGTCGCTGGTCAACCGCTTCGTCGCCGGCATGGTTGTCAAGGTGGGACCGCCGGACCTGCAGATCCGAACCAACTTCCTCCAGCAGCGCGCCCAGGCCATGAACGTCCACGTGCCGGAACCCGTGATCCGATACGTGGCCGAAGTGTTCCAGGCCAACATCCGAGAACTCGAAGGCGCACTGCTCAAGCTCGTCGCGCTCGCCCGACTCGGCAACCAGCCGCTGACCCTCCAGCTGGCGGAACGGGGAATACGAGACCTGGTCCAGCACACCGTCCCCGTCGTCCGCCTCTCGGACATCGAGAGCATCAGCGCAATCTTCTTCGGACTGACGCCGGCCGACCTGCATACCTCGCGCAAGACACGAACCATCGCCCTGGCACGCAGCGTGGCCATGTTCCTCGCCCGCAAGCACACGAACATGAGCTTCCCGGAAATCGCCCGGCACATGGGCAACAAGAACCACACCACGGTCATCCTCGCCGCCCGCCGGGTCAAACGCATGCTCGAGGAAGATGCCGTCGCCCGGTGGATGGCACCCGCCGGCGAAAAGCAAATGAAAATCGCCGCCGTGCTCACGCAGCTGGAATCACAGTTGGGAAAACCAGGTGCCGTACCGCAGCCGGCACTCCAACCGGCACCGCAGGTGGAGTCACCATGCACGCAACCCGCGCCCCCGTAAGGCGCTGCGAAACCTTCTGAAGCCGTGGCGAACACGCGGCCCCGTCTGCACGGGCCAAGGCGCGGTCGTATGAAACGCGGAAGCCGGCGCCGGCTTCCGCGTTCCACGTTATACCGAGCTGACGCACACCTCCGCGCGGGCACCGCCGTCAACCGCAAGTCACCGACGGCGGCGGAACTGGCGCGTCGGCTTCTGTTTGCGGATCCACCGCAAGTATCCCTGCAACGGCGACGCGGCGCGCAGCGCATCCAGCGTGCGATAGCTGCGCTCCAGCTCCTTCACCGAAAACAACGCGTGGATATGCCCGTGACAGGTCTTGCACAGAAGCTCGGACCGCCGGCCCCCACGCGACTTGGGCAACACATGATGCTTCGACAGCTGCCACCGAGGCGTCCGCCGCCCGCACAACCCGCATCGAATGACACCGTCAACATCCATCGCTCGACGCTTCGATTCTCAGTCCGCGGTCCTCAACCCGCAATCCCCCGTCCCGCACCTTGCCCGAGAGAAAAAGGACAGCCGGGATGATCCCAACCGTCCTTCAAAGCACACATCCGGATGGGTGGCATGCCCCACGCTTGCGTGGGCATGTCGATGGCCACACAAGTGTGTGCCGCCCCCGGCTTGCGAGGGCAGCGCACCTGACGTACGGAGGTCACACGACGTTTCTGGAAGCCGCACTAGGCATCTCCCCTGAGAAACGGCGTTCCGCATTCGGGGCACCGCGGCCGAGACAGACCTGTCAAAATGTAGCCGCAGTTCCGACACCTGGGGACGCCGTCGGCGCTCGCTCGAATTGCCCTGCGCGCGCGCACGATCGCCACAACGCTGAGCCCCAGGAGCGGACCCCAGAAACAAGCCACGCCACAAAGACCATGAGATACCGACTCCATCCACCTCGGATAGCCCACGACAGAATGCGCGAAGGTGACAGCACCAAGCACCAGGCCCACCCCGCCAAAAACTGCCGCCGTGTGAGGCAGACGACGCGCCACGAGTACGCCCGGCACACCCAAGAAGATCGCGCCAGCCCATGCAAGAAGAAAGTCTCCCACCGGCATGTGCGCCGTCTGTGCGGTCAACATGGCTCCACGCCAATTCCTCTCTCGAGCTGCAGTTACACCGGACTTCCGCTCAGGGCCATTTCCCGGATGGGTGGCATGCCCCACCGCTTGCATGGGCATGTCGATGCCCACACAAGTGCGTGCCACCCTCGGCTTGCGTGGGCACCGCACCTGACCTATAGAAGTCACACGACGTTTCTGGAAGCCGCACTAGGCATCTCCCCTGAGAAACGGCGTTCCGCATTCGGGACACCGCGGCCGAGACAAACCTGTCAAAATGTAGCCGCAGTTCCGACACCTGGGGACGCCGTCGGCCCTCGCTCGAATGGCCCTGCGCGCGCGCACGATCGCCACAACGCTGAGCCCCAGGAGTGGACCCCAAAACAAGCCCACCGTAAAAAGACCCTCAGATACGGACTCCATCCACCTCGGATAGTTCACGATAGCATGCGCGAAGATGATAGCACCAACCACCAACCCCGCCTCGCCAAAGCCCAACCCTATGCGAGGCAGGCGACGCGCCACAAGTACGCCCGGCACACACAAGATCGCGACCAACCATGTGAGATAGAAGTGCCCCGCCGGTAAGTGCCCGCCCGCCGCGATCAACATGGCTCCACGCCAATTCCCCTCTCGAGCCGCAGTTACACCGGACTTCCGCTGAGGGCCATTGCGCATCTCCCCCAACAAAGGCTGGATGTGCCTGATTCGACGATTAACGAAAGCGCATGTGGAACGTGCGGATGAGAGGAGTCGAACCTCCACGGGGTTGCCCCCACAGGCACCTGAAGCCTGCGCGTCTGCCAGTTCCGCCACATCCGCGAGCTTCGGGCTTGACACCCCCGACGCCGAGACCACCGCCCGGCACCCGGAACATGCCCGCCCCGCAAACTGCCGCGCCCGGCTGTCACCCGCCCACAGCAGGCACGCCGAGCACGCGACCTATTGTCATCCACGGCCCGGCCGATGTCAACGCGTCTCGCCGGCGGCCAGCCCGCCGCCCTAAGACCCCGGGCTCGGCCGTTCAGTACTCCCCGCCCCGCCGGGCGATCAGCCCCGCACAGACCGGCGGCGGTTCAGCGTCGGCCCAGGCGGAAACGGCCACGCTGTTGCCGTCATCGACGTCGTCCACCGAGACGGCCCGTACCGCCCACAGCCGCCGGGTCCCGTGCGCATGCGTCGGTGTCGTGAACGCGTAGTGCACTTGCCCCGCGCGATAGGCAACGCTGCCCACCACCGTATCGAAATCGATCGCGCCGGTGCCCTGATCACTGAAGATCCGGAACATCATCGGAGGCGCCGCCTCACCGGCCGTCGAGTACGTCCAACGCAGGTCAAACGCCCCGTCGGCCGCCGGACGCACCGACAACTGCGACGGAGCATTCGGACGCGGGCCGATCACGGTCCCCAGCGCGTCGATCTCCACGCTCACCGGCGGCGCCGACGAATCACTCTCCACACCTCCGCCGCCGATCGATCGAACGACATACGCGTACGTGGTGTTCGACGCGTGCAGGCACCAGGGGAAGTTCCGGATCTCCGTCGCCGCCGTACCCGCCGCTCCGACCGGGCGACCGTAGTCAATCTCGCCGGCGCCCGGCGAGCCGCGGTACAGGTTGTACCCACCGGTGATGCGCGGAAAGAACCAGCCGCCGGTTGCGCACACGCCGTTGGCGATCCCCCGCGGCGTGTACCCCAGGTGGATCGGATCATAATGATCCAGCCATTTGCCGAACAGATCGGACATCATGGCCCCCTTCTGCCGAACGGCTTCCCGAGAACACGAACCTCGACCAGTCCGCACGAAACACCCGGCCCCGATCCGCCGCTACGACGGCGTGACGGTGATCTCGTCGTCTCCGCTCGTCGTCGGAGTCATCGTGCGAAGCGTAGTCGTACCGTCATCGTCCTTGATCACATCCACGCCGGTGGAAATTGTGTGGATTCGTTTGTTGGCCAGCATGGCCTTGCTGAGGTGCACCTCCGAATAGACATCATCCGCCGTGCTGTCGACAAGCTGCACACGAATCGCCGACAGCAGGACGCCGCCGGCCTGCAGCGTGATGACCACCGCATCGGCCCCTGCCACAAACGCCGCATCCGGCACGTCAAACCGGTACCACCCATTGCAGTTCGCAGCGTCGATCTCGATGAAGCCGCCGTCGTTGTGCTCTGCGTCGACCGTCGCAAGCGATGCCATCGTGATCGCGATCGCCGCCGAGCGGGTCCGCACGCAGCGGGCCGTGATGTCCGAGTGCCCCAGCCCCGTTGCAGGCAATCCCGACACTTCGTCGACCGCGTACACGAAAAACGACTGATCGGTGCTGCCTTTCTTGATCGATCGCATGACTGGGCCCTCAGCATGGTCTCGACGCCGACACGCAAGGCGCCGAGCAGACAATCGTGGTAGTGATCCGCCCGCTGCCGCGTCCTGGCTTCATTCGTCTCCGGAGCTTCACACCCCCGCCGCCGCGAACGGATTGCTCACCGGACGCACCGGCTGATGCACGGCCCCAAGGTCGGGATGCCCGGACCAGCTCGTCAGTTGCCCGCCGGACAGAAACGCGCCCGGGACACCGGTGCCCAGGCACTGCGTCGCCGCCGCCTTCAACCGGAAGTCACCGGCGGCGGCATCGACAAACGGGTCGGCGCTCAGCGACACGCGGGCGACTCGCTCTTCCACCGTCATAGTGCCCTCGATCTCGCCGCTCGTGTTGCCCTGGAAACCGGCCCCGAGCAGGATGACCCGGCCTTTGTACGCAGCGTGCGCCGAGACTCCGTGGCCGGCATTCCCGACCGCCAGGCAGTTCTGCAATACCAGCGAGTGGTCTTCCGCCCCGGTCCCCTCGCCGAGGTAGAACCCGTCTTCGCCACCGCCGCAGGCCACGCAATGCCGGAAATGCTGACGCCCCCCGACACCGTCACCGTCAATCACGAACCCCTTGCCCGTGCAGTTGCAGGCCAGGCAGTAATCGAAACCGGCGGGGCAGTCGCACGCCGTGTAGTACCCGTCGTTCGCCCGGTCCTGATTGCTGTCGTGCACGTTGCACGCGACGACCAGCGAGCCGCTCGCACTGGAGAGCAGCCGGATGCCGGTCCCACTCTGCACCTGGCCCCATCCGCTGACTTCACACCCGGCGATCAGCGTGTTCGGCCCGGCGGTCCAGATCCCTTGCTTACCGACGTTCCGCACGCGACAGCGCCACAGCTCGGCGCCCGCGCTCGTGTTGCCGATGCCGAACCCGTGTTTCGCATACGTCGGTGCTCCCGCGGAGGGATCGCGGCCCCAAACCTCGATGTATTCGAACCGCCAGAACGTCCTCGTTATGGCCACGACGTTGTAATCACCGTCGTTGCCGTCGATGACAACACACGGCACCACAGCATCACCACGTGTCGAGCCGTAGCCCCGCACGACGATCGGATGCAGGTAGTGGCCGT
This sequence comes from Phycisphaerales bacterium, assembly GCA_020353195.1. GTDB lineage: Bacteria > Planctomycetota > Phycisphaerae > UBA1845 > UBA1845 > JAFGJQ01. Next base: position 2,482,046 of record CP070691.1, on the reverse strand, counting down.
CGTTCCCGGTCTCCAGCCCCGTGGTCAGGACGTACGTTCCCTGTCTGACATGGATCACGTTGCCATACGACGCGTCTGCCCTGGCCGCCGCAAGCACCCTGCCAAGATCGCTCTGCGCGCCCCCGACCTTCATCTGCGCATTGACAAACATGCCCGGTGGATGATTCAGATGCACCTCGTTGCCGCTCACGAAGCTGACGATCTCGTAGAAACCGTCCACGGCTCCGCTGCCCGTAATGTACGCGACGTTGCCCACCATCGCGGCCGTGAACCCGCCGGTCTCCGACGTCACCCAAGGTTCGCCGTCACAGCACAGATCGGCCAGTGACAGTTGCGGCGCGTCCTGCTGCGAGTAGTCCGTCCCCGCGCCGGCGCGCTCGGCGTTGAATCCACCGCCGTTGTCCGCCGCGCCGGTCGTCCGCACTTCCCAGGCTGTGGCCGAATGAATCGTTGACATCAGTCCCTCGCTGCGTTCACCGCCACGGCTGACATCGTGTTCAGCCTGACCTCGTCACTCGCCTCACGCCACGGTGAACAGCACGCTCGGCCGCTCGTCTACGATGGACATGGCTGCCTGCGACGTGACCACCGTCGCCAGTGGCAAGTAACTGCTGAGCGCGGCCGGGAAACTGTCCTGGATCTGCAGCGTGTTGGACGAGTCGATGTAGACCTTCTTGGCCGAATCGTCCGCGACGGCCTGGCTCGTGGCTCCCGCGAAACTCTTGCGAATCCCGCCCAGCGTGTAGTGGATGGGATAGACGCCGATCGTCAGCGACCCTTCGTCCACGACCATGCCTTGCCGGATGGCCGCCAGGATCGCGTTCTGGCGATGCAGCCGCCGGTTGTACTGGACTTCATAGCTCGGCGTGCTG
>CP070691.1:2447564-2481074 GCA_020353195.1 Phycisphaerales bacterium | reverse complement strand
CTTGTTCGGCCAGATCATCCTGGCCGACGAGATAAACCGGGCGACCCCCAAGACGCAGTCGGCCATGCTCGAAGCGATGCAGGAGCACGCCATCACGGTGGGCAGGCACCGGTACGAGCTGACCGAACCGTTCTTCGTGATGGCCACCCAAAACCCGATCGAGCAGGAGGGGACGTATCCGCTGCCCGAAGCCCAGCTCGACCGCTTTTTCTACAAGCTGCTGGTCCCCTACTCGAACAAGGACGAGCTCAAGACCATCCTGGACCGCACCACCGCGGGCTACCACCCGGACATTCAGCCCGTCATGACCGGTCAGGAGATCATCGGTTCGCAGAAGCTGGTGCGGCGGATCGTGATGGCCCCGCACGTGCAGGATTACGTCATTCGCCTGACCCTTGCCACGCATCCAGGCGGGCCCGTCGCCGTCGACATTACGAATCGGTATGTGCGCTGGGGGGCCAGCCCTCGCGCCGCTCAGGCTCTGACCCTCGGCGCGAAGCTCCAGGCGATGCTCGACGGACGATACAACGCCAGCTTCTCCGACGTGCAGGCGGTGTATCCACCCGCGCTGCGGCATCGGATCCTGCTCAATTTCGAAGGTGAAGCCGAGGGCATCAGTACCGACGACGTGCTCCGCGAGATCATCGATGCCACGCCGACGATGGCGGACGTAGCCGCATAGGAACTCGCGGACACGGGGACACCGAGGGGGCAGCGCCGAAATCGAGAATGGGACACTGAAAACCGAAAAGTGCTGGGCGGGCTTCGCTCGCCGCTTGAGGATATGGGGCCGGCTGTTGAGCCGGTCGTCGCCACGCGGATGATCCAAACCGACACCGACAAAGCGAAAGAACTGCTCGATCCGGAGTTCATGGCCCGGCTGGAGCGGTTGGAGATCGTATCGCGGAAGATCTTCATGGGCAAGATGCGCGGCGAGCGCCGCAGTAAGCGCAGGGGCGAATCCGTCGAGTTCGCCGACTACCGCAACTACGTCGTGGGTGACGATCTGCGGTTTCTCGACTGGAACATCTACGCCCGGCTGGACCGGCTGTTCCTCAAGCTCTTCCTCGAAGAGGAGGACCTCCACGTGACCGTCCTGATCGACACGTCGAAGAGCATGGATTGGGGGTCACCGAACAAGCTGCTCTACGCCAAGCGGATCGCGGCCGCCCTGGCATACATCGGGCTGAGCAACTACGACCGCGTGAGCCTGTACACCTATGCCAACGGCATCGAGCGGGAGCTTGCCGGCGTTCGCGGCAAGCGGCTGATGTCCAAGGTCGTGCAGTTTCTGACCGGCGTCGAGGGCGACGGCGTGAGCAACCTGGGCGCCGCGTGCAAGCAGTACGCCGTCCGCCACCCGCAGCCGGGCGTGCTGCTCGTGCTCAGCGACTTCCTGGAGAAAGGCGGCTTCGAGCAGGGCCTTCGCTACCTGCTGGGGCGGAACCTGGACCTCTACGTCGTGCAGATCCTGTCGCAGGAGGAACTGGCCCCGCAACTGGCCGGCGATCTGCAATTGCAGGATGTGGAGGACGACGATGTCGCCGAGGTGACGGTCAGCCAGGCCCTGTTGAACCGATACAGACAAACGCTCAAAGCGTACTGCGAATCGTTGAAGGAGTTCTGCACGCGCCGCGGGGTGGCGTACCTGTTCACGAGCACGGAGGTCGGGTTCGATCAGTTGGTGTTGTCATACCTGCGGCAGCGCGGATTGCTGCGGTAATCCGCATGACCGCAGGCGGCGGCCCCGGGGCCCGGGATGCTCTCGATGAGTTTTCTTTCCAGTTGGAGCGTGATTGCGATTGCGGCGGGGTTGACCGTTCCCCCGCTCGTTGCGCTCTACTTCCTGAAGCTCAAGCGCCGGGTGGAGCCGATTCCCTCGACGCTGCTCTGGAAGCGGGCGGTGCAGGACCTTCACGTCAACGCGCCGTTTCAGAAGCTCCGCCGCAACCTGCTGATGCTGCTCCAACTGCTCGTGCTGCTGCTGGCCGCGTTCGCCCTGGGCAAGCCGATCCTGCAGGCCCCCCGGACCCACAAGGGCATCGTCATTCTCATGATCGATCACTCCGCGTCCATGAACGTGACCGAGGCCAACGGCAAGACCCGGCTGCAGATCGCCAAGGAACAGGCCAAACGGGTCGTCGACAATCTGCAGGGCGGCACCCGGGCGATGATGTCGGAGGGCGACACGCGGGCGATGGTCGTGTCATTCAGTGACAAGGCCACCATCGTCTCGTCATTCGATACCGACCGCGCGGCGCTCAAAGCCAAGATCGACTCGATCGAACCGACACAAAGCCGCTCCACGCTGAGCGAAGCGATGGCCCTGGCCGAAGCCCACGCGTCGAACCTCGTGATCGCAGGCGAACCGGTCGCGCCTAACGTGTCGGCCAGCGGGAGCGTATTGCTGTTCACCGACGGCCGGATCGAGGACGCGGAGACTCTCGTCAGCCAGCGGTTCCGGGCCCAGAGCATCGAGATCGTCAACGTCGCCCAACGGGCGGACAACGTCGGCATTCTGGCCATGGAGGCGCGACGCCATTATGAGCGCCCCGAGCAACTCGAGGTGTTCGCCGAGGTTCGCAATTTCGGCCCTGAACCGGTGGAGCTCGACGCCACATTGATCATCGAAGGTCGACCCGCCGACGTGCAGACAGTGCGTCTGGAAGCGGGGCTGGTGACCGCCCCGCCGCAACAAGCCCCGAAAGACGAGCCGACCGACGACCCCGCACAGGCCGCAACCGCTGAACGCGACCAAGACGGGAGCGTGAGGGGGAGTGTGAAGGCCAGCGTGCAGGAACGGTTCGGCGCCCCCCCGCCGGGGAGCGTGGCCGCGGTCGCCTTCGACGACATCATCTACGAAGGGGGCGGAGTCATCGAAGTTCGCCTCCAGGTGGACGACGCCCTGTCGGCGGACAACCGGGCCTGGACGGTGGTTCAGCCGCCGCGAAGCACGGATGTTCTGCTTGTCACCGATGGAAACCTCTTCTTGGAGCGCGTGCTGCCGACGCTGCCCGTTCGTCTGACCAGGATGTCGCCGCAGGAGTACGAGTCCGCCGACGATGCCGAGATGCTCGAGGCCACGCGATCCAAATACGACGTTGTCATCTTCGACCGCCATTCGACCGACCGCCTGCCGCCCGGGAACTACTTCTTCTGGGGCGGTGTGCCGGATATCGAGGGCGTCAGCGCCGGTGAAGCCATTGCCGACGAAGTGATCGTCAACTGGGACGAGACCCACCCGGTGCTGCGGCACGTCGCCGTCGAGAACATCCAGGTGTTCCAGTGGTCGCGCCTGACCCTGCCCTCGGAGGTCGTCCATCTGATGGACGGCGAAACGTCGCCGGTGCTGGCGTATCTGGCCCGTGACGGCCGGCAATACCTGATCTGCGCTTTCGGGCTTCTGGTTGCGGACGAGGAGACGCAGCAGCCCCTGCTGAACACCTTCTGGGTGACCCAGACCCATTTTCCGATGTTCGTGTACAACTCGGTACAGTACCTCTCGGCGTCCCTGGCGACCCGCGGCCTGCGGAACATACACCCCGGCGAACCGGTCATGATTCCCATCGCGGACCGGGCGTCGAAGATCAGGGTGCGGCGGCCTGACGGCTCGACGGATGTCGTGCAGACCCTGGGCAGCGACACGGTGCCTTATGCCCGGACCCGCACGGTCGGCATCTACCGGTCCGAACCGGGCATCGACGGGCAGGACCGTTTCGCGGTCAATCTGTTCAGCTCGTCGGAGAGCAACGTGGCCGCCAACGACAACTTCACGATCGGGGCCGACGTCATCGCCGGCAGCGGCGGCATCGACACGGTGAACAAGCCGATCTGGCCCTACCTGCTTTTGGCGGTTCTGGTCATCGTGCTGCTGGAATGGGTCATCTACAACAAGCGGGTTTTTGTCTGAGCGCAGCGGCGCGGAGGCGGAGCGACACGCCGGGGCACCCTGCGGTCCCGGCGCCCGCTTCTGTTTCAGTTTTACAGCAGATTCGCGGCCAACTCCGCCAGCTCGCTGCGTTCGCCCTTGCGGAGCTCGATGTGGGCGGCGATGGGCTCGGGGCGGAAGCGATTCACCAGGAAGTTGAACCCGTTGCTCGATGAGTCGACGTAGGGGTTGTCGATCTGGTAGGGGTCGCCCGTCATGACAACCTTCGACGCGTACCCCACCCGGGTGATGATGGTCTTGACCTCCAGCGGCGAGAGGTTCTGGGATTCATCCACGACGATGTAGCGGTTGCTGATGCTTCGCCCCCGGATGTACGACAGCGGCTGAATCTCGATGACGCCGCTTCGGAACAACGACTGGAAATCGGTGTTGCGACCGATGGACCGGGCGGTGTCGAACAGAAACTCGATGGTGTCGACGATGGGCCGCATCCATGGGACCATCTTCCGATCAATGTCCCCAGGCAGAAAACCGATCTCCTTGCCCACCGCCACCGTGGGCCGCGCCACCACCACTCCCCGACTCTTCTTGCCGATCAGAACCTGGTGCAGGGCGGCGGCGATCGCCAGAAGCGTCTTGCCGGTGCCGGCTTTGCCCATGATGGTGGCCAGCTTGACGTGATCGTCCAGCAGGGCGTCAAACGCGAAGAACTGCTCCTTGTTGCGGGGCCTGATGCCGCACACACCGTGCTCGAAGCGCTCGATAGGCCGAAGCGACGGGCTGACCCCGTTCCGTCGGGCCAGCACCGTGTTCTTCGACCCGTCGTCCGGGATGACCAGAACGTACTGGTTGGGGCTGAGCTCCACGCCGTCGGATACGGTCACCACTTGCCCCGTACGCAGCGCCTCGACGTCCCGGGCCGGCAGCGCGAGTTCCGTCTGCCCGCTGTACAGCTCGGACAGCACCACCCGGTCGGACTCGTAATCTTCGGCGCGCAGCCCCATGGCGTCGGCCCGGATGCGCAGGTTGATATCCTTGGTGATGATGATCACCGGCACGTCGGGCTCGTCGCGCTGAATGCGACGGGCGATCCGCAGGATGTTATTGTCGGCTTTGACCCGGCCGGGAACGAGCGGGTCGTTCGGGTCGCAGAACACCCGAAGCTCAATTCCGTTTTCGAGCCGCACGCCGGAGGCCAGACTCGACCCGTTCCGCAGGGCATCCAGACGCCTGGACACTTCGCGGGCGTTGTGCCCCCGCTCAGACTGCTCGTGCTTGAACCGGTCGACTTCTTGAATCACGTCGATCGGAATGACGACCGTATTGTCCTCGAAGCGCAGCAGCGAGGACGGGTCGTGCAACAGAACATTCGTATCCAGCACGTAGACCTTGCGCATCAACGCCGGAGTATACCGGTTTGAGCGGCCTTGGCAACGCTCGTCCCCGCCGCTTGCCCGGGGCGGCGAAGGATGCCGCGCGCCTTTGTTCCACCGCGAACGGATTTTTTCCCATGCCGGACACGTGGGCCTGCTGTACAATGCGTCACCAGTTCGAAGAACCGGAAACTGATAACCGCAGGAGGTGCACTATGGTTCGCTTGCATCGACGTGGGCGGATGGTGTGGTTGGCGTGCGCGATGACCGGGGCGATCATCACCGTCACCGGGTGCTCCGCCGGCGGTGCGGCAGGCGGCCCCGGCGGGGACACTACCGCCGACGACCAGGTCGACGACGACATGAACCGCGACGATCAGGACGACCAGGCCAATCTCGTCGCCCGCGAGATCGAGGAGGCCGACATCGTCAAGTACGACAGCGGATACCTTTACCTGGCCAACCGCTATCGCGGGCTGCGCATCATCGACGTCGGCGCCATCGAGCGCCCCCAAATCGTGGGTGGTGCGGACGCCACGGGGCGCGGCGTCGAGCTTTACGTGTACGGCGACCACGTCTTCCTGGTCACGTCGGCCGACCAGTTCTACTGCGCCGGTGAGCCGGTCGGTTTCGATGACGCGAGCGTCGGTGACAGCTTCGTCCGGCCCGGATACACGGGCAGCCGGCTGTGGGTATACGACGTCAGCGATCCGTCGAATCCAAGCCTGGTGGTCCCGTTCGCGATCAACGGGTACGTCACGGCGACCCGCCGCGTCGGCGAGGTGATCTATCTCGCCGCCAACGAACTGGAAGACACGGACCCGCCTGACGATGTAAGCACCAACGGCGCGGACCCCTCGGACCCCGACGGCGAGGCGGTCCTACCGCCGATCCTGGCGAACAGCGTGCTTGTCCTGTCGATCGACATCTCCGATCCCGCGAATCCGCAGTCGGCGAATCGCGAGCGGATATACGGGGCGGCGCTGGAGGTGATGGCGACGCCCACCGCGATGTACGTCGCGGGGCCCGACCCCGACCTCACCGACACCACGCGGATCACCTACGTCGACATCTCCGACCCTGCCGGCGAGATGGAGATTCGCGACACGTTTCGCGTGCCGGGCCTGATCCGCAACCGGTTCTTCATGGACGAACACGGTAACGTCTTTCGCGTGGTGACCCAGGAACGGATGCAGGTCTCACCGTTCGAGTTTCGCGACGTCGCCGCCCTGTACAACTACGACATCACGAACCCGAACGACATCAAACGCGTGTCACGCCTCCCCATTGAGACCGACGAGGACGTGTGGGCGGTCCGTTTCGACGGGGCGCGCGGATACGTCGTCACGTTCCGGCAGGTCGATCCGCTGTTTGTGCTCGACCTGTCGAGCGCGCTCGACCCGCAGATCGCCGGTGAGCTGGTCGTGCCGGGGTTCAGCACGCACCTCGTCCCGCTCGGCGACCGCCTCGTAGCCGTCGGCTTCGACGGAACGTTCAACCTGCGTCCGGCCGTGGCGCTGTACGACGTGTCCAGACCGTGGGTGCCGCAGCTGATGTCGCGCGTGGTCATCGGGCAGCAGGACATGTCCAGCGTCATGTCCGAGGCCACCTACGACGAGAAGGCACTGCGCGTGCTGGAGGATGAGGGGCTCATTCTCGTCCCGTTCAGCTACTTCAATGAGGAGACGCTGGAATGGGTCGACTCGGTGCAGATCATTGACCTGCAGCCGACCCGGCTGCTGCAGCGGGGCAAGGCCGACCACCGCGGCCTGGTCCGCCGCGCCGATGTGCTCGACGAGCGGCTGTGGATGTTGTCGGACGAAGCCTTCGGCGTCGTCGACATTGACAACCGGGACGCCCCGTCGGCCATCGCGCACCTGGACATCATCACGGAACAGGAGCTGCTGGATGCGGGCCTGGCCGACTGCGTGGATTCCGCCCGCTTCCGCGACACCCCGGTCGTCGTCTTCTGGCCCATCATCGACGTGTGGATGCCGTACCCGGTCCTCTGCGGCGCCGTGTCATACGCATCGCTCGCAATGCTGCTGGCCGGCATGACTCTGCTGCGAACAAGGAGGCGCGTGTCTTCCGTGCGTAGGCCGCTTCGGGCGTTTCAGGCAAGAGACCCCTGACCCTTCTGCCCGAACGGACGAGGAGGGATTCGAACGCCCGGTGCAGTCGCCCGCAGAGCGGTTGCGCTCTCCGATCTTGTCGGTTCGTAAGCCCCTGCACCGTCCCATCGTGTCGCCCCGCCGCCTCCGCATTGCGGCGCTGCGAACGGCAGACGACGGGTCGGGACGAAGCTCGCATCCCCCATCGTGCCACGGGGTATAATTGGCGCCATGCGACGACGCTCCCGAACAGCGCGTGTGCTCAAATGGGCGGGGCTGGTGTTCACCGTGTGCGTGCTGGTAGCCTGGGGAGTAAGCATGTGGCAGGGGTTTGGGTACATATACGCCGGAGGTGACGTCACGATCGACATCGCGATCTACGATGGGCATCTTAGAATCACGGTTGCACATCTGGACACCGGTCACTCCGTCCCGCCGGAGCGGTCCGGATCGTTCCTCATCTCATCGTTCTACGAGATTCGCGACTACCAATTCTCTCGCCTTCGCGCGTATGCAAGACACGGAATCACGTGCTCAATCGCCCATGTGCCATTACTCACGGCTGCAGTGCTGCTCGGCCTCCTGACCGCCATGCTCTGGCACCGCGATCGCCGACCACCGATGGGGCATTGTCAGAACTGCGCGTACGACTTGACCGGCAACGTCAGCGGCGTGTGCCCGGAGTGCGGAAACGCGATACGAGGTGACGGTCGTGGACAACGCGAATCGTCAAACCAGCCAAACTGAGGAAACGAGCGACGACGCGCTGTTCTGCCCGGAGTGCGGCTATAACCTTCGGGCGATTCCGGAAAGACGGTGCCCCGAATGTGGATACGGATTCGACCGGGTGGGTGTGCGCGATCTGGCGGAACAATACGTCGAGGCGGAACTCGCGGCATTCCGGCGCGTGACGCTCTGTGCGCTGGCGGCCATCGGACTGGTAGGCCTCGGCCTGTTGAGACAGGGTGTTGCCTGTGGGCTCGTGCTGGTCGTCGCGATGGGCGTCGCTTTTGGCGCCTCGGTTCGCTATGGCATTCGCGACGTTCCGGCCTTGTTCTGGCTGGTCCTCGTGCTCGGCATCGTGCCCGTGCCCCTCCTGGCGGGGACGCCGCTGTGGCTTTGGCTGGCCTCTCCTCTGCCGTTGGTGGGCATCTACCTGCTGGCTCGTACAGCCCGTATTCCGGAATTCGCCTCGATGTCCGCCTCCGCAGACCTGCAGAAGCAACGACGGTTCGCCTTCGCCGCGGCTTATATCAGCCTGGCGGCGAGCGTGTTTGCCGTGTGTGCGCGCTGGCTGCAGCTGTATTAGCAGGGAACTGCGCGCGCATGAGCAAGATCACGGGCACGCGTCCGGGATCCGGTGAAACCGCATGAGCCGGTAACCACCCGACCTGGGGTGGTTGTTCGAACGGGCGGGCCTGGGGCGTGCCGCTTGCACGACTCAGCCACAATCATCGACGATGCCAGGGACGATCCCGTCCATGATCACCTGCCGCTCGGCGTCGCCAACCGTCTCGCGTGCCCACGCCGGCCGCAGATGATGCGGACGAGGTCGGGACGTGCAATCGGAGGAGGAGGGATTCGAACCCCCGGTGCGGTTTCCCGCACAACGGTTTTCAAGACCGTCGCCTTAAACCACTCGGCCACTCCTCCCGTGAAGCTCGACGAGAATCGCCGCCGCAGCTCCCGCCTGCGGCTTGCTTCATACGCAAAAACCGCGATACCGGCAAGCCGCATACTCGGAGCATCACCCCTCCTCGCCGGCACATTCAGGTCAACGCCCAGCCGAGAAAAAGGACGACGGCTTCGGATTCCGCAGGGCCGGAATGTCCAGGCGCATGGAGAACACCCTCGACCGCCGTACGCTGCCGTCCTTGTTCTCGGCCGGATGAAGACCTGACAACCCTGGGGATGAAGCCGCTCTGCGGTGCGCTTGAACAACGGGAAATCGTGCTCGGGAATTCGCACCGTGGAACCCGCCAGGTAGAGGTTTCCGGGAATGTCTGCCATCTGTCTCAGCCTCCCTGAGCCATCGCCACAGCCTCCCAGATGCCGGAACAAGCTACTTTTCGAGGAACACACCTCGAAGAAACCCCACTTCCTCGGCACCGAGAGGCTTGCCCGCCGCGGAGACGTTGCACACCACCTGGCGCGTGTTGCGGAAACCGGGGATGACGCAGGCAATGTTGTCATGCGCCAGGACGTATTGCAGGGCCACGCGAGCGAGTTGCTCTGCGGAGGCGCCGAAACGCTGCTTGACCTGATCAACCTGGGCATTGACTTTGCGGATACTCTCGGTGGAAAACCGGTCCCGCTCGCTACGGAAATCGCCCGCCTCAAACTGCGGCGGTTTGTCCGGATCGTATTTGCCCAACAGCAAACCCTGGGCCAGGGGGCTGAACGCCACGAACGACATGTGGCGCTCGGCGAGGAGCTGGGCCACCGGGCCGCCGGGCCGGATGAACTGATCGTCCATCAGGTGCGCCCAGCTTTGCAGCACCGTCGGCCTGATCTTCGGCACCAGCCGCCGGAAATCGTCCGCGGAGTATGCCGATAGTCCGACGAGCCGAATCTTGCCCTCCTCCTGAAGCCGGTGGAACGTCTCCAGGGCCTCGTCCAGGTAGCAGTCGTCGGGGCCGAAGTCGCCGTGGTGGAAGTAGTACACGTCAAGATGGTCGGTCCGAAGGTTCTTGAGAGACTGCTCGCACTGGTGACGGACGTGCAGCGCCTCGTAAGCGTGCTGGGCCGTGCCGCAAAAGTGACCCACCTTGCTGGCGATCACCACGTTCTGGCGACGTTCGCCCAGGGCCTGAGCCAGGAGGCGTTCGGCCCGCCCGTTGCCGTAGCAGTCGGCGTTGTCGAAGTGGTTGACGCCCGCATCGATCGCCCGCTGGATCGCCCGGATGCATTCATTGTCATCGACGTCGGCCCAGCCGTTGGGCACACCGTCAACCCAATTCAGGCCACCGAGCGTCCAGCAGCCCAGGCTGATCTCGGACACCTCCACGCCGCTCTGACCCAGCTGTCGGTATTGCATCGTTTCCTCCGTCCGTGTCCCTGCCACGTATGACCTGGACAGTCACCCGTGAATTCCGTTCCCGGCCCCAGGATACGCGCAGGTCGCGATTTGAAAAGAGGGCGCGGCCACCGGGGGTGACGCCAGTGGTCGATGACAGAGTGGCCGTTCTGATGGACATGACGATCGCCCCGCCCGCCGCTAAGAACCTAGCCAATGGGGCGATTCTCGCACAAGACTCTATGTCATTCAGGCTGCTGCTCCGTTTCGCCCGAGGAGGTCTCGGCGTCCAAGTAGAAGAACACCCCCTTGAGATCCTCGGTGGTGCTGATCGCTGTCCGCACTTCAGTGTGTGCGCGGAATGAGGTGACGCGGAACTGGTAGAACATGCCTTCCTGGAGCGAAGGACCTGCATACAGGTGCGTGACCGTGGCCGAACCGGTCGTCGGCCCGATCTCATCCTCCCAGACCAGGTTACCGAAGGCATCGAAGATGCGTATCTCGTAGCCGTCTTCGCTGGAATCGTCCTCCCACTCAAGCGTCGGTGTGGAGTTGGCTACCCGTTCCGGCCCCTCGGCTCCCGGCCGGGTGACCGACAGGGCTTCCGTCACTTTGAAACCCTCTGGCAAGTTGACTTCGTTCCCGAGTGCGGGATCCGGCAACTCGATGCGGACGATCTCGGTGCCGCCGATCGTCTGATCCGGATCACGCACCAAATCGTCGTTCTCGAACGCCGCCAGGACCACATAGCGCCCGTCAGGCACATCGCCAATCGAAAACGCGCCATTCACACTCCCGACCCGCAGGCCGGGTGGCATCTTGCCACGTCCGGTCCTGTCGTCGAATGTGCTCTCGACGCACAGCACTACACTGGTCATCGCACCACCCGGAGCGTTGACGATCTGCACGTTGCCCGAGACCGTGCTCAAGGGCTGACTCGATTGCAGCAAATCCACGCCGGAGACGTCTTCTCCCTCCTCGATCGAAACGGTCACCGCCTCGAGTTGAATGCCCGCTAAATATCCCTGCACCGTGTAGCTACCAGACGGCACGTTGAAGATCACGTAGTTGCCCTCGCTGTCGCTGAAGCCGGTGAAGGCAGCCTGCTCATCGGAAGCCACGACCAAGGCCCCGGCATTCAACTCGCCCTGAACTATGCCGCTGATGGAGCCGAGACCTGATGTGTCGCCGGGAATCCTAATAAGGCCGATCGTGGTCAGCGCGCTCTCAACCACCCAGCCCTCATCCTGGGACTCCGCCGAAGCTACATCCAGCGGCAGGGCCGGTCGGATCGCGGTGGGAAACTCCTGGTATTCGGCCGCCTGCACGCGAAGCGTGTAGACCCCCTCGACCGGGCCACCCTCAGCGTCGCGAACGGCTGGCACAACCAGGGAATACGTGCCGTCGCTTGCCGAAATGCCGGTCGTTCCCACCGCCGCCCCGTTGGCATCCACGGCCTGTACTAGAGCACCTTCAACCGGAGTTTCATCCCCCAGTACTACGACGATCCCCCGCAGTACAACGGGGGTCGCGCATTGAGGATCGCCATCGATAACCAGTTCGCAGACCTGACCTTCGGCACAGGTGGGGGCGTCCGGATCACACGTACCGTCAGGGCGCGTTTCGGAAGCCCCACCGCCGCCAGACGGACCGGCGTTGCATGCTGCCAGATAGATCAATCCAAGGGCAACGACCGAGATGGACGATACTAAGCGCATGACACAACCTCCCTTCAGCTAATAATATGGATCGGACGCAGACAGCCACCTGGTGCAGAAAAAGGGGTGATTTGTGAGAGCCGAAATCAAGTCCCACCTGATTTGCGTGCCTTGGCTCCCAAATCCATGTATTCTCCGGACGGCAAGATGTAAGAGACTCTGCGGCCCGCTACGCTGTGGACCGCTCGCGTACGGCGCCCAGCTTCGCCTTCGCTACGCGGGCCTGGCCTCGCCAACACGGCGGCTGAGGCCCGACCTACGTTGCCTGATCACACCGATGTTCAGGGTGCTTCTGACTGCGGCGTTGTATCGGCGCCCAGTTTCCCACGCCTACGTTCCAGCTCTGCTCGGATCTCATAGGCTTTTTGTTCAGTGATCTTGTAGGTCATCATGATGAGGATAGCGAGCGCGGACGTTGCCAGCGGCACACCAACGTCGAATAATCTCAAAAGGAACAAGGTAGCTTCAGGTTGTGCTGCCTTCAACTCGACGTCAAAACCCGACGCATTCAGCATAATGCCGGTGAGCAGTCCGGCGAAAGCCATGCCGATCTCTACCGTCCACCAATAAATCGCCCCGAGGACCCCTTCGCGGCGTTCGTGTGTATTCAGTTCATCATGATCACACACGTCGGCGATCATCGCACCCATCAAGGTGAAGAGAGATCCTGTGCCAAACGCAACGAAAGGAGCGGCAAAGAGAAGCCAATAAGGATGATCAGGATTGTAGCCTACCCACTTCAAGGCATACCCGACAAGAGAGAGGGAGATGGTTATGAGAGAAGTCCTCCGTTTGCCGATCCTGGTCGCGATCCACCCTGTCAGCGGGATCACTGCTAAAGTAGCGGCGGCGGTAAGCGTGCCAAACCAGCCAAGCAGCTTTCCGCCCTGAACATCGTTTCCGTTGAACAAATAGTAGATCATCACGTATATTGAAAAGGAAACTGCGAGCTGGTAACCGTTGAATACGAGCAAAGTCGCCGCGCAGATTTTCAAGAAAGGTATGCATATTAAGGTCGTGACGAAACCACGGAGGAAGTCGATCGTGCTTGCCGCAACTCCCTTTATGGCGGAGACCTTGGGCGGGGCGACATGTCGTTCGCGGCAGAAGATCGCGGGCACGACTCCGAGCAGTGCGACGGCAGCGCCGACCGCGATAGCGAGCGTACGTGCGCCGTGAACCGTGTCTCGAAACAGGTCGCTCGCTGACCGCTGATGCGCGGTCTATGCGATAACCGGAACGCTCATGGACCGGTTACTCGTCGAACGCGGCCCAGGACCTGACGCAGTGCTTCTTCACCCGAATTATTGAGACGGGCGGATTCGCGTCCGCAGACGCCAAGCCCGGCCGGTTTCGTTCTTCCTTACTGGGCGCGATGAGGCACTTCCTGGCCAATGAATGGCATCGGGCGCAGACGCAGAAGCGCGGTGGCTACGTGCAGTTCATCGAATGAGATACACTTGATTCGGAGGCCCGCTACGCAGGGCCGTCGAAGCAGAGCGCGCGGAGATCTTCCGGATTCACGTCGCGCTGAAGGGGCGCAATGCGAAGGCGCTGGTGATGGACGAACCTGCCGCGGTGACCGAGGGCTGCACCAGTGCGGACGTTAAGGAGGTTGCAACGTTGGGACTCAAGCTTGCGTTTCACCAGGGCAAGGCTGGCCAGTGAGCACCTGCTGCAAGGTGTTCCCGAGATCCGCCCGCTTTCGCGAACCGATCCGGAGCGTGTTGCTGCGATGACAGAGTGGCTTGACCGGCATGCAAAACCGGCGAGTGCTCGGCGGGAGGTCGCAAGGTGCGGGCTGAACGGCGCGAACCGGAAGCGCTGTGTCGCGGTGTGAATCAGCCTCCAGCGACGGAATTGAGGAATCGCCCCACCCGCCACTGGGGTGACGAGCGGGGCGATATGTTGCCGGGTTGGTTCCAAGCGCCTATGGCTACTGCTTAGGGCCAAGCAGCTCGCTGAGCTCATGTTCGTAGAGCTCCAGCGGTGGCAGGCGTCGGCCGCCGTCGACGGCGGCCTGCACGTCCGCTGCTCCGACTGCTGCCTGGGCCAGCACGCCATATAGGGACGGCTGGTCGTCATCGTGCGGAACAACGGCCGCCTGGCAAACCGCCGTTATGCCGCCGTATGCGCGATTCGTGGCGGTAGTATGTTGGCACGCACAGCGCCATTACGCGCCTACATCGGTAACTAAACGTGTACCTAAATGCTCGGCGCGCCCAGCGCCACACCAACAAAACGTTGCAGAAACGGAATTTACAGGCGTGAATTCGGCGGGCTTTGCTTTCAAGACCGTCGCCTCAAACCACTCGGCCACTCCTCCAACGAGGTTCGACGAGAATCGCCAGCAAGCCTCCCGCCCGCCCCTCGATTCATACGCAAAAACCGCGATACCGGCAAGCGGGTCGCTCGGAGCATCACCCCTCCTCGCCGGCACATTCAGCTCAACGCCCGGACGATCGATGGCGTCGGACCGCCACCCGGCTACCATCCGGCCGCCAGGCGCTGCATCATCGCCTCAGCACGGGCAGATGATCGTATGTGCCCACAGGTGACCATCAACAATAACGCCTTCCGGCTCAAAGGCAAACAGCCCGTCAAGCCGATCGACCGACAGAGCGCCGCCCTGCACCAGACGCCGGCCCGCCGGAGACACCGACCGGCCAGCGGGGCCTTACAGGAGCCGAGAGGATCCGGTATGATCCGGCGGTGACCGAGGCCCGGATCAAGAGGAAGCCGGTTGTCGAGCACACCGACATGGGGGCGGCAACCGACATCAGGCTGGTTTCAGAGGACGTTCGGGACGCGGAGCGTGCCGGAGAAGTGACTCAGGAGTAGTGGTTCAATGGACCGATTGGAAGAGACGACGATTTCCCGGACGATCATAAGCACGTTTCACGACAAGCTCCTGGACAGGATCGTAAACGACGTGCTCATCGTCGGGGCCGGTCCGTCGGGCATGATGGCGGCGATTCGTCTCGCCCGAGACGGCTTCAAGGTGACCGTGTTGGAGAAGCGGCTCTCGCCGGGCGGCGGCTTATGGGGAGGCGGCATGGCCATGAGCCAGGCCGTCATCCAGGATGAGGCCCTGCCCCTGCTCGACGAGATCGGCGTCGCCCATGAATCCGCGAGCGGCGGGCTGCACACCACTGACGCAGTCGAGCTGGCGGCGGGTCTGTGCCTGAAAACCGTTCAATCCGGAGCCGCGCTGTTCAACCTCATGATGGTAGAGGACGTGTGCGTTCAGCGGGAACGGGTTACCGGCGTTGTCGTGAACCGTCCGCTGATCGGCGAGACGCTTCCGGTTGACCCCATCATGTTTTCCGCGAACGCCGTCGTGGATGGTACGGGCCATGATGCGGCCGTGGTCCAAGCTCTTCGCCGGCGAGGTCTGTTGGCCGATGTTTTCACCGACCGGTCCCGTGAAGGGCCCATGGACGCCGCAGCCGGCGAGGCGTTCGTCGTCGAGAATGTCGCGGAGGCGTTTCCGGGACTCTGGGTGTCAGGGATGAGCGTCTGCGCGACGTTTGGCGGTCCGCGCATGGGACCGATCTTCGGCGGAATGCTCCTTTCGGGCAAGCGGGTTGCCGAACTTGTCGCGGCGGCGGTGAAAGAGATGCGCAAGTAACACCCGGGCGCTTCAGGAGTGAAACAAACCCGCGGCAATCACGATGGTCCCGTATTTCTGTCCGGAACGCGGGTTCGGTTGGCGCATGAAGCAAGACGAGCTGGAAACGCGCGCTCCGACAGACGAACGCTTATCGGGCCGCGCCGGCGGGGGCGATCGGTGACGGACAGTCTGCCCGACTTATTCCTGCCTCAGTGCGTCGAGGAAGCGCGCCACCCGGCGGTAAATGTACAGGCCCACGGGTTCGTGCAGTGCTTCGAGCCGGACGGTTCCGGTCATGCCGTGCCGCATTCCCTGGTGCTTGCCGCCGGTGAGCTCAATGGTGAGCAGAAAGTAGGGCTGGAGGGCCGCGCCGCTCACGGGTGCGACGACGATATCGCCGCCGCCCTCGTGTGTCAGTGCAGGGAGCGGAATCTGCCGGTCGCCGGTCGGGTCAATGCGCTCGATGATTCCATACAGACTCTCTCCTGGCGCAGCAGCCGTGCGAAGTTCGACGGTGTCGCCGACTTCGGGCTCGGCGGCAGCGATATCTTCTTCATTCAGCAGCGCGTGGGCCTGCCAATTGCCGGAAACGACTCTCGCGAGTTCCCCGCCGGCTTCGATAAACCTCCCGACGTCGGTCGGGCCAAGGCACGCAATAACACGACCAGCAACGGGCGAACGCACGCGAAGTGACGTAAGCTGTTTCTGACGTCTTTCGACCTCGTGTTGGTACGCGGAAACGCGCTGGGCCTCTTCGTTGGCCTGAGCCGGTCTGTCTAACCGGTAGGCATCGCGTCGAATCTCGGCGGCTTCGAGCCGGGCGGTTGCCTCGGCAAGCAGGTCGCTGATGGAGTCGTTGCCCAATTCCGACAGCAGCTTGCCGGGTGTCACGATGTCTCCGTCAAGCACCTCCGTGCGCTGCAGAAACCCGGACGTTTCCGCCCGAACGACGGCCTCGTTCTCTGCGACTATAATGCACTGCGCTTGAACGGCCGTGCGGAGCGGAATGGCCACCAAGCCGGCCGGAACGAAAGCCACCATCAGCAGGCTCAAGGCCACCGCCTGATTTCGCATCGGTGCCGTCTCTTCCGCGTACCAGAGATACCGGATCAAACGGTATCCGGCCCCTCCAATAAGGACCAGCAAGTAGGCGCTCCCCATGACGAATCCGACGATGAACAGTTTGGACGCCAGCAACGCGGCGATGGCCAACAGCACCAACATCTTGTAGCACGGCGCCGCAACACCATAGGCCAGCAGCACGGCCCGAAGTCTGATCCCTGCGACCCGTGGCCCGCTGCGAATGCCGAAACTGACTCGCTTGGCGACGCCGAGCACGTACGCGTGTGCCCGTTGCCCCAAGTTCGGTACCCCCAAGATGTCGCTCAGAACGTAGTAGCCATCGAAACGCATAAGCGGATTGAGATTGAACACCACCGTTACGATACTGGCCAGGTACATGACGTTATACGCTGCGGAATTGACCAGCGACGGACCAGTAAGCGCCCACACGAGAACCGCCAGGGCGGCCAGGAACGATTCGACGTACATGCCCGCCAGTCCAACCATCACACGCTGCGAGCGTTGTACCAGTTCCCACGACGCGGTTGCGTCGACATAAGCGCATGGAGTTCCGGCGACCAGGTATATACCCATCTCTCGCACGGGCACGCCGAAGTGCTTGCAGGCGTATGCATGACCGAACTCGTGACATACCTTGAGGACGATCAACATCACCCACATCAGCGGCAAGTTACTCGCCGCCAGGAGCCCGTGCAGTGGATCCGACAGTTCTTGCCAGCGGTTTGAGACGGTCAGACCCGCGACGCACATGAGCGCCAGCCAGAGGACGAAGAAAGCACGACGAAACAGGGGGCGGGCCAGGCTGATCGTCTTGTCGAGAAACTCGTCAGGATTCCAGACAGGTACCTGCAGGTATAGAAGGCTCAGAGCCTTCTGTCGGCGACGGCTGGCCTGCCGCACCTGGTTGCGCCGATAGAGCAATCTGCCGTCGGCGACAGGCAGGTTCAGCAGCCCCGCCCGGTGCAAAGAGAGGACGAACTCGTAGAACGACTCTTCGTTGTCGCGAGTCACTTTTCCCTGCGCGACCAGGTCGTCGAACACTTCCGACAGCGGACGCGAAGCGTCCATGCTTACCAGGATCTCGTAATCGGAGAAGTCAAACCGGTGACTAGCGAACGTCAGTGGATCGCGAATGATGTACGAAGGTTCTCCGCGAAACAAGTGCCGCGTAATGTCAACATCCTCGCGCAGTCTCACGCGCACGCCGCCCAAGCGCGCCGCAAGGTTCGTCGAGATTGCTGCGGAGGAATTCAAAGCCATAGATGCAGTCGCACGTAGTTGATTATGTGATGAAACGTGACCCACCAGACCGGGCGCCGGTCGACGGTGATCTTGGCTACGCCTTCCATTCCGGGGCGCATCCATGCCGCGTCAATGTTCACGCCCGCTTCAGCAACGAAGACGTTCCTCCCGTCACGAATCTCGGCATTGGGACGGATACGCGCCACGCGGAACGCCTCGGGCTTCTCTGGGCGGGCATGAGTGGCGAATCGGCCTGGGAGCCCCACGGTGAGTTCGGAGATGGCCCATTCGGGCACTTCCAGGCGTAACTTCCAATCGCCCAGCGGAGCGACTTGAAAGAGCGGCTCGCCCTGGCGGAAGACCCCGCGAACCCGCTCGCGCAAATCGCCGTCAACAACCACACCATCGACCGGACTCCGGATCGTCGCCTGATCGATGCGATGCTCGACGATGGCGAGCCGGGCGCGGAACAGGCGGGCATTTGCCTCAGCCAGGCGCGCCTCGACGGGCGAATCACCGGCCATCGCACGCTGCACCTCCTGCTCAGCCACCGCGTATTCGGCGCGAAGCTCGGCCCACTCAAGATCGAGTTCCTGATGGTCCAGCTCACACAGGATTTGCCCGGCATGCACCGGGTCACCCGCCGTGACCGCCACCGAGGCGAGAACCGACTCATACGGCACGGTGAGGTGACGCAACTGGGCCGGCTGCAAGGCGCAGGGAACGGTCACTTCGTAATCCAGGCTTCCGAACAGGAACCAGCCGGCGAACAGCGTGATGAGCAGTGCAGTCAGCTTGACTCCGTACCGCCTCGGCTGCACCAGAGCGGCGAAACCTTCCCAGGCAGACTCATATGCATGTCGCACCAAGCCGCGCTGAGCACGTTCCAGCAACAACAAGGCAGATGCATACGGCTCAACGGCATCGCGAATCTGTTGAAGGTCCTCGAGCGTGAATGACGAATTGGACACGTGCCGCAGACTTAACACGGCGACGCACCTGTCGCCGGTGTTCAGCGGGATCGACGCAACCGCCGCCCCCCGGGTGGCGTTATGCCACTGCTTGTGCAGGCGATGGCCGGTCGATTTCGAAACCGCCGACCACGAGTCGCTCTTCTGGCAAAAAAGCAGCTTGCCGAAGTCGACACACTCCTCCATGGCCGCACGCATCTGAACGACGCCGGGGCCCTTGGAGCGGACATCATCCATGCCCGAAATCGAGAGCAGCTCGACACGGTTTCGAGTCACCAACCCGATCGCGACTTGCTCAAATCCCAGCCTATTACGCAGGCTGTTGGTCAGCGAAAAGGCGAGCTCTTTTGGTGCCAGAAACTCAGCACTTCGAGAGAGCGCGCTATGCGGCAAATGCACTTGCCCCGACCCCGCGGATCGGGGCATCTCGAGCGATTCGGCGACTTTCGAAATGAGAGCCACCAGGGACTCGACCGTCCGAACCCGATCGCTCACGTCTTGCTCGGTCATTCGGGTGACGAGCCCGAGCCCACCGTCGATCCCCTCCTGCGTCGCAACGAGCGGCACCGCGATCATCCCGAGTTTCAACGACGACTCACGTACGCTGAGAAGCTTGGCACGTGGCTGCCCGGCGGCAATCGCATCCGTCAGGAACCCCTGGACAGCGGACCGCCAGAAACCGGGGTCGGTCGGACCGCTGTGGTGCTCCTCGTCAATGACCTCCGTCGGCGATCGCATGTACACTGTGGCGTAGGGACTTTCGAGGGCGCTCGCGACGCACCTGAGGGCTAGTGAATAGAAAGCCCGCTTCGACGAAGCGCTAGACGCCAGCGTGACGATGTCCACGTACACACCGGACATCCTACCGTGCTCGGCGTCGGCCTTCGTTTCCGACTGAACCTGATTCGCAGCATGCGATGGCACCGAATCTCCTATTCCGGCCTACAAGTGCTCGCCGGCATTCTTGGCGGCGATCTGCATTAATGTCCGCTCCGGAAGAACGATCGGCTTGAAGAACTGGAAGCCGACCTCGAATGCATCATCGCGGAGCACACGACAGCGGACACAGCGCGCGTATGTCAACGCCAGATCGAGGACCTCCCGGTCGAATTGCAGCTGATAGATGTCTCCGACGCGGATCGGGGTCGAAAACAAGGCCTGGCAGCCCCCCTCCGACAGATCGCCCGTCACCCCTTCCATCTCGAACTTCGACCGCTCGCTGGCGTTGCCTGGACGCAGGATCAGGGTCGACTTGACGACCACGCGAAAGTGGGCGCGCTGTTGGCGCATCTCCTCAGAGGCGCTCTTCTCCAGCTCCTGAAGAAGATCGAAAGCATCGTCACGGCTGATGGGACCAATTGAGTAATCACTGTCGCCAAACATGTGTCGCTATAATCCTTTCTAGTCGGAGAAATCCCGGCGCGAGGACATCAGTGCGGCCTGGGGCGGGTCGACCGAAAGACCGTCGTCTGGCGGCTTCTGATCCGAGTCGATCACAGGGTCGCGCCCGAGATGGACCTCAACCTTCAGCCCCGAAATCCACCGCAGGTCCTTATTCGGCACGTGCAGCTTCACCTTGAACGTCTGACTCGCTGCGTCGGCGACCCGGTTGATGAACGTGACCGTCCCGACGCGCGGCCTCCACGCCGAGTCGACCGGCCGGATCTCGACCTTCTTGTCGAGCTGAACCGATCGCATGAGCTCGAGGGGACAGTCGACCGATATCAGCAACGGATCGAGCTGCACGAGATCGATGATCCCTTCACGTTCCTCGACCGTCTCCCCAAGTTCTTTCAGATGCGCCGAGACGTAGCCGGCGAATGGGGCGTGCACCGCCAACTGCGCGAGTATCTCACGATGCATCTTGTAGTCTTGTACCGCTTCCTCGTGCTCCAGCTTGGACAACCCGAAGGACAGTCGGGCCGCATCGGCTTCGGCCCTCGCCTCACTCATTTCCTTCGCGGAGGCCATCGCGTCGCTGCTGAGCCGCGACACCCGATCCAGCTCCTCCTGAGCGCGCTTCATCTCAACGCGCGCCAACTCCACACGAAGGTCTGATTCGGCTTCAAGGCGCGCGATTTCCGTAAGGGCCCGCTGCACCGCGTCGTCAAGCTCGACGAGCGTGTCGCCACGCGCAACCATCTGCCCTTCATCGACCGCAAACCGCCTGATTCGTCCTTGCTGGAGCGTGGCGAGAGTCGCCTTGCGAAACGGGGCCGTAAAACCGACAACGACGCCCGCATGCGACTCGGTCCCGAGGCCCGGCGGAACGCCCTCCTGACCCGAGGCCATCGCACCCGGCCAGCAGTGTATGATCGCAGCCAGAAACAGGAACCACCTGAATCGGCAACGGCGAAAAACTCCGTAGTCGCCCGGGGGAAGCTGCATGCGCATTGTGTCCGATAACAAAAGAGGAGGCGGAACCTCTCACCACCGGCCCTATCGGTACATCGTGGAGGTGTCTTAAATGCCACTGAACGCCCGAACGCCATCAAGGTTTGGCCGTACGCGTCTCCCGTTCGGCCCGGTTTGAGGTCCCCGTCCACCTGCGAAACAGGCCCCATAACCCGGCAAGCAACCCGCCACGTGCGACCGACTGCCCGGCCGTTACCTTTCCCTCGGCCTCCGGGGCTGCCTCCTCCTGCTGGCGACCGAACGGCTGATCTCTCCAGTCCTCCGGCTTCTCCTGCATAGCTACCCGCGAATCCCCGTCGGGCGCTGAAGCGCGGTCTCCTTGGAACGTCAGTGGCCCACTGTCGACGTCCTTCGCGTCGAAGACTTGGTCAAACTCCAGACCGAAGTACCCTCGCGGGGGTTCAACCGGCGTCTGAGCCACCGACCGGAGCGAGAGGTCAATCTCTCTCACCGAACCGGCGGGAGGATCAACGGCGCGTGCGGTCGTGTCCGGCTTCTCCCCGTCGATGTGCCCACGGCGGTCCGGATTCGCTTTCGGATCGGTGATGAATGCGGCGGCAAGCGCGACTCCCACGGCTTCTCTCGCAGGATCGAACACACCCAGGTTCTCGTCACCCTCCCACGGGGAACTCTCCTGGACGTCCGCTTCCGACTCCACGACCGCCGCGTCGTCGGGCGGTAGGGAATCGATCACCGGCGGAGTTCCCGTCTCGTCCCCCATCGTCGTCTGCTCCCCGGTCGTCGTTTCCGCGTGGCTCCTCCGCAACTCAGGTTTATTATCCTCGCTCTCCGGCAGATCAGGGTGAACGGCATCCGGACGGTCACTCGCAAACGCGGTTGGCGTACCGGTCCTGTCCTCGCTCGGCGGCGCAAGGGCTTCGGCCAAACTCGGGCTGTCGCTCGGTGCGTCAATCGGCATTTCCGCTTCGCTATCACTCACGGACGTGGCGGCGTCGTTATGGCCCCCCGGTGCGCCCGACCCACTCGAACCGGCCTCATCCTGTTTCACGGTGGCCGTCACCGTCGCCGCGTTGGTCTCTCCCTGGCCGTCACTGACCGCGTACGTGAACGAATCCTCGCCGCTGAAGTTCGCGTCCGGCGTGTACGTGAACGTGCCGTCACCGTTATAGACTACGTCCCCGTGCGACGGCTGCGTGAAGCTGTCGACCGCCAGCAGGTCACCATCCGGATCCGTGTCGTTGGCCAGCACATCCCCCGTCGTCACCGGCGTGTCCTCGGTCGTGCTGACCGAATCGTCCCCGGCGAGCGGCGGGTCATTCTGTGAATTCACGGTCACCGTCACCGTCGCGGTGTCGGTCCCGCCCCGGCCGTCGCTGACCGTATACGTGAACGAATCCTCGCCGCTGAAGTTCGCATCCGGCGTGTACGTGAACGTGCCGTCGCCGTTGTAAACCACGCCGCCGTGCGCCGGCTGCGTGAAGCTGTCCACCGTCAGCGGGTCACCGTCCGGGTCAGTGTCGTTGGCCAGCAGGTCCTCCGTGGTCACCGGCGTGTCCTCGACGGTCGTTATGCCAACGTCATCCACAGCGACCGGGTTGGCGTTCGCCGGGGGCTCGATCTGCGGATTCACGGTGACCGTCACCGTGGCCGTATCCGTCCCACCCCGGCCATCACCGACCGCGTACGTGAACGAGTCCTCGCCGCTGAACCCTACTTCCGGCGTGTACGTGAACGTGCCGTCACCGTTATAGACCACGCCACCATGCGCCGGCTGCGTGAAGCTGTCGATCGTCAGCGGATCGCCGTCGGGGTCGGTGTCGTTGGCCAGCAGGTCGCCCGTGGTCACCGGTTCGTCCTCGGTCGTGCTGATCGAATCATCGCCGGCGATCGGTGCGTCGTTCTGCGGGCTCACGGTGACCGTCACCGTGGCCGTATCAGTCCCGCCGCGCCCGTCACTGACCGTGTACGTAAACGAGTCCTCGCCACTGAAGTTCGCATCCGGCGTGTACGTGAACGTGCCGTCGCCGTTGTAAGCCACGCCGCCGTGCGCCGGCTGGGTGAAGCTGTCGACCGTCAGCGGATCGCCATCCGGGTCAGTGTCGTTGGCCAGCAGGTCCTCCGTGGTCACCGGCGTGTCCTCGACGGTCGTCACGCCATCGTCGTCCACGGCGACCGGATTGCTGTTCACCGGTGGCCCGATCAACGGATTCACGGTTACCGTTACCGTGGCCGTGTCGGTCCCGCCGCGCCCGTCACTGATCGTGTACGTGAACGAGTCTTCGCCGCTGAAGCTCGCATCTGGCGTGTACGTGAACGTGCCGTCACCGTTATAGACCACGCCGCCGTGCGCCGGCTGGGTGAAGCTGTCCACCGTCAGCGGATCACCGTCCACGTCCGTGTCGTTGGCCAGCAGGTCTTCCGTGGTCACCGGCGTATCCTCGGTCGTGCTGACCAAATCGTCGCCGGCGATCGGCGCGTGATTAGGCGCCTTTGGGCCCTGGTTGGTGATAATCTGTTCGATGTTGGTGTAGTTGATCGCGAAGGACTCTCCACCTCCCATGTCCACGGTGATCGTGGAGCCGTTGTCGCTGATCTGATTGTTGTTGTAGCCGACCAGGTGGATGGTGTCCGTGCCCGTCCCGCCGACCACGGTGATAACGTCGCCGTTCTGGGCCCCGGTGAACTTGAAGGTGTCGTCCTGCTCTCCGCCATCCATATGGTCGTTGCCGCCGCCACTGATGAGCACGTCATTGTCGGTGCCACCGTAGAGTTGGTCCTCACCGAGCCCGCCGTCAAGAACGTCCTCCCGTTCGTCGCCGTAAAGGACGTCGTTCCCCTCGTCGCCGAAGAGCACATCCGCCTGCTGCCCGCCGTGAACCTCATCGTTCCCGGCTCCGCCGTGAACCTCATCACTTCCGGCGCCGCCGTAGAGCGTGTCATCATCCTGATCGCCGAACATGACGTCGTTGCCGGCACCGCCCGTAAGCGTGTCCAGCCCCGAGCCGCCGATAAGCGTATCATCACCGGCCAGCGCGTCGGCTACGTCATCCCCGCCGGTTCCGGTGAACAGGTCGTTCCCTTCGGTCGGGCCTGCCAGGGGGTCACCCGTATCCGCATCGACCCAGGTGCCCGACCGCAGGATGCGCGGCTCGAGCGGCTCGAACTCGAGTTTCGCTTTCTTAGCGGGCGGCGCTTCGTCACGCCGCTCATTCTGCTTGAGCGACTCGTCATTCGCAATCAGATGTGTGAGATCGCGCTTATTACTACCGTCTAAGCTCTCGGGCATTTGTCCAAATCCCCTCCAGTTTCGCGGCCTTGCAGAACGTCTTCGTCGGGGCCCGCGGCCAGTGGAACCACACATCGACCGTGGTGCAGGACCGCTGGCCGAAGCCTGGGCTGTGGATCCGCCGCTCGCGGTTCACGGCCGCGTAACGCTTCGCCCTGTCGGCGGTCCTTGCGGAGCCGTCTCTCTCGCTTCGACGCCCCCTGGAACACCGGCCGCACGTTATGGGAACCTGTCCCACACCTGCACGCGTCGGGTGCCCGATTGCGTGACGCTCCTGTCACAATATCCAATACAAATACGGCCCGTCAAAAACGAAGCAGTGTATCGAAAAGACGCCTGTTTCTCGTTCACGCAGGTGAGTCCGGAGTAGCAACACCCGTTATGCGGAACAAGTGGTCACGGCTTCAGTCGCTGTCGCATGTCCGCTACCCTTGGGCACCGCGTTCCGGGTACGCCTGCATCGGAGCGCGGCGTTCGGCGGGCTCATGGGAGAAGGCCGACCGACCCTCCCGAATACCGCAGTCAACCAAAGCTACTCTGCCGACGAGGAGGCTTAACGGTCTTCGGCCTCACGAACGTTGCGGCTCGAAGTGCTCAGGCTCATACACGGGGACATGGACCGAAGGACAGGTCACCCGTGGATGCCCGGGTCGACACTCTCTGAAATGAGATGATCCGATCGAAGTAGTGGCACCGCAAACCTGTGCCCGCGCAACGGCGAAAAATCGACTGACGTGCCCGTCAGGATCACCGGCTGATGACAGGGGGTGCTCTGCACGATTCAAAGCGGTTACTCAATCGGTATACCCGCGTCGTGATCAACTACACATCGCGCGCGATCTTCCGTTTCAGCCTCCGCTACTTGCACCCTGTCTCTCCCCGCGTGCTTGCCTGCATAGAGTGCATGATCGGCGGCTCGTAACAGATCGTCAGGCCCGCGCATGTGCGTTCCACGCTCAGCGACCCCCAGGCTGACCGTAACAAGAATGCTCGTGGAATGTATCAGGATCGGCGTTCCCTTGACAGCTTGCCTTACTCGTTCGGCGATCTTCACCGCGTGGTGAACGGCCGTCTGTGGGCACACGATCAGAAACTCCTCGCCGCCGAAACGCGCGACCACATCGGTTGCCCGGCACGTCTGCCTGAGCAGGCGGGCCACCGCCACAAGAACCTGATCACCCACCTCGTGACCGTACGTGTCGTTTACTCGCTTGAAGTGGTCGATGTCCAGCATGACGCAGGAGAGCGGTTCATGACTGACATCGGCCGCCGCCCAATGCCCGGAGAACTGGCTCAGTGCCTCACGCCGATTCAGCAATCCCGTCAACCCGTCCTTGAGAGCCTGGCTCTTCAACTGGATGTTGAGATCTGCGAGGCGCGTACTCGACCGATAAAACTCGCTGCTCCGGCGTGCCAACTCGTTGTGCATCGCCAGAATCCTGAGGCCGACACGCACTCTTGCCAAGAGCTCGTCCCGACTGAACGGCTTCGTCACATAATCGTCCGCCCCGGCATCGAGAGCCTCCACTAACTTGTCCTGTGCCGCTTGCGCCGTGAGCATGACTATGTAGAAAAAGCCGAGCTCCCTGTGCGCCCGGATGCGGCGACATAGATCCAAGCCGCTTGTCCCCGGCATGTTCCAGTCGGTGATGACCAGCTCTGCGCCTCCCTGACACAGCACAGACCAGCCTTCCTCGGCGTTCTCAGCCAGGACAACGTCATAACGGGCGTCTGACAAGTATCTCTTGACCAGATCGAGCGTGGATCGATCGTCGTCGACAACAAGGATGCTGGGTTGGCTCGGCGCAGATTCCATCAGGCGCACGTCCCGCGGAAGTTACTGCTCGGAGCGGATGACGCTGAGCTGTCGAGGGCAATGCTCCGGCTCGCGCGAGCGTGTCCGTGGCCACGCAAGCGTAGCCATGCCATCCAACCGCACACGACAGTGGCAAACAGGCCGCCAGTGGCATCCGGCCGCATGGGAAACGTCCAACCTAGTCCGCTCCCCTTGGCAGTACGTATCCTATTGTCAGTATCGGCTGCTCTGACAGGGCTAATCGGTCCTTATTCGCCTTCACGGTCAAGTTGGCGTGCCGATGACGACCGATATCCTGGCACTAACAGCGGCACGCGAAACACTCGGGGGCAACCTGCCGTTCGAGGGGGATCGCCTGAGCCGGCGAGCATCGGACCGGGACGAGGGCTTCTGAGGGTATCAGCATGCCCGTGCAAGCGCGAGCAAGGCACCCGATTCACGGAACCGGATAAGGCTCGCCCGGAAACAGAACCGCGTCCGCGGTCGGCCTTTGTCCAACCCGACCGTGCCGATGCAACAGCCCATCGGTTCGGGAAGACGATGCGATGGGACGGTGACAAACCCGCGTCCCGCCTCCACCGGCTCCGCCCGCCGCGGGGCTCAGGGCGCGATGAAGACCCACTTCGCCGCATCGGCATACACGCGCTGGTTCCATCCCGTGTGCGGTATGCCGCTGACGGTTTCCTCCGACACATTGACCGAGGCGGTCATGATACTCTGACCCGCCTCGAACCGATATTGCCCAAGCGAAACCCACGTGTT
Organism: Phycisphaerales bacterium; assembly: GCA_020353195.1. Lineage (GTDB taxonomy): Bacteria > Planctomycetota > Phycisphaerae > UBA1845 > UBA1845 > JAFGJQ01. Next base: position 2,453,818 of record CP070691.1, on the reverse strand, counting down.
CGCATTGGCCCCCGTGACACCTTCGGGAATCTGGTCAACGAGAAGAACCGTCGCGCCGTCGTGGTGCTGGATGGTGTACTGGGCATCGTAACAATTGGCCCCCGTGCCCCAGGTTACGAAGACTTCGTACCAGCCGGGTACGACAACACTCGGGACGAACGTCGCGTTATCCGTTTCCGTGTTGGGCAACTCGTAGGTTATGTAACGACTGCCTGAACCCGTCAGGCCGGGAGCCGTGCTCTTGGCCGTGCTGTTACGCCATGCCCCGTCCTCAACATAGGCGGGTGGCGGTGTGACCGAGCCTCCGGCGTCGCGCGTCTCAAGAATGATATCCGACACGGCGGCGAATGCGGCACGCAGCCGGAAGTCGGCGAAATTGGGCAGATCGACGTCGCCATCCTCGTCGAAGTCGAAGACGTCAAGACACTCACCAGCGCTCACCGGCGGGGTGGGAGACGGGCCAACCCCCGGCCCGGCCATGCAGTCGGCAAACACGACGAAGTCGTCTAAGTCCACGTCGCCGTCGTGGTCGAAATCGCCGTCCCAGAAGGGCGTTTCGTCGGCACCCATGTCCACGAATCCGCCCTGCACCCGCTGATCACCGTCGATGTCGGTTTCTCCCGCGCCGGGAACAAACGTCGGATCACCGGCGTTGACACAGGGTGAGCTGCGCTGGAGGTGGTAATCACCCGATGTGGGGTCGGCAAACACGGGATCGCGATCAATATTCCCGGGGCCCGCGTATCCGCCCTGGACATCGCTGTAGCTCACGATCGCGCTGCCGTCGATCTGGTCGGCGCTGTTGCCCCACAGGATCGACTCGGAGACGGTCAGGTTGGCGACGGAAGAATAGAGACCGCCAGCCCCTCCGCCGGCCGTGTTATTGACGATCGTGCAGTTGGCCATGGTCACGGTACCGCCGACGGCCGATACGGCCCCGCCCTGCCCGCTGGAACTGTTGCCGGCAATGATGCTGTTCTTGACGATCGTCGTGGCGTAGTCCGATGTCAGGCCGCCTCCCTGAGCGCCGGCATTCTCGCTGATGATGCAGTTGCCCAACGAGCAGTACCCCACACCGGCGTCACCCGCGTTGAGCACGCCGCCCCCAAGATTGCCGGCAATCCGGTTCGGGCCAGAGCCGGACGAATCACGGGTGGTAAGCGTGCTGCCGCCGATGTGGTCGGCTTTGACACCTTCGAGACCGTTGTAGGTGACCATCAGGCCGCCGTCCATGTCCCAGTCGGTATACGCCGACATCAACGCCAAACCCCGAGTCGCGCTGTGGGTAACAGTCAGGTCGACAGCGCTGACGGCCTGTCGACAGGCGTCGTCACCGGCCCAGTCCGACGTCCGCTGCAGCACGCTGCCCCCGTAGCCTACGTCCGTGCTGCCGAACATGGTGGCCAGCGCGCGCGAGTCGACTTCCGGATCCGTGGCGACGTTCCCAGGGAGGCTACCGGCTACAGTTACGTTCTCTAGTGTCAAAGACATGGCACAGGCTTCACCGGAAGGGTTCCGCTCGTCGATGACGAGTCCGTAGGCGCCGGTGCCGTGGCCCGCGGAAACGTACTGCGGGACCAGAATGATGTCGCGCAACGTGTAGCGCTGCTGAATGGGGATGTCCAGGTACATCGCACACGGACGCCACCAATCGGACGGAACACTGGGAACCACCACAATGGTGGCCGGCGTGCCGTTGCTGTCGGCGTCACCATTAATGGTCAGATCATCGAACACATTGAGTTCCATGCAACCGGTTTCAAACACCGTGTCGCACGCAATGTTGATCACGTCAGGCTCCTCAGACTCGTGAAGCCTGATCCAGGCGAGGGCATCGCGAATCGTGGCAAACTTGCCCGGCGCCCCGCCGACGCCGTCCACCTCAACGCGGTTGTCCAGCGTGAACTTGGTGGCGTCCCCGCGGAAGACGTGACTGCCGTCAGTGGGCGTGGCATTGAAGTCGTCCCAGACCACGGTGCCCGCCGTCCCCATGGTGAACAGGAAACTCTCGTTGCCGATCGGCACCCACGTGTTGAGATCCGCCTGTGAACTCTGGTCCCAGACAAAGCTGTCCGAACCCGAGGCATGGTTAACTGTGACGCCCACTCCCTGGACGTTCGGGCTGCTGTCGTTGCACGTGACGTAGATCCGATACCAACCGGTCTCCGGCAGATCCGGCTGGTAGGTGCACGTCTCATTGCGATCGGTCGTTACCCAGTGATATCGACAGTATCCCTCCTTGCACCCGGGCGCGTAGCTGTCGTATTGCGAGCTGCCCGTCATGCCGAAGTCGGTGTAGTAGGGAGCCCCGTCGTCGGTTTCGATGATGTGCTCGGTAACGTCGATGTTTTCGATCAGGCGATTGCGCCGAATCCCCTTCGTAATCTCGGCGCCGCTGTACACGGTGCGCCATCGGTGCACGATACCATAATCGGTCCCCCGGGCTTCGTATACCTCATGCTCGCCCCAGCCGTCGCCCGAGAGAAAGATGTACGTATGGCCGCTCTCGTTATTGTTGTACCGGTAGACAATCGCGTCGGCATAGATGAGGCTGGACCGGTCCACCTCGGTCCAATCGGGGCCGGGCGTTTGGATGAGGTTGATCGTCGAGTACGGCCCGTGGTAGTCGATGCGATACGGCGTCCACCTCGTCAGCGACCAGGATTTGCACAGAAACCCCGAGCAGTCGGCCCCGCCGAAATCGCGGTCGTTCGGGTCCCAGTTGCCACCGCCCCAGATGTAAGGGGACCCGATCGCCGTGGCACCGTAGTCGATGATGTTCTTGCGCGTCTTGTACGGAATCTCGCCCGGCGATGCGTCAGCCATCAGGATAACGACAAGGATGCAGAAAACCCCCCGGCCGGCGTTCATCACGACCTCCTTCCATCTGGCTGCGCCTCCAATACCCAACGCACGAAGCGCAGTCCGTCCTCCGTAGTTTGCATCTGGATGACGCCGCCCGAGCGGGTAACGAACAGCTTGCGGTAGTGGTCCGTCACATAGGCATCAGGCATGCAAAGCGATCCGGCAATCCCGCCGTCCGGCGCGATCACCACCAGGACGATGTCCGACTTCCACTGATCGCCGCCCGAGGCGCGCGGGCAACTGGCAGCCAGATACACCCGCCCGCTGTCATCAGATTCAAGAGCGACAATCGAGGAAACTCGCCGGGGAAACTGAAGCGTAACCGCCCCGCCCGCCATCCCCGCAGCATCGGCGTGAATGACGACGTTGTGCGTCCCATCCTTCTCGGCGCGGACGGCGCCGTCGCTGCGGCCCAGCGGCCGACCCATCCGCGTGCCCACAACCTTAGCCGGTGCCCCGGGCTTGTCACGGGCGACACCAACCTCATAGACCCGGTTGTGTCGTTCCTCGATCCACACGCGGCCAGCGCCGGTGAAGATTGCAGACGCCAGGCCGATCGACGCGGGCAACCGGGCGTGCGCCAGGATCTTGCCGGAAACCGAGAAGGTCTTGAACTCCCGACCCACGAAGGCGTCAAGCACGGTGATGTTGCCTTCATCGTCGACGCACATGAAGTCAGCCGTCCGCGTCCCAATGAGAACCTCTCGCCGAAAGTTCCCGTCCAGGTCAAACAGTTGCACACGGGCGTTGACCGGGTCCAGCACGTACAACGTGTCACCCGTCACGGCGAAGTCCATCGGGCCGGGACGGGACGCTTCATCCACCTTCCCGAACTGACCGGCGTCCGAACCCCACGGGCCACGGACAATCACCTCCGCCGGGACCACTCCGGCGCCTTCAGTCGCCAGCGGGACCTGCAAGACCTCACCCGGCGCCCGATCGACGAACGGCGGCACGACCGACAGGGCCGCCGCCAACAAACACATCCGGATTCTGCACACAAGAAGTCTCATTGATTCAACCTCATGGCAATACGGGCCCGGGTCACGACCCTTCGGCCATCAGCAGTGCAATCGTATAAACATCGCGCAGGACTGCGCCCTCACGTCTCGTTCACCACGGCTCGTCACGATTCCCGTGCAAGCGAGGTGCTACTTCCCGCAGCGTACTCCCGGAAACCCAATGCCGTTGTAATCACCAAGCCAAATCGTAGATACGAAACCGGCATGCGCTTCCTTCCACCGACCACCCACAACGCCTCATACCACCCCCGGTCAGCCATCCCCCTTGATGATACCGGATTTCGCACCGGCGGCCAAATGCCAGTACGCTCGAGCCGGGGGGCTCTGGGCCGCTCCCCGGGCTATGACGCGCGCCGGCCAGCCGATGGGCCCAAAGCCGTCCGATAACACCGACCTCGGCTCGCGGTGCCCCCGCCCGTCACCGCTCGCCCACTCGAAGCCCAGCCACGGACGCGGACCATTCTGCCGGCTTGGCTCCCAAGATGTCGCGCTACTCGCGCACACTGTCAAAAAACTCGGCCAGCGCCGAGGCCACGGCTTCCGCCTGCGCCCGTTGGTACTCCGGATCAAGCAGGCGCGCCTCGTCGGCGAGATGCGACATGAACGCCTGCTCGATCAGGATGGCGGGCGTGTACGTGTTCCGGAGCGGCGCATACGAGAAATTCCCGACCACGCCGAACTCGTTCCACCCCAGCTCCAGCAGCTTGTTATAGACCAGCTCCGCCGGCCGCCGACAGTGCTCATCCCTGTAGTACGTACTCGTTCCGGAAACCCGCAGATAACCGTTCGCTCTTCCTGTCGCGTTGGCGTGGACAGACACGTAGAGATCGGCCTGGGCCTCGTTCGCACGCCGCGCACGCTCCCACAGGCTCGGCGCCGAGTCTCCCGGCCGCACGAGGACCACCTTGGCTCCGCGTTCTTCCAGCGCTTTCTTGAGCTCATTCACGGCATGAACGTTGACGGTCTTCTCCTTCGTGCCCATCAACCCGACCGCCCCGGAGCTGCGGCCGCCGTGGCCCGCCTCCAGCGCGAAGAGCCGGCCCTTCAGGGGCGAATCCCCAGCGGCGGCGATCGCCGGCGGGCGCCGGACGTACAGGCTCAGAACGTTCCCCTCCGTCTCCGTCCAGTAACCCCAAATCCACTTGCACCGCAGAGGCACGGTCAGGCGAACCCAGTCGTCCGCCATCTGCTCGCAGTGGACGGGGCCGATCACTTTCGCACCGGACTTGTGCGTCAGCCACGTCGTCGCGTGGTGCGTGTTGAACAGGTCGACGTACAACTGATTCGCAGGCTCGGTTTCCGAAGTGACCGCAAACACGACCTTCTCTTTCAAGCGAATCGAAAGCTTGTCGTATTCCTCATCACCACCGATGTGACACGACGTGAAGAAGTTATGCGGCGGCGGAGTGCCGGCCGGAAGCTGTACGACGTCCCTCTTCGCGACCCACCCGGACAGCGCTTCGCTGAGCCTGATCCTGAAGTCCGGGCCCCTGGCACCGACGATCTCAAACCGCGTGCCGGCCGGTACTTCCGCAAGATACGGGCCTCCCAGTCGCACGCGATGCGTGCCGAATGTGATCCCCGCTCGTTCGCCCTTCGTTTCACCGACGCGCACCGCAGCCGGATCCCAGACTTCCACCTTCCCCTCCGACTCCGCCCACAGCGGCTCCGCCCCTTCTTCCTGCAGGCACACGCGGACCGGCAACGCGAGGCCGAACGCTTGCGTACCCACACGAACCGCGGCCGTGTACCTCCCCGTCGGCTGACCGTCATCTATCACGACTTCCGCCAGGGGCCATTTCGCCGGCTGGCCCAGGCCGGTTGCGTACCCCGAAAGCCCGGGCGGGCCGGTGGCCCTGATGGAAAGAACCTCACCGGGAAGAACGGCCAAGTCCTGCGCCGGCTCAACGACTTTCAGTTCCGACGGCGGCGACGGCGGCGGCCGCTTCTTTCGAATCACCGTCAGAGCCCGAGTGACCGTCTTGCCGTCGGGCGCCGTCGCCACAACCTCCACGCCGTTGGTCCCCATTTCCAGGGGAATGTCGTCCCGCGCGAATCCACCGGTGGAGTACACCTCGACGTCCTCGTCGCCCACCCGCACCTTGCACTCCGGCGCGACCTTTCCGAGCACATGCACGACCTCCGCCGAAGTCTCCGAACGTTCAGCCGGCGCGATCACATACAGGAGGAACGGCTCCTGCTGCGCAGCTTCGGCGCCTTCAACGGTGACGTCGATCTTGCTCGTCTCGCCGGCACACACGACCACCGGGCCGACCTGGCTGGTCGGTGCACCGGGATAGCGCACGGTCACGTTCACCGGCCCGGGAGGCACGTTCAGGAAGGCGAACCGCCCGTCCGCACCGCTGG
>CP070691.1:2427029-2447464 GCA_020353195.1 Phycisphaerales bacterium | reverse complement strand
CGTCCGCGACGTAGGCCTCTTCGGAAGTGACGAGCTTCAGCTCGGGATGCCCGTGGTACTCGGCGCGGGCGGCGGCTTCGAGGTTGTGCAGCGTACGGTGCGTCCGCGCCCCTTGGTCGGGCGGGTCAGTGCGTCCGGGAGGGATCAGGACCGGGGCCAGCTTCGCCCATTCATCGAACAGCTCGGCGTCGCGCAGGGCCAGCGTGACGGCCCACGGCCGCAGGGCATCGGTGAGCTTGCCGGCGCGGATGGCCGGCTCGACCCGTGCCTCTGCATCGCTTTGTCGACCCGCTTGCTCCAGCGCGTCAATGCGGCGGCAGGCGGCCGTCAGCAGGTCATCGTCGGAGCACGATCCGTCCAGGCCAAGCTGTTCCCGCAGGGCGACCAGGGCTTCGCCGCGGTTGGCCGGATCCGCCTTGACGGAGTCGGCCACGGATCCGCCGGCGTCCGATCGGTTCACAATCGGGCGCATCCCCTCGATGGCGGGTTTGTTCGTCAGCGCCGCCGAATGAAGGGCCACCAGCTTGCGATCGGACTTGCGGACGACAGCCACCGGCGATAGGTATCGGTATTGCCCGCCGGCCAGATGCTCGATAGCAGTGTCGGTCCATGACACTGCGGCGAACAGACCGGTGCCCGGCTCAGCCACTATCGCCTTGATCCATCCCGCCGCCGGCGCTTTGCCCGACGGGGAGCTGAATCGTCCGCCAAGTGTCTGATGCTCATAGTCGATCGGCAGGTCGGTGCCGTGGGCCGCCAGGGCCTCGACCACCAGCCGCCCGGATTCCTCATCGACGACGAACGTGCCGTTGGTGCTTCGCACCTGCCCCCATGGCGCGATCAGCACTCGGTCCGGGACCGGTTTCCCGCTGATCCGGGTCGCCGGCAAGGGGGCGTGTTCGTCAGCGGTCGGCGGGTCGTGTTTCGGGTGATTGGTCATGGATACCTCGTTCAGGTTGCGGTTGTCATCGCCTGTCATTGTTCAGAACCGGTTTCCGCATTGGCGGACGGGCCTTCGAGCCTGTCGTTGACCCGCGTGAACTCCGGTTACACCAGTTGTCAATCTACCTTTCATCATGCCGCTTGATCGGAGGGGCGGCGCACCGGAGCGATCAGTCGGTCGCGCCACGCACCACGTCGTCGCCGTCGCCCGCTTGGGGGATGCCCAGCGCGTCGTGCGCCCAGCGCAGCGGGACGCGAACGCCCAGCCGGTTGACCGCGGTGTCGAGCACACCCACCAGTTCTTCCGTGCCGGCCGGGTCCGCCGGGACGCGCCGGAAGAACGGAACCGGAGCCGCCGGCCCGAACTTCATCTGGGTCAGGGGCGCGAGAACGCCGCTGCGGATGGTTCGCCCTTCCTTGCGCATGTCGTCGGCGCGAATGTCTTTGCGCACCTTCTCGTGGATCCGGGTCGCGGTGTAGACTCCGCTCAAGCCCGAGGTTTCCGTGGTCAGGGTCTGGCCGAGCCAGGCCTTGCTCATCTCGCGGTTGAGGAAATCCACGAGCTTCTCGTATGGCGGCGGAACCGTGCCGCGATTCGCTTCGACAACCTCCAGTTCGATCGATTTCGAGAAGACACCGGCCGCGTTGCTCCCCAGCGATTCGAGCATGTGGAGCAGTTCCCGCTTTTCCTCGTCCGTGGCGGACGAATCGTAGCGGGCGATCCGCACCGGCATTCCGAACACTTCGGTGAAGATCATCCAATCTTTCAGTGCCAGGTTTTTGGCCAGGTACACCATGGCCGTCACGCGCAGCAGCCCGCCCCGCGACGGATGGGCCGACACCGCGTGCGGGCAGTGCACCACGAACTTGCCGACGGCTGCCTCGATGCCGTCCCGCGGTTGCTCCTTCGTGAGGATCCGAGGTCGGTCGAGGTCATCGAATACGATGCGAGTGAAATCGACGGGGGCGACGTCGACGATGCGCATCTCCGGTCCCACGCGGTCCCAGACGAGTTCGGCCACCGCGATGTTCCGCCCCAACGCCAGCGACAGGAACTGCAACGCCTCGTCGAGCGCGTCGATCCCGATCAGGACTTCGCGGCAGTAGGCGGCCGCCTCGTCGGCGCTTGTGCGATCGACGCCTTCGCGGAGGTCAGCCGCGCTGATCACCTGCCACTCGAGTCCCGTCAGCGCCAGTCGTCGCGTGTTGGCCACCGCGTAGAGATGGGCGTCCTTCTCTTCCATCTCCTCGAAGAGTTGCATGGTGAGCGACGGGTCACCGGCGTCGGCCTGACGGAGGATCGCCATCAGCCGCGACGGCGTCAGGCCGCTTGACGGATAGTCGCGCCAGGTGTCTTCGGCGCGCGGCCGGATCAGCCGGCCCGGCGTCGGCCGCTTGACCGTCGCTGCGGGCCGGATGCTATTGATCAGTCGTCGTGTCCAGCTCATTACGTTGGTCTCTTGCCTTCATCGTGACTTGTCACCACGTTCCCTGCCGCGCGTACGCCGGCGCGCGAATATTGAGCATTTCGGCCCGACCCGGCGGTTCGCCGGCGGCGTGGACGGCCAGCGCCGCCGCCCAGAAGCGATCCGCGTGGCTGCCCAGGCTGCGCGACGCTTCGAATCTGAAGTGCCCGCTGCTTGTCACCGACCGCTGGAGGCTGTGCCAGTCGTTGCGGATGCCTTCGTCGACGGGGATGCGGATGCGCCGATCTTCAACCGCCACGCGTAGCCGTCCGGCCAGCTCCGATTTGAACGCGGAAGTGAACGTCACCGCCTCGATGCGGTGCCTGCCGAAATCCTCGACTGCCGACTCGGCCAACTGCATGCCGAGCCCGCCGGCGTCGATGCAGCAGCGCCGCACCCTCCGCGACGACAGAACGTCGGACAGCAGCTTGTACTGTGTGCGAAACGGAACGCCGGCCAGTTCGAACACGCTTCGCGTCATCAGCTCGTCGCCGTTGCGCGACACGACCCAGATCACGGTCAGGTCGCGCTTCCGCCCGATGTCGACTCCGACATACTGGTCGCCCGTCAGCCTGCCCAGGGCATCGACACCGATTTCCTTGGGCAGACGCGGGTCTTCGCACGCGGCGATCTGTTCATAGGTCAGGAAGGCCGTCGCTTCGTCGAGGAACTCGCACAGGAACTCCTGGCGGAACAGCTCTTCGTCCCCCATGGACCGGCGGACCTCGTCCAGGTCCACGTCGAGTCCCTGCTCGATCGCGTTCGGCAGCGTCACCGTCGAGTGGCTGAAGCGCTCGTTGAGGCGGAGTCGGGCGAAGACGTTGTCCAGCCCCTTGGGGGTAGAGGCGACGTCAAGCTCGCCGTCGCCGCGGAGCAGCGTGGGGAACATGGCCGCCCAGATCTGGCGGTCGTCGACGTGCATGGCGAACTCGTCGAGCAGCACGTCGCCGGTGAATCCGCGCGCCGTCTGTGGGTTCGCCGGCAGGCCGATGATGCGAACCGAGTTGGGCAGCCGGATTTCCAGTTGTTTGAAGCTCGTGCCGGCGAAGAACGACCGGTCGTGGTAATCGACGGCCATCTTGAGCGCCTGGCAGTGCTGCCGGGCCTTTTCCATCAGTTCACGGCTCTGCCGCTCGCCCGCCGACAGGAACACCTGCGTCCGCCGCCGTTTGAGGCCCCGCAGAATCCGGCGCAGCGATTTCGTGAAGCTCTTGCCCGTCTGCCGCGACCAGCAGCACCACCGAAACCGCGCATTGCTCTCGACGTCCCGGCGCTGATACGGCAGCAACGGCACAAACGGCCTGTCCCGGGCCGAACTGGATTGCGTCGATGCGCTCACCCCACAGGTTCCCCATGCGGGCCGGGTCCTCGCATTCCGGTCCTACCACCCAAACTTCCCGCGCGAACGCTCTACAGACTCGATTCAGCGATCAGCCGTAACTGACAGGAGCGGCGCGGCGCGGGAAGCCGTGCAACCCGGACGAACTGAGGCTCGGGTGGGTAACACGCGGGGCGCTTGGCGGATCGGCAAAGACACTATTCGCAGCGGAAGATGCTGAACTGTCGGGTGGCATCACAAAGGCCTCCCTGCTTTGTACGTGGATTCGTGCGATATTCTGGTCAGGGCAATCGACCTGCGATCATCGATGCAGGCGAGCAATTCGATGACTTGTTGGAGTGCGGGGCGCTCTGATATCGTTCGGCATCCTTTCGGGCCGGTCCTCAACGGGCGGGCAAGGATACCGGGGACCCGCCCGTCGGGGACCGCACGCCGGGGGCGACCCGGCTACCCTCTGTCATTCTGGCCTACGCGATTCATCGCCGCCAACCGGGGATGTAAAGCAGGGTTTACGCAACCGACCCGCCCCTTCGGTCGCGGCCCGTATAGTGTCCGGCCCTGGAACCGCCCGGCGCGGTATAATCCGCCTATGCGACGACGCTCCCGGACAAGGCGGGTGCTGAAGTGGGTGGGCCTGGTGGGCTGTGTTGTTATCGCAGTCGCGTTCGCTCTGTTGCAGGTGGGGTACGTTTCGTGCAGGAGCTACCCCGAGACCTTCGTCCAGTCATCCTCGTCGTGCGACACGATCGAACCTTGCCCGTCCCTCAAGCACAACTACGGGGAGCTGTGGGAAGCCGTGCTGGACACCCTGAGAGTTGGGTGGGAGAACGAGCCCGCGTGGGAAATCGACGTCGCAGACAAGGATCGCGGATACATTCGCACTGCATGGAGGTACGGTTACAGCTGCTACCGCTTCGGGGACTACCGACGGCGAATAGTACTTCAGTTCGAGAGGGTGAAGGAGCCCGTTGAGCTGTGCTTGAGAACCGAGGCGGAGAGGAAGAAGCGAACGGCGGAGGTGTTGTGGTGGGGCGGACGCCCTGTTGGGTGGATCAAGGGCTATGATCCCGCCTTCCAGGAGAAAGTGCACGCAGAAATGTCCAGTCGCTTGGCAGTCCAATCACCTTGACAGCTCGATGCCCGGAGTGCGGCGAACCGATATGAGACGACGCTCCCGGACAAGGCGGGTTCTGAAGTGGATGGGGCTGGTGGGGTGTATTGGCCTACTTATGGCTTGGCTGGCCAGCCCCTGGTTCCCAGTCTCATACAACACCGGGAGAGTCTTCATTGGGGCGTACGCGGGCAGCATCAGTGTCAAGTTATCCACGAAACCCTCGGCGTCGCGCTACCTAGGTTGGTCAGGGCCATCGAAACCGCTTAAGTTTCTGGGATTCCACGGTCTCCCAAGCATAGGACGATATCGCGCGTTGCACGCGGTCGATGTTCAGACGGTTTATGTCCCCCTTTGGATACCGCTCCTGTTGCTGGGCATCCCCACCGCCATGCTCTGGCACCGCGACCATCGCCCGCCGAACGAGCATTGTCAGAACGGATACAACCTGCGTGCCTGGTATAAGAAACTGATTGTGGGTCTTCTTGTCGGGGCTGCCTTGGGTGCTGTCCACGGCGCGATTCCGCAGGACGGTACTGCGGAATGGCAGATTTGCCTATTCTATTTTGCCCTCTTCCCATTGGCCGCTTTAGTGATTAGCCGTCCCTGGGACAGTTACCGTCAAAGTCTCATCATAGTGGTAACGATCATCATCGGCTGGTACGCGGTGAAGTTCACAGTCCCATCCGCTAGCGAACTGGATTTTGAAGCTGTACAACTCACGTGGCTCTGGTGGGGTGTCTACGGCATCATCGGGTTAGCGGTCAACGCAACGTTGGTCAGTGTTGTGACCGTCCTGCGCCGTCGGTTCTACCCGATCCACCCAAGAGGGCATTGTCAGAGCTGCGGCTACAACCTCACCGGCAACGTCAGTGGCGTGTGCCCGGAGTGCGGCGAACCTACCTCAGGGTAGACTCACGTATAGCTTACCCGTCCGCTCTCTGCCATCGTCACCGCGGCTGTAAATCTCCCTTAACATTACCACTTCACCGGCACGAAAGGCGTCCGCCGCTTGACCATCGTGCGGCCACGGGCCGGCCAGTCAGCAAGGATGCGGTCATACCCCGCCCGGCTGCTGGGGCTCTCGCAGGGACTAAGACGCACTTGCCGACCGCCGAGTCTGACGAAGGCCTGCCCCGTGGCTCGGTGGTGGCAGTAACGGGGCGTGTGTGGTCGTTTTTGAAGCATGGTGCGGGCTCCGGAAATCCAGTGCCAGTCAAGTGTGTAGTACTACACACTTTGCGAGCTTTCCGTGCCGCACTACCCCACGCAGGCAGGGACGCTAAGCCAAGCGTTCGGCGTGATTTACGAGACTGGAGACGAGGGGACTCGAACCCCTGACCTTCGCATTGCGAACGCGACGCTCTCCCAACTGAGCTACGTCCCCGGTGGCTCGGCGCCGGCATCTTATACCGCCTGTGGAACCTATCGGCAAGAGCGGGATTGCAGGCGTCGAACTTACGTTTGCGCGCGAGCAGGACCCCGTGAGACCGGAAACGCCCAGGAAGGTCCGAAAAGAAGCGCGCCCGGGGCGTCGCCCCGGGGGGCTGGAATCCTGCGCGTCGGCGACGTCTGGATTGTACGCTTGGCTGGTACGGCCCGGCTGGCCACGGGCTCAGGGGGCTTTGGAATCGGCGTGCAGGCCGAGGCGCCGGCGGAATCTCCTGGACCGGGCCGGCGCGAACGCCGAAAGGGATGATGCCATGTCCGTCGACCTGACAAGCGCGATCATGAACGTGAAGGCGGCTGAGATCGCGTCTGAGTTTCAGTACGCGGTGGCGGCCAGGATGCTCCGCACGACCAGCGCCCAGAGCCAGGCCATCCTGCAACTCGTCGAGGCGGCAGCGGAAGCCATGGAGGCGGCTGCCGCCGGCGTTGCAGAGGCGACCTTCGATCTGACCGGCGGCGTGGACGTCTACGCCTGATCACCTCGCCGGATCCCCCGAACCGCAAACCCACGTGCCAAGGCCGCTTGCCGACGGTTTGTGCGTTGGTATCCGACGCGTTCGGACGAGCCGCCGGTCGCAGCCCATTCTCCTCTAGCTGCTGACGTCATTTGAAGTTAAACGCGTGCCTCGCCGGGCGGGCCGACTTTTCGAGGGCGTGTAAGGATCAACGGCGTATTGACGAGTTGTGGCGCGGTGCTGGCGGCCTGGGTAGCTGCGGTGGTATAGTACTCGGTTAGCGCATATGGCGGCGAGGCGTGTCGGGCGGCCGGGCGGCTACGCCGGTATCGTGCGACAGGATCGTACCGTTCGAACGACAGGAGATTCGTGATGCAGGCAGTCCGAGGCGGGGTGCTGGCGGTGGCAACGGCGGTGATTTGCGTATTGTTGGCGGTGCCGGCTGACGCCGCGGCAGCGGAAGCGGGCGGTGTTCTGGCCGGTGTCGACGTTCTGGAGCAGGACGGTTTTGCGCCGCTGGCGGGCAAGCGAGTCGGGCTGATCACGAATCCGACCGGGGTCACGCGGGACCTTCGATCGACTGTGGATGTGCTGCATCAGGCGGAGAACGTGCGGCTGGTGGCGTTATACGGACCGGAACACGGAATCCGTGGCGACGTGTACGCAGGCGACAAGATCGGTGACGCCGTGGATCCGATTACGAAGCTGCCGGAGTATTCGCTGTACGGTGCCACGCGCAAGCCCACGCCCGAGATGCTCAAAGGGCTGGACGCGCTGGTCTATGACATTCAGGACGTGGGTTGTCGGTCGTACACGTATGTCAACACGATGGCCAAGGCGATGGAGGCGGCGGCGGAGAACAACATCGAGTTCTACGTGCTGGACCGGCCGAACCCTCTGACGGGCAACCGTCTCGAGGGCAACATTCTGGATCCGAAGTTTCGTTCGTTCATCGGGATGTTCGAGGTCCCGTACGTGTACGGGCTGACGTGTGGCGAGCTGGCTCAGATGATCAACGGCGAGGGCTGGTTGGAGGGCGGCGTCCGCTGCAAGCTGACCGTGATTCGGATGAAGGGATGGCGGCGGGACATGTGGTTCGACGAGACCGGACTGCCGTGGGTTCCCTCGTCGCCGCACGTTCCCCATGCGGACACCGCGATGTATTATGTCGCCACCGGGATCATGGGGGAGTTGCGGGTCATCAGCGAGGGTGTGGGGTACCCGATGCCGTTTGAGCTTGCCGGGGCGCCGTGGATCGAGCCGGCGCGGTTTGCCCGCGCCTTGAATGCGAGGCAGCTGCCCGGCGTCACGTTCCGCCCGATGACGTTCAAGCCCTACTATGGGCCGCACGGCAACAAGCGTTGCGGCGGCGTGCAGGTGCACATTGTGGACCGCGACAAGGTGAACCTCGTGGCAGTGCAGTTTCACGTGATGGACGTTCACCGCGAGTTGTATCCGGACCGGAAGCTGTTCGGGAGTAGGCGGGATTCGGCCTTCGACAAGGCCTGTGGGACTGACGTCGTTCGCAAGATGTTCGGGCAGGGCAAGTCGGCGGAGGAGATTCTGAAGGTATGGAACGCGGGTGCCAAGGAGTTTGCGGCCAAGCGAGCCGGGTATCTGCTGTACTGAACCGGGCGGATGTGACGATGAACGAGGGGCCAGGTGCAGCGGGTCGACCAGCGCGGCGCGGCGCGTGTTCTGCGGCGGGACAGGAAAGGTGGAGCTCGAGATGAGCAAGCAGCGGAAAGACCGGATGGCCCGCCTGGATCGGGTCGAGGAAACGTGGCGCGTGTTCCGCATCATGTCGGAGTTCGTGGAGGGGTTCGAGCTGATGTCGCGCTGTGAAGCGGCGGTGTCGGTGTTCGGATCGGCGAGAGTCGTGCCGAAGCACAAGTATTACCAGATGGCCGAAGCGCTGGGGCGGGAGCTGGCGCGCCGGGGTTTCGCGACGATGACCGGCGGTGGTCCGGGGATCATGGAGGCGGCGAACAAAGGGGCGTATGAAGCCGGTGGAACGTCGATCGGGCTGAACATCTATCTGCCGGAGGAGCAGGCTGCCAATCTCTACCAGAACGTGGCGATGGACTTCCGATATTTTTTCTGCCGCAAGGTGATGTTCGTCAAGTACGCGGTGGCGTTTGTGTGTTTCCCCGGGGGCTTCGGGACGATGGACGAGTTCTTCGAGTCGATGACCCTGATTCAGACGGACAAGACGCCGCAGTTCCCGGTGATCCTGATGGGCAGCGACTTCTGGGGCCCGCTGGTGGGTTGGATGCGCGAGTCGCAAATGGCGAAGAATGCGTTCATTTCTCCTGAGGATCTCGACCTGTTCATCGTGACCGATGATGTGAAACAGGCTGTCGACGTCATCGAGGACAATTACAAGGTGGAAGTGGAGTCGGCTGAGGTTGCGGCGTCGTCGCAGTTCACCGGTGAGGGGACGCGAGCGGGGCGGCAGCCACAAGCGCCGTCAACGCGTCGCCGCGTGGGGTTTGAAGATCTGGCGCGGTGAGTTTCGCGGATGGAGCAGAGGGGAGTGGCGCGCGTTTTCTCCGCCTTCGGCGAATCAAGCCATTTTTCAACTCAGGAGACCGGCCGGTAAGCCGGCGTTGTAGGGGGCTGCACAGGTCCGCAGGCATCTACGGCCGGGCGCCGCGCAATTCGTCAAGTTCGTGCCGGCACCGTTGAAGACGCGACGCAACGTGTTCTGCAGGCTCGCGCAGAGGCTCGTGGATCTCGTCGTTGAGAATTTGCGAGACTTCGTCGGCATAGGGGTCTGCATCGCCGGGCTGGGCGGGATGATCGCCTCTCGTCCGCCGAACGTCGCGGATCGCGCGGGCGAACATGACGGCCAGCACGATCAGGAAGACCATTCCCGCAGCGACGAGCCCGGTACCCAGCGACAGGGCGCCGAACGCGGTGACCACCGCCAGCGCCGCCCGCAACCCGCCGGCGACGCTTCGTTCCACGACCAGCGTCAGCGCACCTTTCGCAAGCGGCTGGAGAAGGGGGAACCAGATCAGCACGAACCACAGGCTGAATCGGGCGAGTCTTGTCGGAGGCGCGGTGTCCACTTTACAGGCGTCCAGAACGTCATCGTCCAGCTTCTGCCAGCGTTCGATGATGCGGGCGGCGGCGGCGGCCGCCTGTGCTTTCGGGTCCGGCAACCGATTGGCGGGCAGCAGCCCGTCCGGCAGTGTGACCGTCCGCGCCACCACGCGCTCGTGGAACGAGGCAGCCCGGTGATCAAGACCGCGTCCGCGTACGCGAAGCAGGTCGGCGGGGGGCGGTGCCGGCCGGTGCGGACCCGCAGCGGCCAGTCGACCGCCCAGCCATCGCACGAGCCCGCTCAGCGGCCAATAGAGGACGGGCAGCAGGGGCCAACGCTCAACACGATACGCCATCAAGTCGCGCGCGAGTTCCACATCGCTGCGTCCCGTAGCGGCCAGACGTCGGGCCAGCGTGGACAGGTAGTCGTGCTCGAATTCATGGGTGTACTGACGATCGATTTCCGCCACCAGCGCGCTTACCGCGTCCACCGTGCGATCGAGTTCGTACTGGCGGTGGATGTCCTCGACGTCGGCGGCCAGTTCCGCCGATTCGTTGGCGTGCTTGATGTGGCGGGCTTCGTCTTTCGTCAGCGGCTGGAGAAGCTCCGTTTTCAGCCGCGCGATGTCCCGGGTTGAGCGTTCGGCCAATCCGTGGACCAGTTGGCGGTCGTGCTCATCGGGCGTGGCAGCGGGGTTGTCAAACCAGAATCCGGCCACCGCGCGGGCGAAGGCGTCGGGCCGTGTGTACTTGGCTGAGATCAGGAACCTCCGTCGATCGTCCGGGTTCATGCCCAGCGACTGCAGGCAACCGCGAAACCAGTCTCTCTTGGTCGTCCAGAAGGCGTCGGGGCCGGCGCCGTTCGTCTCGTCTTTCAGCGTCTGGTCGAACTTGTTCAGGACACAGTAGACGTTATCGGGGTCGCGGACGACACGGGGCAGCAGCGCAGCCATTGCGCGGTCGTCGCCCTTCTTCGGATCGAACACCCACACCACGCGGTCCATGCGTTCGACGGCTCGCCGGACGGTCTCGAGATGTTCATGGAACGTACTGTCGATGTCGGGAAGATCGACGAGCACGAGCCGGCGGATGTCGTCCACGCGATGAGTGACAATCTGATGGTCGATGGGGCCGGCTGCCGCCGAACCAAGGCGTCCTCGCAGCGTGTCGGCCTCGTCTTCATGGGTGTAGGCAATCGGCCGCGGCGTCCCTTCGCCGACAACCGCGCGGTCTACGGACACGGAGCGATCGGCCAGCGCATTGATCAGGGTGGACTTGCCGACATCCTTTCCACCGAGCAGGCCGCACACGACGAGCTCATCCCTACGGCGCAGCGTGGCCCCGGCGCGAAGCGGCACCGGCGGGCGGGAGAACAGTTCCGCCAGCTCCGCGTTGACACGGCTGATGCGTTCGGCTGGGGTCAGAGAGGACGTTGAGCTCATCGGTCTGCACCTCGGCTGGCGGTGGACGTGGTCGCAATCGTCTCGGTATCGGCGTCGCGCAGGGTCTGGATTGCCCGGTGCAATTCAGGCTCTGCCTCAAGGGTTCGCGTACGGGCGACGGAGAGGATCCGTTCGGCGGTCGCTTCGGCGTGACGCCGCAGCGCGTTTCTGTATTCGCCGACCGCATCGTCGAGGGCCCGGGATTCGGGTGTGCCTCTGACGACACTGTACAGGCGGACACACGCCCGGGCGGACAGCCCCGAAGCGGGAGCGGCGATGAGCGCCCCCAGCATGGCGCCGGCCGGAACAGATAAGCCCCCGGTCGGCAACGCCAGCACGCTCCCGACGACGACGCCGGCCAGCAGGCCGACTCCCGCACCGGCCACGTTGATCTTCAGGTTGGCGGCTTCGAGTGCAACGCGCTGTTCAAGCCGTTCCAGCGCTTCGGCGCAGGCTTCCGCGCAGCGGCGCCCGTCGGACCGGACCTCGGCGTTTGAGTTGGAACTGAGGATCGGTTCTTCAGGGGTCCCGGCCTCTCGCCAGAAGCGGCTGGTTGCCGCCTGGTTCGACAGGCGCTGTTCGAGGTGGGCGGCTTCCTTGATGAAGAACGTATATGCGTGGTCGCTTCTGTTCGGAGGTTGCTCATCGTCCGGCGGGCGGGTCGGTTCGGGCGTACCCGCCCGTTGGCGGAGGAGGGGCACGCGGTGGGCCAACTCTGCCGGGATTTGGCGAAGCCAATCCACCGATCGGCCGAGGCTTCGCCAGTACGGGTCGAGCAGCTTGCGCTGCTCGACGGTCAGAATGACCTCGTGAACCAGTTTCTGTTTGGTGGGCAGTTCGTCGCCTATTGACTGGTTGAGCGAGGTCTTCAACTGTTCGAGATGGGCGCAGCGCTGGGCGTCTTCGTTCAGCAGGTGGGCGGCGTGATCGCTGAGCAGGCGTGCGATGCGGCGGCGTCGGCTCATGCCGCCGGCCTGCGATCCGCGGGTTTTTGCGATCGCGGTTTGAGTCAGCCATTGGATGCAGGGGCGCAGTGCCTCGTCGGGCAGCTTGCGGAACCCGCGGCCGTGGCGGTATTCGATCACAACGTGCCCGGCCTCCATCCGCCGGGCCTGTTCGCGAAGCCGCTGCATATCGGCGTTGGTGAGTTCGACCTGGCCTTCGTTGCAGTTGAATATGATCATGCGGGCCGTGCCGAGTCGATTCAATTCGTCGCGCAGCTGTCCGAACGTCTGGTCATCGTACCAGCGTTCTTCATCGACGAGTACGAAGACGCGGTCGAACCAGCCCAGCAGATGCCGGGCCAGGTCTCCCTCGCGCCGCGCGGTTTCGGTGGTGAAGTCCGGCGTGTCGAAAAGCAGCACGTGCCGCAGCGTCGGTTGGTGGACGGGGATCACCGTCAGCGCGTCCGGCGCGCCTTGCGTACGATCGTCCGGGTTCGCCTCGCGCTTGTTCAGCCGGGGCAGGAGAATCCGTTCGTGATCGATCCAGGCGGTCACGGTGTTTTCCAGGCCGCTGGGGACGGCCAGAATCACGCCCCTGGTGGTGTGCGACAGCATCGTGACCTGACTGGCGTGTCGGCCGCCGAGCAGGTTGTTGAAGATGGTGCTCTTGCCGCTGCTCGCACCACCGATGATTCCGACGAGATCCGGCGCGTCGCTTCCGCCGGTTCGCCGGTGGTGGAAACGGAGGACCGCCGCCAGTTCCTGCTCGCGCGCGGACCAACTGCGCAGGTGCAGCCGGTCCCGCAGGCGCGACCCGTCTCTGGCGATGACATCCAGCGCGTTTCGCATCGAAGTCGTCCATCGAAGACTTTGCGACTTGTCATGCTACATGAGCTTGTACGTTACAGCAACCATGAGGCGGGGTGACGACCTACCGCGGTCCCTGCTCGGACGCGGGTGGGGCGGAGGGGATCGAACGGTTCGCCGGCACGGCCGCGGGCGAAACTGCTGCATAGGAACCTGATGATGCCGACGTCGGTGTGACGTGGTGCGGCGAAGAGACGGCGCTTGACGATCACGAGAGGCGCACCGGCCGCGCGCACTGCATTTCGGGGGCGGGTGTGGGCCAGCGCCCGATGACACCCGGGCCGGTCACGCCGAGTTCTTCCCCTGGGCGCCGGTGTGTGCGGGATCCCCGGCGGGCTGTGGCGCCGTCTCGAAACGGCGGAGGCATTCGGGCTTGAAGCGCTGCCGCTCGAACCCGAGCTTGTCGTAGGGCACGCCCTGGGCGAAGGCCAGGAGTTGGAAGTAGTAGATGGGCGGCGTGTGGAAGTCCTCGTCGAACTTCCTGGACACCTTCATCTGGCCGTGATCGAATTGGCCGAAACACGTCGGGCAGATCATGCAGAGGATGTCCGCTTCTTCCTCGTTCACCGTGCCCAGCAGGTCGTGCATCATGTCGTCGGGGACCTGTTCCGTCTGGCAGGCCTTTCCGCAGCAGAGGTACCAGTTTCGATGGCGCACCGGCGTCGCCCCCAGGGCGGTGACCAGGTTCTCCATCACGGTGGGGTTGTTGGGATCATCGACCTGCATGATCCGGCTGGGTTTGAGCAAATGGCATCCGTAGTGGATGGCCACTTTCAGACCTTCCAGCGGTCGAACGACGGATTCGCGCACGGCGTCGTAGCCGGCCACGTCCCGCACGAGGGTGGCTATGTGTCTGACGCGGCTGGTCGCCTGGTATGTCCGCCCGATTTTGCTGAGGCGTTCGTTGACCTGGGCGCGGAGGGTCTCGTCTTCGAGCAGGTGATAGGTTTCCGAGAGGGTGGCGGTGCATCCGGAGCAGTTGGTGAAGATGTCCAGTCCCAGGTCTTCGGCCAAGGTCAGGTTGCGGGCGGCGACCGACAGCCACGAGAGTTTGTCCTTGGACTTGAAGTAGATGGGGTCGGGGCAGCACGAGGCGCCCTCGAGATCGACGATCTCGATCCCCAACTTGGGCAGGGTGTGGCGGATGGCGAATTCCATGGCGGGATGTCGCGCCGGGATCAGGCAGCCGGGGAAAAACGCGAAGCGATTCACTCGGTCCCTCCTTTGTCCGCGTCTGCGCGGGCGCCGGCCCGCGGCTCCGCGTTGTCAGGCTCAATGAGCTGCCGGATTTCGTCCACGGGAACCGGGGGCAGTGGCGGCAGACCGAACCGCTCGCGCTGCCGCTGAACGGCCGGGTTGACCGGAGTGGTGCGGCCGGTCTCCTCGAACGCCTTGATGACCTTGTCGACGTTGTCCGGGTAGATTCCCAGATCGCTCAGCATGTTCTTCAGCGAGATGATCACTTCGACCGGCTTGACGTCCTGCGGGCAGCGTTCGTGGCAGTTATAGCAGTTCGTGCACTGCCAGAGGATCGAGTCTTCGGTGAGCAATTCCTCGCCGAGCCCGTACAGGACCTTCAGCATGATCTCACGGGGATTGAATCCCCCGCCGTAGGTCGCGGACGGGCAATCGCCCACGCACGCACCACACTGGTAGCAGAAGCCGGCGAGGTTTCCCTCGACTTTCCGGGCCAACTCGCGGCGAAACTCGAAGTTGACACGAACGATGTCGGCGGGCGGCGTGGATGCCGATCCCGCAGAGTCGCTGTCACGACGCGCCTTGGACATCCGGGTCACTCCTTTGTTTCGCTTCGTGACGGGCGCGGCTCGTTGCTCGGTGGTCTGCCTTTGAGATGCCGTATACTATTGGAGCGACACTTGGGACAGGAGCGCTCCTTGTCCTCTCCCTTCTCCACCGGCTCGGTATACTCATGCCCGCACATCATGCACCGAAAGGTCTCGGTTGTCGTTGCCATGTCTGCCTCCGATCCGCGATACGAGCCGTGACCGCCGGAGAGCGGCCTTCTCACGACGGCACTGCCGCTTCCTCCCGGGCGCGCGCCGCCTTCTTCGGCTTCGGCTTCAGCGCCTGCTTCGCGTGCTCGATCTCTTTCGCGGTGACGGTCTTGCGCAATTGCTCCATCTGTTCCATCACCTTGGCGAATTTCTGCCCTTCCGCGGCGCTGATCCACTCCAGCTGGAGTCGCTCCGGCCGCACGCCGGCTTTCTCGAGGGTGTTCCACAGTCGCTGCATGCGCTTGACCGTCTGGCGGTTGGCGTTGATGTAGTGGCAGTCGGCGTAATGGCACCCTGAGACCAGCACGACCGGCGCCCCGCAGCGGAACGCCTCCAGCACCATCTCCTCGGAGACCCGGGCCGAGCACATCGTCCTCACCACGCGATTCGTGGACGGGTAGCGGATGCGGGATATTCCCGCCATGTCGCCGCCGGCGTAGGAGCACCAGTTGCATGCAAAGACGAAGACCTTGTCCTGCGGGTCGTCGGCCAGCACGGCCCGCACCTGGGCGAGGAGCTGGTCGTCGGTGAAGTGCCGCATGGTGATGGCACCAAACTGGCAGGTGGCCCCGCAGGCCCCGCACCCGGCGCAGGCCGCCTCGATCACGACGGCCGGTTGCCCCTTTTCCCACACAATCGCGCCGTACGGGCAGACCTTGGCACACAGGCCGCACTTCATGCACGCTTCGATGTCGATGCGGCTGGTGATCGCCTCGATCTGAATCTGGCCCGCGTTCAGCAGCGCTCCGGCTCGTGAGGCGGCCGCCCCGGCCTGGCACACCGAATCCTTGATGTCCTTCGGCGCCTCGCAGAAACCGGCGAAGTGGACGCCGCGCGTCGGCGCGTCCACCGGCTTGAGCTTCGGGTGCGACTCCATGAAGAAGCCGTCCGAGGTCTTGGACAAGGTCAGGAGCCCGGATATCTTGGCCAGGTCCTTGGGGGGCTGGACGCCCACGGACAGCACGAGCATGTCGAGCTCATGCCGTTCCAACTGCCCGCCGGTCGTGTTCTCGACGGTGACGGTGAGGTTGCCGGTTTCGGGGTCTTCCTCGACGTCGCCGGGCAGTCCCCGGATGTAGCGGGTGCCCGCCTCTTTTGACCGCTGGAACATGTCCTCGAACGATTTGCCGAACGCCCGGATGTCCTGGTAGAAGACGACGTTCTCCACGTCCGGGTAGTGGTCGGCCAGAAGCAGCGTATCCTTGATGGTGTTCATGCAGCAGATGTTGGAGCAGTAGGGTCGGCCGATCTTCGGGTTGCGTGAGCCGACGCACTGGATGAAACCGATGCGCTTGGGGCGCTGGTGATCACTGGGGCGCACGAAGTGGCCGGCGGTGGGGCCGCCGGCGCAGATCAGGCGCTCGAACTCCATGGAGGTGATGACGTTGTCGAAACGGGTGTACCCGTACTCGTCCATCTCGGTGGGGTCGTACACGTCGAGTCCGATGGCCACGATGATCGACCCCACCTCCCGGGTCACGATCTCGTCGCGGTCGTCGTAGTTGATGGCCTTCTTCTCGCAGACCTCGATACACTTCCCGCACGCGATGGGGTTGTTGCCCAGGCAGTCGTCCATGTTGAGGATGTAGGAACAGGGCACTGCCTGGGGGAACGGGATGTAGATGGCCCTGCGGGACGAAAGCCCCATCTGATACTCGTCCGGCTTCGTGACGGGGCACACGTTGGCGCATTCGCCGCACGCGTTGCACAGACTGAGATCCACGTAGCGGGCCTTCTTGCGGATCTTCACCGTGAAGTTTCCGACGTAGCCCGAGACTTCCTCGACTTCGCTGAACGTGAGCAGCTCGATGTTCGGATGCCGACCGGCATCAATGGCCTTGGGGCCGAGAATTCATATCGAACAGTCCATGGTGGGATAGGTCTTGTCCAGTTGGGCCATGATCCCCCCGATGGACGGCTGCTTCTCGACCAGGACCACCTTGTGCCCGGCGTCGCCGAGCTCGATGGCGGCCTCGATGCCCGCGACGCCGCCGCCAATCACCATCGCCGCCCTGGTGACCGGAACGGTCAGCTCCTCCTGGGGTTGCAGGAAGCGCGCCCGGGCCACCGCGCTGGCCACCAGGTCCTTCGCCTTTCGCGTGGCGCCGTCCCAGTCGCCCGGATGGACCCAGGAGCAGTGCTCCCGCAGATTGGCCATCTCCATCAGGTACGGGTTCAAGCCCGCTTCCCGCACGCACTGCCGGAACGTCGGCTCGTGCTGGCGAGGGGTGCACGAGGCCACGACCACCCGGTTCAGGCGGTGCTGCTGGATCGCGTCCTTGATCTTGTTCTGCCCCGGGTCTGCGCAGGTGTACTTGTTGCGGACCGCGCACACCACGTCGGGGAGTGTCTCGGCGTAGTCCGTGACCGCGGCGCAGTCCACCGCCCCGGCGATGTTCAGCCCGCAGTCGCAGATGAAGACGCCCACGCGAATCTCGTCGTCTGTTGGGTTCACAATCATTCGGTACCCTTCCTGTTTCACAGAGCCAATCAGCCCTCGGCCTTTCCCTCTCCTCCGGCGCGGTTGGGGCCACGGGTAGCCTGCCCGCCCACGCCCGACACGGGAGAATCCTCGACGCGCGCGTCAAGAACCAGCGGCGCCCGCGGACCGAGGGAACGGCTGACTACGTCCACGCTACCAGTCGCACCCACCGAGCCCATCCGATTCCCGTCACTTCTGCCCGACCGCCTGATCCACCAGTTCAACCACGTCACGCATCTCGATCTCGATTTCGCCACCAAGGTTCGGGTCCTTCATCGCGCAGCGGAAGTGGACCTGGCACTTCGGACACGCCGTCACCAGCACCTGGGCCCCGGTCGCCCGTGCTTCGCGCAGCCGCTCGACCTGGATCTGCTTGGCGAAACGGTCGCAGTTGGACCATGTCCCGCCCGCGCAGCAGATGGCCGCCGCTTCGGACCGCCGCATCTCGGACAGCTCCACGCCCGGCAGGGCCTCCAGCAATTGCCGGGGAGCGAAGTAGATCCCCAGGTGGCGACCCAGGCGGCACGGGTCCTGGTACGTGACCCGGACGGGTCCACGGCTTCCATCGCCGTCCGGGCCGGTGCCCGCCGCCCGGTCCGTGTCGAACTTCAGGTCCGGCAAGTGTTCCGCCAGGTACTCGGTGACGTGGACGATCCGCGGCGGCTTGGCCCCGAAGAACGGCTCGTAGTCGACTTTCCACGTCCGCAGGCACTCGGCGCAGGAGGTGACCAGCAGTTCCGCCCCGCTGTTGGCCACGAGCTTCACGTTATGCTCGGCCAGCAACTCGAAGCTCTTGCGGTCGCCGTTCCACAACAGGTCATGCCCGCAGCAGCGCTCGTCCGGCGATACGACGGGGTTGATGCCCAGCTTGTTCATGAGCCGTACGGCCGACCGGGTCCCCTCCAGCGTCTTGACCTGGAACTCGGGAAAGAACGCATCGTAGTACATCGTGCACCCGGTCCAGTAGAACACTTGGCCTTTGGCGGACTCCGTTTTCAGGTCCTGGCTCAACCATCCCATGCGGTTCTGCTGTGTTCCGCCCTTGGCCATCATCCGCATCACGGATTGCAGTGCTCCTCCGTGAGGGCATTCCGGTTCGACGCCGTGGCCGTGGGACAGCTCCCGGAGATCGCGGACCAGCTCGGTGTAGGTGACCTGGGCCGGGCAGCGGCGGTCGCACAGGCTGCAGGTCAGACAAGTGAACAGGGTGTTGTTCTCGACAATCTCCCGCTGCTGACCGAGATTCGTCGCCAGCACGTGCCGCCTGGGGCTGTAGCTCCCGCCGACCCGCGCAATGGGGCAGGTCGCGGTGCATTTCCCGCAGTCATAGCAGGCCCAGGCCTTTGTCTTCTTCGCTGCTTCGGCAAGTTCCGGCATCGGCGTCTACTCCTTGGAGCCGTCAGCTCTCAGTCGTCGGGCGTTGTCCGGCGGCCCGGCCGACGGATTGTTGGCGTTTGCCGTTCCAGGGGCTGGGCCCCAGCGTGCGGACCTGGTCGGTGAACTCGTTGATGACCTGGGCAAACCGGACGCCCTCAGCGGCGCTGATCCATTCCAGCCGCAGGCGCCCCTCCTCCAAACCGAGGAGCTTGACCACTTCCTTGGTCTTCTCGAACTGCTCGACGGCGCGCTCGTTCCCGAAGATGTAATGGCAGTCGCCGAAGTGGCAACCCGACACCAGCACACCGTCGGCCCCTTTCTCGAATGCCCGCAGCACGAACCCCGGTTGGATGCGCCCGCTGCACATGACGCGAATCATGCGGAAGTGCGGCTGGTGCTGAATTCGGGACACGCCCGCGGTGTCGGCCCCCGCATACGAGCACCAGTTGCAGGCGAACACCACGATGCTCGGATCCCACGGGGGCGGCGCCTTTGGCGGCGTCCGCTTGGCCGTCTGTCTCTTGGGCCTCTTCGCGCCGGTCGTCATGGCGCCACCTTCTCCTTGCTGTCCGCGCGGGCCAAAGCCGGCGCCTCCTCATCGAAGAACGCATCGATCATGGCGTGCACCTGGTGGTCCGTGAAGTGCCTGGACGTGATCGCACCGCAGGGGCACCAGCTCGTGCACGTCCCGCAACCCTTGCACAGGGAAGCGTTGATGCGGGCGGCATAGACCCCCGGCGCGGTCTCGACCAGTTGCGGCGCCTGAAACTGGCAGATCTCGACGCACCGGCCGCAGGCGCGGCACTTGATCTCATCCACCGCGGCGACGGCCGGATCCAGCTTCACCCTGTCGTAAGCGAGGAACACGGACGCTTTGGCGGCCGCTGCCGACGCCTGGGCCACGCTGTCGACGATATCCTTCGGGCCCTGCACCGTTCCCGCCAGCAGGACCCCTTCCACCGCGGTCTCCACCGGCGCCAACTCGGGGTGCCGCTCCAGGAAGAAGCCGTCCAGCCCCAGGCTGGCCTTGAGCATGTCGTGGAACTTGTCCGTCTCCGGCTGCCGGGCCCTCATCCCCACACTCAATACGACGAGGTCCGTCGGGACCTCCAACCGCCGTCCGAGAAGGTCGTCGTAGCAGCGGATGGCTCGGGCGCGATCGTCGCCCGCGACTTCCACATCTTCGCCGGGGGGGATACGGACGAATAGCACGCCCATGCCCCTGGCCTGGCGATACATCTCCTCCGCCCCGCTGGAGATCGTGCGAATGTCCCGATAGAAGATCGTCGTATCGATGCCGCGGGAGGCGAACTCGACCGCCTGTTTGATCGCTGTCGGACAGCAGTATCGCGAGCAGCCGGTAAACCCCTTCGCGCCCCGCGACCCTACACACAAGATGAACGACGCGCTGGTAACCGACGCCAGAGCCGGTCCCCGGTATCGGGGCGGGCGCCCACCGGCGGACAGATCCGCGGGTTCTGGCGCATGGGCGTCCTCT
>CP070691.1:2414843-2426929 GCA_020353195.1 Phycisphaerales bacterium | reverse complement strand
ACACGTCGAAGCCGGCCTTGATCAGGCGCTCTTCGATCTTCGACTCCAGAATGCTGCTGTTGTCCGTGACGCCGTCGATCTTCTCGGTGATCAACACCATGATGCCAGGCCGACCGATCTGGTCCAGCACGTTCTGTACCTCGCCCCAACTGCTGGCGATCGCCGACTTGCTGACCTTGGCTTTGATCTTGCACACGTACGTGCCGCCCACACCCTCGGCTTCCTGGAGCACCTTGTAGTCGGTGACGATTCCCTCCGCCCGCGAGATGATCGTGTCTTTGATCAGCTCGAAGTTCTCGACCTGGGAGTGGGAGAAGATCTCGGCTTTACCCCCTTCCTCCAATGCCTTGCGAAGTGCATCGTTCTTCGCCGCCTCTTTGCTGATGCCTTCGCCCGTAACCGTCACCTCGACGACGTCGTCATCCGCGAACAGCGGCGCCGTCGAGGCCAGCACAGTTCCCACCAGCAAAACGGCCAACAGACGTATCTTCATTCACGTGTCTCCTCGATAAACCGATTGACCCGCCCCCGCTTCGGTACGAAAGCGGGACATTGTGCCCATTGGCAGGGCATGGTCAAGGAGGTTGCCGGTGATTTTCCTTCCTGCAGGCAGTGTCGGACTGCCCTCGGGCGGCGGTCATCCGAAGATCAGCCGTGCCCCGTCACCGCAAGTATCTGGTCTACGCGGACGTTACGGTCGTTTGCGCTACGCCGGCCAGATTCGTTCAGTGTCACTGTAGCCGTCGCAGCTTGCGTCGAGTGCGCCCATCGGCCGGGATCATCATGACGAGCGCGATCGTCACCGAGCCGTTTGATTTCAACCTATCGGAACTGTCTCATGCGAGATTTTCACGCGAAACCGGCTCGAATCCCGTCTATGGACTTGCGGCTGCGCATTGGCTAGGATCAACAAAGGGGCGATCGCGTAAAGTTCGGCTTATCGAGCCGGCTGAGTCAGAGTGCGGGATCCGTGCTGGCGGTTACGTTTCCTTCGGCGCCGCACGATGCCTGCACGTCCATGCAGGGTGTCAAGCGGAGAGGTAGGAATGCGGTTATTGAAGCGAGCACGAGCCGCGATCGCCGCGGCAGGCTTCACGTTATCGGCATTGGCGCTTCATGGCGGTGCGGTCGCGGCCGCCACCGGTGGTCCCGCCGATCCCGCCGCAGGCCGGATCCGGCTGCGCACCGGAGCGGTTGATCCGGCGAGCCAGGTCAACGAGCTGGTCAACGCCGTGCCCCACGGTGCCCCGGTCGCCCGGTATATACTGCAACTTGACGGGCCGATGACCGCAGCTCGCCGGCGACGCCTTGAGCAGACCGGCGTCAAGCTCGCTGATTACGTTCCCGACCACGCCTACGTCGTCCGGGTCGAACCCGGACAGGTCCGGCAACTTGCCCGGTTGGACTTCGTCCGCTGGATGGGGCGGTACCGCGACGATTGGAAAGTCGACCCCAAGATCGGGTCCGCTACGTTCCAGACGCGCCACCGGCGGGAACTGGCTTCGCGCGGTCTCGAGCACCTGATCGTGATCCTGTTCGACGGCGAGGACGTGGACGAGGCTGCCGCGGCGCTGGCTGCCAGGGGTGCGGAGGTCCTTCTTGCGCACGTTGTGAGCGGGCACGGCATCGTCGAAGTGCTGGCACCGGCCGGCCGCGCCGCCGACCTGGCGATCCTAGACTCGGTGCAGTTCATCGAGGAGGCGTCGGAAGCGACACCGCGTAACGACAGCAACCGCTGGATCGTGCAGAGCAACGACTTCGGTCAGACGCCGGTCTGGAGCAACGGTATTCACGGGGAGGGGCAGATCGGGGGCCTGATCGACGGGCGGTTCAAGCTTTCCCACTGTGCTTTTGAGGACCCGGCCATACCCGACCCCGGTCCCGCCCACCGCAAGGTCATCGCCTATCGCGGCGAGATCGGCGCAGACGTACACGGCACGCACGTGGCCGGGACGTTCGTCGGCGACGAGGCTCCGTACGGCATAGCCAATCAGTACGACGGGATCGCCTTCGCCGCCAAGCTGAGCTTCGGCGACTACCTTCCGGTGTACTTCACCCCGTCGACGACGTATACGGCATTTCAGGACGCGCACAACGACGGCGCCCGCGTGCACAGCAACAGTTGGGGCGACGATTACCAATCCGACTACATCCTCCGCTGCCAGCAGATCGATGAGTTCATGTGGGATTATGAGGACGATCTCGTTCTTTTTGCCGTGACCAACCAGTCCACGTTGTGGGCGCCGGAGAACGCCAAGAACCTCGTGGCGGTCGCAGCCTGCCAGGACGCACCGAATCAGGACGATCACTGCAGTGGAGGAGCGGGGCCCACTCAAGACGGGCGTCGAAAGCCGGAGACGATGGCGCCCGGGTGCGCCACCGAGTCGGCTAGCGCCATCACGACCTGCGGAGTCCGGGCCGCCACCGGGACCTCGATGGCGTGCCCCGCCGTGGCCGGCGCGGCGATTCTGACCCGCCAGTACTTCACCGATGGATTCTACCCGAAGGGTTTCGCCAGCCCGACGGATGCGCTCACGCCATCGGGTGCCCTGATGAAGGCCGTGCTCATCAACGCATCCGTCGACATGACCGGCATCACGGGGTATCCCAGCGACCTGGAAGGGTGGGGACGCGTGAAGCTGGACAATGCGCTCTTCTTCGTCGGAGACGCGGCCAAACTGTACGTCGAGGACGTCCACAACACCAACGGCCTGTCGACCGGCGAGGCGTGGCCCCATGCGTTTGAGGTGGTCGACGGGTCCGTGCCGCTGCGCGTGACGCTCGTCTGGACCGATTATCCCGCCGCCGTCAACGCGGATCCCGCGTATGTCAACGACCTCGACCTGCTGCTCACGGCTCCCGGATGCGCCGAGTACAAGGGCAACGTCTTCTCCGGCGGGGAGTCGGTCACCGGCGGGACTCATGACTTCAGGAACAACGTGGAGCAGGTGCACCTGCTCACTCCGGTCCCGGGCACCTATGCGGTCATGGTGCAGGGCACCGCCGTCAACCAGAGCAAGCAGGGATTCGCCCTGGTCATCACCGGCGGCATCGCCGATACCGACAACGACTGTAACAACAACGGCTTGCTCGATGAGTGTGAAACGCTCGGCGGCGGCGACTTCGACGGCGACGGCGTCGTTGACCTGGACGACTTCGAAGCCCTGGCGGACTGCGTGGCCGGCCCCGACATGGCGCCCACGCCCGCGCGGACGCAATGCGCCGACGTATGCCTCGACGTGTTCGATTTCGACGTCGACACCGACGTCGACCTGCGCGACTTCGGGGCCTTTCAGGAAGCGTTCAACGGCGGGTAGCGCCGTCGCACCGGACGCTGTCGCATGACCCGGACACAGAGAGCCCCGTGCCGGCGGTGCCGAACCTCAGTTACGACCTCGGTCGCGCCGCCGAACACGAGTCACTTGAGGTAGCCGCTGGAGCCGCCGAGCCCCGCTAGCGACAGGGGTGCGGTTGCCGCCCCGTCAAGCTCCGTGGTGGTGGCGAGTACGTCTTCCTTGCGCACGATGAAGACTTCCACGCGGCGGTTCTTCGCCCGGCCGGATTCGGTGTTGTTGCTTTCTACGGGGCGGTATTCTCCGAAGCCCAGAATGCCGACGCGGACGGGGTCCAGGCCGAAACCTTGTAGCACGCTGCTCACTGAAATCGCCCGGTGCACTGACAGGTGCCAGTTCGTCGGATGCATCTTCATCGTTTCGCTGCGCTTGATCGGGATGTTGTCCGTGTGACCGACGATCATCGCCTCAAAGCCGGTGGCGGGGGGCGAATTGATGATATCGGCGAACTGCCGCAGCGACTCCTTGGCCGAGTCGCGCACCACCACGCTGGCCAGCGCGAACAACGTGTCCGATGACCATTTCACCGCCCCTCGCTTTGAATCGTACGTGACCATGTCGGGGAACTGAGCCGCGAATTCCTTCAAGGCCGCGTCGAGCGCCGGCGGTAACATCCGTTCGATGATCACCGGTTCACTCATGCTCTTGCCGCCCGCGATCTTGTCCACGATCTTGGTCAGCTCGTCACACCTTTGGGCCAGGCGCTCGTTCTCCTCCTCGAAGGTGTCTGCGAGGCGCTCAGCCGTCTCCAACTCGCCCTCCAGCGACTTGATCCGCGTGCGGAGGTTGTCCGTGACGCTCCGGCAGTCGTACAGGTCGCTCTCCACCTGCTTCTTCTCCGCCTGCAGCGTCCTGTGGTCCATCTCCAGTTGGCGGTGTTCGTCCAGCGTCTTGCAGCCCGTGCCCGCCGTTACCGACAATGCACCGAGCACTGCCAGGGTCAGCGCCCTTTTGATGATCCTCATGCTCAAGCCTCCTGTACATCGGGTCGTTTCGTGCGTCGCGTTCTCGGCCGTCCACGCCGCGCCGATCGCCGGCCTCTGCGTCCCTTGAGAGCCCGTGCTGCAAGCATAGACAACGGGCTTCCTGCTGGGAAGCCGGCCTGGCAAGCGAGCGAGTCTTACCACAGGCTGATAGAAGCGATTCCTCGACGGCGCCTGGTCCTGCCGGTCACCTGTGATCGTTCCGACACTGATGGGCTGAAGGGCAGACCGATCGACTCGACCGCGCTACGACCGCTCCGCCTTCTGTCCCAGGTAGTACCCGACCCCGGTCGCGATTCCGGCGGCCACGACCGACGCCAAGCCGAAAATCCACGACTGACTGTTAAGACCTTCCAGCAGCGCCGGCACGGCGTTATTCATCATGGCAGCGACAGTCAGACCCATCACGCACATGACCAGAATGCCCACGCCCATCAAACCGGTCAGGCCCATCGATAGCGGATCGGGTGCATACTCCACGCGCGTAACGACCGCTCCGCGCGCCACGGGCGCCTCGAGCACCGGTTCGGGCTCCTCCTCGACGGCCGGCGCCTCGGCGGCCATCTCGTCCAGGCCGGCCCGGGTCGCTTCGCCCATCTCGGCCATGTCGCCCTCGCCGGGGAGGATCTCGTCCAGCAGTTCCGCTCCGAGGGACGTGTCGTCACTCTCGCGCGTCAGGTCCAGCAGGCCCGACCCGCTGCCCACGCCCTCGATGCCCAAACCGCCGTCGCTGATCACCGTCTCGGCTACCGGGTCCGCAGCCACCTCCGCGTCGTCTTCCTCGAAGACGCTGACGCCCACCGACGTGACCACGGTGTCGTCCTTCTTGTCCTTCTTCTCGGCTTCGTCGCCGACCGCCGTCGCATCGCTGTCGGTCTCCGCGAGGCTGATGACGTCACTGCCGGTGCTCGCCAGGTCAATCCCCGTCTCCGACCCGGTCGATGCCAGGTCGATGCCCGTATCATCGGCCGGCTCCAGGATCAGCTCGCCGCTGCCACCCGACGAAGCCCCCGGGGACTTCCGGATTCCGGAAACGGCGGCGATCTTCTCGATGTCGCCGACTTTGTACGTGATCTTGCCACCGTCGCGGAACTCGCGAAGCTTGCCCCCGCGCACGAGATCCTTGATCTGCGTTTCCGTCATGCTCAGCGCGTCACAAGCCTCGTCCATCGATAAATAGGTTTTGGCCATCGGGATCATTCCCTCAATTGACGATTCGGGATCAGCCGGCCGCACTCGCCGGGCGCCCCCTCCGAGCAGACGCTGCAACGGCGGATTACGGCCCCGCGCCGCCGGCTTGCAGCTTGGCTGTCCGTGCCTGCTCCACTAACTGCTCCACGTCACTCGGCGACATGTCCTCGCCGTTCAGATCCTCCAGGTATCGGTCGAACCGCCACGACCGGGCGGCCGCCAGTCGCAGCTTCCGCGTGGCGCCGGTGTATTCATAGCACCAGATCGTACCCGTATCCACATCCACCATGTACACACCGTATGACGTCTTGGTGATCTGGGCCGGAAACGCAAACACGCCGCGCGCGCCGCCCGCCGAGTAACTCTGAGCCGACACCGACGGCGCCAACTTCGCGTCCAGGCGGAAGACTAGGCACGCGGCAATGACCGCCAGGCTCACCGCTGTCACCCACCATACCGCATGCGAGGTCTCAAGGCGCGCGAGTACCGTCCGCACGCGAGCCTCGGGATGATCGTTCGAGTCGCACATCCGTGGATCATTCATGACGGCATGTCGTTCGGGTTGAGGCCCTGCACGCGCACTGCAACCGTAAAAAGACGGTAGCCGGTCGCCGCTTGCGGCCACGCGCTCCCCGGGCCGATCGGATCCTCCACACGTCCGAAACGACCCACACGCGATAGATTATAGCCCGGCGCCCGCCGTCCGTACAGCCCTTCCCGGCACAGTCGGACTAAGCTGCCAGCCCCCGTGGCGGGCCGAGGGGGTCGGCCCGAGGCCGGCGTCGGTCTGCGCCGGCGGACCCGCAACCGGCCCGGGCACCTGCGATGCGGCTACGGCCGGAATTCCGGCGGCATCTCGTCCTCCCGGCCGAGACGCTGGTAAGTCGCCAGCAGCGCCCGTTTGAACGCGTCGTACGGCATCCATTCCACTCGGCCGTCGGCGAAACAGACATGCGTCCCTTCGCCCTCCTTGAGGCGCTCGTA
Organism: Phycisphaerales bacterium; assembly: GCA_020353195.1. Taxonomy (GTDB): domain Bacteria; phylum Planctomycetota; class Phycisphaerae; order UBA1845; family UBA1845; genus JAFGJQ01. The sequence continues at coordinate 2,420,418 of CP070691.1, read as the reverse complement.
GGCCAGCACGTTCTGAGGGTCGCCCCCCATCGTCTGCCCGTGGATGTAGACGTACGAAACGGCCCCAGGCCGGCCGGAGAGCAATTGCCGGGCCTCTGGCGTGAGCACCCCCGCCTCAAGCAACTCCTGCAGCGACCCCGGGTAGCGCTGCTCCTCATTATCGATCGCGTACGCGATGCAGGCGGTGCCGATCTGCTTGAGGCCACCACCGGTGCCTGCCGTCTGCTTCGGTAGTCCTCGACAATTCGTTGACGTTCGACCATGCGTGTGTGCGGGCACCGCGCCCAGCGCGGCCAGTGCTCCCCCGGCCGCCGCCACCGTCGCCCCCGATTTGCCGCTACCCGCCAGAACGTACACGATGCCGTCGTCGTCCGTGCTCGCCGTCATCACGCAGTTGTGGACGCCCTCGAGCGTCTCGAGCACCGGCGGGTACGTCTGCAAGTCCAGCGCGAGACCGCCCGGCGCCAGCTGGGAAACTCCCGCCGTCTGGACAAAGAGGCAAAGCGGGTACAGCAAACGAGCCAGATGCCGCGTGTCCAGGTAGCACAGGCTCAGCACACTGGTCGGGGACAGTTTGCGGGCTGCCTGGAAGTCGGGATGATCCAGAATGCTCGACGTGCGCGTCTTGGCGTCCACCTGCTGCATTGCAACGGCCACCGTCTGCGGAAACAGCCCGAATACCCATCGGTCCCCGGCAAAGCCCCAGGCCGGAGCCACCGGGCACGGGACCCCGCCAATCAACACGTACTGGATCGTATGCTCGCCATAGGTGGTCTGCTTCTGCATCAGCGTGACGTTGCCCTGCGCAAACGTGTTGATCGTCGCCATCGCACGGGAAAGCACGCCTTCCAGCGCCTCGCGGTTCTTCACCTCGGCGACCAGCACCGCGCCGGTAATTACCAGTCCGCCGTGGTCCGGTGCGTCGTAGACGGCCCACGTGTCCCCGAAAATCGACCACATCTCGTCAAGCGACGTGAAGCCCAGCGCGCCCGCCGCCATCATGACCCCGCCCTGGATCACGGGCACCGATCGCGCATCGATCTTCATCGCTGTTTCCACGGTGTTCTTCCAGAGGGCGGGAACGTCGAGGTTCCAGACCGCCGCCCACCGCGCGTCGCGCGGCACCACTTTCACATCCTCGTCCGAGAGCGGCTGCTGCTCCCAGAGGCTCAACAGCCCGACGCGCGGGCCATCGACGTGCAGAAACGCGGTCAAGACGGGCATCTCCTCGGCGTCTCGCGAGTGTGCGTAAAAGGACTTCATCGAGTTGATGCCGAGCCCCTGGATCGCCGCGTCGACGACCGGCAACACGGGGGCGTTGAATTGCTCGATGAGCTGCCGCGCCTTGGCGATCCCAGCGGGAAGGTCGACAAACACCTCGAACTTCGCGGCACCGGGCGCTGCCTTGACCTTGCCCCGGGCGAAGTTCAATTCAGCCGCGCTCGCCAGCGAATCGCCCTGCCCGTTGAGACGGGCAATCGTCTTGCGGGCCGCCTCCTCACCGAGCGTGGCGAAGAACCGTTGCCCGTGGCTCCCCCAGAACACCTCGACGGGAGCCTGCGGGAATGAGGCCCGGTGGACCGCTACGCCGTCGACTGAGGCTTCACTCACCGCCTCAGGGTTCGCGGCGAGCCGGATGATCTGGTCCAGACGGCGTACCATATCCTCGCTCTGGCCACCCGCCTCCAAGACTAACGCGACTTGCAAGTCCGGACCTTTCTCCGTGGCCCCCAGGTCGAGCAATCCGAGGCAGCCGGGCGCCTGCATCACCGGAACCACCAGCGCGGTCAGCTCCTCGACGATCGGCTGCTCCGGGGCCTTGATCCCGGCCTGAGTTCTGACGGCTTTGAGGATCTCGCCAAGCTGCGCCTGCTCCTTGGCGTTCATCAGGCTTGACCATCCCACGAACGCGATTGAATCAGCCGGCACCAGCTCGGCTGGATCACCGGCTACGGCGGTCGGGGCCGGCACGGAAACGCCGACGAACAACCCGAAGCAGGCGATCATACGAACGAATCGGTGCGTACGCGTCATAACTACGGCTCCTTCAATCAGTGGCCCGGTACAGCGAAAGCGATGCAGCCGGCAACGAGCCGGCGGGTCGGGAGCGGACAGACGCTTTCGTGCACAGGGCACCACGGGTTGGACCGGCAGCTCCCAGATGCGCATTCGAGCGGTTCGATCTGCGTGCTCCCCGCCGGATCACCTCACCGGAATCCGCCGGGGCCGGTACGTGCGCGGCCGCTTCCGGCATGCCGGCGCCACTGGCGACTTGCCCGCCGGTCTCGGCCGGGCGCAGGCACACCGCCCGCGTTCCCGCTTGCGGGCGTTAGCCTGCGCTGAACACTCTCTCAGGCACGGCCTGATTTCGCCGCGATCGAATCTTCGCGATGGGGTATTCGGGCGCGCCCCCGCTTTATTCGGCGCTTTGGCGGATTATTGCCTGCCGTTGACAGTGCGGCAGGTGGCATTAAAATCCGGGCATCATGCGTGCTGTCCGCTGCATTGGGCTGGTTGGGTTGGCGTCGGTTGCCGTGACTACGGCGCCGCAGGGATCGGCTGCGCCGACGCCCAGCCTGATTCCCAAGAGCTGGGAGTTCGATTTCGCGTTTCACGACCCGCAGCGGATCGTGCTGACGCTACCGGGTGAACCCGAGCCGACCACCTACTGGTACTTCCTCTACACCGTCACCAACAACACGGGTCGCGACGAAGCGTACCACCCGATGTTCCACGTCGTGACCGACACGTTGCAGATCGTCACCGGTGGTGACGAGATCAGCCCCACCGCGGTCGATGCGATTCGCGCCCGCCACCGCAAGAAGTACCCGTTTTTCGTCGATCCGATGAAGGTCAGCGGCGTGCTGCTCCAGGGGGTCGATAACGCCCGCGTCTCAGCCGCGGTATTCCGCAACTTCGACCCTGAGGCCAGCCGGTTCACGATCTACGTGGCGGGACTTTCAGGCGAGATCCAGAGGATGCGCAACCCGGTGTTCGATCCGGACAAGCCCGAATCAGGCTCGAATTTGCGCTTTTTCGTGCTTCGCAAAACGCTGGCTATCACGTATGATCTCCCGGGAGACGAGCGCTCCCGCAAGCACGCGGTTCCGGTACGCGTGGAGCGCCGGTGGGTCATGCGGTAGCGATTGTGGGTTTGGCAGAGTTTTCAGTCGCGGGGCATCCGTAAGTTCAGTTGTTGCCCTGCTTTGGAGCGATTTCCATGGCGCACAAGAAAGGGCAGGGATCCAGCCGAAACGGGCGAGACAGCGGCCCGCAGTTCCGCGGCGTCAAGCGATTCGGCGGGCAGGCGGTGACCACGGGAACCATCATCGTTCGGCAATGCGGTACACCGTTCGTGCCCGGCAGGGGCGTCCGGCGAGGGCGCGACGATACAATTTTCGCCGTAACCGATGGTATCGTGAGGTTCCGCGGGCGGAGGATCTTCGTCGAGCCCGTCCCCGCATAGGTGGGCTGGCTGGACACACCCTCAGCTGATTGCCGTTAATCGCAAATTCCGGGTGGCCCCTTCGGCCACCCTTTGTTTTTTGCAGTTGGGCTTCTGATGCTGGTGGATCGGGCGGAGATCTACGTTCGCGGTGGCAACGGGGGGCATGGGTGTGTCAGCTTCCGACGGGAGAAGTTCACGCCCCAGGGTGGGCCCGATGGCGGTGACGGTGGAAACGGCGGCAGCGTGTTCGTCGAAGCCACACCGGGCGTCGATACCCTGCTCGACTTTGCGGGACGGCATCATTGGGTTGCCGAAAACGGGCGGCCTGGGGAGGGGAGACTCAGGCACGGACGCAACGGGGCCGACCTGCGCATCAAGCTCCCGCCGGGGACGCTGGTCTATGACCGGCAGACGGGCGTGCAGATCAAGGACCTTGCGCACCCTGCGGACTGTGCCTGCGTGGCTCGTGGCGGCAAGGGAGGGCGTGGCAATAAAGCGTTCGCGACGGCGACGCACCAGGCGCCGCGGGAGGCGGGTCCCGCTGAGCCGGGCGAGGAGCGGTGGCTACGCCTCGAGCTGAAACTCATCGCGGACGTCGGGGTTGTTGGATTGCCGAATGCCGGCAAGAGCACGCTCCTGTCGCGGCTGAGCCGCGCGCGTCCGAAGATCGCGGACTACCCGTTCACCACGCTGGAGCCGCAGCTGGGCATCGTGGAGCTGTCGGATGATCGCCGGTTCGTGGTGGCCGACATCCCGGGGCTCATCCAGGGCGCGCACGAGGGGGCGGGGTTGGGGCACGAGTTCCTGCGACATATCGAGCGCACGCTGGTGCTGCTGCACCTGATCGACGTCGGTAACGAGGACGGCGGGTTGCCGCCGGTGCGCGCCTACCATACCATTCGCGACGAGTTGCGGCGTCACAGCTCGCTGTTGGCGGGCAAGCCCGAACTGATCGTGGCGAACAAGATCGACCTGATTGGGGGGACCGAAACCGCGCGACGGCTGGCGCGCGAGTTGGGCCGAGAGGTTGTCCCGATCAGCGCCGCGACGGGCCGGGGACTGGGTGTCATGCGGGAGCGGTTGTGGTCGTTGCTTTCGGAAGGCAGAAGAGAACAAGGGGCGTCACCCGGGTCATCAGTGTGAGTCCGGCAGGCCGCGGCTGGGCAGTCCAGGCTGCCGGGCGGGGAATGACGCTCATGTGGCTTTCCCTCGGGGAAAAAGAATGATCGCCAACGCCGAAGCGAAGTCTGAGCGGCCACGGGTGGTTGTCATCGACATTGGCAACAGCAGCATTGCAGTGGGCGCGTGGGGTGACGGCCAGGTCTCGCGGGTGAGTCGGGCTCCGACGTGGGACGGCCGGGCGTTTGCGGCGGCATTCGATGGAGTTTGCGGTTGCCTGCCTCAGGGGCGTCCGGCGGCGATCGTGGTCGGATCGGTGGTGCCGGCGGCTCTCGACCGGGTGGTGGCCCGCGTCAAAGAGACGGTCGGCCTCGACGCTCGAATCGTCGGTGCGGATGTGGCGCTTCCGATCGACGTGGATCTGCAATCACCGGAGAGCGTTGGGGTGGATCGGGTCTGCTGCGCGGCGGCGGCTTTTGACCACGTGCGCCAGGCGTGCACGGTTGTCGATTTCGGCAGCGCGGTGACCGTAGACGTCGTCGGTGACGACGGACGATTCCTGGGCGGGGCAATCCTGCCCGGGGCCGGAATGCAGGCCCGCGCGCTCGGCGAATTCGCGGCACAACTGCCCCGGGCAGAGATCCGGTTTCCTTCCGGGCCGATCGGCCGGGACACGATCAGCGCGATCCAGAGCGGGATATGCCACGGGATCGCCGGGGCGGTTCGCGGGATCGTCGAAGCGGTCGCCACGGAGGTCGGCAAATGGCCGCAAGTCGTGGGTACCGGCGGCGATCTCGCGCTGTTCACCCCCCACTGCGATTTTCTGGACTCCGCCGTGCCCGATCTCTGCCTGATGGGGATCGGCCTCGCCTGGGTCAGACAGACAGGCAAGTCGGAATAGTCCCTCGGGTGCTTAGCTTCCGTATTCCTCGGCGAACAGGGCGAAGTCGCCCATGTCCACATCGCCGTCCTCATCCAGGTCGATGCACAGACAGGTCGGCCCCAGAC
>CP070691.1:2381984-2414743 GCA_020353195.1 Phycisphaerales bacterium | reverse complement strand
TCATCTCGCTGTACGGGGCCGACGCCCTTCGCTACACGATGGCGGACATGGCCACCGAGTTGCAGGACGTCCGCATGCCGGTGGACTATCGCTGCCCGCACTGCCATAGCCTGACACCGCAGACGGCCGTCGTGCCCCGCCACAAGCGCCCGGCCGACGTGTTCCAGATCAAGTGTAGTCATTGCGACGAGCCGTTCGCGACGCAGTGGGCCCCTGAGGACCTGAAGGTGCAGCTGCACGTGGCGTACGAAACGTCCGATCGCGTTGAGATCGGGCGCAACCTCTGCAACAAGTTGTGGAACGCGGCTCGCTTTGCGTTCATGAATCTGGAAGGCGTCGAGTGCAAGCCGCTTGAAGCCGCCGCACTGCTGCCAGAGGACCGTTGGATCCTGGCAGAGTTGTCCCGGATCACCCGGCAGGTGAACGAGCTGATGGCCCGCTACCAGTTCTCTGCCACCGTGCGGACGCTGCGCGAGTTCTTCTGGGATTCACTCTGCGACTGGTACATCGAGCTCACGAAGCCGCGCATGGCCGCGGATGCGCCACCCAGCCGCCGCGGCGTCGAAGCCAAACAGGTCCTGGCGTTCTGCCTCGACCAGGTGCTTCGGATGTTCCACCCGTTCATTCCGTTTATCACCGAGCGCCTGTGGCAGCAGCTTAACAGTGTCGCGCCGCGACGGGGCCTGCCCGGACTGGCCGACCCGCCCGCGAGTGACCTGCTCGCGATAGCCGAGTACCCTCCTGAAACCGGGTGGCCCGGGCTGGATGATCCGAACGTCGTGAGGGTCTTCAAGGACCTGCAGAACGCCACCCGCGGGATTCGAGACTTGCGAAACAAGTGCAAAGTGCCGCCCAAGACCCGCGTGGCCGTCACCATCAAAACCCCCGCTGATCGTGTCGAGTCGCTCCGGTCGCAGGCCCATGTCATCCGGGGGATGGCCGCGGTGGAAACACTGAACGTGGTCAGCCAACTGAAGCGCCCGAAAAACGCCGCCAGCACGGTCATCGGCGGATTGCAGATCCTCGTCCACGACATCAGTGACGACGAAGCCGAGCGAGAACGGGTGGAACGTGAGCTGCGAAACGTGCAGAAGCAGATCATCGGCAAGGAGTCGAAGCTCGCCAACGAGCGGTTCGTCCAGAACGCCAGGCCCGAAATCGTCGAGGCCGAGCGCAGCCGGCTGACCGAGTTGCACTCTCAGCGTCAGGCCCTGCGGCAGGCACTCGACGAGCTGCCGTAGGCATGGCCATCCAGGAAGTGCTACGGGGCCGGCTTCCCTGCCGGTCAGGCGACGCTACCTGCGGCGCTGAATCTGCATCAATAACAGCCCGATCAGACTGAGCGACACGAAACTGATCATCCCCATGCCACAAGGCCCGCTCCTCGCACTGCCGCCGCCGCCGGTGCTCGGCCGACCGACATCCGGATCAAGCGGATCGGCATCCTGCGCGTCGGGCACACCGTCGTTGTCGTCGTCCTGATCCGCCCTGTCGCCCGTACCGTCATCGTCGGTGTCCGTATCCTCGCTCGGGTCATCGGGAAAGGCGTCTTCCTCGTCGATGACACCGTCGTTGTCATCATCCTCGTCCGCGTTGTCGCCGACGCCGTCATCATCGGTGTCGGTCGTTTCGTCGCCGTCATTCGGGAAAGCGTCTTCGTCGTCCGGCACGCCGTCCCCGTCCGTATCCGGCAGACCGCCTCCGTCCGTGCCCAGTTGCACGACCAGCGGGTCGCGCGGATTCTCGCCGCCGATGCCGCTGTACCCGGGGCTGCCCTGCCCGATGTCATACTGCAGGGCGCCCGGATCGGCGCCCACGAGCGTCCATGTCGCCGCGTCGCTGGTAAACGCGTCGGGCATCGGCTCTTCAATGCGAAAGGCAATCTCCACGGTCCCCGAAGCGCCGTCCACGTTGCGGATCTCAATCTGCTGAACCACGGTCTCGGTTGCCACATCCGTCTCGGTCAGAAAGTTGCCGAGCGAGGTGACCGCGTTTGCACTCGCGAAGAAAGCATCCAGCGGATCACCCAACTCGCCGCTCAGGTCGGTCATCCATCCGGAAAGCGGTGTAGATGTGGAAACCGCCTCTATGGTGGCCGGGCCCTCCACATCGAAGCGATTCGACAGTCCCGCCAGGTTGTACGCCGTCTTGCCGCCGGCTTCCGTTCTCCAGACGATCTCGATGATCGCCGTCTCGGACGGCGCGAGAGTCACCTGTCCCCCGCCGTCGGCGAAACGCATGCTCAGCTGGGCGGCGTCAACCGTACCGGCCGCGATACACGCCAAGGCGACCGTCAGCAATCCGTGGTGGAAAGAAGCTCTCATCAGCTTGCTCCTCAACAAGGCTTCACCGGGTGAATCGACCGGCACGCTGCCGGCGGGATTCCGGAACGTATCATCGAACCGTGGTTGCGCCGTAACGCAACGTCACAAGACGGCTATCGTCACCGGGCGCTACAAACCGCAAAAGCCACGGTGTCTCCGGCTAACGAATCTCCTGTTGCCCCATGGCCCCCTCAGTTCCCGGTGATGGCCCATGATCGCGGTTCACTCGCGATACGGTCGGCCGGCCTGGAATAGCTCGAGTCTCGCACGAATCTGTTCAGCCAGATCGGGTTGACTGTCACGCGATGCCAGATCCAGCGAGCGCTGGGCGGTCTTGACGGCATCCTCGTATCGCCCTGCCTCCGCGTAGGACGCCGCCAAAGTGTCCAATACCTCCGGGCTGTTCTGTCCGATCATCTGGCAAAGCCGCTCGGCCCAACGAACCGCCTCCGCGCCGTCCCGAGCGGTATCGTCGGCGCTGGTAGCCAGCAACCAGGCCAACGCATTCATCACCTGCGGGTTCTCCTCCTTCAAACGCAGGCTTTCCTTGTATTGCGCGATCGCCTCACCCGCCCTGCCAAGCTGCTCCAGCGCGAACCCCAGGTTCGTTCGATAATCCGGATTCGACGGCTCCAGCTGCACCGCCCGCGAGAATGCGTCCAGCCCTGCCGTCAGATTCCCTGAGTCAGCCAGGGCCTGGCCGAGCAGATTATGCGTCCCCGCCCGGCCCGGCTCTGTCTCGGCGGCCCGCCGCAGATGGGCGGTCGCCTCTTGGGGTCTGCCGGCGCGAATCAAAGCTGAACCCAGGATGTCATGCACCCCGGGATAATCCGGCGCCAACTTCAACACTTCCTCAAACGAAGATATGGCGGCCTCCAACTCCCCCCGCCGCAGCAGCAGAACCCCGAGGTCGTGATGGGCCCTCGTATAACCCGGCCGGATGCGAATCGCTCCGCGGTATTCGCTCGCCGCCTCGTCAAGCCTGCCCAGCCGGAACAGAGCTTGACCGAGGTGGCAGCGCGTGGCCGCATCAACAGGATCAAGGCGCAGTGCCGTACGGTATGCCCGCACGGCCCCCTCCCAATCGCCGCGCCCCATCAGCGCCAACCCGATATTCACATAGGAGGCGACGTGCGACGGGTCAATCTTCAGTTCCTCCCGATACTCCCCGATCGCTTCAACGATCTTGCCCTGTCTGGCCAGAGCGACACCGAGATAAAAATGCGCTCGGAGTGCCGCCGGATCCCTCTCAAGTGCCTCCCGGCACAGGGCGGCGGCCCGGCCGAATTCGCCGTTGTCGATCAGCCGGATGGACTCCTCGATATACGTCTTCTCGGTGTCCTCTTCGGGCTTGTAGCGCCGCACCACTTCGGCCAGCAGGTTCTCGACCGGCGCGAAGTCGTCGGTCAGGACGACACCGTCACTTCGCCCCGCGAGTCGATCAAGCTGGGCCGACGTCAGCCGCCCGCCGGGGAAATCCCCCTTCAATCGGATGGCATCGACGATGTTCGTCATGTTCAGCGGACGCTTCGCGTTCACGACGATGAAGGTGTCTCGTTCGGCGCCGCCCGCCTCCGTATTGAACACGTAGACATTCGGGAAGACCTCACGACACGTGTTGATCACCGCGCCCAGAAAGCGGCCCGACGCAAGCATGTCGATCATGTTCAGCATGTACACACCGTCGTCGCTCATCAACTCGTCCAGAAGGCGGTTGAACTCCAGCGTGGTCAGGTGGTACGGAACGGAAAAGTCGTTGATCGAGTCGCCAAAGATGAAATCGAATACGGGGACCGTCTCACCCGCGCGCTTGCGGCGAATCAGGTCCGCTACGCGGTTGCGAGCGTCCATGTTGTAATAGTGAATCGCCGTGTCCTCGGGCAGGCCGAACGCCTCAAAGGCCGCCTCCGTCACCACGGGATCAATCTCGGAAACCTCGACATAGCTGCCCGGGTAGGCGATCTCCAGGTAACGCGGAAACACGTACCCGCCGCCGCCAATGACCATCGCCGTCACAGGATCGTCGGACGGATGCCGACGCCGCATCACCTCGGCGTACACCTTCTCATAATGGTACTTCATCTCCAGCGGGTCTTTCATGTTCACCCGACTGTGAATCAGCTTGTCCAGTACCATCTTGCGCTCGTCCGGATTGCCCACCGCCGTCCGAACCACCACCCGCTGATAATTACTGTCCTTCTTGAACACGATATCCGACTCGTGCCGATCCCGCAGGCCGAGAACGACGCCGACCGCCTGAGTCGACGACCAGGACCCCAGCGCGCAAACCATCACACCTGCATACGCCGCAGTGAATGCGTAGGGAAGCCACGAACGGTAACCGTAAAAGAGCCCGACCAGCGCCAACACACCCGCAATCAGCAGAATCGAACCCTCCGTCCCGATCCACGCCACCAGGAAAAACCCCGCCACGAACGTGCCGACAATGCTGCCGATCGCCCCCCAGGCGTAAATCGTGCCGATCGTCCGACCCGCACCGTGCCCCATGCCCAGCGCCATCTTGGCCACCACCGGGCTCATCGTACCCAACAGCGTCGCGGGCAACAGAAACGCCAGCACGAAGTGAAGGAAGATCCGCGTCGGCCAGGTCAGCACGTTCAATGCCTCCCACCGGCCGACCGCGTTGTTCATCATCGGGATCGTCAGGCACAACAACGACGCCAGAATGAACAGCAGCGAGAGCGTCCGCCGCGGATGAAAGCGGTCGGCAAGCCGTCCGCCGATGTAATTCCCCAGCGAAATACCCGCCAGCACGACACCGATCGCCGACGTCCAGGTGTACAACGACGACCCCAGAAACCGGGCCGCCAGACGCGTGGACAGAATCTCCACCGTCATGATGCAACCGGCCGCCACGAACACCGTGGCGTTGAACACGAACCAGTCCAATAACCGCCAGGACGGTTCGGCCGCCTGCCCCGTCGACGCCCGGGCCGTGCCCGCGATCTTGTCCTGATGCTCCGGCGCTGGTGTTTTCATCCTGGCCCCCGTGCCCCGGACCGATACTCACTCAGTCGCAGTGGCTCAAACGAGTCACCTTCGGCCAACGTGCCTGCCCGTACGGCACCTGGCCGACAGGAACCCCTGCAGCAATGACTCCCTGCAGAATAGCCGATCTGATATTATCGACGTGACATGGATATTTGACAAGCGAGGGGGCATAATTATGCGGTTCGCGAACCACCGGCCCGATGAAAACCGCCTGCGCTGCCGCGAGTATGGCATCCGGGATCCCGTCGGCCTTCGAGTCGATCGCAGGTCGATAGTAGAACCACGCGTTGTGCCGATCTGCCATGCATGACACCCGAGATCATCCCGCTCCATCGAAAAGACGCAGGCGAACCCTGCCCATCGCCATCGTCGCGGTCGCCGCCGGACTCGCCGCCTGGCGAGCACTTGACCGACTCTCCGACAACGATCCCACCCGACCGGTGGTCCTCGCCGACCAGATCCGATCCGGCGCCGCCGCCGGATTCAATGTCCTGCTGATTACCCTGGATACCACCAGGCCGGACCATCTGGGGTGTTACGGGTACGAGCCGGCAAGGACGCCGACGATCGACTCCTTACTCGAGCACGGCGTACGCTTCGATGATGCGGTGGCCTCCGTCCCGCTCACGCTGCCGTCGCACGCCACCATTCTCACCGGCCTCGGGCCGCTCACCCACGGCGTGCGCAACAACGGCAAATACATGCTCAGCCCGGACCATACGACGCTGGCTGAAATCCTCAAGGCGCAAGGCTACGAGACGGCCGCATTCGTCTCCTGCTTCGTGCTGGACAAGCGCTTCGGGCTCGACCAGGGCTTTGACGTGTATGAGTTCGAGATCGGGCGGACCGGGCTCCGCATCGCGGATTCGCTTTCCGGCGAGCGACCGGCGGACGAGGTGACAACCTCGGCCTTGAAATGGTTCCAGGCGCGAGCACGGGCGGGCACCCGGGCGCCGTTCTTCGCCTGGGTGCATTACTTCGACCCGCACGAGCCCTACACGCCAATGACCCAGGATCTCCCCGGGTTCCCCTCCCATCCGTACGACGGGGAGATCGCCTTCGTCGATCTCCATCTCGAGCGCCTCCTGACCGAACTGGACAAGCAGAAGCTGCGCGACCGGACGCTCATCGTGCTGGTGAGCGACCACGGAGAAGGACTCGACGAACACGGCGAGAGTACCCACGGGCTTTTCGTCTACGAAACGACCGTGCGCGCCGCCCTCGTGCTCTCGTGCCCCGCTCTGTTCGAACGCCCCTACCGCGTGGATGATCGCGTCGTCGCCACCTCCGACATCGTGCCCACTGTCTTGGATCTGCTCGGCGTCTCCGCCGGCGTTCGCACCGACGGCATCAGCCTCCTGGCAACGGATGCGCCGCCGAACCGCGCGGTATACATCGAATCGGTCTACGCGCAAGAAGACATCGGCTGCACCACGCTCCACGGATTGCGCCGACACAACGACAAGTACATCAGAGCCATCCGGCCCGAGTATTACGATTTGCGGCGAGACCCGCGAGAATCGGACAACCTGTACGACAAAGGCCCTCCGGACGTGCAGGACCTGGAACGACGGCTCTCCGATCTGATGGCGAGTGCCGATCAGGCCGGCACCGCACAGAGCGCCGCCCGCACGCTGACCAGCGAGGAAATTAGACAGTTGCAGAACCTGGGCTACGTCGGGGCCGGCGGATCGACCTTTTCGGATGAAAGCTGTGATCCCAAGGACCTGACGTCCGTGTTTGCCATGTGGGGCGAGGTCTACCGGTTGTCCAGGGCCGGACGGTTCGGCGACGCGATCCCCATCGCTGAGGAACTCGTTGCCGAAGCCCCGGGCTTTGAGCTGGCGGTCCATTTCCTCGCGCATCTGCAGGAGGAAGTCGGCCGACTCGACGATGCCGTCGTCACGCTCGAAGTGGCCGCCAAACGCCGACCCAGCGGCGAACTGCTCATCCACATGGCCGAACTGCTGTATCGCCTGAAACGCTTCGAGGAGTGCGACAGGGCCCTCGACGCGGCCGAACCGCTCGACCCGCTGAGCGGGTCGATCCCCAAACTCCGCGGTGACCGGCTCTTCGACCAGCAGCGCTACGCAGAGGCCATCGAGCAATACGAAAAGGCCCTTCAGATCGACGCGGAACGCGTCGGGCGCGACGTCACCGGCAAGCTCCGTCAGGCACAAGAGCTGTTACGCACAGCCCGCCCCTGATCCGAAGGGCGGGAGGACGCGTTGCCCCGATGCCGGCAGCGACCGCCGAATGACGACGGGCGGGTCTATGGTGAATCCGATGAGACGACCGAGAAACGCTCGCAACACGCTGCTGGCCGCCGGGCTCGCCCTGGTCGCGGTCGCCGTCGTTGCCTACCGGTTCCTCGGTTCCCGATTCGATGACCCGACGAAGCCGGTCGTGCTCGCCGACGTGATCTCCCCCGGCGCCGCCGCCGGCTACAACCTCCTGCTGATCACGCTGGACACGACCCGCCCGGACCATCTGAGCTGCTACGGATACGACAACCTCGACACGCCCGCCATCGACTCGCTGCTGGAGCACGGCGTACGCTTCGACGATGCGGTCGTCAGCACGCCGCTGACGCTGCCCTCGCACGCGTCGCTGCTGACCGGGCTCTATCCGCCCGCGATCGGCGTGCGCGACAACGGCACGTACCGCCTCGCCGCTGAATACACGACCCTTGCGGAGTTGCTCAGGGACCACGGCTACGACACCGCCGCCTTCATCGCAGCGTTTGTCCTCGACAAACGGTTCGGGCTCGATCAGGGCTTCGATGTCTACGACTTCAAGACAAGCGACAAAGGGCGCAAAGGAACCGAAACGCTTCTCAACGAGCGCGGCGCCAACGACGTCACCGATTCCGCCATCCGATGGTTCAAACAACGCGCAACGACCGCCGCCACCCCGTTCTTCGCCTGGGTGCATTACTACGATCCGCACGATCCCTACGAGCCGCCGACGATTGATCAGGAGCAGTTTCAGACCATCCAGGCTTATGACGCCGAGATCGCCTTCGTCGATCTGCACCTCAAGAGGCTTCTGAATACCATCGACGAGCTGAACGTGCGAGACCGGACCCTCATCGTCCTGGCCTCCGATCATGGAGAGTCACTCACCGAGCACGATGAAACGTATCACCGGATCTTCATCTACGATGCCACGATACAGGCGGCGTTGATCCTGTCCTGCCCGACGCTGTTTGACCGCGCCTACCGCGTCGATGATCGCGTCGTCACGCTGGTGGACATCCTCCCGACCACGCTGGACCTGCTGGGCATCGACCGCCCCGCCGACACGGACGGCCGGAGCCTGCTGACCGCCCACGCCGATCCCGACCGCGCCGTCTACATCGAATCGTACTACCCGCGCGAACGACTGGGCTGCAGCGAGCTTGTCGGCCTGCGACGCCACGCCGACAAGTATATCCATGCGCCGACGCCGGAGTACTACGATCTGCGAAAGGACCCCAAAGAGCTGCGCAACCGCTACGAGCCGGACTCCCCCCAACTCGCGATCCTCGAGCAGCAGTTGGACGAGCTTCGCCGGCGATGGGATCGGTCGGGCAGCGCCCTCGCAGGCGCAGCGACGATGACCCCTCAAGAGGAAGCGCGGCTCAGATCACTCGGCTATGTCGGAACAACCGACATCACCGACGCACGCTCGTGGCCCGATCCGAAAGACCAGATCGGAGTCATCAACCAACTCTATGAAGTTCACTCGCTCATAAGCGGCGGACAGTACACCGAAGCGCTCGCTCTCACCCGGGCCATCGCTGACCAGTGCGAGGGATACGACTACCCCATCCACATGCTCGCGACGGCGCACGAGAAGCTGGACCAGATCGAACAGGCCTGCCGTGTACTCCAGGAGTACGCCGATCGCTATCCGTCCGCAGATATTCTTCTCCGTCTGGCCAGGTATCAGTTCCGCCTTCGGCGATATCCACAGATGGAGAAGACCTTGCAGGCCGCCGAAATCCTCGACCCCCTGCGGGGATCGATCCCCAAACTCCGCGGCGACCGCTTCTTCGAAGAAAAGCGCTATGCCGAGGCCGCCGAGCAATACGAAAAGGCCATCGAGATGGACGGCGACCGCCTCGGCCCCGAAGTCCGCAACAGGCTCTATGAGGCGAAACGGCGGCTGCACGAGTCCGGAGATACAGGGCTCGCGCCCATCCGCCGATAGCGATCAGTCCGCAACGCAGGCCCCCTACTCGACATACCCCAGCGAGCGGAGCTGTTCGAGAGTCTCGGCATCCAGCCCGTCGAACCTCGCCGGTGGCTCCCGACGTCCGGTGCTCTCGGACCACCTGCGCAACTCGCCCAACAGCTCCTCCCGGACGCTCCCCCGATCGTCCGCCACATCGTTCAGCTCGCCGGGATCCAGACGCACGTCGAACAACTCCACGCCGGCCCCCACGCGCCAGATCAGCTTGTGTCCCCTCGTTCGGATCATCCGCATCCGATGATCGATCGTACTCGTGTCGAACGACGGAAAGTCCTTTCTCAACAGGTCGATGCCGTTCATCGGCCGGTCGTTCTCCGCAAGAACAAACGACCGTGGCGCCCGTTCCTGATTACACAAACCCGCCGGCCTGTCACCGCGCCCGCTCGCCTCGTCCGACACGCCGCAGACGTCGAGGATCGTCGGCGCCACGTCCACCAGGCTGACCAGATCGTCGATCACCACTCCCGCGTCAAAGCGATCCGGATACCGGATGATCAGCGGCACGCGAATCGTGGAGTCGTACATGCTCAGCAAATGGTCGATCATCCCGTGATCGCCGATGTTCTCCCCGTGATCCGAGGTCACGATAACGAGCGTCTCGTCCAGGATCCCGTCGGCCTTCAGGGCGTCGACAAGCTGCCCCGCAAAGTCGTCCGCCAGCGCGATCTCCGCTTCATAAAGCTCACGCATGATGCGCAGATCCGAAGCGCTCAATTGGATCGCGCCGGCCAGATGAGGCCACATCCCCGTCACGCCTCTCAGCCGCGAAATGCGGTCCACCGCCCATCGCGGCGACAGAAACCGCGCCTGCCACTCACTCGGCGGATCGTACGGCAGGTGCGCGATGTTCAGGTTCACGAACACAAAAAACGGCGCCCGCTCCGCCGCGCGACGCGCCATCCACGAGACCGCCCTGTCCACCGCGGCCTGCTCGACCTCCGCCACCGTGCTGTTCGGCATCGGCGCGTTCCGGCGCCGCCACATCTCCACGAAATCGCCGAATCCCTGACCGAAACCGTTCGCCTTGCTGAGCCACGCGTTGCACACGACCGCGCCGGTGCGGTAACCGGCCTTGCCAAGCCGCTCGGCCAGCGTCGTTACGGCCTCGGGGAGGTGGTTCGTCTCCGACGTCGCCCCCGCCTGACCCGGATACAACCCGGTCAGCAGAGACGCGTGCGACGGCAGCGTCCAGAAGTTCGTGGCGTACGCCGACCGATACAGCGTCCCTTCGGACGCCAGCGCGTCGATCCGCGGCGTGGTCGCCCGCTCGTGCCCGTAACACGAGAAGAAGTCGGCCCGGGCCGTGTCCAGCGAAATCAGCAGGACGTTGGGCCCGCCGGCCACCGGGGAGCCGCCGGGCTCCGACCTCTTGCACCCGTGCCCGACCAGACAGACAGCCCCAACCGCGACCAGGAACACCACGATCGTCTGTTTCAAGCGATGACCGAACTGCTTGGCACTCACGATCGGCCTCCGCCAAACCACCCCGCACGGCGCCGGTCATCCTCTTCGAGCCCCATCCGCAACGCAACCCCCCGCGAACCGAACAGCGACCGTCAGGGAGCGGCGCCAGCAAACAGAACCGCGACCGTAAGGGAGCGGCCCCAGCAAACCGAGCCGCGACCGTCAGGGAGCGGCAGGGTGGCATGGCCACACTTGTGTGGCCATGGACATGCCCAGGCAAGCGCAGGACATGTTACTCACCGAACCGCGACCGTAAGGGAGCGGCCCTCACGAGTGGGACCCCACCAATTGTCAAACGCTCGCCAGACCTCAGCCGGTTCCATATGCACATACGCGGCGCGCGCAAAAAGAAGCAGGCCCGGCCAGAATCTCTAACCGACCCCGCTTGCACTACCCGTGTTGTGTGATTCAGCCAAAGGAAGCCTGTCAAAGCCTCCTTTCGAGCCTACACCGGCGGCGAATCATCGCCAGACCGCCCACAACCAGTAGAGCCAGCGAAGCGGGCTCCGGAATCTGGTGCAGGACCAGCGGGGTGAAGGTCTCGTACCCGTGATACGACCAGTCCGACGCCGCATCGCCCGGATTGCCGGCGGCCGGCACAGTCCACGCGGCGTCGTAATCGCCGATCCGGAACTGCCTCGGACCGTTCGTATAGGTCGGCGGCGAGTACTGCCAGCGATGGGTCCACGGAGTCGTTTCGAAGTACGCGCCCGGCGACGGTGGGATCACGTTGTATGAGATGAGCACCGGCGCAGTTGCCTCGCCCTGGCACTGGAGATCGATCGTCCCGATCACCGTATCGAAGACTGTTCCATTGCCCACGATCAAGGCACCGTTGTTGTACGCCCAGAACAGGTTCTCGAGAGGACCACCGATTCCCACGGAGGCGCCCGTCACGAATCCCGGTGCCACCGGCGTCACGCTGGTGACGCTCGTGAACGAGGCGATATCCGTCGAGCCGATCGCCGCAGGAGCAACCGGCTCGCTGCCCCACACGAAGAAACGTCCGTCGAGGTTGTTCAGCACGGCGGCCTTGGGGACGTCGCTCGCCTCCATCGTCCAGACGATCTCGATCGACGCTGTCTGACCCGGAAGCAGCGTCTTCTCGAAATCCCCCGGGGCGTTGCCGGCCCAGCGCATGCTCAACTGACCGGCGCCGGCGCTCGTCGCCATCATCCCCACGACCAGCACCACGATGAGCTTCCTCATGACACGCTCCTATCTCCAACCTACCGGCGGCGAACCAGCGCCAGACTGCCCAGAGCCAGCAGAGCCAGCGAAGCGGGCTCCGGAATACCGTAGACCAGCGGGGTGAACGTCTCGTACCCGTGCCATGGGGCCCAGTCCGACGCCGCATCGCCCGGATTGCCGGCCGCCGGCGAAGTCCCCGAGGCATCGTAATCGCCAATCCTGTACTGGCCCGCCATGTTCGTGTAAGTCGGCGGCGGGTACTGCCAGCGATGCGCCCACGGGCTTATACCGTCGTACGCGCCCGGCGATGGCGGGATCACGTCGTATGTGATGTACACCGGACCTGCCGAATCCCCCTGGCACTGGATATCAACCGTCCCGATCACCGTATCGAAGACCGTTCCGTTGCCCTGGATCGTAGTGCCGTTGGTGAACGCGAAGAACGCGTTCTCCAGAGGCATACCGATTCCAGTGGAGGCTCCGCTAAAGAAGCCCGGCGCCACCGCGGTGAAGCCGGTGACGCTCGTGAACGACGGGACATCCGTCGAGCCGATCGGGGTGCCGACCGGCTCGCTGCCCCACACGAAGAACCGGCCGTCGATGTGGTCCAACCCGATGCTCTTGCCGGTGTCGCTCGCCTCCATCGTCCAGACGATCTCGATCGACGCTGTGCCACCCAGCGGCAGCAGCATATCGAAATCCCCCGGGGCGTTGCCGGCCCACCGCAGGCTCAACTGACCGGCCCCGGCGCTCGTCGCCATCGTCCCCATGACCAGGATTACGATGAGCTTCTTCATGACGCCCTCCCGTCTCCAGCCTGCCGGCGGCGAAGCAGCGCCAGACTGCCCACAGCCAGCAGAGCCAGCGAAGCGGGCTCCGGAATCTGTAAGACCAGCGGGGTGAACGTCTCGTACCCGTGATACGACCAGTCCGACGCCGCATCGCCCGGATTGCCGGCGGCCGGCGCGGTCCCCGCGGCGTCGTAATCGCCGATCCTGTACTGGCTCGCCATGTTCGTGTACGTCGGAGGCGGGTACTGCCAGCGATGGAACCATTCGGTCGGACCGTCGTACACGCCCGGGTGTGGCGGGATCACGTTGTACGTGATGAGCACCGGCATAGGCGCCGCACCCAGGCACTGGATGTCGACCGTCCCGATCACCGTATCGAAGACCGTTCCGTTGCCCTGGATCGTCGCGCCGTTGTTGAACGCCCAGAACGCGTTCTCGAGAGGACCACCGATTCCCATAGAGGCGCCCGTCACGAACCCCGGCGCCACCGGCGTGACGCTCGTGACGCTCGTAAACGAGGCGATATCCGTCGAGCCGATCGGGGTGCCGACCGGCTCGCTGCCCCACACGAAGAAGCGCCCGTCCAGGTTGTCCAACCCCAGGCTCTTGCCGGTGTCGGTCGCCTCCATCGTCCAGACGATCTCGATCGACACTGTCTCACCCATGTAGAACGTCTTTACGAAATCCCCCGGGGCGTTGCCGGCCCAACGCATGCTTAACTGACCGGCCCCGGCGCTCGTCGCCATCATCCCCACGACCGTTACCACAATGAGTTTCTTCATGGCCTCCCCTTTCCCGAAAACTTGTAGGTTTCTCTTGCTGCTCCGAGGCCTCTTGCACCCGTGCCCGACTAGACATCCGCCCCCAACCGCGACGAGGCACACCGCGCTCGTCTGCTGCATCCGCTGACCGAACCGCGACCGTTAGGAAGCGGCCCTGCGAAGCGCAAGCCAGCGCCCCTGAAACACAACCGTCCGCCGAAGGCGGATCAGGCAGCGGCCCCTGCGAACCGAACCGCGACCCTCAGGGAGCGGCCCTGAGCGGCCCTGACGAAACGCCACTTCTGTGGAACCCAGCCGGCTGTCAAGCGCTCGCCAGACGCCAGCCGGCCCCGTACGCAGAAATGCGGCGCGCGCAAAAAGAAGCAGGGTCGGTCAGAACTCTCTGACCGACCCCGCTTGCACTACACGTGTTGTGACTTTGCCAAAGAAAGCCTGTGAAGGCCTCCTTTCCAACTTACACCTACCGGCGCCGAATCAACGCCAGGCTGCCCAGAGCCAGCAGAGCCAGCGAAGCGGGCTCCGGAATCTGGTGCAGGACCAGTGGGGTGAACGCCTCGTACCCGTTATACGGCCAGTCCGACGCCGCATCGCCCGGATTGCCGGCGGCCGGCGTAGTCCCCGCGGCATCGTAATCGCCGATCCTGAACTGCCCCGCCATGTTCGTGTAGGTCGGGGGCGAGTACTGCCAGCGATGGACCCACGCGGTCGTGCCGTCGTACGCACCCGGTGACGGCGGGAGCACGTTGTACGAGATGAGCACCGGCGCAGCCGCCTCACCCTGACACTGGAAGTCGACGGTCCCGATCACCGTATCGAAGGCCGTTGCTCCATTGCCTTTGATCAGGGTGCCGTTGGTGTACGCGAAGAACGCGTTCTCGAGAGGACCACCGATTCCAACGGAGGCACCGCTAAAGAACCCCGGCGCCACCGCGGTGAAGCCCGTGACGCTCGTGAACGACGCGATGTCCGTCGAGCCGATAGGCGTCGCGGTCGGCTCGCTGCCCCAAACGAAGAAGCGACCATCCAGGTTGTCCAGCCCGATGCTCTTCGAGGTGTCCGTCGCTTCCATCGTCCAGACGATCTCGATCGACGCTGTCTCACCCGGATTCAGCGTCTTCTCGAAATCCCCCGGGGCGTTGCCGGCCCAACGCATGCTCAACTGGGCAGCGCTGGCGCTCGTCGCCATCATCCCCACTACCAGGACCACAATTAGTTTCTTCATAATCTCCTCCTTTTCCGAAAACTTGCAAGTTTCTCTTGGTGCTCCAAGGCCTCTTGCGTTGATTCAGGCTCCTACATTAGGGCCCATTGTTGCCATCGGCCTCCCCCGCACACCCCCTTGCGGGGGTGCGGGGGGACCGAAACATCCCAAACTACGGGGCGCAGTTGCCCCAGTTCGCGTGGACCGTACTGCGGTCACTACCATCAACCACGCCGTCCTCGAACACGTCGGCCGAGCACGTGCTCAGGCCCCAATTGGCGTGGACCGTACTGCGGTCACTCCCGTCGACGATACCATCGGCGAACGCATCACCGCTCAGCGCCCTGAGCTCGACCGTCTCGCTGCCGCTCGAGATGCCGGTCAGGTCAAACGCGTAGCTGGAATCGTCCTCCAGCGCCGGCGTGAACGTGCACTGCAGTTCGTTGCCTGCCACCGAGCAGGCCATCACCGACGCACCGCCGTACGGCACGTAGACCGGCGCGGTCGGCGGGCACGACCCGCTGTTGTCCCAGCTCAACGCCGGATCCAGGTCAGGCGGCGCGCTGGTAAACTGGAAGTTCAGCTGCCGGATACCACCCGATCGCGGCTCGCTGTCGCCGCTGCTCAGCGGAAGAGTGCACACGGTGCCGATGCTGTTCACGGTCCCCGTAAAGGGGGCCGTAGGAACACCAGCATAAACAATCACAGACTGGTTCGTGTAGCCGATGGTCGCCATTGGCGACACCGCGTACACCGGACCGGAGCCCGGGTCGTCGATCACGTTCGCGAACGGGTTGTTCAGCGTGTAGGTCGCATCAACGGTCTGGCTCGCCGTGTCGACGTCCCAAGCACCAACCTTGATGTTGGTCGTCGCCAGGCCCGTGTTCACGGTGCCCGTCGGATACGTCGGTCCGCCGGTGCCGTCATAACCGATCGTGTTCTGACCGCCAAAGCACTGCAGCAGGTTGTTGCCAGACACCGTACCCCAGTACGCGTTCACGCCCGGGTTCGTCAGACCGGCATCCTTGTTCAGCTCGGTCACCGCGGAGGTCAGGTCCGGCGACAGTATACTGAGCGCCTCGGCGCTGTCGCACTCGAGATCAACACCCAGCAGCGCCAGGCCAAGCTCGTCCCCGGTCTGCCCGGTGACGTGCGCATAGATCTCGATCTGCTCGGTGCCGCTATTGTACTGGATGTCCAGTGTCAGATCTGCGGCGTTCGCCACCCCAACCACCAGCGCTGCACACGCAGCCGCTAACAACACTTTCTTCATAGGTTTTCCTCCTTAGGAGCTTAAAAGAGCACGGTTGTTTTGAGGTTGCGCGTATTGTGCTCTTGAATCGTGAATGATAGCAGAACCGGCCCCTTCGGTCAAGCCACCTCCGTTTGTCGTCCTACTGCAAACGAACCGCGCGGCTGCACTCAGCAACGCTCACGCGCCCGCCTGCAGTCCATACCAGCCGTCCCTCACTACTCTCTCCTGCCCCGACAAACTCGCTGCAAACCGCAGCTATTTGCCGCGCAGAGAACATTGCCAGGGGGATCGACTCGGACGTGGCCTGCCTGATTTCCCACCGGGCAACCTTCTCCTCCTGCGTATGTTTGTACCCGATCCGACCCCCTAACTTCAAGGGCAAAATCGCCAAAATGCGCCCGCAAAGCCGATTTGTGAGTTTTTTTTCTCGGCCGCCGGATTGCCGTCCCGGCCGGGCGGCGGACCGCTCCTCGGACATATCGGCCGCTGCCGATCCTCAACGCCGATCGCGTCGCTTGAGATTGGCCCTATTACAGTGCGGCTGATATCTCGCGGCCCCGGCGATGTTTCGCCTCGCCGGGCGTTCCGGTAAGCTTGCCCCCGGTAATCCCGCGTCCGCGAGGCGGCCCCGGCGCGGGCCGATACGGGGCATGGGCGGCGGGGCTTCACCGGCCGCGATTGTCCTTTGTGGATTCGGCGGCCGGACGGCTCGGCGCTTGCTCAAGAGACAGCCATGACGCCACTGCAACTCACACGCAGCGTCCGCAGCCTGAATCGCCTGCAGCAGATCGCGCGAGTGCTGACGCAGCAGGGGTTCGGCCATTTCGTCGATCGTCTGAATTTGAGGCGCTACGTCTCGATTCCGGGAGTGCTTCCGCGGCGCCGCCGGGACGAGGTCACCGGCTCCGGCGCGTCGGCGATCGGTCGCCGCCTGGCGCGCGTCTGCGATGAGCTGGGGCCCACGTTCGTCAAGCTCGGGCAGACACTGACCACGCGCCCGGACGTAATCCCCGAAGAGGTGATCCGCGAATTGCGGAGCCTGCAGGACCACGTGTGCCCGTTCGACACGAGCAGCGCCCGCACGATCATCGAGGAAGAGCTCGGGACGCCGATCGATCAGTGCTTCGGCCACCTCGCCGACGCGCCGTTCGCCAGCGGCTCGATCGGGCAGGTGTATCGGGCGACAACCCATGACGGCATGGAGGTGGTCGTCAAGGTCAAACGCCCGGACATCGACAACATCGTCCGCCTGGACATGCACATCTTGTCCTGGTTCGCCGACGCGGCCGAGCGGCTGGTGCCAGAACTGCGCGGGTATCGCCCGGCGCAACTGGTCCATGAGCTGGCCGAGACCCTGCGGCGGGAGATGGACTTCGTCAGCGAGGCGTCCGCCACGGCGCGGATCGGCGACGCCCTGACCGACCATGAACACGTGCGCGTGCCCCAGGTGCGCTGGGACCTGTGCGGGTCGCGCGTCTTGACGCTCGAAGCCCTCAAGGGGCGGAACCTCGACACCGTGCTGGAGGCGGACGAACCGAACATCGACCGCAAGGCGCTGGCGAGCCGGCTGCTCGACGCGTATCTCGCGCAGTTCTTCGAGGTCGGCGTGTTTCACGCCGATCCGCATCCCGGGAACATCCTGGTGAGCCCACCGGCCCGAATCGGGCTGATCGACTTCGGGCAGGTAGGCGTGCTCAGCGACGAGCAGTCGGCGCTGTTCCTGATCCTGATCGTGGCCGCCGTGAATCGCGACCCCGACCTGATCGTCGAGGTGCTGGACGATCTGGACGCGCTGGGCCCGAAGACCGGACGCGAACGGCTCTCGCGGTCACTGCGGTTGCTGCTGGACAAGTACTACGGGCTCCCGCTCAAGCGGCTGGATCTGTCCGTCGTGTTCGTCGAGGCCACCGAGATCATCCGGGCCAACGACGTGACGGTTCCCAGCAACGTGATGGTGCTCGTCAAGGCACTGACGACCGTCTCGGGCGTGGCCATGCGGCTCGACCCGGAGCTGGACCTGGTCGCGCTGCTCAAGCCCCGGATGAAGCGGATGGTGGCGGACCGCCTCAGCCCGGCGCGGATGGCTAAGGCCGCGGGCCTGGCGGCGTGGCAGACGTGGGGGATTCTCCGCTCCGCGCCGTCGACGATTAAAGCCGTGCTTCGCCAGCTGTCCCGGGGCGACTGGGAGGTGAAAGTCCGCCACGAGAACCTGGAGCGGCTGACCAGCGAGCTGGACCGATCCAGCAACCGGCTCGCGATCTCCGTCGTGATCGCGGCGGTCATCGTTGGCAGTTCGATGCTCGTGGGGACCGCCGGCGAGCTGCCGTTCGGAATCCCCCTCAGGATGCTGGGAATCATCGGATACCTGATCGCGGGCGTGCTGGGACTGGGATTGGTATGGGCGATCTTCCGCAGCGGCAGGCTCTATTGATACTGGTATCGCGGTCGGCCGGTTTCAGGGCCGCGCCGGTGCCGGCGCCACCGGCTGCCGGAGATGTTCAGCGTGATCGGGCATCGTCGAGCTTCGCCTGCGCGGCTTCCAGCCGCTGTCGGGCTCCCGCGTGGTCCGGGCGCAGCTGCAGGACGTTCTGGTATTCCGCAATCGCCTCGCTGATCCTGCCGGCGCTCTCATAGGCAAAGCCCAACGCAAAGCGGGCGTCGGTGTTCTGCGGGTCCGCCGCCAATGCCGCCGAGCAGCGTTCGGCGGCCTCGTCGATCCTCCCCAGCGGAACCAGCAGCGATACCAAGTTGCTGTAGCCGGTCGGGTGGTCAGGCCGGCGCTTCAGCAGCTCCGTGTGTTGTGCGAGGGCCAGCTCCAACTTCTCCCGCCGGGCCAACGCCACTTTCAGGTTGTTCTGGGCC
Organism: Phycisphaerales bacterium; assembly: GCA_020353195.1. GTDB lineage: Bacteria > Planctomycetota > Phycisphaerae > UBA1845 > UBA1845 > JAFGJQ01. Next base: position 2,395,625 of record CP070691.1, on the reverse strand, counting down.
TTCGCGTACTCGGGGCAATCGCGCAAGGCGGCCTCGTAGTGCTCGATCGCGCGACTCAGCTCGCCCTGCTTGAGCAGGAGATTCGCGTAGTTGTAGTGCCCCTTGCAGAAGGTCGGCTCAATCCGAAGGGCCTGCTCAAAGTGGCGACGGGCTTGGTCCGGTTTGCCCTGGCGCTCGCGCACCAGGGCCAGATTCGCCAGCGAGTCGTACCTGTCGGGCCTGAGCCGCAGCACCTCCTGGTAGTGATACGCCGCCTCGTCGAGGTTCCCCTGCTCCTCCAGCTCCAATGCCAGGTTGTGGTGCGCATCCGCGAAACCCGGGTCGATGCGCAGGACCTGCCTGAAATGCTCGATGGCCTCGTCGGGACGGCCGTGGCTGCCGGTCACGGCGCCCAGGCAGGTGCCCACCTCGAAGTGCAGCTCCGCAGTATAGTCGAGCTTCTCTTCGCAGAAGGGCCCCGGGACGCTTGCCAGCGATATCAGCACCACTACGCCCGCCGCGGTAGCCGTCAGTCGCCGCCAACGCCGCGACTGCACCATCCGGACGACTGCCCAGAATCCCGCACCTGCCAGTATCGCCAGGTGAGGTACGACGACGACCCGGTATCTGGCCGTCACGAAAACGAGCACGATCGACAGGGGAAACAGGACCAGGAACAGGATCAGCGGGACCGGAACCTCCCGGGCCCGGCAGGCGAACCCTATGCAGGCCAACGGCAGGATCACGCCGAAGGGAAACCCGAAGCCGCCGACCTTCCACGTCAGGCACCCCAGGACGCGTGACCACTCGTGGAAGCAGTAGATATCCACGTTTCGCGGGATCTCGCGGGAGCTGACGAACTGGAGGGCTTTGCGAGCCAGCCCTTTCGCGAAGCCCAGGGGCTCGGTGCGGACGAAGGTTTGGAACTTGCGGGCGAAGAAGTCCTGCTGCTCCCACTGGTCGCCGGTAACGCCTTGCCGCAGAGGGAGTTGCGTGAGGCGGATCCAGTCGAAGCCGGGGCGGGTGGTCAGCGTCTCGCAGACGTCCGGGTTGTTTCCGATGTAAAGATTGATCCCCCCGGTGGACGGCAGGATGCCGAAATGCCCGGTCACGTGCGAATTCAGCCTGGCTACGGGGATGGCGATTATGGCGAACCCGGCAAGCAGGTTCGCCAGACTCCACGACGTGGCACGCCATCGGCGCGAACCCCGGACGAGCGCCACCGCCAGCCAAACGCAGCCGGCCACAAAAAAGGGCAGGAACGTGGGCCTCGTGAGAACAGCCAGCGCGCCGCAGATGCCCAGCCAGCGGCAGGAACGGGGTGCCTGGTCCGCGCCGGCTTTGAGAAAAAGCCATGCGAGGGCGACCGACCAGAAGGCCGCCCACCCGCTCCCCACCAGTTCCGCCTCGAAGAATACCAGCGGACCGCACAGGGCGACGATCGCGCCCGCGATGATTCCCGTCCGCCGGTCGAACACGCGCTCGCCCAGTCGGTAGGTCAGGACGCACGTGGCGGCGCCCAGGACGACCTGGCAGACCTTGGCGCACAGCACGGAGTGACCGGCGAAGAAGTAAACGACCGACAGGAAGAACGGATAGAAGAACGGCTGGTAGAAGAAGGCGCCGCCCATGCCGTTGCCTTCGATCAGGGACCGCGCCAGGCCGTCGTACACCTCCGCGTCCACGACGGGCACCTCGAAGGTCGGGCTTTCCGAGCTTTCGATCAGGTAGACCAGCCGCACGATCAGCGCGACCAGGAAAATCGCGCCGCAGATCCCAATCGTCTTTGCGCCCCGTTTTCCGGCGGCCTTGGCGTCGACCGATCGGCTCGCATCTTCGCGCGCGCCGGAGGCGGGGTCCGGTCCGCTGCTCTGTTCCCCGCCGGCCGGCGGTGGGCTCTCACCAGGCTTGCCCATGATCGTGGCATTCTAATGCCGGCACCGCTGTGCCGACAGTTCGCCCGATGGAACGCGGCCCGTGTCAGCGTCTGGGACCGAGGCCGCCGCCGCGGCGGGGAGTGCCCGGTACTCGGAATCCCGACGCGGTCCTAAGGGGGTCTGGCGCGGCTGTCGGGTGCGGGTCTGGTGTGGGCGATCTTGCGGGGCGGCCCGCCGTGCTGATAGCGGCACGGATAACGGTACTGATAACTGCGCCGCCGGCCGGGCGGGCGGGCGATCCGCATCGGTCCGATATCGGGGCGGTTGTCCTCGTGGGCGGGCGGAGCCACCGGGGGCCGCGGGTGTTTTATCTACGGAAAAGTAATCCGACGGGCTATTTGATTTCGCCTGTTAGCGATTCTATAAACCTAATGGAAGCTGTCGTGTCCCCTTTCAACGGCCCCGTGCGCCTTCCCCGAGGTGCGCGGGGCTACTTGTTTTGTTGCTGTTGGTCCGATCTTCGCGCGTGTGGGTTGGCTTCGGCGCGGCCGGCGCGCGGGTGATCGTTACCGATGCGGTCGTTCGTGATTGCCGCGATGTCTACGTCCAGACGCCGGGCAGGCGGATGTGGCAAGCGGGGCAGCGCCCGTCGCGCACCCGGTTCTCGAGCACTTTGAATCCCAATCGTTCGATCAGAGCCATGCCGCACTTGGGGCAGTAGGTGTTGTTGCCGTCGTGCGGGGCGATGTTCGAGGTGTAGACGTAGGTGAGGCCCACGCTTCTGGCGATGCGGCAGGCGGATTCGAGCGTCTCGACCGGGGTGCGGGGGAGGTTGGTCAGGCGGTACATCGGTACGAACCGTGAGAAGTGCAGTGGTGTTGTCACTCCGACGGTGCGGCGAAGCCAGCCGGCCATCTTGTGAATCGTCCGCGGGTCGTGGTTATAGGTGGGGACGATCAGATTGACGATTTCGAGCCAGCAGTTCGTCTTGGTCTTGATCGTTTCGATGGCGGCGAGAACGCCGTCCAGTCGGCCCGAGCAGACGGTGTCGTAGAACTCCTGGGTGAAGCCCTTCAGGCCGATCGTGATCGCGTCGACGTACCGGGCGAAGTCGAGCAGCGGCTCGGGTTCGATGTAGGCGCCGGTTGCGGCGACGACGCGGATCTCGGCCTTTCGGGCCGCGACCGCGAGGTCCTTGGCGTATTCGAGGAACGCGACCGGGTCGGTGTAGTTGAACGCGATGGTGTCGACGCCTTTGTCTCGTGCGGCGGCCACCGCCTGGTCGGGCGTCAGGTCGAACGTCTTGAGCTTGTCGGGTGCCGTTTGCGAGTGCTGCCAGTTCTGGCAGTAGAGGCAGCGCAGGTTGCAGCCTCCGACGGCGACGGTCATGGTCTTGGAGCCGGGCCGGAAGTGGCTCAGGGGGATCTTCTCGATCGGATCGACGCGGAGGATGCACGGCCGGCCGTAGCCCCGCGGGTAGTAGACCCCGGCGACATTGGTTCGCGACCGGCAGAACCCCGTCTCGCCGTCGTCGGTCACGCAGTGTCGCGGGCACACGCCGCAGACGATGCTACCGTCGGGCAGCGATTCGAAGAAGTCGACGCGGCGGCCGCCCGGTTCGGGGCGAAACCTCTTGGTGCCGGCGGCCTGCCCGACGGCGAATCCGCCCCCCGCGCAGAGGGTGCAGATGCCGGCTCCGCATCGGCCCAGGGTGGTCAGGAAGTCGCGTCGGTCGATTGGGCTCATGGTCAGCCTTTCGGCGCGTTCGCGGGCACGCGGGCGACCGCCTGACGCCCGCCTGTTAATGTCGGTTTCCCCTGGAGGGTACGGGCGAGCGTTCCTTTATTCAGCTGCGCCCGACTTGAGTTGCTGATAGCGGACCATCAGCACGTTGGCGAAATCGCGATTGAGCAGGAACTGGTGCGTCCGCCCGGGCTTGGTGCGGATGCGGTGCATCTGGTCGATCGCGGCCGTCAGCTCCTCTTTGCGGTTGATCGGCGTGATGGCGCCGGCCAGGTCGTCCTGGTTCAGGGCGAACTCGACGTCGCTCATGCCGGCCGCCTGCCGGGCGGTGTCTCGCAGCAGCTTACGTCGCTCGGCGATAGCCGACTCGCTCATGGGGCCCAGGCGTTTGATCTCGCTGCTGATCAGGCTGTCGATCATGCGATCGACGTGCTCGTTGTTTGTCCGGCGGGCTCGCTGGAGCCAGCGGGCCAAGTGGGAGCCGTCGTTGGCCTGGCCGACGCGCACCGGGTTCTTAAGGTTCTTGGGCGGGATCAGGCACGGTTTGTACTCGCGCATCACCTCGAGTTGACCGGGGCGGAGCACGGATTCAGCGGCCAGCTCCAACTGGACCAGTCGCGCGTTGAACTCGTCGGGGTGCAGCTTCTCGCGAGGCCGGGCCTGACGCTGGGCGGCTTTGAGCTGCTCGGCCTGTTTGGCGAGTTGGACTAGACCTTCAATCTGGCCGGGGCTGAAGTACATGCCGTTAGTCAGGTTCCAGTGGTTGATCTCCTTGGACAGGGCGCGGATGGCTTTCTGATCTTGCCGGCAGCGGTCCAGCGGGTAATCCCGCGTGCCGAACCGCCAGCAGTAGACGGCTTCGTAGAGCATCCTCGGGGCCCTTACGCCGGCCAACTCGTACACCCATTGGGCGGCGGCCGGCGTCAGCAGATGCTTGGCGATGACATCGGGGCGGGGATGAATGGCGGTTCTTACGGTGTCGAGTTCCCTGCGAGCGGCGGCGAGCGCCGGGTCGTCGCGGCGGGGCGCCGGCGGTCCTCGCCGGGCCCGGCGGGCTGCCTGGCGGGCGACGTTTCGCTTCTCCTTGGGGCTGGCGTAGGCGGCGAAGACGGCCTTCTTTTGTGGTTTGTAGGTCTCGGCGATTCGACGCTGTTGCGGGGTCAGGATCCTCCAGACGCCTTGGGCCAGTTCGTTGAGGTTCGTGGCGAAGGTTTCGCGAGCCTTCTTTGCGCGGTGATGGACGCGTGCGGTGCTGCGTTCGACTTCGGGCGAGAAGCCCCGGTTGAGCCGGTCCTCGGCGAGAAACGCGGCGTAGGCCTGAATCTCCTGTGGCTGAATCTCGGCCTTGTCGCGATAGTGGCTCTGGTGGAGCCGACACGCTTCCGCGTACAGGGGCAGGATCGCCCGGGCCTGGGCGCTGTTCAGCCCCAGCGACAGGATGAGATCCAGCGAATCGACGGTCTGTCGTCCGTGATCGCCCTGGGCATCGTCGCGAAGGGCCTCCGGAAGGTCTGCCGCCGGGGACGGCAGCCCCGGCCCGATCGCAGCCAAGCACACGAGCCATCGGACCCCGACGACACGGTTGGCGCCTCGAAGAGTCATACCGCACCTCCCATGCTGGTCATCGGCCTAGCCTAGTAGATTATACGAAGACCGCACTGGCACTATTGCCGCGTGTGGGAAAAATCACGCCGGCCGAGCGTCACGGGCCCGGTTCGACACCGGCCGGACGGGCCGGCTGCGGCTTCGCTGTAACGTTCGCCGGACACTGGATTTGCGTGCCAGGCGCCGCGTCGGGTCATGCTTTGGATGGCCAGCCTTCGACGGCGGCGCGGAAGGCCAGTGGGCTGAAGCTGTGATCGACGCCCTGGCGCAGGATATTGAGGGGGTCGAAGTCGGGCGGGTTCACGCCTCCGTAGGCGGACAGGCAGTAGTCGATGCCGTTGGCCTTGAGCGCCTGGCGGACGTCGTCGGTGATGTCGCCGGGGTTTCCGTAGGGATAGGCCAGGCACCGCTCGTGTCCGTTGCGATCGAGCCGGCGGTCGAGTTCCTGCTCGGCGGACCGGATTTCGCGTATTGCCTGGTTGAGCGGCAAGCGGCTGAGTCTGGCGTGGGTGGCGGTGTGGTTGCCGATGACGAATCCCCAGCCGGCCATCCGGCGGACCTGGTCCCACGACAGGGCGGGCACGCGCCGGTGAAGGCGTTGCAGGTCGTGCGGAAACGCGGCGTTGTTCGTGATGATGTCGGTGGAGAGGAAGAACGCGGCCGGTGTCGCGGCGCGGCGGAGGAGCATGGCTGCCAGCAGGTTGTCCTGGTAGCCGTCATCGAAGGTGATGACCGCGCAGGGTCGGCGGCGCGGTTGGCCTCGGCGGCGCAGGAACGCGGGGAGGTCGAGCACGTCGTAGTGTCGCTTCAGGATCTCGAGGTGCCGGTTGAACTGTTCGATGCCGACGGTGATCGAATCAAGATGGTCGTCGCTGACGCGATGGTAGAGCAAGACCGTCGCGTGGCATCGTCCGCGGAGCCGGCGGACCCGATTGCGTATCGGCGCCCAGAGGTGCACGTACGCGACGAGCACGATTCGCTTGGCCAGCTCGCGAAGCGGGCGGTGCCGGCTGCGACGCGGTGACCGGCGGCGGGTGAGGCGCTTTCGGGTCGACCGAATCGTCAGCCACGGCGGGCGTCGATTCGGCATGGCGTGGGTCGTGTGCTGTGGTGTCGGTGCGGTGTCGCCGCGGTCGATGCGCCGGAGGGCGTCGATCAGCACGTCGGTGCCGAGCCGGTCGAGCTGGGCGGCCAGTCCTTCCGGCGTCGCGTATGGCGGAACCGGCAATGCCGCCTGGGCGATGATGTCGCCGGTGTCGATGCCGTCGTCGACGCGATGGGCGGTCGCGCCGGTCCGGTCCGTCTGGTCGTGCAGTTCCCAGAAGCCCGGCGGCTGTCCGCGGTAATGCGGAAGCAGGGACTTGTGAAGGTTGATGGTCCCGTGCCGGGGGATTCTGTGCAGATGCGGTTCGAGGATTGGGGCGCCGATGGCGAGCCCGAGCCACGGTTCCAGTGAGTGGACCAGGGACGTCGTGTCCGGATGGTGCAGGGATTCGCACCGGCGGACGTCGACGTTCGGGCGCGCGATGTCCTCGAATTGGTCGGGGAGTCGCACGGCGCCGGTGGCTGACGGCCGGTGGGTCCGTCGAAACCAGGCGGCCGCCTGCCACGCCAGTTCGAGTGGATACGACACCGGCTGGCGACGGAGACGCCGAAGCTTCGTGCGCAGGTAGTGGGGCCACGGTGGTCCGGGCGGGTGCTCTTGCAGCACGGTCAGGTGCCAGTGGGGGAAGGCGTCGGCGACGGCTTCGACGTGCTCGATCATCGACGGGGTGTGGGATTTCCCGGAGAAGATGACGACACGGCGCGACTGCGAATCCGCTGACATACGCGAGCACCTCGGTCCCGCACAAGTCCGGGCTCATCCGATCCGATATCGGATTATCGGAAGGTGGTCCGTTGCGGTTGAGGCCGGCGCGGGCGCAGCGTCGTGACGCTGTCGGCACGACAGGGCCCGGCGGACTCGGGCACGCGCAGGCGGAGGGCACTGACGGACAGCAACGTGTGCCGGTCGCGGACGCGAGGGTGGTGGTGCGAGTGCCACGGGTGTTGTTTGATTGCGGCGGCCCGTCCCGCGGTCTATACTGTTATCGGTCTTTGTGCATATCGGCGCCGCAGTTTGGCTGCCGTGTCTGGCTCGATTGGCTTCAGCTAGCGAAAGGGGGTCATTGTGTCGTCACGCGTAAGGATGTCGTTGTGGGTTCTCTCGCTGGTCGCGGTGTGCGTTCTGCTGGCCTGCTCGTTCCGCGTGGGGCAATTGCCCGGTGGCGGCGGTTTCGTCCAGTTCACGATCGCCGGGAAGACGTTCACGATCATGTTCGGCAATGCCGGCGTGTTCGAGGTGGTTGCGGGTGAGGGCGTGGTGAAGGGCGGCGTTCGCGTGGACAACCTGTTCGAAGGTCAGACGCCGACGGACCAGCCGGCGACCGGGCAGGTCACGCTCGACGCTGCGAGCGTGACGGTGACGCCGCTCGACGTCAACAAGGCCATCGCGCCGTTGCAGCCCATCACCGGGTCGTTCGAGGTGGTGGTCTATATCGGCGACGTCAGTTCGGAGAACCCGTGCACGGAGGGTACGAGGGTCGGGACGTTCGACGTTGCGGTTTCAGCCGGGAGCGTTTCGATGGGCGAAACGGCTCTTGGCCTGCCGTCCGCGGCGCTGGCGGAAGTCATCACGGGCTCGTTTACGCTGTGCATGGAGGTCAGCGGGAACGTCGACGCGAGGCTCGCCATCGGCGGCATGGACATCGTGTTCGGGGAGTCCGCCACGGCAACGGCGTCGTTTACGTTCCGCAACGACGACATCGAGAACATCCACTTCCTGCTGCCCGGCGAGACATTCGAGCCGTCGAATCGTGTGTCTCCGAGCCAGTCGTGGACTGTGGCGCTGCCGGGCGTTGCGATCGGTGACACGGTGACGATTCAGGCCGGTCGTAACGGTGTCGTGCTGGATTCGACGAGTTGTCCGACGGTGACGGGGACGAACTACAGCGCGACCGTGGTATGGGACGGTTCGTCGGTGACGTGCGAGGCTGAGCAGTCTGACGGTGGTGGTGATGGTGAGATCATCCAGGTTCCGCTGGACGGAAACGGCGACGCGGTGGAGCCGACGGCGACGGTCAACGGTGTGGACTATTCCTATCGCGGGGCGTTGCTGGAGGACAACTCGGAGGATGCACCGATACCGGGTCTTCTGCTTTGGATCGACCTGGACCTTGCGGCGTTGGGTCTTGAATACGTCGAGACGATCTACCTGGCTCCGCAGTCGTCCTGGTCTTATGACCTGCCCGACGGTGTTACGGTGGCGACGGTCACGTGTGACTACGCGGAGGGCGGATCGCCCACGACGCTCGATCTGGTCATGGGGACGAACATTGCGGAGTGGGCATGGGAGAATCCGTGTCTTGCGGAAGCTTACGGGGCCATGCCGCCCCACGCGATGCCGACGCCGCTGTTTACGAGTCCGACGATGCAGGACTGTGATCGGGAGTACGACGGTCACAGTTACGGCGCGACGATCCGGCCGGATACGTCGCGAACGTTGTCGATGATCTCGTTGGAGCTTGTGGATCCGGGCCCGTTGGTGGCCTCTCGGTTTCCGGACAACTATGAGCCTACGTGGTTGGGTGCGGCGATCATGGCGATCACGCTGGAGGGGCCGGCCGGCACGCCCGACATCGGTCCTATGCAGGACGAATGCACGTTCGACTGGGAGTGTGACGTGGGAGAGCGGTGTGAGGACGGTGAATGCGTGCCCGAGGAGGATGAGGGGGGCTCTTTCGAGATCACGAGCGTCAGCTGGCCGTCTTCGGTCGAATCCGGCGGTGACCGGGGCGATTTGACCGTTTACTGGAGCGGTGATCCGGTGTTCCCGGTCGAGATCGTGTATCGACTGGCCGGTGTCTGCCCGTCGGGGTTCACGTGTGAGACGCCGACGATGACGTTCAGTGACGAGACAAGCCCGCTGGTGTTCCCGGACGCGGTTTACTGCTACGGGGCCACAACGGATGTGTTTTTCGACTATGAGGTGGTCATGATCGACGACCGCGGCGTCGAGAGTGATCCGTACCCGGCTTCGTTCACGTGCGCGGTTGACGGTCTGTTCACGAACGGGAGTTTCGAGGAGGGGCCCCTGTCGGTGGGCGCCTATCTTCCGTTGAATCCCGGTGATACGAGTATCACCGGCTGGGTCGTTACGCGCGGGCAGATCGATTATGTCGGCACGGAGTGGACTGCTGCCAGCGGTGTTCGGGCTATCGACTTGGATGGCACCCCGGGGCCCGGCGGCATCGCGCAGACGTTCCAGACGACCGCCGGTCAGGCGTACACCGTGACGTTTGCCTTTTCGGGCAATCCGATCTGCGGTGACGCGGTCAAGCAGATGCGTGTCGAGGCGGCCGGCGCGACGCAGGACTATTCGTTTGACACGACCGGGGACGCTGTGCCTGATATCGACTGGGTCACGGAGAGCTTCTCGTTCGTTGCGACCGGTGCGACGACGACACTCGAGTTTTACAGTCTCAGCAGCAGCGGGAGTGCCTGCGGGCCGGCGATCGACAACGTCGTGCTCAGCAGTCCTTGACGCGCTTCGATTTGTGCGGGGTGTGACAAAACGAGCACTTGGTTGGGGGGCGCACGTGCACCTGGCGTGTTCCGGGGGACCGGCATGGCTGGGCGGAGCGCCGCCATGCGGCACGTCTGCCGGGGATGTGCCGGATGTCCGGTCCTTCGTGCGGATGCGACTGAGGGCTGGCCCCTGACCGGAGGTCAAGACTGATGATGCGGTCGCGCCAATTGCGGATTGTGGCGGCGTGTTGTGCCGTTGGGTTGTTGTCCGGGGTGCTTCTGCTCGGAGCCTGTAGCTCGTCGGGCGCTGGCGGTGGTACCGATGACGACGGCGGGTCCCCTCTCAGCGGAAGGAGCTTCACGTTGGATCTGGGCGGCGGGGCCGTGTTCGACGTAGTGGCCGGCGCAGAGGCCGTGCGTTACGCGTTCGCGGTGTCCCTTTTTGACGGGACCCCGACCGATTCCCCGTCGAGCTGCACACTGTCCGTCGACGCGCAGGGCGTGCAGGTGATCGGTGAGGCGGGGTCGATCACCGTCGCTACCCGCATCGGTGCTTCCACTTCGACGAACCCGTGCGAGGATGGTCAAGCCGTCGGCTCGTTCACGCTGTCGTATGATGGGCAGGCCGTGTCTCTCGGCGTGAGCGAGCTGTCGCTGTCGGGCACGGCGTTGTCGTACGTCAGTTCCGGGCAGTTCACGCTCTGTCTGGCCGCCTCCGGCGATACTGATGCGACCCTCACGATCGTCCGGCTGGGCCTTCGGTTCGGCGCGGAGTCCGACTCCGGTGACGAGGACGACACCACGCCAATCGTCGAGCCGCTGCCCCTCGATCTTGGAGAGACGGTCGACCTCACGACGCAGACGATCGGTCCGGATGGTGGGGCCATTATCGTGGACAGCCCGGGCGATCCGCTGGACGGGTTCACGATCGAGGTGCCTGAGGGAGCCTATCCGGAGCCGACTACCTTCACGGTTTCGTACAAGCCGATCACGGGGCATACGCTCGTCAACGGCGTACAGCCGGTCTCGCCGTTGATTACGGTCGAGAACGGGGGGCAGTACGCGGATGACATCCTCACCGTCACCATCCCGGTGGACATTCCGGAAGACAGGTTCGCGATGGCGTTTTACTATGATCAAGACACGGGGGATTTCGAGGGGATCCCTGTGCTCGATCAGGATGCGACGTCGCTGACGATCATGACCCGTCACTTCTCATCCTCGGGTGTGTTCGTCTTCGACAAGTCCAGGTTGGAATCGCTGAATCTCGACAGCGAGTTCAAACCCGGGCGGGATGACTGGCAGTTCGCCAACTACGGATCGGTTCTGGCCCCCACCGGGCATTGCCGTGGCATGAGCCTCGGCGCGATCTGGTACTTCATCGAAAGGAGGCGCCAGGGCGAGGAGCAACTTTGGGGGCGGTACGACAACGACCTCGGTCCCGATCGGAAGACGCCGGATTTCTGGCGAGACGATGACGGGGCCATCAAGCTGTGCTCGGTCGTGCAGAACCGGGTGAATAGCTGCGCGAACCAGGAGATCTGGAAGAAGATCGAGAACGAGAAGATCGAGGGCCGCCGATTGACCACCGCCGAGATCGACTTCTACTGTTTCGCCGCTGCGTTCGAGATCACCAGCAAGAACGGGAAGCGGCCGCCGGAACCTCAACTGATGGGGATCCACAGCACCACCACCGGCAAGTCCCACGCCCTGGTCTGCTGGGCGATCAACGGCCGGACCCTGCACGTGGCCGATCCCAATTACCCCGGACAGACCGAGCTCAAGATCGAATTCGTGGACAGGAGTTTCACGCCTTACGAGTCGGCGGACAACACGCGGGCGGTGGAGGCGGGGCAGACGTACAACTACGACCGAGTCTGGTTCAAGGGCAAGACGTCCGACTATCAGTGGAGCAAGATCTATGGCTTCTGGGTGGACCTGGAGGCCGGCGGCATTGGTGATGCGTTTCTGCCACCCGATCCGGACTACGGCCTGCTCGAAGGCCAGTTCCCCAGATACAACCTGCGCGTGATTGAACGTGACGACGCCAACAACATCACCGACAACTACGAGCTCGACCTGCTCAACGATTTCCAGACCGACAAGAAGCGCCTCGAGGTCGAGCTTGACGCCGGTTTCGAGGGGCATGTGACCATCTACCGCTGGGGAAACCTGGGCACACCGTTAAACTCCCCGATTGAGCTGCGCCCGGGCGAGAACCTGCTGGGATTCCTCGTCACGGCCAAACCGGAGACTGATGCCGACCGCTTGGCGACGGCGGATTGGCCTTGGGTCGGGTTCGACTGGCTCCACGCGTACTATGAGGGCGAGGACGAGTGCACGATCTACATCCCGATGGACCCTCCGGCGATCGGCGAAGGCAGTTGGGGCATCCGGTACTATGACGACCCACAGTGCGCCGGAGACGTGACCGGTGACACCGTTTGGGAGTTCTACTCCGACGGCACCATCAAGTACCATTGGGCGGAGGAGCCGTTCGACGACTACACCTGGCAGGTGGTCGGTGAGACCATCACCATAACGATCGCGTCGCCTGACGTCGGCCTGACGACCGTCTACAAGGGGACCGTTTCCGACGACTGCTGGAGCATCGAATGCGGAACGATCAATACCTACGGCGCCGACTGGGAGATCCCCGAGACGTACTGGAGCGGAGAAAGACGGTATTGACGGGCCCCTTCGCAGATCCGGCGGCATAGAATCATCAGATGGACGACGAGCGGCGGATCAAGAAGCTGCGGGAGACGATCGCCCGCTTCCCCAAGGCGCCGGGCGTCTATCTCATGAAAGACGCCTCCGGACGGGTGCTGTACGTCGGTAAGGCCAACGACCTGCGGGCCCGCGTCAGCAGCTATTTCCAGGATCGTGCCGACCTGCTCAACACGCGCGGGCCGGAGATCGCCCGCATGGTCACGAGGGTCGACGACATCGACTTTCTCGACGCGGAGACCGAGGTCGACGCCCTGCTGCAGGAAAGCCGGCTGATCAAGGACATTCAGCCGCCGTTCAACGCCCAGCTTCGCGACGACAAGACGTTTCCGTACATCGAGATCACGGTTCGCGACGACTTCCCCGGCGTCTACGTGACGCGGCAACCGAGGGCCAAGGGCACGAGGCTGTACGGGCCCTTCGTCAGCGCTCACGCGATTCGCGAAGCGCTCAACGCCTTGCAGAAGGTGTTCCGGTTTCGCACGTGCGAGTTGGACATTCGCGCCGACGACGAAGCCCGCCGGTTCTTCCGCCCCTGCCTGCTTCATTCGATCAAACGCTGCACCGCCCCCTGTGCCGACCGCGTCGGGAAGGAGGCCTATCGCAAGGACATTGACCGGCTGAAGCGTTTCATGGCCTCGAAACGATCGGTGGTGCTGCGTCAGATGAAAACCGAGATGGAGCAGGCGGCCGCCGAACTGCGGTTCGAAGATGCCGCGGTCCTCCGCGACCGCATCAAGGCCATCGAGTCCCTGTCGCTGTCCGGAACGCCCGACACGCACGTTCAGCCGGAGGTCTTCTTCGTGGATCCGGCGCGGGGCCTGGAGAAGCTCGGCGAGCTGTTGGACCTGGAGCGTCCGCCCCGGATCATCGAGGGCATCGACGTGGCCAATCTGCAGGGCGACGAGTCGGTCGGCTCGCTGATCTGCTTCGTGGACGGCAAGCCGTTCAAGCCCGGATACAAGCGGTTCCGCATCAAGAGCGTCGAGGGGCAGGACGATTACGCCATGATCCGCGAGGTGGTCACCCGTCGGTACCGCCACGCCGCCACCGGGGAAGAGCTCTACCCCGACGTGGTCCTGATCGACGGTGGGTTGGGCCAGCTCCATGCAGCGATGGACGCCTTCGGTGACATGGACAT
>CP070691.1:2364402-2381884 GCA_020353195.1 Phycisphaerales bacterium | reverse complement strand
GCAACGGGCTCGCGGTCGCTCGGTCGAGCGCCAGCGCCTGCCCAGCGGCGAGATTGAGGTCACGATCGCCGGGTACCGGTAGCCCGGTGCCTGATCCTAAAGAAAAGGAGCTACGAATCATGCCCCAAGGCAAACACATCAACATCATCATCGCGACCGACGGCACGTGCTCCGTCGACGCGATCAACTTCATCGGCCCGGCGTGCCAGGCCGCCACGCTGGAGATCACCGCGGCGCTGGGTGGTCAGATTGACCACCAGCACGACAAGCCCGAGGCCCGGCTCCGCGAACGGTGCGGGGAGCCAGAGCGGGAGCAGGCCCGATGACCAAACTCCGAATCACGCCCGACGGGACCATCCGGGGCCTGTGGGATGACCGGATCGGCTGGCCGGACCTGGGCCGAGTGTCGGTGCGCCGGGTCTCGCACGTCGAGTTCTGCGACCGGCGGCAGATGTGGTACGTCCGCGCGGGCGTGCCCACGAATCGGCTGCGCCGCCTTCTGCAGCTGGTACTGCGCCGACCGTTTGGTGAGATCATGCACTGGGCAGGCACCCGCCAGGAGGCCCTGGCCCGGGAACAACAGCACTTCGAGCCCGGCGGGCCAGGCTGGTCGGCCGACATCACGCCGGGCAGCGCCACTTGCCCCGCCGGATCAGCCCGTACAGTGCCGCGCGAAGAACTCCAGTAACGCCAACCATGCTCGCCAAGACGGGCGACCGACGAGCGCTCGTCCAGGCGCGCTCTCAGCGCCACTGAGCGCCGCTAGAGCTTTCCGAGTCCTGGAGCACCACACGGCACGGTTGAGCGCCGCAGGCGCGCGCTCTGGGCCTCCTGGAGGCGCTCAGAGGTCGGTCCGCATCCCGTCCTGAATCGCAACGGCGTCCTGGGTGGACAACCCCTTCACAAGAACACGGAGGACGATCCCATGGAAATCCTACGACTACTCTTCGGACTGCTGAGCTGGTCATCACGCTCCGGCCACCGCCTGCGCCGATCCTCCAGATCCTCTACCGCGACTGGGCGTGGGAGAAGCTGGAAGTGGTGCGCAAATCGTTCGCTGACGGCTTGATCCCGGCGAGCGGGAAATGCAGGGATGGCAAATACGACCTGCTGGTCGGCACCCGCAAGCAGGTTGCGCTGCAGGCAGAGGAGAACGGTCACGCGTCCGTGCCGCGTGCATCGGCCTGGGACGCTCGCGTGCCGGGCGTGGACGCCCCGGTTGTCCCTGAGTTCGAGGCGATTCGTCGCCGTTACGGCGGGTTTCCGGTGTTGATTCAGACGCCGGAGTGGGAGTTTCTGACGGTCGCGGATGATGCCGACGATCGAACGATTGTGGGGGCCGTTGTGCCGCCTCCCCTGGCGAGGCTTTCTACGGCCCGGTGAACGCCTCCTGGAACGCGGCGAAGTCCGCCAAGTCAACGTCGCCGTCGGTGTCGATGTCGGCTAGCTCACAACCTGACACCACCGCAACGTCCGGCCCATCCATGCATCCGGCGAACGTGTTGAAGTCGGTCAGGTCCACGTCACCGTCCCCATCCAGATCGGATGGGCAGAACAGCAGACCTGCGAGTCGTGGATCGCGCGCGTCGATGCGGCTTGCCTTGAACACGACACTACCCGATTCGTAGTCCCACGCCGTCGAACACGTCTCGTCCACTTCGATGAAGTGGCCGTCTTGCGCCAGGCAGATCAGGTGATTGCCGTTGGGAAGTCGCTGCACGCCGCTCATGACCATAGCAAAGAACTGCTCGCCATCGATCTCGTCACAGGTCCACGTCACATCCACCGGGCCATAGGGTTGGCTTGGCTCCAGATGGTATGTCCCGTCCGGGTTCACCGGCGGGGTAATCTCATCGATCGAGGAGTATCCGCGCCCAACACCGTTATTGAACACCGTCAGGTTACCCGCGCCGGGCACACCTTCCGGAATCCACTTCGGGTCGTGCTGTGCGAACAACCGCTGGTCACTGGCTGACCCGCGACCGTACGCCTGCGGGTTACCCCAGCGATACAACAGTTCACCGGAGTCGGCCGGCGCGTGCGAGATGATCCAGATCTCGTCAAAGTTGTGGCAACTGAGGACGATCTGATCGAGCTCCTCGTTGTAGTCGATTCCGTTGCAGTGCAACCAGTCCGGGTTTACAGTCGCCGCGAAGTTGATGTCGATCCGGCCGGGGAAGTCGGCTGGATCGCCGTAATTCGGC
Source organism: Phycisphaerales bacterium (assembly GCA_020353195.1). Taxonomy (GTDB): domain Bacteria; phylum Planctomycetota; class Phycisphaerae; order UBA1845; family UBA1845; genus JAFGJQ01. The sequence continues at coordinate 2,379,680 of CP070691.1, read as the reverse complement.
AGGCCAGGATCAAAGTCCTGCACAAGCCAATCCCACGCGTGCCACGACCAGACCGTGGTGCCCCCGCTCGCACCCGAAGGCTCGATCTCCAGAATCGCCTCCGCCCACACCGAGATCCCGGTGCTCGCTGGATTACGCCCCGCCGCGATCGCTTCGGCATTGGTGTACCGCTCCCATACGATTGCGAGAATGTTGCCGTTTGGGAGCACCTCCACGTCATGGTGCTGGACGAAGTCCTCACCAGCTACTGGGTAACTCCATTCAACTGTGCCATCCCAGGCGATACGCTGCAGTCTTCCACCACGTCCCGGACCGCCAAAGGTGCCGACACTCAGGTCCCTACATGTTCGCAGTATGGCACCCTCCTCAAGCAGGTAAACCGATGCCCCAGGAGTGAAGCTGCTCGGCCATGTCTGCACGATGGTCCCGGCCAGATCGAGCAGGTACGTGTTCGTCGAGCCGACGTACGGGGAGTATAGCGTCCATTCCGGATGCGGATCCGCGCCCTGCGTGACATTTGACAACATGCCGCTGATCAGGAGGGCGGCGAGCGTACGAGCCGCCGTGCGATGGCACGCAAAGCTGATCATTGACTATCTCTGTCTAGATGAGATACCCCATTTGCCGCCTTCGAGGCTGCCATTGTACCGAGATCCTGGCCTGATTCCAAGACCGAGCGAACATCCTGACGTGGATGCGTGTGTTTGAGCGCAGGGTCCGGCCCCTCTGGCCTCGTAAGGATGTTGCGGCGGGCGTTTCCGCGTCACCCAACGCAGGAGCGGCCATTTCATAACTGGGATCGTCATGTTCTTCGCCCTATGGCGACACTCAAGCGCGTTACACCAACGGCGGCGGCACGCGAAACCGCTGAATCCGCTCCAAGATCACCGCGAACAACTCACGCGGCACCGCCACCTCGATCGTCTGGAACGCCCAGTAGTCGATGTTTCGAAACTCGCTTACCCCAACCACCGAAAGGAAACCCGCCATGCTCAAACTCAACGCAGGATTCAGCCGCAAAGTCGGTGCACCGAACTACGGCCCGGTGAACGCATTCTGAAACGCCGCGAAGTCGGCCAGGTCCACATCCTCATTCGGGTCGAAGTGGAACGCGGCGCAGCCATCAGCTGCCGGACCGCCATCCGGTCCGGTCATGCACTGGGCAAACTGCTTGTAGTCCGCGAGATCCACATCGCCGTCGCGGTCGGCGTCGCCGAGTTTGAGAACCGTCACCTCCACGGTTCCCATCACATAGTTGCCCACGTCGTAGCCGGTGACAACGCATTGGATCTCGTACGGCGTCAGGTCGCCAGCCGGAGTCTCTGGGGCCGCGTGGATGGCGGTCGAATCGTCCGGACCGCCGCCGGACACCAGGACCATGGTCTTCCCGGTCGTGGCGTGCTCGGGAGCGAGCCAGGTGTATGTGTAGCTATTATTGGCGTGGGGATCGTTGTCGAACGACGCCGACAGCACGATCTGCGAGGCGGTTGAACCCACGGGATTCTCGTACAGCGCATTCGACGACACGTCGATCAGTGCACCAGCAGGCGGGGCGAGCGTCGTGGCGGCCAGGAGGGCCGACAGAGCCGTGTCGATGCCGTCTTCGTTTCTCGCCTTGACCTGGAGGTGGTATGTCGTGTCGACCGCAAGCCCCTGCACGTGCACGGTCCCCCAGGTCGCGGCATCGTTCCACACTTCCACGGCCGAGCCGGTACCGTCGAGCGCAAGCCACTCTTGCTCACTCGTGTTTCTGATCGCCAGCTGCGTCGACGGCGGATTCAGACCCGCACTCACCGAGATGTTCAGGGCCGCCGCCTCCGCCGAGACGAGCGTCGGGGCGGGCGGCGTTTCCGCCAGGGTATGAACGGTCGCCGCAGCGGACCAGATGGATTCATTCGGATAGGGAGAGGCGTCGCGTGCCCTGACCCGGAAGGAACGCGGCGTGTTCGGTGCGAGACCGCCGACAGTCCACGCCGGGACCCGCTGCCAAGCGATGGGGAGGCCGTCATCCTCAAGCTGGTACTCATTCAGTCCGGTCGCATCCGATGCCGAGAGGGCCTCGACCCGAATCGTGTCGACTGCGGTTGCGGTGAGGATTCCCCAGCCGGAGGAATTCACGTCCGGCGCGTCGACATCCGCCTGGATGGAAAACCGCTGGAGGTCGTACAGCCCCTCCCCGTCCCGCGCGCGGACGCAGAAGTCGTAGCGTCCGCTCCCGTCCGGCACCGCGTATTCGACCAAGCCACTGGTGTTCACCATTGCGCCCGAGGGGGCGTCGAGCAGGTCGTAGAAGACGGTGTCCCCCTCGTCAGGGTCGTCAGCCCTGACGGGGTACACGTACTGAGCGAGCGGCTCTGCGAGGACCGGTGCCTGCGAGAGGATCTCCGGCGGTCGGTTCTCACCCCCGGCATGGACCACGTGAATCCCAAAGCGCATCCCGTTCGTCCCGCCGTAGGCATCGTCGAGCAGGACATCGAACGTGTGATTGCCGATCTGATCGCCGGAAGGCGTCCATTCGATCACGCCGTCGCCGGAGACAACCATGCCCACGGGCTCGCCTGACAGGCCGTAGCCGATCGTGTGGCCGTCAATGTCGGTAGCCCGAACCTGCGACTGGTAGACCCGACCGACCGTCGCCTGGCTGGCAATACGGCCCGTGAACACGGGGAGATGATTGGCCTCGTGCTCAAGCGTGAGAACAACGGGCTCTGAAACCGGTCCAGAGGTGTTCGCGTCGTCGACACTCGCCACAGCGATCCTGTAGGTGGCTCCCGGAATCATCTCTTTCAGAACCACCCGAGTGCGATCTCCGGCCCCACGCACGTGCGGCATCCCTTCGCCCGCGGCGTCAGCGGTGTAGTACACGTTGTAGTGGTCGACCTCCGCTGCGGCACTCGCCGTCCACGAGACAGCCAGTTCGCCGTTCGAGTTCGTCGGCGCTACCGCCAGATCCGTGGGCGGTGAGGGAGCACTCTCATTCCTCACGCACACGCGCCCCAGGCTGTAACTGATGGATGGGCTGCCCTTGCCATCGGCGAGCACGGCGTAGACGTAGTAGTCCCCCACCGGCACTCCCCCCGTGTCCCACAGGTAACTGTTCGCCGAGTCCTCGGCGGGGATGTCGCCGACGATCAGCGTCCCGTCGGCGTCGCGATGATTTGCGTCGTAGTAGAGGGCGACATTCGCGTCCCCGTTGGTGTCGGCGTCCGTCCAGGTGATGGTCACCGCGACGCCTGACGTGTCCATGGACGGCTCGATCAACTCGATGTTCAGCGCCGGAGGTCCTTGCAGGTGCTCAAGCGTGTACTCCCCTATGCCCTCGCCCTCCGACAGAAGCAGCTGCCATGTGCCGCCCTGCGGCTCCTTCACCACGTAGAACGCCTCGTTCCCGTAAGTGCTCGTGTTCGTGAAGTACTCCACGTGGTTGAACGCGTTGCTATCCACATTGTCCGGGGTGATCAGCTGGTCGCCAGGAGTGATGAGTTCCAGATCCGTCACCCCGGTTTCCCAGGTCGCCCGAAAGATCACGTAGGCAAGCCCTGAATCGACGTCGAAGTCTTCCGGCGGGGTCCCGCCCCGCAGGCCTGTGCCTGGAAACGTCACCTCCTTGATGCGGTCCCAGCTTCCCATCCAATCGATCTCATTCGTGGCCAGGCTGATCTCGATGACCGGTTTCATTTCGACCGGCCCGACGAACGGCATGTCCACGATGACGGTGAATCCCGCGGCCAAGTAGTCATTCGTGTCGTCCCCGTCATCACTCGCTTGGGCGTACGCCCGGGTGGTCAGCTCCTGGCCGCCTGCAAGAGCGCCCACGACGGGTACGTCCGCCGGGACGACGATCCGGCCCGTCAGCCCGCCCACGAAGTGGTTATTCAGATCGAGCAGCGCTTGCCCGCCCAGGAACAGGAAGTCCGACCCTTCGTAGTCCTTGGTCACGGACAGTGCCAGGTACATCCCGTTGTTCAAATCCACGATCACCGTCGCATTGCCCGTGATGATCGGGTCATCCTCGGCGTTGTTGCCGAGCTTGAGCACCGCGTCGCCCCGAATGCTGCCGGACAGATCCACCGTACCAGTCAGATCCAGCATCACCAGGCTGTACCCGAAGAACTCCGGGCCGCCCTGCAGGCCGCCGGTGAGCTGAAGAACCACTTCCTTCTCGCTCAGCGGCGAGAGGTTGTAGATGCCCGCGCCGACGCTCGTGAGGTAAACGACCGCCGGTTGCGGCGGTGCGGGCAGGATGCCGATAGCCGGGTCGAAGCTCGCCGTCAGGCTGGCCGCGTCAAAGTAGCCGTGGTCGATGCCCAGTTCTCCCGCCGCCTCGACGTGTGTCGCCCCCGCAGGGAAGCCCACCGTCCCGGCGGCGTAGTAGCTGTTGACCGTCGTGTCCATGTCGAGGAACAGGTCCTTCCCGTAGATGCCGGGTGTGATGATGATCTCGCCGATCGCAATGGAGCCGACAATGTCCACCTGGACTTCATCGCCCTCCTTCGTCACGGAGAAGTAGTTGCCCTCGTCGGGATCGAGGTTGACCCTGACCCCGCCCAGGAAATCGCTCAACTCGTAGACGCCGTAGATCTCGCAGACCTCCTGGCCACCCGCGTTGCTCAGGTAGACCGCTGAATCCTGCGCGGAGAACGCGAAGCCGCCTACGTCGAGGTCGATCTCCTTCTCGATCGTGAAGTCGAACTCCAGGCCATTCGACGAGGACATCTGCAGGAAGTGGCTGCCGCTGATGTCGATCCTGCCGCCCCCCACGGTTGGCGGCAGTTCGATGTACCCTTGGACGCGGACGGTTGTGCCGACCAAGTCAATGGCGGTGCACTTGACGGTCATGCCCGCCAGCTCCAGCTGCGACAGAAACGTGTTGATCGCCGTTGTCGCCGCGGTCCGGCCGTCGAACTGCCACTCGCCGTCGTACAACTGCACGCTGCCGAGTCCGGGCAGGTTGTCGATCCAGATCTCACCATCCCCGCTGACCATGGAGGTGGCGGTGTTCGCGGTTACTGTACCAGTAACGCGGAGGATGTCATTGACCATGACGTTCCCGGTGATCTGCCATATCTCGTCGTCCATCTCATCGATGACATCCCCGGTGATCACAAGCTGTCCGACACGGACCTCGTCAACGCCCGGTGGCTCCGGCGGAGCGTCATCGAGACAGAACGTCGCGGATTCCCCGGTGCCTGTTCCGCTCGTTCCGTCGTCAGCGGTGACGCGAGCCCCGAAACTGCAGCCGGTCTGGCCCGGAGCGTCCACGCCGGGGTCCCAGACGATATGCAGATCCTCGGCAGGGAGGATACCGGACCCGATGTCACCGGTGGCGCTGGCCGTGGGCACTGTCCAGGTCGTACCAGCGTCGTTACTGATCTCGAGCGTGATCAGGCAGTCATCCGCGTTCACGTCCTGCAGTTCGTAGTACATGTCCACCAGCCCGCTTGCGTCGGGGCGCTCGGCGGCGGAGACATCAACGACGTCGGGCGGCGTCTCCGGCGCGATACGGGCGATCCAGGCTTCCTGGTTCCCGTCGGGGTTGGTGCCAAATCCAGCGATCACCAACCCATCGGCAGAGATACCCTGAGGCTTCCCAAGGGTCCATCCTGTCAGGCCCGTTACGCCTTCGGCGATAAGCAACTCGCGGAAGTCTCGCATGCCGTCGGCCGCGTTCCATATGAATACTTCCGTGCCTAGCGCAGTCTCGCCGAGCCCCACGACAACCGAGCCGTCAGCTGAGACATCGAGAGCCCAGCTGCCGAAACCCCCGCCGGGCAGGTCATCCAGGCCGACCATCACTCCGTCTTCCCAGCGAAAGGCCTCGCGGCCGTCCGAGGATATGGCATGTCCAACGATCACCGAACCATTCTCGGAAGCGCCATATGCACTGCTGCTGAAACTCCCGCCGGGGAGATCCCCCAGGCCAACGATGCCATCCCCGCTGGTCCAGCGGAATGCCTCGTCGCCAGACTCCGACGCTGACACGCCCACAACCGTTGATCCGTCCCCGGAAACGCCACGTGCCCAGCTGAAGAAGTCCCCGCCGGGCAGCTCGCCCAAGCCCGTCATCCCGCCGCCGCTTGTCCAACGGAACGCCTCGGTGCCGGATGATGACTGGCCGAAGCCAACCACAATCGCGCCGTCCCACGAGACCCCGTCGGCAAGGCTGGCGAAGGCTCCACCGGGCAAATCTCCCAACCCCACCATGCCACCACTGCTCCTCCAGCGCATGGCCTCCGTTCCGGATGCTGATTTGCCGACTCCAACGACAACGGAGCCGTCGCCTGAGACGCCCCGAGCCCAGCTGCTGTAACTCCCGCCGGGCAGATCGCCCAGGCCGACCATGCCGGTGCCGATCGTCCAGCGAAACGCCTCACCGCCATTCGCAGAGCTACTAACGCCAACCACAACCAATCCATCTGCGGAGACGTCGTAGGCCCTGCTCACGTAGTCCCCACCGGGGAGGTCGCCCAACGCTCGAAAACTGGCCTGCTGCGCAAGAGCTTGCGACACGATGCCGAAGCCCGTGGCAACGACGAGGCCCACAAGCAAGTAGAGATGGCGCATTTCTTCAAACTCCCCAAGGATGTGACGTGATGTGGGAAGCGGTCGATCTCAGCTCGATGGCAATCGTGGCTGTGCTTCCCCTCTATCCGTTGCGTGCCAATCAGTATACCGAAAACACGCCCCGCTCCGGCGCGAATTCCGCCGCCGAGTCACGTTTTCGTGCGCAAGAGCCGCGATTCGAACCCTGGGCGGACCCGGCGAAGGTCCTCCACCCGGGAGTTCTCCGATCAGCACCCGATCTGCCCTAGTCGTTTCGGTCTCGCAGCCCGGGTCCCACGTACCACCCCGATCATCCCATAGCTGCGGACCAGCCCCTGACCTCAACCAGAAAGGAACAATCATGCTCAAACTCAACGCAGGATTCAGCCGCAAAGTCGGCGAACCGAACTACGGCTCCAGAGGAGCTTCCGTCAACGTGGAACTCGAAGTCGAATCGGGATTGATCAGCGATCCCGATGCGCTCATGACCCGCATCCGGAACCTGTTCGACATCGCGAAGCGATCCGTCGACGCGGAACTCGGTAGCGCGCCAGCAGACACACACAACACCGCTCGCACGAGCGGTCATCCCGGAAACCGTCGCCCCGCTGATGGCGAGGTCGTCCGCTATGCGACGACTTCCCAGGTCCGGGCGATCCGGGCGATCTGCAACCGTCAGGGTGTCGAGCCGCACCCTGCGCTGGAAGAGCTGCTCGCCGTGTACGACTCGGCGTGGCACGCCGACACGACAGCCCCGATCCAATTCGGCAAGGGCGAGGACGAGGGCTCATTGCATGATCTCGCCCGGCGGATGCTGGCGGCGTTCCAGGGCAGCCCGGTGTGGAGATTGGATTGCACCATCCTCGGCGTCGAGGAGGAACTCCGCGCGCCGGTGATCCCCGGATGCCCGGATCTACTCGGTCGAATCGATCTTGTGCTGACCGACAGTGATCCCCTGCGGCTCGTCGACTTCAAGACTGTCCGGAGCCGATGGAACGGCACGAAGATCACCGAGCATGCGCCACAGATGTTGCTATACGCCGAGCTGGCCAGGCCGCTCGCAGAAGCCTGCGGTAACCTGCCCATGCAGCTCGAATGGATCGTGCTGACCAAGACGCAGTCCCCGACGATCGAGACGCACGTTCTCACACCCGATCTCAGGCAGCTCAGCCGAACGAAGGCTGTCGTGCAGCGCGTATGGGCGTCCATCCAGGCGGGTAGCTTCTACCCGTCGCCGTCGGCGATGAACTGCTCGTCCTGTTCGTACGCCCAAACCTGCAACCGGTGGGAGCGATAGCATGCGCAGAATCACGAAGCTGCCGGTCTGGGCCCGGTTGACCGCGATGGGGCGGACAGCGAGTAAACCGATCTCGCTGGTCACGACGCCCGGCTCGGCGAGAACGTCCGCCTGCAGATGCCAATCGCACCCGATACGCCCCATGGTGGTGAATGGATGGTATTGGCCGTGCGGCGCCCTTTACGGCTCACTGAACGCCTGATCGAGCATGTAGTTCACCGGAGCTTGGATGATCGCCGACACCGCGGCGCTGATGCCATCGTTCATTCCTTGCTGCAGACCATCCTCGCATCCCGCAGCAATCATGAGGACCAGTGCACAGAGAGCCAGAGAGGCCGGTTTGCCTCTGCCTATTCTTGTTTTCCGTTGTTGCATGAGAATCCTCCACCTGGTGTCATTGCCGCATCCCTCGTACGTCACCGGGCGCGAGCCCCTCTAAGCTCCGAGATCCGGTTGTCACCGTTCGCCGACCATGGTTAGAAGCCAATTGTAGTCTGGACGTAGAACAGGTCTCCATCGTCGCCCGGGCCGGTGTTCCCGACGAACGGACCGGGGAAAAAGTGCGAATACCCCGCCTCCAGCTCGACGCGTGGATCGATCCTGTAGCGCACGCGAAGCTCCAGCTCCTGTCCGACGAAATCGTCGCTGTCGCCGCGCGGATCCCTGCGGCCGGTGTTGATCCAGGCGTCCGCGTCGCTGGCCAGCCAGTACGCCCCATAGGACGTATCCAATCGCAGCTTTGGCGTTGGGCGCAACGATAACCTGAGTTTCGGGCTGATCGTGTTCTGCCACGCGAAGAGGTCGGTTGTCGAGTAAGGATGGGTCGCCTCGAACAGGCGGTCGAATCGCTCACTCACGCCATCATCGGGACCGCGGTCACCGGTCGCATAGAGTGTCGAGAAGCTCAGACGCGGCTTCCAGGCATGGTCGAACGTGTAGCCGACTTCGCCATAGACCCCGAATGCCCGCTGCTCGCGCTCCCCATCTTCTCCGAATTGGAAGGCGGTGTCCAAGTCGTAATCCAGGCGTGTGTCCCCAATAGGGCCGAACATGTGCAGCCCGACCGTATGAATCTCGCGGTCGGCTCCCTCGCGGTCTTTACGGTCCTCGTCCAGGATGAAGTAGTATGGCTCGAGGGTGACATGCTTTGACCAGCCGCGCCAGGCCCCGACGAGACCATAGAACCAGCGCTCCTCGTCAGGTCGGTCGGGAGAGGTCATGCGGCGCTCCACCGGCTGGACGGCGAAGACATCGAACTGCCAGTCAGCGGCGGGCTGCCCAAGCCGCAGCCGAAAGCCGTCAAACGAGTTCGTCGTGTTCCGCCAGCGGTTGCGGCCAATGAGCCGGCGATCGATGTACTCGAGCGTCATTCGTCCGGCCCGGAACTGGACTGGATACCCTTGGCCGAGTGCGTCCTCGAAGTACAGTTCGCCGAAGGCCTGAAGAAAGTCAGCCTCGTCCACGTCGCGGCTGCGTTCAGGGAAGTTACTGTGGAACTGTCGAGCGTCCTGAAACTCGATGCCGAAGCGGAACGGGTCCAGGATCTTCCGGACCCCCACATAGACGCGGGAGCGGAGCAGGAACTGCTCGTCATCGGCGAGGTCCGGGCGCCGAGAGTCGGAACGGTACTCGAAGCGCGTGCGATGCTCGAGCCCGAACTCCAGCCAGTCCAGGCTCTCCAGACCGGGAATGCCTGACTTGTCCAGTGTTTTGACATAGCCCGGCGGCTCTGTGTCCAGCCGCGCCCCCCAAGCCTTGGATGTGTACGGAGCCGGTGTCTTCACTTCGACGTCTCTTTCCTCCCGGAGCGCTGCCGTGTCGGGTTTCGCTTCACCGGCGGACGTCTGAGCCGGCCGGCTCGTCTGCGCCGCCAATCCAGTACAACTCGCCAAGACCATCGCACTCATCAGCGTCACGTGTCGGCAGTAGCGAACAGCACCCCTCTGACCCATTGAGCCACTCCTTCGATGGTCTGGAGAACCATCGTGCCACGTCGCGTCCTCAGCCATTGCTTGACCGCATACCGAAATGTTCCGTCAAAGCGGTGCCGCGGAGGCCGGCGGGCACCGGCTGGCCCATCATCCGCAGGATCGTGGGCATCACGTCATAGATCGAAGCATCTCGCCGACCGCCGTGCAGGGATGGATGGCACAGGATGTACAATCCCTGTTGCGAATGGTTGGCGTCGTCCGGGCCGGTGTCGTTCTCACGCGTGAAGATGTCAGGGTTCCCGACGGTGCCGACGCTGCGCCACCGCAGGTCATCGAAGATCACGATCAGATCGGGCGGGATGCCGTTGACGGTTTCGTAGATTGCCTCGGGCTTGTGCGCTCGTGCGTTCAGCGGAGGTCTTTCGAGCTTGGCGATCAGCTCGTCGCGCAAGGCCTCGTATCGGAACGGCGGCACGGTTCCGGTCGGCTCGCGCCCTGCCACGTTGATGAAGCAGCGGCCGTAGTAGCCGCCCTCGCCCCAGACCTGCGTTCGTGACCAGTCCACGTCCTCGAGTCGGAACGGCTTCGGTTCAGTAACCGGCTCTTTCATCACCAGCAGGCCTTCGCGAATGAGCCAGTCATTGAAGCAGACGCCGCCTTCCAGGCGCTTCGAGCCGTGATCAGACACGACCCAAACGGCGGTTCTTTTCAGATCGAGCTCTGCAAGAAGCCCTCCGATCAAGGCGTCCAGGTGCACGTAGTAATCGTGAATGACGTTCTCGAACGGATTGCCGGGCATGTAGCGATGGTGCTGGGGATCCATGAAACGCCAGAAGCCGTGATGGATGCGATCCACGCCGATCTCAACCATGAAGAACAAATCCCACGCTCTCGTATTCAGAAGGTACCTGCAGACCCTGAAACGTCTGTCAGTCATTGTGAAGATCTGCTCGCGCAGCCACACCTTGTATTCGGTTCGGAACTCGGGCACGTCCACCATGTACTCGCCGACAAGCTTCGTGATTTCACGCTTCAGACCCGGCGGGTGCGTGTAGTCGCTCCTGGTGCTTGGCGTCAGAAAGCACGTCACCATGCAGCCATTCGGGGGCCGGACGATCGGGAACGTCTGGGGCACGCCGACGGCGATGACCTTCCTGCCGCGTTCACCGAGAATATCCCAGACATGCGGCTCGCGGACATCCAGGCTCGTGGCCGTATACAGACTGTTATAACTGTAGTCCCGGCGGTTGCGGAATCCATAGACGCCGAGTCTGCCGGGGTCTTTCCCTGTGGTCATGCAGGCCCAGGCCGGCACCGTGATCGGCGGCAGGCAGCTTTCCAGATTCCCGTAGAGTCCGCATTCCATCAGCCGGCGCAGATTGGGCAGATCGCCACGCCAACGGTCAAACACGAGGCTCGGTTCGCAGCAGTCGAGCCCGATCACGGCGACTTTTTCGATGCACATGGCCGCCCTATCCTTCCTAGCGTCGTGTCGACGTCTGAACCCGATTCGAGCGAATCCGCTTGATCCGGGCGGCTGTCGTCGAAGAAGACCCTCATCTCCTTCGGCGTAACGTAGACCTCACCGCCCTTGACCATGCCAAGCGCGCGATAGCGCTTCTGTGAGGTCTCAACCTGCAGAATCTCACCGAATTCAGTAAGCACTTCGATCTTGACCTGCGGACCAGCCGCGTTGATGAACTGCACGCGACCACGCAACCGCGGTCTTCCGGACGCACGGGTGTCGATCTCCAGATTGTGCGGGCGCACGAAGATCCGGGCCGGCCGGGACCCGGCCGGCAGTTCGTCGGGACACTGGATTTCAATCGCATCCATACCGGGTGTAAGACCGCTCACGCGGCGGTGGAATACGTTCACGGTTCCAAGGAAGTTCATCACGAAAGCACTGGCCGGATCGCGGAAGACCTTATCGGGTGTCCCGATCTGCTCGATGCATCCCGCGTTCATGACTACGACACGGTCGGCCAGCTCGAGGGCCTCGTCCTGGTCGTGAGTGACGAAGACGGTGGTGACATGGATTTCCTCGTGCAGCCGCCGAAGCCAGCGTCGCAGCTCCTGGCGCACCTTGGCGTCCAACGCGCCGAACGGCTCGTCGAGCAGGAGTACTTTCGGCTCCACAGCCAGCGCCCGCGCCAACGCGACTCGTTGGCGTTGCCCCCCGGACATCTGCGGAGGATACCGCCGGGCAAATCCATCGAGCTGTACCAGCTGCAGCAACTCAGTAACCCGTGCCTGAATTTCGGCGCGCGATGGCCGCACGCGGCGCGGCCGCACGCGCAAGCCGAACGCCACATTCTCGAATACGGTCATGTGCCGAAACAGTGCGTAGTGCTGGAACACGAAACCAACACGGCGCTCGCGCACATCCCGCGTTGTGGCATCCTCTCCCTCGAATTTCACGCTCCCGACGTCCGGCCTTTCAAGCCCGGCGATGACACGCAGCAGCGTCGTCTTGCCGGAACCGGACGGCCCCAGCAGCGCAACGAGCGCGCCGGGATCAACATGCAGGTTTACGTCATTCAGCGCGACGAAGCCGCCGAAGCGTTTCGTTACGTTGGCTACTTCGATACCCATTGCTCCCCCCAAGGTTGCCCAGACACCCCTGGTGCCGCAGAGCTGGTCTCCGCGTCGTCCCGAACGCTCTTCCGTAACCCCCATTGGATAACGCTCTTCGCGGCGATCGTCAGGAGCGCAATACCCACCAGCAAGCCGGCGACGCTGAAAGCCGCCGCGAACTGGTACTCGTTGTAGAGAATCTCAACGTGCAGCGGCAACGTGTTCGTCTCACCGCGGATGTGCCCCGACACGACGGAGACGGCCCCGAACTCCCCCAAGGCCCGGGCCGTGCACAAGATGGTGCCGTAAGCCAGACCCCACTTGATGTTCGGCAAAGTCACCCGAAAGAAGGTCTGCCAGCCGCCGGCGCCGAGACTAATGGCGGCCTCCTCGTCGTCGTGACCCTGAGCCTGCATCAGCGGAACAAGCTCCCGGGCTACAAACGGCAACGTAACGAACATGGTCGCCACCACTATACCCGGCCACGCAAAGACAATCTGGATGTCATGTCCACTCAGCCATGGACCCAACAGGCCTCGCGCGCCGAACAGCAGGACAAAGATCATCCCGGCAATGACCGGCGAGACGCTGAACGGCAGGTCGATCAGCGTGACCAGCACACTCTTGCCGGAGAATCGGTATTTCGTGATCGCCCACGCAGCCGCGATCCCAAACACGACGTTCGATGGCACGGCTATGACGGTGACCAGCGCCGTCAAACGGATCGCCGCACGCGCATCGGGATGTTCTAAGGCGGCGACCGCCGTCTGCCAGCCCTTGTCAAACGCGCTGACAAATACGATCACTAGGGGCAGGATCAGCATGACACCCAAGAATGCCACCGCGACGAGCACCAGTACCCAACGGGCGAACGCCGAGGACTGCTGCACGGCGTGCCCGAGCGTCGAATCGGCGAACCTGGCGTCGGTCACAATTGTAGCCATCGATTCCTGTCCAACAGGCGGGCCGGCAGCGCCTAGACCGGCGCGCTTCGCCTCGCCCACGCCTGAAGCAAGTTGATTACCAGTAGCATCAGGAACGATAAAACCAGCAGCGCCAGCGCCACGGCCTTCGCGCCGGCGTAGTTGTATTCCTCCAGCCGGGTCATGATCAGAAGAGGCACGATCTCCGTGCGCCCCGGCATGTTCCCGGAAATGAAAACCACCGAGCCGTATTCACCCACGGCCCGGGCAAAAGCCATCGCGAAGCCGGCGAGCACCGCCGGAAAGACCGTCGGAAAAATCACGCGGGCGAACACCTGGAGCCGGTCGGCTCCAAGTGTCGCCGCAGCCTCCTCCACCTCCCGATCGATGTCCTGCAACACCGGTTGCGCGGTCCGGATGACAAACGGCAAGCTCACAAATGCCATGGCGATGATGATGCCGAGCGGGCTGTAGGCGGCCTGAATACCTGCCCCGGCAAGCCATCCGCCAATGACGCCGGTTGGTGCGTAGATCGCCGTCAGGGAGATGCCTGCAACGGCCGTCGGGAGCGCGAACGGCAGATCAACGAGCGCGTCAAGAACTCGCCGACCCGGGAATCGATACCGAACCAGCACCCAGGCGATGAGCAGCCCGAAGATCGCATTGCCCCCGGCCGCGATCAGCGCCCCGCCAAGACTCAGACGGTACGCCGCCAGCGTGCGGGAAGCGGAGAACGTGTGCCAGAGCTCCTCCCAACTCAGGCGCCCGGCGCACAGAACCAGCGTTGAGAGCGGTATCAACACCAGGAGACTCAGGTACAACACGGTGAAGCCCATGGTGAGCCGGAATCCCGGGATGACCGAATGCTGTCCTGATCGTGCAAACTTCACAAGTCACGTCCGATCTTCAGCCGGCGGCGGCGCCGACCGTACCCGCTCGGAGCTACACACTTGAAACGACGGCACGCGCGGTGCACGCCGCCGCGCGAGTGCCCCACGGAACTCCCGACATCGTTGTGCATCCTCGTGGCCATACCTGCCCCTTCCCGTCACGGTGCGAAGATCTCGTCGAACAGACCACGCTCGGTGAAGTGCTTCCTGTGCGCGGCCTGCCATCCCCCAAACTCATCGTCCACCGTGATTAACTTCACGTTCGGATAACGATCCGCGTACTTCTTTGCAACGTCCGGCGACTGTGGGCGGTAGAAGTGCTTGGCGATCAACTCTTGCCCCACTTCACTGTAGAGATACTCCAGGTACGCGGTGGCCACTTGGCGCGTGCCGCGCCTGTCCACAACCTTGTCGATCAGCGTCACCGGTGGTTCGGCCAAGATGCTCACGGACGGTACGACGATCTCGAACTCACCGGGGCGCAGACGCCGGGTGACCAGGAGGGCCTCATTCTCCCACGCCAGGAACACGTCTCCGATGCGGCGCTGGACGAAGGTGTTGGTCGATCCGCGCGCCCCGGTGTCCAACACAGGCACGTTCTTGTACAACTTCTTCATGAAACCGAGCGTCTTGGCTTCGTCGCCGTCGTACAGTGTGGATGCGTAGCTCCAGGCGGCGAGGTAGTTCCATCGGGCGCCCCCTGACGTCTTCGGATTCGGCGTAATCACGGAGACATCCGGGCGCACCACGTCGTCCCAGTCCTTGATTCCCTTCGGGTTCCCCTTGCGCACCAGAAACACGATCGTGGACGTATACGGGCAACTGTTATAGGGAAGGCGTTTCTGCCAATCGGCCGGGATCAAATTCCCGTGCTTATGCATGGCGTCGACGTCGTAGGCTACATTGAGTGTCACCACGTCTGCTTCCAGGCCCTCGATGACTGCCCGGGCTTGCTTCCCCGCACCGGCGTGGGACTGGCGGACAGTCACACTCTGACCCGTCTTCGCCTTCCAATGCGCTACGAACGCCTCGTTCAATTCCCGGTAGAGCTCGCGTGTTGGATCGTACGACACGTTCAGAATGAGTACGCCCTCGTCAGCGTCAGCTCGGCAAACGG
>CP070691.1:2344661-2364302 GCA_020353195.1 Phycisphaerales bacterium | reverse complement strand
CGGTGCGGCCTTGCTCCAACTGTGGCGCAGGGTCACCGAAGGGGCCATTCACGATGTCGCCGCCACTCTGCTGATGACCGTCTATTGCGGTTTCTTGCCGTCGTTCCTGATCCTGATCCGGTGTGACACGTTCCCGCCCGCCCCGCAGGGCGCCTGGCTGGTGTTGCTGCTCCTGGCGATCACGAAGGCCTCCGACATCGGGGCCTACTTCGCCGGGTCGGCTATTGGACGGCACAAGCTGATTCCTGCGATCAGCCCGGGCAAGAGCATTGAGGGTGTGGTCGGGGGGTTGGCCGCCAGCGTGGGAGCCACCTTATTACTGTGGTACTTGAATATTCTCGCCGGTGGGATCTCCGCACCAACCGAAGCGAGGCCCGAGACGGTCACGATGGGGATGAAGGCTTCAAGTGTGCTCACCGAGATCCTGGAGGTGCTTTCGCACTTGCCAGTATGGCAACTTATTGTTTTTGCTATAGTTATGTCAGTCTGCGGTCAGTTGGGCGATCTTCTGGAGTCGGTCTTCAAGCGTGCTGCGGGTGCAAAAGATTCAGCGACACTGGTGCCCGTGTTCGGTGGGATCCTCGACATGGTCGACAGCCCGGTTTTGGCGGCGCCGGCGGCCTGGTTTCTCCTGACATATCTGTGGGGCGTGGTGTAGAATAATCCGGTGTCGCGACGGGGGGAGCGGTCGGCCCGGTCCCGCCGCCGACCCGACGGGGAGTGCAGGCGAGTTTGGAGCTGAACATCCCAATTGAAGACCCGTCCAAACGGATGGTCTTGTTTGGCCCGCACGACGAGAATCTCCGGCTGATCCGGTCGGCACTTGAGGTCCGCATCACCGCGCGGGACTCGACGATCAAGATCAGCGGTCGCAATTCAGCGGTAAGCAAGGCGGCCGAAGTCATCAATCTACTGCAACAGCGGCTGCGTAAGGTGGACCGTCTCGGCGCCGATGACGTGGCCGATGCGATTGCTGAAGCTTCGCGTGAGCAGGACTCGGTCCCGGACGGAGCGATCCCGGTGTACTCGTCCGTCGGGGCGATTGTCCCTCGGACAACGGGGCAGCAGGCGTACGTTGACGCGATCCGGAAGAACGACCTGACGGTGTGCGTGGGGCCGGCCGGCACGGGCAAGACCTACCTGGCGGTGGCGCTGGCGGTCTCGATGCTGCGGGCCAGAACGATCAAGCGGATCGTGCTGGTCCGGCCGGCGGTCGAGGCCGGGGAGAAGTTGGGCTACCTGCCCGGGGACATGCAGGCCAAGGTGAATCCGTACCTTCGGCCGCTGTTCGACGCGATGCACGACATGATGAGCTTCGATCAGATTCGGGGCTTCATGCAGAACGACGTCATCGAGGTGATCCCGCTGGCGTTCATGCGGGGTCGGACGCTCAACAGCGCCGCGATCATTCTCGACGAGGCCCAGAACACGACGGTGTTACAGATGCTGATGTTCCTGACGCGGTTGGGTCACCACAGCAAGATGATCGTGACCGGCGACGATTCGCAAATTGACCTGGACAAGAACCAGAAGAGCGGGATGATCGACGCGATGGAGCGGTTACAGCGGATCGAGGGGATCGCGATTGTGCGGCTGAGGCAGCGCGACATCGTTCGCCATCGCCTGGTACAAGATATAGTGGAGGCGTATGGAAACGGTGCGATTGATGGGCGTTGACCGCGCATGGCGCTGCCGCCGGGGGGCAGCGACACTTTGGGTCAGGCTTTCAGGCAGGCCCGGTCGATGGTAGGGGATGGCGGTCGGTCGGTTGGCTGAACCGTCCGGGCGGGCGGGTCCTGGGGACCGAAACTCAGCGATGGCTACTTCCGGAAAGAACATCAAGGTTCGCCGCCAGAAGATGCGCCAGCGTCGCGCGGAAAGCGGTCCGGCGTGGCTGCGTCTGGCGCGGCGGGTCGGGCTGTGGCCGGCGGTCGTGACGCTGGTGTTCTGCGTTGCGGCCACTGCCGTCGCGTTGTACGGCGGGCAGTCGCTGAGCTACTCGATCGGCCAGAAGATCGATCAGCCCATCGTCGCCCGGGTGACGTTCGCGCAGGAAGACCGCGCCAAGACGAAGCAGAACAAGGAGGCCGCGCGGGCGAACACGCCGAGCTACTACCGTATCGACCACGAGTTCATCGAGCGGATTTGCGGCGAACTGACCCAGCTCTATCAGGCTGCCCGATCGGCGGAGACGTTCGACCAGTTCAAGCAGGTGGCCGACAAGGCGAACTGGACGGAGCCTCGAGCCACTTACGAGTTTCTCCATCCCCGGGGCGATGAGGGCGGGGCGCAGGATTACAAGTCATGGGTCGAGGGGCTTCGAAGGAACCTGACACGGGAGTACACCGCGCTGCCGGCGTCGGAGGAAGACCGCGAGCCTGCGGCCAAGAGCAGCCACATCATGGTGTTGGGCGCCGATCCGGGCGCGGGGGACGGCGAGGCGGGCGAGCCTCTGAAAGTCAAGATCCTCGACGTGGTTGAAGTCACGAACGACAAGAACATAGCCGGGCGGGCGATCATGCTGGCCAAGGGGTTCCCCTTCGCGATGCGTGCGACGGCGGAAGACCTGCTGACCCGGTCCCTGAAGAGCGCGCCGATTCTCGTGTACGACCAGGCGACGACGCTGGATGCGATGGGTCGGGCGGAAGCGGAGGCGAAACCTGCCATCGTGACGTACGAAGAAGGCAAGCCGTTCGTGTTTCCCCGTGAGGACGAAGAGGGGCGCGATACCGGCCTGACCGCCGAAGACCTGGCGCTGCTGAAGCTCGAGCAGAAGGAGTTCGAGGCGTTTCTGGCCACCGGCAGCGTGGACGCCAACGATCTGCGCAATCAGCGGCGCCTGGCACAGGCGGGAACCGCGGGCCTGTTCGTGATGATCTCCATCGGGCTGTTCGGGTACGTCGGGCATTACCAGCCCCGGGTCTTCCAGGTTCGCACCCGGGTGATCGGTTTCGCTGCGTTGTTTTTGGGCACGCTGCTGGCGGCGCGTTTGATGAACATGCATCCGGCGCTGGGGAACCTGCTTCCGGTCCCCGTGCTCCTGGCGACATCGATCATTTCGCTGGCCTATGATCGACGGTTTGCGGTGGGGGCGATGAGCGCGCTGGCGTTACTGGTCGTACTGACCGTGGGGGGCACGATCAGCACGTTCGCCGTGCTGATCGGCGGGTTGACGGTTGTCGGGATCATGCTCGACGACGTGCGCACGCGGACGCGGATCATCACCGCCGGTTTCGGCGCCGGGAGCGTCATGTTCCTCACTGCATTCGCGTTCGCGCTGGTCAACCGCCAGAAGCTGCCGTTCAGCATCACGACGGCGGCCTGGGCCGGACTCAGCGCGCTGCTGGCTACCATGCTGGTTCAGGCCTTGCTGCCCTACATTGAGCGGGCGTTCAAGATTGCCACTTCGTTGACACTGCTGGAGTGGCGTGACGCGAACAAGCCGCTTTCGCAGCTTCTCATCCGCGAGGCGCCGGGCACGTACAATCACTCGCTGGTGCTGGGCACGATGGCCCAATCGGCGGCGGACTCGATCGGGGCGAACGGCTTGTTGACCCAGGTCGGGGCGCTGTACCACGACGTCGGAAAGATCTACCAGGCCGAATACTACGCGGAGAACCAGGAGGCCGCGATCAACCGTCACGACAACCTCGAGCCGCGGATGAGCCTTCTGGTGATCCTCAGCCACGTGAAGAACGGGCTGGCTCTGGCGACGGAATACGGTCTGCCGCGGATCTTGCATCAGTTCATCGCGGAGCACCACGGCACGACGATGGTCAAGTACTTCCACCACGTGGCCAGCGAGAAGCAGCCCAAGATTGCCAGTGGCAGGCACGACCGCGAGGTGTCGGACACGGAGTTCCGCTACGAGGGTCCCAAGCCGCGCGGCAAGGAGTCGGCGATCCTCATGTTGTGCGACGGAGTCGAAGGCGCGGTCCGGGCAATGCACGAGCCGACCGCCGGGCGCATCGAGTCCGTCGTCCACTCGGTGTTGATGGACCGGCTTCAGGACGGCCAATTCGACGACTGCGACATTACCCTGAAGGACCTCTATCGGGTGGAGGAATCGCTCGTCAAAAGCCTGTGCCGGTTCTACCATGGTCGCGTAGCCTATCCCAAGGCCGAACCCAAGCCGTCGGGCCCGGCCGAGGAGGAGGAATCAGCCGCCCGACCCGAGGCCAAGCCGTCGGGCCCGGCAAGCGAGGGTGAATCCGCCTCCGAGGAGACGGGCGGGCCGAGGCCATCACGAGCGGCGGCTCGATAACGAACGGACGCCAAGACCGAGCGATGGACGACGATACCCCCTACGACATATGCGTCGCCTGCGAGTGCGGCGACCTGCCCATCAGTGAATCCGAACTTCGGCGAACCATCGAGAGAACGTTGGCGCGGCACGCGTGTCCGAAGGCATGCCTCAGCGTGGCATTGGTGGACGACGCCCGGATCGCCGCCGTGAACCGGCAGTACCTTCACCGCCGGGGCCCGACCGACGTGATCAGCTTCGATCTGGGCGGCGATGATCACGGCGTGGACGGCGAAGTCGTGCTGTCGGCGGAAACCGCGCGACGGGAAAGCCTCTCACGCGGGCATTCAGTCGCAATCGAGATCCTGCTATACGCCGTACACGGTACGTTGCACTTGCTGGGCTTTGACGACCGGACCCAAGCCGGGGCCAAAGCCATGCACGAAGAGGAGGACCGGATCCTGACCGAGTTGGGCTACGGCCCTGTTTACGGATCCGACGCACGATGAGGGTGGCGCTGCTTCAATTGGGGATCGATTCACGGTCGCGGGCGGCCAATCTGTCGCGGGCGTTGCGGATGGTTGACGAGGCTTGTTCCGCCGACCCGTCGCCGGACCTGGTGGTCCTGCCTGAGGCGTGCGACACCGGGCAGTCCGAAGAACCGACAAGCTCCATCACGCCGGCGATGGCGGACGGGTTCGGGCAGTCGCTGGCTTCGAAGGCCAGGGAGTGGGGCGTCTACGTGGCGGCTGGCTTCCACCAGGTCGTCGATGGCGCACCGATCGGGTCGGCCGCGCTCTATGATCCCGACGGCGATGTGGTGGTCCGCTGCTGCCGTGGCGCGAGTCCGTGCGCCGGTGCCACGCGTACGTCGTTCGGAGTCTGGGCGGTAGGGTTGGGGAGTGATCGCTGGGATGAGGAGGTGGTTGCCGGCGGGTTGGCCGACGCCGGTGTCCGGCTGGTCGTGGTGCCGGCCCTTCAGACCGACGCGGGTCGGCGCTGCCTGGCCAGTCGGGGCGGTGACCTGTCCAAAGCCCTGAAGGCGTACACGTGCGTGGCGGTCGGCGTTTCGGCCGGGCACGCAGTGGACGCTGCCGGCGGCGGCCCGACGGTAGGAAGTCGAGTCTGGGGTTGCGACGGCGCGCCGCTGGCGCACCGGTCAGTCAGCGCGAGCGGGATCGTCTCGGCGGAGATTCCGCTGGAAGCGGGCTAGCGGGCCCGGCCGCAGGCTTTGCGTCGGTGATGCAGGCTCACCGGCGGCGAAGCGGGTTCTCAGGAGTCTGCACGGACGCGATGGTGGTGGACGGTTGGGTGATCTGGTGCCTGGCGGCTCTTTCCGTCGTCGTTCTTGTCGTGTCGGGGACGTTCAATCTAGCGCTGCGCCTACCGTCTCGTGTCCGGATGGCGGAAACGTTGCAGAAGCTCGGGCGCCAGAAGGAACTGGCTTCGCTGCTCGAGCGCCGCGTGGAGCTGCAGCTGGCGACGGCCATCCTGCGAACGACGGCTTTGCTCGCCATCGTCATGGTCATCCTGCGGATCAGCGAGCGGAGCGGTGTGGTCGGTGAGACCGGTCAGAATGCACTGGCATTCGTCGCGTCGCTGGTGGTCGTGCTGGTCTTCGGGGTCGCGATCCCGACAGCCTGGGCGAAATACGCCGGCGAGACCGCGTTGTGCCTGGCCCTTCCGGGGTTGCACGTCCTGCGCATCGCGCTGTTCCCGTTGATCGCGTTTCTGAAGTCGTTTGACGAGATCATCCGCCGGCTGGCCGGCGTACCCCAGGAGGAGGCCCGCACTCAGGCCGACGAGATCGAGCGAGAGATCCTCGAGGTGGTCAGCGAAGGTGAGGCCCAGGGCGCGTTCGATGAGGAAGAGAAGGAAATGATCGAGTCGATCATCGACCTGCGGGACGCCCAGGTGGCCGAGACGATGACGCCGCGGACCGAGATCGAGGCCGTTTCCAAGGAATGCACTCTGGCGGAGGTCAAGAAGTTCATCATCGAGGTCGGCCACTCACGCATCCCGGTCTACGACGAGACGATCGACCGCATACAGGGCGTCATCTACGCCAAGGACCTGCTGTCGCTGGGCGAATCGGATCCGTTCGACGCCGCGAAGGTGATGCGGCAGGCGCTGTTCATCCCGGAGAGCAAGCTCCTCCGCGACCTGCTGCACGAGTTTCAGGAGAAGAAGGTTCACATCGCCATCGTCCTGGACGAGTACGGCGGGACGGCGGGGCTGGTGACGATCGAGGATATCCTGGAGGAACTGGTGGGCGAGATCGTGGACGAGTACGAACCCGAAGAGCCCGAAGCGCTGCGCCGCATTGACGAGCACACCGTCGACGTCGACGCCCGCATGCGCGTCGACGACCTCAACGACGAGCTACACATCGACCTGCCCGAGGAGGAGGACTACGAGACGATCGGCGGCTTCATATTCAGTTCGCTAGGGCGAATTCCCGCCGTGGGCGAGACCTGGGAGCACGAGAACGTGCGGATTCAAGTCATGGCGGCTGAACCCCGGCGCATTAGTCGCCTGCGCCTGCACATCGAACCGGTCCGCAACGGTGACAAGGAACCCGGAAGCCGAGGGGATAACGGAGCGGGCGAGTGAGGAGTCGAGCCGTCCGGAGCGGACGTGCACGTGCGCCGAGCCAATCGGACCGCCGCCCTGGAAACACGCACCTCGATGCCTCAGACCTCTTCGATTTCCCTGGTCTTGGCCTGGACGAGAAAGTCGATCTCGTCTTCGTGCTTCTTCGTCAGCTTCTGGACTGACTCCCTGATCGAGTCGACCTCGTCTTCGGTGAGGGTGGAGGCTTTCTTCTCCGCGTCCGCCTGCTTGTTGACGGTGCGGCGGACGTTGCGCAGCGCCACCTTCTGGGTTTCGCCCAGCTTGCGGACCTGCTGCACCAGCTGGTGTCGCCGTTCGCCGGACAACTGCGGCACGGGCAGGCGGATAGACTTGCCGTCATTCGACGGCGTGATGCCGATGTCCGAGGTTTGAATCCCCTTCTCAATGTCCTTGAGGATGTTGGGGTCGAACGGCTTTACCACGATCGTGGAGGGGTCGGGTACGCTGATGGTGGCCAGTTCCCTCAGCTGGCTGGTCATGCCGTAGCTTGGCACCTCGATCCGCAGGTGGTCCACCAGACCTACCGACGCCCGGCCCGCCCGAACACCGCGGAGTTCTTCCTTGAAGTACTCAACGACCTTGTCCATCTCTTTCTTACACTGCTTCTCGAGGTCGGCGACGGGCATGTAAGTCACTCCGTCAACGGGTCTGGGCCTGCACGTACCGCGTGATCGGCCGAATCACTGTATCACCGGGTGAGGGTCCGGACAAGGCGAACGGCTCCTGTCATGCGCAGCGTCGTCCACAAGTCGAGCCGCGACCGTAAGGGAGCGGGCCGGACGTGGCTGTCGCCGGCATCCGCCCGCTCCCTTACGGTCGCGGCTCGGCTCAGCGCCGGCGGACGGTTCGGGGGCTCGTTGGATCGGGTCTGCGTCCGTTGCTTTGTCGCCGTGGAGGTTCTGCCGCCGGCGGCTAGCCGTCACCGGCGTCGATGCGGGTGCCCACCGGTTCCCCTTCGACCACCCGCCGCATGTTGCCCGGCACGTTCAAGTCAAAGACGATGAGCGGGATGTGGTTTTGCTGGCACATGTCGATGGCGCTGACGTCCATGACTTTCAGCCGGCGGTCGATCACCTCGTTGAACGTCAGGTGGGCAAAGCGTCTGGCCGACGGATCAGTCAGCGGGTCGGATTCGTACACGCCGTCGACCTTGGTGGCTTTGAGCACGACTTCGGCTCCGACCTCGGTGGCGCGCAGGGCGGCGCACGTGTCGGTAGTCACGAAGGGATTGCCTGTCCCGCCTCCGAAGATGACCACGCGCCCTTTCTCGAGGTGACGGATCGCCCGCCGTCGGATGAACTTTTCGCACACCCGGTCAACCGCCACCGCGCTCTGCACTCGGGTGTCCACCCCCATTCCTTCGAGCGTGTCCTGAATGGCCAGTGCGTTGATGACCGTGCCGAGCATACCCATGTAGTGGCCTGTCGCCTCGACGATGTGCGACTTGCGGGCCAGTTCGGCCCCCCGGACGATATTGCCCCCGCCGACCACCAGGCAGAGTTGCACCCCGAGGTTGGCCACCTGCTTGATTTCGCCGGCGATCTGCCGCAGCGCCTCGCCATCGATGCCCTTGTCGCCCTTGAGGCAGAGGCCCTCGCCGCTGATTTTCAGGAGCACCCGTTTGTACTTGAGCTCGCCCATCGATTTCCACCCACCGTCTCAGGGCTGCAGGACAAACGCGGCCGCCTCTCGCTCCGCCGCCCGGCAATACGGCTCCGCGGCAGCTTCGATCGGATCAGACGGCGGCGCTCGCAGTCAGCGGCGGCGCTACGCGCCGATGCTCAGATAAGCCAGTTCCGTCACTGCGTTCACGCCGGCGGCCTTGAGTACGGCCCCGACCTTCTTCTTTTCGTACTCAGGCTTGACGTGCTCCTGGTCCATCAGGGCGTTATCGCCACAGAACGCGTTGACCTTCCCCTGAACGATTTTGTCAATGATGTGAGGTGGCTTGCCCTGGGACTCCGCCATCTCCCGGGCCAGCGCACGCACTTCGTCGACCTTGTCGGTCGGTATCTGGTCCCGCGTGACGGCCAGTGGCTGCGAAAACGTCACGTGGTGGCACAAATCGACGCCGACGGCCTCCGACGACGGAGCGGCGTCCAGGGCGATCAGCACGCCTTTCTTCCCGTCGTGATGCACGTAGCCGCACACGTATTCGCCCGTGATCTTCCGGCACGCGGTCAGTTTCATGGTCTCGCGGATTCGCCCGTACACCGCGGTGAGCAGATCCTCGACCGTGTGTCCGGGTTCGGCCACCGACTCCGATGCCAGGATGGTCTCCGGTGACGGGTCGGGCTCGTCTTGCGCCGCCACCTGCCTGGCTATCTTCTCGGCGAGGGCGGTGAACTCCCGGTTTTTGGCCACCGGCGCGGTTTCGCACCGCAGATCGATGATCGCCCCGGTCTTGGCGGCGTCGCCGATATGGATGAAGATCCGGCCCTCACCGGTTTCGCGGTTGGCCCGCTCTTCCATCTTGCCCTTGTGCTTTTTCTTCAGCCAGTCGATGGCGGCCCGCTCATCCCCGCCGCACTCGGTCAGCGCCTGCTTGCATTCCATCATGGGCAGGTCGGTCTTCTTCCGCAGAGCTTGCACCTGAGCCGCTGTGATCGTTGCCATGGAATGGGGTCTCCAGATCGGGTCATTGGCGGGCGATCTGGGCACGGGCCCCCTCGCGGATCCCGCGCCCTTACATCCGTATCAGCCGCAGGGCTCGTTCACGATGGCCTGCGGCTTGATCTGCGTCCGGGCCCGGCTGGACCCGCCGTCTTCCCCGCCGTGCCGGCGCGGGCCGGACGTTTATGACGATTTCTCTGAAACCACCTCGTTCGACGAGGATGGGTCGTCCCGGTTCTGGTCCTTCGCTGAATCCTGCGCCGGGGGGTCGGTCGCGGTCACCGCCAGTTCCTTTTCGGCGGGTTCGTCTTTGGCCCGAGCCGTCGTCGGGCGGCGCGATCGCCGCTTCCGGGCCGCCTCGGCAGCGGCGGCGTCGCTTTCCGTCCGGCCGCGCTTGCCCGCCTCGACCGCGGCCGCCATGTGCTTCAGGACCACCTCGATCGACCGCATGGAGTCGTCGTTTCCGGGGATGGGGATGTCGGCGTAGTCCGGGTCGGAATCGGTGTCGATCAGGCACACGGTGGCGATTCCGAGTTTCTTGGCCTCTTTCACCGCGATGTGCTCGCGGTGCACGTCGATGACGACCAGCGCCTTGGGCAACCGGGTCATGTTGCGGACGCCCTCCAGGTTGCGCTTGATCTTACGGCGCTCGCGATTGTCGCGGGCGATCCGCTTCTTCCCGTATTGCTGGAGCGTTCCGTCGGCTTCCTCGCGCTCCAACTCCTCCAGGCGGGCCAACCGAGAACGGATGGTCTCGAAGTTGGTGAGCGTCCCGCCCAACCAGCGTTCCACGACGTAGGGCATGCCGGCTTCCTTGGCATAGGCTTCCACCGCATGCCGTGCCTGGCGCTTGGTGCCCACGAATAACACGTCGCCGTTATCGGCGACGACACGCGCGATAAACTTCTTTGCTCGAATCAGCCCTTTGACCGTTTCGCGGATATCGATCACGTGGATCAGATTCCGCCTTCCGAAGATGTATGGTTCCATCTTCGGATTCCAACGGCTCACGCGATGGCCGAAGTGAATCCCTGCATCAACCAGTTCCCGTGCCAACTCCGACGCCAAACAGCACCTCCTCCAGACACAGCATTCTCTCGCCCGCGGACCCGCCCGGGGTGCCAGCAGACCTGCCAGGATGCCCGAAACCGTAATTACAAGCAGAATCGGGTCGCAAATCAAGGCGCGAGCCGGGCGATTCTCGCCGCTGCCGGGGCCAATACCCCGCCGGGGACGACGTTGATTGATAGCCCCAGGGACGCTACAGTCCGTTGCTCGCCGTCACCCGCACTATCGGCAGGCGGATTCGGTCATGACGTCCGCGTTGGAAACAGCCCATGACGGCCCGCTTATCTTCATCAGCGCCGCCGAGCCCAGCGCCGACCTCCACGGTGCGTCGCTGATCCGGGCGATGCGGCGAATCTGCCCCCGGGCCCGGTTTGCCGGGGTCGCCGGTCCCGCGATGCGGGACGAGGGCTGCTGGGCCATCTTCGACATGTGCGGCGCGTCGGCCATGCTGGCGGCGGCCGTCCGGTCCGCCGGATCCGCCCGCCGGATGTGGGCGACGGCTCGGGCCCACCTGGCGGAGTACCCGTTTGACGCAGCCGTTGTCATCGACTCCCCTACGCTCCATCTGCCATTGGCCAAACACGCCAAGCGCCTCGGGGTACCCGTCTTCTATTTCATCGCTCCTCAAGTGTGGGCCTGGGGCGAGTTTCGCACCGGACGCATCCGACGACGCGTGGACCGGATGGCGGTCATTCTCCCCTTCGAGGAGGAGTTCTTCCGCTCTCGCGGGATCGACGCGACGTTCGTCGGGCACCCGCTGTTCGAGACCTTGATGGCCCGATCGGTTGACGAGGTCGTCTCCCAGCAGATCAAGGACCGTGGATCCCCGATCGTGGCCCTGATGCCTGGATCGCGCAAGCACGTCGTGCGAGAGGTGCTGCCGGGTCAGTTGCGGGTGGCTGCCCGGGTGGCTGCCCGGTTCACGAACGCTCACTTCCCGATCTCGGTGGCCAACCCCCAGGTTCGGCAGGTGGCCGGCCCGTTGATCGATAAATCGGGGCTGCCGATCAGCGTCCACACGGGCTCCAACGGCGAGATGCTCACGGCGGCCGACGTCGTCCTGGTGGCGTCGGGCACGGCGACGCTGGAAGCCGCCTACTACCACACGCCGATGGTCGTGATGTACAACGGGTCCAAGTGGGGCTACCGGCTCATCGGGCGGTGGCTCATCCGGACGCGCCACCTGTCGCTGGTCAACATCCTGGCCGGGCGGGAAGTCGTCCCCGAATTCATGCCGTATTACACGTCGGTCAAGCCGATCGCGGCGCGGACGCTTGAGCTTCTCAGCTCGCCGGAGCTTCGCACCAAGATCGCCGTCGAGCTGGCGGAGACCGTCGGCCCGCTTCTGAAACCCGGCGCGGCGGAGAACACCGCCGCCCTGTTGATGGAGATGCTGGAGGGAAGGGAGGCGGGTGCCAAGCACTCGAGGATTCGAGGGACCGAGGGACAGGCGAAAACCGAACTCGCATGATGCCTTCGCGGGCGTCGTGCGCCGTCTCGCGTTCGGTGACTGACAGACGGTCGCGCCGGGTGATTTGAAACCGACGGACCGCGAAGTTCCGGGATGCGGTCCCCGCGTTGCAGCGTGCACGGTCGCTTCGAAGACCCGCATCGGCGACGCATCCGATGTGCCGTCGGCCAGTCAGCGCACACGATCGCGAAGGTCCGGCAATCCGGTACTGCTTGACGCGGCAGCGTCGACTCCTATGATGCCTTGGAGCGGCGCGGTGTGAAGTTGTTGTGTCCCCGGGAGGCGGCCTCTGAGTGAGTACGTGGTGCGGTCGGCAAAGCGCGGAACCGACTGTCTTGGGGGATCGGTTTCCCAGCCGGCCAGGTGACCGGTGGGAAGGCCGACCCCGCCGCACTGGAACGGGTTCCGAAAGGCTCCTCAACGGAACTCTCGGATTGGAGGCGACCATGTCTACCACCATCACCCACGTCGAAGCGTGGGAAATCCTGGATTCACGGGGCAACCCGACGCTGTCGGCCATCACCGTACTGGAAGACGGCAGTTACGGCGAAGCTGCGATCCCGTCCGGCGCCTCGACCGG
Organism: Phycisphaerales bacterium; assembly: GCA_020353195.1. Classification (GTDB taxonomy): domain Bacteria; phylum Planctomycetota; class Phycisphaerae; order UBA1845; family UBA1845; genus JAFGJQ01. The sequence continues at coordinate 2,351,693 of CP070691.1, read as the reverse complement.
CGAGCACGAAGCCTGCGAGCTCCGCGACGGCGACAAATCGCGCTATCTGGGCAAAGGCGTGCTCAGCGCCGTTCAGAACGTCAACGGAGAGATTGCCGAAGCGGTCATCGGGCTGGACGCCCTCGACCAGCACGAACTCGATCACACGATGATCGAACTGGACGGCACGCCGCAGAAATCCGAGCTTGGGGCCAACGCCATGCTGGCCGTGTCGCTGTCGGCGGCCAAGGCAGCCGCCCAGTCCTGCGGGCTGCCGCTGTACCGGTATCTCGGCGGTCCGAACGCCCGCGTCCTGCCCGTGCCCATGATGAACATCCTGAACGGCGGGAAACACGCCGAGAGCAACGTTGATTTCCAGGAGTTCATGATCCAACCCTGGGGGGCGGAGAGCTTCTCTCACGCCCTGCGGATGGGGGCGGAGTGCTTCCACGCCCTCAAGGACGTGCTGAAAGGCAAGAACTACGGCACCGGTGTCGGCGATGAGGGCGGGTTCGCGCCGAACCTTGGCGGGGCGGAGGAGGCGCTCGAGCTGATCGCCGCCGCCGTCAGCCGCGCGGGCTACACTCTCGGAGAAGACATCTTCATCGCGCTGGACCCGGCGACGTCCGAAATGTACGACAAGGAAACGGGCAAGTACGAGTACTTCAAATCGGCGCCGGGCACGTACGCAACCGCCCAGGAGATGATCGACCGTTGGGGCGCATGGATTGAGAAGTACCCCATCCGCAGCCTGGAAGACGGTCTGGCCGAGGACGACTGGGAGAACTGGAAAACGCTGACCCGGCGCTACGGCGACAACGTCCAGCTTGTGGGCGATGATCTGTTTGTCACCAATACCAGGCGCCTGGCGCGCGGGATCGAGGAGGGCAGCGCCAACTCGATTCTCATCAAGCTCAATCAGATCGGCACGCTGACGGAAACGCTCGAGTGCATCGACATGGCCCGGCGGAACGGGTGGACGGCGGTCATTTCACACCGCAGCGGTGAAACCGAGGACACGACGATCGCCGACGTCGCCGTCGCCACCAATGCCGGGCAGATCAAGACCGGAAGTGCCTGCCGCAGCGACCGCGTCGCTAAGTACAATCGGCTGCTGCGGATCGAGGACGAGCTGGGCGAGGCCGCCGTCTACGGCGGGTCACTCTGGAATAAAAGTTAGCGACGAACGAACTGCATGTAGGGGAGCGAGAAAGAGCGGATCGCAAGCGGAGGTGGATGCACGGAGTCGCGAAGAGGCGGCCGGCGAGCATGAGTGAGTTGCCCGGCGCGGGCCTGCCCGTACGGAACGGGTGGGTCGGCGAAGCGGCGTGATCGGGCAGGAGGCGGACATGCCCACGCCAGGGTGTGTGCAACGCGAATCGGACGAGCATCCGTCAGCGGGCGGTGGCTGGGTGTTCTGGCTTCTGTTCGTTCTGGCGGTGACCGCCTTCGCGCCGTGCGTCATCCTTCCGGCATGGCGCGACTACCAGGCCACCCGGCGGGTCGAGCAACTTGAGCAAGCGGAGGTAAGGCGGATGCAGGCCGGGCTTGACCGCCAGCACCGCCTCGCCGACGCCCTGCGATCCGATCCCTCCGTCATCACGCGGGCTGCCCAAAGGGAGCTCGGGTACACGAAACCGGGTGAACTATGGGTTGACGTTACCCCGAGCGACCTGATGCCGGATGCGCCTGCGCCGCAGGCGCAGGTGGTGACCCCGGTGGAGCCGCCGGCCCCACTGAAGTGGCTTGTGGGCTGCCTTCCGGCGCTGGATTACGACGCTGTCTTTTGCGACCCGTCGACCCGGGCTATCATCATGACGATGTCGGGCGGGGTGCTCATGGCGGCCTTCGCGCTGTTCCCGCCCCGCCGCCGGGCGGGCGCACCGCCGACATCCGGTTAGTCCACGTTGGCCACCTCGCTCGCGCGGCGGTGACCAAAAACCGAAGTGCACAGGAGCAGACCCATGAACCCAAGGCTCATCGTTCTGATCGTGATCCTTCTCGTCCTGGGAGTGGTGGCCTATCGAGCTGCAACGTCCAAGCCGGATGCAGATGAAGATTCCCAGAACGCGTCGTTGACCGCGCCCGTGGGGTCTGCGGACTCGGACGCCACCCCAACGCCGCAGGGGCGTGAACCGGACATGGCGCCCGCGTTCGAATGCAGTATCGAGGTCGGGATGGAAGGCAGTCAGGGCAACCAGGAGGTCGCCCACATCACGGTTCGGGAGATCCACGGCTGGTACGTGGAGGGGATCTACGTCGATTTCTGGCACCGGGCCCGGGATCCGGATACCGGCGAATGGGCCCCTGACGACAGGATTCGCTCACACTTACTCCAGCAGGTCATCCCCTTCAACCAAGTGGTTACCGACCGGATCGTGCTCCTTCCGCACGCCGACCACCCCAAGGTCCCACTGGGTACGTCCGACGACTGGGAATGCCGCGTCGATCGCTGGGCGAAGGTCCTCGCCCCGCTCGATGAGTAGCCTTGGTGGGGGGCGCCTGCCGCCCTCTGCGTCGTTGGGACGACGGAATTGCCGGGATGACGGACGCCTGCCAGGCGCGGACGTTTATTTCTGCATTACGCACTGGGCGAGGTTGAGCAGGAGGGACAGCCCGAGGAACGCCGCAAGCAGCAGGATGGCGGTCCAGTTGGTGGGGTTCGGCTCTGGGGGCGACAGGTCGTCTGCCGTCGGAATGGACACCGTCTCCCCCGTGTCCGCGATGCTCTGCAGCATGCTCTGATCGTACCTCTTCCGCGCCTGGAACGGCGCCTCCCCTTGCAGCACACCCTGCAGGTCGCTGATGAGCTCCTTGGTCGTCGCATACCGGTCATCGCGCTTCTTGGCCATCATCACTTCGATGATCTCGCCGATGCCGGCGGACAGCGTCGTGTTCAGGTGATCCGGGGGAACCAACGGCTCCTTGAGGTGCCTGTGCATGACCGCTGAGGGCGTCGGGCCGTCAAACGGCACTTTGCCCGTGACCATGTGGTAGAACGTTGCCCCGAGAGAATACACGTCCGCCCGGAAATCGATGCTGATCTCGCCGCGGATCTGTTCCGGGCTGATGTAATACGGCGTGCCGTAAGCCCGGCCCGCCTCGGCTGTCGCCGTCTCATAGTCGCTCACTTCACGGGCCAGACCCATGTCCGCCAGCTTCACCTGGCTCTCTTTCGTGATCATGACGTTCTTGGGCTTGACGTCGCGGTGGATGAACCCTCTGGAGTGGGCGTGGGCCAGCGCCTTGGCACATTGGAGGATGATGTTGACCGCTTCGGTCTCGTCAAACCGCTTGCCCGCGGCCAGACGATCGTAGACGGTATCTCCGTCGATGTACTCCATCACGAAATAGTGGTATCCGCCCGCCTCTCCTACGTCGATCGCCTGGACAATGTTGGCATGGTTCAGCCGGGCCGCCGCCCGCCCCTCCCGGTAGAACCGGTCGACAAATTCCGGGTTGTCGCTCAGCCGTCTCGGCAGGACCTTGATGGCCACGATCCGGTCCAGGCTCAGCTGCTTGGCCTTGAACACCGTCGCCATCGCCCCCTGACCGATTTTCCCCAGAATCTGAAACCCGGGGATCTGCTGGGCCGGACGATACATGGAGTCGTCGTCCAGCGCCTTGGTGAGGCGCTCCACCTGCGATCGCGTCACGTAGCCCGACTCGACGAGCACGTCCGCCAGCGTGACCTTCTTGCCCGCCTGGATTTGCTCATTGAGCCTGGCCTCGCACATCGCCAGCTCGTCGGCGGTGGCGAGCTTGTGCTCGACGACTTTGCGTCCGATTTGTGAATCTTCGCCGCTCAGCATACTCATACCGCCGTGCCCACTGCTGCCCCATCACCGCGCGAAAGACTGCCGCCTGGCACCGCAAGCGGATAAACCGCCGAGACTATACGGGTCGACGCCCATGGCATCAACCAACAAATCGGCCTTTCGGAAGCCAGGGCCTCGATTGGCGGCAGACCACACCGACGCTCGATTATAGGCTTGCTCCGCCCGGTTCTGCAGGCCTGCGAAGGGGAGCCGATCAGCGGAGATGAGCCTGATCCGGGTGCCGCATCCTCCCCGGTCGCAACCTGCTAGCCGGCGATCCCCTCGATGCCCCTGACGAGTTCCTCGGCACTTCGAGGGCAGCCAGCCAGAAGCTCCGATGCCAGACGCGCTTGACGGACGGTGAAGAAGCTTGGCTGCCGGTCCTGCATCCCTGTCAGTCCCAATGCCGAGATCACCGCTTGCCGAAGCCGTTCCATGCCGTCCCCGCGAAGCGCGGACAGCGTCATTACCGCACTGGGGCGTAACCTCGCCAGACAGGTCGGACTCCAGGCGAGCGGCAGGTCCGCCTTGTTGATCGCCACCAGCAGCCGTACCGACGACAGGTCGCGAACGACTCGATCCAGGAACTCGCCCGCCGGCGGTTCGCTCCGATCCAGCACCAGCACATGGACATCTGCCGTCGCCGACCGCCCCAGCCCGCGCCGGGCGGCTTCGGCGCCCAGCGAGTCCGAAACGTCGGGCATGCCCAGGCCGGCCGTATCGATCACCGAGATCGGCACACCCTCGATCGCAGTTTCGTGGCTGGTCCAGTCGCGAGTCGTCCCCGCCAGCGCCGAGGCCAACACGGCATCCCGACCGACCAGGCGGTTCGTCAGGGTCGATTTGCCCGCGTTAGGCGGTCCCAGAATCGCGATCTGCGCCCCGTCCACGAGAAACCGAGCCACCTGCCAACCGTCAGCCAGACGCCGCAGCGCCTCAGCCGCAGCCGCGGGGTTGCTCGCCGCCTGACGGGCAATTTCCTCCAGATGCCCGGGCAGGTCGGCCCGCTGGTTCGCCAGGAACTCGACTGCCCGCCGCGTACGGGCCCGGGCGAGGGCCCAGTCGGCTTCCCGTTCGATCCGGCCGGCGGCCGGCCAACTCGGGGCGTCCGAATCATCTTCGTTCATCGGCCGGACGACGGCGCCACATCGCTCGAGCGCCAGAAGAATGCGGGCGACAACCCGCATGCCGCCGTGGCTGCTGATGTCCACCGCCTCGATCCCGCCGCCTCGCACCGTGCAACCCGCCACCAGCACCTCGTCAATCGGTTCGTTGCCGTCGAACAACCGCCCGTACCACAGCCGCTGGGGGTCGCCGGACAAGTCGGTTTCGCCGCTGACCGGGCGAAACGCCGAGCGGACGATTGCGGGCGCCTGCGGGCCAGTGACCCGAATCACGGCGATCGCCCCCATGCCCGGAGGTGTCAGGAGCCTCACCATCGTCTGTGCGGCGGATGTCACGGTCATGGCCGGCCGACTCAAAGGAGATTCCAACCGCGCGCGTGCGCTGCTTTGGACATCCTAGCCAGCTCCACCCGTTTCTGCTACAGTACCGGATACGCCTGAGCGATCTTGAGCGACCGACCGAGAGCGGCTCTTTCAGACGATGACGGACAAGGCGCGGCGGACGGAAGTGGGAATTCGCGCGTCGGCTCACTTCGAGGCCGGGCCCGCGCGAACGTGAGCACCAGACCCGGGGTTGGCCACCCTGCGTGCTCTCAGACGCCTGTTCCGATCGTTGTCCCGATGCATGCCGGTCATCGCCTGCGTCCTGCTTGCGGACTGTGGCAGCGGGGCTCTGGACTTTTCCGCCCCGCTGACCGTCTTCGACAACTTCCACGCGATCGAACCGGGCCGAGCCTATCGATCGGCCCAGCTCGACAGCGAATCACTCCGCCTGGTCATCGGCGCGCTCGGTATCCGTACGGTGGTCAATCTGCGTGGCCGAAACGAAACGGCGCCCTGGTATCGGAACGAGCGGGCGGTGACTGAAGCGGCCGGCGTCGCGCTGGTTGACATCAAGATGCATCCTGACATCCTGCCGTCGCGCGAAGCCCTGTTGCTGCTGTATGACACGTTCACGACCGCGGAGCATCCCATCCTGATCCACTGCTGGATGGGAGCGGATCGCACCGGGGCGGCAGCGGCCATCTGGCGCATGGTGGTGCGTGGAGATCCCCGCGGCGTTGCCGCCGCGGAGCTGTCACCGCTGTACGGTCACCTTGAGTCGACGCATCCGGCCATGGATCATCTCGTGCGCATCTTTCAGCCCGACCGTGAGTGGATAGAAACAGAATACGGCGTCCCGCAACACGAAAGAGGGGTGTAGACCGCCGCGGCCGGGGTGTTCCGCCGTCAGAGCTGACCGATCATTTCCAGTTGCGATGTGAGCGACGCTTTGTCGGCGCGGTCGAAATCCAACGCGATAAGCCGTTCGATCTTCAGGCGGAGTCGCTCCGCGATACGCACAGCGGCCTCGAGCCGTTGCTTGCCGGTGCCGGGCAGGAACGACGGATCGGGCAGCGGCCAGTGGGCGACGAGGTTTCGCTTAGCCCAGGCGGGGCACAGGTCGGCCGCGAAGTCGCAGACGGTGATCACCAGGTCCAGGCGGCGGTGTTCGAACTCGTTCCAGCTCTTGGACCGGGCATGTCGATGGAGCGGGATGCCCAGCAGCTTCAGGGCGTCCTCAACCAGCGGGTGCACGAACCCGGCCGGTGCCGACCCCGCGGAGTGGGCCACGAACCGGTCAGGGCCGAGGTGAGCCAGGATGGCTTCGGCCATCTGCGATCGGCAGCAGTTTCCGGTACACAGGAATAGCACGTGGTATGCAGGGGTCACTGTGCGGATCCTCGCTGAGCCCCTATCGTACGCGATTGGCGGCGGGAAGGCTACGGACGTGCGCTGCCATGGCGGTGCGGGAACGCCGCTCCGGCGAAGCGAGGGCGGGCGAGTGGTGTGCGGTGTGCCCGTTCGCGTCCCCATGCACTTCGGAGACGGCGCGGGGCCCTTGATTCGCGCCCGGTTCGGGCCTACCTTGGGCACTGTCGGTTTCAGGAGACGCAGGGTGAGCGCCAACTGCCCCTGGCGGGTCGGCATCGGGTACGATATTCACAGGCTGGCCGACGGTGTACGGCTGAAGCTCGGCGGGGTCGAAATCGACCATCCACGGGGTCTTGCCGGCCACAGCGACGGCGACGCCGTGCTGCACGCGATCGCCGACGCTTTTCTGGGGGCGG
>CP070691.1:2317223-2344561 GCA_020353195.1 Phycisphaerales bacterium | reverse complement strand
TGGGCAACCCGGTGTACACCGTGGCAGTCAGTACCGATCTTCGCATTGTCGGGGCGCCGGACGACAAGATCGGCCAATCGCTCAGCGCGTCGGACGTCAACGGCGACGGTGTGGACGAGATCTTCTTCGGAACGCCGTTCAACAGCAACCCGCCGTCGACGGGAACGGGCACGGCCTATGTCTTCGCGCTGGTTGCCGGCGATGTTGACGGAGACGGCGACGCGGATCTTGGCGATTATATGCTCTTTGCGGGCTGCATCGCCGGGCCGGGCGTCGACGTTCCGCCGATCGGCTGTACGCAGGAACAATTCCGGCTCACCGACTTCGACCGCGACACCGACGTGGACGTGGCCGATTTCGCCACGTTTCAGGAGGCGTTCACGGGACCACTTCCGTGAGCCTCCGCCACCACGAATCACATGACATCTGTGGAAGCGCGCGTTGCAGGCTCCGTCCTCGGGGTCGTCTCAGACTGAGAGGCCGGAAACGGGGCGTTACCCGGGGAAGACGGTGTGCCTACGCTCCGAGCAACTCCTGAAGTGCGCCGTAATCACCCACGTCCACGTCGCCGTCGTCGTCGAGATCGGCGTCGTCGAACTCGGGACCCGAGCAGTTCAGCGGCGGTGTGGTCACGTTCGGACCGCTCAGGCAGTCGGCCCAAATCGGGAAATCGTCGATGTCCACGTCCCCGTCGCCGTCCATGTCACCCGGCGGGATGACGTATCCGGTCCAGTCGGCGTAGAGGAACGGGTTGCCGAACAGGTTGTTGCCGCTGAGTTCCGTATGGACGTCCCGGTCGGGGTAGCGCTGGTGAATGGCCCATGAGTTCTCGCGGACGTCCAGCAGGTGCTTCCAGCCCTCTGCAAGGTACGCCCCGTCACGCATGTACTCGGTAACGTAGTTCATCCCCTCGGTGCCGTAGCTCCAGCTCGTGCCGCTGGCCGCCTGGCCGCCCCCGGGGCCGAACGCGTACGCAACGGCGATCACCGTGTTCGCGTTCGACGTCCCTTCCCATCCGATGAAGTCCCCGCTGTGGCAACCGTAGATATGCGCGATCAACGGGCCCGTACCCGCTGGTGCGGTCATCACATCGGTGCTCGTGGTCGAGTCGCTGTCCCAGGACTGCCCGCCGCTCCAGGCGTGGCTCCAGGCGTGGGAGATTTCGTAGCCGCCGCCGAACAGCAGGGCCTCGTACTCCGACGCAATGACGAGGTCGGTTCCCTCCCCGTCGGTGTCGACGTTCGCCAGACCGTAAATGTCGACCAGCCCCGGCATGGACGGAATCGTGCTGCCGCTGGGCCAGAAGTTGTTGTCGTAATCCTCGTGGCAGGCCACGATCCCCTTCTTCGTAGTCACGAACGTCCCCGTGTAGTAATCGTGCGCCTCGTCGAGCAGTGATCTGAGGAGCCCCGCTTCGTTCATCACCGGCGGGCGCATCCAGCATGACCAGATCTCCGGACCGTCGCGGTCGCCCCATTCGTGCCAGTCGTACACTCCGTCTCCGTCCGTGTCCGTGAACGAGCCGTCCATGTCCTCGTAGAAGAACGACAGAATGCCCTGATTCGTGCCGTACCCTTGCTCCCAGACCGCGTAGTCGATCTGGCCGACCAGAATCACCCCGGTGATGAGGTTCGTGGTAAACTCGTTCTGGATGTAGGCGCGGATCTGTTCGGGCGTATACGAGTTGAACGTCCCCACGTGGAACTGCAGATCGACCGGGAACCGGTCTTCCACCTCCTCCTCGTATCGTTCCAGCTTCGGCTGCACCTGACCCTGGTTATACAGCGACTGGTCGATCAGCAGGGCGACGTTGTCGACGGTCGCATGGGTTGGCGGTGCGGCGAAAACGGCAACGAGGGCAACGGCGGCAACGACGGGCATCCCAACGCGACGGCGTGACGGCATTTTCCTTCCTCCTTCGCACAGACAGGCATCGTCGGACCCGCGGGCCCGACGCGCACACCACAAGCCGCGGCGGCATAAGTACTTTCTTATAGTAACCGACCGCTCGGTCGGATTGCAACCATGTGCTTGGCACAAAACAGTGTTGGCGGTCGGTCGTGCGGCTTGCCACGCGCGGTTCCTTTGACGTGAAGGACCTGTAGGGCTAAATGAAAGCTGTCGTCCGCCGGAAGACCGCCACGCGCCGAACCTGCGGAGATCAAGAAAGATCGGGCTTATGGACTGGATTGGCGCCCGACGGCTGCCGCTGCTCTGCCGTCGCAACTATTACTACGAGTTCCTGCACATGCTGCCCTGGGGGCTGGTCGCCGGGGTGGTGGAGGGGAACTTCGCCGCCATCGTGGTCAACAAGACGTTCGGGGGCGGTCCGTTATTGTTGTGGATCGCGTCCACGTCGCACGTAGCCATGTTCGTCACGAGCCTCGCGTGGGGCGCGTTGTGTGTCGGGCGCCGGAAGATCGCCCTGATGACGGTCGCCGTCGCCGGTGTGGGGCTTCTGCTGGCGACGGTGGGCGCCGTCCCAAACAATCCTCTCGGGGCATGGCTCTTCGTCGCCCAGATGGCCGCCGCCCAGTTCTTCACGACCGGCGTGATGACCGTGCGCACCGCGCTGTGGAAGTCGAATTATCCCGCTACGGCCCGCGGGCAGGTGACGGCCAAGTTCCAGATGGTGCGCGCGGTCGCGGGCATGATTGCCGTTCTCGCCGCCGCGAACATCTTCGATCACTGGCCCGGAAGCTATCGCGCGGTCTATCCCGCCGTAGCGCTCTGCGCGCTGGCTGCCGGGCTGTGGCTGCAGCGAATCCGCGTCCGCGGTGAAGCGAGCGAGCTGCACCGAATCCGTGCGGCAGCCGGGGCGGGCGACGGCCGTGACACGATCAAGCCGGTCAGCCCCTGGGGAGCGGTAAGTCCGGTCGGATTGTTTCGTCAATCCGTGCGCATCCTCCGAAGCGACCGGCGCTTCGCACGATACTGTGCGTCGCTCATGTCGGCGGGGATCGGCAATCTCCTCATCCGCACCGTGGTGATCATCGTCATTGCCGAAGAGCTGTTGGCCGACATGGGCCGCGGCGCCGCCGTCTATGCCACGAGCGCGATCCTGCTCGACGTGCTTCCCCGCGCGGTCATGCTCGGCGCTCTTGGACGCATGGGGCGGTGGTACGATCGCATCGGTGTCATCCAGTTCCGCGTGACCAACGGCTTGTTCTGGCTGCTGTCGATCGTGACGGGGACGGCCGGCACGCTGCTCGTCGTGTACGACGACGCCGTCGGCGCCTACGCGCTGGTCTTTGCCGTCCTTCTGTTCGCCGTCCGGGCCGTAGCGATGGGACTCGGTTATGCCGGCGGGTCGCTGGCGTACACCCTGGGGCACCTGCACTTTGCCGAACCCGACCGGGCGGAACTCTACATGGGCATCCACGTGACGCTCAGCGGACTTCGCGGGCTGACCATGCCGGGCGTGGGCGTGCTGCTGTGGGTCTGGATCGGCTGGCCTGTGTGGCTGGTCGCCATCTTGTTCAGCGTGATCGGCGTGATCGGCTACGTCACCCTCGCGCAAGAAGAATCCCGTGGATCCACCACGTGAATCGGCTGACGCACGGCCAACGCGATGGGGGAAAGTGACGGTCGACCCGGCCGGGCGATTCCCGTGCGGGCTTCACGGTGCCCGACGTATGCCGCGCACGTATGCGGCCGCCGGTGCCAGCGTGGACGTCAAGACGTTGACCAGCGGATCGGTCGGGCCTGATGTGTCGTACGGCACCGCAACGATATCCGCATCCTTGCCCGGTCGCAGCGACCCGATCCGCTCATCCCAGCCCAGCGCTCTCGCACCGTTCAACGTCCCCATCCTCAGGAGCGTTTGCGGCGGCACGTGCGGAAACTCCCGTCGGAGAAACCGCAGTTCGTCAAGCACCGACAGCGACGGGTTTGACGCCAGGCTGTCGGTGCCGACACAAACGTTGATCCGGGCTCCAAGCATCTCGCGAAAGCGGTGTGGCGGGTGACCGAACGCTCGATGGGTCCGCGGGCAATAGGCGACATGCGCGCCGGACTCCGCGATGATCTGGATGTCCGCGTCCGATACGAAGTTTGCGTGTGCCAGAACGGTGTCGTTTCGCAGCAGGCCACACTCGGCCGCCAGTTCAACCGGTCTTCGCCGCGGGCACGGAACCGCGTCGTCCCAGACGTCCAGGCGCTTGAGGTACTTTTGCAGCGGACCCCGCTCGGGCGCCGCACCTTCGATAGCCGTCCCTCCGACCGTGAACATCTCCTCCTCGGCCGTTTCGGCAAGATGCACGCACAGCGGCAGGGCGGTTTCACCGGCTCGTGCTGCGCATGCTCGCAGGCCGTCCGGCTCGACCGTGTACGGCGAATGAGGCGATATCCCGATCCGCAGCAGGCAGGACGAATCAGCCGGACGAGAGCCCCCGACATGACCCGGGGCGCCGACACCCGCCGCCGCATCCAACCGCGACGTCAGTTCGCCACGGATCCTGCCGACGGCAATCACCTCACCGAACGAAAGCGCTCGCAGTGGACCGTCGGCCAGCAGGCGCCTGACCACCTCCGGGCGACGCGTGACGTCCGCCAACACGGTGACACCCGACGCCGCAGATTCCCGCAGCCCCGCCCGAACCGAGGCTTCGATGTCGCGGTCCGGGTCGGCGCCGGCGCGCAGCATCGCCGTCAGCCGCTCAAGCCATGGCACGAAACCACTGTCCGTCGGCAGCACGCCGACCAGGCGCGATAACTCGAGATGTGTGTGGGCGTTCACGAAGCCCGGGAGCAGCACGACATCGCCCAGATCTTCCAGTGCCGTTGCAGCGAGATCGCGCGCGGTCGCCACCGCCACGACGCCTCCGTCGTGAATCGCGACGGCCCCGTTCTCGATAGGCGGCCCCTCGACGGGGACCACCCAGCGGGCCCGCAGAACTATATTCTGGCCACCGCCCATACCCGGATACTACCTGCAATCGGGCCGTTCCGCAGCGCGCGCTAACGCCCGACCCGCGGCGCAGGCGGGCGGCGTAAAAAAACGGGCCTGCCGTGAAACGACAAGCCCAAAGGTATTCGTTTGAAGAACCGCCGTGCCGATGGGAGGTATTCAGCGAACCCGCTCAAAAGGTGGGTGGCTGCCGGCCGCCTGGAAGTCCCGCTACCTGGCGGGCATGTCCTCGAGCGTGCCGAATACGTGCCTCCCGCAGGTTCGCGTTATCGGTTCGGCCGAATAGGTCCCTGTCGAGCACAGTAGTCGCTTCAAACAACTCTTCCCTACTATACCATCGGCCGGCGGAAAAAAGAAGTGCAGGCGATTTTGTGCGGTGCCATCGTCATTGCAGAGACTGAGCTGGCAAGTGGTGTGCCGAACGACTTTGGCGGCGACGACTTTTCTCGAGCAGCGCCCGCGACCCGGCAACCGGTGCTCAGCACCGCCGCCCTGTACCCGGAAGACCGGATCGCCTATAAGAGTAGTGGGGGACCGGGCTTTCGTGCGGGCGGTTGCGGCCCGGCTGAGGTTCTCCCTCTATGCCCGTTCGCCAAGTTCCCGGAGGTTCCAGTACGGTTGAAGCATGCCGATGCACCAGAACAGGATTGACCAGAAGTTCTCCGAGCTGGCAGGGGCCGGGCGAAAGGCGCTGATCCCCTACCTGACCGCAGGCTACCCCGACCTGTCCGCAACCGGACGGATGCTCCGCCAGATCGACGCACTGGGAGTGCCCCTGGTCGAGCTGGGTATCCCGTTCTCCGATTCGATTGCCGACGGCCCGGTGATCCAGGGCTCGTTCCACCGCGTGCTGGGGGGGACGTTTCGGGTCGCCGAACTCTTCGACCTGGTGCGCTCGCTTCGGGCGAATCTGTCAGCCGGGCTGCTGGCCATGGTGTCGATGTCCATCGTCCGGCGAAACACCGTGCCGGCGTTCGTCGATCGCTGCAAGGCAAGCGGATTCGACGGCCTGATCGTTCCCGACATGCCCCTGGAAGAGGCGTCGGACGTGTTCTCGGTTGCCGCCGATGCCGGTCTGCGGTCGGTGATGCTCGTCGCCCCGACCACGCCAGCGCCGCGGTGCGGACAAATCGCCCGGGCGTCCGGCGGGTTCGTCTATCAAGTGGCTGTGCGCGGAATCACGGGAGAACGCGACGAGCTGCCGGCGCGGGTCGCTGAATACGTCGGGCGTTTGCGACAGGTCAGCCATTTGCCCGTGTGCGTGGGATTCGGCATCAGCACGTCCGATCAGGTCCGGGCCGTCTGCAAGATCGCGGACGGAGCGATTGTGGGCAGTGCCGTTGTCCGCCGGATCACCGAGGGGATCGACGCGGGCCGCTCCGGTGACGACATCGCCGACGCCGTCACCGCGTTTGTTGCCGATCTGCTGAAAGGTACGGTTCCCGCATGACCGAATCCGACGCTCAAACCGTTTCGCCACAGGCGCCGCGCCGGCGCTCGACGTGGCTACCGATCGCTCTGGTCGTTGCCATCATTGGAGCCTACTGGCTGGCTCGCGGCGGTTCCGCGCCGCTGCCGGGGTGGCACGACGACCTGGACGCGGCCCTGGCCGATGCGAAGTCGACGGACCGGCCGGTGCTGGTGTTCTTCGGCGCCCCGGGGTGACCACCGTGCATACGGATGAAGCGGCAGGTCCTGCCGCAGGAACGCGTGGCCGAAGTGTTGAGCGGATTTGTGACGGTCGAGCTCAACCTCGTCCGCAACGTGGCCATTGCGGAGCGCTACGCCGTAGAAGGATCGCCGGCGTTGGTCGTGCTGGATGCCGGAGGCGCAATGGTCGGGGGCAGGTCCGGCTTCATTCGCGCCAAGGAGCTGATCCCGTTTCTGCAGGAGTGCGCACTGCGCGCCCGCGCGCCGGCGATGACTCGCCCTCGAGGGCATGCCGACGATGATCGCCCGGCAGCGGCAGACCCTACCTGATGACTCGCCCCTGGCCGTCGAGCCGCCTTCTCAGGAACCGGCCGGTGTGGCTCCCGCGGCATTTGCTCACTTGCTCCGGCGTGCCTTCGACCACGACCTCGCCGCCGGCATTGCCGCCGTCCGGCCCCAGGTCGATGACCCAGTCGGCCACCTTGATCACGTCGAGATTGTGCTCGATGCAAAGAACCGTGTGTCCCATTCCCACCAGGCGGTTGAGCACGTTCAGCAGCTTGTGGATGTCCGCGAAGTGCAGCCCGGTCGTCGGCTCATCGAGGATGTACATCGTGTGGCCGACCGGTGACTTGCCGAGTTCGGTCGCCAGCTTGACGCGTTGGGCCTCCCCGCCGGACAACGTCGTCGATGACTGCCCCAACGTCACGTATCCGAGCCCGACGTCCTGCAGCGCCCGCAGCAGCTGCTTGATCTTCGGGAAATTCTCGAAGAACCGAGATGCCTCCTCCACGCGCATGTCAAGCACGTCGGCGATGTTCCGGCCGCGATATCGGACTTCGAGCGTCTCGCGGGCGTAGCGGGTCCCCTTGCACGTTCCACACTCGACGAACACATCGGGAAGAAAGTGCATCTCGATCCTCTTGATGCCCTGCCCCTGGCACTCTTCGCACCGGCCGCCGCGGACGTTGAAACTGAACCGCCCGGGCGAGTAGCCGCGGATCTTCGCCTCCCGCGTCCGGGCGTAAAGCTGGCGAATCAGATCGAACACGCCGACGTAGGTGGCCGGGTTGCTGCGGGGCGTGCGACCGATCGGCGACTGGTCGATCTGGATAACGCGGTCGACCTGGGCTGCGCCCACCAGCCGATCCAGATCACCCGGTCTGGGACCCGTGCCGTTGATCGCCCGATGCAGCACGCGCAGGAGCGTCGTCGTCACCAGCGTGCTTTTCCCGCTGCCGGACACGCCGGTCACGCATACGAAGCAACCCAGTGGGAACTTCACGTCAATATTCTTGAGGTTGTTTTGGCGGGCTCCGCGGATCTCGACCGCGCTCTTGAGGTCCACCGGTCGCCGCTCGTCCGGTACGGGGATGGCGTAGCGCCCTGTCAGGTACTTGGCCGTGATGGACTCCTCGCAAGCCAAGATCGTGTCCAGCGGGCCCTGGGCGACGATCCGCCCGCCCTGTGCCCCGGCGCCGGGGCCGATATCCACCACGTGATCGGCGGCGCCGATGCACTCCTCGTCATGCTCGACCACGATCACCGTGTTGCCCATGGCGGCGAGTCGGCGCAGGGTCCCCACCAGCCGTTGCGTGTCGCGCTGATGCAGCCCGATCGTCGGTTCGTCCAGCACGTAGCACACGCCGACCAGCCCGCTGCCGATCTGGGTCGCCAGACGGATGCGTTGGGCCTCACCGCCGGACAGCGTCGCGCTGCCGCGATTCAGTGACAAATATTCGACACCGACGTCACACAGGAAGCGCAGGCGTTGTCGGATCTCGCGCAGGATCGGGTCGGCGACCACCTGGGCCTCGCCGTCGAAGCCCAGGGCGTCGAAGAACGCCCGGGCGTCGGCAACGGTGAGGCTGACGACGTCGGCGATGTTGCGGTCCTGGAGCGTGACACACAGGGCTTCGGGGCGCAGTCGAGCCCCGCGGCAGGTCTCGCAGGGTGCCTCGCTGAGGTACCCGTGCATCCTGTGCTTGACGGACTCGGAGTCTGTAGTCTCCCAGCGACGGCGCAGATTCGGAATGACGCCCTCAAACGAGGTGCCGTGCTCCCTGGCCCGCGCCTTGTCGGTTCCGTTCATCAGGATGTCGACCAGCGGGGCGGGAATATTGCGGAACGGAATGTCCGGCGAAACGCCGAACGCGGCGCAGAAACCTCGGAGCATCGCGCTGTACACGGCGTTCAGCCGCTTGCCCCCGTGACGCCATGCCGCGATGGCACCGGACGACAGCGACAAGTCCTTGTCCGGGACGATCAGATCGGAGTCGAACTCCAGCACCGTGCCGAGCCCGTTGCAACCCTCGCAGGCGCCGTGCGGCGAGTTGAAGCTGAACAGACGCGGTGAAAGCTCGGGCAGGTTCACATCCGGATGGTGCGGGCACGCGAAATGGGAACTGTAGAGGTGATCGTGAAACGCCGCGCCGTCGTCCTCCGAGGAGATGATCACCCGCCCGTTCGCCAGCGCGAGCGACAGGTCGATGCTGTCAGCCAGGCGCGCTTTGGCCTGCTCCTTGACGACCAGGCGGTCGACGACCACCTGAATGGTGTGCTTCCTCTGCGGAGCGAGCGGGGGGGCGTTCTCCAGCTTCACCATCTCGCCGTCGATGCGGGCGCGCACGAAGCCCTGCTTGACCATGCGGGCAAGGCTTTCGCTGTGAGCGCCCCGCTGGCCGGACACCATGGGGGCCATCACCAGGATCCGCCGGCCCGCCGGAAGGGCTAACGCCGCATCCACGATCTGGGACGTGGACTGCCGGCCGATGCGCCGCCTGCACACCCAGCAGTGCGGCTGCGCCACACGCGCGTAGAGAACACGCAGGTAATCGTAGATCTCCGTGACCGTCGCTACGGTCGAGCGGGGGTTCATGCTGGCTGACCGCTGCTCGATGGCGATCGTGGGGGCCGATCCCTCGATCCGGTCCACGTCGGGCTTTTGCATCTGTTCGAGGAACTGGCGGGCGTAGGCGGACAGTGATTCAACGTATTTCCGCTGCCCCTCGGCGTAGATGGTGTCGAACGCCAGCGAACTCTTGCCGGAGCCGGACAGTCCGGTGATGACGGTGAGCCGATCACGGGGAATCTCCAGCGTGATGTTCTTGAGGTTGTGCTGCCTCGCCCCGACAATGCGGATGGGTTGTTGGTCCGGCACTGGCTCCTCCACGGGACCAGGTCCCGCCCCCGGAGTGGCGGTGAAAACCGTCTGGCGGGCGATTCGCCAAACCCGTAAGGCTATTCGATGCGGCGGGACATTGCAACGGCCGCGCCGCGTGCAGAGCGCAAGACGCGGCACAGCAGGTGGTTGCGGCGGTGGCCGGGGGGGGGGCGGCCAAGGCCGACGCCGCGGCGCGCGCGAGCCGCTGACGCGTCAGATTGTCTTGAGCATTCCGCCCGGATGGACCGATAACGTACAGAGAGTCTGCGCGCGCACGGTTATCAATACTGGCAGGGATCGTCCGCCGGCTCCTCGGCCGACGCGGCGATTCTCGGCGGTGGGGGTGTGTCTCGTGGGAACGAGCAAACAACGGGCCAAGCCTCGGCGGATCCTGACCCCGCTGCTATTACTGCTGCTGTGCGCGTTTGCCTGGGCTGCCCTGTTGTCATTCGACGTCGGGGACTGGCCCAGTTCGGCCCAATACCCACACAACGATCCGTCGCGCAACGCGTGCGGGCCCGCCGGTGCGGTCGTCGCGGTCGTGCTACTGCATTACCTTGGCGACGGGGCGTACCCGCTGCTTGTGTTTGCCACGATGGGAGCGGGCCTGTGGCTCGTTCACGGATACGTGGTGAACCTGTTGCAGCGGGTGTTCGGCCTGGCGCTGCTGGCGGCGGGAACCGCGGCAACCGTGCACCTGATGTTCGAGCCGGGGGCGAATACCTTGCCGGTCGGCCCGGGAGGCGTGATCGGCTGCGCCCTGGGTGATTTTCTGGCAGGCAGCTTCTCCAGGCTCGGCACGGGGCTGATCCTCGCCTGGGGTCTGATCGTCGGGCTGCTGTTCACTGCCGAGGGGTGGGTGTTGCGGCTGCCGGACATGGTCAAGCGGGTCGGGCGGGCGTCGGGTGAGGCCCTGGCTGCGGCGCGGGTGGCTGCGACGGCCGACCCGGGATTGACGACCGCCAACGCCAGTGCGACCGCGGCGCGAAGGCAGGAACGGGACGCAGCGTTTCCGACGGCCGGCGAGCCGCGAATCAATGTGCATCGCCCCAAGCCCAAGCCCCGGGATGCCGCGGACCCGCGACAGGGTAGGCTGTTTGAGGAAGGGGGCAGCCAATCCGAGCCCGACGCGGGCGCCGGTAGGGGCAAGGGCGAAACGTCCGCGAAGAGCCCCGCCGGTGCGAAAGCCGGGGCTCGCGCCGAAGCCGACGCGGGCCATCATGAGGACCCGATGATCCGGGCCATGGAGGCCAAGAAGCCGCCCCCACCGAAAGAAGCCTATCCCCGCCAGCTCGACGACTGGACGCTGCCCGACCTGTCGCTGCTTGCGGATCCGGAGTACGCCTTCACCGCGCAGCACGAGGCACAGGTCCGGGCGAAAGGCAAGACGCTGGAACAGACGCTTGATGAGTTCGGCCTGGACGCGCGCGTGGTCGAGATCGACACCGGCCCGGTGATCACCATGTTCGAGCTTCGGTTGGCGCCGGGGATCAAGGTGTCGCAGGTGGCGACGTTGGCGAATGACATCGCCCGGGCGCTGAGGGCGCCGGCGGTGCGCGTCGTTGCGCCGCTGCCCGGCAAGAACACGATCGGGATCGAGGTGCCGAACCTCGACAAGGAGATTGTGCGTCTCAAGGAGCTGATGACGCTCGCCAGCCCCAAGACCCAGAAGATGGGCTTGCCGGTCTTCATCGGGAAGGACGTCTCCGGGGCCGCCCTGATCGCCGACCTGACCGCCATGCCGCATTTGCTCATCGCGGGCACGACCGGGTCAGGCAAGAGTGTGTGCATCAACGCGATCATTGCCAGCATCCTGATGACCAAGCGCCCGGACCACGTGAAGCTGATCCTGGTCGACCCGAAGATGGTCGAGCTCAGCCAGTTCAAGGAAGTCCCGCACCTGATGTGCCCGATCGTGAACGAGATGCAGCGCGCCGAGGCGATTCTCGAGTGGGCCGTCACGAAGATGGACGAACGCTACGAGCTGTTGGCCGAAGCCCGCGTCCGGAACGTCACCGGGTACAACAAGCTGACGGCCGACGAGATCTACGAGCGCTTCCAGCCCACCACGGACGAGGAACGGGCGCAGATCCCCACGCGGTTGCCGTACATCGTCATCGTCATCGACGAGCTGGCCGACCTGATGATGACCTCCGCCCATGAGGTCGAGCACCACCTGTCGCGGCTGGCCCAGAAGTCACGAGCGGTGGGGATCCACATCGTGGTCGCCACGCAGCGCCCGGAAGTGAAGGTCGTGACGGGGCTGATCAAGTCGAACCTGCCGTGCCGCATCGCTTTCCGCGTGGCGTCCCGGATGGACTCGAGGATCGTGCTCGACCAGAACGGGGCGGAGGTGCTCATGGGACAGGGCGACATGCTGTTTCTCCCGCCGGGGACGTCGAAGCTCATCCGGGCGCAGGGCACGTTTGTCGACGAGGTGGAACTGCACAACGTCATCCAGTGGCTGCGGGACCGCGCCGAACCGCAGTTCCATCCCGAACTGCTCCGCGTGCGGCCCAAGAACATCGGCTCACCGGAAGAGCGGGATGTCCTGTTCGACGACGCGGTACGAGTGGTTCTGGACACCCAGCGCGGCAGCGTGAGCCTGCTGCAGCGCCGGCTCGGTGTGGGCTACGCCCGCGCGTCGCGCCTCATCGAACAGATGTCCGATGCCGGCATCGTCGGCGATTACAAGGGCTCGCAGGCGCGGGAAGTCATCATGACGCTGGAGGAGTACGAGGAGCTCTGCCGCCAGATGGTCACGACGGACGAAGAGGACCTCGACGCCAAGGATGACACCGAAGAGGACGAGGAGGAAGAAGAGGACGACGAATACGACTATGCGGCTCCCAGCGAGCGCGCGTAGTCTTCATGCCAAAACGACGCGCTCGGGCGCCTCGGTGGGATCGTGGTGCTCATGCAGGAGATGTCCGAACCCACGCGCGCATGTGTCCTCAGGTTGAATTCTGCCCAGGTTGCGCGAGTTGAGTGGATCCACTCCCTCACGGTCGTGGCTCGTGGTGGCCCATGAGTTGACTCGTCGTTTCAGATCGGTAAGCGGTCCCGCAGGTACTCCAGGCACCTGGACTTGTCGATTCGGATTTGCGACGCGTCGTCGCGATCGCGGACGGTAACCGTGCCGTCCTCTTTCGTCTGGCCGTCGATCGTAAAGCAGAACGGCGTGCCGGCCTCGTCCATGCGGGCATAGCGCCGCCCGATCGACTGCTTGGCGTCGTACTGACACGGGTAGCTCTTCTTGATGTCGCGGTAGATCGGCTCGGCGATCTCGGGCAGACCGTCCTTGGCGACCAGCGGAAACACGGCCGCTTTGGTCGGTGCAAGCCGCGGGTGGAACTTCATGAGCTCCGGGCTGGCCCGGTTCTCGTCGACCGTGTAGGCCTCGGTGATGAACGCGAGCACGCTGCGATCCACGCCCCCTGACGGCTCGATGACGTAAGGAACGAACCGCTCTTTGCGCTGATCGTCGAAGTACGACAGATCCTTGCCGCTTCGGCTGATGTGGGCTTTCAGGTCGAAGTCCGTGCGGTTCGCGATACCCTCCAGCTCGCTGAGCCCGAACGGGAAGTCGTACTCGACATCGGCGCAGGTCCGGGCGTAATGGGCCAGTTCGTCGGGCTCGTGCTCGCGCAGGCGGAGCTTGTCGCTGCGCAGGCCCAACTCCACGTACCAGCGGTGCCTCACGTCGCGCCAGAACTCGTACCACATGTCGGCCTCGGACGGATGGCAGAAGAACTCGATCTCGTATTGCTCGAACTCCCGCGATCGGAACGTGTAGTTCCGCGGGTTGATCTCGTTGCGAAAGGCCTTGCCGATCTGGGCAATCCCCAGCGGCAGCTTCACCCGCGTCGAGTCAAGCACGTTCTTGAAGTTCGCGAAGATCCCCTGCGCCGTCTCAGGACGAAGGTACGCCTTGCTGCTCGAGTCCTGCATCGCCCCGACGAACGTCTCGAACATGAGGTTGAACTCGCGCGGCTCGGTCAGTTCGCCGCCGCAGTGAGGACAGATGTCCGACGCAGACTGCCGGCCGGTGACACTGAACAGAACGTTCGAGACCGCGTCGAACGCGCTTTGGCGTGGATCGGCAGCGCGCGCCAACGCCCTGGCAAGCGCATCGATTACGACGCCTGGCTCCCGAACCAACGCCAGGCCGGGGGCGAGCTTGCTGCCTCGTTTGCGTGCCCAACTCTTCAACTTGTCGAGGTTGGGAGGCGTTGCTTCATGCCAGATTCGCTTGAGTTCCTCGTGCCATTCGCTTTTCTGGACCGCATCGGCAATCTGATCCGCGCGAAGGTGTCGCTTGCACTGCCTGCACGTTTGCATCGGGTCGCTGAACCCGCCGACGTGGCCGGAGGCTTCCCAGACCTTCGGGTTCATGATGATCGAGCAGTCCACGCCGACCATCTGGAACTCGATGTTGTCGGGCCCCAGCGGCGCGTTGCGGACCATGTCGGCCCACCAGGCATCCTTGACGTTGCGCTTGAGCTCGACGCCCAAGGGGCCGTAATCCCAGAACCCGCCGATGCCGCCGTAGACTTCGCTCGATTGGAAAATGAAACCGCGCCGCTTGCACAGCGCGACGATCTTGTCCATCACGTCCGCAGTTGCTGCCATGGTCTGTTCCCGTTCGTTCGCGGCTGGGCCGGGCGCTCCGCTGCCCTCATCCGGCAGTGCCGAAGCCGTGCAAGGGACACGCTCACCCGGCGCTTCGGGCCGCGGCCGATCCGCCGGTCCTTAACCCAACGACCGTTCGGATGGCTGTATTTACCAAAAGCGGCCGATGCCGACAAACTCCGCCGTCGGGCGGCGTCATCATTCGACCAACCCATTGTGACAGGGCGACTTAGAGCCCCGCACCCGCGGGCACGGGCCCGGCCGCGCTGCCCGGTGCCAGCCCGTCACTATCGCCGGCACAAGCCGTACAGGCCGAACCAGGGCGAATTCTGTCGTAACCTCTTTGTAAAAAGGCATTTACAGGGTCCGATAGGTTGGGGCGTGCTTTTGCGCGCCGGGCTGGCCAGTTGCAGGTATTCCCGACGGAGGAAGCGAGAGGCACCCGCTCAGCGGAGCGGGAGAGCGGCTTTCCACGGGGGAGGCAAGAAGCATGGTTCAGGCGCACGTGGTCTACTGGTTCTTTCGGCGCAAAGCGCGCATAGCGTTTCTGACGTTCTGCTGCTACGCCGCGCTGTGCTAGGCCGCGGAAGCCGCCGTCGACCGGCAGGCGGGAAACGACCGGCGGGTCTGGGGGAAGGCGCGGTCGGTGGGGCAGAGAGGCTTTCGCCAGGGGGACAGAACACGGGGGCAGAAGAGGCACGGGCCGTCTTGGGATTGTCCAGGGCGGCCCTTCGTTGTTGACGGCATGACTCCGGCCGGAGCATCGGCCATTCGGTTCAATGACCCGTCGGATATGCTGCTGCACCGTGCTATGATGGTCAGCGCCGGTGGCGACGGGCGGTCGGCGCACCCTGACCGGGAGCACACTGCGGCCGGAACGTACTGAAGATCGAAGAGGCCGGCCGTCGCACCGGGCGAGGAGTCGGATCCGTGGCTGAATCGCCGGTCGAGTCGAGTCGTCGCCGCTTCTTTGCGGAGGGCCTTGCCGGGCTGCTCGGCAGGCTGGCGGACTACCTCGAGGGCAGGCTTGACCTTCCTGCGCCGCGTACGTGGCTGCGCCCTCCGGGGGCCGTTTGCGAAGACCAGTTCAACGATGTCTGTTATCGCTGCGGCACCTGCGTAGAGCTGTGTCCGGCCAACGCGATCACCGCGCTGCACGCGCCGGAGGAGGCTGCCCACGGTACGCCGATCATCGACGCCGACCTGGCTGCCTGCGCGATTTGCAGCGATCTGCTGTGCATGAAAAACTGCCCGAGCGGCGCGCTGACCGCCGTGGCTAACGTTCATGACATTCGCATGGGCATAGCGATCGTGTCGGCCGGCGAGTGCGTCCGCCTCGCGGGAACCGCCTGCACCCGGTGCGTCGACGCCTGCCCTCTCGGGGCGCACGCTCTCCGGATGCACGGCGCAGGCCCGCCGGACGTGATGGACCCTGGCTGTGTCGGCTGCGGGCAATGCCAACTGCACTGCCCGACGACACCGAAGGCGGTCGTGGTCAAAGCGCTGTAAAGCACAAAGGCGGCGGCTGGGGATCGCCCTCCCGTTGCATCCGGTGAGCCTGCGCGGATCCGACCGCATCCGTTGGACAACGCCATCCGAACCCGTACACTACGCCGTCCTGAGAAACTCGACCTGATGGAGGTCCCACAGTGGTCAAGGTCAAACGCCGACCCTTCGTGCTGATCGTCCGTGACGGATGGGGACACAACCCGGACGCCGGGCAGAACGAGGCCAACGCGATCTACCTGGCCGACACGCCGGTCGATGATCGACTGATGGCGGACTACCCCAGCGTCCTGATCCGTACGAGCGGCGAAGCGGTTGGACTGCCCGAGGGTGTAATGGGCAACAGTGAGGTAGGCCACCAGAACATCGGTGCCGGGCGAATCGTCGACCAGGAGATCATGCGGATCAACAAGGCCATCCGCAACGGGTCATTCTTCACGAACGAGGCGCTGGTTGGCGCGTACGACCGCGCGAAGAAGACCGGGGGGGCGGTTCACATCATGGGCCTGTGCTCGGATATCGGCGTGCACAGCGTGCTCGGTCACCTGTACGCGATTCTCGAGACCGCCAAGCGTGCGGGCTTCGATCCGTCGCGCGTGTTCCTCCACGCGTTCGGCGACGGGCGTGATTCGCCGCCCGACAGCGGAATCAGGTTCATCGCCGAGATTGAGGCAAAGATGAAGGAAATCGGCGTGGGGCGGGTCGCGTCGGTGTGCGGGCGATACTACGCGATGGACCGCAACAACTTCTGGGACCGCGTGGAGCGGGCCTATCACATGCTGACCGATGGCAGAGGGCATCGCGCCGCCAGCGCCGAAGCGGCGTTCCGTCAGTACTACGACAACCCCACGAGCCCCGAGCAGTTCGGCGACGAGTTCGTGGAACCGACGGTCGTTTGCGGCGACGGCGATGCTCCTGTCACCATCCGTGACGGTGACAGCATCGTGTTCTTCAACTTCCGCGGCGATCGCCCGCGCGAGATCACCAAGGCGTTCACGTTCGATGTGTTCCCGTTCAGCGAGACCGACAAGGACGGGCGGGAGCATCGTCGCGGCTTCAATCGGCACAAGAAGCTGGACGTCTACTACGCGACGCTGACCGCCTACGAGACGGGCCTGCCGGTGCAGGTCATGTTTCCGAAGCCGCCGAAGATGAAAGACATGTTCGGCGACTACACGGGGCGACTGGGGCTTCGGCAACTCCGCTGCGCCGAAACCGAGAAGTTCGCGCACGTGACCTTCTTCTTCAACGATTACCGCGACGAACCGTTCCCCGGCGAGGATCGCGCGCTCATCCCGTCCCCGCGCGACGTCGCCACCTATGACCGGAAACCGGAGATGTCCGCGCCGCAGGTGACCGAGGAAATGTTGCGGCGCATCAACTCGGACAAGTACGACATCATCATCCTCAACTACGCCAACTGTGACATGGTGGGTCACACCGGCGACCTCGCTGCCGCGAAGAAAGCCGTGGAAGCCGTCGATGCGGGCGTCGGCCGTGTGGTCGACGCCGTTCTCGCCGGCGGCGGTAGCCTGATCATCACCGCCGACCACGGCAACAGCGAGCAGATGATCGACCCGGCAACCGGCGATGCCCAGCGGGCGCACACCACGTTCGACGTGCCGCTGATCGTCGTGGACGAGAGCTGCAAACGGCGCAGACTGCGCGAGCGCGGGACGCTGGCCGACATTATCCCCACCGCATTGGAGATTATGGGCCTGGAACGACCGGACGCGATGTCGGGTCGATCGCTGCTCGCCTGATCGCACGCGAGACGCGCACCGGCCCCGTCACGACAAGTCAGCGCTCTTGGCGAAGTGTTGCGAAAAGTCACCAGATAACTTGACAGGAATCGTCATTGGTGTGTATTGTTGACATGGGGCTGCGCCACAGGGGTTTTCGCGGTCCGATGGCCCGGCATCTGATGATATCGGGCATCGCTGATGTTCCCATAACTCAACAGGGTCAGTTCGATGCCGCCGCAGACCGAGCCGTCAACGAACGTCGTGCCCCAGGCCGTCCGGGATGCCGACCACGGGGGCATCCGCCTCGGGGAGATTGCCGAGGACGTGCTTCACAGCCTGTCGGCGGGCGTGATCGTGTTCGACCGATCGCTGCGGGTGGCGCACCGCAACCAGTCGGCGGGAAACCTGTTCCCGGACTATCCCACCATCGATGCAACGCTCGCCGCCGGAACCGTCGAAGGGCAATACCAGGATTGGGCGACCGAGCTGCGTCGGGTGATCGAGTCCGGGCGGCCGGCGCGATACGACAGCGTCGTCTACTCTGAGGACGGGGAAACCGACCGGCTCTTGAACCTGGCCTGCACGCCTCTGCGTTCAGGCGAGGCGGGCGGGATTATCGGGGCGGTTCTCGTAGCGGAGGACGTGTCGCCGCGGGTGTCGCTTGAGCGGCGGCTGGCGGTCTCGGAGCGGCTGGCGGCCGTGGGGAAGCTGGCGGCGCGCGTCGCGCACGAGCTGAACAACCCGCTGGACGGGATTCTACGCTATATCAGCCTGGCGAAGCGACTGGTGGCTGGGGAGGGCGAGCTCCCGTCCGACAAGGTTGCAGGCTATCTGGATCAGGCGCGAACCGGGCTGATGCGGATGGCGGACATCATCAGGGAACTGCTGGAGTTCTCGCGTACCACGCACTCGGAAACCGAAAGCGTCAACGTCAACACCGTGCTGGAGGAAGCGGTGCGCACGATGAGTGAGGCGGCCAGCCGGAATCGGATCACGGTTGCAGCGAGCTTTCGGGACGAGCAGATGCCGCCGGTTCGGGGCAGCCGGCTGTTTCAGGTTTTCTGCAATCTGATCAAGAACGCGATCGATGCCATGCCGGAGGGGGGACGGCTGACGGTGACGTCATCGGTTGTGGACCGGGAGGTGGTGGTGCGGTTCGAGGACACGGGGATCGGGCTTCCGGACGAGGCCGACAAGGTGTTCCAGCCGTTCTTCACCACGAAGAAGGCGGGGGAGGGGACGGGCCTCGGGCTGGCGATCTGCAAGGACTACATCGAGCGGCTTCACGGGACGATCACGGCGCGGAATCGCGCGGAGGGTGGAGCCGTGTTCGTGATTCGGATTCCGGCGGCGAGCCTGGCCACCGAGGTGCCGGACCGCTAGCCGCCTGACATCAAGCTCATTCGCTTGTTCGACGGGCTTTCCAGTCAGCGCTGAGGCGACAGGCTGCGAAACCTGTCCTGCATATTGCCATCGCGGGCTGCAAGCGCCCGCGGGGTCGTGTGGTTTGGAGACGATCATGGAATCGAAGCAGCAGGGGGCCATCCTGATCGTTGATGACGATCCGATCATCGTGGACTCGCTGACGGAGTTCCTGGAGGTCGAGGGCTACTCGGTGGACCGGGCGACGAGCTGCGACGAGGCGTTCGGCGCCCTGGAGCGCAGATCGTACGACATCGTGATCACCGACGTGAACATGCCGGGCTCCGACGGATTCGAGCTGCTCAGGACGATCAAGCAGCGCTATCCGGAGACGGTGACCATCATGATCACCGGATACGGGACGATCGACAGCGCCGTCGAGGCCATCAAGATGGGGGCGTATGATTACCTGACCAAGCCGATCCATGACGACGAGATGCGGCTGGTCGTGGAACGTGCGCTCAGCCAGCAATCGCTCATCCGCGAGAACCGGGTCCTGCGCCGGCAACTGGACAGGCGGTACGGTCTGGACAGCATCATCGGCGCCGATCATCGCATGTTGAAGGTGTTCGACCTGATCGAAGCAGTGGCGGACGCCAGCGTCACTGTCCTGATCCAGGGGGCGTCGGGCACGGGCAAATCGATCGTGGCCCGGGCGATCCATCACCGCAGCGCGCGACGTGACGAACCGTTTGTGGAGGTCAGTTGCGGCGCGATCCCAGAAACGCTGCTGGAGAGCGAGCTGTTCGGGCATGTTCGCGGGGCGTTCACGGGCGCGGTCAACGACAAGAAAGGCAAGTTCAAAGCCGCCAACGGGGGCACGATCTTCCTGGACGAGATTTCGTCGGCGTCGCCGGCGCTGCAGGTCAAACTGCTCCGCGTGCTCCAGGAGAAGCAGTTCGAAGCGGTCGGCAGCAACGCCACGGAACACGTCGACGTTCGCGTGATCCTGGCCTCCAACATCGACCTGGAGGACGAGGTGGCCAAGGGACGTTTCCGGCAGGATCTCTTCTACCGGATTAACGTCGTCACGATCACACTCCCGGACCTGGCAGCGAGAATCGGGGACATTCCCCTGCTGGCCAACGCGTTTCTCAAGACGTTTCGCGCCCAGTCAGGCCGGGACATCCAGGCGTTCACCGATGAGGCCATGGAGTGCCTCCAGCGCTACCACTGGCCCGGAAACGTCCGCGAGCTGGAGAACGTGGTGGAACGGGCCGTTGTTCTGACCAAAGCGCGGCGCATCAGCTGCGCCGATCTGCCGCCCAAGCTGGTGGAATCGTCGATGGTGGCGTCGGCGACGGCCGCCGCCGTGTACAAGCCCATGCCTTTGAAGCAGGCGCTGGAAGTACCTGAGAAGCAGATCATTGACGCCGCGTTGCGGGCCCACGGGTGGAACCGACAAGCCACTGCGGAAGCGTTGGACATCAACCGGACCACGCTCTACAAGAAGATGAAGCGCTACGGGCTGGACGTCGACCCGGCTTGTCAACCCGATCGCGAGATCGCAAACGTCAGGTAGCCCACGGGTGTCGGCCTACGGGCCGGTTGCAGACGGCGTTGCCGGTGCGGCCCGGACAACGGCGGCGCACGTACGGGCACGGACGTTCAGAAATGCAGCTTGGGGACGTGCTTGAACTGGGCGGCAATGCGGAAGCGGGGGCCCGTGGGATTGGCCGCTTCACCAGCGCCCAAAAAGCGTTCCACGCGGACGACCCGACCGTCGCTGCGGACACGACCAGCGTAGGGGAAATGGCCCTCGCCCGGCGGAACGAGGAGATCGACGACCAGATTCGTGCCTACTTCGATGTGATCACAGTCGGTTTCGAAGCTGACTCCGCCGGAGCTGATATCGCGGCTGACCGACCGGTGAATGGGCGGGTCCTCAAGATCGATGATCCGATACTCCAGGGGAAAGCGGACGGCCAGACGTTGATGTTCTCGGCGGTCACCGTCGTTCATGGTTGAATCGTCTGCACTGCCGTGTCGGTCCATGCATGCAGAGGCTGCGCAGCACCATGATTGACCATCACGTTCGGTGCCACGGACCGGCTCAGGATCGTCTTATCCAGGGGAATGCCTTTAAGCGATTGCACTTACGAGGGTTATCGGAAACAGAGCCGGTCCGGCGACTCGGTTGCGAGGATGCCGGACTTAGCGGACGTTGTCGCAAGGCAACACACAACTCACAAATCAGTGGTGTTTGCGAAAGACGGACCCGCTTGAGGGCCCTTGGGGCGTCGAATCGCCCGCACTGTCGCCCACTGGCACGCCATCCCGTACAATTTGCGCCTCCAGAGGCCACGGCGTTCGGTGAGGAGGCATGCGTGTATGACTTTGCTGATCGCGTCAGTATCGGCCGGCACGGGCGATGAACTGCGGACCCGCGTTGGGCAGGCGTTCTCCGCCGGGGCGGACGTTGCAGAGCTGCGCCTCGACGCGATCGAATCACTCGACGACGACCTGGTGCAATGGGCGGCGGGCTTGCCGGCCGGAAAGTGGATTGCGACGTGCCGACCGGCTTCCGAAGGCGGCGCATCAACGCACTCAGCGCGGCAACGGGCGTTGATGCTGGTGGCGATCGCAGAGGGCGCCCAGGGCCTTATCGACTTCGAGTTTGCCCACTGGCGCCGGTCGGCCCGGACGCGTGCCCGGTTGGCCGATGCCGTCGGCACAAAGCCCGGCGCGCCAACGGATTCCCGGTTGATCCTCTCGCACCACGACTTCACGGGCAGGCCGGATGATCCCCGCGGAATACTCAGGATGATCGCAGCCGAAGAAGGCGTCATTCCCAAGTTGGCCTGGATGCCCGAGAGCATCTGCGACAATTTCGAGGCGCTGGATCTTGTCCGGTCCTCGCCGGGGCCCGTGATCGTGATCTGCATGGGCGAAGCCGGTTTGCCGTCGCGCGTGCTGGCGCCGAAGGTGGGGGCGTTCGCGACCTACTGCGCCCCGTCGGAGGACATCACCACGGCTCCGGGCCAGGCAACGCTCGCCCAGATGACGGACCTGTACCGATGGCGGAGGATCGGCACAGACACGCGGTTGTTTGGCGTGATCGGCTGGCCGGTCGCCCACTCGATGAGCCCGCTGCTGCACAACGCTGCGTTTGACCGGGCGGGGGTCGACGGAGTGTATCTGCCCCTGCCGATCGAACCGCGCGACCGGGTGCTTGAGGACTTTCTGGACGGCTGCCTGGCCAACGACTGGCTGGATGCGGCCGGTTTCAGCGTGACCGTGCCGCACAAGTCACGCGTGGTCGCGTATCTCGGTGATCGAGTGGATGAACTGGCGGGGCGGATCGGCGCAGTCAACACGCTGGTCGTTTCCGACGGTGGATACCGTGGATACAACACGGATTACTGCGGCGCGCTGGACGCGCTGACCGCGGGGTTGGGTTGCGAACGGAACGATCTGCGAGGTACGGCGATTGACCTGCTGGGAGCCGGTGGCGCCGCCCGAGCCGTGGTCGCCGGTCTGCGCGAGTACGGATGCGATGTGACGCTCAGCAACATCATTCCGCAAGACGCCGCGACGTTGGCCGAGGAGTTCGGATGCAACGTACGGGCGTGGGGCGAGCGGGATCACGGGACAGGTTCGATCCTGGTGAATTGCACGAGCGTCGGGATGCGGCCGGTGCCGGACGAAACACCGTTCCCGGCGGACGCACTGGGCCGATACGAGGCGGTGTTCGACGTCGTGTACAACCCGATGCGGACGCGGCTTCTGGGCGACGCCGCCCGGGCCGGTTGCCGCGTCATCAGCGGCGTCGAGATGTTCGTGAATCAGGCCGCCGAGCAGTTCCGGTTGTGGACAGGGCGGGAGCCGGATAAGGGGCTCATGCGGGACCTGGTAGTTCGCGGACTGAGAAAAGCCGGCGAATGAACGCGCCGGTAACAACCGGCACGACGGCAACCGGCACGAGGCGGGAGACCTGCCGACCCGGGCAGCGAGACATTGCCCGCGTGCAGAAAGTGCAGGAAGGGCAAAAGGAAAGGCCACCGGCGGTGGCCTTTTCTGCTCTTGATGAAATCCGATGATTCAATAGCGATCTCTGCCGTAGCCTCCCCCGCCGCCCCGGCCGCGGCCGCCGCCGCCGCCGCCGTATCCACCGGAGCGCGGTGCGCGTGGCCTGGCTTCATTCACGGTGAGGGCACGGCCTTCGTGGTCTTGGCCGTTCAATGCGTTGATCGCCGCTTGGGCCTCCTCGTCCGAACTCATCTCGACAAAACCGAACCCCTTGCTCCGCCCCGTTGCCCGGTCGCTGATGACCTCCGCACTCTCGACGGTGCCATGCTCTGACAACAACTTCTCCAAATCCGAGCTGCTGACACCGTAGCCCAGATTCCCGACGTACAGCTTTTTGCCCACCGTAATTCTCCTGTCGATGGCAAGCTCAACCCATTGTTTCTCTTTCAGGGTTGCGTGTGAAAGGGGCCGACCTTTCGGCCCGAAAGGCAGGTGGACGATTCAGGCGATGCGATCCGGACATGAATACCGAGCGTCTCGTACGCGCCTCGTTCGACGTACCCAACCAGCGGCAGTGTACCCGACGCCGCCACCAGAGTAAACCCCGGCCCCCGGCCGCAAGCCGGTGGCACCCGGGCTCGAGGTACCGAGAACGCCTCGGTTGCAGTATTACTTTAACCAGGTGCGGGCCTACTGCCTGCCCATCATCCGGACCTTGAAGCCGAGGCTCTGACTCAGGGCCACCATCTCCTCGAAGATGTCGCCATAGGCGACGGCAATGTGGTTACTGAGGTAGTGGGCCATCAGCGTGTCACGCGTGATGCCAAGGTAGGCGGCCATGAACGGCCATTCACGGGTGGTGCCGTCCCACCAGGCGTCACGTGTGCGCTGCGGCAGTTCGACGGCCTCACCTTTGCCGACGTCCATCCAGAGTTCCGAGTCCGCGCGGGCCGAACCTCGTGGCTGGCGCGAGGTTCTGACGTAGGCGCGGGCCCAGGTGATCGGCCCTGGCAGGCTCTCGCCGGTGAACGTGCCGCCGGGGACCGGGAAGTAACCGGCGGGCTGGCGATACGAATGTACGCCCGTCAGCGTGTTCGGATCGTGGTTGAACGCGTAGGCGCCGCACGAGCCCGAGTTGAGCAGCACCCAGAGGAACCGCCCTTCGTGCTCGCCGCCCCATCTCACGTCGTGGAACATTACCGCGTGGTGCAAGCCCTTGGCTTTGAGCAAGCGCTTCATCATCTCCATCGGCACGACGTTGCCCTGGTCGCCCTCGGTGGCGTCGACAATCGTGTCGCCGTTGCTTTCCGGACGGCAAACGGAGTTGAGCAGTCCCTCGGCGAAGTCCGACGGCGGGCGTAGCGGCAGCAGTCCCAACTGATACTGCCAGCCGACGCAGTCGGCCCGGAACTCATCCACCATGTCCAGCACGGCCAGATAATCGCGGAGTTGCTCTTTCGTGGCGTTCGCGTCGAAGTCGTCAGCCCCTCTCTCGCCGTAGTGGAACACGACGCCCTTGTCCTTTACGAAGGCATAGGCGTCGTCGATCCGCTTCTGAGTGATCTTCAGACCGCGAGCGATGATCCACGCCTGATCCACCTTGTGCTCGGTGAACCCGATGGGGTTGAGAAGGCGCGGGCCGAAGTACCCGTTGATCATCCCCATCGACGTGTCGCCCAGCATCAGGACCAGCGCGCGACGCCGGGCGATCTCGTCCGCCACCGAGCGGGCGATCCCGGCTGCTTCCGGCGATACGCCGGTGGCATAGCTGATCTCGTCCTCCGGATAGGCGACCCGCCCGCTCGAGCACCATTCGTCGAGCTTGGCCATGAACGCCTTGTCCGCCGTCCAGTCGTCGGCGTCGGTCCAGGCGCGGGAGAACGGTCGGCCGACGCTCTCGAGGCAGGCGCCGGTGTTCAGCAAGCCGACCAGCCCGGGCCAGGTGCCCGAGAAGTTGCTGGCCAGCAGCAGCGGATTGTCCTTGCCGACCACACCGTCGGTGGTGTGAGGCCCGTAAAACCAGTGCACGCAGACGCCGACCATCGGGTCGTCAATGGGCCCGAGCTTCTCGATGGCTTCGTGCGGCTTGGTCAGGAATCCGTCGACGCGGTACGACTGGCGTCCCAGCTTGGTCAGGGCTTTCTCGAGCTGGGCGGTGGCTGTGGTGATGCTGGCAAGAGCCTGCTCGTTCGGCGTGGGACGATAGTCGCCCGGCCAGAAAATCGCGATCCTGCTACCCATGAGGTGTGCTCCTGATCTTGCATTCGTGCTCGGGACCGCGCGGCAACGGCGAACCGGCGCCGCCTCGCAGACCGTGCCGGCCCCGCGCCCGGTTTATATACTGCCGGACGACCCGAAGCTCAATTGTCCGCCCGGCTGCCGCACGTTCGGGCGGGGGTCAATCGCCATCGATCGCCGCTGACCATGGGCCGGGGTGAACAGGCTGAATGGTCGTGTTCGACTGCGCGGAGAGCTTGCAGGCGTGCTGCGGGCGGGGACGCTTGTCGAGTCAGGGGTTTCTTATCTGGTCGACCAGTTCGGCGATGGCCTGGCGGATCGGAGCCCGGCAGGGAATCGCGTAGCCGCGGTACTGTTTGCTGTCGGGGTCACCGGAAACGGCCACGTTGATGCCGACCAGCTTCCCGTGCGAGTCGATTAACGCTCCGCCGCTGAAGCCCGGCTCGATTCTGGCCGTGGTCTCGATGAGGCCGTTATAGAGCCTCGTTCGCCGCGGATCCAGCGCATGTTGTAGGCTGACCCGTGTATGCGTGACGATGCCGTCGCGAACTGCACCGTCCTCCAGAAAACTCGCCCCGCCAATGGCCGCGACAGTCGCACCGGGCTCTACCGGCGGCCCCACGACGCCCAACGCGAGCAAGTTGTGTCTGTCAATGCGCAAGACGGCCAGGTCCAGCTTCGGATGGACGGCCACGTCGGTGACCTGGTGGCGTGAACCGTCGGACAGCGCGACCGATACCTTCGCCGCGTCGCGCACGACGTGCTCGTTGGTGAGAATCAGGCCGTCGGAGGCGATGATAATACCGCTGCCCGCGGATTGTTTTGACATCCGTCGGGGGTCGGCGTTTGTCTTTGCGGTTCCATGATCGCTCAGGGGCACGATGTGGATGTCCACCACGGATGCCATCGCCCGTCGTCCGATCCACTCGAGCGATTGACCGTCGGGCGGGCAGGTGGGCGCCGTCGAGCGGGCTGTGCGCGATATGCTCTCGACGGGTGCCGGCGTTTGCGCACGCGGAGAATGCAGCCCCCACGCGGTTGTGGACGGGGCTGTGTGGTCTCGCGCAACGCACCCGAGGCCGACCGCGACTCCGAGGATTGCCGTGGCGAACCGAAAACGCATTCTTCGAGCCCCCCGTCGAGCGCAAGCCCGACAGGGGAACGTACGATACGTTCTCAGATAACGGCGAAGCGGACGTTCGCTCGATGCGAGCCGATGTCTGCCTGTTCGGCCGATGTTGTGTGTTGGCGGGGTCCAGGTCCGATAGTGCGGCCGCGCAAGCCGCGTACCGCCGGTTCGAGCCGGCGGTGGGAGGCAAACCGCGGCAGGGGCGACGATTGGACCGAAGCAGCCGGATATCGAAGTCCATCCGCGATTATTGAATGGACTTCGCCGCGTTATCCAGACATCATTCAAACGGTGCTGTTCAGACGGCGGAGCTCATAACGGATGAACGAACCGGCCAGAGGTAACCTCGTGTTGATCGGATACCGCGGGTCGGGCAAGACAACGGTCGGGCGCGAGGCGGCCCGGCGGTTGGGCTACGCTCTGGTGGATACCGACGAACGCATCGTCGCCCAGGCGGGTATGGCCATCGCGGAAATCTTCGACGTCGAGAAAGAAGCCGGGTTCCGCAAGCGGGAGGCCCGGGTCGTACGCGCGGTGATGGCCGGGGACCGGCAGGTGATCAGCATGGGGGGCGGTGCGATCCTCCAGGCCGACAACGTGGCCTGCATGCGGGAGCGCGGCTTCGTGGTCTGGCTGAAGGCGCCGGCGGAGGTGCTTTGGGAACGAATCGAGGCGGATTCGGGCACGGCGGCCAATCGGCCGGCGCTGACATCGCTTGGCGGGCTGGATGAGATTCGATCGGTGCTCGGCGCTCGCGCGGCCAAGTACAAGCGGGCGGCTCACACTTGCGTGGACGCGTCGATGGCGGTGGGGGCCGTTGTCGACGCGGTGATAGCCGCGTACGCGCCCGGCCGCTAGGGCAGGCGGACCACGTCACGGCCAGTCTGCCGGTCTCGCAAGCCGACGAAGTCTTTCACAGACAGTCATGCATCGGGATCATTGTCCGGATCAGCGGGTGCGGATGCGGATTGCGCT
>CP070691.1:2280659-2317123 GCA_020353195.1 Phycisphaerales bacterium | reverse complement strand
GGGCTTTCAGCTCGGTTTCAACGAACCGTAAACGTGTAGCGTGGCCGCGCAAATGCTGACAGCGAACGGGGAACTGCGGATGGCGAGGAACGCGGGACGGTTGTCGCTGATTGCCGATCGGCCATCATGCTCTGCGCTGACGGCCTCCGCGTTCTCGTCCCCTCGTCCAGTCGCCCGCGGTCGCCGGGCGTTCTCGCTGATCGAGTTGCTCGTGGTGGTTTCCGTGACGGCGCTGCTGGTGTCGATACTGCTGCCGAGCCTGCGTCGAGCGCGCGAGCAGGCCCGCGCGACCGTGTGCGCCTCCAACATTCGGCAACTGGTCGTCGCCAATGCCGCCTACGCATCCGAGCACAAGGGACGCTACTGCCCGGGCGGCGCCGAGATGAAAACCGGCAACCTGCACCGCTGGCACGGCACGCGAAGCGACCGTGATGAGCCGTTCGACCCGCGCCACGGCCCGCTCGTGCCGTATCTCGGCGCGGGCGAAGGCATTCGCGCGTGCCCGTCATTTCGCGATTTCGTCAGGGATGGCGACGCCGCCTTCGAAAAGGGCAACGGCGGGTATGGCTACAACCAGGCCTACATCGGGCGGATCGTCCGGAAGCACAGCAACGGTTCCTTCGAGGTCGTCACAGACTGCTACGGCGTCTTGAGCGAACGCATCCGGCAGCCCGGCCAGACGGTCATGTTCACCGACGCCGCGTTTGCCGGGACCGCTGCCGGCGTGATCGAGTACAGCTTTGCCGAGCCCCGCTTCCATCCGGAGTGGATTCAGTTCGAGGCCCGGGCGGACCCCTCGATTCACTTTCGCCACGACAAAGCGGCCAACGTTGCCTGGTGCGACGGACATGTGGGACGGGAGATACGAACGTTCACATGGCGAAGCGCCGTATGCGCGGGCGATCCTGATCGGGAGAACATCGGCTGGTTCGGCCAGGCCGACGACAACGGCTACTTCGATCTCCAATAGCCCACCCGACGGGTGTACGTCCCGGCCTCCGTCGGAGGCGCACCAAGTGCCGGCGCGTCACCCCCCGGAAGCGTAGAGCCCCGAACTCGAACGCGGCAGGCCTACTTGCCGATGCAGAACGACGCGAAGATCGTACTCAGCAGGTCCTCGGTCGTAACCGCCCCGATCAGTTCACCGAGAGCGTCGAGGGCCTCGCGAAGCTCGAGGGCCAGCACCTCCGCCCGGTCAACGGTCTCGCCGATCTGTTCGGCCTCGGCGATGGCGCGGTCAAGAGCCTGCGACGCGGATGCCAGGCACCCTCGCTGACGGGCGGACAACACGACGGACTTCTCTTCGGCCAAGTCGTCCCGGTGGCCGAGTTGACCGGCCAGCGCATCACGAAGGTGGTCCAGGCCTGTGCCCTCGGTAGCGCTGACGGCACACACGCTCATCACGTTCGCCGGGGCTGCCTGAGTCAGAATGGTCTGGCGGTGATCGCGCGTTTCCTCGTCGAGCAGATCAATCTTGTTGGCGACGAGGACGCAGGGCGTGGTCGGCGTCGACCGCAGGCAATCGAACGCCGACATGTCAGGAGGCGCGGCGACATCGATCACCAGGCACAGCAGGTCGACGTGTTCGGCCGCTGACAGGACACGGGCCTGGGCTTCGCGCATCAGGGCGTCGGCGTCCTCGTGCACACCGGCCGCATCGAGCAACATGGCTTCGGTGGTCCCCAGCTTGATCGGTGCCGACACGATGTCACGCGTGGTGCCACTGACGGCGGAGCAGATGGCCCGATCCAGCCCGGACAGCGCGTTCATCAGGCTGCTCTTGCCCGCGTTGGGACGTCCGATGAGCAAGGCGGTGGGCAGCACGTCGAAACGCTCCGCCGCGTCCGCACCGGCGCGCAGGGCCTCGATCTGCTGCGCCAGGCCCGACAGTTGCGAGCGCAGCGCGCCGGGCGTGATGAACTCGATCGGTTCGTCGGCGAAATCGATGTCAGCTTCGATCAGGGCCGTCACCTCCATCAGCCGGGCGCGCCACTCGGTGATCCGCCGACTCAGGTCACCTT
Source organism: Phycisphaerales bacterium (assembly GCA_020353195.1). Classification (GTDB taxonomy): domain Bacteria; phylum Planctomycetota; class Phycisphaerae; order UBA1845; family UBA1845; genus JAFGJQ01. The sequence goes on along the minus strand of CP070691.1, from coordinate 2,315,102 downwards.
CCTGGAGCTTTCGGGCGGCGCGAAGCTGACGGTCGCTGCGGGCGGCGATGGTCGCTGCCACCGCCTCGGCCTGGAACAAGTCCATAGCGCCGCCCAGAAACGCCCGAGCGGTGAACTCGCCGGGCTGGGCCAGACGGGCCCCGGCGGACCGGGCCCCGTCGACCACCATGGCCAGGACGGCCGGTGAGCCAATCGTGTGAATCTCCGCGCAGTCCTGGCGCGTATAGCTTCTGGAAGCGCGAAACAGGTACACCTCGGCAGGCAGGCGACGCGTCGTATCCAACCATACCATCCCGGAGATTCGGCGGAAGCCCGGCTGCCGCGACAGGCATGTCTCGCCGTCGGCCACGAACAACCGGGCGGCGATCGCGATCGCGTCCGGGCCGCTGAGGCGGACGATTCCCCGGATCCCATGACCGGAAGCCGAGGAAACCGCTACGATGGTATCGTTGATGGCGTCGATCAACCGGACACCCGCAGTGCGCAATCACTACCTTGACAGACGCGAACGCGATTCCTATCGTCGCACCAGATAGTAGCCAGGGCAAAGCATCCGGGTCAACGCGGCCTCCGCCTCTTGCGAAACGTGAAACCGTGCCGTTTCCCGCATCCACACGCCGCCGACTTACCCGGCCCACCGGGAGGCCCCGAGGGGAGTGCCAATCCGTTGACCGGTTCGCCCGAGACCTACGGGGACGGACTCGATGAGAGTGATCCTGGAGCAACTGACCGCAGGGCGAGACCTGTCGCGGGCAGAGTCGCGGCGGGCATTCGACCTGATCATGTCCGGGCAGGTCCCCGACGGGGCCATCGGAGCGTTTCTCGGCGCGCTGGCCGCAAAGGGCGAGACGGTGGACGAGATCGTCGGGGCCGCCGAGGCGATGCGCGAGTTCTGCTCGCCGGTCCGCTGCTCACGCGAATGCATCGACACGTGTGGCACCGGCGGCGACGGCATCAGCACGTTCAACGTATCGACAACGGCCGCCATCATCGCCGCCGCGGCGGGGGCGACGGTGGCCAAGCACGGGAACCGCACGACCACCCGCGTCAGCGGCAGTGCGGAGGTGCTGGCCGCACTCGGCGTCAACGTCGACGCCCCCGTGCCGGTCGTTGAGCGCTGCCTCGAGAACATCGGCATCGCGTTTCTGTACGCCCGCCTGCTGCATCCGGCGATGAAGTACGCCGCCCCGGTTCGACAGGCGATGGCCGTACGCACGATCTTCAACGTGCTCGGACCGCTGACCAACCCCGCCGGCGTCAAGCGGCAGGTGCTCGGCGTGCCCAGGCCGGAACTCACCGAGACCATGGCGGCCGTGCTCCGAGAGCTCGGAGCCGTTCGCGCCTGGGTCGTCCATGGGCTGGACGGCCTGTGCGACCTGACCATTACCGGCGGATCTCAGGTCAGCGAGTTGACGGGGGGACGGATCCGTACGTTTCGGATTCGCCCGGAGAGCGTAGGACTGTCGGTGGCGGCCTTGACGGACCTGGTCGTGGATTCGCCGCAAGCCAGCGCGTCGGCCGTACGTGAGATCGTGGCCGGCTGCCCGGGGCCAAGGCGCGATCACGCGCTGCTCAACGCCGGGGCGGCACTGGTGGTGGCCGAGGTGACCGATGACTTCGGCGACGGCGTCGCCCGGGCTGCCCGCGCCATCGATTCAGGTCAGGCGGAGAGCACGTTGGACAAGTGGGTTGCCGAAAGCAATAAAGACGTGGATTGACCGCTTCGCCGCTCGAACGCTCGACTTCCGCGGCGCTGGACTCGCCGGCCTCCCGACCTGTTGGGCATCCGATGATCCGTTACGAGTGCGACAAGTGCGGCAGACGGCTCGATGCGGACGATCCGCGTCACTTCATCGTGAAGATCGAGGTCTATGCCGCCGCCACCCCGCTCGAAATCTCCCGGGACGACTTGGCCCGTGACCACGGGAACGAGATCCGCAGGCTCATCGATCAGATGTCCCAAACGGACCCCGACGAAATCGAGAACCGGACCTATCGCCGGTTCCGGTTCGACCTCTGCGGCGAATGTCAGCGGGCCTTTCTCACAGCCCCGCTCGGCAAACGTTGAGAATCAGCCCATCCCTGATACAGTGGTTGCCCGCGGCTTCGTCTTGCGCGGGGAAGAAGGGCTGGCGTTTCGTGTCCGCGACAAAGAGTGTAACCGGCGGATGTCATCGATCACCTGATGCCACGCCCGCGATGCGCCAATACCTCGACCAGAAGAAACAGGCTCACGACGCCATTCTCCTGTTCCGTATGGGCGACTTCTACGAGACCTTCTACGAGGACGCCAAGGTCGTGTCCAAGGTCCTCGGCATCGTCCTGACCGCACGCAGCAAGGGCGAGAACCCGATCCCGCTGGCCGGCATCCCGTACCACGCGCTCGACGGCTACCTGGCCAAACTGGTCGCCGCCGGCTATCGCGTAGCCATCTCTGAACAGGTGGAGGATCCCAAGACCGCCCGGGGCGTGGTCCGGCGGGAGATCGTGCGCATCGTCACGCCGGGAACGCTCACCGACGAAACGCTGCTCGATGAGAAGAGTGACAATAGCCTGGCATCCGTGTGCGTCCGCGGACCGTCAGCGGGCCTGGCAGTGGTGGAACTGGCCTCCGGGCGGTTTCGCGCGTTCGAGGTCGGCGGCAAGGAGGCGATCGACGAGCTGGCCCGATTGAGACCGGCGGAAGTGCTGATCGAGGACGAGGGGATCGCCGCCGGAGCCGATGATTCGCCGACGAGTCTCTCGGCCTCCCGCATCGCCGAGGAGGTGCATGCCCTGTGCGGAGCTTCGATCGCCCGGCGAAGCCCGCACGAGTTCTCGCCGTATAACGCCGAGAAAACGCTGCTCGATCACTTCGGCACCGCTACGCTGGCCGGCTTCGGCTTCGACGAGATGACACCGGCGCTCTGCGCCGCCGGCGGCGCCATCACGTATCTTCACGAGACGCAGAAGACGTCCCTGTCCCACATTACCCGGATCGAGCCCCACTGCGTCTCGAGCTGTCTGCGCCTCGACCACAGCGCGTTTCGATCGCTCGAAATCGAACGTACGTTGCGCACCGGATCACGGGAGGGCAGCCTGTTGCACGCCGTCGACCGGACCGTCCATCCGATAGGTGTTCGCCGATTGCGGCAATGGCTGTGCGCGCCCCTGACCATCGTTGATGACATCATCGCCCGGCAGGACGCCGTAGCGATTCTCGTCGAACAGGATGCCACGCGGGCCGAGGTCCGGACAACGCTGAAGCAGATGGCCGACATCGAGCGCATCAGCGCGCGCGTCGCCCTGCGGCGGGCCAGCCCCCGCGACCTCGCGGGCCTGGGCCGAACCCTCGACCAACTCCCGGCGCTGCAGGCCGCGTTGGACGGTTTGCCCACACCGCTGTTGCGGGACCTTCACAACGCCCTGGGCGGACTGACAAACCTGGCAGCGATGCTCGGCCAAGCGATTCGCCCCGACGCCCCACTCACTGTGCGCGAAGGCGGCATTATCGCCGACGGGTTCAACACCGAACTGGACCGCCTGCGGGCCACCGGGCGCGACGGGCAGCGCTGGCTGGCGGACTACCAGCGCCGCGAGGCAGACGCCGCCGGCATCGGCTCACTGAAAGTCGGCTTCAACAAAGTGTTCGGCTACTACATCGAGGTGACCAACACGTTCCGCGACCGCGTCCCCCCGCATTACGTCCGCAAGCAGACAATCAAGAACGCAGAACGGTACATTACCGACGAGCTCAAGCAATACGAAACCGAGATCCTCACGGCTGAGGAGAAAGCCAACGACCTGGAGTTCCGCCTGTTCGAACAGGCCCGCGACACGGTGGCCGACGAACTGCCCGCGCTGCAGCGGGTCGCGGACGCGACCGGGCAGCTGGACGTGCTGGCGGGGTTGGCGGAACTGGCGGTCGGGCACCATTACGTCCGACCCGAGGTCATCACCGGCGATGCAAGCCGGCCCCCCGGTCGCGAAACAGCCTGCAGCCTGCACGTCGTCGACGGGCGCCACCCCGTGCTCGACCAGACACTCACCGACGGGTTCGTCCCCAACGACTGCACCATCGACGGCACCGACGCACGCGTGCTGATCGTCACAGGCCCGAACATGGCCGGCAAAAGCACGTACATCCGCCAGGTGGCGCTTCTGGTCGTGCTGGCGCAGACAGGCTCGTTCGTGCCCGCCGCGTCGATGACGTTCTCACCGGCTGACCGCATCTTCGCCCGGGTAGGCGCGTCGGACGAGATCGCCCGGGGGCAATCCACCTTCATGGTCGAGATGATCGAAGCCGCCAACATCCTCAACAACGCCACTCCGCGCTCCCTGGTCGTGCTGGACGAGATCGGGCGGGGCACCAGCACGTTCGACGGGCTGTCACTGGCCTGGGCCATCACCGAGCATCTGGCCAACACCGTCCGCTGCCGCACGATGGTGGCAACGCACTACCACGAACTGACCGAACTGGCGGAACTGCTGTCAGGCGTGCGGAACTACAACGTGGCGGTGCGCGAATGGCCGGGAGACGACAAGCGCGAGGAGGGCATCATCTTCCTGCATAAGATCGTGCCCGGCGGCACCGACAAGAGCTACGGCGTGCACGTGGCCCGATTGGCCGGCGTGCCCCGCGGCGTCGTCGACCGCAGCCGCCAGATACTCACCGAGCTGGAGCGCGGCTTCACCCGCGAGTCGCGCACCAGTGAACTCGCCGGCGCCCGCACGAAGACCGACCCCCAGCTCCAACTCTTCGAAGACCCCGTCGAAGCCGTCGCCCGCATGCTGCGGGAAATGGACGTCAACACCCTGGCGCCCATCGACGCCCTCCAGAAACTCAAGGACCTGCAAGACCGATTGAACACCTGACGCGCAATCCGCCAACGCCCGAGTCGGCGCCTCAGGCACAACGGACGAACGCCCTTTCGTCCCGGCCGATCACCGCGCGCGACGAAACGACGGCGAACTGTTTCACTGTGCAATCCGGGGCGACAAGCGTGCAATGGGAAACGGCGGATGCTACGACGCACGTCCTGCGTGGGCAGGGCGCGGCGAGCGCCGAAGGCCGACATCCGATGACGGGCGACTGTTCCCGGCGATCCAGCGTTCCAGCAGCTCGCGGGCTTCAGAGTCGCGGCGCTGGACGGGCGGATGCTTCATGGTGAAACTGGAGATCGCGTCCAAGGGCCCGCCGATACCACGGTCCAGCGCCAGCTTCGCGCAGCGGATCGCGTCGATGGCCACACCGGCGCTGTTGGGCGAGTCCTCGACGCTCAGCCGAAGCTCCAGGTTGTTCGGGACGTCGCCGAACCCGCGCCACTCCATGCGGATGAAACAGACCTTGTTGTCCTTCTGCCAGGCAACGTAGTCCGACGGGCCGATGTGGATGTTGTCGGATTCCAGGGGGACGTCGAGTTGCGATTGGACGGACTCGGTCTTGGAAATCCGCTTGGTGCGCAGCCGCGACTGTTCGAGCATGTTCAAGAAGTCGGTGTTGCCCCCGGTGTTGAGCTGATACGTACGATCGAGCTTGACCCCCCGGTCACCCATCAGCCGGGCCAGCACGCGATGGCTGATCGTCGCACCCATCTGGCTCTTGATATCGTCGCCGACAATCGGCACGCACCGGTCGCGAAACTGCTTCGCCCATTCAGGGTTCGACGCAATGAACACCGGCATGCAGTTCACCATGGCCACTGACGTGTCAAGGCATGCCTGGGCGTAATGCTGCGCGGCTTCCTCCGAACCCACCGGCAGATAGCAAACCAGAACCTGGGCCCCGGAATCGCGCAGGACCTCGGCCACGTCACACGGCTTGGTATCGGCTACGCGGAACGCTTGCGCTTCCGGATAGTTCCGCATGTGGTCGGCCACACCGTCAAGCACCGGACCCATGGACACGGTGACACCGGACGCGGGAAGCTCGGGCTGAAAAACCGTCGTGCAGTTCGGCGGCGCGAAGACAGCTTCTTCCAGCCGCCGGCCCACCTTGCGACGGTCAACGTCAAACGCAGCCACCACCTTGATGTCGCTCAGCCGGTAGCCGCTGATCTGCGGGTGCAACAGCCCGGCCGAGTCCGCCGATTCCCGATGCCGGTAATACGCGATGCCTTGAAGAAGGGCGCTTGCGCAGTTTCCGACGCCTACAATGGCCAGCTTGATCTCGCTCATGTCGGGCCTCTCCGTCCGCTGCCAACCGCGTCTTCAATTCTCACTGATCCAGACGCTCCTCGCAACCATCAGTTTGGCCAGGTCGAGATTCGTGCTGCCGGACTGCATCCCGGACCCGCCGGCAGGCGCCGGCGCCGGCCAAAGACCGGCGCGAGTGCCACACGGCCGCCAGGCAAGCCAGGGCGGCGGCATTCTCCAAGTTGCCAAGCCCGATGGCCCCGCGACGTTGCTTGTCGCGAGCGCCCTCGGGACCGCCGGCCAATCCCGCCCTTGGCCACAACAGCATCGCGGCAGGCGGCTGGCTCCGGATCGCCCCACCGCGCGGAAGGGCGCTCGGAAACGGGCCTAACTGCCTCACAGCTAAAGGGTTATGGGAATCAGCCAGACCTGCAGAAGAATAAATCACAGGCTGCCAACGCCAAGGCGCCACGAGCCGGCGCGCACCGGGTCCTGCATCGAGCAGCGAAGAAGCCGACAGGAGCCGAACCCCTTGAACGTTTCCCATGCAGTCGAATGCCACCGGCGGTTGAGCAGGATGGCCACGTTTGCGCGGCCGTGGGCATTCGGGGATGGCACCCGGCGGTTCAACCTCACCCGCTCCGAGCGGAAACTCACAGGCCGCTTCGAAATCTCGACCACCGGGCATTGTTCAACGACCCGACCGCCTTCAGCGGTCGCGCAATTCCTGACCCGCACGGACTTCCGCTTCCGTAATCGCGCGGTTGAAGAACACCACCTCATCAATCAACCCGTGAAACGGGAAATGCTCATGATGGCCCGGATCGCGATACGCTCCGATCCGCAGCGGCTCATTACTCGGTCTCGGTGGCGACATCTCGAGCACCGCAACGCAGCAGCCGTCGAGATACAGGCTGACTTCCCGACCGTCGTGAACGATTGCCACGTGCGTCCACCTGCCCGGTGTCAACGCGGGTCCGTCGAGCGCCCGTTGCCCGCCCAACCCGACACGCGTCCGGCCGCGGTACAGTTGTACAAAATATCCCGTGCCTGCCCAGTCCCCCTTGGACAGCAGGACGGGCATGTCGCGGGCTTCGTCCCACGGCTCGGGCTTGGCGAAGAAGGCCACAGTGAACGGCCCGTCAAACGCGACCGCCTTGCTGCCGCGATCGATTCGAACAGACCCTCCGTTGCGGGTGTCCAACGCCTGCCCCCGCACGCCCGGAGACCGCCCGGGCGCCCCGACGGGCTCACCGATCCGGTCGAGCGCATCTTCGAAGCCGATCGACAGTACCGCTTCCTTCCGCCCCGCCGGGCGCATCAGTCGGCGGGCCGCCGGGATCGGCGCTGCCACCGGACCCACGGTCAGTATGCCCGTCACGGAAGTAAGCGCGTCGATGCTGCGCCCCTCACTCGTGGCAACGCACCACTGCCACACGCCTTCATCAGGTTCGATCACGGCGCGATGATAGCCGCCCCCCACCCGAACCAGCGGAATCGACTCCGACGCCCCGTCATCGGGTTGAAGGCGCACAAGCCTGACGTCGACGGGCTCGCCCGGATGCACCGGCAACAGGACCGCGTCGAACGAAACGCTTTGCCCGACGGCGATCTGATGGGGGACAGGGTAAAGGATGAGCAGTTCTTGTCCGTCCCACCGCCCCGCCCCTCGGGATGCCGGCAACGGGCGCCCCAGAATTCGGGCGATCCGGTCGACGAACGATGCATAGAACCGGCCGTAGCGCGAGACGGCCGTTGCAAGCATGCCCAGCTCGCCGCGCGTGCGGCACGTGCCGGCCAGCGCTTGCACCGCCCGGCCGAACTCGAGCGCCTCCAACTCCGTTAGCACTGCGGCGGCCTGCTCGCGTGCCTCCGTAACGTTCCCCTCGCGATGCAGCCGTTCCGCCCGTCGCAACCGTTGCGACAGCGGCGCCGTATCGTTCCAGATCGCCAGCCCGACACGGGCGCGCGTAACAAGCCACCGGATCGTCTCGCTCAGGTCGTGGTAGGCTACGGCGGCCGTTCGATGACCGCGATCGGCCGCCTCAGCCGACTTGGTCGCAAGCTGGTCTCGCAGCTCCTCCAACTCCGCGAAACGCGCTGTCTGTGGCAAGTGATCGGCGGAATTCGCGTTGTGGCCGACGTACCCCTCGCGCGGATAGATGCTCAGGCCGCCGCGGGGATCGTAGAACCACGTAAACCCGGTGAAGCACTCGACGCAACCGGCAGCTCCGACGTACTGGGGCCCCAACTCCTCCAACCGCAGATGCACGCGGGCCATCTCCTCCGCGTCATCGGAACCGTAATGGTCGCGGGCGTAGTGCTTGAAATAATCAGCGGCTGTCAGCTTGACGTTCCAGCCGAAGCGGTACAGATAGCCGGCCACGTCCTGCACGTTCCGTGTCCGCCAATGAACACCTAACGCGCCCTGACACCTCTTGTCCGCGATATCCTGCAGAAGCGGCTCGAACGCCGTGACGTTGGTCTGCGGGCCGGTCTGGTCGGTCCGGGTGAAACCCCCGTCAGACTCGAACCACGGGATCGGCCAACGCTGACGCGTGGGACCTAGCTGCCCGTAGGCGGCCGACACGGCAGGCGTGTGCCGCGGGTCGATGTTGTCCAACGCGGCGAAGATCACGTCGTCCGGCACCACCCTGTCCAGGCCGGGATACAGCGTCGTGAACTTCATCCACTGGTCGCCACCCCATCCGCTGACGATCAACCGCACGTCCGGGGCCAGCTCGTTCAGCATCGCGTGCGTCAGACGGATGAATCGCGTGATCCGCGCCGCCTCGGACAGGTTGTGTCCCTCGCCGAGATAGGCGAAGGCGGCGGTTACATCCTCGGGTACGGCCGTGCCGGTGTCGGCCCCACCGATTCCACCGAACTCGCTCTGCCAGATCCAGAAGTAGTCGAGAGGATAGGTGGCCAGCGTGTGCTCCAGCCGCCGCTGTAGCGCGTCGGACACCGCCGGATCGTCCGGATTGCCCGTCACTTCCCAACCCAGGCAGGTCCGCAGGCCGCGCCGCTTCGCGAACGCCAGCGCCTCGGCCATCATCCGTTGCTGAAGCCGCGTCGCCCGGCCCGAGGCCCAGGTCCACGCATCCTCGATACCGACTTCGCAGCCCCATTCGCCGCGATCGAAAAACCCGTCCGTACCGAACAGGAAGTCCTTGGTCGACATCGCCGGCGGTGACCACCAGCGGTGGGGCGAGATCGTCGTCATCAGCGGGCCGCCCTTCGTCGCCCCTTTTCGGCTGATGTCGTATGCCCCGAACGGCTCGTGATCGTACGTATGAAAGCCGATGAAGTTGGCCTTCTGCTTGGCCATCTGCTGGAAGAACGTCTTGTAGTCCTGCGGATTCCAGGTCGTCGGTGAGTTCATGAAGTTGAACCAGGGCAGGTTCCCGCGAATGACCAGAGCCGGCGCGTAGGTCTCGTTCACCACGCGGGCCAGGTAATCACGATCGCGGGTCGGCTGAGTGTCGCCGCCCAGGTAGAACCCGAACCCCCAGGTCTCGATCAACGAATAGGCCGCCCACAGCGTGGCGACCGGCGTCGCTCCATGCACATACTGCCGGACGGACTGCCCGGGGGCGGCGTACAACGCGTGGTTCTGCCCCGGGTCCGGACCGGTCGTCGGAACCTGTGGCGACGGCCCGGTCCGCAGCACGATCGCGTTTCCGTCATCGGGCAGAGCCCCGACAATCGGCGGCAGCGCACCGGTACGGAGGTAGGCGTACCGCCGAAGCTCGTTTGCCGCCAACCCCACCAGCGGATCCGCATCGTCCGGCATGACGATCGACACGTCCCGCAATCGATGCCGACCGGACGCCGACGGAGACTCCGACCCTGACGCCGCCGACGCGGCAAGCCCCAGCACGAGGACCGTCTTTGCCGAGAACCGCTGGTTGTCTCTCATGGGCGAATCCTCCACGGAGTGACTTCACGAGAGCATGCAGCCAGCCCTAGTGTCCCGTTTCCTACGGTTCCTTACAACGCCGTAGCCGGCTGGATTCGCGTTTGGGCCGCGTGGATTCTGAACACCCCCCACCACTGCAATAGGAGCATACCTCGGAAACAGGATGCGGATGCCGTTTCCAAAGAAGACGAGGCAACCGGGAGGACAGAAGACCTCAGGCTGATTCCACCGGTGCCGCCGGGGGGCTTCGGTGAGGACGCGGACGACGATACGTTCCGGCACGTATCGCCCGCCTCTCCGAAGAAGCCGCTCACGCAAGGAGGCGAAAACACACTCCTGACACACTCGCAGCGCGCCCAAAAAAACGCACGGGTCGTTGACCCTCACGGTCAAGGACCCGTGCGATCGCGGCAGACCCTGTCGCGGATCACCGCCCTCGGACGATTCTCTAGGGCGTCGCGAAGCTGAAAATCCCGGAGAACAGCGCGCCCAGAATAGCTAGAATCGGCGCAAGCAAACATGACAGACACATCGGTTCCTTCTCCTGTACCTAAGCACCTTCACACAAATAGCCGCGCTGAGGCGGCGGCCCGTTGCCACCGGCGCGCAGAACGGCGAACTCTTCTGTTCATCGCCCGGCCGGGCGACAGGGACAACCAAGCTCGCAGGGGTCGCCCCGGCCGTGGGTGTCCGCAAGGCCATCCGCGTGGAAGCCAGTCCCTATCTGCAGCTCGCTTCATAGACCGCTTCCCAATCTCCCCGCACGTCGTCACAAGCCTGGTCTTCGGCCACTTCGGCGTTCGCGCAACACCCGACATCCAACCAGGTCAACGTGTCGTGCACGTAGTCGCAATAGGCCTCTTGCTCCTCCGCTTCCTCCGGCGCCTCGGCGCCCTCGACCCAGCGCGCAAACGACTCGTCACGCGTTTCCAGCAACGTGGTGCAATCAGCATCGCCTTCGCCGCCACCGGCAGCGCTACTGGAACCGCCTCACCCTCCACACGCGGCAAGGGCATCAAGCACCGAACCACCGCCCCCTTGCGCGGCGCCGCAACCGACAAGGCACGAACCCACAACGACGGAACAAATAACCCCGGACAACGTCGACAGATCAAACCGGGCCATACCCCAAACCTCCTTCTTCTGAAAAGCCAAACGCAGATCCCCTCCCACACCCCACCGGCCGTGCAGCCGGAATCGACACGGGCGGCTGCGTTGCCTGCCGACTGCACCAATGACTGCATCCGGCGACCCGCTGGGTGTCTCTGCCGTGCGAGCTCTCGCCTCCCATATCGCCTCAGTCCACCGGATGGCAACGCAAACAAGTCGGCGGGTCCGCCTCATACTGCGGATGGTGGGACGGGAGCGGCCACGGCGGCGCCTCGCCGACGTGACACATGACACAGGTCTTGACCTTGTCCGCTGGCTCTTCGCTGCGACCCGCGGCAAAGACCATAGCGTAGGGCCCGATCAGCATGCGCCCTTCGGTCAGCCCGGTATTCTGATCAACGATCCCACTCAGCGTGGTTCCATTGTCCTCGCCCAACACGTGGACCTTGGCCGCTGACGCCTCGTGCTCTTGCCAGCTGAAATGCACCAGAAACTGCGCGCGCACCGACCCGTCATCCTGAGAGACGAGAACACGCCAGCAGTTGCATCCACAGCGCGCGAGCATGAAGTCCCCCGACTCCCGGAATTCCTGATCCGCAGGATCCGCGGTCTTCATCCGCCCGAAAAAGGGGTACGTGGCTTCGAGCCCTCCGTCAGGCAATGTCGCCTCCGGTTCGCCGCTCGACGAACTCGGCGCCGGCGGCGCATGACATCCAAGGACAAGCAGAAGTAATCCCAGCGACAGTCTTTGCATCGTTCCGGACTCCGTGGTCGGCCCCCCACGTCGGCTTTCGGGAAAGCGGGCGGCAGTATATCGTTATCGGACGAAACGGGCAAACAACCTTAACCCAACTTGTACACCTCTAACCCGGTTTTTCGCCTTTTTCTGCCAGTTGCGACCACGCCGCACAGGAACCTTGGTTCGGAGCGGCTCAGAGGCGACGCAGTCAGGTCGTATGTGCCGGCAAACGCCTGACTTCGCGGCGTTCGTGCCCCAGAAGTGACTTGGCCTTGCGGCAAGAATGCAATCTTTCGCAAGTGGCTGAAACGATACGAAAACAGCGTGGGACAACGCGCGCCATATCGACGCCATTCCCGACAACAGGAAGGCCCCCCCTGCCGGAGGCATGATCATCAAGATGGCGCTTCTGCGGGAAGAGCCGGACTCGTTGACGGTGTCGGCGGTGGAGTCGCCGTTAGTCGCCGACGGTGCGCCCCTTGGGAACCGCCCCGCGGCAAACCGGGATCGCCGGCGCGTTGAGCCTGCCGACCGCGATGCGACCTGGCGCCCACCCACACGAGGATCCGGAAAACGCAACCTGACGGCGTCGGCTTCGCCGGATTGCTTACTCGCTTGAAGGACCCGGGGCCATGAGCAGGAGCTTACGGGGCCGCGTCATGGACCCGCTGTGTCAAGTAGTACTTTATCTTATTGCCTCGGCGCGGGCACATCTGGTATTATGGGACCTTCACATACGTCGAGTCATTGTCGGAGGCTTCGGTGGGAGCAAGGGTTCATCCGGGGCGGGACGCGGTCACCTCTCGGGGCGTCAAGCGCTTACCGGATGCCGCTGTCTCTTAGCGGAACTCACCGGAACAGCAACCCGCCGGACGTGCCGGTGAGCAGGAAGAAAGCGCTGGGTGGCAACGGGAGGCGGAGCGCCGTCGGTAACGGTGGACGTGACGACGCCGTGGGAGCACGCATATCGCTGCGCCGCGGGCCAATCATCAGTTCTGCGGGAGCCGCCCGTCAATGCCGTTGGCAGGGCCGCAGGGCGCACGTAGCGGCACCTTCCAGTCGGGCCGGAAAACTGCGTTGGGAGTCAGGCAAACCAGTCACCTGTAAGGAGGACGAACGATGAAGTGCAAACGAGGGATCTTGCTATTGAAAGTGGTATTGATCTGCACGCCCGTCGTTTTCGTGGGCACCGCGACCGGTGCGGCGCCCGCCGCGCAGGCGACGGACGTTATCGATGCGGCCCACCCGAATGTGCAGGGCGTTGTGGCGGACGGCAGACTCTCCGGCGCACGCGCGGAGGCATGCTGCATGCCCGACGATTCCTGCGTCGACGATAACCCCCCCGACTGCATCGCCGCCGGCGGCACGCCGATGGGGCCCGGGACGCAGTGCGCAACGACCATCTGCTCGTGTGACTGGGAACCGGGAGACCCGGCCAAGTGGGTCCAACTGCCCGATCTGACGACCGAGGGGATCGACGTCCGCGTGGACTCGTTCCAGACGCTTCCGCGCATCATGGCGGACGATTTCGAATGCACCTCGCGCGAGCTGATCACCGACGTCCATATCTGGGGTTCGTGGCTTGGTGACCTCAAAGGCCAGATCACGTCGATCACCCTGAGCATCTGGAGCAACAACCCGAGCGGGCCGAATCAGTACTCGATTCCGGATCAACGGTTGTGGCAACGGGACTTCGGCCCCGGAGAGTTCTCCGAGAGGCTGCATGCCATCGTCGATCCGGGTGAATGGTGGTGGAATCCCGTCGCGGGCAGCGGGCCCATCCCGTTCGGCGATACGCAAGTGTGGCAGATCAACATCTGCATCGATCCGGCCGACGCATTCCGCCAGCAAGGGAGCCCGGACAATCCCATCATCTACTGGCTCGGTGTCCAAGTCATGATCGACAGCGGGCAGTTCGGCTGGAAGACGCGCCAGTGGCCTGACCATTTCATGGATGATGCGGTCTGGGCTGAGGGAGAGCTTCCATGGAGCTGGAACGAGCTGAGGTACCCGCCGGGGCATCCGTACCACGGACTCGAAGACGACTCGATCGACCTGGCCTTCGTGATCACTGGCGAGGAGCAGCCCGAGCATGATTTGGGCGATGCGCCCGATAGCAGCAACACTTGGCTCACGAGCATGACGGCGTACCCGGCGACGGGTGTCGCAGCCAACTACCCGAGCGTGTACCAGGCCGGATCTCCGCCCTACGGCCCGCTGCACCGGCAGCCGCGCGATGTCGCCTACCTGGGCCAATGGGTGACCCTCGAGAACGAGGCGGACATCGGCCCGGATGAGGATCCGACAAACAACATCATCCCGCTCAACGACTTGCCGGACCAGGACGGCGCTGACGACGGCGTAGCCGTTCCGCTCGTTCTACCGCATTGTCAGATGACGACGTTCGACTACGTCGTGACGATCGTGACGGCGCCGGCTGCCCAGCCGCTCTATGTGAACGCATGGTTCGACTGGAACCGGGACGGCGACTACGACGACACGATGGATTGCGCTGGGGTAGCCGCCCCCGAGTGGGCCGTTCGAAACCAGCAGGTAGTCGTCCCCGGGCCCGGGCAGTTTACGATCACCAGCCTGGCGTTTCTGCCCTGGCATCCGGCGACCCCCGGGGGAGGCGTGCCGCCGATCTGGATGCGGATCACGATTTCCGAGCAGCAATGGGCGCCCGGTCCCGACCCGGGATCCGGCGGCTCCGGACCGCTGGGCGGCTACGACGTCGGCGAGACAGAAGACTACTACTTCACCCCCGAGCTTCTGCAGGCTTGCTGCCTGCCTGACGACTCCTGCATTGACGTGCCCCCCACCGAGTGTGTCAACACCAGCGGCATACCCATGGGGCCCGGGACGCAATGCGCAACGACCATCTGCTCGTGTGATTGGTATCCGAACGACCCGGCCAAGTGGATCCAGTTGCCCGATCTCACGACTGAGGGGATCGACATCCGCATGGACTCGAACGAGGTTCCACGCATCATGGCGGACGATTTCGAATGCACTTCGCGCAAGCTGATCACCGACGTCCACCTCTGGGGGTCGTGGCTTGATGACCTGAAAGGCCAGATCACCTCGATCCACCTGAGCATCTGGAGCAACAATCCGAGCGGGCCGAATCAGTACTCGATTCCCGATCAACTGCTGTGGGCGCAGAACTTCGGACCCGGGGAGTTCTCCGAGAGGCTTCACGCCGTCGTCGATCAGGGTGAATGGTGGTGGGATCCTATCCCCGGCGGCGGGCTCATCCCGTTCGGGGATACGCAAGTGTGGCAGATTAACATCTGCATCGATCCGGAGGATGCGTTCCGTCAGGACGGGACTCCGGAGAATCCGATCATCTACTGGCTCGGTGTCCAGATCATGACCGACTCGGGTCAGTTCGGTTGGAAGACGCGCCAATGGCCCGATCATTACATGGACGATGCGGTCTGGGCTTGGGGCATGCTTCCGTGGAGCTGGAACGAGCTGAGGTACCCGCCGGGGCATCCGTACTACGGACTCGAAGACGACTCGATCGACCTGGCTTTCGTGATCACCGGCCAGAAGCCACAGCTGAACCCCAAATGGTCCCAGCCGCCACATGGGCCGGGAGAGGGCTTCGACGCGCCCTCGGACCTGTGGTGGCCCGTCAAATGGGAGCAACTTCCCGATCCGAACTGGCCGGGGCTGCACGCCCACGATTGGACCGATGCCGCCGGCGGATATCACTTCAGCACGCTGGCGGACGACTGGCAGTGTCAGGGTGGTGACGTGAAGGATCTGCACTGGTGGGGCAACTACGAGTTGGATACGGCCGGCCAGGAGATACGCGGGGCGGGCATCGACTACTTCCACCTGAGCTTCCACCTGTGCGCCCCCGGCGGCCCGTGGTGTGTGCCGTTGGATCCGGAATTCTGGGGAATCGACGTCCCGTTTGCATCGATCGCCGAGCAGGACACGGGCTTGGTCAACATTGAGGGAAGCAGGATCTACCTGTATGAGTTCGACCTTCCGGCCCCGTACCCGCAGGAGTTCCAGACGTACTACTGGTTCGACATTACGGCTATCGCCATCGATCCCGGCAATCCTGCGCACTGGCGGTGGCAGGAGGCACGGCGCGACTTCGCCCCGCCGCTGGGCCACGCACCGGCGGCGCAGAAGACCGACAGCACACCGTGGCAGTCCATCACCTGGCCTACGATTCCGGAAAGCTACAGCGACATGGCCTTCCGCGTCACGTCTGGAAGGGACGACGAAGTCAACAAAGTGTTGGCCGACGACTTCATCTCCGACGGACGACCGATCGAGGCCCTGATATGGTGGGGCAGCTACTGGGACGAAACCTACGGGCCCGCCACACCGGTGATCGAGCCTTACGTGTTGGACGGCTGGCTCATCAGCTTCCACCACGTGGATCCCGACCTGCCCTGCCCGCCCGAGCCGTCAGCCGCCAACCTCCCCACGGCGCTGGGCGTCTACTTTGCGCCGGCTGACGCGGTCGAGATCACCAGCATCTTCGCGGCCGACTGCTTTGGACACGACGTCTACCTTTACGAGGTCGACCTGAACGAATGCTGCCTGATCTGCTCGGAAATGGATCCCCGGCCCGAGGCCGATCCGCCGTATCCGGCCCAGCCTGACGCGTTCCTGGAGACGCACGGTCTTTGGTACTGGTTGGACATTCAGGCAGTGACGGGCGTGGAATGGGTGCCCGACCCCCAGGGGACGACGGATGACTGCATCAGGCAGTACACCGGGCACCTGCCGTCGCCAATCACCACCGACGGGCACTTCTGGGGTTGGCACACCAGCCCGGCTGCGGCCATGCCGCACGACCCGCTCAACGAGGCGTGCACGGGCAGGATTGTCGACTTCTCGCCGTATCCGCCCGACTGCTGGGACTACGGCAACTGGCAGACGCAACCGTGGATCTGCCCGGAACCGCCGCTACCGGAACCGGTGCACATGGCGTTCGAGCTGCTGACCAGCGAGGTGATGGGCGACTGCACGGGCGACGGGCATGTGGACATTGCCGACTACATCGTGTTCGAGAGCTGTATCACGGGCCCGAACGCCGGCCCCATAGCTGCAGGGTGCGAATGCGCCGATCTGGACGTGGATGACGACGTGGACGTGAAGGACTTCGGGCTGTTCCAGATCGCGTTCACCGGGTGAGCGAAGCGATCTGAGAGACCGCCAGGCCGACCTTGATTCGACAGCGTCGGCCAGCCAGGCGTCACGAGGCGACCCGCCACGTGACGCCTGTTTTTCAGGCGAGTGTCGCTGAGGCACCTGTAATTAAAGCCTCACTTTTTGTCAGATTGGGGTTGCATTGCGAGGATCTTCCTGGTAACCTGATTACAACGTCGCGGGAGAGGGAGTACGTTCCACCAGGAGCGTGCCTCTCTGTCTTGATGCGCGTACTCTTCGGTCATGGTTGGCCGGGGGAGGCGTCTAGCGACGGTCGGATGCGAGAGAGGGAGTGCGTTCCCGAGGGAACGTGACTCCCTGTTTTTATGGTCTGGCATCGACCGTTGCTGATGCGAGGAGGATACAAGGAGCCGGGCTTCGGTGAATGCTGCCCGAGGCGCCTGTGGAAGACGCGGGGCTCGGCAGCAAGGAGGCGGAGGAGTATGAGGCAGTTACCGGCAGTCGGGGTAATCCTGGCGTGTGTCGTTGCGCCGGCGACGGCGGTCCCGCTCGTAGATGACTACGACATCGCCGTGGATTGGAGTAGCCCACCGAGTGTGGTCGCCGGCGGGGGAACCGGTTACAACAACGGCGAGTGGTATTACTACTATAATCAGTATTCACCCACTGCCTGGTGGTGTCAGTGGTTCGACAGCGCCCAGTACGACCCCAATACGCATACCGAACTCAACCTCGGGTTCGACCTGCAGGTGCTGGACCCCGCGTATGATTCCTACTTCGAGGTCGTCGTGAACTGGACGACGCCCGAGTGGTCGGCGCAGGGTCTGGATCGTCCGCCCCTTCCGGCGGATGTGGACGGTCCCGGACTGGAGGACCTGTACATCGAACGTTCGACCGCGTTCCTTCACGTCACCACTGTGTCGGCGCAACGTGAGGTGTACTCGTTCGGTCCGTACGATATTCCGAACTACTCTCCGGAGTGGGTCTCCATCGACGTATGGGGGTGGAACTTCGAGCTGACCAACGGGTGGATCAGTCACGAAGTCATCCCCGAGCCGGCCACCTTGAGCCTGCTTGCGCTCGGCGGGTTGGCGCTGTTGCGCCGCCGGTAGCGTTTGCCGCTGAACGATTCGCATTGAACCGGGCCGGCCCTTCGGGTCGGCCCTTCTGTTTGACGCGGAACCGCCCGCATCATCACCTGATTGGCACTCAACGGGGCCGAGGGATCGACGCGATCCGAGAGCCCGCCGCCGACGCCGAGGCGAACATATTGTATGGTCGAGGTGGGACGGGAATGGGGATGCGTCGGGCGCGTGCGTGGATCGCCGGGAGATTCTCGGACATGGCGAATATCGGGCCGGCTTCGGCTGTTCCAGCGGTCGATCCGTCCGCGGCGCCGCCTGTCGCGGTCGATGCGGTAGCGGTGCGGACTGCCCCCGCCGCGGCGCCGGATCCGCGCCTGCCTGTGCTGCGCAGTACCGATTCCTTGGCCGTCGCCTCGGCGGTCTGCGGGTTCACCGCGATCGTACCGGTCGTATCACAGGTGGCCGGCTTGGCGCTGGGCATCACGAGCCTCGTGCGCATTCGCCGCGCCCGGCGCTGCGGCGTCGACCTGCGGGGACGTGGATGGGCGTTGGCCGGCATCTTCAGCAGCGGGTTCGTGCTGCTCTGTTGGGTCGCGGTCATCGCCGCATTCATCGTTGTGGGAAGCCTGTTCGCGCGCAGCGCCGATACGCTCCCCGGGCTTTCGTCACTTGGGGGCTGAAGTCACTGACTCATCCACAGACGCCGAGGCGCCGGGGCACGGGCTCGACGTCGCAAGCGCCGGTGCCTGAATGCGCGGTGCCACGGTGTCGGCATGCGAGTTTGCCCCTGCTGCCTCACGGCGATTCGTGGTTCGCCGTTCACTCCCACTCGATGGTGGCGGGGGGTTTGCTGGAAATGTCGTAGACTACCCGATTGACGCCTGGCACCTCGTTGATGATGCGCGATGAGATGTCGGCCAGCACGTTGTGATCGATCCGCACCCAGTCTGCGGTCATGAAATCGGTGGTTTCGACCAGGCGGATGGCGGCGATGTGCTGACCGGCGTAGGACCGGTCGTCCCCCATGACCCCCACCGTCCGGATGGGCAGGAGCACGGCCAGAGCCTGGGCGATCCTGCCGTACCATCCCGCGGCGTGAATCTCTTCGAGCAGGATCTCGTCCACGCGACGCAACAGCTCGAGGGCCTGGCGGGTGACGGGCCCGATGATCCGGACGGCCAGCCCGGGACCCGGGAACGGGTGCCGCCACACGATTTCCCTCGGCAAACCGAGGTGCTCACCGATGCGGCGGACTTCGTCCTTGAACAGGTCCCGAAGCGGTTCGATGAGTTCGAAGCCCAGCTCCGCGGGAAGCGCCCCGACATTGTGGTGCAGCTTGATGTTCGCCGCCACTCCGCCGACGCTGTGGCCCGATTCGATGACATCGGGATAGAGCGTGCCCTGGGCCAGGAACCGCGCGCCCTCGATGCCGGCGGCGGCGGACTTGAAAGCCTGGATGAATTCGCGGCCAATGATCGTCCGCTTCCGCTGCGGGTCACCCTCCCCGTCGAGGGCGCTCAGGAACGCGTCGGCGGCGTCCACCACGCGGAGGTCAATGTGAGAGTGCTCGCGGAAGGTGGCTTCAACAAGGTCGACTTCGCCTTGGCGCATCAGCCCGTTGTCGACGAAGATGCAGACCAGCCGGTCTGCGATCGCCTCATGCAACAGGGCGGCGGTCACGCTGCTGTCGACGCCCCCGGAAAGACCGCAAATCACCCGTTCGTCCGGACCGACCCGGCGGCGGATATCGTCGATGGTATGCCGGGTCACGCTGGCGGCGGTCCATGACCCGTCACAACCGCACACGTCGTACACGAAGTTTCGGATGATGTGCGACCCACTCGGCGTGTGGGTGACTTCGGGGTGAAACTGCAACCCGTAGATCGGGCGATGTTTGTGACGCACGGCCGCGAACGGGCACGACTCCGTGTGGGCCAGCACGTCGAAATCGCCACCCAGGCGGTCGACAACGTCGCCATGGCTCATCCACGCGGACGTCGGGGACGGTACGTGGGCGAGAATCGAACCGGCGTCGTCGACCCACAGGCGGGTCCGTCCGTACTCACGCGACCGGGTCTCCCCGACCTCCCCTCCCAGCATGTGACACGCCAGGTGCATCCCGTAACAAATCCCCAGAATGGGCAGGCCCGTTTCGAGCAACGCCGGGTCGCATCGCGGGGCGTTTTCGGCATAGACGCTGGACGGCCCTCCGGAAAGGATGAGCCCGACGGCGTTCATCCGTTGGAGTTCCTCCGGTGTCACATGTGGGGCACACAGCAGGCTGTGCACGTTGTTCTCGCGCACGCGCCGGGCAATCAGCTGGGCGTATTGGCTGCCGAAGTCAACGACGGCGATCGTCTGTGGCATCATGGCGTCAGCCTACTCTTGCAGCTGCAGTACGGACGCCAACCACCGCATGCCGAGCCACAGCCCGGCGGCGCCAACGGCGATGACGGCGGCGGTCAACAGCGGCGTCCAGATCGAATAGAACACGACGATACGCGTCCGGGTCGGGGGTGGCGCGGTACCGGCGATGCGGATCAGCCAGAACCACCATCCCAACAAGCCCGCGGACATCACGATGGCCAAGACCACGTATACGCCGACTCGCGGCGGAGTACAGGACCAGCCCCTGACCGCCCCCGCGTTGGAGAGCACTAGCAGCAGCGAGATGACGCCGCCCGCCGCAAACCACAGCGTCCCCGCCGAACCGTAGCGCAGCGCCGCCTCGAACCGCCCCTGGCCCCGAAACGGCCCGGTCAGCGAACGCTCGGTGCCGGCCTGCACCATCGCCAAGATCAGCCAACCGCCCACCAGCGCGATGACGAAGGAAGCCGGCACGCCGATCGCCGCATGGGGGAGGTTCCACCAGGCGGCCACCGGCGTCAGACGCCCGGGGCGAAGCGGCTGATCCGCAGGCATGGACGCGACGCGAAACCAGCCCCGACCGCTCGGCTCCGTCCCGCGGAAGCTCTCCATCGTCGCGCTCTCCATCGACGGGTCCACCGACACCACCCGCCAACCGAGGTGGGGCATCGCAAACAGGGCGACCGCCAGGGCGAACACGAGCAGGCTGATCCGCACAAACCGCGTCGACGCCCGCGAGCGCCGAATCAGCGCCAGGTAGGCCAGACGCTGGCGTTTCGCGCCGTAGACCCACAGACACATGCCGAACCACCCCCCGCCTCCCGCTTGAGCATAGGGCGTGGAATCCTCGGCCGTCACCGGTAGCGCCGCAACCTGGTGCTGGCAGAGCGGGCATCGGCCGTCGGGCGGCGCCTCCTTGATCGGCTCACCACACGCTGGACAGCGGGGGGTCGACGACTTGCCGGATTCAAGGGAGCTGTTGACGACGGACATGAGAAGCCCTTCACCCGAATCGGGGCCATCGGCCGGATTGCCGGCACGCGGGCACCCGGAACAGCCACGTCGCGGTGGGACGCGCCCACCGGGCCGGGAGCCCGCTGCAACCACAGGGGGGACGGGCTTTCCGGCGCCGTTTCCAGCAGGGTTGCCCGGGGTCTCGCCGGAGCTGGGCTCCCCTTCCGATCCTGAGCGCCGAGCGCGAGCTCCCGGCGCAGCAAGGGTGATGATGCCTGTCCGGAAACCGAACGAGTCCCGCGCTTGAGACGCTCCGTGATCGTCAGGGGGCCGCGGGCAGCCTGCCTGACCCCATCCGGCGGAAGTTCCCTGGCGCACGTATCAAGGGCCGGTGGCACGCATCCACAGTCTTCGCGCGCCGTTCAGCATCGTCGCGGTGTTCACGAAGCGCGGCACTGGCCTGCCAAGCGGCCCTCTCGACCCCGGGCACGACCGACTAGAGGGTCTGTCCCACAAGCAGCGTTTCGCGATCAGGCCCCGGAGTTGGAGCCCCACAATCAGACCGAGTCATTCAACGGCGTGCGGAGGGTCTGCATCGTACGGGGTCGGTTTGGCCGCGTTCTCATCCGGCCACTGCCGTTCCGGAATGGTGCCGACCTCGAGGATGTCGGACGGGGGCGCGACGCCGCCGGGCCGACGCTCCGCATCGTGGTCATACCCTAACGCCTGGCGGCTGAGAACGCCATCGCTGCCCATCACGGTGTGGGCAGGGGTGACGGTGGCACTGACCGGCCAGGCCATCGTGTTCAGAAGAAAACGCCCCAGGCCGTACGGCATCGCCAGATAATCCTCCTCGGTCCAGGCGAATTGGCCGTCCTCGCTGCCTTTATCGACGAACGGGTCCTCCCACCAGAGAGGCCAATGCACGACAGTCCCGTCTTCCGCACATACCTGTGCGCGCTCCGTTTGGCGCGTGCGCTCCGCCGGCGCGACGTTTGCCGCGCGGATGCCTTCCACGGATGCCGTGGTGACATCACTGGTCCTGGGCAGGTCGTCGGCCCAGGGCAGAATCAGTTCGGCGCATCCTCCGGCGACGATCCCAAGCACCACCCCCAGGATCACGGCGTTACTCGTCGGTCGAATAGTCCATTTCATAGTTCGGCGACTCTTTCGTAATAGTGACGTCGTGCGGATGAGACTCGACCACGCCGGCCGCTGACACCCGGCAGAATCTAGCCTTCCGCCGCAATTCGTCAATGGTGTCCGCCCCGCAATACCCCATGCCCGCGCGAAGTCCGCCGATCAACTGGTAGACGAAATCCGACAGCGGGCCGCGGTACGGCACGCGGGCTTCCACGCCTTCCGGAACCAGTTTGCCGCGCGGGCTGCCCGTCCGCTGCCCGTAGCGATCCGCCGAGCCTTGCGCCATCGCCCCCAGCGATCCCATGCCGCGATACTCCTTGAATCGCCGCCCTCGCCAGGTGATCGATTCGCCCGGCGCCTCCTCCAACCCGGCAAAGAGCGACCCCATCATGACACTCGCCGCGCCGGCAGCCAGGGCCTTGACAATGTCGCCCGATCGACGGACGCCTCCGTCTGCGATGATCGGCACGCCCTTTCTCGCCGCCACGCTGTGGACGTTCATGATGGCCGTCAACTGCGGCACGCCCACGCCGGACACCACGCGGGTGGTGCAGATGCTGCCCGGTCCAATGCCCACCTTGACCGCGCTGACACCGGCTTCGATCAGGTCCTCGGCCCCTTCAGCAGTGGCGATGTTCCCGGCGATGATGTCAATGTCGTATTCCCTGCGCAGTGCCCGCACCGTGCCGATCACATTGTCGCTGTGGCCGTGCGCCGTGTCCACCACGATCACGTCCACGCCGTGTTCGATCAAGGCGGCGACCCGTTCGTAATCGTGTACGCCGACCGCCGCCCCGACCCGCAGGCGCCCCCGATCATCTTTACAGCTGTGCTGGTACTCCCGGCTACGCTCGATGTCCCGCATGGTGATCAAACCGGCCAGCCGGTTCTCTCGATCGACGAGCAGCAGTTTCTCGACCCGTGCTTTGCTCAGGATCTTGCGGGCTTCGTCGAGGGTCGTCCCCGGTGGGCCGGTCACCAGGTTCCGGCTCGTCATCACGTCGCGAATGGCCAGGTCCGCCGATTCGAGGAACTTCAGATCGCGTCGGGTCAGAATGCCCGCAATGCGCCCGCCGTCCTCGATGATGGGGACGCCGGAGATATTGTGCAGGGACATGATTTCCCGCGCCCGGGCCACCGAATCGCCGGGGTGAAGCGTGACCGGATCGAGGATGACCCCGCTCTCCGAACGTTTGACCTTGCGGACTTCGCGGCATTGGGCCTCGGTGCTGAGGTTCTTATGGATGATCCCGATGCCCCCCTCCTGGGCCAGCCCGATCGCCAGTTGCGACTCGGTCACGGTGTCCATCGGGGCGGAGACCAGGGGCACGTTCAGCCGGATGCCCGGCGTGAGTTGCGTGCTGACGTCCACCGCCTCCGGTAGCACCGCGGAACGGCACGGCAGCAGCAGGACGTCATCGAACGTAATCGCCTGAGGGATTTCAGAACCGTCCGCGAAACGCGGATCCTGCGACTGTGATGTCATGAGATGGGTACCTTTCGCCAGCAGTACCTTTTCCGCCGTAGTATCGGACACTCTGGCGGGCGTCAAGCCCTGATCAGCCGCCCCCACCGAATTGGCCAACCGAAGGGCCGCGTGCCTAAAATAAAGCAGCATGTGTCTGCGCGACGGCATTCTTCTCGGAGCAAGCCTGCTCGCGACGGCGCTGACCGGATGCGCGCCGGCGGGGAGCCCGCCCACCCGACTCGTCCACCTCGCGGGACCTCCGCACACCATCGACCTGTCGCCGTACCAGTCTCGTCCGTCCCCCCAACCGCGCGTCTACGCCCGCCACGACCGGAAGCACCCCGATACCGTGCCAGCCGACTACGTCCGGATGATCAGTGAGGCGCGGCAGATCGAGGGGAGTCTGGTGGGTCGGGTCGCCCAGTCCGTCGGTCGCTATCTGTCGCCACCTGAGGGTGGCGGCGCCGCGGACCGGTTTCCCTGGCCGCAGTCCGGGCCCGGCGGCGCCGCGTTCTTTCTCCAGTTGACTCCACCGCTGCCCCAGTACCCCGTCGTCATCGACGCGCATCAGCCGATCGAGCTGCGCGCCGACGTTCGATTGTACGATTATCAGGGGCGCCGGCGCTTGGGTGGCACGCTTCAACGCACCGTCACGTTCCAGGGCTACGAGACCCTCGAAGCAGACGCGAACACGCTTCCCGACTGCATGCGATTGCAGATAGTCACCCGGCTCCGCTTCTTCTGGGGACCGCGGGTCGACGTCACGGAATCCGTGTGGCTGGCCCCGGGTATCGGCGAAGTACGCCGTATCGAACGCCTGCGAGGGTGGGCCTGGCTCTTTCCCTTCGACGAGGTCCGCCAGTATGATCTGATCAGCGCGGGCGCCGTCAAAGCGCAGTTGGCGGCCCATTCGGCCGAACCCGCCCGTAGATGGTCCGTCATCGCCGTCCATCTCGACCGGTGCCTGCCCCATCCGCGTCTGGGGGGATTGGCCGTTGAGTTCGCGCGCTCCGCCGCCGACGCCCCCGCACCGATTGCCACCGGACAATCAGCCGACAAACCGATCGGCGGCTGATCCGGACCGGACGGACGCCGCAGGGCGGGGCCATCCCATCCGCCGGCCCGTTCCAGGGCGGACTCGACAAGTTCGCACAACTACCCACAGGCAAGCACTGGTTCCACGTCGATGCGGTAGATATGCTCATAGTGGGTGAGCGACCTGTCGTGCCGACTGCCCGATGTCGGGGTCGCCTCCGCTTTGAAGGAAACTGCGCCATGCGAAGCAAGAGACCTTATTTTGTCGCGTTACTGATCAGCTTGTCCCCCGGTCCGATCTTTGCCGGCCCGCTGCCCGAGACGTTCACTCTGGGTCAGTACATCCCCGACGATTGCTGGATGTACACGCACGTCGTGAACAACCCCGATGCCCGGTTCATCTCCGAGCACTGGGCGCCGGTCTTCGAGGCGCTCAAGAACAGCGGGATCGAGAACGACTTGCGGAATTTCTTTATCGGCATCCTGCCCACTGAGGACGACCGCGCCGCCTTCGATGCCTTCTGGCAGCGGTCGTGGGACCTGGTCCGTGGCGTGCGATGGGGCGATCTGGTGGACCGGGAATTCGCCTTCGCTCAGCGATACTCGAACCCCATGATGGTCCCCGACGTCATCTTCCTGTGCCGCCCGAAGCCGGCGACCCTGGATGCCAACGTGCAGGGGCTCAAGGCCATTCTCGACAACCTCGCGTCGCTGAGCGACACGGCATCGGTCACGCAGGAGGAGCTGCACGGGGCGGCCGTCTGGTCGCTGAACATCGTGAACGTGCCTTTCACGTTCCACCTGTTCAACAAGGACGACGTGGTCGGGATCATCATGGGCCAACGGGCCTTGCGACACACGCTGGCACTGCTGGAGGGGACGAAGGGGCCTACCGCAATCGTCGATTCGCCCCGCTTCACGCGGGCGGTCGCCGAGGTGCCACCGCCCGAAGATTCCGTTGCGTATTTCGACGCCAAGCGGCTCGTGGCCGACCTTCAGAAGTCCCTGGCGCCGATGGCCCCACCTCCGGACTCCGCCGCCCCGACCACCAAGCCGTGTTCGACTGAAACCGCCCACGTCAGGCAAGTCGTCCGCGTCCTGATCAGGGCACTGGATAGCTGCGATGTTCTCGACTACGCCGTGATCACCGAGCAAACGGACGGCTTACAGCGGATCGCCCACAGCGTCACCCGCCTGCAGAAAGACTACAAGGCCAAGCCACTGGGCCGGGTCCTGGGCACGCCCAGTTCGTTCGAGCGGTTCGATCGCTACGTGCCCGTCGACGCGACCGCGTTCCATGTGTCATCCGGCATCGATCTGGGCGCACTGTACAAGGAGGTTCTTTCTTTCATTCAATCCTCCTGCAATGAGGGCGACGCGATGCTTGCGCGGTGGGACGCCCTTCAGGCCAAGATCGGGTTCAATCTCCAAGCCGACCTGCTGAGCTGGCTCGGCCGCGAGAGCGTCACGTTCTACCTGCCCGGAAAGATGATGACGGCCTTCGGACCCCAACCCGACTGGGTAGTGATGCTGCGGGTGAAAGACAGCAACCTGGCGGCGGAGAAGGTCAACGCCGGCATCACCAGGCTCAACGCCTTGCTTCAGGCCCGCGAGCAGGCCCTGCTGATCACGCCGGCCACCTCCGTCCAGGCCGAGGGCTTTCAGAACGTGACCCATCCCTTGCTCGTGATGTTCCTGCGGCTGACGATCGGCGTCTGGGATGACTGGCTGATCATCGGTTCGTCCGAGTCGGCGGTGAACAAGTGCCTGGACACCGCTGCCGGCAAGGTCCAGACCGTGACGGCCAATGCGCGATTCCAGAAAGAGGGTGTCGTCCCGACCGGACCGGTCTGCTCGGCCTCGTTCGAGGACATGAGCCGACTGGGCCAGGACCTCAGCGCCGTCATGGGCATGATGGCCCTCTTCTCCCTGTCCGTGCCCGACGAGCCCGGCGCCCGTCCCATCAAGGCGCTGCTGAACTCGCTGGCCAAACTCGCGCCAGCCCTCGGCAAGATCGACTTCCTCAGCTCGACCTCGACAGCGTCGACCTTCGACGGCCAGGCGTGGACCGCCAAGACCGTCACTACCTACAAGCCGCCGAAACCGGCCGCCCCCACTCCGGCGGACACCCCGGCGACGGCGCCTGTGTCCACAGGCCGATAGCCCGTGATCACCTTACGGGGGGGCAAGGCCCCCCCACCAGTGTCGGCATCCTGTCACCTATCTCCGGGCATCGCCGCCAGTCTCCGACGCCAGGATGAACTGCGCGATCCGCTGCCCGGCCAGATCGTTGCCCTCGATGTTCCAGTGCCCGTCATATTGCCAGTGGAGGCGGCGCCCTTTCTCGACCGTCTGGGCTCGGAAGATCGGCTCGAGCAGTAGCAACGGGATCCCGTGCAGCCGGCAGATCCGCGCCAGGCGCCGGTCCGGTCCGTCCAGGTCCCACTCGAACTCACGCATGCCCGGATAGGTCTTCACCAGATGCCGCAACCCCCGGTCGGCCCCAAGCACACCGTGGGGCGCCGAGGCCGACACGATCGCGTACTTGGCCCCGAAACCGGAGGACCGCTCGCGGATCTGCACGATGAGTTCCTCGGTCTGCCGCCACGCGTCTTGCCAGAGGTCGTCCTGCTCCGCGGCATAGACGAAGTAGTCGATCGGGATGCCGCTGCGCCCCCGGTGCCCGGACCACACGGCGAGGCGATGGGAGAGCAGCTGATTCAACACCGAGCTGCGAACCCAGAACCACGGGGCGTCGTCCGCCGAGACGTGCGTCCATCCCGGCCGCATCCGCGCCATGGCCCGGTACTGTTCGCCGGCGATGCGCTCCAGCGCCGGGGAGTTGTCGCGCACGTCGTTAAACGGCAGGAACAGCGTCACCACCCAATCGGGCTGGGCCCAGGGCCCCAGGTCTTGAAGCGCCCGCAGTTGCTCGCGCTGGCCCCATTCGGGCTGGCCGATCGCGATCACCTCGTAGTCTGCGGCCCCAGCCGCGTGAAGATGGTGCTCCAATCGGCGCCCCACGGTGGCGGGAATCGGCACGGACCACGCCGCCACGTAGGAATCTCCCAGCAACACCACTCGTGTGGCTCCGGGGGGTTTCGGCCCATGGTCGACGTCGTGCAGGAGAAGTGCATTGCGACTGCGATCCAGATCGAATTCCTTCGGCGGTTTGAACTTGCCGTTCTCATAGCGGAATCCGAGCTGCAATGGAGACAGACATCGCACGCCGGCCTCCGCCAGCAGCAAGGCCGCCCCGGCAATCACTGCAAGGAACAACAGCTTCTTGCCCCAGCCCAGCCGACCGGCAGTGGCGGCCAGACCGCGCTTCGCATCCGCAGCGGCGGCCGGCTTATCCGATTGCCCGCTGTCACCGCCGCCGGTACGGGCAGACTCCGTCTCTGTGCTCTTGCGTGAACTTGTTGTCACGATGCGTGCGTTGCCCTCGCTTGCGTTTCGCCCGGTCCGCTTGCCCATGTCGCCCCGTGCCGGACGCACACGCACGCTCGCATGGGCATGCCCGACTCAGACAGAGCCAATAACACAACAAGATCGATGAAAAGAGATGATGGCACCGAGCGGCTAACCGGTCAACAGGTCGGCCGCGGCAGGGGACAGGACGCTGCGGATCTTGTCCAGTGCCTTTTTCTCGATCTGGCGCACGCGCTCTTTGGTGACGCCGAACCGCCTGCCCAGCTCTTCCAGCGTCTGAGGCGGGTCCGAGCCGAACAGCCCGTAGTGGTTCGTCACGACCACCCGCTCGCGCTCGGTCAGGCCCTTCATGCTTTCGGCCAGCATCGTCCGAACCTGATCGCTGTCGCAGTCGACGGCCGGGTCGTCGTGAGCCGCCGTCGCCGCTTCCAGCAACTCGTCCTGCCCGGTGACGTACCGGCGGAAATGATAGTGCGACTCCGGAATCGTACGGGCGTAGTTCTTGACGATCGCCCACGTCCCATACGTGCTGAATTTAAAGCCCCGGGCGAAATCGAACTTCTCCACCGCCCGCATCAGCGACATGTTCCCGTCACTGACCACTTCCTGGAAGTTCGGCGACCACCCCACGTGCTTCTTGGCGATGCTCACCACCAGACGGAGGTTCGACTGCACAATCCTCTGCCGAAGATCCTCATACTCCCTGGTCAGGGACCGGATCGACTCCAGTTCGTCGGCTGAGACCGTGCATACATCCATCGCCTCGATGGCTTTGGCGGCCTTGTACTTCACGTAGTTGTACCGGCGGAACAGGTCCTTCTCCTGCTTCGCTGTCAACAGCGGCGTGTCATAGAGCGACCGCAGATACGGCGGAAGGTCCCTGGGGGGCTTGATCTTCTTCGCCTCCGTCGGCGCTGGCGGCTCGACATGCAGGATCAACTCGTCCGCGTTCGGGGCATCGAACAGCTCGTTGTGCACGTACGACGGCGGCGCGGCCGCCAGCTGGCGAGCCTCCACCTCCCGGATCACCTGCTCCACCGACGCCACCGACAGGCCTAGAGCCGACGCAATCTGCGCCGCCGGCTCACCGGCTTGGTGGCACTTCCAGATCGCCAGGTGCCGCTCGCTCAGACGCGGCTGACCGCCGTTGGCGAATAA
Source organism: Phycisphaerales bacterium (assembly GCA_020353195.1). Lineage (GTDB taxonomy): Bacteria > Planctomycetota > Phycisphaerae > UBA1845 > UBA1845 > JAFGJQ01. The sequence continues at coordinate 2,285,433 of CP070691.1, read as the reverse complement.
CGCCCGGTCCGGGTTCTCGTGATCATGGCGGCGAAGCGTATAGCGGACGGTTTCGACGGCCCGGCCGGTTTCTTCAGCGACGGCCTTGGCCACCAGGTGCAGTTTAATTCGCTCCCGATCGAGCATCCGGCGCGCTCGATCCACGATGTCCCGCTTCTCCGCATCCGTGAGCTGCCGGAACGCCGCCCCACGGCGGACCAGCTCCTTGTTGCGGAACACGAACCGCTTGATCGTCTTCTGGCGGAACATCACCCGGGCCGACCCGCCCTCACACCGGACGCGGATGCTCATGAGCCCCCGATTGCGCCAGCGGCGAACCGTCTTCGCGCTCACATTCAGGTACTCCGCCGTCTCCTCCAGGGTCCGGAGCAGGCCGGGAATACCCGACGCCGGCAGCTTGGCTTTGCCGGACAGATGCTCGGCCATGGTCACCAAGTCGCGAATCAGCTTGTCGCCGACGATCGCCGGCTTCGCAGTGTCACCCCGACGCTTGCGGTACCCCGTGATGTGGTAGCAGATCAGATCGTACGGATACGCCCGATCGGGCTCCACCATCTCCAGGAGGTCGTCAATCCCGTCCAACTGCCGCACCCGCTGCCTCACCGGCGACAGCGTCAGCTGGTGGGCCAATTCAGCAAGGTCGTTGTTGGCGTACTTGAACATCGGTCAGGCCCCAACCCGGTGAATCCCACCCCGGGGACTGCGTGGGGGGAGAAAAGGCGTTTCGGGGGCCCCCGGGCCCGCAAAAAACCGCCTCCTCGACATAACATATTATCGCCGCCTGGCACTTACCGGTCAAGGCGATCCCGCGCCGTCGCATTGACCCCTATCCCCATTCTCCATACTCCCAGCCGCCGGGGCCAACTGTTCGTCTGGGAGAATCGTGATATTCGGCGCCAATGCTAACGGAAATATCGGCTGTGAGGGTCGGGTAATCTCGCGAGTCCTGCAGCCTACCACAAATGTCAGCCATACTGTAGCCAGGAGTCGTGAACGGGTTGGCGGGGCGGCCATCGGAGGCGAGGAACCCGCACCGCAGTCAACGCCGCTCGAGCAGGTCGAGCCGCTGCCGATACGCCTCCACGTGCGGGCTGTCGCCACGGTCCTCGGTGGCCTGCTCGTAGTTGGCGATGACGGTATCCAGGGCCGCCTCCTCCCCGAACAGAACGAGCAGGTATTGCGCCGCCGCGGCCTGAGCGGGCAGCGTCCAATGCTGTTCCAGCGGGCGTGCCGAGCGCGAGAGCAACTGGACGGCTTCATCCGCGGCCGCCGTCCCATTCTGCCGGGCGTTGTCCCGTTTCGTGACCAGAGCGTCGGAGTCGGTGGCCGGCAACGCCAACAGTTCCGTCACCTGCCCCAGCAGCTTGATTTCGCTTGACGCACCGCGGTATCGGTCGAAGTGGACCACACCCTTGCGGACAAGGACGTCGGCGGACTGGAACCTCATGTTCGCGGGAATCCACTCATCACCGCTGATCATCTGTCCCGGCATGCGCTCCCATTTCTCGCGGCTCATCCCGCCCTGGTCGACGCGCGTCGTCCGTTCGGTGGCGGCTTGTTCCGCCGCGCGCAACGCTCGCAGCGCTTGATCGAGCTTAGCCAGGGCGTCGACTTCGGCCTCATCCGCGGCCGCCGCGGACTTCCGGAACCGCTCGTATACCTCCTGGGCTTGTTCCCGCGCGGCACCGACGTGCTTCGTCGCCTGGTCTTGGCGTTCGTCGAATCGGGTCTTCAACTTGTTGAGGGCGGCCGCGTCGCCCTGGTTGGCTTCGATCTGATCAGTGATGACCGCGAGTTGCGTTTGCAGCTGGTCCAAATCCCGCTGGCGTTCCTGGAGCCCGCGTTCTGCTTCGATCTCGCCGTCGGAGGCGGGGACGTATTGGCCGTGAAGGAAATCGCCGCTGTCATCAATCCGGGCATTCCGCAAGGTCCCGAACTGCAGTTCCTGGCTCTGGCGGATCGCCTCGCGATAGGTTTTCGCCTGGGCGGAATAGGCGGCCGAGAATTTCTCGAACCCCTGGGCATCGGTCAGGTCGACGCCGGCCTCTTCGAGCGCCTCCATGGCGGCGCGGGCGTCGTCTGCGACCTTCCGGGCACGGTCCAGGCGTCCTGACAGGTCGCCGATCGTGTTCCGGAGCCCGTCGATCTTCTCCCGCAATTGACCGGCGCGTTGCGTCAGTTTCTGTCTCGTCGCCTCTGCGTCGGCTATCCGTTGTTGGATCTTGCTCTCGGCAACGAGATTGGTCTGCGCCTGCGAGGTCTCGACCTGCCGGACGAGCCCCACGAGCTCGCGGGCCCAGCCGTTGGCCCGACTCCGCGCCACCTGGGCCCGGCGATGGGCGGCCAACCCCTGGTGATACAAGATCGCGCCTTTGAGGCGGTTCGCGGCCAAGTGCTCTGCCCCGGTGGCATCGCCCCGGGTCGTGGCCAGGGCCTTGTCAACGGTCTCGAGCGCCTGGGTCAGGTACTGTTCGTTCCAGGCAAGGATCTCGTCGCGCGCCGCCCGTCCTTTCTGAATCGCGGCGGCGCCTTGCCCGAGTCCGGATGCTACCCCGCTGCCGGCGATCTCGCCCAACCGGACCCTCTCTTCTTCGAAGGGATCAACGCCTTGTCGTTCGAGAATCTCGTCGATCTTCTGCGGGATTTCGGCGATCTTGGCATCGGGCAATGTCGTGTCGACACCCGCCGCGTTGAGGGCATCGAGAAGAACCGCCAATCGATCCTGATTCGCGCTGAACCGCCAGAGCAGTCGCCGGGATGTTTCCACCAACCGGTCGGCTTCGGCATCGACCCGTGCTTGCGGGCTCCGCAGGGCGGGCGTCGCGAAGTACACTCCCAACACCAAGACGAGGGCGACGGCACCCGCCGCGATGGGCGCGGTCAATTTGTTCATGTTCAACTCCCCCGGGAACGTCGGCGGTCCACGATGTCGCTGCCCCGCGCTGGCCACAGCGGCCCCAAAGCAGCCACAAGGGCTCATTGTAATCGCACGTGTCGGGAATGGAAGGCGGGAATCACTGCGTCCGATCGGGCCGGCGAAGCCGGCGCCCCGCAGCCGTCTCATGCCCGTGCTGCCGTCGTCGGACCGGCGTTGCGTGCCGACCCTGCCCCGCTATTCGGTCATGCCGCCGCGGCCACGGAGCGTCTGGACCCCGTGCACGGCGTGGACTCCAGTGGCGTGGGCGATCTGATGACGGCAACTGAATCCACATGCCACCACGGTCACGTCCGCGGGGCAGCCGCGAAGGGCGGGGAAGAGGCGATCCTCGCCGATTCGCATCGAGAGATCGTAGTGTTCTGTCTCGTAGCCGAACGAGCCGGCCATGCCGCAGCAACCCGAGTCGACCTCCTCAACGGAAACGCCCGGCACATGGCTCAGGATATGCTTCATCGCCGTCGTTCCGTACAGCGACTTCTGGTGACAGTGGCCGTGGATGAGAACTCGCTTGGCCGGTGAGACGAAACCGCAGTCCAACCGACCGTCGAGCATCTGGCGGGCGAGAAACTCGTCGATCATCATCACGCCGTCTTTGATTCGCCGGCCCAGGGCCTCGTCCTCGATCAGATCAGGCAGGTCGTCGGTCAGGGCCGAGCAGCAGCCGGGTTCGCAGACGACGATCGTGAGGCCTTGCCGGATATAGGCATCGAGGTTGCGCAGGGTCTGCTCGCCTTCTTGCCGGGCCTTGCGGAGGAATCCATGCGAGATCCTCGGCCGCTGGCAGCATCCGGCATGCGCCAGAATCACGTCGTAACCGCATGATTCGAGTAGCTCGACGGCCGATATGCCGACGTCGGTATCGTGGTAGGTCATGTAGGTGTCGTCGAAAAGGACGACTTTCCTGCTGCTGTGCCCGTTGCGAACGGGGCGTCGGACGAACCATTGATGAAAAGGCGTCCGGGCATACGCCGGCGCGATGCGTCGGCTGTCGAAGCCGACGGTGATCTCCAGAAGTTTACGGAACGGCCATGTCCTCTGCAAGACGTTGACAATCGGCGCCTTCCAGCCCGCGATACGGGCCGCCCTTCGCGGTGAGTTCGCCACAAGTCGCTCACGAAGCCGGGCACCATGCCGGTCATGATAGCGCTGCAGGAACTCGCTTTTGAGCCGGGCGAGGTCCACGTTGCTGGGGCATTCGGATTTGCAGCCCTTGCACGAGAGGCACAGATCCATGACCTCGTAGGTCCTTCGGCCGGTCATGCCGTCGGAGCCGAGTTGGCCTGTCATGGCCAACCGCAGGGCGTTGGCCCGGCCCCGGGTGGAATGGTCCTCATCGCGGGTCGCCCGGTAGCTCGGGCACATGGTGCCGATGAGGTTCTGCCGACACGCCCCCACGCCGGTGCACATCTCCACCGCAGCGGCAAAGCTCCCGTCTTCGCGATAGTGATACTCGGTCGGGAAGGCCGGTGTCTGGTACGCCGGCCCATAGCGGAGGTCCTGGTCGGTGGGGTTTGGATCGATGATCGGGCCGGGGTTCATGATCCTGGCCGGATCGAACAACGTCTTGACCTGGCGCAGGGCGTCGTAGAGTTCACTGCCGAAGAAGCGCTCGAGAAAGGGGCTTCGCACCCGTCCGTCACCGTGCTCGCCGCTCCACGCCCCGCCGTACTTGGTGACCAGGCCAAACGCGTACTCGGCGATGGCCTTCATGTGGTCGATGTCCGTCTGCCTCCTGAGATCGAGAACCGGGCGGACGTGGATAACACCTACACTCGCGTGGGCATACATGGCCACGGGCACGTTTCGCCCGGCGCAGAACCTGAGCACTGAATCGAT
>CP070691.1:2232986-2280559 GCA_020353195.1 Phycisphaerales bacterium | reverse complement strand
CGTCGGGCCAGCTCGGTGACGGTTGGAGCGTACGATATCCCGCCCCGTTGAGCCGCGAGCGGGAACCTGAGTTGCGTGGGGCCGGTGCCCACGCCGGTCCGCCCCGCATGGGGGTGAGCCCAGCCCACTGGAGCGCCGCGAGCCACACGGGAGAATCCCAAAAGTGAGAAGGATGATGCCGGACGTTTCTTGGGAAGGAGGCAAGGTAGGCCTTGGCCGGTTTGGCGGCTGGCGGCGCTACGCCGCCAAGTCGTGTTCGACGCAGGAGTTAGCGGGGGCTGGGCGGAGGCCGGCGTGTGGCCGGGCGCAGCGTGGCTGGCTGGCACGGAACCTGCAATCCCCAACTGCGGTGGGTCCGTGGGATTTCGGGGGGGCACAGCGCGTCGCGAACGGGATCATGGTGTTGTCAGCGGGTCTGCGTCTGACGCGCCCGGCTCGGGCTTCGTCGGCGGGTGTGGGCCACTATCGCACGGTCGTGGAGGGCCTGGCGCAGAGTGGTCCCACTGCTCAGCGCGCCTACGATCGACCAGGGGCGATGCGGGTAGAACAGAGGAACGAGGCGAGAGAGATATATATAGAAATGACAAAGAACACGACTTGGCAATGCGTGACGACTGGCGCCGCGCTGGCGCTGGCCGGGCTGTCGATGGTCTGCGGCTCGGTGACAGCAGTCGAGCCGCCTATTTATCCAGGGAAGGACGGCACGCTTGCTGACGGAGGGACATATGGCCCGTTGGACGGTGTGGCCGATGACGCGGATTGGTATTTCAACGAATCGAGCTACGAAGGGTCGATCACTCTGAGCACGGCCGTCGAACATCGCGTCGTGTGGGAGTACAGCCTTGCCGGCGTCACTCTGGGGCCGCCCGTTTCGGCGACATTAACGTTCACGATTCGCGGGGCTCCAATCTGGCCGTTCCCGGACGTGGACGTGCACGTTTATTCCTATCCGGCGGATTTCCTCGAGACAATGGACGATTTCGGCTCCGGGCCGACTGAGCTGCAGGGGAGCGTGACGATCCAGCCGAACCAGGATCCGACCGAGTACAGCCTGGACGTCGGGGCGGTAGTGAATGAGGCGTTGATCAGCGGGGGCGACCTGGTTGCCTTCCGTTTCCAGGTCGACCCGGGCACCAGCGCGCCCGCGAATCAGGCGTTCATCGACGCCCTGGATACTGACCCGACGAGCAAGCCGTACCTTACCATCAGCGAGTGGGTGCCCAGCCCCGGCGACGGTAACGGCGACGGTGTGGTGGACTTGGCCGACTACGTGTTGTTCGCCGATTGCATGGATGGTCCGGAGGTGGCGGCGGCGGCCGGCTGCGAGGCGTTCCAGCTGGATTCCGACACGGACGTGGATCTGGCGGATTTCGCGGAATTCCAGTCCCTGTTTCTCGCCCCATCCAGCTAACCTGCCCATCTCATAACCGAGACTGGGGGCTTGTGCGGTCTCAAACCGGGGAACGCGGTCCGGGGAACGTGACGATGGGCCCTAGGGCCTTGTGGCCGCCTAATACCTTGGCAATTGGGGGTTTAGCTCACGGATTCGGGGCGTCAAGGGCTTTGGCGTGCGTGACATCCCGTTGGCGGCACGCGCATTGCTTGCTTGAACACAGCGGAAGTGCTGCGCAAACGACGAGGAGAAGGACGTTTGACTTGCCCCGACGCGGGCGTGCAGCGTGGAGCAGATAGACCCTCGATCTTTACACGGAGTCTCGGAGTGGAAACGACGGCTACAACTCTTATGGTTCTCGTGAGTGCTGTGCTCGGCCAGACGACGGGAGTAACGCATTCGGACACGTTCACTGGTGGGACTGATCATCCGGCACGCCTGGCCCCAGCGCCAGGCGGCGGTGTCTATGTGACCGACACGCCGGGCGGCCAGGTCGTCGAATACGACGCGGCCGGAGCGGTGGCCAACGTCTACGCCATCGCGGAGTCGCCGGTGGGCATCGCCGTTCACCCCGATGGTCGGGTATTCATCTCCCGGCTGGACGGGGCGGTCGGCATCTATGACGCGTCATTTGTGAGTCTGGGTACGGTGGATCCAACACCGTTCACGATGACCGCACCGAATGACATCGCCATCGATTCCACCAACGGCGAGGTGTACGTCACTGACAGTGAGGAGCACCGGATTCTGGTGTTCGACGGCGCGACGGGTGCGTTGGCCCGTGTGTGGGGGTCGCAGGGTTCTGGGCTCGCTGAGTTCCAGTCGCCTCAGGCCATCGCCATCGACTCAGCTCTGGGCCACGTGATCGTCAGCGACGTGGATAATTTCCGGGTCCAGGTTTTCGACACTGCCGGGCTTTTGCAGTTCAAGTTTGGCTATCGGACGCTGTACGTCGGCGGCACGGAGCAGGCGTGGTTTGCGCGCGCCGAGGGCCTGGCGGTCGATTCCTGCAGCAACATCTACGTTACCGACGCCCTGATGGGGACGGTCCGGGCGTTCAGCTCGACGGGCTCTGAGCTAGACCCCACGTTCCAGCCGCTGATTCACTATGGCACGGGGCCGGGTGAGGTACGGTTGCCCTGCGACGTGGCGATCGACGGCAGCGGCCGGCTGTTCGTGGCGAGCCAGAACAACTCAGCCATTGAGGTATACGACGTCGTCTGCACGACTGGGGGCTTGAGGGGGATAGGGATGGTCGGGGATCCCTCTCGGCTCAGTGCCCAGGCGGACGATGTCCTTCTGCATCCGGGCCGGGCGGCGCGGGGCGCGCCAGCTTCAATCGGGCGCGCCCTCGCCGACGGCTCTTCGCCTCGCAGGGCGGGGGTCAGCGGCGTCCGGGGCGTGAATGTCGAGAACGTGGTGGTTTCCGTAGATGGCGTCGGCGTCGGATCCATCGGGGATCTGCTTGAGCGCGACGGCCTCTCTTTGGCCGGCGCGACTCGAGGAGCGCTGGAGCCTCCGCACATGGTCGACATCAGGTACACCTGCGGGCGGTGCCACGACATGGACGGTGATCCTGCCGGTGGGATGCTGGACGTCCAGGGCCAGGAGAACCTGTGCCGTTCGTGCCACATGGCGGGCGGTCGGGCCATGAGCACCATGATGGGCGACGGCTCGGACGGCAATACGCACAACTGGGGAATGAGTGCAACTGCGGGCGGGGTTGCGGGTCCGGAGGCGGGCAGCGAGATCGCGCTGCACCTGGACGGAACCAGCGTACGGTGCGGCACCTGCCATGAACCGCACAACAACGACGCCGGCACGCCGTTCCTGCGACGGGACACCCGCGGGGCGCAGCTCTGCGGTTCGTGCCACGCCGAAGGGGCTGAGTGGCAGCACGCCGGGCACGCCGACGAGCAAGCCGACCCCTGGAGCCACTATGATTGGACCCAGCCGAACCGGGCCTCGTGCCGGATGTGCCACTCTGGCAACGGCTTCATCGACTTCTCCGAAGGTCTGGCCAGCGGGGACCAAAGCGGCGAGTTCCGTGTGCTCGACTGCTCGGTATGCCACGCGGCTCACGGCAAGCCCCAGTCGGAGGATCTGCTGCGGGTGTTTGACGATGTCACGTTACCCGGGGGGGTCGCGCTCGCCGATGCCGGGCCGAATGCAACTTGCATGACTTGCCACAACGGGCGGCGGACACCTGGCGGCACCAGCCTCACGCCGCACTACCTGCTGGGTGGCGTAATGCTCCAAGGCATCAACGCCGCCGACTTTGGCGCTACGCTGAGCAGTTCGAGGCACACGACGGTGGCGACCTGCGTTGATTGCCACATGGCGGCCAGTCCCACTGCCCCCGCCCCTGGCGCGGGGAAGGTCGGCGGGCACTCGTTCAACATGGCCGTTCACGATCCGGACGACCCGGACTACGGGTTCGAGAACGTCGAGAACGCCTGCAACGCATCCGCGTGTCACGGCGACACCGGTGCGCTTACGGTTTTCAACCGGCCTGCTTTCGGCGACTTTGACGGCAACGGCTCGATCGACGGTGTCCAGGACGAGGTTGAAGGTTTGCTCAACGTCGTGTTTGCAGCGATCGAGGGTACGGGCGCCGTATTCCTCGGGAGTTACCCATATTGGGATCTCGCTGGAGTGGACCCCGCGTTGGAGCAGACAGTCAGGGACGCAATCTGGAACTATGAGTACGTCGACAACGACGGCAGCCTGGGCGTGCACAACACTGACTACGCGGTGGGCGCGCTGCAGGCAGCCTACGAGGCGCTGACGGGTGCGCCACTGGCCGACGCTGCCCTGCGCTATACGCCGGCGGGCTTCGGCGAAACGGTCGTCGCGATCACCGATGTCAACGGCGGCGCTGCGGTTGAGCCCGGCGGCGCATTCACCGTGGATTTTACCGTCACGGATGAGCTGAGTGACCCGATCGATATCGGCGACCTTGACCGTCTGCAGATCTACGTGTCCGGCCCGTCGTTCAACTATCAGCGGGTCATCGAGGTGGACAACGACGTGTCTCACTTCGCCCAGAACCCGGACGGGTCGTATACGTACACCGCGGTTGATCCATTCCCCGCTGTGTATGCCGCGCCGGAGAACGACTCACCGTTCTACGGCCCCGCCGACGGCGAACTCACCGGTCTGGCTCTCGTGGATGGCACTTACACCGTCCTGATCGAGTCGCGCCGCGTGTTCGGCAGCATCCGCAAGGCGGGCGATGCCACGTTCGATTTCGTGGTCGCGAACGACCCACTGAGTCCGCCGGCGCCGGCTGCGCGGCAGGTCGTCACGCGCGACGCGTGCAATGCCTGCCACAACGATATCCAGATCCACGGCAACAACCGTTTTGCGGTCACCGGCTGCGTCGTCTGCCACACGGCGGGCGGCGAGGACTTGATCACCGACCCGGCAACGACTCCGGGCGTGACCATCAACCTGGCCGAGATGATTCACAAGGTGCACCAAGGACACTCTCTGCCCAACGTGGCCGCGACGGCGAACGGTGCCGACCCTTACCGGTACGAGGTCATTGGGCATCGCGAGTCCGTGCACGACTTCTCTGATGTGGGATTCCCCATCATTCCCGAAGCGGCCATGGACTGTGAGGCCTGCCACGGCGGCGCGGCCCAGGGAGGTCAGGCGTACACGGCCATTACGCGGTCGCACTGCTCGAGCTGCCATGATGATATCGATTTCGTCGCCGGCACGATCCTGGATCAGACTATCCCGGCGGTCGCGGACGGCTTGCTGACCGAAGCAGACCTGAGCGACCCGACGTACCGGGTCGCGCCGGGCGGCATCAGCCATATCTTCCCCGACGACACCACGTGCGTAGGTTGTCACGGGGCGGGCATGTTCGCTGATGCCGAAGTGGCGCACCAGCACCCGACCGACCCGGCCCAGGAAGGCACGAACCCGGCGGTTGAGATCGTCAGCGTCGGTGGCATGAGCGGCGGCGGCGGCACGTTCTTCCAGCCCGGCGACTTCTTCCAGGTCACGTTCAAACTGATGGACGACACGGCCAACCCGCTGGAAATCATCCCCGGCGACGGTAGCACGCTGGATCGCATGGAAGTGATCATCGCGGGGCCGACGTCGCTGTACCAGACGATCATTCCGGCGCAGCGGCCGTGGAACAACAGCGCTCTGGGGGTCGCTCCGGCGAACTGGATCGACAACTTCGCAGTGGACGGAACCTACACGTTCATCTCGGAGGACCCATGGCCTGCTGACTATCCGGCGCAGCTCAACACGATAGGCGAGCCGCCGGCTGAGCAGATCTTCTCGTACGACGGGGGTTGGGGTCAGCAGTACACGGCCGGCGGGTCTCCGCTGGACAACGGCACGTACTCGGTGGTCGTGTACGGCCGGCGGACGACGCCGACGGATGGTGAGCGTGAGCCCTATCTGACCGACGTCTTTGACGTGGCGTTCGGGGCGGGCGGTGCGATTGTCCCGTACGCGGGTACGGTGGATACGGCCTCCTGCAACGCCTGCCACGGGCGGCTGGCCTTCCACGGCTTCCAGCGTTATGGCGTCGAGAGCTGCCTGGCCTGCCATACGGCGGGAACGCAGGACGGCGGAACCTATGAGAGCGTGGACCTGCGGATCATGGTCCATAAGCTACACAACGCTCGGAACCTGACCAATCTGCCCTACGAGATGGCCGGGCACGGCGGGCTCACGGACTTCAGCCACCTGCTGATCTCCTCGATGCCGGGTGAGGCGGCCGAGTGCCACGAGTGCCACGTAAACGATGATTGGAAGACGCCGCCGGTCCGGTCGAACATGCGGACCTGGATGGTGGCCTGCACGTCGTGCCACGACTCGGCCGGGACAGCGGCTCACGTGGACGCGACGACGCTTGCCGGAACGTTCACGGAGACGTGCGTGACCTGTCACGGCGTCGGGGCCGCTTACTCCGTCGAGGCCGTCCACGCGACGCCGTAGCAGTCGCCGTGTAGGAGAAAGTGACCAAGCCGGGCGGAGGCGCGTCTGAGCGCTTCCGCCCGTCTTTGCTAGGTACTGCAGTCGGACTGTCGTGCGGGCGGGGCTCGCGCGGGGGCTGAAACAGAATGATCCCGAAAAGGGCAGGGATGTCTCGAGGCACAGTGTTCTTGGGCGTTTGGGCGCGGATGGCGCTAACCGTCGTGGCAGACTGTCGGGTCCAAGCGCAGGCGCTGGTCATGACGGACGCTGTCGCAGCTACGCAGGTCGACATCTCGGGCAGCGGCGGGCCCCGAGGAGCTCTGTCGGAAGGACGAGTGTGATGTTTCGCAACCTGTTATTCGGGGCCTTGGTGTCGGCGATGATCGGTGCCGGTACGGCCGCCCAGACCCTCGAGGTCTGTAACACGGGCCGGGGCTACTCCTGGCCGTATGAGCCCTTTCCCGTCAAACGTGCCGTGGTGTGCGAGATCTACGACGGAAACGGAGGCCTGATTAGTCGATCTGACACGCCTATCGCTGTCGGTGAGTGCCAGGAATACGTTTTCGGCGGCGGCGGTCAGAGCATCACGCTGTATTTCGAGGGCGACAGCGCCGGGTCGGGCATGAGCTGGGCCCGTCAGGAATTCGCGAGGGACCACAAGCTGAGCGTCTATGCGGACCGCGTGGAGGTGGCCTTCTATCACGAGGCCCACGACAGTTGGGCTTACGACTCATACGACGACTGGCCGAACCCAGCCGCCTTCGGTGTAGGGGAAGACGGGGCTGAGCCGGACGATGACGACGCGGGCGGCGAAGGCGCTGCGGGCGAGCCGGCCAACGGCAGCGGGGACGCGACGGACGAGTCGGACCAAGTGGCCACCGGCGACACCGCACCCGTCGCGATCACGTTCGAGAAGCTGGCCGGGAGCGATCGCGCGCTGGTCGCCGGCATCTACACGAGTCCAGCACTGACGAGCGACAGTCTGGTCGGCGAAAGGGTCTTCATCGACTCAAGCGAACGGACCGCAGTGGGGTTTTACGACATTCCCGCGGGCACGACGTCGCTGTGGCTCGAGATCGAGCTGCGCGATGCAAACGGGACCAGCTGTCAGACCCGGTCGGAGCGGCGGATTCAGGTGGATGTGGGAGAAGTCGAGGACGCCGTTGTGCAGTGGGAGGTCGAGGCCTGCTATGCGGCCTGGAGTGGTACCTTCGGGCGAGAGGGCGACATGGTTCATGCCGAGCGGATGGTCCCGTGTGACATCGATGCGCTGCATGGGGAACTCGGCGAGGAGGGCGAGGCCGGCGGCGGGAGCGCCTGTGGGGCCACCTCGCCAGCGACGATTGCGATCCTTTGCCTGGCTCTGGCCGGGCTTCGCCTGGTCCATGCGGCGCGCCGCGGTAACGTGGGGTAGTTTCGGTCGGCCGGCCGATCCCGCATGGCGACGGCCGCGAGCAGGCCAGGGGGAGCACACGACCTGGCTGTTTCCCAGTTCCAACGTTGGCTCTCGATATCGGGAATCCGGGGCTTGATCCTGGTGGAGGCCGGTCTGCGAGTCCGGCCCATTTGCTCGGGTGATTGTCAGACATCCGGCTGCGCGGGCGGGTAAGCGTCGCTGTCAGCCGGCTTTTTTCGTCTTTCGCGGCGGGCCGGCACTGGCGGGAGTCTGGCACGGACATTGCATTGCCCATACTGGAGGTCTTGCTGCGGATACGCAGGGGCCCTCCAGCCAGGCCGGAAGCCTTGGGGGATTACGAGTGGCCAAGCGGCCAAGCAAACCACCACGTTGGACGGCTGCGGGATCCGGAGCCCGTTGGCTCTGGGGGGCGGTGGCGGCGATCCACGGACCTGCGCTGGTCACGTCATTCGAGAGTTTCATCGGGAGTGGGCTGGATCCCAGCCGTGCGGGGGGCTTTGTGGCGCTGGCCCTCTCGATGCTGTTCTTCCTGGCGAAGATCTGGGGCGTGAAGGCTCTTGAGTTCGGAACGAACCGTCGTGCGGTCCTGACCGTTGCCATCGCACTGGTGCTGATCCACGGCAACGCAATCGAAGCATGCCTGCAGTTCGGCACGGTGCCGAAGGCTGTTCCGGTTGGCGCTACCACCCTGCTTGCGGCGGGTCTGGCGGGCGTCCAGGGTAGGCTTGACGCTATGTTCTCGGCGGCCGACCGGGAACGCAGCCGGCGTCGGTGGCGGACGCCGGCCATAGCCGCAGGGTGGGCGCGTTCACCGGCGCGCTGCCACGCGGCGTTGACCGCATGCTTGTGCACGCCGCGGGCTCCTCCCGTCTGATTCCCTAACCGTCGAACTACCACGGAACGACTGACGAGCGCCGGCACGACCGATGTCCGCACTTGTCGGCTTTTCTGGACCGGAGGATCGCAACGAAGGGCGATGACGGTGCAGGAGTGCGGCCGATCCGGCGGGCGGCTGGGGATGAACTGGATTACGGTCCAGGGGGAAACGTTGTATGTCGCTGTGCTTTCCGGACAAGAAGAAGCGGGAGAACTGTGTTGATGGCGGACGGTCCGCGCCGGTCCCTCGGCGGGCGGTGTTGCTGATCAACACTGGGGCGCCGGCAACGGCCGATGTTGCCTGTGCGCGCAGGTACCCGGGGGAGGCGATCGTTGTTGGATGGCGCGCATGCTTGCGATGGCTGCGGGGCGGGCTCGGGCGGTTGATCGCCCGGTTAGGGACGGGGCGCTTGGGGGAACTTCACCGGCGGACGTCGATCGAACGCGCGTCATTGCCGCGCGTCATCATGGCGGAGCAGGCCTCGGCTTTGGAGTCGGCGCTACCCGATGGCTGGCGTGCGTTCGTTGCGATGGGTCACGGGGGACCCGCGATCGCTGATGTGACGCGAGAGATCGTCGCCGCCGGCATCGAAGAATTGGTCATGGTGCCCATGTATCCGCAGTTCAGCCGGACGACGACGGGGGCGGTGATCGGCGAGGTGTACCGGGCCCTCAGGGAGGTCGGGCGGCACCTTCGCGTCAGCCTGCGGACGACATGGTACGACGACGGAGGGTATCTGAGCGCCCAAGCGAAGCTGGTCGCCGAGTATGCGTTGCGCCGTGGGCTCAAGCCTGCCGACACGCACCTCGTGTTCTCGGCGCACGGTCTGCCGGTGTCGCACGTCAGCCCGGGTGCCCCATACGTCAGTCAGGTGGAACAGTCGGCAGCGCTGGTAGCTCAGAGGCTGGGTTGGCCCGCTGATCGTTGCACGTTGGCCTACCAGAGCCCGACGTGGTCCGGCGCGTGGCTCAAGCCGGGCGTTCGCGAAGTGCTCAAGGAGTTGTGCGACGCGGGCGAGAGGCGGGTGCTGGTTTGCCCGATCAGTCTGGCGGTGGACTGCCCGGAGACGCTGGAGGAAATGGATGTTCGCTGCCGGGAGGAGTTCGAGTCGCGCGGGGGCGCTTTGCATGTCTGCCCGGTGCTGAACGACTACGGTCCTTTCATTGACGCGCTGAAGAACCTGGCCTTGCGCGGTCCGCAGCGGGTGACTTCATGGGGATCCGGCTTGAAGCCGCTGCTGGCCGCCGAGCCTTGCGAGCGGCCCGCGGACCGTGACCTGAAGTCGCTGGTGATGATCGGGGCCTCGCTCGAGAGTCGGCAGGGCCCCGGGCGTGGGCCGCGGCTCGACTACACCGAACCGAGGGCGTTCGCATCGATCAAGAAGCCGCAGGACGACGTTCTTGTGCTGCTGCGCAGCGCTCGCGAGGCGGGCGTGGCGCGCGAGGCCCTTGTCTGGAACACCTGCCACCGGTTCGAGTTCTACGGTTGGCTGGAGAAGCCTGGCAAAGGTGTCTGCGCGGTGGCCCGGGCGCGGAGCCGGCTCTTCGACAAAGAGCCTCCGGGTTTGGAGGTGAACGTGCTGTTCGGCAAGGAGGCGTGGCACCACTTGGCCCGTACGGCTGCCGGTCTTAACAGCGGTCTGCCCGGCGACGCCGATGTGGTCGCGCAGCTTCAGACGGCGCATCGGGTGGCCGAGGGTGCCGGGACCGCCGGTCCCCGTTTGAAGCGCCTGCTCGACGAGGCGACGAGCCTGGTCGAGTCGGTGCGCGGTGAGACGGAATGGGGGCAGC
Source organism: Phycisphaerales bacterium (assembly GCA_020353195.1). Lineage (GTDB taxonomy): Bacteria > Planctomycetota > Phycisphaerae > UBA1845 > UBA1845 > JAFGJQ01. The sequence goes on along the minus strand of CP070691.1, from coordinate 2,270,135 downwards.
ATGATCCGGGCTATTGCCTGGCGACGGTTTCGCGGATCCGCGAGGCGGCGGGACTGGATCTGCCCGGGTGCGAGCACGTCGTCGTGGGCGGTTCGACCACCTCGTGCTCCGTGCTGCACACGCTGCGGGACCGTTTCGACGTGAACCACCGGCGGATGACCCTGGTTTACCGCAGCCATCGCGGCGGGCAGATGAAGTTGCTGCGCAAGGCGATCGGCAACGGGAGGCGCCTGCGCGTGCAGGTCTACACCGAACAGGCGGTGATCGAGGCCATCGCCGGGGCGGACGTGGTTTATTTCGGCATTGACGCCGATGAGCCGGTGCTGAAGGCAGATGACCTTCGCGGAGTCCGCGACTTCTCGGACAGGCCACTCACCGTCATCGACTTCAATACGTTCGGGTCTACCAGTGGTCTGTCGTCGATCCCGGGGGTGTCGGTGTGGAATGCGTCGCGGCTAGAGAAGGAGGTCGCCTCGTACGCCGAGGAGATGAGCGCCCGGGACAGGTTCGCCGCCGCGATCGAGGAGGCGGAGGGTTGGATCGCCGAGCGCACTCCGCCGGCGGTGGCCACAGCCCTGGATTTGCCATGTCTGTCGGGCGGGCGGGCTGTCCACCCGCGGTGCGTCGGCTGTGGCACGGGCGCCGAGAGCGTGACGGTGCGGACTGCCGTGATATGACGACGGTGTTGGGCGCAGTGGCGCCGGGCGTGCTCTGCGAGGTAGTGTAGTTGTTGCCACCAGGCGAGTATGATGCGAACGGCGGCGCGATGAAGGTGGTTGCAGTGAGCTGACCAAGAGTGCGGGCTACAGTGGTTCTGCGGTGGTCCGGTCGTCGAGGCGGTCGGTCGGTGCAGAGGTGATACGGTCGTGTTCGGGACCGGATGCCGGGGTCTATCCACCAGTGAACGCAGTCTGAAACTGAGCGAAGTCGCCCAGATCCACATCGTCGTCGCCGTCGAAATCGCCCTCCTGGCAGCCGCCCGCGCTCGGGACGTCCGGTCCGGCCAAGCAGGTCTCCCACAGCGCGTAGTCTCCGAGATCCACGTCCCGGTCGAAGTCGAGATCGCCGAGCAAGTGGATGCGTGCGAGCGGGTCACCGACGACCACGTGTTGCCAGCTCAGCGCGGGAATGGAAGCGTAGGCGGCCTCAGCCCACTGCCGGCCGTGGATGAGCATGTTCGAAAACAGGAACTCGTTGTCCGCAAGCGTGAAGGTGAACGGCTCGAAAACGTGCCCCACAGCGAAGGTCCCTCCCGCCGTGATGAAATCGGCGGACTGCTCGAGACCGAACAGCGTACCGAGCCCGTTGAACGCTCGGGCATTGTATGACTCGACGGTGTTGAAGATCGCGCCTTGGGCGAAGGTAAACGAGTTAATGTAGACTGCGGTGCCAGGCGGATTCTCACCTGCTCCGTTGAGGTCGTGGTTCTCACCGTACGAGGCGTACGCGATCAGCGGGGTGGTCTCTTCGTCGCCGGAGATGAAGTTGAACGTGTCATCGTAGCGGACGTCCCAGCCCGCCGCCGTTAGCAGGGCGTCGGTTTCCTCATAGTCGTCGCCGGCCAGGAACGGGTCGCCGGTCGTGAAGAGCGGATCATCGTCCAGGTCGCCGGCGATATTCAGATCGTATTCATCCAGGACGACGCGAACGGCGCCGCGGTTGGCTCGGATCCCCTGAGCTCGCTGGATTTCGGCCTGGGCGTCCGCAAGTGTCGTTCCGTCGATACGGCAGACAAGATACATGTCTCCCGGCTGCAGGCGAGTCGAGCCGGCGCCACCGAGAACCCAGACGACATTTGACCGGTTGGTAAAGGTCTTAGCCGTGGTGATCCACGCGCGGCTGAACGCATCGATCGATGCCGTGCTCTGGTGGTAGGGATTGTCGATCATGTTGTCGGATTTGCTGTCCATCATCCCACCGGCCTCGCCAGTGTTCAGGTTTTGCCAGAGCAGCACCAGTTCCGCGTCGACGGAGGCATAGGTGGCGTCTCCACCCGGATAGACCTCGTTGGCGGCGTTGCTGGGGCTGTCGCCGACGAGCGGAGCGTCGGTGTCGTACATGCGATGAGGGAAGGGGCGCAGCAAGAGTATGACGATGATGTCGCTGGGCTGGGGATCGCCGGCAGCCGCGAGGTAAGCCCGAATCGGGTCGCGGACCTTGGTGACGAATGCCGCCTGGGTGATGTTCGCGAGCAACAGAGAGGCGTCATTCAGGTCCAGCAGATTCGCGGCGGGTATGCCCGGATGCGCCGACAGGTAGGTGTTTTTGAGAGTGACGGCCTCGGGCGACGCGGAATTGTACACGACCAGGACCTGGTCGTCGGCGATGTCGGCGGCCAGGGGCGCGGCGCTGAGAGCGACCGCGACGACCGCAATCCAATAAACGACCTGCTTCTTTCCCATCTTCCCACTTGCCTTTCGTGCTTTCTGGACGCGTAAATAGAGACGGTAACCCTATCATCGGGGGTTTTCCGCTTGTCGATTGTTGAGTCCCTATCCTATCTGATGAGGGCGGTGAATCCAAACGAAAACAGGGGTTTCGCCGGGAAAGCCGGGCATTTGCTCCGTCCGTCGGACCGATCTTGCGGTCCGGTGCCGTCCGAGCGCCCTTGCGCCAAAAGAACTTACACGTGACCGTGATACTCGTTCTCGCAGAGCTGAACCGGGTGGTATCACGGGCGAACGGCCGGCAGGGGCATCACGACACGCGTTGGAACTCGCCGCGGACTGCGCGCTGCAGCTGCACGATGGACTTGAGAGCTCTAAAAAGGGTGGCGATCCGGCCGTCCCGATCGACGCGCGCCATGACGTCTGTCATGTGGGCTGGATCGCGGAACTCGTCCAGTTCAAGGTAGATAGCCTCGTCCTCCTCGACTGCCAGCGCTTCGATAAAGGAGGTGCAACCGTACTTTGGGGCAAGATCGGACGCGGCGTACAGTCGCAGGTCCAACACACCCAACTCGAGCAGGATTCTTTTCGCTTGTTCGTGGATGCGGAGAAATTGACCGACTGCATCGCGCCGCACGCGGTAGACGTAGATGGCTATTACCATTGTGCTTCACTCTCAGTTCGCGTCAATGTGGAACTCGACGACCTCACGTGCGTTGCCGAACAGGCCGCAGAACGTTGCGAGCCTCTCCGCCCGGAGTCCCTGTCGTGAGCATCCCGTCAAAGCCGGTCATCCCGGTCCCCGGAGATTGCGTCAAGATTCTACCCGATGGCTGAACGACCGAAACCCGCAACCGTGGAATGCGCCCCGGGGCTTGGAATCAGACGCGCTTTGCAGCTCGGTGTCGCGCGATTCGCGCGGCACTGGACGGAATCGGGCAGGGGCCCAAGCCCTGTTGCTGATGCTGTTGCTACATCCTGCGCCGCGCTCCCTCTAAATCGGAAGGATGGAGAAGAATAGAGAGTCTTGTCGGGTGGCGGCGAAGGCCGGGCTAGGGCAGAATGTGTTGGTCGGCGATCGGTTCGCTGTCGCGCCCGGAGCGTGGGGGCCAGATACGTTGGTTGGTATGATGAGTGATGAACGCGACATCGTGATTGTGCTCGGCGCCCCGAATGATGCCGCTGGGGCACTCTCGGCGATCGCGCTGGCCAGGGCACGTCGAGCGATCGAGGAATACCGGAAGCGCCCAGGCTGCAATGTGCTGCTGGGCGGCGGGTTCGGCGAACGATTCAACACGACGAGCAGGCCCCATGCTTACTACGTGGCTCAGCACCTGATCCGCAACGGCGTGTCCGGGGATGACATTGTGGGGTTCGCCGAAGGCTCGAACACCGTGGAGGAGGCGGTGTTGGCCCGCCGGATGCTGGAAAACCACAGCGTGCAGCGCATCTACGTCATCACGTCCGACTTTCACTGTCAGCGCGCCGAGTTGATCTACAAGCACGTCTTCGCCGGATACGAGGTTATGGTCTTGGGAGCAACCGCGCGGCTGTCTTCCGCTGAGGAGGCCGAACGTAGACGGCACGAAGCGGAGGGGTTGCGCAGGATTCGCGAGCAGGGCGGTGTGATCATCCCGCCGATCCTAGATGACGGGCGCGGCTCCCATGGAACCTAACGCAGGGATCGATGCCGCTATCGATTGCCGTGCTTAGTCTTCCACCTTGGCGCGCCGATGCCGTAGTACTCCTGGTCCCATCGAGGAGCGTCGTCGCGTGTGTCGGCCATGTACAGCACCTCGCCGAACGGACGACCTGTGAGCCACTGGAAACATGCGACGTCAAGCCCCCTCACCTTGGGGAGCGTATTGGGGAAAACCCGAAGGTCATCCATGCAGTCTTACTTCACCAATAGTGCGGGATGCCACAATCGCCCGTCCATGCGTTCATTTCTCCATTGCATGAAGAGATCCGTTTTCATACGATGAAGTCACACATCCAAGGCATGAGTTGACAGGAGAGCGGGACGCTCAGCGGATCGCCTCTCGTCATGAGCTTCGTACGACTACTGTGGGCGACAGGTGGTCCGATGCACGGCTGTCGATGCGGGGCAGTTGAATGATGTAATGGGCAGACCGCGGCCACCGGGTCGCCAAGCCGGTCGAGACATTTGGTGGAAGCGAGGTATTGCGACCACTAGAGCGATCGTGCGGGGACTCGAGGTAGTGGCGGGCTCGATCTTCACGGCGGCCGGGACCGCGCGGGCCAACTCGGCACAGGTGGTCAGCAGCGTGACGGCCAGCCAACGGACCGGAGGTTTCAGGTTGGTGGACATCTAATACGGCCTGGCCAATGGTGACGGGGATGTGTGTGCGGTTGGAGTGTCCGCTAGCGACGGCGGGGGCGCGACGTGGCGGCTTCTCGATCGGGAAACGGCTGTTCGTCATGTACGTGGTTCTCGTGTCACAAGGAGGTTAGGGATGAACGAGCTTCGTTCCACTGCCGGTACCAGCATCCGATTCGGGTGGGCGGTAGCCGCCCTTGTGGTCGGAGCCGTTCCTCAGACCACCCTGGCGGCGGAACGGGTGGTTCTGTGCGAGGAATTCACGGCGATGTGGTGACCGGGTTGCGCAAGCGCGGGTCCCGCGTTCAGCCAGTTGATGGATATCTACCCGGATACGTTCGCCTTCGTCCAGATTCACCATGGTGACAGCTACGCTACGCTCTGGGGAAACGCCCGGGCAGACTTCTACACCGATTTCGGGGGGTACCCCACGTCGTATTTCGACGGCACGATCCGGCGGGGAGGGTCCTCGAGCTACATGGTCTATTGGAACGATTACCTGGCTCGGCGCGCTGTGCCCACTGACGTCACGATCAAACTCGTCGGTGACTGGCTTGGTATGTGGACCTATCGTGTGCAAGCAGCGGTGTGCCTGGAACCGGAAGGAATCGGCAAGAACCTACGCATCTACATGGTTCACGTCTTGGACTACTGGCCCATTCCACCTGATTATTCGCGCAACGGGTTCAAGCAGGCCGCATCGACGCAGGACATCGCGCTGTCCCCCGGACAATGCCAGACGATCGAGAGAGATTTCACGTTTGACGCCACGAGTTGGGCGAACCGGGAAGATATCAAGATCATCGCCTGGGCGCAGGAGCCACAGGACACCAGCCCCCTTTCGAACCGGGCCGAAGTGTTCCAGGCCGCGATCATGACCTGGCCCTTCGTCATCGTCGACTGCAACGGCAATGGCGTCCCTGATGATCAGGACATTTCCGGCGGCACCAGCCAGGATTGCAACGGCAACCTCGTGCCTGACGAATGCGATGTCGCCGACGGAACAAGCGAAGATTGCAACGGTGATGTCGTGCCCGACGAATGCCAGCTCGACGGAAACGACTGTAACGCGAACGGCGTTCCCGACGATTGCGAGCCGGACTGCAACGGCAACTCCGTCCCCGATGACTGCGATGTCGCCGAGGGAACCAGCCCGGACTGTAACGGCGACATCGTGCCCGATGAGTGCCAGATCAGCGGAAACGACTGCAACGCCAATCTCATTCCCGACGAATGCGACAGTCCGGACTGCAACGGCAACGCCGTTCCCGACAATTGCGAGATCGCCGTCGATCCGGGTCTGGACCTCAACTTCAACGGCGTCCCCGACTCCTGCGAGGTCGAGCCCCGCCTCGAGTGCGGCGTCGTTGCGGTGGGTGATTCCGCCGTCACCGTGACCCTGGAGAACAGCTACGACAGCCCCATTGTCGTGTGCTCGGTGCAGTACGACAACAACACCCTGCCCGTCGTTTCCCGCGTCAGCAACGTCACTGCCAGCAGCTTTGACGTGCGCCTTCAGAATCCGTGCGGCGACCCCGTGACGACCGACAATGTCAGCTACCTGGTGATCGAGGAAGGTGTGAGCACGATTGACGGCGTGGAGTTCGAGGCCTGGACCTACACCTCGACCGTCGTCGACCTCAATCTCAGTTGGGTCGGCGAACTGCGGCGCTACCACCGAAGCCACGTCAACCCCGTCGTGCTGGGGCAGGTGATGAGCGAGAACGATTCTGACTGGTCGGTGTTCTGGTGTCAGGGGGCGACCGCCGGCGATCCCCCGAGCCCGACGCTCCTGCGCATCGGCAAGCACGTGGGCTCGGATCTCGACGTGACCCGCGCGCCAGAGACAATCGGCGTCGTCGTGATCGAAGCCGGTCACTCCACGATAGGTGGCGTGGAGTTCGAGGCCCGTGTGGGCGACGCTACCGTCCAGGGCGTCGACAACACACCGCCATACCCGTATCCCTTCGACATCGGCTTCGCCAGCGCCCCGACCGTGGCTATCCTGAGCCAGGCGGGGATGATCGGAGCCGACGGGTCGTGGGCCCAGGCGTACGGCCCGACGCTCGCTACCGCCGCGGCGCTGAACCTTTCGCTCGACGAAGATCAGCTTGGAGATACGGAGCGTCGGCATACGGCCGAGCGTGTCGCGTACGCGGCGTTTGAGGCCCCGCTGGTCTACCCGTCCGTCGGCGACGGCGATTTTGATTTTGACGGCGATGTGGACCTGGAGGACTACGCATTGTGGGAAACGTGCCTGGCTGGCCCTGGCGTGCCAGGTTTCGGGGGCTGCGAACACGGCGATCTGGACGGAGATGATGACATCGATCTGGGCGACTTCGGCTTGTTCCAGAACGTCTTCACCGGGCCGCGGTAGGGCCGGCGTCTACTGAAGGAAGATCACGCCGACGATCGCGCGATCCTCGGTCTCAACCTTCGTCAGCAACTTCGACTTCGCCGTCTACGCGAGCAGCAGGACCCCGACGTCCTGTTTTCGATTCGCCTCGAACAGCCGGAACGCCCGGCCCTGGACGTCCGCCAGGTGCGCATCCCAGGGCGGGCCACGAGGCACGGACTCGTGACCGTTCTCGTCCGATTGCAGCGCAATCTGCTCGCGCGTTCCGATGAACAGGTCGTATTCGCTGTCCTTGCGTTTCCCGTTCACCAGGATTGAGCCATCCTGGAACCACTCCCGCACAACGGACTGTCTGGCTGGATCATCCGGACTTTGAGATTCCGCGTCCCAGTGTCGTCTCGGTTGTCGGTTTCCTTGCAGGGTGGCTGGCCGTCGGGCTGCTGGTGGCCGGCTTCGTGTGGTTGCTTCGCGCGGGAACGTGATCGGCATGCGCGCGCGCAGCAACCTGTACAGCAGATGTGCAGGTCGCTACAGGTCGCGTTACTGGGAGCTCTTTATCTTGACGCCCTTCTGGCCCTTCTTGAACATGCCCTCCAGTTGGACTGCGTTGGCGCCTTGGATCCGCCTCTGCTCCTGCGATACGTTGAGGCGGTAGTCGGTCTTGCGGTCCTTATCGGTCAGCTCCTTCTCAGCTGCGGAGGGCTGGCTAAGCGCGGCCATCGCCAGCGTGGCGCCGTCGCTGCGATAGAAGGCGAAATGTCCTGCGGCGTCGCGGGCGACAGCCGTGGGATAGCCTGACACGCCGTCGGCCACGAACACGCCGCGCAGGTCCGTTTCGCCGGAGACGAAGCTCTTCATCTCGGTGCCGATCACCTTTAAATGCACGTCACTCAAGCCGGAGCGCGTGATGGCGTTGACCACGTTCACTCGTGTCCGCCGGGCCGGGACGTCCTCCTGCACCTCGACCGCCAGCGGCGTGACCAGCACCAGCCCGCTGGAGAACAGATCGTCGCTGCGGCACATGATCAGGTACGCGCCCACGGCCGACGCGGGATCATCCGGCCTGACGCCTTCTTCGGCGCTGAGCCCATCGAGCATCACACGGAAGGACTTGTCCACGTAGTCGTGCCCGTCGCCGAGCGTCACGGTCCTCTCGACGATCGGCTTGATCCCGGCCAGATTGACGGCGGTGATCTGCGTCAGGTTCTTCCCGATCAGCGCGAGCTTGAGCAGGTCCACTCGGTAGACCTGCAAGACGGCGGATTTGACGTTGCGATAGTCGATTCGGATGAACGGGTTATCGTGGAGCGGTGAAGCAGTGGGGGAGGGCGGCGGCTTGTGCTCGGGTTTGTCGTTGCGCAAATGCCGGGACCACTCATCCGCTTCGCGAAAGCCGTCTTCGTCCGGGTGGAAGATCGTGACTTCCGGCAATTCGACGTACTTGTGCTCGAAGTAGCTGACGGCCTCATCCGCGTCGGAGAAGCGGTCGCGGACCTTGTCATAGAACGCTATGGCATCGGCCGTCTTACCCTGCGCGTGGAAGATCTGCCCGATGATGTACAGCGCCAGCCACTTGTTTGGGCTTGGCCGCTCGACACCCTGGTCGTCGCGATACGTGGCCTCGGATACGAGCTGCGCCAGCGCGCGGGCTTGCTCGAACTCGCCGCGGTGGAACAGTGCCAGCGCCTGGATGTAGCGGAAGCGGTCGAGCCACTTGCTCTTGACGAAACGCTCGACGAACCCCTGCGTGCGGCGTATGACGATCGTGAACTCGTCCAGCTCGAGATACGCCGCCGCCAGCGAGTACGAAGCCTCGTCCGCGACCGGGCTTTCCGGATACAGCGCCAGGAACTTTTCGAGCAGCGCGATGGCCTCGCGCAGGATATCCTCGCGCGTGACGTACTTCTTCCCTCCGTCCGCCGCCCGCCGTGGCCGGACGGCGCTCGGGTTCTGTGCTTGCGCCGCCAGCGTCTGCGCCAGGGCATAGTACGTGCTCTCCACCTGCGGCGTGTCGGGATAGGCCCGCCACAGATTCTCCAGGAAGTCGATGCTCTCCAGAAAGCGACCCTCGTCCTGCAGCGTGCCGCCGACCGCCGAATCGCGGACGAAGGACGCGTCGGCCGTTGCCCGGTAGACCAGGTAGGCCCGCTCGTACTGGCCCGTACGCGAATACGCGGCGGCCACTCGGATGATCTGCTCGAACGGGACGACCAGGTCGGGATACTTCTCCTTGAGAATCTCGAAGTAGTTGACGATTGCGTCCGGATCGTCGCGGTCCAGGGCGGCGCTCAGCAGCATGCGCACCGACTCGCGATAGGGCTCGTCGCGCAGCAGCCACTTGCCGGCGAGCAGTGCCTCGAGATGCTCGGCGGCCGGCGCGTAGACCTCATCGTCGAAGTGCAGCTTGCCAAGGTTGTACAGCTCGTCGGGTGTCATGCGGTAATCGTCCGGGTTCTTCGAGCCGCGTGACAGAACCGTGAGCAGCTCATCGGCCTTGTTCACGTGCACGACCTCAGGCCGATAGAGGCTGCGGATGATTGTCGGTGGCAGGGGATAATCGCCCGGCGTGGTGGCGACCATACGGTAGTTCAGCCCGCCCAGGTCGCGCCGGCTGCCGTAATACAGCGTCAGCACGTTGTCCGTGTAGTCGGACGCCAGGAACTCACCGCTGACCGTCTCTTCCAGCAGCCGGAAACCGGCCGGGATGGTCTCCTTGACGATGACGTAGTCACGGTCGCCAGCCGTGTTCTCTGAGCGGTTATAGCGCCGCAGGCTGACCTCGACCGAGGCCACCTCGCCGACCGGCAGATGGCGGGCCTTGTTGCGGAACCAGTCGTATTCCTGGGCAACCGAGAAGCCGGCCGGCACCACTCGACCCCGATACTCAATGGCCGGCGGCATGACGGCCCGCTCGTAGACGCGCAGCACGTTTCTGGGCATTTCGTTCGTATCCGGGAAGCCGCGCGAGAAGCCGCGCAGCGTGATGGCGTACGCGTATTCCCCACGCCCGCTGAAGGCGAAGTCGACGCGCTGTTTGCCGGGTCGCAACTCGTCTTGCCCCACGTCGATCCGCAGCGATCCGGTGTCGTCCGAGGTGAGCTTCCGCACCTCTTCTCCGTTGATGCTGACAGCCAGCGTGTAGTTGGCCGCCTGCTGCTCCGCGCGGGCGTAGTACGTGGCCAGCGCGGCCAGCACGGTGCCGCGGGCCTTGTGCGGTCGCCAGCCGTCAGCACGGGCGGCTGCCGTCAGGTAGGCCACCATCTTCGGCACGGTTGTCACGCGTGCGTCAACCGAGATTTGCGCCAACAGCGCCAGCGCCGTGACCTCCAGCTCGCTGTTCATCCAGGCCGAGTTGCCCTTGTTCGACAGCCAGCACACGCGCCGCGGGCCGCGGCCTTCGCTCACGCGCCGCTGCAGCACGGCCAGCACCTCCCCGGCGGCGGAATTGCGGTCCAGGCGGACGAATGTGAGGGCCAGGTGTCCGAGGGCGGCGTTGCTGAGGTTCTCACGGCTGCGGTGCAGGCGGTTGACGTGCGCGAAATCCACCGTATCGAACCACGACAGCCCGTGCAGCACGGTCGCCTTCAGCTCGTACTGGCTGGGGTTGGCGTCTGCGAAAACCTTGCGCAGGTAGTTGACGAGCTTCTGCACGGCCTGGTCGGCCACCGGATGCCCGTTGTGCCGGGCCTTGCCGAGTGCCCACGCCACGCAGGCTGACGTCCAGGGATCGGCCTCGCGCCCCTTGCCGCACCACGTCCACCCGCCGTTCTCGTCCTGGGTGGCCAGAAGCTGCGCGATGAGCCCCGCGACGCGCTCGTCGAGCACGCGCACATCCGCGCTCGACGGTGTGTCCTGCGACCGCACGTAATCCGCCGCGTGCAGGCAAGCCAGCAGCGACGAGGCCGTATCGGCGTGCGTCCGCGGCGGGGCGATGCGGCTGGCGGCCAATTGGTGCTCGATGTAATGCCAGCGCGGCCCGCTTTCGAGCGCCTCCTCGATCAGCCAGCGCTGCATGCTGGGCCCGACGGCCACCGTCAGTTGCACGTCGTGGTATTCACGCTGTGGGTCGGTAACGGGCGGCAGCTCGATCTCGACGAAATCGGTGTCCTGCCCGACGCCGGCCGCATGGGCCTCGATCGCCATGCCCCATGGTCGGATCGGTACGTCGCATACCGTCACGTCGCCGAGCTTGCGCTTATCCGTCTCCGACACCTGCTCTTGCGTCTGGGCCGACAGGTCGAACACGATCTCGCCGGGCTCGCCGACCGTCAGCGCATCAAAGGTCACGTCAAACGTCCCGGTGCCCTTCACGTCGATCGTACGGGTCTGGGGCTGATAATCCGCCGGTTGCGCTTCGCCCTCGGATTGCGCGTCGCCTCGTCGGCTGGCGCGCAGCGTCACGTCGACCTTGCCCTCGTAGGGCGTCAGGCAGTGCACTGTCGCGCGCGGCTGGAACTTGTCGCCCTCGATCAGCGTTGACGGTGTGATCAGCTCGACGAAGAAGTCATGCTTGCTGAGCACCTGGGCTTCTCCGCGGCCGACCAGAGTCTCGGGCGTGGCCCCACGGGCGATGAACTTCCACTTCGTGCTCGAGTCCGGCACGATGATCTTGACCGTAGCCTTGCCGTCGGCGTCGGTCGTGATGCGCGGGTTCCAGTACGCCACTTCGGGGAAGTAGGTCCGTGGCGGCGCCTCGCGGACAAACGTGTTGAGCTCTGCTCCGATGGCGGGGATATCGCGCGGTGCCACGTTGGCGAGTTTGGCGCGCACTTGGGCAGTCTTGTCGCGCAGCGCGCGCTGCACGCCGCGCCGGCCGGCGTACCTCTCGGCGCCCGGAACCGAGTAGCCGTAGGAGAGGCGTCCGTATTGTTCGAAGTCGTAGGTTTCACCCAACTGCAGCGCGCTCTGGGCGAGTTGCTGCTGAGCCTGCTGCGCGGGTCGACCGGCCCGGAACACCATGCCGCGAGCGCTACCACCCAGGCCTTGGCGCATGAGATCGTCACTGGGAAGGAACTGGGCGGCGTAGGAGAAGTCGCCCCCCCTTGTGAAGGACCACGCGTGTCCGGCTCCTTCTTCCAGCAAGAACTCAGGTGCTAATGCCGCCATCATCGGTCCGCGCTCGACTTGCAGGTCACGCAACGCGGTGTCACTACTCGCAGTCCAGGATGCGGGCGAGTCGAGTTGCCGGGCGATCACAGCGATTTGCTCCAGCAGGCGCGGATCGCCGGAGACGAGGAGCGAGTTCGAGCGCGAATCGACCTCGATCCGCGGCGCGATTCGGTCGCTCGAGGCGCTGCCCTCCTTGCGCCGGCTTCCGGAGAACAACCTCTCTAGGACATCACGCATCTCGCCCGCGTCCCTGTGGCTGAGTGGGTAAACTCGGAATGGAATCGAGTAACTCACCGAAGCATCTGGCGTGCCCCCAACTGCGGCAGGAGCCAGTGCGTAGCGCGCGGCCTCTTCGGCTTCCCGCCGGGCTTCGGCCAGGAGTTCCGTGACCATCGCGCGTGTCCGGGCGTTGTAGCGGAACGTGCAGCTTGTCTCGGTCCGCAGCGCGGCGCGGCGATGGGCGCCTTCCTGGAAAAAGCTCACGATGTGCGGCGTCGGGTCCGGGTAGCGCGAGAGCAGGGCGTTGTCGATCATTGCCAGGCCGACCTCGGCCTCAACCGGGTTGCCCTGCTGGTCTGTCACGGTGACGTCAAGAGTAAGCTCCTCGCGCGGGTGATAGGTCTCTTTGTCGGGCTTGAGGGTGATGGTGAGCTGTCGCTCGACGGTGAACTCGCGAGTGGCCGAGTGCAGGCGACCACGTCTGGTGGCGTGCGAGACGTCCGTCGCGCCCGGCTCCATGACGGCCACGCCGACCGCGAAGTTCGGGAAGTGGGCGTTCTCGACCGGGATTTGCAGCGGGTTGTGACCAGGGGCGATGCGGACGGTGCGGTAGCCGATGATCTCGTCGCCTTCATAGGTGACCAGCGCCAGAAACGCCGGCGCGGTGCCTCGCGAACCGGCTGAAGCCCGCGGTTCCTGGTCTCCCTGCCTTTCCTGCTCACCGAGCCGTGAGTGCATGCTCAGGTCAATCGTCTCGCCGACCTTGTAGTGCTGGCGGTCGCTGAAGAGCCGCAGCCGCGTCCTGTCTTCGTCGTCGGACACCAGGATCTGCGCCTCGGCCAGCACGACGTGGCCGAAGCGATCCTTGCCCTCGGCCCGCAGCACGTACGTGCCGCCCTTGTCCAGGCGGAGGGTCACGCGTCCGACGCCGGTCTTCTCATCAGTGTGCACCTCGGCCGATGCGACCTTGGTCTCCGTCCAGCTGTGCGTCCGCAGCAAGGCGGTGAGCGTCATGTCCTTGGCGATCGGCTCGCCCTTGAGGTTCTTGGTCTCGACCGTCACCTCGACCGGCTCCTCCGCCAGGAACACCGCCTCACGTCGAACCGTCTTCACGGTGGCCCGGAAAGCCCGCACGGCGATGAACACGGTGCCGGACGTTGCGATTTCGAGGTCGGCCTGGCGAGCCTGGAGCAGCACGCCGCCTTCTTCCGGGAACAGCGTCGAGTCGAACTCGAACGCGACTTTGCCTTCCTCGTCGGTGACGCCCACGCGGTTCAGCGGCTCACCAGTCCATAGCTGCATGTTGTATTCGACGGTCTTGCCGACCACCGGCTCGCCGTACGTGTACGTCGCGACCAGGCTGCCCTTGATCTTGTCGCCGCGCATGACAACGGGCTCGTCGAACTCGAAGCGCAGCAGGGCCTTGGGCACCTCGTACACCTGCACGTTAAAGCGTCCGGTGAACGTCGGCCCCTCCGGCCGCCGCACGATGAGCTTGTACTCGCCGGTGGGCCCGTCATCGGCGACGCGGAACTGCGTGGCGAACGAGCCGAAGTCGCTGAGGCTGACCGGCTCGGTTCGGAGCACGCGGCCTTTGGCGTCGACGACGTCCAGCTTCCAGCCGAGCCGCTCGTCCTCCGGCTGCGTCGGCAGGCAGTATTGCCCGTCTTTGACTTCGCGCAGAATGCCGCAGATGTTGACGGCCTCGCCTGGGCGATAGACGGGCCGGTCGGTGTTGATGTAGCCGCGGGCCTGCAAACCGGTCGAAAACTCCAGCCCTTGCAGCGATAGCGCGTTGCCGGCAACGTGCTCGTCGCGCAGGGCGAGGACGGAAAGCTGCCCGAGATCCTTCAGGTCTTTCGACTTCGACAGCCAGACGCCGTCTTCGCCGGTCTGACCTTCAAAGCGCATCTTGCCGCCGTCGGAGACAAGGATCTTGACGCCCCCGGCCGGCTCTTGTGTGCTCATGTCCTGGGCGAAGACGAGCAGCTGCCGGCGCGAGCTTTTGATGATCACGTCGATGTTCGAGCGGATCACCAGCGTGGTCGCCTCAACGCGCTGAATCGGCCCGCCGCCCGGTGGCTCCTTTTCGCCGGTCTCGTTGCTGACGTTGACGGCGTAGACGCCGGGGCCTTCGAACGGTATCTCGATCTCCTGCGTGATCGGCTTGTAGGTCGCGAATGCGTCGATGGGAACCTCGATCGTCTGATCGGGATCGATCAGCAGCAGGTCCAGCCGCTCCACGCCGCCGACCGTGTGGCTCCTGCGAAAGTAGTCTTGCATGTCGATGCGATAGAGCTTGACGCTGACCTTGTCGATGTTGCGCACGTCGACACGGACTTTGGCCGGCTCGTCCGCGCGGAAGCTGCGCTCGGTGCGCACGAGTAGCCGCGTGGCCTGCATCTCGGCGATGCGCTGTTTGGCGCGGGCGGCCCAGTCCGACCAGTCCAGCTTGCGATAGGCTTTGATCGCCGCGTCGAGGTCCTGAATCTTGTCCTCCAGGACCCGGCCGATCTCGAACTGGGCCTGGCCGGCTTCCTCGGTCTTCGGGAACTTGTTCACCAGCCGCTCCCAGTGTGCGATCGGCTGGTTCCAGTCGGGCTTGTCGCCGGCCTTCTCGTGCTCGCGCTGCTCGGCGTAGGCCATCGAGCCGAAGGCAAACAGGATGCCGGGGGCGCGGTTGTCGAGTGGGTATTCCTGCAGAAAGCGCGTCCAGGCCTCACGGGCCGCGTCGTACTGCTTCTCGGCAGCTGCGTCGGCGCCTATTTTGTACTCGGCATTCACGATCGCCTGCTGAGCGGCGGACCAGAGCGGGCCGGCCGGGTAGCGGGCGACGTATTGATTCCACTCGTCGATGGCCTCCTTGTACTTCTTCTGCCCGAAATACAGTTGCCCGATCTGGAATAGCGCGTCCTGCGAGAGCTGCTCGGCGAGCTTGCGCGTTTCGTCTGTATTGGGGTCGATGGCGTCTCGTTCCAGCAGTGCCCGGAATGCCGTGATGGCCTCATCGTTTCGGCCAAGGTGGGCGTAGGCCGCACCAATGTCGTGCGCCGCCTGAATGGCTTGCTTCGCCGCAGGATGCGCGTGCAGCAGCTTCTCGAGCGTCTGGACGCCAAGGGCGAGCGATTCTGCGTCCGGCGGCTCGGGGATGCCGTAGGTCTTCGCGAGCAGGTACGTGGCTTTGATCCAGATGTCGGTCGTTTCCTGGGATCGCTCCCGGTCTTTGCCGGCCTTGTCCAGGAGCGTGAGCAGGTCCTGGCATGCCCGACGGGCGTCGATCATGTTGCCCATGAAGAATCGGCTCTGGGCGAGCCCCAGACGGGCGGCGAGCCTGCGCTTGCCGGTCTGCCGCGCGGCCGCGGGCAGCGGTGCGTTCTGCCGCCGCTGCTTCTCCAGGGCGCGGTAGTCAGGGTCGAAGATGATGAGGTACTGTTCGTACTGAGAGACGGCGGTGGCCCATTCCTCGAGCATGTGGTTGCACAAGGCGCGTTTGTAGAGGATTTCGTCGCGTAGTGCCTCGCCGGGCTCCAGCTCGAGGGCCCGTTCGTAGAAGCCGCGGGCGCGCTGGTAGTCGGGCTTGGTGAGAGCTTCCGGCGGGCTGTAGTATTCCTCAGCGAATTCGAGATACACTTTGGCGATCTCGGCCCTGCGTCCCTCGCCGACCAGCGCGCGCACGCAATCTCCGTAGATACGCTCGGCCGCCTCGAACTGCTTGAGCGCCACGTGAGCGTCGGCCTTGCGAAAGCGGGCCTTGGGGGCCCACGGACCGTCGGGGAACTGCTCGAGCTGCTCGGCGAACTGCTGAAGTGCGTCCTCGTGCCGTCCGGCATGCAGCAGCGCCAGTCCGCGGTAGTACATGAAGTGCTCGCGGTCGGCGGTTTCTGCCGCCGGCAGGGCGGCATCGACGAGTTCGACAGCCCGCTCGTATTCGCGAGCGTGCAGCGCGTGCGTGATGGCGATCTCCGGTCCGGCGGACGGGTGCGGTTTCTCGCCGGCCGAGAGCGGTAGGGGGGCAACCAGACTCAACAGCGCAATCGACCCTAGATTCGCTCGCAACATCTTGCTTACTCCTGGACGTGTGAGGGGAATGGTCGACACCGTGGACGCACGAAATACATGTCCGCGCCCCGTCTCTTGAGGGACAGACCGGCTACGCAGTCCAGTGCTTAGACGGCGCTGCGCCGCCTCGGGTTCCAGGTTTCTTATGCGAATCCGGCGTGAAAGTTGCGTAACACCTGGGTAACAACCGGTCCGGCGGGGTTCTGTCGAGTCCTCCGGTGGTGGACGCGCGTGCGACGAGGGGAGCCGTGTTGGCCTGATCAGCCGCACTCTCGGGAGCGGGGGGCGGGCATCGATGATCCCCAAGAGGATCCCAGGCATGGCGGTGGGGGGTTCAGGTCAACCGGTTGGCCAGGCCGGCGTTCTTGGCCGCTCGGCGGACGCGTCCGTCAAGCTGACGCTGGTACGCGCGGCGATGGGCTGAGTCGAACATCAGGCGGCGATAATGCTCGTACAAGTCGGGGCGGTGGTGTTGCAGCACTTGCTGGACACTGGGCCAGACGCGGGGGCGCGGGTTCAGCATGTCGGTCCAGACCTGGCCAACGTCGGTATCGGCCGCCAAGGCGAAGAGTTCCGCCAGCGCCTCATCGGTATCGCTGATCTTCGGCAGGAGCGGGCCGAACATGATAGCCGTTTCCAGACCGGCCTTCTTCGCTTGGCGGAGGACGTCCACCCTGTCCGAGACGGATGACGCCGAAGGCTCCCAGATCCGGGCCCACGATTCGTCGGGCGTCGTGATCGTGACGCCCAGTCGAACGTTGTGGCCGCCGAAGATGTCCAGATCCCGCAGGACGAGCCGGCTTTTGGTCAGGATGCTCAGGCGGAAGCCGGCATTCAGAAGTAGCCGACAACATTCACGCGTCAGCCGGTAGTGCTGCTCAACGGGTTGCCACCCGTCGCAGGCGCTGCACGTGAACACTTGCCCGGGCTTGAGCCTGCGCAATTGTCGGGCCAGGACCTCAACGGCGTTGATCTTGACGTCCACGAACTTGCCCCATTCCTCAGCGTGGGGATGGAACCGCTGCATGAACCGCGCGTAGCAGTACTTGCAGCCGTGGCCGCAACCGACGTAGCAGTTGAAGGAGTAGTCATCGATTCTGCAACGGTTCAGCAGACTCTTGCATCGCACCTCGCGTACGACGACATCTTGGCCGCCGAAGCGCCTCACGGGGGGCGGTGTTTCGCCCAGATCGAACAATGGTACTTGGTCGCCGTCGCTCATCTCAGGTCGTCAGGTCCTTTTCCTCGAGGATACTCCCCTGTTACTTGCTTTGTCTATGGGGATGAGGAATCTGTTTCTTTGGCACCGCTTGCGCGTGCGAGCCCTCGGCCTGTCTTACTGGTGGTCAGTTTGACCACCGCGTCCCGCGGTGGTCTCGCCGCTTGCGGCTCGACACAATGGACGCGTAGAGTTGGGGTTTTGCATTTCTCCGGAGTCGCCAAGGCGCCGCGCTTGACTCAGAATGTGAAGCGAACCGTCTGTGACCTCAGCACCGTGAGGGGATGATCGTGAAAGAACCGCCGATCGGGGGCGTCGGCGAGACCACGAGCAGTGAGCACACTTGGCGTGCCGGGCTCGACGCCCGTCACGGACAAGAGGACGAGATTGCCGTCCACCTCGGCACCAACGATGGTGCCCGGGGCAAGTTGATAGTGACTCACATCGGCCGCCGACGAGGCTTCGAGCCGCTTCGTGAAGCGAAGCTCCAGCCGCTTGCCGTGCGTGCGGACCTCCGTGATGCGCGGTGGATCGGTGTACATGTACCGGCCCAGAGAGTACTCGTAAAGGGTCGTACTGTCGGCTCCCAGACGAGCACACGCCCGCTCAAACGCCTTGATCCACTCCCATGATCTCCTGTTCTCCTGCTTCGAGCCGATGTCGGCCTGGATCATCAACGGCAGGTTCGGAGCGACACGGCGAATTTGCTGAATGAACGGGGCATAGGCGTCGACGTAGTGGGGTTTGAGATCCGGCCGCAGCCAGTCCGGCCAATGGGTCTGCAGGCAGTGCAGGTCTGGTTTGACGACGCCGACGATCTGGCAGGCGTCCTCGCCGCTGTCCTCTTGAACGCTGCGCATGCCATCCTTGCCGGCCAAGGCCAGCGTCCAGACCGACACTTTTACGCCTGGTGCTTCTTCGCGAACGCCGTCGTGCCCGTTAACCAGATCATCGAGGAAGGTGGTTAGAGAGGTCTGTCGAAACGCAAGCCATTTGGTCCACAATCCCGGGTTTCGCGCTGGACTTCTCGGCGATCCGGCGTCGATTATGTTGGGCAGGGCTGTCTCGCCGGGGAACATCTTTTGAAACGCCGCTAGGCACGACGGACAGAAGCAGGCATACGCGGGGCTCTCGACACCGGGGTACTCCGGCCAATGCGGTTCGGCGATGTCCACGCCCTGGAACGGGCAGCGTGCAAGCGTCCGCGCGATCTGTGATTTCTTCCAGCTGCGATAGCTCGAATTGTTCAGGCACAGACGCGTGAAGCCGTCGCTGTGGGACCCGCCCTCCAAGTCGGTTCGAGTCACCATTTTCCAGGCCTGCCAGCCCTCCGGCAGGTCCTTTGTTGAATACGTGCCGTTGCCGAAGGTCAGGTACCACACGCCGATATTCTCGCGCTGGAAAGCGCTGACCAGGGCGGGATCGAGGTTGCTGTCGGCCGTCAAAACGTAGCGCACGATGGTATAGCCATTCGCGCGCACTTCCGCGGCGATGCTCTGCACCGTACGGTTGCGGTAGTAGGAGAAGCTCGGGTCGATGATGACACTCGGCCCGTAGATCGGCAGGGGCTCGTCTGCCATGCCGCTCGGACAGATGAACGCGGCGCAAATCACTGCACACATTGCGAAGCCCTGGATCATGGTGCGTCGCGGAACCGTGTGAGTCAACTTGCGGGCTTTGTACTTGCGGTCTCGAGGCCGAGGGTGTTGTCCTTGCGGGCCTGGCGCCCACGGCAGGGCGTGGCGGCCACTGTGCGTGAAAACAGTCGTGAGCTGTGGCCTACCTGTCATGGCTGCTGCCATCGTATCTCGAGTACACTGCCGTCGGGGTCGTTGGGGAAACGCGCCAGGACCGTCGCCTTGTCCGGCTGCAGAGACAGGGCCACCTCCTGTCCAAGACTGTTGCGGACCTTGGCGGATTGAACATCGCGTCCTGCTCGAAAGACACGAACGACAGCCGGAGTTTCGGTGGGCCCCCTGATCGTCACGCACAACGTTTCGTCGACGAACCGAGTGGACATCAGCCGGTGCGTCGTATGGAGCACACAGGGTTTGCTATCCGTTAGAGAGTCTGGGTTCAGAATCTCGCTCACGTCGCGGTACAGGCCGCTCTGATTGGGCTCGAGCCGCACGCCGTCCAGCACGGGAAACTCCGGATCGAAGACGTCGACGAGCTTTCCGGGGATCAGGAGCGGAGTGCGCGTCGAGCTCGCGATGACAAACGGCCCGCGCCGCATGCAGAAGTGCCCGGGCGTCTGGAGGCCAGTCGCCATGCCAGCTTTCTGCATCGCTCGTTTCACCAGGGGCAGGTAC
The DNA here is from genome assembly GCA_020353195.1 of Phycisphaerales bacterium. Taxonomy (GTDB): domain Bacteria; phylum Planctomycetota; class Phycisphaerae; order UBA1845; family UBA1845; genus JAFGJQ01. The sequence continues at coordinate 2,250,133 of CP070691.1, read as the reverse complement.
TCGCGCCTGGCGGTAGCGGGGGCAGCGAATCCGCGTGGGGAGACATTCCGCCGCAGCACCCAGCCTCGGCCGACCGGATGGTCGCCGTCAGCCTGGTCAGCAACACCCAATTCCGCCAGCAGGTGATGCAGAGGTGACGGATAGCCGCTGTCCTTCCACCAGAACGCCTCATCGCTCAGGCTGTGTGGCGCGCCTACGACTATCAGTGAACCGCCCTGTCTCACCCAGTCCGCCAGCGCAGCGTGGAACGCAGCGTCCACGGGTTTCCACGTCTCGTATGAAAGGACGATCACACGGAATCTCGACAGGTAGTCCGGCTGACCGGCACGCTCCGTGATACAGGTTGATACAGGAACACCCGCGTGCAGAAGCGGTTGCAGAGCACCGTACAGGCCTTGAAGGACTGCCCGGGGATCCTTCTCCCAGAGGACTGAGTCCGCGACGGCCACGCCAATCCCGGCGGTGGGCTCAGTCCGGCGACCAGACGTTGGCGATCGGCACCAACAGCCACCCGCAGGCACTTCCTGGAGCACCTGGATCGCGGAGAGAATGACCACCCGGTACCGCTGGGGCGCGGGAGTCCCGCCTCCGGAGGCGTAACCGGGCAGGAAGATCCGATCCGGCCAGGGCATGACCTCAAACGCATTCACCTCGGGAAACAGCAGCTTCGCCACAACGCTATGCCGATACCACTGTTCGAACTCCGACCACTTGTGGTTCGGGTTATCTTCGACGGGGTCGGCGAGCAGCCACAGGCGTTTGCCGCTGCCGGTCACCAGCTGCACGAAGTAGTCGTACAGGGCGTACGCGGAGGTGAAGAAGGATGCTTGTGGACTTTCGTATTGCCCGAGAGCCCAGTTCACGGGACCGGTCCAGACTTGCCCGATGTAGCCGTCGATCCCCTCGATGGACAGCGAGGTGCCAAGCGGTGCCACAAGCTGAGCGGCGGCGTTGCTGTACAGCGAGTGGACCGGAAGAACGAATGCGACGTCTCTGCCAACCTGTCGCGCGTGCTGCTTTGTGGTTTCAAGCAACCGCCGTTCCAGATCAGCGTAGAGTTCATTCTTCAGTTGCCCGGTGAGGAAGCGCGCCGCAGCGGAAGCACTTTCCGCTTCCCAGGGCCGATCGAATCGCCGAGCCCAGAGTTGCCGAAAACTCTTCTCGTACCCGCTGAACGCGTGGGCAAGTGGTTCCTCAGGAAGGACGGCGTCAGCCCCCGCATCGATGGACTCGACGGTCATTTCCTGCAGGTAACGCGTCCAGCCATCGGTCGGGAGCATATACGGCCGGACGCCGGCGCACTTGATGACGGCTCCCGTGGCGTCACGCTCGACATCATCCGGATGCGGTGTGCCGTCCCATTTGCCGGTCCAATACTCGTTCTGCGCGTCTGAGTCCGCGAAGAACATCCGTCCCACGATGTAGCCTTCTCGTTTCCATGAGGCGAGCGAGCGGCGCAGCGGCTCGATGTCTGCGCCATGCTGGTGAACAATGACGCCATCGACAGCAATGGCGATCCGCGGGTCGTACGGCACGTTAGTTTGAAACAGTGTCTTGGCGTTCAGGAAGGACGTCGCGGCGCTTTGCGGGTCCGCATTCATGTCGCCCCCGAGAGTCGGGATGCACGACCAAGTCCAGGCTATCCCGGTCAGGAATACGTTCAAGCGGCTCATTCTTCTTGCGTCCCGAGTAACGATGACGATTCTATGTCGTCTGTCTGCCCCACACAACCGCTGAAACGGCGTATCGAAGAGCCGATGTGCACTGAAGCAGACTTTGCGTCTGGGGCGTCGCTGCGGTGCCGCGGTCGCCTGTGCCCATCGCATGCCCGGTATCTGCCGCCCCGCGAACTGCTGGCACTGCCGTTTGAGGTTGCGGTCGACCAGCTTGTAGGCGTAGGATGCCGGTCACGTGCCCGGAAGACAGGGCGCGCGGGTTTGAAGGGCCGGTGTGGATGGCCTCCGGTCCCCCGCGGGGAAGGCTGGCTTGTTCAGTACTGTGAGCCTGCGATGACCGACCTGGAACATCACATTCGACAAACGCCGTTGGCCGACACGCATGAGCATATCAGTTCCGCCGCGGAGGTCGCCGACAAGTCACCTGACGTGCTCCAGACCCTGTTCGGAGGCACGTACATCACGGCCGACCTTGTCGTCGCTGGAGCGGATCCCCAGGCCGTTGAGCGGTTGGTGGACTCGAGCGACCACGACGTTCGGGGGCGTTTCAACGCCATCAGCGACGCTTGGCAGCATTGCCAGCACACCGGGTACGGTGAGGGCCTCCGCCTCGCCGCGAAGCTCGTGTACGGGATGGAGGAGATCTCCGCCGAGGCAGTTGAAACGGCACGGGCGCGTGACGCGGAGCTATGGCAGCCGCGGGCGCGGCTACGGCTGCTGAGGGAGATGGCGAACATCGAATACGTGCAGATCGACGATGCCACTTGGCCGTGTAAGGCCGACCCGGAAGCGCCTGAATTCTTCTTGAGCGATATTTCCTGGGTATCGTTCGTCAACGGCCAGATCGATGCGGAGGCCATCCACGCGGAGGTCGGTGTCGACGTGTATGATCTCGAATCGCTCCGGGAGGCGATGACGGGTATTTTCGCCAAACACGCGCCGTGCGCCATCGGCGTAAAATCTCCGCACGCCTACACGCGAACGTTGCGCTGGAAGGATCGGTCTGACGCAGACGTAGAGGGTGTGTTGCAGAGACAACTCGCTGGTCATGAGCTTACTGACGACGATCGTCTTTGCCTGGGCGACTGGTGCTGGGCGCGCGGCATCGAACTTGCGACCCAGCACAACCTGCCGTTCAAGCATCATACGGGCTACTGCGCCGGACACAGCGAAATGGTCCTGGAGCGCACGCGCCCTGCACATCTGTGCCCGCTCCTGGTGAAATACCCGCAGGCGCAGTTCGTGCTCATGCATTGCGGTTATCCCTATGGCGGTGAACTTCTTGCTCTGGCCAAGCATTTTCCGAACGTGTTCATTGATCTGTGCTGGGCTTGGAGCATCGATCCGTTCAATCTCTGTGACTTCGTCCGCCGGTGGATTCATACTGCGCCGGTGAATAAGCTGTTCGCCTTCGGAGGCGACGCGTGCTGGGCGGCGCAGTCCGTGGGATACGCTGCACAGTGCCGCCGCTGGCTGACGCGGGCGCTGCAGGCGGAAGTGGACGAGAGGCTGCTCAGTGAAAAGCAGGCGATGGAACTCGCCACGCTTGTGATGCGCGAGAACCAGCGCGACGTCTTCGATCTGGAAGGCACGCGCGCCGCATTACACGCGTCGATGAAGGAGGCAAGTTGACGCGGCTGGAGATAGGCTGGAGAGCATGTTTCGTCAGCACCCGCTACCACCCGCCGTTCAGCTTTAACCGCCTGGGCGATCTGGAGCGGGTGTTGCTGCCGAATGGGAACGTGGCCAGCGCCGACGAATAGCGCGCGGTACTGGAGCCGGTGGTTACCCGCTATCGCGACTTGGACATCGCAAAGTACTTCCGTGGGGGGGCGGGGCGCTGTATACTGGGCGAACACGGTCTGGCGGCGTTGCCGGGCCAGGTCATAGGGGAAATCTGGGTCTAGAGGGTTTTGAATTAGGGTACAACTGATAGGAGGCTGAAGATGAAGAAGTACATCGTAACGTCCGCAGTACTCGTTGTCATTATTCTGCTGCTGCCTATGATGGTCAGCGCCGAAAGTGATATGAGTCGTATCAATCGGGAACGCAAGGCGATCGGGCGCGCGCTCCTCGAGGTGCAAGCCACGAATTGGCCCTCGTTATTACAATACTACACCGATGATATTGAATACAATGATCCGATCGTCACCATCCAGGGAATCGACATCATGTCGGAATTCTACGCGAGATTGTTTGCCAGCACTCCGGATCTGATCACTACGGTTGAAGACGAGATTTGCATCAATGGCATATACACAGCGACGTGGACGATGGCGGGCAGTTTCAACGGTGTTCCCTATAGTGCCAAGGGCATGTCGATCATGAAATTCCGCCCCAACGAAACGCAGGTCTATTATGCAAGGGACTACTACACAGAGGGCGATATTATGATCAATATCCCGGGTCTGGACGAGGCTATTGCGGCGTTCAGGACTTATTACAGGTGCGCCGTGGATCCAACGTTCCCTTGCCCTGATTAGGGCAAACCATGGCCGACGCAGTCGCCGAAGACGGGGTGACCAGAGCGGAGGATCGTCCCGCAGAACTCTGGATCCGGTCTGAAAGGTCTGGTTCTGCCGGCGAATCGTGGGCTGCCGGCTCAGCTTCATTCGGAGTATCTCAACTTACATCCGGCTGGCCAGGTCTTGCGTTCTCCCCCGGCTCGGCTATAGAGGGCCGGCAGGGGGCACTGGTTGCCGCGGATCTCCAGGTGCCGGTATTCGGGGCAGTTGTTGCGGGCGGGCGCGTTGCCCCCAACAGAAGGAGAATTCACGTGTTGCGGCAGAATGATTCGGTTCCGGTTGCAGAATGGTGCTATGACTTTCATCCTACCGAGCCCGCCAGGGAAGCAGCAACTCGGCGTTTGGCTGGGCTTTGCGGGCGGATGAGGCATCGTTTGACACTCGTCGAGGGCGCAGTCGTCGTCTTTCTTGTTCTTACGCCGGGTGTTGTGTCAGGACAGCAGGGTGTGGCACAGGAGACACCGGCCGCGGGCGTAGTCGCGAGTCGTGCTCTTCCGGCTGCGGTTATTCCCCGTCCGGCCCACATGAAAATGAGCCCCGGTATGTTCATTGTGAGCACGTCGACTGCGGTTGTCGTGGACGAAGGCGACTGGGACGTTAAGCCCATCGCGGAGCATCTGGCCGCAGTGTTACGGCAGGTGACGCACTCGGATGTCAGCATACGCACACAGCCTCAAGGAGCAGCGGCGACCGGTACGATTCGCCTCGCAATCGTTGAAGGCGATGCATCGCTTGCGGAGGAAGGTTACGAGCTGACGATCGAAGCGGACTCGGTCCTCCTGCGCGCGGCGAAACTACGTGGCTTGTTCTGGGGTGTTCAGACGCTGCGTCAACTGCTTCCCCCGGATGGGCAGGACGCCAAGGTTGCAGGCGCTCAGGATGCCCACGCGATTGCATTGCCGTGTGTGCACATCATGGACACGCCTCGCTACGAATGGCGGGGAATGCATCTTGATGTTGGCCGCCATTTTATGCCGGCCAAATTCGTCAAGCGCTATATCGATTTTCTGGCCCTGCACAAGTTCAACGTGTTTCACTGGCACCTTACGGAAGATCAGGGCTGGCGTCTGGAGATCAAGAAATATCCCAAGCTCACGACGGTGGCCGCCTGGCGCGGCGAGAAGGAGAAGCGCTATGGAGGCTTCTACACGCAGGACGAGGTCCGGGAGATCGTGGCCTACGCGGCGGCCCGTTTCATTACGGTCGTCCCCGAGATCGAACTGCCGGGTCATTCCCTTGCGGCGCTGGCTGCCTATCCCGAGTTCTCGTGCGCGGGCGGGCCTTTCGAAGTGCCCACCCGCTGGGGCATCTTCGAGGATGTGTATTGCGCGGGAAACGATGGGACGTTTGAGTTCCTCGAGAACGTGCTCAGCGAGGTCCTGGAGTTGTTCCCCGGCCGCTATGTTCATATCGGAGGTGACGAGTGCCCCAAGACTCGCTGGAAGGCGTGTAAGAAGTGCCAGGCCAGGATCCAGGCGGAGGGGCTTGCCGACGCACACGAGCTGCAGAGCTATTTCATCAAGCGGATCTCCCGGTTCCTCGCGGGCAAGGGCAGGCGACTGGTCGGCTGGGACGAGATTCTCGAGGGCGGGCTGGCCCCCGACGCGACGGTGATGTCCTGGCGAGGGATCAAGGGCGGTATCGCGGCCGCCAGGATGGGGCACGACGTCGTGATGACCCCGGGCACGCACTGCTATTTGAACATGAAGCAGGCGCCGGGGGCGGACGAGCCGGGTCACGCAGGTAGCCACGTTGTGACGTTGGAGAAGGTCTATTCGTTTGAGCCGACGCCGGCGGACCTGACCGCGGATGAGGCGAAGCATATTCTCGGAGCGCAGGGAAACGTCTGGACGGAATACATCGCCACGCCCGAGCAGGTCGAGTACATGGTCTTCCCGCGTATGTGTGCACTGGCCGAGGTCACGTGGACGCCGGCCACCCTGCGCGACTGGAACGATTTCTCCTCTCGCCTGGAGGTGCATCAGCAGCGACTCGACGCCATGGGCGTAAACTACTACCGGCAAAAACCGGCCGCAGCGTCGCGTACTCGATGACTCCGCGTGGTGCGACGTGGACGTCTAATCCAGTGAAACGCCTGCGCCTTCGGCATCGCGCAACTACGGCGCAGTCTGGGGCCACAGTGTAGCTTGCGATCACTTCTTGCGGATGGGCGGCCTGTGGCCGTAGGATACTGATTGTAGGTTCAGTGAATCGGGACCGGCGGTTCTGATCGCTGTGCTGGGGGGGCATCGTTGCGGCGCATGGCCCCCGGTGCTGCGGCTGGACGTTTGCCGAGCGAGCGACTGCCGGGTCGAGAAGCCCGGCGGACGTTGCGAGAGACTGTTCTGGCGCAGGAGGTTTGACGATGGGTAGCGACGCACATGCGGGACGACGGATCGGACACGCCTGCTGCTCGAGCGGGGCGATTTCGTGCGGCAGAGGAATCTCCCGCCGCAGCTTCATCGGTGGGCTGGGAGCGGCCGCCGTCGGCGGCTGGGCGCTCGGCGAGTTGTCCTGGCCGGCGCTGGCTCAGGTCAGTGCCACGGCACTCGCTGCGCCAAAGCGAAAGCCCCTGGTCGTCAAACCGGTTCTCATGTACGAGACCTATACGTCCAGGCCACAGACGAGTTGGCGAAGCTGGGGAGGCATCCAGACGCCGCAGGACGTGGATGCGGAGCGGGGCAAGATCCACGGCGAGTTGCAGGCCCTGCAGAAGATGGCCGACTTCCCGCTCGACGTCCTGCCGCTGTCGCCAGTCCGCAATGCGGGCGACGTAGGCAATATGACCGACGCCGGCCAGGCCGACGCGATCCTGGTGTATGCCGCCGGAGGCTGGGCGGAGATTCTGGACGCCCTCGCGGCATTGGGAAAAGACATGATCATGTTCGTCCGCTACAAGTCGGGCCCCGTGTACCTCTGGTATGAAATCGTCCACCCGCGCTTCCTCCGGGCGCACACAGACCACCCGGCTCAGAAGGGCTTTGACTTCCATGACGTGGTGGTGGACGAGCAGGAGGAGGTCCTCTGGCGCCTGCGCGCGTTGTGCGGGCTCAAGAACGCCATCGGAACGCGGATCATCGCGATTGGCGGTCCGGGCGGCTGGAGCCAAGGTGGAGCAAGGGCGCCGGAGTTGGCACGCGAGCGCTTCAAGCTCGACATCCAGACCGTCTCCTACGCTGAGTTGGGGCAACTGCTGAAGGATGCTCGCTCGGACGAGGCGGCCGTGCGGCGCGCCCGCGACGAAGCAGCGGCCTACCTGAGCGCCCCGGGCGTCGTGCTGGAGACCGACAAGGCGTTCGTGGAGAACTGCTTCGTCATGGACCAGGTCTTCCACAGCCTGCTCGCCAAAGCCGAAGCCCGAGCCATTACGATCAACGCCTGCATGGGCACCATCATGCCCGTCTCGGAGACGACGGCTTGTCTGAACCTCACGCTTTTGAACGACGCGGGTTATCTGGCGTTCTGCGAGTCGGACTTCGTCGTGATTCCATCGGGGATTCTGCTATCGGCGATCTCCGGCCGTCCTCCTTTCCTGCACAATCCGACCTACCCCCACAAGGGCATCATCACATTGGCCCATTGCACGGCCCCGCGGAAGATGGACGGTAAGACCCTTGAGCCGGCACGGATTGTCACGCACTATGAGTCCGACTATGGGGCGGCTCCCAAGGTGGAGATGCGGAAGGGCCAGCAGGTGACGATCATCAACCCTGATTTTGCCGCGGAGCGCTGGCTCGGCATCAGCGGTGAGATCGTGGACGCCCCGTTTCACCCGATCTGCCGCTCGCAGATCGACGTGCGGTTTCAAGGCGATGGCGACCGGCTGACCGAGGAAATGCGCGGCTTCCACTGGATGCTCGTCTACGGCGACTACCTGCGCGAGGTGGGGTATGCGTTGAAGAGGACACCGATTGAGTGGGCATGCTTGGCGTGAAACGCTTCGTGCTTCGTGACATCCGTGGGCAAGACGACCGATTTCCTCTCAACGTCAAGGCGCCGATAAGGCGCACCGTTCAGCGGGGTGCTACGGACTGCTCGGGACTCCGCGTGCCGCGGATCACGAACCCCTTCTGGTTCCGGCCCACGTAGGATCGTCCGTCGGGGGCGAGATGGCACGTGTCAATCCAGGCGCCGCCTGGCGCAGCCGGATCGGGCCAGCGCAGCTTGAGAAGGGCCCCGTCGAGCGACCAGGTCGCCTGATCGACCGCCGAGTTCATACGGCCCTGCGGCAGAAACTCGAGATAATCCTCGGCCCCGAAGTTCACGGAGTGCTTCCAGGCGCCGAGAAGGTCCGAGGCCTGAAGTGGTGGCATCGGCAGACGCGGGGCAATCGGTTCACCGACCACAGGCCAGCCGTCGCGTCCCCAGATCAGTGGGCGAATCTGCATGGTCGGCGTGCCGTTCCTGCGGGCGTCGTACATGTGATGGACAAGCCAGTCCCCGTTCGCGTCGAGCAGAATGCCGTTGTGTCCGGGGCCTCGCCATTCGCCATAGCCCGCCAGCACGATCGTGCCACCTCCGTCACGCAGCGGTTGCCCGTCAAAGTCGACATAGGGACCGGCTATTTCGCGCGAGCGCCCCACCATGATCTTGTAGTTGCTGGCCACTCCACGGCAGCAATGATCGAACGACACGAAGAGATAGTAATACGCGTTCTTACGGACAAGGAAAGGCGCCTCGATGGCGTGCCGTCGCGGCCGCGCGGCCAGACTGCAAATAAGCCGGCCATCGGGGAGCGGCTTGCCCGTATCGATGTTCAGCCGCATGAGCTTGATGCCGCCCCAGAATGAGCCCCAGACCAACCAGGGATTCCCGTGCTCATCAAGGACGAGGTTCGGGTCGATCGCATTGTAGTCAAGCTTTCCCGGGAACGATTCGATCACTTTGCCGTGATCGACCCACTTGTACTCGCCAGATGATGGGTCGAGAGTCTTGTTCGTGGCCAGCCCGATGCAGGACCGCTGACTCCCGAGCGTCGAAACGGAGTAATACAGGTGAAACCGGTTGTTGTAGTACGAAATGTCGGGTGCCCAGACATGCTGTGCCTGCGGAATCTCCTTCTTCGCCCAGGCAGGAACATCCTCGTCAAAAACGCGCCCGATCTGCTTCCATTGGAGCATGTCTTTTGAGCGACGGACAGGAATACCCGCCCCTGACGAGAACACGTAGTACGCGTCGTTCTCCCGAATCATCACGGGATCGTGCACACCGCGAGTCGCGCCATGCTGAGCCCACGCGAGACCGTTGCCGGTCAGCAGCACGAGCAGCCATCCTGTCGTAAACTTCCAATTACACATGGCTCATCCTTCTGCAATGGGTGACTCAACGTGCGCGCTGGGCGTTCTGCCGTCGTCCCGAACGACGCAGCCCCAATCACGGATATAACAGGTGGGGCTTTCGCTTGACGGCGAACGCCTTCAGGTTCTCCTGCCAACTTGCGATCAGCGCTTCAACACTCTCCGTTCTGATCTTCTTGTGCAGTTGGGGCACTCCCATCAGCCGGCTGGCGAACTCCGTGACGGCAACCTCGTCCGGATACATGTCGCAGAGCACCTTCAGCATCGTCAGGCCGGTCCGTACCGGCTCAAACGCCTCACGATCCATCACGTGGAGCTGCACGCCCGCGCACCGTTTTCCCTCGTGGTCGTCAAAGGTCGGGGTAAACCACGCCGGTCGGAATCGGACTCCTTTCAAACCGGCAGCATTCAGCCTTCGCGCCAGCTTCGACCCTTCGATAAACGGCGCGCCGATCAATTCAAACGGCCGAGTCGTCCCACGGCCTTCGCTGAGGTTGGTGCCCTCGAAAACACAGGTGCCGGTGTACACCATGGCCGTGTCAATCGTCGGCATGTTGGGCGAGGGCATGACCCAGGGATAGCGCGTGTCCTCAAAGGTCATCGTCCGCGTATACCCCGGGATCTTGATCACCGTCAGCTTCGCCTTGGGATCGGCCCACTCTTCGTTGACAAGCGTGAGAATTTCCCCGACTGTCATGCCGTGGCGGGTGGGAATGCCGAAGGGCTGGCCGGGCCAGAGCGTTCCGATGAGTCCCGCGTCGAACGTGATGGGTGCCCCCTCCATTCTCGCCAGACCGATCGGGTTGGGACGATCGAAAACTACGAAGTCTCTGCCTGCCTTGGCGGTGGCCTCCATCGCCCGCGACATGGTCCAGATGCGGGTGTAGAAGCGGGCCCCTACGTCCTGCATGTCACAGACGAGCACGTCCAGTTCGGCCAGGTGCTCGGGCTCCGGCGACCGGCGAGCTCCATAGACCGAGTAGACGGGCAAGCCGGTGATTTCATCCACGTAATCTTCGATCTTCTCGCCCGCCTGACGATCGTCTCGCAGCCCGTGCTCCGGGGCGAAGAAGCAGACGAGTTGGATCTCAGGCGCTTGGTGCAGCCGATCGGCAAGCAGGTTGTACTGGCAATCGACGGCCGTCGGATTCGTCAGCAGTCCGACTCGCTTGCCCTTGAGAATCGTCTGAAGCTGTGAAAACTGCGCCTCGAACGGCAACGCTGCACTGACGGAATGGGCCGGTAGCAGAGACAGGGCAGCCGAGAGCGCCACGGCATGGAAAGCGTAGAGGGCACGCATGTGGATTCTCCTTCGTTCGAGTGAGCGGACCGCACCACAGGTCAATCATGAATCCTCGCGTGCCAATCGTCAACCGTGTTTCAATACGGGGCATCCGCACCGGATACGCGATGAACGGCGGCCGGACGCCACGAAGTCAGCAAGGTGCGGTTCACCTCCGTCCGTGCGGACTGAATCGATTCGCCCCGGATGATCGGGGCGTTCACGGAGCCTAGTTCGTGTACAATACGGTCGCGACCTCGCGCTTCCAGCAGGCGACGCGGGTCGTGTACAATGGAGCGGCCCGGACGCGCGATCCGCTCCGGGCGGGCGAAAGTGAGAGTGCGACGCATGACCGATATCCCGAAACGGCTGTACCTCGCGGGCCCCATGTCCGGCATGCGCGAGTACAACTTCCCGCTGTTCAATTCTGTTGCCCGACAACTCCGCGCGCAGGGGCACGAAGTCTTCAATCCGGCCGAGAACAAAGACGGTGACACGCGGCAACCACGTTCGTTCTATATGTGGCTCGACATTCCGGCGTTGTTGGAATCGGATGCCGTTGTCGTCCTGCCGGGCTGGGAGAAATCAAGGGGTGCGAGCCTCGAAGTCTGGCTTGCGATCGACCTCGGCCTCGAAGTCTATTACTGTACACCGTCGGACGGGGCGGTTCAGATGGCGCGCCTTGATGGGCTGGAGATCAGCTGTTTGCCGTTCTCCAGTGCACCCGTGACTGCGTCAGCCGCTGATATGGAGTAGCAGCACGCCTGCCGTGCAAGCGAGGACCTCAAGGTTCGACCACAATCGCGCCATGAATGGCCAGGCGCGGCACCGTAACCAGCAGAACCCCATCGGACCATGACCACGTGACGCGTTCACCGGACGGAAGCCACTGTACGCGTCCGGGTTTGGCGGGCAGGCGCCAGCGAACCTGGATCGGGCCGGCGGCGGGAATGAGATCCACGACCTGCCGGTTCCCGAGCGGCTGGTTGTTGAGGTTCACCAGATGCAGGGCTAATCGGCCATCGCGGGTCCGGCGCAAGGCCACATCCACGGTCGGCGGCCCATCGACGTCGACAATCGGATCCGGAACAAGCTGCCGAGCCACGTCGGCGACAAAACGGCGGAGGTACGGGTGATGCGTCTCGTACATCTGAAGCGCGACAGGACCATACACCGCGGCAACCTGACCTTTGCCATGCGACGCGATCGTGGCCGCTACCTGCCCGGGCTTACGCGTATCACGAGTGGCATACCGGTAGCCGACGACGCGTGCGGTTGTCGGCGTCACCTGCTGCCACACTCCCTTCACATTCACCAGACCGGCCGACGACTGGAGTTCGCCCTCCCACGTCCGAGGCGGCCCGTCGAGGCGCACACGCAGCAGCGCGGTGAACAGGCGCGCACACTTCTCGCCAAGCAGCAACAGCTTGCCTCCGCGATGAACGTACTGCCGTAATGCTTCCTTGACGTCATCCGCCAATCGGTGAGCGTCAGCGATGACGACGACAGGATAGTTCTGCAGGCGCGGCATGAGCTGGTGCTCGGCCAGCACGTCGACCGAATAATGCAGTTCGAGCAGCGCGTGTAAGGCGCCCTCGAGCTCGTACAAGCTCCCGGCGGGATGGAAAACCGCGTCCGACCGGTCGAACTGCGATTCCGACGAGAGCAGTAACGCAATCTGCCCGACGGTCGTGCTCTTGTGACAAACGTCCTGCCGTGCCCGGCAGAAATCAGCCACCTGACCCAGTGTGTCAATGATGCCCTCGCTGACGTAGCCGGGGCGCGTGGGCTGATAGTACACTTGGAACGCCCCGCCTTGGCTCAGCACGATGGCAGCCTCCGCCTGAAGCTGGATCGCGGTCTTCATGCTCGGGTTCCGCCCTTCGCCGCCCACGAATCCCCACGCCAGCAGGTCCCACGGCCTCCCCGTACTCGAAAGGTATCGCGCGTCCAGTCGCGCCCGATCGACTGCGCCCGATGGCACGAAATCACCTGACAGAAAGTCGAGTTTCGCGACGATCGGCTTCGGCGCAAACGTCGTGTACATCCAGTTGCTCGTGACTTGCAGCTTCGGGTCGAATGCGTGCAGGGCATCCACCCAGTGGCAGACGTAGCGCTCGAACGCTCGGCGGTGGAACATCTTCCACTCGAGCCACGCAGGGTCGGAGGCGCTTCTTGGCGCATCGCTGCGGCCGGTCTCCGATCGCCAGGCCTTCAACGCGGCCGGCGAGTAGTCCGGCCTGGCGGCCCAGCATTCCCCGTCCACCCACACGCCGTCCAGCCCGTACGCCGCCACGACCTCCTGCAATTGCGGGATCATCAGCTTGTCCACGTACGGGCCGAACACGCTCGCGATGTTCGGGTCCGGTTTCCCATCCTCAGTCACGCGCGCCCACTCGGGATGATGCTCGACAGCTACCCGATCCCACAGGCCGGAGTAGTGAATGAACAGGGTGACGCCGTGCTTGGCCGTCGTTTTCCGCCAGATCGCCAGTGAGTCCTTGACGATTCCCGGCGACGGCCAGCCCACTTGCGAAGGGTAGCCCGTATAGCCCGCGTGCCCTTTGCAGTCATATTGAATCCAGTCGGGGCGCACGCGCGTCAGAAGATGCTCGATGTTCTCTTCGCTGACGTCCGCGCCGAGCGCCGTGTCTGTCTTGCCCGGGTGCAGATCGAAATGCACGCCGAAGAACGCGTTTTCCCGCCGAAGGGGACCATCGCGGCGGCCCGATCGTGTTTCACCCGCGTCGGGCTCCGGCGTGGCACGCGATTGTGCAAACTGGCACGCACAGCCTGCGGTGCTGACCATAATGAACCCGGCGATCAATCCCAGTGACGCGGCCATCCTCGGTTCCTCCTCATGCAAAAACAACGAGCCTGACTGGATGAACGCAAGCTGCGCCAACGGGCGCACGAACGAGACCAACCTTCTGGTACGCGTACTTGCCGTGAACGACCGTGCAGTCGAGTTGCAGGACGGATATCATTGACTATGCTCGTTCCGACCATTTGGACGCTGCGTCGAACTGGGCCTGCGCTGTGACGCCGAAGTTGATGTGGCGACTAAGCGACGTACCGCTGCAAGTGCCTCCGGAAGCGTGCGAAAGGTCTCCCAGTTGTACACCGTGATCAACCGGCAGCGCTCGAACGTCAGGGTTCTTTCGAACCGTTCGAACCAGCCGGCCTCGTCAGCGGCGCCGCGCCACCACTCACTGGCCGCCCATTGGCGCCGCCCGGCGGTGGCAAGATCGCTGCGCAGCGAGCCACAATCAGGCGGGTCATGTGAGTAGAAGCTCCAACCGGGGATCGAGAACTCGTTTATCGCCGCCTTGAATGACAGGTGCTTGTCCCATGGCGCGTATGTTCCACCCTGGTGTGTGAAGATCAGATGTGCCGGCACCCCGCGCCGATTCACTTCGTAACTGCACCGCCGGAGATACTCATACACCACCTTCTCGAGGTCCTCCTTCGTTAGCTCGCCGCGCTGCTTGAGGCCGGACGTGGAAACGGCCGCGTAGCCAAGCGGAACGTTTCCGAACGTCCACCCCTTCGCCGGGTCGTGATCACGCGGGTCTCGGGATACGTCGTTGGGGTTTTGGGCCAGGAGCCGGTCACCGTCTGCATAGTAGTACGCGTTGACGTTGATTGAAGTCTCCCAGCCCAGCTTGACACCACCGAAGAGGTACTTCCTGTCGTCGGGGAGTCGGCCGTACCACTCGAGCAGAATCGGGATCAGTACGTCATACTGCTTCCAGTGCTCGGCCAGGAAGCGTGGCGACGCGATGTTCGGAGCGGGCCTTACGCGAATCTGCCTGCCCCAGTCGCGCCAGCAGATCTTGACTGCATGCTCCGGCCCCCAGTCGGTCCATTCCACGTTCAGCCGGTTGTCGGGGTCGTAGCCAGGGGCATTCGGGTCCCACCAGTTCCACAAGTCCGAGCGATATCCCCACCAGTTCTGCCCATCCAGCGTCACGAGCACGGGTAGGTCGGCCTCCCTGGCCGCCTCCAGCAGGCGCCGAAGCGAGGCGGCCAAGGTCTCGGCGTCGCCGTCGAGAATCGAGAACGGGAAATGCACGCCCGCGCGCAGCCGGGCGTTGCCGCGCGTGCCCAAAGTCTCGACGATCTCCCGACACGAGGCCGCGCTGAACGACTCGGGCCTCGACTGCCGCCACGCCATGGGACTTCTTGCGGTGGGCGACTTGTTGAAGAAGATGTACTGCGGACGTTCGCCGGTCGCGACAGGATCGTATGGCTCACGGGCGTCGCCACGGCTCATGACGGCGAGTGTGAAGAGCGCGAGAAGCCGACAGCTTGGCCGACCGGGAATTCGAAGTCCGACAATCACGGCGCCACTGTAACTTTCCGTCCGCCGTCTGACAACATCGCTTCTCTTAGGCAGGCGTAGACGGCTGCCATGGTCCTACGGGTGTGGCGAGCAGGCTTTCCAGGTGAAGAACGAGACGCAGCCGCCGTCGCGCGTCGGTATCAAGCGTACCGATCCCCTCTGGGTCGGATGAATGCGACTATTCGAGCCCGGCAGATGCGGCTATCTGGGCGCCACTTCGAACTCGTCAAACCACGCCTGCGAATCGACCACGCGCACACCAACCATCCCGCGCCGGTAATCCGAATCGGCCACTGCGATCCTGATCTCACCATCTACGAGCACGCGGATCGAATCGTCCGACGCCTCGACGCCCAGTGTGTACCAGCGCTTCATCACGACGGGATGGTCGACCAGAGCGAGCTCATGCCAATGCCGGCCGTTCGTTTTGCCGAGCACGACCTTCTGCGTGCCCGGAATCAGACCCGCGAAATAGCCCTTCTGCGCATCATACCCGACCGACGGCTCACGGATACGAAACAGAATGCCCGCGTCGCGCCCGCCGTTTTTGACGTAGACGCGCGTCTGAACGCTAACGTCAGACCATTCGCGGCCGCGGACAAGAGCCTTCTCGCCCGGCCGGTAGTAATTCACCTTACCCCAAGGTGGCGTCACGCCAAGACTCATGTGCCCGTCGGCGACCCGGACGCAACCGTTCTTGCCGTAAAAGACCCAGCCGTCCCAGGCGTCCTTGTCAAACGTGTCATGGAAGTGTCCACCGAATCGGTTGGCAGGCTCGCCGGAAGGCACGCGCAGGGGCTCGGCCGACGGAATCGGAGTCCCGAAAATCGGTCGGCCGTCAGGTGTCCATGTAAACGGCTGCGCTCGGACGGTGCGCTGCCAGCCCGGCTTGCGGGACACCTTGGCGTGGTAGATGATCCAGTCCTCACGGTCGTCGGGAGACTTGGCGAAGCTCGCGTGGCCGATCCCAAAGACGCTCTCCGTCGGCTGAAACACCGGTTCGCCGTGCTTGCGCCAGCTGCCGGGGCGCAGAGGGTCCGCTCGCTCCTTCAGCTCGAGCAAGCCAAGCTTGTACGTCGGTTCCCAGGATCCGCTGCAGGAATACACGACGAACACGCGACCGTTGTCCCGTAGGACCTGCGGCGCCTCGTTCAGACCACGCTGCGCCGGGTCTTCACGCACACGCTCCCAGATATGCGTGTCGTTCGCGCAGAGCCGCACGCGGTTGCCGCTGATCGTCCACGGATTCGCCATCGGCGCGATGTAGAGGTATTGAATGTCTTCATCAGCGGGCCAGCCGGACCAGATCAGGTACAGTCGGCCGTCGAGCTCCAGCGGCGTCGCGTCAATTGCCCATCGGTTCTGCATGCTGCCCGCGCAATCATCGCCCGTATAGAGTGCCCCGCGATCGCGGTAAGAGCCTTGAGGATCGTCAGTAACCGCTTCGAGCACCCCGGTACGGTGATTCCGGTTCCGGCCGTCGCTGGCTGCGTAGTAAATGTACCATCGGCCATCAAGGCGGTGGAGTTCGGGCGCCCATACCTGACGCGAGTTCCATCCGGACGACGGCGCCTTCCAGACGATACGTTTGATCCCCGGATCGGTGAGCTTCGCCGATTTCCAGACCGAGATCCCGACGTCGCCCTCCGAGCGGCAGAGGAAGTAGTGCCGTTCGTGGTGCGTGACCCAGGGATCCGCGCCCTCGTAGATCGGGTTGACAAACGTGGGCTCTGCAGGCTCGGCCGACACATCCCCCCGCACTCGTACCGACGGCGTGGTAGCTGCTTTGGGCGGGATCTCGTCAGGCGGCGGGCTGCGCACGGCGACAGCATTGCCGAGCAGGAAGACGCCGCACATGAGCGCGCGAGCTTGCATCGGTTCTGTCCGAATCACCATCTTACTCGTCGATGAGATGATATCGCCTGACCACGCTCTGCCGCGCACCCGGGCTACTGCTCCTCGGTTCCCGCCAACAGTTCCTCGAAGTCAGGCACCAGCGCTTTGACATCCTCTGCAAAGGCC
>CP070691.1:2163343-2232886 GCA_020353195.1 Phycisphaerales bacterium | reverse complement strand
GGGATGTACATCAGCCTGGATTCGTGCGCGTGGTGATACACCTCTTCGTTCCGCGGTTGGCCCATGAACGTCAGCCACCAGACCCGCAGCATGTAAAACGGCGTGACGTAGGCGATGATGATCGGGCACCAGAAGAGCCACTTCGGCAGCCGCGGAATCGTGCCCGTCATCGCGGCCTTGTCGCCGTGCTCGACAGCGGAATGATCAGGATCACCGATGATGATCGCACCGTGACCCCCAGGCTGTTTCGTCTCGTATGTTGACGTTACCGGGCTTGCCTGGTCGCTGGCCAGAATCGCTCGGACGGGCGGAGCCGGCCCGCTCCGTGCGTGTCCGTGCGGATCTGCGTTCTCGTCGTCGTGACTGGCGGTGGTGCCCCAGTTGTACGTTCGCTCATACGCGACGGCCAGAATCTCGTCCTTGCTGAAGTACCCGCCCACGCCGATCCCCACCGCCGGAATCCCCACTCCCGCAATGGCGATCACGCCGACGAAGAACGTCCAGCAGGTGACCGGCATCTTTTTCCGCAGGCCGCCCATGTTGCGGATGTCCTGCTCGTGATGGCAGCCCTCGATGACCTGGCCCGACCCGAGGAACAGCAGCGCCTTGAAAAACGCGTGGGTCATCAGGTGGAACAACGCGGCGATCCAGGCGCCGATGCCCATCCCGAAGATCATGTACCCCAGTTGCGAGAGCGTCGAATACGCCAGCACCTTCTTGATGTCCGTCTGGACGATCGCGATCAGGGCCATCGCCGCCAGCGTGATGCAACCGATCACCGCGATGACGAACTGAGCGTCCGGCGTCAGCAGCCGGAAGATGCGGGCCACCAGATACACGCCCGCTGCCACCATGGTGGCGGCGTGGATCAGGGCGCTGACCGGGGTCGGACCCGCCATGGCGTCGGGCAACCACACCTGCAACGGGAACTGGGCGCTCTTGCCGATGGCGCCGCAGAACAGGCAGATGCCCATCATGGTCGCCAGCGCTGTCCCTGAAACGTGCAGCCCGAAGATGTTCAGCTCTGCGGCGAAGATCCCGGTCGCCCCCTTCGCCTGGGCGCTGAACGCCTCGGCGGCCGCTTCGAGGTCCAGCGTGCCCAAAAAGAACACGACCATCATCATCCCGATCAGGAAGCCGAAGTCGCCTACCCGGTTCGTCACGAACGCCTTGATACCCGCGTCCGATGCGAACTTCTTGTCGAAGTAGAACCCGATCAGGAAGTAGCTGCACACACCCACGAGTTCCCAAAAGATGAACAAAAACAGCAGACTGCTGGCCGCTGTCAGCCCCAGCATCGAGAACTCGAACAGGCATAGAAACGTGAAGAAACGGTGGTAGAGGGATCGGCCGTCGACCTCGTCGCTGTGACCGGCCATGTACCCCACGCTGAACACGAAAATGCACAGTGACACGAACGAGACCATGAAATACATGATCACGGTCAGCGAGTCGAGCTTGACCCCGATGGTCAGGTCCATGTCGCCGAGCACCGCCCAGGTCAACCGCGCAGCGCCATCGGCCAGTGCAATCCGCTCTTCGCTTCCCAGCCCCAACCAGCTCACCAGCACGATGATCGACAGCACGCAACTGATGCCCACGCCCGAGACGGCAAACCAGCCCGACGCCGGCTTGCCCATTCGGTGCCCGAAGAACACCAGGACCGCAAACCAGACCAGCGGAACCGCCACCCCGATCGCCAGCATGATTTCGTAAGCGTGTCCGGTCATCATTCGCTCTTCGCCGTCGGCGCCCGGCAGCTAGCCCTGCAAACTGTCGCCGCGGTCCACATCGATCGTGCTGAGGTTCTTATAGAAGTTGACGCAAATGGCCACGGCGACGGCCGCCTCCGCCGCCGCCAGCACGATCACGAACAGGGCCGTGATCTGCCCGTCCAACGATCCACCCTGATAGCGATTGAACGCGACCAGGTTGATATTGGCGGCGTTCAGCACCAACTCCACGCCGATCAGGATGCCGATCGCGTTGCGCTTGGTCATCATGACGAAGATGCCCACGCAGAACACCGCCGCCGCCAGAATCAGATAACGCGTCAAATCGATCTCGAGCATCGCTACCCCGCGAGCTAAGGACTGAGAATCAAGAACTGAGAAAAGCAAGCACGTGTTGTGCACCGCCTTGGCGTTCGTCTCGTTTCTTCATTCTCAATTCTCAATTCTCCATTCTCAATTCCCTACTTCTCCTGCCTGGCCAGATACGCCGCACCGATCATCACCACCAGCAGAAGCACGCTGGCCACTTCGAACGGGACCAGGTACGTCGTCAACAGCTCCTGCCCCAGCGCCGCCACGGGCAAGCCGCCGGCCTCCGGATTCTGTGCCGGCCACTCCGCCCGCCCAATCACCGTCATCAACGCCACGAGCAGCAGCACGCAGACGGCCCAGGCCGCCCAGATCTGGGAGGGTTTCGTGTCGAGCCGCGCCCGGGGCGATTTCGCGGTCAGCATGACACCGAAGATCAGCAGCACCAACGTACCGCCCACGTACACGATCAGCTGGATCGCGGCCAGGAAGTTCGCCGCCAGCAGAAAATACAGGACCGCCACCCCGGCCAGCGCCCCGAACAACCACACCGCCATCCGCACCACGCTCCGGCTCAAGGCCACACCCAGCGCCGACATCAGGGTCAACGCCCCGAACACGTAGAAGAGGATGGTCTCGGCCACGCCGCCGGTGGCGGTCTGCACGCCCGCTGCCGCCGGGGCCGCCGACGCCGGATCGGCGGCCGAGGCGCCGGCCCACAGCGCCAGTACCAGAAACGGTGCGGCCAGCATGGGATGCGCAAACGATCGTATCACGGTTCGTCCTTCGTTATCCGCCGCTCGCCCTGTCACGAGCCCTTCAGCAAGTCCACTGCATACGTCCACCCCTGGGGCTGGACCAGCCGCCGGCGGTTCCACCAGCCGTAGCCGGCGATGACCACGAAACCCAGCGTCAGGACCAGCCCGACGATCGAAGCGGCCACGTTCCCGACGATGAACAGGACGTCGCCGGGAACCACATACAACTCCCAGAACGTGTTGGCCAGCAGCACGAGCATCACCAGCGGCAGCATGAACTGCACGCACGCGTGCAGGACCTGGTCAATGCGGATCCGCGGCAGCGTCCAGCGAAACCAGAGCTGGACGTACATGAGGCACATGCACTTGCCGATGAACCACAGCGGCCCGGCGAACAGCAACCCGTTGACGGCCTTGGCCCAGATCGCGTTCGACTCCAACGCCCACGACGACGGCAGCGGAGAATGCCACCCGCCCAGAAACAGGATCGTCGCCAACCCGCACACGACGAACATCGCCGCGTACTCGGCGAAGAAGAACAGGCACCACCGCCAGCCGGAATACTCCGTGTGGAACCCGCCCACCAGTTCACTTTCACCTTCGGGCAGATCGAACGGAGCCCGCTTGCAACTGGCCAGCGCGGCGATGAAATACGTCAGGCAGGCGCAGAGCGTGAACGGACTGCGAAACGCCAGCCACGTGTGCCACCCGCCGCTCTGCGAATCGCCCACCGTTACGAGGTTCAGCGAACCCACACACATGATCGGAACGAGCAGCGCCATGCCCATCGGGATCTCGTACGACACCATCTGGCATGCCTCGCGCATCGCCCCCAGCACCGTCCACTTGCTGTTTGACGCCCACCCGGCGATGATCACGCCCACCACTTCCACGCCGAGCATCGCCAGGATGAACACCAGCCCCACATCGAGATTGCGGAACACCCAATAGGTCCCGAACGGCAAGGCCACAAACGCCAGCACCGCCGGAATGAACGTCAGGTACGGGGCCGCCAGGAACAGCGCCCTGTCCGCGCTTCTCGGGACGAGGTCTTCCTTGCAAACGAGCTTGAGCCCGTCGGCCATCGACTGAGCCCACCCGTGCCATCTCCCGACACGCATCGGCCCGCACCGCGACTGGATGTGCCCCGCCACCTTGCGCTCCCACCAGATCGCGAACATCGCAACCAGGCAGATGACCCCGAACACACCACACAGCCCGAACACGTCCCGTATGAACGGACACTGAAGAACCCAGAGCGGATACGCCAGCACCGCGCCCAGCGGCACCTCCGACGCCGCCAGCGCCTCCTGGAACGGTGCCACCCGCACAAACCGGTCCCCCGCCGCCGGTTCGTGGACGTCCATCACATGGGCGTCCACATAATTGAAGATTCCGTAGACCGCCCACACGAGCAGAATCGAGCCGACAATCGCCCCCAGCAGGAGAAACCCCGCGAAATGCGCCAGGATCGGCGTCCAGACCGCGCGCGTCAGCTTGGCGATGACGACCACCAATCTGGCCACGGGATTCAGCCGCGGTTTCTCTCGGTCCCGCCAGGGGACGGAAATATCGCTCACCGTACGCTTACTCCACTGCTGCTCCGCCAACCGACACTGCGCCAGACGTCACGTCGAGCCGTAGCGGCCGCGGTCATTCACCGATCCACCTCGCCCATCACCATGTCAATGCTGCCCACGATCGCCGGGATGTCGGCGATCAAGACGTTACGGCACACGTGCGTGGTGATGCACAGGTTACTGAAGCTGGGGCCCCTCGCCTTGACACGCGAGGGAACGGTCGTGCCGTCCCCCTGCACGTAGAAGCCCATCGAGCCGCGGGGATTGTCCGTCTCCAGGTAAACCTCACAGCCCGCAGGGAGCTTCAGGTTCTTGACCTTCTTGGCCATGATCTCGCCGGGCGTGGTATCCGCCAGCATGTCCAGCGCCTGGCGGATGATCCGCACCGACTGCCGCATCTCGAGGACCCGCACGTAGTAGCGACACCAGCTGTCGCCAACCACCACCCCCGGAGGGATGTTGCCGGTCCCTCCGGGCAGACCGATCGGGATGTCGAAGTCGAACCTCTCGTACCCTTCGTAGGGGATCGCACGCCGGACGTCCCACCTCACGCCGCTGGCCCGAAGGCACGGCCCCGTCAGCCCGTACGCGATCGCGTCCCGGGCCGGGATCACCCCTACCTTTCCCGTCCGCTTCACGAAAATCTGGTTGAAGCTCAGCAGATCGTTGTAGTCGTCGATCTTCGGCTCAAAGTAGTCCAGGAACTCGCGACAGGAGTCCACGAAGCCGTCCGCCAGGTCCTCCCTCACCCCGCCCGGCGTGATGTAGCTGTACGTCAACCGGGCCCCGCAGGTGGCCTCGAACAGGTCGAGAATCATCTCCCGCTCGCGAAACACATACAGAAACGGCGTGAACGCGCCCATGTCCAGCCCGTACGCCCCCACCGTCACCAAGTGTGACGCGATCCGGTTCAGTTCCAGGAAGATCACCCGGATCAGGCTCGCCCGCCCGGGCACCTCGATCCCGCACAGCCGCTCGATGGCCAGGGCGAACGCGTGGTTCTGATTCATGGCGGACACGTAGTCCAGCCGGTCCGTATAGGGGATGTATTGATAAGGCTCGAGCGATTCGCCGATCTTCTCGGCGCAGCGGTGCAGGTATCCGATGTGCGGGACGGCCTCCAGCACCATCTCACCGTCGACCCGCAGCACGACCCGCAGCACTCCGTGCGTGGCCGGGTGCTGCGGCCCCATGTTGATCAGCAGCTCCTCCGTGTCCAGATCGCCCTGTTCGGCGCGATCGTAATCGACCAGAAGATCGGGCTTGGATTCAAGAATCGTATCAGTCATTGCGCTCGGCGTTCGTTACTTCGCACTACACGATTCGCCCTGGCCTCTTGGCGCTTCGGCATCAATGCCGCGGGCTCGGCAGTTCGTGCTCCGTGGTTCCCGGAATTCCGTGATACTCCTTCGGAAACACGTAGTCCTTCCGCAGCGGATGACCCTGCCAGTCGTCCGGGCAGAGAATCCGCCGCAGGTCCGGATGGTTGTCGAACACGATCCCCATCAGGTCGTAGGCCTCCCGCTCGTGCCAGTTCGCCGTTTCCCACACGTCGGCCACACTCGGAATGTGGGGATTGCCCCGGTTCGTCACGACCCGCACCGCAAACTCGTGCGGGCAGACCAGCGGCTTGTCGTCCGTCGCTTCCGGGACCGCGCATAGGTCATAAACCGCCGCGAGTTTGTCGTCCGGCAGCAGATCGAGCGACGAGATGCAACGGAGCAGGTTGAACTTCAGCCGCCGATCACGGCGGAGGAACTGCGCCACCTCGGGCCACCGGTCAGCCTGCACCACCACGTACGGATGGGCCCCCGCCAGGACGACTTCCTCGATCGCGTCGCCGAACGTCCGTCGAAGCAGGTTACTGATCTCTTCCGGCGTCATGCCAATACTCACGGTCGCGCGTCGCCTTTGCGAAACCGGCCTGGAAACCGGCTCTACACCGTCAATGGCGCCAGCTTGTCGCGATTCGCCAGAGCCACCTTGTCCTTGGCCCGGGTCTGATGGCGGATCTTGTCCTGCAGCCGCATCAGCCCTTCCAGCAACGACTCGGGCCGCGGCGGGCAGCCCGGGATGTACACGTCCACCGGAACCACCAGGTCGACACCCTTGACCACGTGATACCCGTGCTTGAAGTAGGGACCGCCGCCCACCGTGCACGCCCCCATCGCCATTACGTACTTGGGGTCGGGCATCTGGTTGTACAGTCGCTTCAGCCGACTGGCCATCTTGTACGTCACCGTGCCCGCCACGATCATCAGGTCCGCCTGCCGCGGCGTGGGGCGAAACGCCCCCGCGCCGAAACGGTCGATGTCGAACCGGGACGCTCCCGTCGCCATCATCTCGATCGCGCAGCACGCCAGCCCGAACGTCACCGGCCAGAGGCTGCTCGTCCGGGCCCAGTTGATCGCCCAGTCGAGCGACGTGATGATCACTCCGTCTTCGATTCGATTGTCAATCCAGCTCATGCGAGACGTTTCCCGTGCTCCGACCCGCTGGCAGCGGCGACGGCGGCTCACTCTGCGTCGCCCGTACCCAATCCAGGTATCCGTACCGCCACAGATACACGAACCCCACCACGATCACTCCGAAGAAGAACAGCATGTCGAACAGAGCGGCCGTCTTCACCTGGTGCAGGTCCTCCGCCCCCGTGCCTCCACCGAACACCACGGCCCAGGGCCAGAACAGCGCGATCTCCACGTCGAACACGATGAATACCAGCGCCACCACGTAGAACCGCAGGTCGAACTGCACCCAACCCGTTCCGATCGTGGGCTCACCGCACTCGTAGATCGACGCCTTCTCCGGGTTCGCCGCCGTCGGACGCAGGAAGCGCCCCAACAGTAGGGCGCCGAATGCCATCGCGAACGCTGATGCCGCGAACAACAGCATCCCGATGATCAGTTTGCTGCTCGTGTCGTCGCGTAGGACGATGGCTGGTGCGGTCAGTAGTTCGGCGATCATTTCGCCTCCTCAGCGCTGCCCGGGGCGGCAGCGGGCTTGGACTGCCCGGCGGCTGCCTTCTCCTGCCCAGCGGGCTTCTTCTTGGCGATCGGTGTCTCGATCAGGGCGTTGAGCATCTCCTTGTGCGCCTGCCGACCTCGCTCGATCCACTCCTGCTTGGTCCGCTGTGCCCACGCGGGTAGCGTCTCCTTCTGCATCCACACAGGCAGCGGCGTCTGCAGCCCCGCACGCGCCAACTCAGTGAACTCGACGATCATGCTCTCCCGCGTATAACCCGACAGATCGTGGATGTTGCCCATCTCGATGCACTTCGTCGGACAGGGCTCCACGCACAGACCGCAGAACATGCACTTCGAGTAGTCGACGGCCCAGCGGAGCACGGCTCCACCACGGGCCGCGCCAACCTCCTTGTCCATCCGGCGGGGACCGGTCTTCTCGATGTAGATGCAGTCAATCGGGCATGCCCGCGCGCAGGCTTCACACACCAGGCACTGGTCGATGCGAAGAACGTGGAATCCCCGGAACCGGGGTTGAAGCACCGGAGGGACGTCAGGGTACTGTACGGTGATCGTCTTGCCGAAACAGTACTTCAGCGTGACCCGCATGCCGATCAGTATGGTCTTGAGGGTCAGGTGGATATCGCGGAAGTAGGCTCGTGCGCCGGCGTTGTTGCTCATTATCCTCGCGAAAGTCGTGAACCCTGCGTCGGGCCCGATGCGCGCCAGCCACGGGCCTTGCCAACAGCGACAATGCGCCGCTCCATTGTCGGGGATTCTAGGGACACTCCGACCGGGTTGCAATACGGCCGAACAGTGGATTTCTACACGCCGCGCCACCGGCTTGGTCCCCATCGGCTGCGTTTCACGCGCCCGCCCTTCGTCACAGCTGCGCACCGGTCAACCGGACGCGCACGCCGGCGCTCCCGGTAAACTCCCGAATCCTGGGGCAAACCGACCGCTCCAAACCCCCAGCCACGGACGATTCGTGACGCTTCGTGGGCTGCACGCTGGGCGAACCACAACCAACGACAGGGCGTCAAGTTCCACACGTAGCACAGCCGATGCCGGCCGTGCGCGCCGATTCGCGCGAGACCGCGCCGGCAGGCGCGCCAACCGGGGCAGAGAACCGCTGCCCGGCCTCAGCCCACCACACCTTACGGATCGCGAGCCCGTCAAGCTGGCCGTCGGGGCGCTTGCCGTTAAGCGACACTGCAATCTATCGCTTTTCGCTTGCCGGACGGGCGATCGCGTGATATGGTGAATTGGCTGAGGACGGAGTTTCCAAACTCCTTCTCGGCGTCCACATCGGTCGATGGGCCGCACAACACGCTTCAGCCCGGTCCCTCCGCGAGGCGCCAGCACACACCTTCACGGGGACCGGGTGGCCTAGGGCAAGGGAGCAAATCTCATGGAACGGCTATTGATGATCATGCTGATGGTGGGCTGCGCAGGCATCAACGTCTCCGCCGGGGGACAAGCCGGGCCCGACGATCGCCCTGCTGAGCCGGTTGCCACAACCGGCTCACGCAATGGGCCGATCAACGTCTTGTATTACTGCGAACTCGATCAAGGGCCGTCGGCCTACCAGCAGGCCCTGACGGATCTGGGCTGGCTGCCCAGCACCAGTTCCACAAGCAGCCCGACTGCTTTCGCGGGCTTGATCGCGTCGGGCGCGTGGACCCACGTGATTTCTAATCACTCGGCCACGTCGGCGGCCGCCGCGTTCGAGACACCCCTGGCCGACTTCGCCCTGGCGAATCCCGACGCGGTGATCGTGATCAGCGATTGGCGCATCAACACCCCCCGGCCATACCTCGCGACGCTCGGGTTTGCCTACGGAGGCAACGCGGACTACGCGAGCATATCGCCCGTTGAGGGCGAGCTGTTTGACGGCCTGCCGGCGGCGGCCATCGCCGACCCGGGCTGGGGATCCCTGTGGGCCGTGGAGACGGCCGGTGGAACCCAGATCGCCACCTCATCGCTCGGGGGTGGTGCTGTCCAGCAGAACGGCAACTGGTTCTTCAACGGCCCCTTGGGTGA
The DNA here is from genome assembly GCA_020353195.1 of Phycisphaerales bacterium. GTDB lineage: Bacteria > Planctomycetota > Phycisphaerae > UBA1845 > UBA1845 > JAFGJQ01. Next base: position 2,223,503 of record CP070691.1, on the reverse strand, counting down.
CGCCTTCGCCGATGTTTCGATTGGCTCCACCTACGTCCAGCGTGAACTGCTGGTGTCAACCGGCGTATCAGTGACCACGGTATCGCCGGTTCAGCACGATTATGAAGGCGGGACCCAGATTGTGGTCCGGGGAAGCGGCTTCACGCCGGGCCTCGAGGTTACGATTAACGACGCGGCCCTTGCCGACCTGACGTGGGTCAACTCCAACGCGATGACCGGGTTGGTGCCGGCCAACCCGGTGGGCACTTACGACCTGGTGGTCGGGGATTCCTCCAGCGGGGCTGTGCTGGCCATTCTTCCTGACGGTGTGGAATACGTCGTCCGGAAGCTCCCCCCTCCGGAGGACGTCGAAGCCGTGCGTGTCCCAACCGGGGTCCGGCTCAAATGGTCGAACCCCACGTTCAACGATCTGATCACCGTGAAACGGAACACCGTGTTCCTGGACGAACTTGCCGGCGATGCCACCGAGTATTTCGACGATCTGGGGTACCCGCCGTCGGCGGGCATTCAATACGAGATCATCACCACAAGCGGCGTGCGAACCTCCACGCCAGCGGACGTGATGTTCGCTCCGTACCGCCAGGATTGCCTGCCGTTTCTACCCACAGGTGGCAGCGGCAGGGCAAGCCACTCCAACGATTCGAGACGGCTCGTCGCGGGGATCGAGTCCCAGATGTGCTTCCATTTAGACACCGACGTGGAGGGACTCGGCTTTCGAATACGGGTGCGGCGAATCCGTCCAGAGGGAGTGCTCAAGGCGCGCATCCGGTCGGCCGACCCTCCCCACCTCGTCCTCGGAGAGGACTATGACGGTATTTTTGTAGGGGAGGTTCCCAACGACTCTCCGATGCCGGTGGCGACCCTGGCGATTCTTGAGCATGAGCTGGAGGCGGGGGACTACATCGTCGGGTTCTATACGGAAGGGTTCAACCCGGACCACCCGTCATCCTTCGAGCTTCTGCTCGATGGCTTCCCCGAGGACCCCGGTGGGGATTGCCCGTCACCGAATTACCCGCTCATGGAGATCTTTCCATACTGTGACAACCTTCCACCGAGCATCGGGCCCATCACGAAGACCGACCCTTACCTTGGCAGTGAAGATCTGCTCGATATGGACCGCTTTGGCGGCCGAATGCCGGTGCCGGCGCGCACCTACACCCTCACCGCTGAGGGCCACGATGCTGACGGCAGGATCGTCAAGTATGACTGGCTGATCGGTTACTCAGGTCCCCCTGAGGAGGACCCGCGCCTTTATCAGCAGTACTGGAATGCGTGCAATTCGAACGGCAACTGCGAATACAGGGCGGACGGGGCGAGCAACTCGATTCTCCACGAGTTTCCATTCGCCGCATACTGGACGGTCAGTGTTACGGCTACGGATGATGCCGGGGCGACCAACTCGGTCAGCCAGAGGTTTTCCATCCCCGATCACGAGTACCCGAACGCCCCCTGTGGAACGGGACCGAGAATCGAGGATCTCTCTCATCCGGCGGCACTGGAACGCGAAGAATTCTGCGTTCCCTATGTTCCCGCCATTGACGCGAAACACGAGGTCGACGCGCCGGAGGTCTTTACCGTGACGGTTGTCCCCGCGAAGTGTGGGGACAGCCCCGTGCCCACCACCGTTGAAATGGAACTGGCTCTTCCGGGCGAGCCGGACGGTCTGGCACCGGAAGAAGGCCCCGACTCCGGTGGCTGTCTGGACAGCGGGCAATGCTGGTGGTTCGCGACGTTCAATATGAGTGCCCTGCCCTACGCGGAGATCGTGGAGCTTCGAGTGACCGCCATAGGGGAGGATGGCCATCAGACCACCAAAGTATGGGACGTGCCCCTCTGCCCCTTGCCCCGAATCTTCGACTACGACGATCATGAAGTCGGCAACATCGATACCACGCTTACCTACAAACCCGAGCCCAGGCAATACGACCTGAAAGCCACAATCCCGGATGTGTTGATTCTCGACGAGTCCTTCCGGGTCCCGGTGATCGGCGCCAAGCTGGACAACATCCTGGACGCGCACCTCGAGTTCAACGAGATCCTCCAGGACAGGTGGTGGACGCCCCAGAAACTGCACGGACGGCTCCAAGCCACGCTGCTGGACTACGACCTGTTCCCGACCAAGGAATTCGATCTCAATCTCCAGGACCTCGACGTGGTGTATGCGTGTGACGACTACGAGATCAGGTACGGGCCGCAAGACATCCCCATCTATTCGCACTCGTGGGCCTGGGAGGTCTTCAACACGACACTCTGGGAGGGCTTCGTCGGGCCGGTTCACGTGCGGGTGAAGGGGAGCCTGGACGTCGGAATGGACCTTAACATCTCGGCGGACATCAAGCTGATCGTGCGTGTGGTGGAAGAAGCCGGTGAGCCGGTGGTCGAGATCCTCGTGGTGTCGGACCCCAGCATCACCGCGTGGGCGGCGGGGGAAATCCGGGTGGAAGTCTTCTGGGGGTTGGCGTCCGCATCCGTGCGGCTCAGGCCGTCCATCACGATCGAGCTGCCCATCGAGCTGACCAGTGCAATTGGTGAGACCCTGGAACTCCACATCAGTGTGAGCGAGTGCTTCACCCTCGCGCTGGACGTGAAGATCAGAGCCTGCGCGTTTGGATGCGTCAGCAGCGGCTGGATTCCCCTCTTTAGTGAATCACTCGGCGAAGGCTGCGACAAACGAATCGTTGCCGCTTCGCGAGAAGTGGATGACGAACCCTCCGACCTGAAATACCCCTCCATTGCCACGTCGCCGGACGGCTCCAAGACGATGGCCGTTTTCGTGAACACCTGCCTCGGTGCCCCGGGTGAGCACCTTCCCGAGTTGTACTACTCTCTCGACACCGGCGCCGGCTACTCCGTGCCCGCGCCACTGTACAGTCCGGCCGATGAATTCACGCAGCGGGATTCCAACGTGGTGTTCCTCTCGAACACCAAGGCGCTGGCCGTCTGGACCGAGGGCACGCTGACCCATGCCGAGGAGCTTGCCCTGCCGCAGACGCCGCAGGGGGGCAATACCGGCTTCAAGAACCAGGAGATTCTCTGCGCCGTGTGGGACGAGGCAGGAGGTTGGGGGGCTGCCCAGGCGCTCACCGATGATACGACTCCCAACCCGCTTATTCCCGACGGTCGTCCGGTGGTGGCGCCCATACTCAACAATGTTGCGCACCCTGATGCAGCGTGGGTGGCCTGGGTACGATCCGACAACGAGGACATGATCTACGAGGCCGACGTCGGGACCAACGGGCCCATAGCCGGTGATGCGATCCTCTCCGGGATGTCCATCTACGCCCGCGAGATCCTGGCCGGCGCGCCGTCGGGCGGGCTGATCAAAATCTCCGCCGGAGACGAGACCGATCCGGCCGCGGACATTCAACCGGCGGTGGCCGTCTCCCCGAGCGGCGATGTGGCCGCGATTATCTGGGTGCGCGATGACGACAGTGACTTCGACACGGCGCTGGATCGATACCTGATGTATTCGGTGTGGTTCGGGGCCGGCTGGAGCGCTCCGCAGGCTGCGACGTTCCCGACGGTCTCGCCGGGTGTGCTGATGCCCAGCATTGCCCTTTCCAGTGACGACGACGGCATGCTGGCCTTCACCGTGCGGGACGTGGGCACCAACGGGGAGATCCTCGGCGAAGGGAACAAGGATATCGTCTACACCATGGAACTGAGAGACGGCCTCTTCCAGAACCCGGTCGCTTTGAAGCGTCCCCCGATAAAGAGCCCCGACGAGGACGAGGTGAGACCCGTCTATGGCCGCGATCCGCAGGTTCGCTACCTCGACGCGTCGAACGTGACGGTGGTGTTCCGCAGCTTTGACGGTTTCGGCCGCCGCGGCGGTGACGGCGAGGTCGGCGTGGCCACCATCGACCTGAGCCAGCCCGACGCGAAGTGGAGCCCCGCTCGCGACACGAGTGACGACGAGGCACGGGATTGGGATATCGCGATGGCCGTGCGTCAAGACGGCCTGATGCGCACCGTGCGCGACTCCACCACCAACGGGGTGTCAGGCTTCTGTGGGCTCGTCTTCGAGGACATCGCCTGCACGCCGGACCTGGAGGTCGAGCGAATCCGGCTCTCCGATCCGCATGCGCCTCCAGGCAGCATGGTGACCTTGACCGCCGTTCTGCGGAACAGCGGGCTGTGCACCTGTTACGACACTGCGCCACATGACCTCCTCATCGGACGCGTCGTTGACGGCGTGTTCGAGCAGATCACCGCCCCTGTTCCGTTTACGTTCAATGTGGCCCCGGACCGGATTCATACGGTCTCCTACACGTTCATGGCACCCGTCGAAACCACTCACCTGCGGGTCATCGCCGAGCCGGTTGAGGGAGAGACCGACCACACGAACAACTCCGAGGACGTCATACTCGGCGTGTTGCCACCGACCGACCTGCAATGCACACAGATTGTCGGCGTCACGCCGCCCATCGTCAGGCTCGACTGGACGAACAGTGAGATCTACGATTCCCTGGCCATCTACCGGAATGGTCGTCAGTTGCGGAGTATCCGTGGGAGTCGGACCGCTTACCTCGATACCACCGTCGGTCCCGGTGACCACGAATGGTCGGTGCGAGCCGAGATCGGGTCGGGCGTGTCCGACCCCGAGGGAGCTGTCTGCGCCCTGACAGTGGTCCGGCCCGGCGACTATGACACTGACGGAGACGTGGATCTGGACGACTATCTGGTCTTCGCCGACTGCATGGCCGGCCCCGACACGCCCCCGAGTCCGTCACTGCCCGGCGTGACGGAACAGGACTGCCTCGATGCGTTCGACTTTGAACCGGACGACGACGTGGATCTGGCCGACTTCGCCGGGTTCGCGCGAGTGTTCACCGGCGGTTAGGCAACCGAGCCACGTTTCGGGCAGTGCGGGCATCTGCATGACGCGGCCTCCGCCCGCGCACGATTGGCCGCCCAAGTCGCGCAGGGAAACTTCCTACGAGAGAAGGCGTCGCCGCAGAAGATCCAACGCCGTCTTGCACGCCCGGTCACGAATCGCTTGGCGGTCCAGATGCCCGCCAAACGTCATGCGGCGAACTGTGCACCCGGTTCCATCGGCCAGGCCGATGTAGACCAGCCCGACCGGTTTGTCTGGCGTGCCCCCGCTGGGCCCGGCGATCCCAGTCACCGACAGCGCATAATCGCTGCAAGCCCGGTCACGGCATCCGACGGCCATCGCTTCGGCCACCTGTTCGCTGACCGCGCCGTGCGACTCGATCAGCGCTGGGCCGACGCCCAGCAGCTCCACTTTGGATTCGTTCGAGTACACCACGTAACCACGAACGAAGTATGCGCTGCTGCCGGGCACGTCCGTCAGTGACTTGGCGATCAGCCCGCCGGTGCACGACTCCGCGACAGCAACCGTGCGGCCCACGCCGGCCAGCAGCCGGCCGACCGCCGCGTCAAGCGCCTCGTCGCCTTCGCCGAACACCGAGTCCCCAAGCATCGTCCGGACCTGCGCCGCATCTTCGTCCACCAGACGCTTCGCCTCTGCCGGCGACGCCCCGCGCCCCACGATCCGCACGCTGATCAACCCCTCCGACGCCTGAGTGCCGACCGACGGATTCCGGTCCGCCGCCATCAGGTTGGACAACCGCTCGCCGATCACGGATTCTCCCAGGCCGTACGTGCGCAGCACCCGGACCGCCACCGCCGAACCTTTCCCCCGGGCCCGCACGTCCGCCTCGACCGACCGCGTGAACATCTCTCGCATTTCGCGGGGCACGCCGGGCAGCGCATAAACCACTGCGCGGCCCAGCTCGGCCCGGATGCCCGGCGCGGTGCCCCACAGGTTTTCCAGCACCCGGCAGCCGCGGGGGATCAGGGCTTGTCGGAGATTGGACTCCGACATCGGCCGGCCGATTTCTCTAAAGAACGCCCGGATGCGCTCCGCAGCAGCTTCGTCCGGTTCCAGCGGTTGGCCCAGCGCCGCCGCCAGCGCCTCGCGGGTCGGGTCGTCCCGCGTGGGGCCCAATCCGCCCGTGATCATGAGGAGGCCGACGGAAGCCGCCGATCGCTCGATTTCCTCCCGGACATCGCTCAGACGATCCGCCACCGTCACCTGGCGCCGTGGCGTCACGCCGAGCTCGATGAGTTTCTGCGATAGCCAGGCGGCGTTCGTGTTGACGACCGCCCCGCACGCCACTTCGGTCCCGATGCTAAGAATGTCAGCATCCATAACCGAAAAAGAGTATCATCCTGGTGGAACGACGCAACGAGCCGCGGACGTACGGGTTGCGCGGCCCGCCAGGCGCCTGCGGAGCGTCTATGGCCACTCGCGCCATCATCTTTGACCTCGACGACACGCTGTACCCCGAGCGGAGCTACGTCCTCAGCGGGTTTGATGCCGTCGCCGCCGCGTTCACCGGACGGCTCAATCCGCCGTTCGATCTGGTCCGGAGGATGCGGCAGTTGTCCGAATCCCCGCAGCGCCGACGTGTGTTCAACGTCGTCTGTGCCGAAGCAGGCGTAGCCGACCCCGAAGCCTGTGCCGCCGAGATGGTTCACGCCTACCGCAATCACCGCCCCGCGATCTCCCTGTTTCCAGACGCCGATGCGGCGTTACGGCGTTACCGGCGGCGGTATCGCCTGGGCCTGATCTCCGACGGGTATCTCGCCGCCCAGAACGCCAAGCTCGACGCCCTCGGGATTCGCGACTGCTTCGACGCCATCATCCTCACCGATCAGTGGGGCCCGGAGTTCTGGAAGCCGCATCCCCGCGCATTTCACGCGGTGATGGATCAGTTCGAGCTCGCGCCTTGGGCCCTCATGTACGTTTCGGACAACCCGGCCAAGGACTTCGTCGCCCCGAACCGTCTGGGGTGGCAGACCGTCTGCGTCAAGCGCCCGGGTGGTGTCTACGCCGGCGAGAGCCCATCCGCCGGCGGCCGACCCGCATCGACGATCTCGACGCTTGACCAGTTGGACGGTGTGCTTGGCCCGAGCGCGTCCTGAAGGCCCCGACGCCGACCACACCGAAAGAGCCGACCCCGCAGCCCTCCCCCCTGGGCGACGCGTCAGGGGATTTTCCGAAGGTTTTCTTCCGGAAAGCGCTTGACATAGCTGTTTTTCTGTTGTACTATAGTAGGCGTACAATAGGTTATGAGATCAGTGTTCGTGGTCGGCACACGTGCGGTCTCGAGGGCGGTTCGGATGAGCGATACGCACCCAAACGAAATCATCGCGATCGACCCGCGCAGCGGGGCGCCGTTCTACCGGCAGATCATCGACCGGATCCTGCTCGCCGTCGCGGCGGGTCGACTGAAACCGGGTGATCGCTTGCCGACGGTCCGGCAGCTCGCGATCGACCTGAAGGTCAACACCAACACCGTTTCTCGGGCTTATCGCGAGTTGGAGATTCGGCGGGTGGTCAACACGCACCGGGGGACCGGGACGTTCGTGGCGGCCGAGTCCGACGCCGCCGGGGACGAGGCCCGGCGTCTGGAGTTTTTGGAAGCGTTCTGCGACGGCGTGGTGGCCGACGCAGGGAAACTCGGGTTCTCGCTGCAGGAGGTGGTAGAGGGGTTGCATGATCGGCTTGCTGACAGGAGATGAAACATGACTGCTTCGTTACTGACCAACGACACGCGCACTCCGCCGCAGGCCGCCATCCTGGGCGGGGCTGTCCTGCTGGTGGGGCTGGGGGCCGTCCTGCTGGTGACGAGGCCTTGGCACAGCGCCGATGTGGTCCGCGGGTTTCTGTTCTGGATGGCGATAGTCGGTGTCTGCTTTGTGTCGTGGCTTGTGGCCCACTCGCTCAAGGTGGCCGAGCAATGGGAGCGGGCGGTGGTGCTGCGGTTCGGTGCGTACCGGGGGCTGCGGGGCCCGGGGTATTTCTTCATCATTCCGATCTTCGAGTACATCCCGTATCACGTGGACCAGCGGATTCGGGCCCGCCAGTTCGCGGCGGAGACGACGTTGACGCGCGATACCGTGCCGGTCGACGTGGACGCGATTTTCTTCTACGTGGTTTGGGACGTGGAGAAGGCCGTGCTGGAGGTGGAGCGATACGAAGACGCCATCCTCTTCTCGGCGCAAACGGCACTGCGAGACATCATCGGCAAGCACGAGTTGGCACAGATCCTGCAGAACCGCAAGGAGCTCGGGCAGGTCCTGCAGGAGATTCTCGAGGCCAAAACGCACGATTGGGGGATCACGATCCAGTCGGTGGAGATCCGGGACATCAAGATCCCCAAGCAGCTGGAACAGGCGATGTCGAAAGAGGCCCAGGCCGAACGGGAACGCCGGGCCCGGATCATCCTCGGTACGGCTGAAACGGAAATCTCGGAGAAATTCGCCAAAGCGGCCGAACGCTACGAGGGCAACCCCGTGGCGCTGCACCTTCGCGGCATGAACATGCTGTTCGAGGGCTTGAAGGAGAAGGGGTCCATGGTGATCGTGCCGGCCAGCGCGTTGCAGAGCATGGATTTGGGAGCCCAGATGGGGGTCGTGTCCATCGCCAAGGGACAGTGATCAGGAAAGCCCCCCTTGAAGGCGAAGGTGGCAGGTGGGCGGGCGCACTACGAGTCCAGGGTGATGTTCTTGTTGTCCGACTCGTCCTTGCCCTTCATCGAGTAGTCCGTGTCCTGGCGCCGACGGTTGACGTCCAGCTTCTTGAGGTATAGCTGCCGGACGTCGTCGGCACTGAGACCGACGCACTGCGCCAGGCTGATCCAGAAGAACAGCAGGTCGATGATCTCCACGCGGGCGTTCTGGAGGTCGCGAATCTCGAATCGGCGCCCTTGTCTGGCTTCGGCGCACCAGTGCTTCCAGTACGTGCAGTCGCGCAGCTCCTCCAGCTCGTTGCTGGCGGCGGCGATGTAATCGTTCAGCCAGCGTCCCGCCACCAGGGGGTCGAATCGCTCCCGCAGCGCCGCGGTGTCCAGCCCGATGCGTCGGTTCAAGTCGGCCTGCAGTTCAAACAGTTCCGTGAGCACGGCTGCCCTCCATCAGTATGAACACGCCCCTGCGGTGCGGGGCCGTCCGGGGTATCGGCGGTTCGCCTGCCGCGGTGCCGCCTCCGCGTACGAGGTTGTCGCCCGTCCGCGCGGGCCAGACGGACAGCGGCGCTGGTTCGCGAGGCGCGTTTGGCTGGGTCATATTACATGTGTTGGTGGTATCAAACAACGTGCTTCCTCCAGGCGGTCTTGCGGGCCACCGGGGGAGGATTCTAAGAGCGCGTCGGTCCGGCTTGCAACGCCGGGCCGGCAGCTCGGGCGGCCTTGTGGGCCGTGCTTGCGAAACAACTCGCGTTTCTGTATTGGTACCGCTGAGTTTGCTCTGGGGAGCAGGTGCGAGTCAAGACACGTTAAGCATTGGAGATCAGTTCATGCCGGACATTGACAAACTGAAGGTCAGCGTAGACCGCGATGCCTGCATTGGCGACGGGGCCTGCTGCAGCGACGCCCCGGAAACGTTCGAGATGGATGACGAGGACAAGGCCGTTGTGAAAGACAGCTCCACCGACAGCCGCGAGACGATTCTCGAGGCGGCGGAAAACTGCCCGACCGACGCCATTGTGGTCGAAGACAGGGAGACCGGCGAGAAGCTCTACCCTACAGAGTGACCCCACGCCATCCCGAAGGTTTTGCCGCGTAAGGCGACGAGCCTGGTGCCGTCGCCTTTCGTGCGCGCCGCGCCGCCCCCCCCGATGACGATGCGGGGTTGCCGGTCTCAGATGCAAGTCGCCACCGCGAATTCGCCCCATCCGCCACCCGAACGGGGGCAAACGTCCTAACCCCGGAAGCGAAACTCTCCGATGACCATGGCGTAAGCGGCAAGCGAGCCAGGCCGGGCCCACCAGGCCGGGCCGCGTACTCACCTTGGGAGTCCGATATCATGAATCTCCACGTTCTTGAAGCGATCAAGAAGTCTGCTGCCGTACCGTCAGTTCCCCAGGTTGTGACACGGTTCATGGAAGTGATCCAGGATCCGGACTTCGAGTATGACGACGTGGTCAAGGTCCTGTCTGCGGACGCAGGCACGGTCAGCGAGATTCTCAGGCTGGCGAACTCGGCGCTATTCGGACTGTCGGGCAGAGTGACGTCACTGCGGCAGGCGCTAACGCTTTTGGGACCGAAGCGGACACGGACCCTGGTGCTCGGGCGGTGTCTGGTGGATCAGATGAGCAAGTACCCGTCCGGTACCGTGGATGCCAGCTATTTCTGGCGCCGGTCCCTGGTGTCGGCCGTGCTGGCGGCTCGGCTGGCCGACGTGGTCGCCCGCGATTCGCGGGAGGAGGCGTTTGTCAGTGGATTGCTTGCGGACATCGGCGTCGCCATCCTGTCCAATGCTCTGGGGGAGCAGTACGACCCGATCGCGACGCGCTATCGTCCGAACGGTGTGCCGTTCACGGGCGACGAGGAACGCGAGTGTGTCGGGGTGACACACGCGGAAGTCTCAGCAATGGTGTTAGCGGGTTGGGGCCTGCCTGAGACGATCTGCAAGGCGGTCAATCTTCAGCAGTCGGTGACGGTCAAGCCGGTGGACGAAGCGACCCGGATCGCGCGCATCCTGAACGCCGCGGACCGCATCGCCGCGCTGCTGTGCGAGATCCCCGATCCGGAGATGTCCGCCATAACCTGCGCCGAGGCGATGGCCTTCATCAGCGTTGACCTGAAGACGCTCCTCAGCATCCTGGATGACATCGAGAAGGATGTAGAGGAATTGGCGTCGATTCTGCGGACCGCTGTGATCCCCAGCAGCGCCTACGATTTGATCGCCCAGAGCGTTGAGCGGCAACTGACCGCCGCCCCGGCATAGGGCGGGCCCAGTCCCCGGCGGCGCACCGCGCACCGCTGGCCTCTCGAAACACTCGCGACACGCACGTCAGGGATCTGCCGGTATCGTGTGGGCAGGCAGGCTGCCGGCGCCGCCCGTTCCTGTGCTTGTTCATGTCACCCGACGCCGGCCACGTGGGAGCCCGGGCATTGTCTCACCGGGCGGCCCGGCTTCCGGGCCGCTCGGGCCGGCAGGCGCAGCAGTCCTTTTGTCCCCCACCCGCTGAGCCGCTACAATTCCGCCCCGGCGGGCGGCCGGCATCGGTGGCGACCAGCGACAAGGCTCACGCCCGCGGGGAGTATGCAGTGGCCATCCACTCCACAGCGATCGTCGACCGTCAGTCGGAGGTGGACCCGGCAGCGGAGATCGGCCCGTACGCAGTCATCGAGGGGCCCGTACGGATAGGCCCGCAGACTCGCATCTATCCCCACGCGTTCATCACCGGCTGGACTCAGATCGGAGCACGTTGCCAGATCCATCCCGGGGCCGTGGTCGGCCATCTCCCGCAGGACTTGGCTTACCAAGGGGCCGAATCCTACTGCCGCATCGGCGACGAGACCATCATCCGTGAGGGGGCGTCCATTCACCGCGGCACGGTGCCCGGTTCGGAGACCGTGGTCGGGAGGCGCTGCTTCATCATGGCCAACGCGCACGTCGCGCACAACTGCTGCCTGGGAGATGAGGTGAAGCTGGCCAACAACGTGATGCTCGGCGGTCACGTCCGCGTGGGCGGCGGCGCTTTCATCGCAGGCGGAACCGGAGTCCACCAATTCGTCCGGATCGGGGAGTTGGTGATGATCGGCGGAAACGCTGCGATCACGATGGATGTGCCGCCGTACTTCGCCGCGGTCCGTCTGGGGTATTGCGTCGGCCCGAATGTCGTCGGGTTGCGGCGAGCCGGCTTCAGCCCGGAGCAGCGCAACGACGTCAAGCAGGCGTACAAGGTGCTGTACCGATCGAAGATGCCGTTCAGCAAGGCCACCGAGACCCTGACGGCCACAGTCACCACGGACGCCGGCCGACGAATCCTGGAATTCCTGCGCGAGCCGTCGCAAAGGGGCATCATCGGCGGCCCCCGCAGGTGGCGCGCGGGCGTGTCCGAGGCGGCCTATTAGGCGCCGCGTGACTGGTGCCGGGCGAGAGATTCGCATGTGCGGAGGATGTACGCGCCCGGAGGAGGCGCGGAGTCAATGGTGGGGAGGTAGGAGAGAAAGGTGGCAAGCCTTGCTGTCGAGCGTCTGTGGCTTGGGGATGGCTCGATAATATAGGGGAAGTTGGACCCTCAATCGGACGTTTCCAGTGCTGCTTTAGCCTTGGTGTCCGGATAAAAAACGTCTAATGGTCTGCGCTGGGCAGAACCGATATAGGGATTCATAGTTGTCGGCACGCGCAGCAGACGCGGTGTTGGCACGCGCAAAAAAGTTGGCAAATTGCCGAATTTGTGCTTGCTCATGGAGACGGGGTTCGTGATAATCTTCGCCCAATATGGCGGGGCGCAGGCGTTACCCGCAGTCGGGTCGTCGTGGTGGAGCCCTCGGGCGAGAAATGAGGAAGCAGGAGTTCGCCCTGTCCAAGGCGATCCGGCGGACAGGGGATGCACATAAACGGATGCCCTAGCGGCTAGCTTGGTGGCGCGGTGAAAGCCAAGTAGCGCGGAGCCGGCGGGGCGTGACGCTACTGAACTGAAATCCAAGACGGGTGGATTTCAAAGCGACTGGTTCCCGTACGCGAGCTTGGTGGAGCGCGGAGTTTCCTACTTGCGTGGTCGGATGAACGGGGTGCTGCCCGTTGCGTACACGGGGTGCTGAGAGGGCGGGACGAGCGCTTCAGTCCGCGTGGTTTTCCGCGGGGAGGACGGGCGATGGCTAAGAGGATTTGGAGAGTCGTTGCTCCAGTGGCGATCGGCGGCATGGTGCTGGGGTTTGGAGGGTGCCTCGGTGGTGGCGTTTGGCGCGCAGTAGTGACGGATGCGGCCCTGCCCGAGGGGTTCGACGTGTTTGGGGACGATGCGGGTGGTGGCATGGAGTACGACGATGCCTTTTTGCCGGCGCTGTCCCATGTTGAACTTGAGGGGTTTGGGCAGACGGCTGGTAGCGCGAAGTAGGTGTCGTTTTGCCGGGTCGGTGGATGTTCGTGGAGGGCGCAGGGCGCGGCGAGCGGAACGGTGGGGCGAGGGTGTAGTGTAGAGTGGGGTGAATGTTGAGGGTGGAATCGGTTGAGTGGATGGATGGGAATACAGTTGGTTGATCGAGCGGTTAACTGTTAACTGCTGTGAGCGATAAGCTCGGGTGAAATCCCGGGCACGCAAGTTCGCGAACTTTTTTCAGAAGGAGATCTAAGTTATGCGTAACAATCTGGTGAGGAAGGTCGCACTGGTGGCGTGTGGCGGAGTGGTGCTCGGGTGCCTACCTTCCTGTCCATGTTTTGGCAATCCGTGCAGTTGGCTCACAGGCGCTGTGTCCTCACTGGCGGTGGAGTTCCTCACGGACAACGACGCGGTGTTCGACCTGTTCCAGGATGATTTCGGGACGGGCGCTCTGTATGACGACCGCTTTACGGCTGCCCCGACACGCGGCGAGCAGGAGGGATCCAACGTCGCTAACTTGGGTGCCGGCGGCCAGTAAGCTCTGCAAAGTGCACTACTCTTGCACGGTGTGCCGTGCGAGAGGTCGGATAAGCCCGGGCGAAATCTCGGGCACGCAAGTTCGCGAGCTTTTTTCAGAAGGAGATCTAAGTGATGCGCAACAATCTGCTGAAGAAGGTTGCATTGGTGGTGTCTGGCGGAGTGGTGCTCGGGTGCATACCGTGCTGTCCATGCGGCGGTAATCCGTGCAGTTGGCTCACGGGCGCTGTGTCTTCGCTGGCTGTGGAGTTCCTCACGGACAACGACGCGGTGTTCGACCTGTTCCAGGATGACTTCGGGACGGGTGCTCTGTATGACGACCGCTTCACGGCTGCCCCGACGCGCGGCGAGCAGGAAGGATCCAACGTCGCCAACCTGGGTGCCGGAGGCTAGACACTCTGCGAAAGTGCATTCACTACTCTTGCACGCGGTGCCGTGCGAGAGCTCGTATTGCGGTACTGATACCGGCAATAAGCAGGGCCGGAGCCGACGCTCTGGCCCTGTTTCTGTCCGGTCATCGGCGGGAACCGAGCGGATCGAAGCCGGCTGCAGCGGCGGCGGAGACAGGCTTCTCGGGAATGCGGGAAACGGACGCGGTGTGGGGACCGGGCACACGGGAACTGGGGGATTCGGGGGACGTCTTCGGGGAAACGGCAGCGGACCGGTGAGCTGGATTCACACTGAGAGCTTGGCCGCCACGATGAACCCGCGAAACGCGGCCTCGTCCAGGAAGCCCTCGTGCCGCCGCAGGATGCGCCCATCCGGAGCGTAGACGACGAACGAGGGAACGCGGTTGACACCTGCCTCGCGGGCCCACGCCTTGTGCAGCATGGGGCTCAGGCGGACCGGCACGGTCCCGGCCATGATGTCGACCACGTCCTGGGACTGGAACACAGTTCGCTCCATCTCCATGCAATCGGCGTTGAGCGCCGACCAGTAGGCCACGACCACGAACCGGTTCTCGCGACTCGCCAGTTGCATGGCGCCGCCCAGGTCGGGGCGCCAGACGAGCTTCGTGCCGCAGCCGGTCATGGTGGTGACGACTGCAACGCACAGGGTCATCGGGCCACAACGCCGGACATTCGGGCTTCGGATCATTGCTTGGGCCTCTCATCGCGCAACGACCGTCGAACGCGGATCGCGATGCCACCGGCGCGGAGCGCGCCCCTTCAGGATCGCCCTTAACCCGCTGGACGGTCCTCTTTTACGCTCCAATTCCGGTCACGTAAAGGCGACGAACGAGGCCCCCGAGACTCCTGTCAGTCTCGCTCTCCGCATCTGTGCAAGCACCGGTCCGTCTTGATCAAGCTGCCTGCAGCCTGTAACGTGTGGTGCCGGATTGTCCCCGTCCCTTCCTTCGCGGAGAGAGGAGCCATGGGCAGACCACTCGAGAGCGTGCTGCGGGTCGTCGGCAGGACGCCCCTGGTCAGGATCAATCGCCTGATCCCGGCGCCTGCTAAAGTCTATGCCAAGCTTGAATTCCTCAATCCGCTTTCCAGTGTGAAAGACCGGATCGGCGTGTCGATGCTGGAGGCGGCGGAAGCGGAGGGCAGGATCGACAGCGCAAGCACGATCATCGAGCCCACCTCCGGGAACACCGGCATCGCGCTGGCGTTCGTGTGTGCGGCCAAGGGGTACAAGCTGACGCTGACCATGCCCGAGACGATGTCCGTCGAGCGGCGCACGTTGCTGCGGGCGATGGGGGCCCAACTGGTCCTGACTCCCGGCGATCAGGGCATGATGGGGGCGATCACGATGGCCGACAGACTGGCGGCGGAAATCCCCAGCTCATTTGTGCCTCAGCAGTTCAGCAACCCGGCCAATCCGGAGATCCATCGGCAAACGACGGCGATGGAGATCTGGAACGACACCGGTGGCAAGGCGGACGTGCTTGTGGCGGGCGTGGGGACCGGCGGGACGATCACCGGTGTGGGCGAAGCGATCAAAAGCAGGAAGGGCTCATTCCGATGTTACGCGGTCGAGCCGAAGACCTCACCGGTCATCACCCAGGCGCGCCAGGGCAAGCCGATCGAACCCGGGAAGCACGGGATCCAGGGGATCGGGGCCGGGTTCGTCCCGGACGTGTTGAACCTCGATATCATCGACGGGGTCGTGCAGGTGGACACTCAGGACGCGTACGTGTGGGCGCGACGGGCGGCGTTGGAGGAGGGGATTCTATGCGGCATCTCGTCCGGTGCCGCACTGTTCGCCGCCAACACGGTTGCCAACATGCCGGAACACAAGGGCCAGACGATCATCGTGATGCTGGCCAGCGCCGGCGAGCGGTACCTGTCCACTCCGCTGTACGAGGGGGTATGATTTTCAGTGCCGGGGCAGACTCCGGCTTCTCGTAGGCCCGTAAAGCGGCTCCGGGTGGCCGGGCAATTCCTCGCGGGCCGACTCTCTGTCCAACGTCTCAACGGCGGGACGTCCGGATACGCATGGTGCGGGGGGCTCGCGGTGGCTGAAGCGGCCTGAGGTTTGCCCGGTGCGGCTGGGTATTCTAGACTCGGTCGGGGCAGGCTCGGGCTGTTGCAGTGGCGGCCTGCATTGTTCCGGTAGGACCGTCACGGGCCCGGGCTTGGTGCTCTGGCCGAGGGGAACGACAGTGTTCAACGGACCGGTAAACGTACGATACCGGGAGATACGCGTCGCCCGCCTGCCGATCGAAGCGGACGGCCTTCGCATTGCCCACATCAGTGACCTCCACCTGCGTGGATTCGATGTCGCCGTGGCTGAGGCTCAAGCGCGGTTGATGCGCTTGGACTATCACGTGCTGGTCTGCACGGGTGATCTGGGGGCTTATCCGGAACCGGTTGAGAGAACGGCCCGGCTGTGCCGGTTGTTTTTCGATCCTCTTGCCGACCGATCGCAGTGCCTGGCAATCCTGGGCAATCATGACAGTGAACGGCTGGCCGATTGCCAGGAGATCCCCGTTCGCTTTTTGCGGGACGAGTGGCTCACGGTCCGGGTGGGGGGATTGTCCATTGTTGTCGCCGGGCTCAATCAAGCCTCCGGTCATCACGGAGATGTGGATCGCGCGCTGGCGGGCGCGCCGCCGGACTGCGTGGCTGTCCTGTTGGCCCATTACCCGTCGGCGGTTTATCGCGTTCGGGACGATCGGGTCCGGGTGGTGCTTTGCGGGCATACGCACGGCGGTCAGATCCGGTTTCCGGGGATCGGTTGCCTATGGGCGCACGATCGGATTCCGGGGCGGTTGGCTTGGGGGCTCCACGCAATCCACGGGCGGAGCCTGCACGTGACGGCGGGGATCGGCGTCAGCTGGCCGCTCCGGTTTCGGTTCCTGTGCCCGCCGGAGGTCGTGGTAGTGACGCTGCGGCGGGCCCCCGGCGTGTCGGACGTGAGGCGGCGTGAGGGCGATGAGGCCTTGGCTGAAGTGGCGGCGTAGCGCTATCGGTGTTGTTTGACGGACACTGCATCCGGGAGTATACTGCGGGAAGCGTGGCGGGATAGGCTGAGCGAAACATCGTCCATGCCGTGAGACGGCGCGAATTGCTATCATCCTATCATTCCCGACAGCCTGTCCGGACGCCATTTCAGGGTCAGAGCGAGTTGGCTTGCCCGGGGCTGGAACGAGTGTCTGGCCATCGGCAGAGTGGTTTGGGCAGGGGCGAAGGCACAACATAAGTCGTCTGTTGTCCGCGATCGACGTTACGGACCGAAGCTGCCGGGCAAACCGATCGGGTCGGTGGTGGCGGCGACGTGGATACGTGGGGGCTCAGTGGGTAGCTCGCGCCGGGTGAGCGGGGCGCGAATGCGGTGCGGTGGTCCGGCTGATCGAGTCGGTCTGCCGGTCTGGGGTGGAGACGAGCGGCATGAGCCTGGATATTCCGAATTATCGCATTCTTGCGAAGCTGGGGACTGGAGCCAGCAGCACCGTGCTCAAGGTCCGGTGCACGCGAACGGGGACGCTGTATACTGTCAAGAGCATCAAGATCCACACGCCGGAGGATCACAAGTTCCTCGAGCAGCTCAAGGCGGAGTATGCGACGGGCAGTCAGATGGACCATCCGGTTCTCCGGAAGGTGTACGAGCTGCGATACGTGCGTCGGCGGTTGCGAGTCAAGGGGGCGATGCTGTTCATGGAGTACGTCGACGGTATCCCCATGAACGACTCGGAGTTCTCGCGACCCCTTCCGGAATTGCTGTCGCTGTTCATCATCGTTGCCAAGGGGTTGGACGCGATGCACCAGGCGGGGTACGTTCACGCCGACCTCAAGCCGGGCAACCTCTTGGTGACGCCGGAGGAGAGTGTCAAGCTCATCGACTTCGGGCAGTCCTGCCCGATGCTGACTTCCAAGGTCCGTGTCCAGGGTACGATCGATTACATGGCCCCGGAGCAGGTGGCCCTGAATCTGCTGGATCGTCGGACCGACGTGTTCGGGTTGGCCGCCGCGCTGCACCGGGTAATCACGGGCAAGCCGATCGCCACGGACATGAACCGGGCCATCACGCTTCACTCTCAGGGCCTGGTGGGCAAGCGGATGACCGACATCGTGGAGCCGACGAACATCGAGGTACCGACGGTGGTGGCGAAACTGATCGAGACCTGCTGCGAGAAGGACCCGGCCAAGCGGCTACCCGACATGCGGGCGTTTATTGAACGTGCGGAGCTTGCCCGCACCA
This sequence comes from Phycisphaerales bacterium, assembly GCA_020353195.1. Lineage (GTDB taxonomy): Bacteria > Planctomycetota > Phycisphaerae > UBA1845 > UBA1845 > JAFGJQ01. Next base: position 2,205,454 of record CP070691.1, on the reverse strand, counting down.
TCCTGCAGAAGCGTCAGGTGTCGCCGGAACCGGCCCGGCGGACCGCCAGGGAGCGGAAGAAGAGAACTTGATCGGCCCCGCGAATTGTCCCAGGGCCCGTAGGCCGAATTCCCCCACCGTCCTCACGTCCTCCGCCGTTGCTGCGGCCCGCGTTCGCTTTCGTGCCGCCTGAATCCGAACGGCGCGATGCGCATGCTCGCTTTGGCGAGGCCAACCATCCGCGTTACAATTCGCCGCGTCGACCCTGGGCCAGCCGAAGGAAACGGGGTGTTGAACGGATCATCGCCGATCATCAAGTGTTCGGGCCTGTGCAAGACATACGACACGGGCAGGAATCGTGTGGAGGCGGTGCGTGGTCTGGATCTGGAGGTGCATTCGGGCGAGTGTTTTGGGCTGTTGGGTCCTAACGGTGCAGGCAAGACGACCACGGTGGAGATTCTCGAAGGTCTGCTCGCGCCGACGTCAGGCAGTGTCGAAGTCCTGGGGATGCGCTGGGGCGCGGGGGGCGATCGCGCCCTCAGGCAACAGATCGGCATCACGCTGCAGGAGACCCGGCTCAACGACAAGCTCACCGTGGTCGAGGTGGTCACGCTGTTTCGCAGTTTCTACCGTCGCGGGCTCGATCCGGCGGGGGTGATCGAAGCGGTTTCGCTCCAGGAGAAGCGCAAGGCCCGGGTGGAGAAGCTGTCGGGCGGGCAGCGCCAGCGGTTGGCGGTGGCCTGCGCGTTGGTCGGTGATCCACAGCTTCTGTTCCTCGACGAGCCGACGACCGGGCTCGATCCGCAGTCGCGGCGCGAGATCTGGGCCATCGTGCGCCGTCATCAAGCCCGCGGCCGCACCACGTTGATCACCACCCATTACATGGACGAGGCGGAACGGCTGTGCGATCGGGTGGCGGTAGTGGATCACGGGAAGATCATTGCGCTGGGGACGCCCTCGGAGTTGATCGCGCGGTTGGGAGGCGGGCACGTCGTGGAGTTCGCGGTGAACCGCCAGGATCTTCCGCTGGAGTTGGGCCGGGTCAGCGACATTCCCGGGATCGAGTCGGCGTGCCGTCAGCGCGACGGGTTCCTCTTGACGGTGTCGGCTCCGCACTTGGCTATCCCCCGGCTTCTCGAACGTCTGAACGAATGGAACTACGAGTTGAATCGGTTGACGACGCGGCACGCGAGTCTGGAGGACGTGTTTGTTAGCCTGACCGGCCGGCACATTGAGGATGACGGTGGCGACTCCGCGTCGGTGGGGCCTGGCCACGCGGGGCATGCGGTTGCGACGGAATAATGGAGTATCACGCGCTCAAGGAACTGTGGTTGTGTAGGGTTCGACAGTTCTATCGCGAGCCCGAAGCCGTGTTCTGGACCTACGTATTTCCGTTGATCATGATTGTCGGTTTGGGGATCGCGTTTAGAAACCGCCCGGCGGAACGTATCGCCGTCGACGTGGTGAAGAGCGATGGGTCAGCGGACGCTATGGCCGCGCTGTCCCCGCCCGTCGCCGATGGGTTCGACGTCGAGGTCCGCCGGCGGATCGATTGCAGGGAGCGGCTTCGGCTGGGGAAGACCTCGATCGTCGTGGACGTGACCGACGAGGGGTATGTCTATCGCTACGATCCGACGCGTCCGGAAAGCGTGTCGGCCCGCGCGCGGGTGGACGACGCCTTGCAGCGCGCCGCTGGTCGAACCGACCCGGTGGCCGCCAGCGATCACCTGGTGATGGAACCGGGGTCGCGGTACATCGACTTTTTGGTGCCAGGCCTGTTGGGGATGAACCTGATGGGGGGCGGGCTGTGGGGCATCGGGTATGTGACGGTCGACATGCGGGTCCGCAAGCTGCTGAAGCGGCTGGTGGCCAGCCCCATGCGGCGGAGTGATTTCTTGCTGTCGCTTGTCGGGGGTCGTTTGATCTTCACCGTGCCCGAGGTGGCGGTGGTCTTGGGCGCGGGCGTTCTGCTGTTTGACATCATGATCACGGGTCGAGTGGCGAGCGTGATGGCGGTTGCTCTTTTGGGGGCGTGCAGTTTCTCGGGGATCGGTTTGCTGGTCGCGTGTCGGGCCCGGCGTCTGGAGACGGTCACCGGGTTGATGAACGTGATCATGCTGCCGATGTGGCTGTTGTCGGGTATCTTCTTTTCCTACGAGCGCTTTCCAGCGTGGCTGCACCCGTTCATCAAGGCTCTGCCGCTGACCCAGCTCAACGACGCGCTGCGGGCGGTCATTTTGGAGGGCGAATCTCTGCCGTCGCAGTGGTTCGCCCTGCTATACCTGACGGTGATGGGGACGGGATGCTTCTGCCTGGCTCTGCGCTGGTTCCGCTGGAACTGAGCCGGCCGCTGCACGGCGACGGGCGCCGGGGCCCCTCCGCCGCCCGCCGGAAACGCTCGGAGAGGGTACCGATCGCGGCTACGCGAAGATCCCCCCGCGAGAAAGGCGCCAGACCCCCCTGTCCCCGAGTCTTAGCGGGCGGCCTGCAGAATCGTCCGAGGGGACGGAAGTGATTTCGCGTGATGGCTTGTTTCTGTTCGCCGTTTCGGTATCATATGTTATGGGTGTACCGCTGTTGGTCGGGCGTCTAACGCCTTCCGCGCCCGACGGGGTGACCCGCGAATCCCGTACACCAGAAGGATCGAACGGCTGAGGCGCTGCTGCTTTTGGGATGGACGGCGCGCCTGGGCCCTCCGCGATCCGGATCGCGTCTGACGTTGGTGTTATCGAATGTCATCTGATGCCACGGACATCTTGGGGACGTTTGAAGCGAACGGTAAGGGTGGTGGCTTTCTCCGCTCGGCCCAGCGAAACTACGCCATCCATCCGGCTGATCCGCGTGTCGGCCCCGATGTGGTAAAGCGGTACGGCCTTTGCGGCGGGGAGACCGTTGTCGGTGCGGGCCGACAGGGAACGAAGCGACGTGCCCCCGAGCTTGCGGAGATCGAGTCGATCAACGGCAAGCCTGCCGACGAATACCTCGAACGTATTCCGTTTGCCGATCTGACCGCCGTCGATCCGAGCAGCCCGGTTCGGTTCGAGATTGAGGGTGGGTCGCCTTCCATGCGCGTGGTGGATCTGATGACTCCGATCGGTTTCGGTCAGCGAGGCCTGATCGTGGCGGCCCCGCGCACCGGTAAGACCGTCCTGTTGCAGCAGATGGCGGCGGGGGTGGCCGCCAATCACCCCGGTGTCTACATGATGGTCCTGCTGATCGACGAGAGGCCGGAAGAGGTCACGGAGATGCGGCGTTCCGTTCACGGCGAAGTCGTTGCCAGTTGCAACGATCACGACGTCGCCAGCCACGTGCGGATCGCACGCCTGATGATTGAGAAGGCTAAGCGGCACGTTGAATGCGGCGAAGACGTGTTTGTTCTGCTCGATTCGCTGACCCGGTTGGGGCGGGCGTTCAATGCGGCTGTTCGCAACAGCGGGCGGATCATGTCGGGCGGGCTGGACATCCGCGCCCTGCAGGAGCCCAAGGCGATTTTCGGAGCGGCCCGCAAGATCGAAAACGGCGGATCGTTGACGATCATCGCGTCGGCCCTGATCGAGACCGGCAGCCGGATGGACGAGGTCATCTTCAACGAGTTCAAGGGCACGGGCAACATGGAGATCATGCTGTCGCGTGACCTGGCGAACCTGCGCATCTGGCCCGCCATCGATTTGAATCAGTCCGGCACCCGCAAGGAGGAGCTTCTACTGTCACCTGAGGCGCTGGAGCAGTCGTATCGCATTCGCCGTACGCTGTCGAGCCGTCCGCCCGCGCAGGCGATGGAACAGCTCCTCGATGCGCTGGGCAAGCATCCGAACAACCGCGCGTTCATCGCTTCTGTCGCCAAGTGACCCCCACTGCTTACCCCCGAGCAACATGAGTGCGGCGAGCCCGTCAGGCTTCGCGGGATCGGTCCGACCTATGTGTTGAGGCTCAGGACGATGGGGACGATCTCGGGCAACGAACGGACCGCGTAGTCGGCGAGGTTCGCACAGTTCCGACTTTCGGGTCGGCTCAACAGCAGGATGGTGCGGGTGCCGGCCTGGCGGCCGGACTCGATGTCGAATCGATGGTCGCCGATCACCCAGCTTTGTCCGGGGGCGGCGCCAAGTTCGCGGCAGAGTTCCAGCACTGGCAGCGGCGACGGTTTGATGATCCCGTCGTCGCGGCACCGAATCGCGTCGACCTCGATGCCGTGCTTCTCCAGCACGAAGCGTGTCCACTTTCGGACGTTGCGGGTCAGGACGGCGACGGCGTGTCCCTGGGAGTGCAATTCGGCGATGGTCTCGCTCGCCCCGTCGTGAAGCGTCGACTCGCGAGCCGCGCGCTCTTCGTGCCGATCGAGGACCGCCAGCGCCTCGGCCCGTTGCCTTGGGCTCAGCGTGTCCATTTCTTCGAGGATCGGCCGGCCCGGCGGCAGGCCCATTTCGCGACGGATCGCATCGAAGTCGAGACAGGGTCGCGTGATCGTTCCATCGAGGTCGAAGATAATGGCGCTTCTCATGATCGCGGCCCCGGCAGGGGGATGAGCAAGATGCTCGTCCCGTTGACGTTCCTGTAATACCGGCGGTATACGGGACATGCAAGGGCGATGCAGCCTTGCCTGCCGGGCTAGGGGCGATCGTCCGCGGCGTGGGGCGCGGCAGTGGCGGACACACACGGACCATCGCGACTTGCGGATCGGGCAGTCGGCCCGGCGCCGCTGGTTCCCGCCGCCATCGGGCTGGTGGCGGGCATCGTTTGGGACGACCGGGCGCCGCTGGACGTGTGGTGGTACGCGGTCGGTTTCGTGGTGGCGGCGGGTTGGCTTCTGTGGCGGGCGCCTCGGGCGCGGTATGCGGTAGCTCTGGCAGTAGTGGCGGCTGCGTGCATCGGCGGGCTGTTGCACCACCGGAGTTTCCGCCGCCTGCCCGCCGATCACGTGTTCCACTTCACCGCCGACGCCCCGGCGATCGCGCGCTTGCGGGGGACGGTGTTGACGGGGCCGAGGGTGTACAAACGCGGCAACCCGCCGTTCGAGCGGTGGAGCTTCGAATCCTATCGCACGTCGTTCTTCATCGAAGCCGAGTCCATTGAGGGTGCCCAGGGGTTTCTCCCGGCGACTGGCCGGGTCCGTGTCGCTGTCAAGGAGGCGGTACTGGCGATCCGGGAAGGGGACCGGGTGGAGCTTTTCGGCTACCTGTACCGCCCGGTCCCGCCCTCGAACCCGGGTCAGTTTGACTGGTCGGTGCGGGATCGGCGTGGTGGGGTCTTCGCCGCGTTCGTCTGCGACCATGACGAGGGTGTTCGCCGCCTTGCAGACGGCCGGCCGCGAGGCCTGCGGTTCGCTTGGGCTTCCGTTCGCCGGCACGTGCGCGGTCTTCTGCTCGGTGACATGGTGCACCACGGTGGCGCGGACATGTCGCTGCTCGACGCCATGGTCCTGGGGCGGCGCGGGGCCATCGACCGGGACCTCAACGAAACCTTCGTCCGGACCGGTTGCGCCCATTTCCTTGCCGTCAGCGGCATGCACGTCTGTATGTTGGGGGCGTTCTTCTGGCTGGCGGGCCGCGTGGTCGGCCTGACGCGTCGGGGTTGCGCGGTTCTGGCGATCATCGTGACCGTGGCCTACGCCGTCGTCGTTGAGCCCCGGCCGCCGATCTTCCGGGCTGCCACGATGACCACGGTCTACTGCGTTTCGCTGCTTCTGTACCGTCCGCGCAGTACGCTGAACACGATTGCCCTGGCGGCGATCATCATTCTCTGCTGGCGGCCGACCGCGTTGTTCGGCCCCGGGTTTCAGCTTTCGTTTGCGGCGGTGCTGGGCATCGTCTATCTGCCTCCGCTGATCGAATGCGTTCCTGTGGCGGCGTATCGCCGAGTACGGCGCCGTCGCCTCGATCCGTTTGATCACCTGGTAGTCGCGCCCGCCGGGTGGTGGGTGTCGCGGACGACGTATCTGATAAGGCCCGTGCCGATTGCGATCGCGGCGTGGTTCGCGGGGCTTCCGCTCGTGCTGATCTACTTTCAGCGGGTCTCGCTGTGGGGTTGGCTCAACACGGTGCTGGTTGCCATTCCGGTGTTTGTGGTGATGGTTGCGGGGTTTTTGAAGATCCTGTCCGGGATCGCGTTTCCCGGGCTGGCGGGTCCGTTGACTCCGATGGTGGAGTATCCGGCTACGGTGCTAGCCGGTTGGGTGGATCTGCTGGGCCGTCTTCCGGGTGTCAGCATGCACATGGCGGCGCCTCCCTGGTGGCTTGTGGTGTTGTACTACGGTGTGCTGGCCGCTTGGGTTTGTGTGCATCATCGGCCTTGCTGGTGGCGGCGGGCGGCGGAGGTGGCCGCGGCGGCGATCCAGCGCGGGCGTTCGCGTGATCCCGACGTCCGCCGCGGGGATGCCTTGACGGTGACCGTGCTGCCGGTGGGGCACGGGGCGGCGACCGTGGTGGAACTGCCCGATGGGGGTGTCGTGCTGTACGACGCCGGGAGCGTTTCGGACGACAGCCGGAGCGGTTCGGTGCTCATGGCCTTTCTACGCAGCCGCGGGATCCGGCACGTCAACATGGTTCTGGTGTCCCATCCCCATCGTGATCACTACAGCGACGTGCTGAACGTAATCGACAGTCTCGACGCGGGTCCCGTGTGCATCACGCCCCATTTCGAGCCGTTGGCCGCCCGTGACGTGTACAGTGCGGAATGGCTGCGCCGTGTGCGTCAGCGCAACCACCCGATCCAGCTTGTAACTTCCGATGCCGGTCCGATTCAGCTTAGCGGCGCGCGGATGGAATTTCTGTGGCCGCCGGCCACCCCGCCGTTTGTTCTCGATCCGAACGATTCGTCGCTCGTGGTGCGCGTCGGTTATCAAGGCCGGTCCGTGCTGCTGTGCGGTGACATTCGCGACGATGCCCAGGCATGGCTGGCCCACCAGGTGGACGTTACCACTGACGTCGTGGTCCTGCCCCATCACGGCGCGGTGACGAAGTCGACGCCGCGCCTTGTGGCCGAGACCGGCGCGCGGCATCTGGTCTGCTCCCGGTCCGATCGACCCGACTCGGACGGGCCGCTGGTTGCGCTGGCCGCCGACCACGAGCTCCACGACACGAGCGGGCAGACCGCCGTCGAAGTCGCTCTGGCTCGCGACCGGACGAGCGTGAGACGGACGATGGTGCCGGCGGCGCCGAATCTCCGTCGGATCGAGCGGATGCCGGCCTTTGTGATGACGATGCTTCTGGTTCTCCTGGGAATGATGTGGTGGTTTGTGCCGACGGGTTCGCGTGACGGGCTGACCATGACGGTGTTGTCGGTCGGTCGTGGCACGTCAGTCGTGCTCGAGTTGCCCGATGGGGAAACGCTGCTCTACGACGCGGGTGCGTCGGGCGTTTACGATCCCGGTGCCGGAACGATCGTACCCTATCTTCGTCACGGTGGAGTTCGACACGTCAATCAAGTTTTTGTCTCGCATCCGAACATGGACCACTTCTCCGGCCTGCTGTCGGTTGTGGACCGTGTCTCGACCGGGCCGATCCTGATCTCGCCGTACTTCGAGCCGCTCAGCACACCGGACAAGCCGTCCAATGTTCTTCTGGACGAGTTTGGCAAGCGCGAGCATCCCGTGTCGGTCATTAGCAGCGAGCAGCCCGCGCGACAATTCGGTGATGTCACAATCGAAACACTCTGGCCTCCGCCGCACCCTCCGTTCGAACTTGGATCCAACGACTCGTCGTTGGTCCTGCGCGTGCGCTATGCCGGCACGTCGATCCTGCTGCCCGGCGACATCGAGCAGGACGCCCAGCAGTGGCTGCTCGGCCACGCTGACCTTTCCGCCGACGTGCTTCTGCTGCCTCACCATGGCAGCATGCGCACGAACACCGCACCGTTCATCAAGGCCGTCAACCCGACGTACGCGATCCGCTCCAGCTTTGAGCGAACCGAGGCTACGCAGACCAGACCGGCGTCCCCGCTCGACCACTGCCTCTTCTACAACACGGCCGACGTCGGTGCGGTGACCGTGACGATCGACGCCCGAGGCCTTGGCATCACCGGTTTCCGTCAATAGCCGTGCGCACCCCTTCCCCACCGCTGCGTCCTTCGTCCTCGGTTCTCTGTTCTCAATTCTCAATTCTCAGTTTCACGGGGGCCGCCCTGTTCATCCGCTCCGACACTTGTGATTGACGTCGAATTGGGTAAACTCGTCGACCAGCCGTCTGGCGATCGACTGGAGAATCGGGCGTCAGGCGATCAATCACCTCGCGTTCTGCCCATTGTTCGGAGGCTCTGGTTTCACGGTTGCTGTGTGTTACAAGGAGTTACCGATGCGCGCGCTAAAGACCTGCCTGTGGATCGCCGGCGTTCTGTGTCTGCTGTCGGTGTTTGGAATGTTCTTGCCGTTCTCGCTTCTTGAGCGTCTTGCCAAGGCGTTCAGTGACCAGGCGTTCCCGGATGCGCCGGTGTTCCTGTACATGATTCGTGTGGCGTCGGCTACGTATGCTGCGGTAGGCGTGTTCTACGTCATGTTGGCGCTGCGTCCCATGAGTTTCGGACCGCTGGTGCCGTTCTCCGGGCTGGCGGCGGTGTTTGTCGGTGTTGTCTGCGGGATGAGCGGAGTCCTCGTTGGCATCCCCGTTCTGTGGTTCCTCGGTGATTCGCTGTGCTGCACGGTACTGGGTGTTCTCATCGTTGTCTTCTGGCGCAAGGCCCGCAGCGTGGCCGGTTGATCCACCATTCGCGTCGCTCAAGAATCAAGGCATACAACTGCTCGTGAGCAGTGCCGGCTGCTCCTGCTCGCAGTGCCCGCCCCTTGCCGGTCGGGCTCGGCTCGGCTATTGTCCGGTCTGTTCGGGCGGACGCCGCCCCCTTGGCTGAGCGAGGAGCGCCTGATGGCCCAGATCGAGCCTTTTGCCGCGATACGATACGATTTCGCCGGTCTCGGCGGGGATGTGAGTTCGCGGGTGGCCCCGCCCTATGACGTGCTCGACCAGGGGGAGAAAGACGCCCTGCTGGCGAAAAGCGATCGCAACGTGGTGGCCATCGACCTGCCGCACATTCCGCCCAAGAGCGCCGGCCCGGCTGAATGTTACGATCGAGCGGCCCGGACGCTTGCCGACTGGCTGGCGGACGGCACGTTCGTGCGCGAGGACAGTCCCGCGTTGTACGTTTACCATCAGGTCTTCACCGTCGACGGCAAAGCGTACACACGGCGCAAGTTCATCGCCCGGCTGCGGCTGACGCCGTTTTCGCAAGGCGTCGTGTTGCCGCATGAGCAGACGTTTGGCGGGCCGAAGGAAGACCGCCTCGCCCTGACCAAGGCCACCAGGTGCAACCTGTCGCCGGTCTTCGCGTTGCACACCGACCCGGGCGACGAGATCGGCAGCGCTTTCGCCGCCGCGGTCGCGAAGCCGCCGGATGTGACGGCCACGCTTGAGGAGGTCGAGAACCGCGTGTGGATCGTCAAGGACGGTGCCGTCATTGATCGTGTTCGCTCGGCAATGGCGGCGAAGAGGGTGTTCATCGCCGACGGGCACCATCGATATGGCACTGCGCTGCTGTACCGCGATTACCTCGCCCGCCAGTTCGGCGGCTCGCTGCCGGATGAGCATTCCGCCAACTACGTGATGATGGTGTTGGCCAGCATGGACGATCCGGGCTGTTTGATTCTGCCCTACCCGCGTGTGCTTGTGAACGTCGGGCTGGACGCGATCCTGGCGGCCTGGCGACCCGGGACCGCACCCGCCCCGCCGGCGGAGGCCGACCTCGTCCTGTTCGAAGGTGCGTCGGGCCGATCCGCAGGGGTCAGGTTCACGAATCGTTCCGCCCTGGCCGCTGTGGCTCCGGACCGGAGTGACGCCTGGCGGGCCCTCGACTCAGCCTACATTCATGGTTATCTGATCGACGAGCTGACGGCCAAGTCGGACATCGGCCCGCCGACCATTCGCTACGTCAAGTCGACGGCGCACGCCAAAGCGGGCGCCCGCGACGAGAACGGGGTGGCCCTGCTGGTCAAGGCCACTCCGATGGAGCAGCTTCGGGCCGTCAGTGAGGCTGGCGACCTGATGCCCCAGAAGAGCACCTACTTCTATCCGAAGCTCGCGACCGGGCTTACCATCAACCCGCTGGAGTAACAGCAGTGGCCAACACTGGGGTAGCTTTGAGGCTGGGCGCACCGGGTAAATCGGCCACGTCCGCGTGGCCATGGGCATGCTCGCGCAAACGTGAGGGCGGCGTGTCCGTGCGGACCGTGTCGTGCGTCTTGTTGGCGGCGTTCTCGGGGATCTTCCATGTCGCCGGCTGCGGGCTCGCGACCGTGGATCTGTACAACCCCGCGTGGGCCCCATCGCCCGCACCAACAAGCTATGACGATCGCGACTACGCCACCGTCCTCCGCGAGAATGTCAAGGACGGCCTGGTCGACTACGATCATCTGAAGGCGCATCAGGAACCGCTCACGCGGTACCTGGGCCAGCTCTCGGTGGTCGGGCCGGCGATCAGCCCGGATCTGTTTCCGTCGCGGAGCAGCCGGTTGGCGTATTACATCAACGCATACAACGCGGGTGTGCTCAAGGCCGTGCTCCACCTGGACGTGCCGCAAACGGTCCACGACGCCCGGATGAAACCGTTTGATCACGGCTATCGGATCAAGGTCGACGGTGCCATGCGAACGCTGGCCAAGCTGCGGGACCTGGCTCGCAAGGAGAGCCACGGCGACGCCCGTGTGGAATTCGCGATGTGCGACGCTGCCTTGGGTTCGCCGCCCCTGGCGGATCAGCCCTTGCGCCCCGATACGTTGAGCCGCCAGTTGCGGCAGTTGGCCCGCAACGCCATGGATGACCGCGATCAGGTCCGGATCGATCACGAGAAGCGGAAACTCCTGGTTTCGGTGACGATCTATCTGAACGTTGATGCGTTCATCGAGCATCATACCCGCCAGACGGGTTCGCGGTTCGGGACGATGCTCAGCGCGCTGTTGCAGATGGCCGACGGCGCCCGCCGGGCCTGGCTGAACACCGCCGTCGGCTACGACATAGGGATGATCCCCTTCGACCGATCGTTAAACCGGTGGATGCGCTCGCCGAGAGCCGGCGGGTGACGCCGGTGGAATCCCTGGGGCCATTGCCGTGCATCAGGTGGTGTGGGCCGACCGGCTTGCTCGTGTATCCTGCCCGCCGTCAAGCGGATCGCAGGCGGGTCGGGCGTAGGCGTGCCAGGCAGCGGTGTGAGCTTCTCCTTGGCGCCCGCCACCGGAGGTAGGTGGTTTACCGGATGCTTCCGCATCTGTTGATCCTGTTCACGGTGCTCCCGGTTGTCGAGCTGGCGATCCTGATCGAGATCGGCAAGGCCATTTCGCTGGGCCCGACACTGGGGATCATCATCCTGACCGGCGTGGTGGGGGCGGCACTGGCCAGGCATCAAGGGATCAGGACGCTGGGGAGAATCCAAAGCGATCTGGCCGCCGGTGCCATGCCGACCGGTCCGATGGTGGATGGGTTGTTGATCCTGATTGCCGGGGCGGTGCTCATCACGCCGGGCGTCGTCACGGATACGCTGGGGTTTGCGTTGCTGGTCCCGTTCGTCCGCCGGCGGATCCGTCGGTGGCTGCGGCGCTACTTCGAGAAACGCATCATGGTGATCCGTCCCCCCGGTGGACCGATGGCCGGATCAGGCCCGTTCGATCAAGACAGGTTCATTGACGTCGACGCCGAAGAGGTTCCCCCGCCGTCCTCCACGGGCGACGATCCCGTGAGGTAGGCTCCGTGCCTGAGCGAGGCGTCCACTCCGCCGCGGGCGTAGAGGCTCGGACGGCATCCCTTGCGCCTGGAGGCGAGTGACTCGGTTCAATACCGAAGGGGCTTACTGGATTGCCGCGTTGGGTCTACTCGTCCTCGCTGGTTCCAGGCCCGGGCTGCGCTTCAGCGTTCATCAACTTCTCGATTGCCCCTATCATCCCCGGCCCTCGGAGGTCGACGGCCGCCACCTTGCCTTTGGGGTCGATGACGAAGAGCGCGGGGATAACCTCGGCGCCGTAGATGTTCGCCGCCTTTCGCGCTCCGCCCTTCTCGCCGAGCACGTGAGTCCAGCCAAGCGAGTTCTTCTCGATGAACTTCCGGAAGGCCTTCTCGTCATCGTCCAGGCTGATGCCGAGGATTGTGAGGTTCCTGCCCTGCCCGTGGGCGTCGTGCACCGCCTTGAGATGGGGGAGTTCCGTCCGGCAGAATCCGCACCAGGTTGCCCAGAAGTTCAGCACGACCCAGCGGCCTCTCAGGTCGGCCAGCTTGAGCGGCTTGCCGTCCAGCGTCACCAGTTCCAACGGCGGCGCGTCGTCGCCGATCTTGATCCTGGTCTGGGTCTTGCCGGGAGACGCGGCCAGCAACTCGAATCGATAGTCAGTCTTGCCGCCGCGCACGGTGGCGTTCTTCAAGGGCGTATAGCCCCTGCATGTTACCGTCACGGTGAACTCGTCTGGCGGGGCGCTTGTCAGGATGAAGCGCCCCTGCTCGTCCGTCAGCGCCTGCAACCACAGGGTGTTGCGCGAGCGCCATCGTGTGGCACCGATGTAGGCCGACGGTACCGGCTTGCCGTCGCCGTCTACCACGACGCCACCGACGGTGTGCCCCGGGCGCAGTGCGAAGTCGGCGCGAACGTCCTTGCTCGCTTCGGTAGCCACTTCCTTGAGCTCAGGGGCGTAACCGGAGAGATGCACGGTGACTACGTTGGGACCCGGTGGGACTCCGATGACGCGATACGCTCCCTCGAAATCCGACCAGGCCTTGGGCAGGGCGTCGACCACTCCTTCGCCGACCACCACGCGGGCCCCGATGACGGGCTCGCCGTTTTCCGCTTCGGTGATCGTGCCGGAGACCGTGCCCGCCGGCGCCAGGATCATTTCGTGACGCGACGTCGTCTCGCCGGGAGAGATCTCGATCTTCCGGTCGAACCCCACCGAGCATATGTACTCGTCGTGCTCCAGGCGGACGAGGAATTCCGTTGCATCGACGTTGACACCGCGGAAGAGGATTTCCCCTTTTTCGTCGGTCGTGCCGGACAGGTAGTCCTCGGTATTCTCGGCAAAGCACTCCACCCGTACGCCGCTGACCGGATCGCCCCTGATGTCGACCGTTTTGAGCTGGACCGCTCGTTCGGGACGCAGCAGGATGATCAGCTCGCCGAAGTCTTCGAACCTGGCCACGTACTGCCGCATCCGGCCATACCCCTTGGCATCGACGACTACGACCCCCCGCCCTGGATGGAGCCCGCTCACGCGGAATTTGCCGTCCTGATCGCTGGTCGCCGTCCATTCGTTACCGCCGGTCTCGACATGCACGGTGGCCCGAGGGATCGGCGCGCCGGATCTGGCGTCGGTAACGATGCCGAAGACGATCACCGCGCCTTCAAGCTGCACGTCGACGAATGGCGGCAGCTCTCCGGGTATGAGCTCGACCTCCCGGGATTCGTCTTTGAATCCCCATTTCGTCAGGGTCACGAGGGCGTTTCCGCGGATCGGCTTGGCCGACATGATGGCAAAGTCGCCGGTGTCGTTCGTGGTTGCCGTGTTGATGTATTGCAGGTTGGCCCCGTTGATTTGCAGTTTGGCGACGACCTTGACGTCCTTGACCCCTGCGCCGAGCGCGTCAAAGCATTGGCCTTCGATGATGACGAGCGGTCTGGCGCTTTCCTGCGTGGAGGCGGGCTGCTCGGTCACGGGGGCGGTGGTCGCCGGGGTTTGGGGACCCCCCGCCGGGGCCGGGGCCGCCGCACCCAGCAGCCCCGCCGCCGTACCGAGAACTTTCATCGCGACGGACCGGCTCATGCGCGACCTCCGGTCAGCGCGGTCGGTGGCGAACGCCTGCCGGGCGATTGTACCGCGCGGGACGTTGGTTTTGAGCGCGGAGGCAGCGGGTCATACAGGACCACCGCCAAGCCCCGGGGCCCGACGTGCCATGAGGGTCGGGGGTCGGCTTCGCCGCCCGGCGGGTCTGGGCGGGCCGGTTGCCAAGCCGCCTCCCGCCGCCTGCTCGCCGCCGCGGGGCCGCCACGCTAGAATGAGGCCGATCCGACGCTCCGGGGTCGCCGACGCCATGCCTGACACGCGAACCCATCGAGGCCCGCATCCCCAAGACGCCCGGTTGTTCTCGCCCGATCACTACGCCACGCTGCAGGCCGCCGTCGCCGACCTGTCGTGGCTTCTGGGCCGGGGGTACGCGTGGAAATCGGGCCTGAAACTCGTTGGTGACCGCCATGGGCTCACCCAGCGCCAGCGGACGGCGGTATGGCGGTCTGCGTGCGGCGGGGACGCGTTGGCCGACCGTCGTGACCGGGCGCGATCGCCTGAGAGCCTGCGAGGTCGACCCTTGGCCGTTGACGGGTACAATCTGCTGATCACCGTGGAAAGCGCCCTGGGCGGCGGCGTGATTCTGGCCGGCTGCGACGGCTGCTATCGCGACCTCGCCAGTCTGCACGGCACGTACCGCAGGGTAGACGAGACCCTGCCCGCGATCATGCTGATCGGGGAGTATCTCGCATCCCTTGGCGTCGAGCGTGCCGAGTGGTTCCTTGACAGCCCTGTGTCCAACAGCGGACGGCTTCGCGGACTGTTGCTTGAGGTGGCGGCCGACCGCGGGTGGACATGGGAGGCGCAGTTGAAGCAGAACCCCGACCGCCACTTGGCCGCGTGCCCTCATCCGGTAGCCTCCACTGACTCGTGGGTACTCGATCACTGTGGTCAATGGGTCAATCTGGCGCGGGGGCTGATCGAGGCCTGCGTGCCCCATGCACGCGTCATCCCGCTGGTCTGAAGCATTCTTGGGGCTTTGCTGGCGAAACCTGCGCCCGCGCCGCCATAGCGGCACGCGGAAACCCCCGTCCCCTTCTTTCCGGCGCTGATTTAACTGAAGTCGCCCCCCTCTTACAGGCCGATAATCCTAGGCGCTCGTGTATGCGAAGCCGGGGCGGAGTCAGACGACCGGATCGCGGCCGGTCCGCCGCTTCCAAGGGGACGCGCCGATTCGCACGAGCCCGACGCCGCCGCTGCGGTTGCGCCCGGCCCCCGACGGGCGGAGATGAAGGGTCGTCCACGATTCCTTGAGGATCGATCGGGGGAGCGCGTCACGGAGACGCTGGCTGCGGACCTCGATGCCGGGGATGCCCACGTGACCAGACAAACCGCTGAGTTGAACCGACTCGCGCTGACCCTGGCATTCGATCGGGAGCAACTGGAGGTCCGGGCTCAGACCCTGGCAGAGAGCGAGCGGCTGCTCGACGAGAAGCACGCCCAGGTGGACGAATGGCTCGAGGACCTGAGGGCCCACGAGGCGTCCTTGCAGCCCCGCGAGGCGAGCATCGAGGAGCAGCAGCAAGCCATCGCCGCTCGAGAGGCTGAGCTCCAGATTCGCCGATCGGTGCTGCAGCAGGCCAACGACACTCTCGCGCGGCGCGAGCAGAAGATCCAAGGTCTGGAAATCGAAATCGACAAACGCCTCTGCCGCGTGCAGGAGCGCGAGAAGGAGCTTGACGACCGGGAGGCGAGCATCGAGCCCGCTGAGACTGCGCTGGCAGAACGCCAGCATATGTTGCAGAAGGACGTCGACGCGCTGGCTGATCGAGAGTTGGAACTGAACCATCGTGCGGAGGACCTGGAGGCCGCCCGGAAACGCGTCAGCGGCGAACGCGCACGCGTCGAGGAGTTGCGGGAGGAGTTGGCCGAGCGGAACGCCGATCTCGACGACCGGGCCGAAGTCATCATCCGCAAGGAAAAGCAGCTGCGGATTGAAGAAGCCGCGATTCAGAAGAAATCGCGGCAGGCACAGGCGCTGCTGGAGACAGGCCAGGCCAAGGACGAGAAAGCCGAGTCGCGTCTGGCCGAGATCGAGCGCGGCCGAGAACTCATGCAGGCGCGTCAATCCGAGCTGGACCGGCTGGTGTCCCAGGCCTCACGGGAACTCGATGCGGTTGCTCTCGACAGGCAGTCGCTCGACCGCCGCGAGAAAGACGCGGTCGCCCGCGAAGCGACGCTGGCTGACCGCCAGGCCGAGGTCGACAGGCTGGCCGACGAACTACAAGCGCGCGAGAGCGCGGTCAGCCGCCGGGAGCAGGAAGCGGAACGAGAGCGGCGTGACCATGAAGCGGCGTGTCGCGATCGGCGCAAACGAGAGAAACGGATCGAGCTCGCCGAACGGGAGCTCGCCGAACAGCGGCGCAAACAGCAGGAGGACGCCGAGGCGACGGTCCGATTGCAGGCCGAACTGGATCGGCGGGTCGACGCGCAAGCCGACGCTGAGAAGACATTCGCCCGAGAGCGGGAGCAAACCGCCCTTGCTTTCGCCCAACGCGAAGCCGAACTCGAGAGTGAACGAAGGTCCGCGCGCGAGCGGGCCGAGCGGATTCAGCAAGCCAAGCGCAGACTTCATGAGGCCGTCAAAGCCGCGAAATCCAAGCAAGCGGTTGTGGAAGCGGCTGCGGACGAACTCACGCGCCGCGAGCAATCCGTGGAGCAGCGTCACTTGGAGCTTGATCGTTTGACCCATGAGCGTGCGCAGGAGACGGAGGCTCTGGCGCAGCAGCGCCGCGAGCTCGAGGAACGGGAAAGCGCTTTCGCGGCTCGCGAGCGGGCCCTGGTCGGCACGGAGAAGCAGCTGACCGCGCGGAAAGACGACCTGGACCGCCGCGCGGCAGAGCTGCGAGCCCGCGATCAGCAGCTCGCCCGCCAGCAGGAGCAGCTCACCAGGGAGCGGGTCGTCCACGAAGAGGTGACGCGGAGCCTGGCGGAGAGAGATAGCCGGGTTAAACGAGGCGAAAGCGAGTTGGCGCAGCAGCGGCGGCAGCTCAAGGAACAGACGGATGCGCTGGCTGCCCAGGAGCGGGAGTTGGGTCGCCGGTCCCGGGCGCTGACTGCGGTTGACGTGGAACTGGGCCGCGCCAGACGCAAGTGGGCGGACCATCACAAACGCGAAGCGGAGTTCGACGCGCGGGCTCAAGCTCTCGCTAAGTGCGAGCAACAGGTCGCGGCCGAGCAGCGGACCGTTCAAGGACAGGCTAAGCAGCTCCGCGAGAGGCTTGCGCAACTCAAATCGGCCTGGGAACAGGCCAGGCGCAAGGAGCAGGAGGCGGACGCCCGCGAGGAGGAGCTCGATCGACGCGAACAGGTTCTGGCGCAGCGCGAGCGGAAGTCATCCCACGCTGCCCGGGATACCGAGAGCACGCCATCCGACCGGACGGTGGCCCGCACATTGGCGTCGGCGGAGCAACGCCGAGGCAAGCTGATCACACAACAGAAGAGACTCGCGGGCCTGGAGAAGGACCTTCGGGCTCGCGAACAGGCGCTGGTCACTCGGGAATCGCAGCAGCGAGAGTACAGCAAGGTTGTCGGGACCATCGCTGACGCGTTCGAGCGGCTGCAGGGGCAACTGGCCGGGCATGAGGAGCTGTTGCGGAGGCGGCGCGAGACCGGGCCGGATCGGGGCACGCAGCATCCGCCCACCCCCGCGCTCGAGTCGCCGGGCAGCCTCGATGGCCCCCGCGCGACTGGGCCGCTACCGCCCGCCGCGGGGCATGAGCACTCCGCATCGCGGTCCGCGGTCGAGATTCTGCGCCGCCTTGGGGCGACGGGGAGTGACGAGGAGCTAGAGGCCAAGCTGGCGCGGAACCCGTGCCGGGAATCGACGCCCGAGGCCGACGCACCCGGCGGTACGCGGCAGCCTGCGATGGAAGGGTAGGGTCCCCAATAGCCGCCGGTAGAGGCACAGGCGATCGTATCTGCCGGGTGGCGCCAGGGCAACGCCTGTTTGCGATTCACGCCGAAACCTCTGGCCTCATCTCTCCGTCATGCAACGACACAATGCCGCGCTTCAGGGTTGGGGTCACGGAGCTTGGCGGCGAGTCGAGGCGCCCCAATGCGCTCTCATCAGTATCGAGCCCTCGTCAAACGGAACGAGGCGCCACTGTACCAGCGCTTCAAGACTCACGTTGAGCCAGCCGGCAGGGGCGAGCCAGGCGAAGCGTTTGGCGCGACGCGGGGACACCGCGTGATCATTGGAGCACCCGATGGCTTGGCCCCGGTCCTGATCATCTTCACTCTCGCCGAAGGCGTCTGCGATGAACTGGTGAGGCGGGGGTGCCGCAGCGATGCTATTGATTGCTCGGCGGGGGAGGTCAACCGGGTCATTCCGGAGTTCTACACTGAGGTGGTCCGGGAAGCCCGACCGGCGGCGCAATGTGGCACCGGCTGCGCCGCGATCACACCGCTGGTCGTGATGCGCTCGTCAAGGGGCATCGTGGGTTCCGCTTCTGCGGGCTGCGGACCCCGGGGAGCTGCGTACCGACCACGGAGCCGTCACCATCGCCGCTTTCTCGCACGGCGCCGTGGGCGACGGGCTGAGAGCCGATGTGACCCCAGGGGCTCGGCACCGAGGCTCAAGCCGGCCACGCCGGGCAGCGGGGCGATGAAGCGCGGTGCGACCCCTGGGAGGGCCTTCGTGCCCTGGTGGTGGAAGGCGATCCGCGTGACTGCGATCTCCTGGCGCGATACCTGGAGGGCATGGGGCTGCGGAACTGCGTCGCCCGTGGTGGTGAAGCAGCGCTGAAAATCCTGGAACAGGCGGGGACGGATCTGGTGCTCCTGGATTGCAGGATGCCGGGCAGGGGCGGGCTGCAGTGCCTGGAACGGGTTACGGCCCGCTACCGTCGGGTCCCGGTCATCATGGTCAGCGCCACGAAGTCGCTCAGTGTTGTGATGCGTGCCCGCGAGTTGGGGGCGGCCGGTTACCTCATCAAGCCCTACCAGATGTCGGATGTGAGGAAACAGGTGATCAGGGTGATCCAGAAGAAGTCGGCCCCGGCCCGGGGTTCGGTTCCCACGCGGTTGCGGGCTGGCGTCCCCGTCTCGGGGGCAGCCTCCGACAGTTGCGCCCAGGCCGGTGTCTCCGGGCTCAAATCAACCGGGTGCCGTATCCCTCCGATAATCCCATCATCAAGGCTGACGCCTCCGTCTCTTCCACAGGCCCGGTGAGGTGCATGGGGTCGCGGCGGCGGGGCGTGGGCCGTTGGAGACTGCCATGCGGCATACGACCCTTATCCGGTTGATGAGTCTGGCGATTGGCATGCTCGTGGTGACCGCGACCGCGGGCTGCACGCGCAAGATCATCAACGAGAACCTCCGCGTCAGCATCGGCACGTTTGTGACCGGCGTGGTGACGTCGGCCGTGGACGCTTCCCTGGAAGACGGCTGAGCCGCAGATCCCCGGCTCGCGGCGTCGGGCGGGTCGTGCGGATGAGCTTGGCCCCGACCGCATGCTCTGCCGGAGCCTGGGGCTGCGAGTGGGGTATCCCCCTGTCAAGACGGCCGGTTGGGTGTCTGAAACGGTCTTGCCGGCGACCGCCCGGCGCGGGCATCGTGTGTCCGCAGGGTCGCAGGGCCGGTGCAGGGTGCGGGGGACTTGCGAGACGGGCCGCGAACCGGCATAATTGGGGTGCTGCTCGCGCGCTGCCGTGCGGGAGCTTGTTGGGGAATCGGTTACTGCGGGTCATCACGGAATGGGCGAAACATTGGACGCATTGCGTCGTCTTCAGGAGGTTGAGCAGCAGTTAGCTGAACTTCGCCGGGGAGAGGACAAGCGTAAGCGCCAAATCCGCATTCAGAAACGCAACCTGGCCAAATCAGTCGATCTCATCGAGAGCAAGCGGTCTGACGAGCGCCACCACCAGATGGAGGTGGACCGCCTCGATCTGGACCGCAAGGCGCGGGAGGAGGCGCTAGCCAAACATCGCGCCGCGCTGAACGCTGCCAGAACCAACAAGACATACGCGTCGATTCTCACCGTCATCAACTCGGAGGAGGTCGACAAGGCGAAGCTGGAAGCCCGCGAGCTCGAGCACATGTCGGAGATGGAGAAGGTCCGCGCTGCCATCGAGAAGATCGAGGCGGAGCAAGCGGCCCAGCGCGAGCGGCTAGCCGAAGCGGAGCGACTGCTTCACGAGTACCTCGACGAAACCGCCAACCGCCGCGCCGCTCTCGAACGGGAACGCGAGGCGGTGGCCGAGACGATTCCCCCCTCGGCGCTGGTGACGTTCAATCGCGTGTCCGACCGCCACGACGGTGAGGCGCTGGCGGAGATCGTGCGCCTGCATCCCAAGCGCGACGAGCACGTTTGCAGAGGATGCAACATGAAGGTGACGTTGGAGATCGTCAACGCCCTGCAAACCCGCGACGATATCCAGTTCTGTGATGCGTGCGGTCGCCTGCTGTACCTCGGAACCTGAGAACGCTTGTCTGGAGATCTACTACGGCGCGGCGCGCCTCCGTCGATCGCCGTGGTTAATCCAATTCGTCCCGTGGCAGATCCAATGGGTCGTTGTCGGCCGCCCAGTTCTCGCGCCGGCATAGCACGCCGATCTCGTTTGCCATCAGGCAGATCAGGCGGTCGACCCGGGTCTCCACTTCGTATTGCCGGTTGCGAAGCGCGTCTCGGATCGCGACCACCTTGTCCCAGCGCAAATCCGGCAGATCGCGGAGTCGCTGCTTCCAGGACGACAGGTCAATTGCGTCCTTCGGGTCCGTGTGGGGGGCTGGGCGATGATTCGTCATCGCGTTTGTCCTTCGGCCGCAACGTGGAAGACGGCTTCCGGGGGCCCTCTGGGTGGCCGGCCGGCGCGATCCTCGTTATTGAATTTCGGACAATCGGCTCGCGGGTCTGAGCATCGAATCGCGCCTTGTCGTCAATTGCGGTGGTTGAAGCTCCGCGTGTGTCTGCGGTCGGTGTTCGCCTGGCGCCGCGGCGACTCGATGCACGGACATCAGTCAGCGCCGGCGCGCGGTGGTGATCGGTCCCCGGCGCAGATCCGACGGGACGCATCCGGGACAACCCGGGTTCGTCAGCCGATGAGCCGGCGGCGTGGCATCTCGGCGCTTATCGGGCGCTGGGAAGCGTCCGGCCGCCGTTGCGGGAACGGCAGATTCGTGTCTCGAGTATCGATTTGGAGGCCTGTTTGGCCGCGTGACTGCCTGCGACGGGACGGCTGGTCTTATCTGCGAGGCGGGCTTACGAGGTTCCGACGCGCGTTGGGTGGCGGGTTGGGTCCGCGTATCGGTGGTTCTCTCTGGGGCGTTGCTTGTGCCCGGCCAGCCGGCAGTCCGTGCCTGGGCGTCGGTGTTGTTAAACCGCACCCGCCCGCCGACCGATGTGTACAAGGCAGCTAGGAAGGGCTCCGGATACCGGTTCTCCGGCTTGCGGGAAGGGGGTTCGTGCCATACCCTCTGGTTCCGTCGACGAATGGCGCGGGGTGTATCCGTCCGGATGAGAACGGCGACGACGCGATAGGAGTGTTCAGATGGCCAGGCGTGGGTACAAGGGACGAATCGTTCGATTGGCGGCGGCGTTGGCGATAGGGGGGAGTGCGTTCAACCTCAGCGGTTGTGATCCGCTGGTTCGGGACACGTTCCTGACGGGGTTGGAAGCCACAACCAACGCCCTGACCGATACGCTGGTTACGGCGTTCTTCATCAGCCTGCAGGACGACGACAGCACGAGCGACGTGACCGGGCTGACCACCGGGATCCAGTAGGAGGGTCGGGGCCGACCGGGAGGCGGGGGCGGGGGGCCGCCTGCCGGGCCGAATCTCCCTGCGAAACGGGGGCTCGCTGGGGATGGGGTGTCGCGCCGAGCTCTTGACCGCATCGGCGGCCCGCCGGCATTCCACCGGGCCAGTGTCTTGCCGCTGGTCTCAAGCTGAAACTCTTAAGTCTCTCAGGTCGCTTCGGTTGGGGGGAACGAGTTGAGTTCTCCCGGTCCGTTTCCGGTTGACTGACGCACCGGGGTCGTTGTGGTGGGTCAGCTGCGTGTCCGCCCACCTTCACTTCGCGCGGTGTCGGTTCGGCAGGCCGGGTCGTTTGCCGAATCCGTCGCTTTCAGAGTTCCTAGAGGGGGGCGGCACTGCGCGGAGCCCGGCCGACGCCGTGTGCTCGATACGCGCGGGAACCGGAGCTGACCCCGCAACAGCGAGTTTCGGACGCGTGTTCTTGTGCGGTGGCGATCGTTGCCGTTTCGGGCTTGCCGGCTTATACTTTACGGAATCCAGAATGGGTTGTGTCGGCCTGACCTGCGTGGAAGCGACTCGCGAGCGGAGACCGGGTGTGGAGGCGTTCAAGCTGGTCACAGATCTTCAGCCGCGGGGGGATCAACCGGAGGCGATCGAGAAGCTGGCGTCGGCGCTGGGCGGGGGGGCGGACCATCAGTGCCTGCTGGGCGTCACCGGGTCGGGCAAGACGTTCACCATGGCCCATGTGATCGAGCGGCTGAACAAGCCCACCCTGGTCATCTCGCACAACAAGACACTGGGGGCCCAGCTCTTCGAGGAATTCCGCGAGCTGTTCCCGGAAAGCGCGGTCGAGTACTTTGTCAGTTACTACGATTACTACCAGCCCGAGGCCTACATTCCCCAGCGCGACATCTATATCGAGAAAGACGCTTCCCGCAACAACGATCTCGACCGGCTGCGACTCAGCGCGACGTCGTCGCTGGTGTCGCGGAAGGACGTGGTGATCGTGGCCAGCGTGTCGTGCATCTTCGGGCTGGGTTCGCCGGAAGACTACAAGGCCAGCGTGATCGGCATTCGCGTGGGCCAGACCATCGATCGCGACGCGCTGCTCAAGCGGTTCGTCGACCTGCAGTACTCTCGGAACCCGCTGGACCTGGACCGGGGTAAGTTTCGCGTGCGGGGCGACGTGGTGGAGATTCAGCCGGCCTATGAGCAGTTCGCTTACCGGATCGAGATGTTCGGCGACGAGATCGAACGGATCGAGCTGATCAACCCGCTGACCGGGGAGGGCCTTGCGTCGGAGCAGAAGCTGTTCATCTACCCGGCTGTTCACTACGTCATGCCCGAAGACCGCATCGAGGCTGCGGTCAAATCGATCGAGGAGG
Organism: Phycisphaerales bacterium; assembly: GCA_020353195.1. GTDB lineage: Bacteria > Planctomycetota > Phycisphaerae > UBA1845 > UBA1845 > JAFGJQ01. Next base: position 2,182,595 of record CP070691.1, on the reverse strand, counting down.
AGCTGGAACAGCGGCTGAGCGAGTTCCGTCGCCATGGGAAGCTTCTGGAAGCGCAACGGTTGGCTGCCCGTACCCGTTACGACATGGAGATGATGCTCGAAGTCGGGTACTGCTCGGGGATCGAGAACTACTCGCGGCATCTGGCGGGCACGGCGCCTGGAGCGAAGCCCTACACGCTGATGGACTATTTCCCCAAGGACTATCTACTGATCATCGACGAATCCCACGTGACGATCCCTCAGTTACGGGCCATGTACGCCGGTGACCGGAGCCGCAAGGAGGTGCTGGTCGAGCACGGGTTCCGCCTGCCGTCGTGTCTGGACAATCGTCCCATGCGGTTTGACGAGTTTGCGGGCATGTGGAACCAGGTGATCTTCGTGTCGGCCACGCCCGGCCCGTATGAACTGGACCTGTGCGGCGGTGAGGTGGTCGAGCAGATCATCCGGCCGACGGGGCTGGTCGATCCGATGCTGGAGGTATCGCCGGCCCGGGGGCAGGTAGCGGACCTGCTGCAGCGCGTCAGCGAACGGGTTGCGGTCGGCGATCGCGTGCTGATCACCACGTTGACCAAGCGGCTGGCGGAGGACCTCGCGCAGTACATCCGGCAGGAGGGGTATCGCTGCCGCTACCTGCACAGTGAAATCGACACGCTGGAGCGGGTGGACATTCTCAAGGCCCTTCGAACGGGCGATTTTGACGTTCTGGTCGGGGTGAACCTGCTTCGCGAGGGATTGGACTTGCCCGAGGTGTCGATGGTGGCCATTATGGATGCGGACAAGGAGGGGTTCCTTCGCAGTGAGACGTCGCTGATTCAGACGATCGGCCGATCGGCGCGGAACGTCAACGCCCGGGTTGTGCTGTATGCCGATCGAACGACGCCGAGCATGCAGCGGGCCATCGACGAAACGAATCGCCGGCGGCAGATCCAGCTCGCCTACAACCGGGAGCACGGTGTCACGCCGCAGACGATTATCAAGGCGATCCGCTCGGGGCTGGAGTCGGAGTTGTCGGCCCGGCGGTTGGCGGCCCAGGTCGTTCGCGAATCGGAACTGGAGCTTGACCGTACGGAGTTGCTGGCTGACCTCGAACACCAGATGCTGCAAGCAGCGGAGGAGCTTGACTTTGAGCGCGCAGCCCGCCTGCGCGACCGCATCCGGGAGATCAAGGAGGCACCGCAACTGGCGCCGGTGAGAGCGGAACCGGAGCCCAAGCGAACCGGACGATCGAAGCGGACGAAGGGGCGCGCGTCTCGACAGAGGCGGTGATCCGGAACGAACCGTGTTGGGTGCCGGGAGCGGCTTGCGGTTGGCGCCGTTTCGGGTATGGGGCGCTTAAGGCCGGGTGACCCGAAGGTGTCGCGCCGGGGGAATCATCGAACCGCTTCCGGCTTGGAATGACCATGATGCAGGCGAACGTGGTCGACATGCAGGCCGTCAAGCAGCAGGCGGTGCGTCTGGCTCGGATGGCTCGCGACGAGGACCTGGGGCAACGCGGTGACATTACCAGCAGTCTGATTCCCGGTGAGGACCAGGCCACGTTCCGCCTCGTCAGTAACGAGCCCGGGGTTTTCGCGGGTCGGCAGATCGCCGCCGAAGTGCTTAGTGTTTTTGACGGCCGCATCCGCCTCAAGTGGATGGAGGCAGGACGGGACGGCCACCGCCTCGACATCCCGGCGGTGCACCTGGCGACGCTGGCCGGTCCTGAACGGATGGTCCTTTCCGCCGAGCGGACGCTGCTGAACTTCCTGCAGCGCCTCAGCGGCATCGCGACAACCACCCGCCTTTACGTCGACGCCGTAGCGGGAACGGGGGCGAAGATATTCGACACGCGGAAGACTACGCCCGGTTGGAGGGTGCTCGAGAAGTACGCGGTACGCTGTGGTGGCGGGCACAACCACCGTCTGGGGCTGGATGACGCGGTCCTCATCAAGGACAACCATCTGGCGCGGGTTCCCATCGAGCGGCTCGCCGAGACCGTATTTGCGATGGTCACCGAAGCCCGGGCCCTTGACCCCAAGCCCGCGTTCGTCGAGGTCGAAGTCGACCGTCTCGAGCAGGTAGAGCCGTTGCTGGTCGTCGTCGGCATTGACGTCATCCTGCTGGACAACTTCTCGCGCGGTGACACGCGGGCCGCGGTCGCCCTGCGCGACAAACGGGGCCTCCGGGGGAAGGTCCAGTTGGAGGTGTCCGGCCGCGTCACGCTCGATACGGTGCGGGCGATCGCGGAGACCGGGGTCGAGCGGATATCCGTGGGGGCCATCACGCACTCTGCGCCTGCTCTGGATCTGTCCCTGGAGCAGGTTTGATTTTTCATCCGGGGCGCCCGATCATCCGACGCTCATGAGCGCCGATCCTCTGACGATCGACATCCACTGCCACTTCTCACTGACACAGCGCCGATGGGCCGAGGCGTCTCCATTCGCTTACGAGCGGGAGTCGTGCCGGCCGTACGCGTCGTATGCCTCGAAGCGCCAGATGAAGCGTCTGCTCTCGCGGATGGCGCGGTTGTATTTCTTTGGTGGACGCAACATCAGCGGCGACGAACTGGATGCGCGGTTCGAGGAGCTTCAGATGCGTCATCTGGCGACGTTTCGGCGCGTCGATCGGGTGGTCTTGTTGGCGTTTGACGAGGTGCATGATGACGCCGGTTACGCGTGCGGCCCCGTCGACGGACCAGGGGGCTTGCGGACCGACATGTACGTGGCCAACGGGTTCGTGCACGCGTTGTGCCGGCGGCACTCCGACCGGTTCCTGTTTGGCGCTTCGGTGCATCCGTATCGCCGGCACAACGGCAAAGATGCGGTCGCGCTTCTGGGCGAAGTGGCCGAGGCGGGGGCCGTTCTCATCAAGTGGCTGCCGCCGGTGCACAACATCGATGCCGGCGATCCGCGCACGGTGGCGTTTCTGCGGCGGTGCGCCGAGTTGCGGATGCCGCTGTTGGTGCATTACGGTCCGGAATACACGCTGGGCACCCACAACCGGAAGGCGGCCGACCCGGCGGTCATGTTCGACACGTTGCGCCGGCTCCGGCGTGAGGGCGCGATGCCCACGGTCATTGTGGCCCATCTGGCGACGCCGGTAGTGTGGCCGTTCACGCCTGGCACGCACTTCCGGCAGTTGGTGGCGGCCCTGACGGGCGAGTTTGCCGACGCGCCGCTATACGCGGACATCTCGGCCCTGGCCTCACCGTCAAAGACCCACTGGCTTCGCAAGGTCCTCGACATGCCGGGGCTCTGGTTCAAGCTCGTGCACGGCAGTGATTTCCCCATCCCGTCGTTACCGCTTGCGTTTCGGGATCGCCTTGGCGGGGCGTACAGGGAGATCGTCAGGGAGAAGAACTGGATCGATCGCGACATGCTCGTCAAGCGAGCGTTGGGTCTGCCCGACGAGGTCTTCACTCGCGCCGCCGCGCTGCTCCGCATGCCGGACTGGAGCGCCGACAGGAGCGCTACGTCCAGACCTTCAACAGGAGCAACAGCGAGACCGTGCCGTCGATGATCGGTTCATTCGTGGAGAAGTCCTGGTAACAGTCGTGATAGACGCCGATCTCGGACTGGAATCTTTCGAAGCGATCCTGGCCGAACGGCGCGAACTTCAGGTTGTCGTTGATGTCTTTGTACACGGGCCCGTCGACCAGGCCGCCGACGGGCAGGTGGTTCCTGAGTTTGTGGAAGAGGTGGTGCGGGCGGCTGGCCGCCACACCCGTTTCGGGAACGCCGATGACGAAGGACACGCCCCAGGGGTTTCGTCCGAAGATCCAGTCTCGGGCTTCCGTCGCCAGCGCTCGGTATCGCCGGTCGCCCGTCATCCGCTCATAGAGGATAGCCTGCGTGGCGAAGGCGATCACGTCGTTCGTGGAACACCAGACCAGCGGCGTGCCCAGACGGTACGGGTTTTTGACCGCCACCTGCCGGACCCGCTCCAGGCCTGATCGGTAGAAGGCGGCGAGCTCGCGGCGCGTCTTCTCGTCCGCGTAGGGGTACAGTCGCCAGTGAGCGAGGTTGACGTATGGGAAGAACTCGTAGTGGCCATGGCGCGACTTGCCCATCCATCGGCTGTCGCCGGCGCTTCGAGCGTGCTCGATGGCCTGCGCGAGATAAGCGGGTTCCTTCGTTGCGATGTACAGTTCGGTGGCGGCCCATTCCAGGTCGTCGTGGAACGTGCTCTCGCCGTAGTAGTACGGCGCCCTGACGGGTACCGACATGGCGCACCCGGGTTTGGCACGAGCGAGACGATAGAGTGACCGGGCCTTGGCGACTTGTCCCGCCAGTACCATGGCCGCGCTCGTGCGGCCGGCGAGATTGGCCAGGCCCGAGGATTTGTTCTTGTGGGTCGGCCCCTCGGGGCTTCCGGTCGCGGGCCAGGCGGGGCGGGGCCCGCCCGGTCCCCACCCGTAGTCGGTCTTGTCTTCGTGCCACAGGGCGTCGGGCGGAGCGTGGTCACGGTCGTCGCCGATCTGGACGTAAATGGTGTCCGCGTTCGGATGGACCTTGCGCAGAAACGCCGCGCCGTATTCGGCTTCCTCGGTTGCGCCGGCCAGTTGCAGGGCGCCCGCGCAGTACGAGGTCGTGATGATGTGCTTGATCCGGTCGCCGGCGTCGTGCCAGCCGCCCACGAGATCGACGCGTTCGCCCGTCGACGTATCGATCGCGTCGTGCTGATGGCATTTCTCACCCGTCACCGGGTTGTCACCGCACCGCTGAAGCTGCATGAAGCGCAGCAGATTCCCCGGGACATCTCGGTAGGCGCCTTCACCGACCGTGAAAGGAAGGGATACAACCTCGCTGAATCGAACCCGGTACGTCGCGGGCGCCCTGACCGGGGAGAAGTCCAGGCGGTAGTTGTGGCGGAACGGCCCCCAGGTCCCCTGATCGGGACCGATGTTTGCCGTGAAGTCTCCAACGGAAAAGGAGCCCTCAAGCGGTTTGTCGCTGGACAGAACGGCGATCTTCGGATCATCGGGGAGATAGCCGACCTGGTTTACGCGGATCCAGACACCCGGTTTGCCGCTCTCCCGGCCGGTCGTGTCTTCGGGCAGCGCATTCGTGTACGCGAGGAGCACGATCGCGGCCGCCAAGCCGACGCGGGCGCCGTTCGGCACCCTCGCCATCTTTCGCTGAGCACTGCTGCGCATGGGTCCATTCTCCATGGAATACGCGGACGAGTGAGCGCGGTAACACAAGGGCCGATCCGTTTGCGGGCGCACCCGATACGGGCTCACGTCTTGATTCGATCCAGCAGCACGACCGACAACGGCGTGAAGATGATGATCGGTAGCCAACTCGGCAGCGCAGGCAGGGTGGCGGGGCTCAGGTTGCGCCCCACGACCGACACGACGAAGCACAACCCGCACACGATCAGGCATTTCGCGGCGTCGCCGACGAGATTGCCGGGCATGCGCTTCAGCAGAAACGGAATGCCCAGCAGGAGCATCACCACGTTGACCACCGGCGTTGTGAACCGCTCGTGCCTGATCCGGGCGAGGTTCCGTGCGTCGGGCAGGCCCAGGTCCGCCAGATCGCCCAGTTGCCGCGAACTGAGGAACCGCAGCCATTGCGACGACTGGCGCATCTGGATGTCCCGAGGAGTCAGGTCGCTCGAATAGTAACGGACCAGCTCTTCCTCCATTTGCTCCTGCGGGCCGATCGTGTCGGTGCCACGCATCACCTGGCGACGGCGGGTCGCCCGCTCCAGTTTCCAGCGCCCGCCGGCGGGGTGACCTTCCTGCGGTTCCCACTGGGCCTCTTCCGCCTCGATGACCTCGCGTACGGCTCCGGTCTCCTCCCGGATCATCACCAGCATCCGCCGCATGCGACCCGTTGAGGGCAGGAACTGCTGGGCCGACAGCAGCGCCCCGTCGCGATCGTTGAGGAACCGCACCGCGTAGGTCCGCTCGCCGCGCGGATCGTCGTGCCGCCGGGCGAGCCGGTCGGCCATCGACGGGATGATCAGCTCCATATCGACGAACCACAGCAGCGTCGTGGCGATGCCGAATGCGATCACCGGGACAGCCACCCGATACAGGCTCACGCCCGATGCCAGCACGGCCGTCAACTCGTTCGTTCGCCGAAGGCGGCCCAGCGTCAGCATGCCCGCCACAACGGTGATCACGCCCGACAACTGCGAGAAGTACTTGAACAGGTTTGTGCCGTAGTAGCTGAGGATCCCGCCGAACACCGCCAAGGTGGATTGGCTGCCCTCCGTGAACTCGTCCATGTTGAAGAACAGGTCGAGCACGATGTACAGACTCATCATCACCGCCAGGGCAATCAGGTAGTTGACCACCAGGGATCGAATGATGTATCGGTCCAGCGTTCCCATGATGCTCACCCGGCCCCTACCGTCTCACGAATTTCGCCAGCACCACGGTGTCGAGCGCACCGACCAGGACGATTCCGCCCCACATCGCGAGGATGCCGACGACGGTCGTCCCGGGATTATTGGCCAGCTGCCGTCCCATGATGACCGTCGCGATCACGAAAAGCGACGGGACGAAACTGATCCCGAATGCCACGAGCACATGGGCGCCGCGAAACAGGATGCCCAGCGCCGCACCGAGGATGACCAGTACGAGCACGCTTGCGCTGAACGCCAGCCGCGAGTGTATCAGGGCCAAGATCTTCCGCTGCGCCCCTGCAAACTCCTCCACAAGCTTTGCCTGAAGCTGCCGCACGCGCGGGCCATGGTGCAACTCCCTGCCGGCGTCCGCGGCGAGCAGGAAGCGGTCTGAATAGCTCTCGGCCAGATCGATCGCCGCCTGTGGAAGCGGGAACGGCTCCAGGTCCACGCGTTGTTTCTTGATCGAGCGCCCGGGGTCCTTCCGGTCCGGAATCTCGACCCCTTCATACAACCTCAATGTCACCTCTCCGCCGGCGCCGTCCGGTACCGGCCGGACCTCCAGTGTCCCCCTACCGGATCGCAGCGTCCGGACCTCGCCGTCAATCACCTCGCGAACGGTTACCCCGTCAACGAAGAGCGGGCGACCGTCCTCCGCGTCCGGTCGGAGGTTGCCCGACGAGAGTTCGTATGCAACCCGGTCGTTTCCCAGCCGCAGTTGCCTTCCGTCCGTGCCCAGCCACTCCTCTGCGATCGAGTCGTAGTACGCTGCGCGCGCGATGGCTGATCTTACCGTGTTCAGAGGATCCTTGATGTCGGGGATCTCTGTGGGGTGGCGGCGGAACCTCGACAGTTCGCTCAGGTTCCGCCACTTGAGCTTCATGGGGATGCTCTGCGGGACCGGAAACGGCTCGAGGGCCAGGTACTCGGGCTGCGTCCATTGCCGGTTGCCGCGATCGTACAGACTCAGCCCGTACATCTCCCCATCCACCATCGGGCGCGGGGCGGCCATGTCAAACCGGATGTCGACCCTCTGGGCGGTTCCGTACCGTGTCCAGTTGCCCTTGGCCATCTCTACGAACGCGACCGCGGACAGTGCCAGGCGATCCGGCGTTTTGACTTCGCCGATCGTCCGCCCCTGGACGGCTTCGGACTGGTCGGCGTAGATCCAGTACCGATTCCCACCCAGAGGCAACCGTTCGGGCGACTGCAGGCGATGTTGCACGAAGCGCACGGCATCTGCTTTGACCAGGCGGGCCAGATTCGCGATCATCCCAGGAATCACGAAATTGACGCAGAAGAATGTCACCAACCCCGAAACCACGCTGAACACCAGCGTAGGCAGGAACAGATGATGAATGTTGATTCCGCTGGCCCGGCACGCCACCCATTCGTTGTCCGCGCTCAGCCGCCCGTAGGTCAACGTAGCGCTGAACAAGGCGGCCACCGGAAGCGTCAGTGCCCCTGCCACCGGAAGTACCATGGTCATGATGCGCAGTAACTGGTCAGCGGTGACCTGCTCTGCCTCAAGCATGTTCATCACACCGCCACCGAGTCCGATCAGCCCGGTCAGGGCGACGGCGGTAAGCAGGAAGGCCTTGCCCATCTCGCGGAAGATGTACCACTGCAACGTCCAGAGCATGGTTCGATCGACTTCCTCGACTGGTCGGGTGTACGTTCCGCCACCCCCCGGGAGAAAACCGCCCCCAGGGTACCCGAACCCGGGTGATCGGTCCGCGCCAGCGCCGATATCAAGCCCCAAAGCGTATGTCCGATAATCGCCAAATGCAACCGAAACTCCCTCGCCCCCCGACCCCGCTTGGATATTCGGGCCCGAAAACACCGATAACTATGGGAAAAGCGCTTTCCACCACAGGTCCGCGGGCTTGCCGACCCGGTCCGGCGTGCGTCTCCGGTGTCGGATGATGTGAGCAGGCAAACCGGCGGAACAGCGGCGTGCGCAGCGGGCAACCGTTGCACGGGTGCGGTCAAGCCGGAGCGGACAGGTGATGGGAGAACCGATGTCCCCCAGGTACCAGCGAAAGATCGTCAGCCTGTCCACGCTGCTCGAAGTGGCCGATGAGGCGCGGCGAAACGCCAAGGTGATCGTGCAATGCCACGGGTGTTTCGACATCGTGCATCCGGGGCACGTCCGCTACCTGGAATTTGCCCGCCAGCAGGGAGACCTGTTGATCGTCACGCTCACCGCCGACGCCACGATCTCCAAGGGGCCCGCGACTCCATATATCCCTCAGGAGCTGCGGGCCGAGAACCTGGCGGTCCTCGAGCTGGTGGACTACGTGTACATCGATCCGTCGCCCACGGCCGAATCGGTCCTCGACGCTCTTCGCCCCCATATCTACGTCAAGGGGGCCGAGTACGAAACCTCCAGCGATCCCGGCTTCTTACGAGAGCGGGCAATTGTCGAGGCTTACGGAGGGCGGGTGATCTTCTCCAGCGGCGAGACTGTCTTCAGCTCGACGCGCCTGATCGCTGCCATGCCGAGCGACCGCGAGCTTGAGAACCAGAAGCTGGAGATGATCCGCCGGCGGCACCACGTCAATCGCGAGAATCTGCTCGACGCCCTGGATCGCTTCCGAGAGTTGCGGGTCGCGGTCGTCGGCGACATCGTCGTCGACCGGTACGTCTTCTGCGATACCATCGATGTCGCCGGTGAAGCCCCGATGATGTCGCTGGCGGAGCTGCGGGAGGAGCGGTTCGTCGGCGGGGCGGCCATCGTGGCCCGCCACCTGGCGGCGCTGGGGGCCAGGCCTTTCCTGCTCGCCGCCACGTCGGCCGACGAAACTGCCGCCCGGGTCGCCCGTGCCCTGGACAGCAAGGGTGTCGAGCACCACTTGATTCCGTCGCGCCCCGCCCTGGTCGAGAAGACGCGGTACCTCGTGGAGCACACGAAGCTCCTGAAGGTGGACAAGGCGGCTCGGGTACCGCTCGATTCTCTGGCCGAGCGCCGCGCCGCCCGCGTCATGCTGGATGTCATGAATGAGATCGATGCCTTGATCGTGTGTGATTTCGGCTACGGCACGGTCACCACCGGCTTGCTCCAGCAGATTCTCCCGGAGTTCACTCGACGTGAAACCATCGTGACGGCGGACGCCACGGGGTCGCGCGGTCGCCTCCTGGAGTTTCAACACATCGATCTGTTATGTCCCACGGAGCGTGAGTTGCGAACGGTCCTGAATGACTTCGACCACGGGCTCTCCAGCGTAGCGTGGGAGTTGATGCGCGACACTCAGGCCAAGCATCTTATCGTCACACTGGGCAACCGGGGACTGGTCACCTTTCAGCGCCGGAGTTTGGAGTCGAAGAGCCCGGAATGGTCCGGCCGACTGCTCAGCGAGCACGTTCCATTACTCGGTGGCCATCACGTGGACCGGCTTGGCGCCGGCGACGCGCTGCTCGCTGTCGCCACGCTGGGGCTTACGTCCGGACTGAGCCTCATGCAATCCGCTTGGTTGGGGGCCCTCGCGGCAGAAGTCGAAAGCGCGCAGATGGGCAACGTCCCCATTCGTCCAACCGGGCTCCGCGAGCAGATCGCGCGCTGGACGGAAGCGGAGTCGATCGGCTCGCCCGCGAGGCAACCGGCCACCGTCGCCTCCGTTCCTTAACAAGCCCCCCAGTGCTGGAGACCGAGCGGTCCTAGGGACCGCCTTTGGCGGGCGGCAATCAGACCCGGCCGCCACCGTTGCCCGACTGCCTACTTCTTGACGAACAGGTAGTTCGGGTTCCGGATCACCACTTCGTGTCGGCCGGCCGCCTTGATCTCCCGGACGACTCGGCAGACCTCCCATTCCGAACCGTCGGCGGAGTCGTCGAACAGGAGGAAGCCCCCGCGCACCAGCATTTCGTCGGTGTTCTGGAAGTCGGCCTTCGCGGCTTCGTAGCTGTGGTTGCCGTCGATGTAGCAGAAGCTGATCGGCCCGCCGAGTTGCACTTCCCGCCCGAACACGTCGGTCACCCGGCGACCGGACCGCCATGCGTTGTAGAACTCGTCCGAGAGCATCTCCACGGTATGCGGTAAGCGGTTCCCGCTGAAGAACCGAACGTTGCGAATGAAGGTCTCGCGGGCGAACGCACGATACGCCTCGTGCGAGATCGACGAGTCGCCCACCGTCGTGCCCGGCTCCGCCCCTTCGAAGACCCACTTGTCACACGTGATCAAGCGGTTGCGCCGGCCGTACCGTTGCATGTAGAACGTCAGGACATTGGTTGACAGACCCATGAAGGAGCCGATCTCGACCACCGGGTCCTCCGTTGGCAAACGGCGCATCACGTAGTCGAAACAATACAGATTGCCCCGGCTCAGCATTCCCGCGTTCGCGAAGCACAGCCAGTTGATGTACTCTTCCGAAATGTCGATCCACGTGCCGTGGCCCATGACGACCCTCGCCCCGAGAACCTAGTCACTGCCGCTGCGCCGTGCAAACCGTTTTCCCCCGGCTTGCGCCCGCCGGCCAGGCGGACGCGAGCGAAGTGATTGTCGCGTCCGGGGCGTGCCGGCGTCCGCCGAACGCCCCGGGGCTCTCCCCTAAGCCCGCGGTAGCCGCTCGTTGCGGACGGCGGGGCGGACGGTCCGGTCCGCCGCGTGGGTCATGGCCCGCAGCGGCCTCGGGACGGCTCCCTGTGGGATTCTCACAGGTGAAATGGCTCCTAACCTCTTATTCAGAATGCAATTACAGTTCTATCGCAGCGAGGGCCGGATTGCGTGTCGAGGGCGTGGCAACCAGCAAAATCAGATGGTGGGTATGCTAAACAACAGTTCGGGAATACAATGCGGATGACATGGACTCAGAACCCCCCGACATCTGGAAGAGGTTCGACACGAATGTGGTCACTCACTCAGCCGCTCACCACATCGTGGCGATCGCGACCTTGTTGGAGCGTAACGGATACGCCCGGGTCTCGGACGTCGCCAGGACGTTGAACATCACCCGCGGCAGCGCCTCGCTCACGTTGAAGACCCTCAGGGAAAAGGGGTTGGTCGAGGAGGACGAGAATCGCTTCCTTCGACTTTCGGACAGGGGCGAGGCTATCGCCACCGCCGTTGTGGGGAAGAAGCGCCTGATCCACAAGTTCTTCTGTGACGTGCTCGGCGTGCCGGAGGAAGCTGCGGAAGTCGATACGTGTAAGATCGAGCACCTTGTGGGCCCCCGCACCTCCCGGCAGCTGGCACGGTTCCTGCACTTCGTCGAGTCCGACGATCCGCGGGCGAAGGAGTTTCTGGGCGCGTGGGTCAAGTGCAAGGCGTCGCGCGCTGGCGGCCCCGATTCGCAGCCTGCCTATGATCCCGATGGCGTGAGCGAGATGCGCGCCGAGGAGAAACAGCAGCCCGATGCGTAGGCGGTGGGCGGTCGCGATATCACGCAGGCCGACGCGGGTTTCTGTCTCGAAGGATGATGGCATGCCCTCCGTACCCGGATTCAGCTCTTTCGACCTCGTTGACATCCACGACAAGATCGCGCGCGACTACGAGCGGATCTTCGAGCAGGACGGGTATGGCCGGACCGACGCCAGGATTGATCTCTTGCGAGCGGTCCTTCGCCGCGAGGGGCATTTCACTGTTGAAGAGATTATCGGGGACCTTCGGCGCGCCGGCCGCCCGATGGAGTCCGGCTTTGCCTCGGAGACGCTGGAGTCGTTCGTGCACTACGGGCTGGTGTGGGCGATCCGGACCGACGATCAGCCGGTGCGCTACGAGCACGTCCATCTTCTGCGTCATCACGACCATGTGATCTGCGTCCGGTGCGGGCGGATCAGTGAAATCGACCTGCCGATGCGGCAATGGCCTCGCCACGTCGAGCAAACCACCGGGTTCCGAATCCTTCAGGGCCAAACCCAATTGCGGGGTCTGTGCCCGCAATGCCTCTCCGGTCGTCCTGCAGTGTTCGCGCTGTCGTCTGCAGGCGTAGGTGAGGAGCTGCATGTCGTCGGGATGGAACTGGAAGGGGAGGAGCTTAAGCGGTTGACCGGCATGGGGCTGAGGAAAGGGGCGCGGGTTGAGGTCTTGTGCGTCAACTCGGACGCAGGGGCCATCATTGCCGTGGACCAATCTCGAATCGCGGTGAACCGTGGAGTCATGGAGCGCGTCTCCGTCCGGGCGGGGCGGCTCCCCGAGGCAGCGGGGCGCCGGGGCGTGGTCCCGCTGACCGGGTTGGGAGTGGGTCGGTCCGGACGCATCGTGCGGGTTTGCGGGCATGGGCCGACGCGCCATCGGCTGTTGGAGATGGGGATCACGCGGGGCGCAACCGTGTTCGTTGAGCGTGTGGCCCCGCTGGGCGACCCGATCGAGGTGACGGTGAAGGGCTACTACCTGGCCATCCGCAAGGAGGAGGCCAGCCGAATCCTGGTCGAGCCGTAATAGCACTTCCATGGCTATCATCGAGACACAACCTGGCCGCGCGGTGTTGCGTGCGGCGATTGCCGGGAACCCCAACTCTGGAAAGACGTCGCTGTTCAACGCGCTGACCGGGGCCAACCTCAAGGTCGGCAATTACCCCGGCGTCACCGTCGAGCGCCGCGAAGGTCGCGTCCGATGCAACGGGGGCGACATGACCGTGGTCGATCTGCCCGGGACCTACTCGCTGACTGCTCACTCCGCCGACGAAGTGGTCGCCCGCACCGTCCTGATCCACGAAAGGCCGGACGTCGTCGTCGACGTTGTCGACGCCTCGAACCTTGAGCGGAACCTGTATCTCGTCACGCAGTTGATGGAGATGGAACTTCCGCTGGTCATCGCCCTGAACATGATTGACGTGGCCCGCAGGCGCGGGCTGATCATTGATGCGGAGAAGATGTCGGCGATCCTGGGTGTGCCCGTGACGGAAACGATCGGCAACCGTGGTCGGGGAATCACCGACCTGGTCAACGTGTGCCGCGGCGTGGCCCGACAGCCTGAGCGGGTGACGGTCCGGCGAGTCACCTACGGGCACGGAGTTGACGAGGAGGTCGACGCCCTGACGGCGGTGGTCGCGGGCGATCCCGGCCTGGCGGCGCGATATCCTCCACGGTGGGTGGCGATCAAGCTTATCGAGAAGGACGAGGAGATCGTCGCCGCCGTCCGCCGTCACGCCCGGAACGCCGGGGCGATCGAGCGATCGGCCACAGAATCCATCAATGCCATAGAGCGTCACTTCGACGAACTGGCCGAGGAGGTCGTTGCCGAGGCCCGTTACGGCTTTGCATCGGGCGTCATTCGCGAGTGCGTCACTCACCAGGACCTCTCGCGCCGCCGCATGACCGACCGGATTGACGCCGTTGTGTGTCACCGGTTGCTCGGTCCGTTGATTCTGGCCAGCGTGGTCTACGCACTATTCCTGGCGGTATTCAAGATCGCGGACGAGTGGCGATGGGTGTTCGGGCGAAGCCCTACGGGGGTGGTGGACGCGATCTTCGCGTGGTTGGCCACCGCGTCTATGGGCATCGAGCGCACGTCGCCCATGGTCCATTCTCTCTGGACGGACGGAATCATCGGCGGCGTCGGCGGCATCATGAGTTTTGTGCCCCTGATTGTCGTCATGTTCGCGTTCATCTGTGTGCTGGAAGACACCGGTTACATGGCCCGCGTGGCGTTCGTGCTGGACCGGGCGTTGAAAGTGTTCGGATTGCAGGGCAAGAGCATCATCGCGATGGTCGTCTCCGGCGGGCTCGGCGGCGGTGGCTGTGCCGTACCCGGGGTGATGGCCACGCGTGTCCTGGCCGATCGCGAGGATCGTCTGGTCACCATGCTGGTCGCTCCGCTGATGAACTGTGGCGCGAAGTTGCCGGTCTACCTGATGCTCGTCGCGGCCTTCTTCCCCCGGGCTCAAGCCAGAGTGATGTTCCTTCTGTGGATCCTGTCGTGGGCGCTTGCGTTGTGCTCGGCCTGGATCATCCGTCGGTTCGTGGTCCGGGGCGAGCCAACGCCGTTCGTCATGGAGCTGCCCACTTACCACGTGCCCACTCTACGTGGTGTGTGGCGGCACACGTGGAACCGGACGTGGATGTTCGTCAAGAAGGCTGGCACGCTCATTCTTGCCACCAGCGTCCTTCTTTGGGCGGCGATGTACTTTCCCCAGTTGGATGCTACCGCCCACGACGCGCGAATTGCCGCTCTGCAGACAGGCAGCGACGGCGCGGGAAGTCCCACTACCGAAGGACAAGCCGCCACGCGCACCGTTGATACGTCGGACGCCGAACGCGACCTGACGCGCAAACGGCGGGCCGCACAACTCAGACACAGTTTGGCCGGCCGAGCAGGCTCGGCCCTGGAAGGGGCTTCTCGGTGGGCTGGTTTCGACTGGCGCGACAACATCGCGCTCATCGGCGGGTTCGCGGCGAAGGAGGTAGTCGTCGGTACGTTGGGCGTCGCGTATGCCCTGGGGGACGTAGACCCGGGCGAATCCGAATCCCTGCCGGATCGACTCGCCGCCGATGCCGCATGGAGCCCGCTCAAAGCCTTCGCCATGATGGTCTTCGTCATGATCTACGCGCCGTGCATCACTGTCCAGATCATGACCTGGCGGGAGTCCGGGCACTGGAAGTGGCCACTGTTCTCCGTGGGCTATACGGTTGGCCTCGCGTTCGTGCTGGCGGTGGCGATCTATCAGATCGGCATGGCTGCGGGATGGGGGGCTTGAGATGAAGGGGTCGAACGATGTGGTGGGAGTGGTTGATTGTGGTTGTGGCCGTGGGCGGGGCGCTGACCTGGGCAACGCGCCAGGTCTATCGACAAGTTCGGGGCAGACCCGGGGCAGCCTGCCGCGGATGCCCGGAAGCGGACGGTCTGGCGCGATCCAAGCCGGTGCGAATGCAATTGGACGCAGAGTCCGAAAGACGCTAGAACGCGCCTCGGAACATTGCGGGACCGGTTTCGCCAACTGGTTGGCGACCGGCCGGGGAGCGCGTCCCAGAGTGCTGGCTGCGGGCCCCGTCATGGACAACGCTGATGTCCGTTGAGATCGAAGCCAAGCTCAAGGTTGCGTCGCTGGCCCCGGTTCGAGATCGCCTCGGCCAGGCAGGCGCCAGGTTCATCCGCACAGCCGCCGAGCGCGACCTGCACTATGATTCTCCGGATGGGCGGTTCCGCGCCGCCGACTCGGTCCTGCGGATTCGGTCATTGACCGTCCATCGCGGCACCGCGGCGGCGTCCACCCTGACTTATAAGGGCCCGCGCCTGCCCGGCAGGTTCAAGTGCCGCCCCGAGGTCGAGTTGGAGATCTCGGACGCCGGAGCCGCCGCCCGGCTCGTCGAGGCCCTGGGCTTCATCCTGATATCTACGATCGAGAAACGTCGCGAAACGTGGGAGCTGCTGGGTTGCCGCGTGGAATTGGACGAGGTGCCGTATCTTGGCACGTTCGTCGAGATCGAGGGCCCCGACGAAAGCCGGATCGCCGATGCACAGCAGACCCTGGATTTGGCCGATCTCCCGCACGTCAAGGAAGGTTACGTCACCCTGCTCTTCGGCTATTGCCGCAAGAACAACGTGCCCATTGACAGTATCACTTTCGCGCGGTCGTCCTGATTCATGGGCGACGCATGGCATGAAGGAGGCCGGGCCGGCGACGAAGCGGCACGTTACGGCTACTGCGACGGCGTCACCCGCACGACCAGCGCGATGACGTCGCCGTAATCGGTTTGCCCCGGCGCCGCGGCGAGCACGACATAGTCGCCCAGCGCAAAGGTCAGGGTGGTGTTAAGCTCGAAGACGCTTTGATACTGGACCTGGTTCCCGGTTCGGATCGGTCCTTTCATCCTGGCGCGAAGTTCGAGCTTCACGGTTTCATCCGCCTCGCCGCGTTCAGCCTCGCCCTTCACATCAATGAGGATGATCCCGTCCGCCTGTGCGACCAGCCCTTCCTGAGTGAACTCTTCATCGCTGCCGACTTGAACCACGAGTGGAGCCAGCAGCACGGGTTGTTGGATTCCGCTTTCTGCCAGGGCAGAGGCAACGGGCTTGAGAACCTCCGCTAGCTCCGGAGCGACCTTCTCCCCGGCGTGGAGCCGGGCCTGGAGGAAGAAGAGCTCGAGCCGCAGGGACAGCGCCTTCTTCGGAGCCGGCGGCCGAACGTCGAGCGCCTCGAGCAGTCTCTCAACCTCGGCAGACAACCGCTTGGGGGCGGTGACAACCACGCTTCGGGACGACTTGTCTGAGGCCACCGTCCGCAAGCGGAGCGAGTGGGACAGCAGGTTCGCCACGTTGTCAGAATCAGCATGTTTCAATGCATAGACCTTCGTCCACATCTCCTCCGCAAGCTCTTTGGCCGCCGGAGTCCGCGGTGGGACGTCGATTGCCGCAATCAACTCCTCGACCCTGGCAATCATCCGCTCCGGGGCGGTGACGATGACACTTCGGCTTGACTCGTCTGAGGCCACCGTCTTCAGCTGCAGCGAGTGAGACAGCAGGCTCGCCACATCCTTCGGATCGGCATGCTCCAGTGCGTAGATCTTCATTTGTATCTGCTCTTCAGGTTGCGCAGCCGCCGGAGCCGGTTCCTGTGGTTGAGCCTTCTGCTGTCCGGCCTTTGGCTGATCCGCACGCAGGGGGTGGACCATCGCCATAAGCAGCGGTAAGCCCACTATCCAACTTAAGCGTGTGTGCATCATGAGATGATCTCCTGTATCCGTTCTTTTCCGAATCGACGCATCTACAACTCTGAGGGTGGCTCCTCCATCGGCTGAACCACCCGGTACAACCGGAACAGATGCACCTTGGGCTGAGACGTATGCTGAGGCACTGCGATGCAGTCTGCCTGATTGCATTCGGAGACAACGACGCGCGGACGTGTGACGGGGCCGATCGGCGCCTCCGCCACACCGAGTCCAGGTTGGTGAATCGGCGCGTTCTCCTGCAAAGCCGTCGGTTCCTCGTTATGGGCCAAGTACCATCCGGCACCGAGGAACAGAGCCAGAGCAGCTGCCATCTGACTGATCCGGCGGAATACGAACCGCGCCGGGCGTGGGTGAAAGCGGCCCGAAGCGCGGTCTTTTGGGACTTCGTCCAGGGTCCCGATCGCCTCGGTATCCGCCCGAAGGGCGGACAGGGCCTGGTTCATCTCATCCATTTGTGCGTGATGGCGGCGGCATGCCTCGCAGGCTTGCATGTGCGCTGCCAGCGCGGCTTCGTCGCGTGACGACAGGAACCCGTCGCAACGGTCATGCCAGCGTTGTTTCGCCTCTTGGCAATTCATCGTTCACGCAGAGCCCCTCTTGTCGTCCAGCGCCCATTCCGGATGTTCCGCGAGGATCGCTTGACGAAGCGACTCACGGGCATTGTGTACTTGCACACGGGCCGTGCTTTCGCTGAGGCCCATCAACTGTGCGATTTCACGGTAGCTCATGCCTTCCAGATGGCGGAGAACGATGGCCGTCTGCTGCCGGTCGGGCAGGGTGGCCACCATCCGTTTGACAAGTTCGGTGAATTCGCGGCGAAGGAGCTTGGTTGTCGGTGAAGCGTTGGTTGACGACGCTTCGAGCTTGGCTCCGTCGATCGTTTCCGCTTTTCGCTGGCGCGCCCGGCGCCGCAGAAGGCTATGACACTGTCGCACGACGATCGACTGCACCCACGACCACAGCTTGCTCCGGTCGGCCAGCTGATGCTGTTTCCGTGTGGCCAGAACCAGGGCGTGCTGGACGGCGTCTTCGGCATCATCCCTGTTCCAGCAGAAGCGATAGGCCAGTCGAACGAGCACGTTACGTTGCGCATAGACTTCGTCCAGCAGCCGGGGCCCCTGCGCCGTACTTGGGTCGCCAGCCTTGTCCGACGGGGGAGGGTTCGCGGGGCCCGAATCGGATGGCACTACGTCCACCGCGTTCAACAGAAACTCCCGTGTTCACACCTGCTAGACGCTTGAAGCAGACGATCCGTTTAGGCGAACATTCCCTTTCCCTGCGCTCCCGCCACGGGGATCATCTCGACCCGGACGGACGATGGCCACCTCACCGTACGGTGTCGCCGGCGCGGGGATTTCACGATGTCCTTCTTGTATACAGCGCCGTGCCCAAGAAGTGACGAGAATGGGTACCGGATTCGGCGGCAGTGGGGCGATTACGCGAGGAAGGGGCGGTGAGGTGTGTTTGACTCGTCTGCCAAGCGTGCCGGCCCGGGGCTGCGCCGGCTTACTCTACCGGTAACGGTGTGTCGCCGAACGGCTGGATGCGATGCATCAACCTGACTCGCCCACGTCGCCGAAGCGGCGTTCGCGGCGGGCGTACTCCTTGATCGCCGCGAGAAGATGCTCCGTGCGAAAGTCTGGCCACAGCACGTCGGTGACATACAACTCGGCGTAACTGATCTGCCAGAGCAAGAAGTTGCTGATTCGGTATTCCGACGCAGTCCGAATCAATAGATCCGGGTCCGGCAGCCCGGCAGTGTACAGGGCATCGGTGATCGTGCCCTCATCGATCCGGTCGACCGAGAGTTCTCCGTCCTGGGCGCGGCGGACGATCTTCCTGACCGCGTCCACGAGTTCGGAGCGCGATCCGTAGTTCAAAGCCAGGCCGACCTTCAGGCCGGTGTTGCGTTGCGACAGCTCAACCGTGATGTCCAGCTCGTGGAGAACGGCGTCGGGGAGCCCCTCTCGTCGCCCGACATGGATCAGGCGGATGTTATTCTCCATGAGCTCGTCCCGCTCGGCGACTAGGTACCGCCGGCACATCTGCATCAGGAAGTCGACTTCCTGCTTGGGCCGCTTCCAGTTCTCGGCGCTGAAGCTGAACAGCGTCAGGGCCTCCAGCCCCAGGCGGGCGCAGTCGGTGGTCGCCGCCCGAACCGCCTGCACGCCTTGCTCGTGTCCGCGAATCCGGGGCAGGTTTCGCTGCTTCGCCCACCGCCCGTTGCCGTCCATGATGATGGCGATGTGGCGGGGGAGTTGCTCGGGCTCCAGGTCCAGTGCCTGGCGAGGATCAATCGGTTCCTTCGGTTT
>CP070691.1:2151616-2163243 GCA_020353195.1 Phycisphaerales bacterium | reverse complement strand
GTGTAGTAGGTGGCAAGGATGTCGACCGTGGGCGCGGGAGCGTACGGGTTGACAAAAGCGGTCTTGTAGCGCGGCACGACGTAGAGATCGCTCGAGGCCGCATCGATGAAAGAGAAGAGGCTCGAGCCGTCGACCCGCTCGCCTGCCGAGAGCAGGCGGTCCAGGTGGGCTTTGCTGGTGATGACGAAGTTCAGGGTTTTGAGCCGCCCGTCTCCCCCGAGGTACCGGAAGTTGACCATTCGAATGTTGTTGTCCTCGATGAACTTGACCAGGGCCGCTTTCGTCAGGGCATGAGGGTCGATTCCGAGATGCTGGGCGACCCTGTTGGGGCTCACCGACGCCCGGATGTCTGGCATGCGTCTGCTTCCTGTGTTGGGGCCTCTTGCGGATCAGCCCGGCTGCGGGCTTTGCCTCGCCTGTCAACGGTTTTGACGTTTCACTACGCTCGACGGGGCCCCGCGTTCGTCAGGGCCCGGTCTCGTGACTTCGTCTACGGTGGAACCGGCGGATGCGGGCATCTGCCGACCTGCGCCGGAAGTTGCGCCAAGCCCGTGCCGGTGTGTGAGCTTATCATCGGTTGTTTCCGGGGGCAACGGGCCGGTTGGACGGAGGGGCGAGGGCGAGCGGTGGAGTGTCGGTTGGCCCGGGTGCCCGGCCTGACGTCGGCGCGCCGTAGTTGGCTGAGCCGGGCGGATATGGTACAAGACACGCTTCGATTCCAGTGGGATTCTCAGGGCCCCGCGCCGGGGGCTGGACGCTTTTGCGAAAGGACACCAGGCGATGACGCGAGTTCAGGATTCCGCGGTAGCCCGCGGTCCGGGCGGGGCTCCGGCCGCCCCCGCCGACTTCTTCCGGTACGCCGAGGCCATCGGCGCCGAGATCGTGGACCTCAAGTTCTGTGATCTTCTCGGGACCTGGCAGCACTGCTCGTTTGCGGTCGACGAATGGGACGAGTCGACGTTCGTCGACGGCGTCGGCTTCGACGGTTCGAGCATCCGGGGGTGGCAGGATATTCACCTGTCCGACATGGTTGCGATTCCCGACGCGTCGACGACCGTGACCGACCCGTTTTTCGAGAAGCCCACCGTCAGCGTGATCGCCGATGTGCGTGATACGTTGTCGAGTGAGTTGTACGACCGGGATCCCCGCTACATCGCCCGTCGGGCCGAGCAGTACATGAAAGCCACCGGCATCGCCGACACGTGCAACATCGGCCCGGAGCCGGAGTTCTTCGTTTTCGACGAGGTCCGGTTCGAGCAGAATCAGCATCGGGGGATGTACGAGATCGATTCGGTGGAAGGGGCCTGGAACACCGCCCGTTTCGAGGAACCGAACCTCGGCTACAAGCCGAGTTACAAGGGCGGGTATTTCCCCGTCTCGCCAACCGACACGTACGGTGACCTGCGGACCCGGATGGCCCTGGAGATGAAGAAGGTCGGCATCCGGGTCGAGGCCCATCACCACGAGGTGGCCACCGGCGGACAATGTGAGATCGACATGCGCTTCGCCCCGCTGGCCGAGATGGGCGACCACTTCATGTGGTTCAAGTACATCATCAGGAATGTGGCCATGCGGGCGGGCAAGACCGTCACGTTCATGCCCAAGCCGGTTTTTGAGGATAACGGCAGCGGTATGCACACGCACTTCTCGCTGTCCAAAGACGGGCGCCCGCTGTTCGACGGCGACGGGTACGGGGGCTTATCGGAGGTCGGCCTGTACTCCATCGGCGGTATCCTCAAGCACGCGCCGGCGCTGATCGCGTTCACGAACCCGACGACCAATTCGTACCGCCGCCTGGTCCCCGGGTTCGAGGCGCCGGTGAACCTGGCATTCTCGTCACGGAACCGGTCGGCTGCCGTCCGCATTCCGATGTATTCCGGAAAACCCGAAGCCAAGCGGCTGGAGTTCCGCTGCCCCGACGCGGTGTGCAACGGGTACCTGGCCTTCAGCGCCATGTTGATGGCCGCCCTCGACGGAATCCAGAACAAGATCGATCCCGGCAAGCCGCTGGACCGCAACATCTACGAGATGACGCCGGCAGACCTGGTCGACGTTCCGTCCACGCCCGCGACGCTCTCCGACGCCATGGATGCGCTCGAACAGGACCATGACTTCCTGACCATGGGCGACACGTTCAGCGCGGGCATGATTGCCGCCTGGATTGAATACAAGCGGGAGAACGAGATCAACGCGCTGCGGTCGAGGCCGCATCCCTACGAGTTCTTCCTGTACTACGACAGTTGATTCGGCCGCCGACCCGTCCCCGGCCCGGGCGCGGAAAGCGGCGCTTTACCGTTCGGCTCGCGCGGCCTTGACGCTGACCGCGACGCCATCGCCCACCGGGAGCCATACGGTCTGGAGCCCCGGGTGGTTCTGCAGTGCGTCGTTGTAGAGGCTGAGGGCGTACTGGTATCGCCTGGCTTCGTCGGGAAGGTCCATGACCGGCAACAGCACGTCGTCGGTCACGAGCATTCCGTAGGGTTCGAGCAGGTCCATCAGCCGGGGGAGCATCTGCAGATAATCGTCCTTGCTGCCGTCCTGGAGGATGAGCCCGAACGGGCCTTTCATGTCGTCGATCACGTGATTCGCATCGTCGATCACGATCTCGACAACGGTGTCCAGGCCGGCGTCACGGATGTTCTCGCCGGCGGCCCGCGCCAACCGGGGGTCGATCTCGATGGTCGTCAGCTTGCCCCCAATCTGACGCAGGGCTTTTCCCATGGCGATGGCCGAGTACCCCGCCGACGTCCCGATCTCCAGCACGCGCTTCGGGCGGGCGGCCAGAATGAGCACGTCGACGAGTTGAGCCACACCGGCCCCGATCGTGGGCTGGATGGGCACGTTGGCCCCGACCTTGCCGACGGCCTCCAGATCCCGAAGGTCCTCCGGAAGCAGCGCTTCGATGTACTCCTGGGCGTTGTGCCAATCATAAGACGGACGACTGGTCATCATGCACCTCTCGCGCCATAGCGCTTCGACGCGCCGCCGGAGCGTCGACATCATCATACCGACGCCGGGACAACGGGCAATGCACGCTGCCGCCGGGCGGGACGGCAATGCCCCGTCGCCGGTCGGGCGGGCGCCGCGCGGGGGACAGCGGCGCTGTGGCGGAGATTCCCACCGGGCTGCCGCGCGCAGCCTCTTGTCGACACCGATCAGCGGATTCGCCATCCAGTCGATTCCTCCGCGTCACTGGCGTCGGGCCCGGATTCCTGTATGTTGGGCGCGGAATCGGTCCGCGCGGGGCTGCTGAGGTCGGCTTCTGTGGAGGTCGTGTGACCATGCCCGTTGATTTCGAGACGATCGAGTCGATTCTGTGCCAGGCGTGGGAGCAAGGGCGGAACATGCTCCACGAGCATGAGGTGTACGAGCTCATTCACGCTTCCGGTGCCGTTCGCGTACCGCGGGCCGTGTTTCGTCCGGCCGGTCGGCCCTTCACTGACGATGACCTGGACGCGCTTCCCGGCGACCGTGTCGTCCTCAAGATCGTGTCCCCCGAGCTGCCGCACAAGAGCGACATCGGCGGTGTTCGTTTCGTGCCCCGCGAGCTCGGGGAAGTGAACCGGGTGCGCGAGGAGATGGCCGGCGCCGCCCGACGCCAGCGGGCGTCGCTGACCGGCGTGGTTGCGTGCGAGTACCTCGAACTCGGTGAGGCGAGTCTGGGTAAGGAGTTGTTCGTGGGCATTCGCGCGTCGCGCGAGTTCGGTCCGATCATCGCCGCCGGGTTGGGTGGCGTACACACCGAGTACATGGCCTCGGTCATGCGGAAGGACAAGGCCATCGCCACCGCCCTGACCGAGCAGACCAGCGGGGAGCACATGTTCGCCCTGTTCCAGAAGACGATGGCCTACGACATCCTCTCCGGTCGGGCGCGAGGGTACAGGCGGATCGTCGCCGACGATTCGCTGGTCGAGTGCTTTGACGCCTTCATCGCCGTGGCCCACCGCTTCTGCGACAACGAGCGCAAGGACAAGCCGCTGATCGCCGACCTGGAGGTCAATCCGTTCGCGCTGCTGGACGGCTTCATGGTGCCGCTCGACGGCTTGTGTCACCTCAAGACCGCGAAAGAGGAGGAGCCCCCCCGACCGATCTCGAAGATTGACCGCCTGCTTTGTCCCGGCTCGGCCGCCGTCGTCGGCGTCTCCACCAGGGGGATGAACATGGGGCGGGTCATCCTTGGCAACATGATCGGGTGCGGTTTCGACAAGTCGCGCCTGCACGTGATCAAGCCCGGCGTCGACGAAGTGGACGGGGTCCGATGTGTCGAATCGATCGGCGCCCTGCCGGCAAAGGTCGATCTGCTGGTGGTTGCCGTTGCTGCCGGCCAGGTGCCGGACATCGCGAATCAGGTGATCGAATCCGACAAGGCCGATGCGGTCATTGTGATTCCCGGGGGCATGGGCGAGACCGCCGAGGGGAAGGAGCCCGAAGAGCGGCTGCGCCGTCGCATCGCCGAGATCCGGCGCTCGCGTCCGGACGGCGGTCCGATCTTCCTCGGCGGCAACTGCCTGGGTGTGCAGTCGCGGCCCGGGCGATACGACACCATGTTCATTCCGCCGGGCAAATTGGCCAAGCGCTGGGACGCCCCCGGCCGACCCGTCGCCGTCGTTTCTCAGAGCGGGGCGTACCTGATCACGCGGATCAGCAACTTGGAGACGCTCGATCCCGACTATGCGATTTCGATCGGCAATCAGATCGACCTGACCGTATCCGACATCGTGCGGTACCTGACGGAGTACACCGACACGGCCGTGTTCGGAATCTACGTGGAGGGTTTCCGCGATCTGGACGGTCTGGAGCTGTCCCGCGCGGTGGCCAAGGCGGTCGCCGCCGGCAAGGACGTCATCTTCTACAAGGCCGGGCGGACCGAAGCCGGGCGTGCCGCCGCCGCCAGCCACACGGCCTCAATCGCCGGTGACTACAATGTCTGTGAAGCCGCGCTGACCGCTTCGGGGGCATTGGTGGCGGGAACCTTCAAGCAGTTCGAGCACCTGGTCCAGTTGGCCGGCCTGCTGCACGGTCGGGAGTTCTCAGGCCGGCGGCTGGGCGGTATCAGCAACGCCGGGTACGAGGTCGTGGGGATGGCCGACGCCACCGTGGGGCACGCCTACCGCGTTGAGTTCCCGCCGCTGCCCGACGCCGACGTCCGAAACCTCCGCGCCATCCTGGTACGTTACAAGCTCGACGCGCTGGTCAATCTGCAGAACCCGCTCGACCTGACGCCGATGGCCCCGGACGACGCCCACGACGAGACCGCGCGCCTCATGCTCGATTGCCCCACCATCGACGCGGTCATCGCCAGCTTCGTACCTTTGGCGCCCACAATGAAGACCACGCCGGAAGAGATTTCGGATCGCTCGTCGCTGGCCCACCGGCTGCCCAGGATCTTCGCGGAAACGACGAAACCACTCGTCGTGGCGATCGACTCGGGTCCGCTCTACGATCCGCTCGCCCACGCCATCCGTGAGGGCGGCGTGCCGGTATTCCGGTCTGCGGACTCGGCCGTCGCGGCTCTCGGGAGGTACATCTGCCACAAGACGCGGCACGCGTGAAGCGGCCGTTGCGACCTACCGAGGTCGCCCATCCGATTTCGCGACGTCGGGAGGTTGCGGCCGGTGCAGGGTTGCGCCCGGGTTCGTTCGCCCGCGCCGGAGGCTCGTGTGCCGGCGCGGCTTGCCTTGGTCAACCCCGCCGCCCGCCCAACAGGCCGGATCGCAACAACAGGTACAGCAACGTCAGGATCGCGCTCAGCGTCGCGGCGACATACGTCATGGCGGCCGCACTGAGCACTTTCTGGACCGGTGCCCGTTCCTGAACGGTGATGATTCCGGATTCCGTCAGCGCCGCCATGGCCCGGGTGCTGGCGTTGTACTCGATGGGAAGGTTGACGAGCTGGAATATGACGACGGCCGCAAACATGAAGATGGCCGCCACCATCAGCGTCTGCCCCAGCGGTATCGCGGAGAGGACTGACCCAATGATGAAGATGAAGATGGCCAGACTGCTGCCCGTGGACGCCAGCGGCACCAGACCGTTGCGCAGGGCCAGCGGTCCGTACTGCGCCGCGTGCTGGATCGCGTGACCGGCTTCATGAGCGGCGATCCCCACGGATGCCAGGGAACGTCCCTGATACACGTCCGGGCTTAATCGCAGGACCCGATGTCGCGGATCGTAGTGATCGCTGAGAAGTCCCCGCGACGGCTCGATCTCCACGTCGGTCAGGCCGTTGCCGTCCAGAATCCGCCGCGCGGCCTGGGCACCCGTCTGGCGGCTGGACACCGGAATCTCGCCCGCCCGGGCATACGCGCTCTTGACTTTTGCCTGTGCCCAGAGCGCCAGCAGCATGGCCGGCGCCAGCACGATGAAATACAACGGGTCGAACATGACGAAAGCGAGCATGGTTCACCCCCAATCGCTTACTGATCGTACGGCTCTTCGATCCCGGCCGGCCGGTCTGCCGAGCGGATTGTACCGCAAGAATCGAGTCAGACCACCGATCGTGATCACCGCCGTCGACAGCTGCGATGAGCGTGTTCCCCCGGTCGGCGAACCGGCTGCCGTTATGGCATGCGGCGCGTGTGCCTTCGGGCATGCCTGCCGGGTCCGGGCGCGGCGCGTCAGGGCGGCGGGTGATCGCCCGGCGTTGCCGGCTGCCCGGACTCTAGTAGTTGGCGGAGAGGTCCGATTGGTCCAGTACCGTGAAGTTCTTGCTCCGCAGGTTCTCTGCCGCGTGCTCAAGGTTGTCCGCCTGGACCGCCAGCGCAGGGCGCCCCTTCGGCTGGGTCAGCAGCGGGTACGTGTAGGCGATGCTGACCTCCGCCCCCAGCAGGGCCAGCCAGGTCTGTGCCAGCGCCCGCTTGCCCGGCGGCAGCGATACGACCAGCAGGTCCGTCTCGCTGATGGCGAAGCCGGCCTGCCGCAGCACCTCTGCCGCCTCTTCCGGATCGTCCACGATCATCCGCACGACCGCGCAATCGATCGCGTTGACGACGGACAGGGCCAGAATGTGGATGCCCGATGGATCGAGCGTCCGGGTCAGACGCAGGAGCTCCCCCAGCCGATCGACCAGAAACACGGAAATCTGGGTGACGGTGGGGAATGACTCAGCCTCAGCCGTTTCAAAAGGTTCGGTGTCCATTGGGAATGCAGTGTATCGACCGATTCGGCCGATCCAAAGGAATTATTCGAGCATCCGCCCGAACGGTGCAGGGGCGGGGATCGTGCCAATATCGCAGGCGGGCAGGCTGTCAGGATGGCAGCGGGGCGACGGGCGCCAAGCGTGGCAGAACTCGTAACCGGAGTTCAAGAAACGAGTTACGTGCGTTTTCTCCGCCGGATGCTCATTGGCATCGGTCGTGCAACAAGACCCAGCGCGTAACTGCGCGCGGACCCGCAGACGGCGGGGCGGCGCCTGAGCCGTAGGCAGGAGGCTTGCTATGTCCAAGATCATCGGAATCGACCTGGGGACCACCAACTCGGTGGTGGCGATCCTGGAGGGGGACCAGCCGAAGGTGCTGACCAACTCCAACGGGGCCCGGCTGACGCCGTCGGTGGTCGGGTTCACCGACAGCGGGGAGCGCCTGGTGGGCCAGATTGCCAAGCACCAGCAGGTGGCGAATCCCCAGAATACGATCTTCTCGATCAAGCGCTTCATGGGTCGCCGCCATAACGAGGTGAGCAGCGAAGAGAAGATCGTGCCCTACAAAGTCATCGGGGGTCCGGAGGAACTGGTGAAGGTCGAGGCGCGGGGCAAGGAATACACGCCGCCCGAGATCAGCGCCATGATCCTGCAGGATCTCAAGAAGACCGCCGAGGACTATCTTGGCGAGAAGGTGGAGCGGGCTGTCATCACCGTTCCCGCCTACTTCAACGACTCGCAGCGAAAAGCCACCAAGGACGCGGGCGAGATCGCAGGCTTGAAGGTCGAGCGGATCATCAACGAGCCCACGGCCGCCGCTTTAGCCTACGGGCTCGACAAGAAGAAGAAAGAGGAGCGCATCGCCGTATTCGACCTGGGGGGCGGTACGTTCGACATCTCGATCCTCGAGATCGACCCCGAGGTGGGGACGTTCGAGGTCAAGGCCACCAGCGGCGACGGACACCTCGGCGGCGACGACTACGACGAGGAGCTTATCGACTACGTGGCCGAGGAGTTCCGTAAGAAGGAGGGCATCGACCTCCGCAAAGATCCGATGGCCCTGCAGCGGCTGAAGGAGGCGTGCGAGACGGCCAAGTGCGAGCTGTCGAACACGCGTGAGACGCAGATCAACCTGCCGTTCATCACCGCCGATCAGAGTGGGCCCAAGCACCTGCAGATGACGATTACCCGCACGAAGTTCGAGCAGCTGACAGAGAAGCTGACCGAGCGCTGCCGTCAGCCGGTCATGACCGCGCTCGAGTCGGCCAAGGTCAGCCCCGGCGACATCGATGAGGTCGTGCTGGTGGGCGGGTCGACGCGGATGCCGGCCGTTCAGGAGCTTGTCAAGCAGATCTTCGGCAAGGAGCCGAACAAGAGCATCAACCCCGACGAGGTGGTGTCGGTCGGTGCGGCGTTGCAGGCGGCGATCATCGCCGGCGACAAGGATGACATCGTGCTCGTCGACGTGACCCCGCTGACGCTGGGTGTCGAGACCCAGGGCGGCGTGATGACGCCGATGATTGACGCCAACTCGGTCATCCCCACGAGCAAGACGAAGACCTACACGACCGCGGCCGACAACCAGACCGAGGTGACCATCCACGTGCTGCAGGGGAATCGCCCGATGGCCGCTGACAACCGGTCGCTGGGGCAGTTCAACCTGACCGGAATCCCGCCGGCGCCGCGAGGCATGCCGCAGATCGACGTCACGTTCGACATCGACAAGAACGGCATCATCAGCGTGAGTGCCAAGGACAAAGCCACGAGCGAGGAGAAGTCGATCCGGATCGAGGGTTCGAGCGGCCTGAGCGGGGAAGAGGTCGAGCGGATGAAGAAGGAGGCCGAGGAGCACGCGGCCGAGGACATCCGCAGGAAAGAGGTGGTCGACGCGCGCAACCAGGCCGAGCACCTGGCATACGAGACGGAGAAGCAACTCAAGGAGCACGGCGACAAGATCAGTCAGTCCGACCGTGGCGACATCGAGCAGGCGATCAAGCAGGTCCGCGACGTGATGGGCGGCGACGACCTGGACGCGATCAAGAAGGCCACGGAGAAGCTCATGACCGGCGCCCAGACCATCGGCAAGGTCATGTACGAGGAGATGACGAAGCAGCAGGCCGCCGGTGCGGGCGCGGGCGGCGCCGCTCCGCCGGGTGACAGCGCGGGCGGCGACGCCAAGAAGGACGAAGACGTCATCGACGCCGAATACGAAGTCAAGGACGCAAAAGACTAGGCCAACCCAGACCTCGCCCGGCCACCAAACCGGGCGGGGCTTTGCATATCGCCAGGTGTCGCTGTTCGCTGAGAAGCGCTTCACGCCAACCATTCATTCACAGGCATGCCACTGCCCATACACGAGCATCGGGTGGCAGGGTCCACGCTTGCGTGGCCATGCTTGCTGGAATATCGCTTCACGGTTAAGCTCGCGTCCATGTCGGCAGAATCGCACGTCGGTTGGCAAGTGTATTTGAAGGAGGCGAGCATTATGCGGCAGTCGATGACAACGCAGGGCATGTGGGTCGTCATGGTGATTGCAGTGTTGGCGTGGGCGGGCGCGATGGACGGGTGCACGCCCAGCGGCGGCGGGGGCGGCGGTCCGATCACAGACGGAAACGGGACGCCCGAGAACGGGGAGGTGCCCGAGGGTGCCGTCCCGGCCGAGCGCCTACAACCGGATGATCTGACTTACGAGGGCGCGTTCCGTCTGCCTGAGGCGTTCAATTGGGGGGCTCTCGGGCTCTCGTTCTATCCGGGCGGCAACGGCGGCGCCGGCTCGCTTCTGGTGACCGGGTTCGAGCTCGTGTCCGACCCGGATCACCCCGGCGAGCAGTGCTATGACGCGGACTGGGATTGCTACGCGTTCTTCGGTGAGGTGGCGATCCCGACTCCGGCCACCGAGGCGAACTGGGAAGACCTGCCGGAGGCGGGTCTAGTGACCGGCTTGACGCCCTTTGATGACGGTCTGGCCTCCACGGTGAACCGTGAGTTCATCTTCGTCAGCGATCTCGAGTACGTCCCCCGCCAGGGCTCGCAGACCAGCGACAAGCTCTATGGCTCGATCAACCTGTGGTACGCCGAGGGCGCCGCCGGCACGGACACATTTCCTACGATCTGGTTCGCCAACCTGGACGGCACCAACGCACAGGGCATGTTCCACGTCGGGCCTGACGACTCGCTGCATCACGGGCGGAAGATGGGTTCTTACCTCTTCTCGGTGCCCGAGTGGTATGCGGACACCTATCTTGGCGGCCGCACGCTGATCACCGGACGCGCCCGCGGCACGCCGCTCGAGGGTTTCGAGCCGGTGAGCACGGAGGGCGGCTCGCAGGGACCGACACTGTTCGCGTTTCATCCGTTGGGCACCGACGCCGCGGCCGGGAATCTGGACGCTCTTGGCGTGCTTTACTACCGCGTTGCGTTTCCCGGCTGCGCGGGGCCGAACGTCGGTGATCCCGATGACTGCGATTACCCCGGGTACACCATGTGTGACGACTGGACCGGGGGCGCTTTCGTGGACGACGGTGACAGGCGCGCGATCATGCTGCTGGGCTACAAGGGGCTCGGCGAGAACTGCTACGACGAGCCGCCCGTCGAGTGCAACGACCCGTGCAGCGACTCCCACGGTTACCATTGTCAACCGTATGAACGGCAGGTCATTCTGTACGACGTGCACGAACTGGGCCAAAGCGCCCTTGGGCGACAGGATCCGTGGATCGTGCTGCCCTACGAGATCTGGCGGCCGGCCGAGTTCTACCTCGACGACCCCTGCACGAACATGGGCGGCATGACGTTCGACGGCGAGAGCGGGCGCATCTTCATGGTGGAGCGCGGTCTGGGCGGGGTGGATACGAACGCCACCGTCGTTCACGTTTGGTCGCTCTAGGCGGCGCGCTACTGCTGACACGGCACCGGCGTGCGGCCTTCCGATCGGGGATGGTGACCGGTTATGGAGATTCTGTATATCATCCTCATCCACGTTGCGTTGGTGGCGGTCGCAGTTGTGTTTCTTGTTGTTCATGTGGGCTCCGAGAAGCGGCGGCGTGAGTCCCTCGAGCAGGTGGCCGCCGAGCTGGGCATGACCTTCGAGGCCGATGGAGCCCACCTGCTCGGTGGGGCCCTGGCGAGCCTCCACCTCTTCAAGCAGGGACGCAGACGGAAGGCGGCGAATGTTCTGCACGGGCGGTTCAACAAGTTCGACGTGGACGTCTTCGATTACCGGTACACCGTGGGGGGTGGAAGGAGCAGTTCGACCCTCCGGCAGACCGTGGCGTGCTTCCATCTGGCGGATCGTCAACTGCCGGGTTTCGAGGTTCGGCCGGAGAACATATTTCACAAGATCGGTTCGGTGTTCGGGTATGCGGACATTGATCTTGACGAGCATCCTGAGTTCTCGTCACGGTACCTCGTGCGTGGGCAGGATGAGGCGGCCATCCGTGAGCTTTTCACCTGGCAGGTTGTCGAGTTCTTCGAGCGGCTCGGCAAGATCTGC
>CP070691.1:2144690-2151516 GCA_020353195.1 Phycisphaerales bacterium | reverse complement strand
TCATCATTATTGACGCCCAAGAATCCGCCGGGGTTCTCCTCGTCTGCATCGGCAACCCCGTCAAAAGTTAGATTCGGGCCAAAGACGTCGATGTTCCCTTCAGCCACGACGGTGGGCGGGTCTCCGCCAGGGGGGCAGGTCTCGCCAGCGCTGGTGACCGTCAGTTCCACCGGCGCCGGGGCCACCGGGGAGGCCGGGGCGGTCATCACCGTCGCGGTTGCCCAGGCAGTCGTAGCGGAAGGTCTCGGTGCCGGTGCGGTAGGTGGCCGAGTCGAGCCGGTGCAGGCCGTGGTAGCCGTAGTTCGCGCCCTGGGCGTGCAGGGGGTTGCCGTTTTTGGTCACTGACAGCACATGGTATCAGAGTCTATCAGCGCCCGGCCATCCGGAAGTCTGTGTTGTGGGCCTCTCCCGGCTGCGCGGCGAGGGTTGAGGACACGGGGTTGCGAATCAGGAGGCGAGTTGGCGGCCGAGCGGCTGGGCCACTCATGGCGACCTGCCTCATAGGTAGACGCGCTGTGCAAGCCCATTCGAAGGCGTCACTCTGGCGGTCTGAGGACGCGGAAGCGGTCGGGTGGCAGTTTGTCGAAGAAGACCACGCCCTCCGTGATGACGTCGTCCGGCAACAGACCATCGTAGGGATTCCCCTGGAAGCTGTACGCGTGGAGCATCGCCAGGCCGATGCCGCTGCCCGTGTCGCCGAGGATCATGCCGTAGGTCTGCAGCGCGACGGCGATCGTGCGCTCCCACGGTTCGAGGTCCAGCGCGTCGAGGTCGAGGTCCGGGTCGAGTTGCAGGTGGCTTCCCATGGGCAGGGCCGACGGATCATCGACAGCGCCGTCACTCGCGACGGCCGGCGCGACGGGACCGCCACTGCGCGTGGGGAAGTAGTAGAACACGATCGCGTGATCGATAACGCCGGCGTCCAGCTCGTGCGGCCAGATCATGCCGGCCAGCAACGAGAATCCCGACGCCCGGATTCCGTCTGACGAGTCAACGCCGTTGCCCGGATAGATGCCTGATGCGGTCGCGGCATCGATGGTGTTGCCGGTCGAGGCCTGCCATGTGCCGTCGTCGTTTTTCACACCACGCCAGAACTCGTAGTAGATGCCGGTGGCGGGATCAAAGGCGCTCAGAAGCGTATCGAAGCCGCAATCGGGCAGGGCTTCAGGCGGCAGGGGGACGTTCTCGATAGTGTCGGCCGTCGCAAAGACGTCGGTCAGCTCGACGGTGACGCGCGGTGTGTTCTCATCGGCAATGTAGACGGGGACCGCGTCCTGCCGGACGCTCACTACGATTCCGCCCTGCGTGTTATACACGTCGGTGAAGCCCGCGATCAGCGTGGGGGAGTCGGGATCGATCTCGGGGTTGTCTCCGATCGGGGTGTTGAATACGGAGTCGTCGGCGAAGGGGCGCCCGTAGTCAAAGTCGGCCGCGGGAGAGACACCGCCGTCCGTAGCATCGTGGTCTTGGCACTCCGGCGCGGACGGGCAATTCAGCGTCGCACCGGTACTGAAGCAGAATGTCTGGTCGATCTCGGTGCGGTTTCCCTGGAGGTCACTGACGAAGTCGATCACGATCGCGTAGGTATGGTCGTCGAGCAGTGGTGTCGTCGGCGTGGCCACGAGAGTCGTTCCGTCCGTGGACTGCGAGATCGCGACGTCAAAGCTCTGGCCCGTTTCGGAGAGAATGTCGGCGCCGAGATCGTTGAGATCGAACGGCTGGGTGAACTCGACCACCAATGCATCCGTGGTGGAGACGTTCGTGGAGCAGGGCGTCGGGGTGGTGCAGAGAACCGCCATCGTGGCGGTGGAATCTACAAAGGGACACGTCATGGGCGTGCAGTCGCCGACAGGCTCGTCCCCGTTGTCCGGCTCGTCATCCGCTTGGCCGACGGTGAAGCTGAAGGAGTAGGGGGCTCCGAGTCTCGTGCCGTCGGCGAAGGACAGAGCGGTGAGGGTCACCGTGTATGTGGTTCCCGATTCGAGCGGTGCGAAGAGACTGACGGTCAGCGTCGTGTTGTCCGGCGACCAGGCGGTGTCGAAGTCGACCGCCGGCTCGATACCGCCGTCCTCGGTGCCCGGTATGGCGGCCGTGGCGAAGGTGATGGTGATATCCGTTTCAGTCGACACGCCCGTCGCATTGTCGCTGGGGCTGGTGCCGGCAATCGCCTCGTCGCCGACGACGGGGCCGCCGTCGCCCGGGCCGCC
Source organism: Phycisphaerales bacterium (assembly GCA_020353195.1). Taxonomy (GTDB): domain Bacteria; phylum Planctomycetota; class Phycisphaerae; order UBA1845; family UBA1845; genus JAFGJQ01. Next base: position 2,149,309 of record CP070691.1, on the reverse strand, counting down.
ACCGCCACCATCACAAGCGCCCATTGCAAGCAGCGCCATTACGAACCACCACCGCACGGCACATCCGCCAGTTCTCTGCCACATCTTCTGTTCTCCTTTGGTGATGCACACACCGAGCTGGTCAATAGCCCGGTGGCGTTGTGTCGGTCAGCTGGCTCAGGGAGCGTCGCGTGACGTACCCTACGTATCCTTCATCCGCTGCCAGCGAGTAGGCCTCGGCGGCGTTGTCTTGGAGCGCGTATTCGCAGGCGAACACGGGAACGTCGGCGTCGAGATACCGGTCCAGATAATCGAGGTACTCTGCGGTCAGCTCCGCATCGTTCGCGAAGTAGCCGGCCAGGTCGTCCCAGTCGTCCCCGGCGACGCCGTCGAACCAGATGCCCTCCTGGGCTATTGCGTCGATTTCGTCGAGCAGTTCGGGGCGCCCGTCGATCAATGCCGCGGCGTTCTGCTGGATAACCAGGAAGTCCGGATCGCGCAGCCGGGCATAGTCCCGCAGTTCGCCGATGAAGTCAATCATTTCCGCAGCGGGGTCGAGGCCTGCGGCTTGCGCGGCGGCGATCACGTGTACGTTCTCGAAACCTTCGACCCAATCCAGGTAGACGCCGTCGAATCCGTCCTGGATGAGTTCATCCACTGCGCTGGTGTAGTCGCGGTCGGGTGTGGTTCCCTGGTTCTGCCCGTAGATGATGATGTCTTTCCACTCCGGTTCCCAGTAGGCCACCGGGTAGTTGCCCACCCATCCATCGGGATCGCGGGCCACAATGTAGTCCGGCCAATCGTCTGGAAGATCCACTGTCTCGGGAATCTGCTCCTCTTCGGGTTCCTTGGACCAGGTCCAGTACCAGCGCCAGTCCTCCGCCTCTCCAATGTCGACGTAGGCGATGATGAGCTTGCGATGGATGCCGTCGTGTGCCGGCGTGGCCTTGAGCCGGTCCACCACGGCTTTGGTGTCGAAGTCGGCCATCTCGCCATCGGTGCGCGTGGGCTCGAGCACGAGCATGTCGTAGCGCGAGGCCGCCAGGGCGTCGATGGCTCCTGCGGCGTCCAGGCTTTGAATCTGGTAGCCCCAGAACTGCACGTCTGCCAGCGGTAGGGGGCCGGACAGGCCGTTGACGTCGGAGTCACCCGCGGTGGCGAAGCTGAAGTCGAACTGATCGGCCAGTTCGGTCCCGTTTGTGAACCGCAGGTCGCCGATGCTGACGGTGTATTGTGTATCGGGGTCCAGCGGTGCCGTCGGTGTCGCGGTCAGCACGGTGTTGGCCGCGGACCAGGCGACGTCAAGATCGACGTCCGGTTCGAGCCATCCGTCCAGGCTGTCCGGGTCAGCGGCGGAAGCGAACGTGATGATGATTTGGGTATCGGTCGTGACGTTCGAGGCGCCATCGGCGGGTTCGGTCGATATGATCACTTCGGCAGCATCGACATACCGGTCTGCCGTGCCGCCGCCACCGCCCACGCCGCCGGTGTCGCAGCCGGGCACTGCCACCGCCAGGGCCAGAAACACCACAGGCAAGTATCGCGCACGGTTCTGGAGAGTCATGCTATTGCCTCCTGATTTGCCGTCGTTGGGGACGAGTTTGCGCCGCATCCGCATTAAGTGTTTTCGGCGAGGATGCCCAGGTTGCCCAGCGGTGGGCATCCGTTGCTTCATTCGCACACAAACGTTTCCGGATTACATGTAAGTCCCTCGGGGCAATCGATCCACTCGCACATGTCCCACGTGTCCGGCGGCGTGCATTCTCCGCTATCGGGGTCGCAGCACATTCCCGTCTCCGCGTCGCATGCTTCGCCATCCGGGCACGTAATGAAATCACACAGATCATCGCCGCCGGGTTCCGGCTCGACTCCCGGATCCAGTTGGGTGTTCGTAAGGGAGAGAGTGACGCCGACGGTACCCTCCAGGGACACGAAGCCCGAGCCGCCCGTGCGATTGAGCCGGACGTCCGCATCGGTTTGAATCAAGCGTTCCGCGGTGAGATCCACGATGTAGACGTCGCTGGGGAGCAGCGACATGAGTTCAGCCGGCACTGTCCCCGAGCCGGTATCCGGAAACGCGCATTGAATGGTAACGGCCCGAAAGCCCGCGACGGAGGAACCCGCGAGAGTAAGCCCCGTTACGGTCACCTGCACGTCATCGGCGGGGTCGGCTGCGGCCCACGTGAACTCCAGGTCCTCGTTCAGGTTCAGAGCGAGTTCTGTGATGTTGGACGGATCGGGTGACGTAAGCTCCAACTCAGGCGGCAGTTCGATGCTTCCGCGGAGCGCGCCGATATCCGTACCGCCGGGGAAGTCGACCGTGATGGTCTGACCGGCGCCGAACCCCAGATCGGCCAGTTCGGTGCCTGCCTCTGTGTCCGGGGCATATATGCCGGCAACGAAGGGCTGTGGTGGATCGAAGTCGAGAGGGTCTCCCGGAAGCAGATTGACGGAGGCTTCGCCGTTGCTGACCGTGCCGGGCTCGCCGGGGTCCAGGGCGCCAATGCCGGCAAAGTCGGTCGTTGTTCCCGGTTCGGCGCCGGAGAGTGTGAGTGACGTGGCGGTACACTCACCGATCGTTTCCGTCTCGATTTCGTAGCCCTCCAGGGTGAAGTCGGCGAGTTCGCTGGCTTCCGCGACGAGGAACGTGCCGGCGACACTGAAGTGCGTGGTTGGATCGTCCTTGGCGGTTCGGACAGTGAGCGCGAGAGGCAGTGCGCTTTTGTTCGCGTGCGAGTCGACATTTGTAACCGTCACGCCTCCATGGAACACCTGGACCAGTCGGGCAGTGACATAGCCTACGGTCTGGCCGTTCTGAGGGAGCGTGACGCTCAGGTTCGCCTTGGCGCAGGTTTCCATCAGGCAGGATCCGACGCCACGTCCGGTGGTGACGGTTGTCGAGGCGTGTCCCTCTGCGAACACGCTCACCTTGGAATCCGGCGGTGCGCCGGCGCAATACTCGCCGTCGGCGTCAGTGGTGACGCTCTGGCCAGGGGAGACGTAAACACGTGCTCCGGCCATCGGAATGCCGTCCTGGTCGGTGACGACGCCCTGCACGCACTGATCCAGTTGGAGTTGAATGTCGCCGATGGCGGTGCACCCGCCGGACTCACAGGACGCCGGTGTGTCGGGAACCGTCACCTCACGCGTCGCCAGTGGCACTGTTCCCAAGTTTGTGGTCACCTCAAGGGAGATGCGCGATCCGCGTTTGACTTCGATGCAGAACGTGCCGTCGCCCTCCGACGTCGTAATGGTGGTGCCGAGGTACGTGAGGCCGACCGCCATGATTTCCGTGAAAACGGGGTCACCGTCGTGCAGCAGCCGCCCGGTGATACAGTGGATATCCATCGGTTCGTCGGCGTTCCACTCGCTGAAGTGATCGACTTCGGCAAACCACGCGAGTCGGCCCGATCCATCTGAGGCGGTGCGCACCTCGCCTTGTCCCGCTTCCAGCCAAGTGGCGGTCTCCTGGTCGAACTCCCATAACCCGATAGTGTCCCCGACGTCGTATTGCTCCTGGGTGTCGCCCGGCAACACGTATTCAATTTCCGCCGTGCTGCCCGGTGCCAGGTCGACTTGGCCTCCGTTGTGGGTAAGCTCGTAGAAGGCGAACCCGAACGTTTCCAGCACGACGGCATCACCGTCCTCATTCTCCGCCCGATCGAAGGAGCCTGGAAAGGCCGCCAAAGCGTCCGTGCTGGGATCGATGAATGTCGCGGTCAGGTCGACGTCGCCGGTGACCGGATCACCGTCAGTGTCCACCAGCGAACCGGCGGTGATGGTCACCGCTGCGTCTCCGGTGCGCTGGGTGGCATCCATGCTCGCGTCGAACGTGACTGTCTGTGCCACCTCGGCCATGACCACGACGTTCAGTGGCGCCGCATCAGGCGCCGCAGCGGTAAACGCTTTCGTAGTAGGCGTGTATCCGGCGTTGCGGAAGGCGGCGATCAACTCGTCACCGACGTTCAACTCAGGAAAGGAGTAGAAGCCGTTGTCGTCCGTCGAAGCAGAGCGTCCGTTGTCCAGCGTCACCGCCACGGCGGCAAGCGGTTCGCCGTCGACTCGGACAACCCGGCCAATCAGGACGCCGGATCTACCAGTGACGGGGCCGCTTCCGTTATCGTCATCGGGGACGCTCAGGTCGCGATCCCCGCCGCCGCCTTCTACACCGCCGGAGGCACACCCTCCGCATCCTACGCCGATCAGGAAGATCACTGCCACCATAGGTCCTGTGGTTGTCAGGCATCTCATGCGCGTATCTCCTGTCATGAAGTGGGCGCGACATGCCGGGTGGATTGGACCAGCCACGCCGCTGCGCGGAGACCACTCCTGTGCGGTTTTCTGCTTTTGCAGGGTAGCACGGTTGCCGGCTCCTTACCAGAGGCGAGCGCAGGATTACGGAGGGGGTCGTTGATTCGGTTTGTCGACTGCCATCTGGGACACGCGCGTGGTCCGGCGCGGTAGCAACTCGGTGCGCGGCAGTGGAGCTGCAGCTGGCGAGATAGGTGGTTGCGGTCAGCTGGGCTAGGCCGACATCAGTCAGGGGGTGATTGACGACGGCCTTCGCCAGGTATGCTGCTGTCGTGCAAGGCGTTTCGCGCGGTCATGCCTTGGCTGATTGCGGTCGGCGTTGCGCTGTT
>CP070691.1:2073860-2144590 GCA_020353195.1 Phycisphaerales bacterium | reverse complement strand
GGGTTGACCAGGGCGCTGATGACGGGGCCGCACCAAGGGGCGCCACCCGGCGCACCGGGTTCTGTGGTTTCGGTGCCGGCATGATCTTGGCCTGTTTGCCGCTGTTGGCGATCTGGAAACTGCGCCGGAAGTTCTGAGCACACGCAATCAAGAGCGACGGGAACAATCGCGGGGCGAGCGAAGGTGTCGCCATTAGGTTCCGTTGGATCGTTCTTCCTGGTGGTTCATGAGGGGGTGTGAGAGCGCATCGCGGTCAGCCGGCCCGAGCGGTCGGCGGTGCGGTCATCGGTCTGGACAGACTCCCTCCGCGGCTGCACACTACCCGATCCATGCACATGATCGTCGCCGAGAACCTGGTGAAGGTTTTCCCCGCTCCGGACGGCGGCAGCACGCGAGCGGTGGACGGTCTGAGTTTCCGGGTGGGGTCGGGGCAGATCTACGGGCTTCTGGGCCCGAACGGTGCGGGCAAGACGACCACCCTGCGGATGCTGAGCGGTCTGATGACGCCGACGAGCGGTCGGGCGGTTCTGGCCGGTCACGACGTGGTGGACGATCCGCAGGCCGTCAAGCGAATGATCGGTTTCCTGACGGCCGACACAGGTCTGTATCAACGCCTTCCCCCGCGTGAGCTGCTGACATTCTTCGCCGCGCTGCACGGACTGAGCGGATCGGACGCCCGGCGGCGGGTGGACCACCTGATCGACTGGCTGGAGATGGGCGACTTCGCCGAGTTGCGCTGCGGCGGTCTGTCCACCGGGCAGCGTCAGCGGACCAGCATCGCCCGGGCGCTGGTGGCCGACCCTCCGATCCTGATCCTGGATGAGCCGACGCTCGGGCTCGACGTCTTGAGCAACCGCGTGATTCTGGACTTCATCGTCCGGGAGCGGGAGGAAGGCAAGACGGTGCTGTTGTCGACGCACTACCTGCATGAAGCCGAGGTCATGTGTGATCACGTGGGGCTGCTGCACAACGGCGCGTTGGTGGCCGAGGGGACGGTGCCTGAGCTGCTGGCGGCGACCGGCGAGGCGCATCTGAACGAGGCGTTTTTGAAGGTGGTCGGCGAGTCGGAGACCGTCCTGCCGGCGCCTGAAGACACAGCGGAGCGCCCGCCCGCCGGGCAGTCGGACGTCGTTCCCCCGAGTTCGAGAGACCGATGATCTCCCGTCGCCGCGTCAGCACGGTCTACGTCAAGGAGCTCGTGGACATTCTGCGCGACCGGCGGACGCTGGCGGCGATGGTCGTGGTGCCCCTGGTTCTGTATCCGCTGCTGATGGTGGGCTCGGTGCAGGCCCTCAGCGCGGCTTCGCCCGACGTAAGCCGCAAGCCGATTGTCATCGGCGTGGACATGCAGGATGTGCATTGGCTGGAGAAGCTGGTGATCGACGACCGGCTGAGCCGGCGCGGGGGCGCGCTCAAGCCGGGCCGGACGTCGCCTTCTCACGAGGTCGGCGCGGACTCAGATGCGGAGCACGACACTCAAGCGGACGATGAGCCCGAGATCTTCCATCGAATCGTGCCGCAGGACGAGATGGCCCAGGCCGTGCGCGATCGCACGATCCACGTGGGCGTGGTGCGGAAGGAGCACGACCCCGTTGCCGACCGGTGGGTCATCGACATTTTCTCCGATCCGGAGGAGGTCAGGAGCCGCAGTGCGGCCGAGTGGGTCCGCGGGCTGTTGGGGCGGCTTGCCGACCGGACGGTCGAGTGGCGTGTCCGGCAGGTCGGGCTGCCGATCGAAGCGCTGAATCCCATCGTGATCGAGGAGCATCGGGTCTCGACGCCGGGGTCGATCCTGAGTCACATCCTGCCGCTGATTCTGGTGCTGATGACGATCACGGGGGCGATCTATCCGGCCATTGACCTTACCGCGGGCGAGCGTGAGCGAGGCACGCTCGAAACGCTGATGGTGTGCCCGGTCCCGGTCATTGACATCATCGTAGGCAAGTTCCTGGTGGTGGCGACGGTGGCCATTGTCGGTGCGGCATTGAACCTGGCCAGCGTCAGTGCCACCGTGTATTTCGGGGGGTTCGAGCAGGCCCTCGGCAGCGGGGAGCCGACGGGTGGTTTCCCGTTTGGCGTGCTGCCGATCATTCTGGTTCTGTTGATCCCGTTTGCGATCCTGTTCTCGGCGATCCTGATCGCGGTGTGCAGCTATGCCCGCACGTTCAAGGAAGCCCAGAACTACATCACGCCGGTGATTCTGGCCACTCTGGTCCCCGGCGGGATCGCCGCGCTGCCCACCAGCGAGCTGCAAGGCGTTCTGACCGTGATGCCGGTGGCCAACATGGTGCTGCTGACCCGCGAACTCCTGCTGGGCAGTCCCGTGGCGCTCGGGACCGTCACCTGGGTGCTGGGATCGACGACGTTGTACGCGGCGGCGGCGGTGGCGGTGGCGGCCCACGTTTTCGGTGCGGAGTCGGTCGTGTTCGCCGATTCCGGGTCGCTCAAGGCGTCGTTTACGCGCCGCACGATCAAGCCGGCGGCCCTGCCGTCGGCGGCCATGACCATCCTCGTGGTGGCCATCCTGCTTCCGGTCTGGTTTTTCGTCCAGGTGAACATTCCGTCCGGCGATCCAGGGTCGTTCATCCGGACGCTTCGGTTGTCGGCGCTGGCGATGCCCTTGTGCTTCATCGTCGTGCCTTTGGTGGTGGTGGTCTACTGGAAGATCGACGTGGCGGTGACGTTTCGTCTGGCGGTCCCATCGGGCCGGCATGTGCTGGCCGGCGTGCTGCTCGGGTTGGCCCTGTGGGTGCCGGCGGCAGAACTGTCCGTGCTGCAAAGCCGCCTGGTCGGCATCCCACAGACGCTGCGCCAGGCGGATGAAGCGCTGGTTGCCGCACTCCAGACGACACCATGGTGGCAGGTCGTATTCTGTCTGGGCGTCGTCCCCGGCTTGTGCGAGGAGGTGTGCTTCCGCGGTTTCTTGCTCAGCGGGCTGGGGGGCGCCGTGCGGAAATGGACGGCGATCATAGCGACCGCCTGCGTGTTCGCCGTGTTTCATCTGCACTTCTTCAAGCTGCCGATGACGGCGGGGTTGGGAATCGTGCTCGGGTATCTTTGCTGGCAGTCGCGTTCGATCTGGCCCGGGGTCATCGCCCACGTGGCGCACAACAGCGTCAGCATCGTGATCACGGCGATACCTGCTGTGGCGGCGAGGCTGGGGATCGACATGACCGAGCCCACCGCCCATCTGCCGGCTCAGATCGTCGTGCCGGGCATTCTGCTCGTTGTCATCGGGTTGGCATTGGCCGGGCGGCAGCGAGACGGATAGCGCGCCCTCAAATTCTGCAAGCCCACGGGTTTCCACCCGCGGGCTTTCGTGTTGCCAGTTCACGCGTTCTGTCGTCGGCGCCTTTGTGCCGGTTGCACGACCGCTTCGGCCCGCTAGCCGCCCGGGCCTATGACCGGGCCACCGATCAGATCGGACACGTCGGTCGGGGGGGACGTTCCGCCGCCGGAGTCGGGCGAGGGTCGGCCGGCGTTGAGCTGATTCTGGAGGTCGATCGCGACGATGAGCGCCGTCAGGTTCTCGAAGATGATGCGGATCGCCTCGGCTTTGGCCTGCGTGATCGGCTTCACCTCTCGGTCGGCGGCAGTGTCCGTGATGACCGGGCCGAATAGGGCGCGGGAGATGATGTCGTTCTGGCGGTTGGAGTACCGCTGCATGCCGCGCTGCACCATCAGGCCGGGCCTGCGGGCAGCGATGGCCCCGCCGCGGGCGTTGTTCCAGACGGCCAGGGAGCCCGCCGACGGTTCCGTGACCTGGGCAAACACACTGGAGCCGGTCAGCACGAGCCCCAACGCGAATCCGAGGGTCGTTTTCGACTTCATGGTTTCCATCCGTGATCTACTCTTGCGCGACCGGCTTCATTCGGCGCCGACGTTCCAGTCGATCTCGCCCGGGCGGCGCGACTCGACAGGCCGGCTCGTCCGTTACACAGAATCATCCGCCGCCGGGCGTGCCCCGCCGCCTGCCTATTGTACTCCCGGGCGGGGTGTCCGGTTGCCTGGATTATCGCGATCTGCGCGACGGTCGTCCACTCCTCGTATCGGTCGCCCTGCATGGGGGCCATGAGAATCTCAGCAGGCTATTCGTCGGTTGTCCCGGGCGGACCGTCATTCGCCGGTGGATCGTCCACCTGGGCGGGTGCGCCCGGATCATCGCCCGCAGGGACGTCTTCGTCCGACGGCAAGGCCTGGGAATCGTCGTCCGATCCGGCGTTCTCGGACGCGATTTTGGCGACGGCGACCACCTTGTCACCCTGATCGACACGGATGAGGCGGACGCCCTGGGTGGCCCGTCCGATCTCGCGAACCTTCTCCAGGCCCATTCGCAGCATGATACCGTTGGCGGTGATGATCATCAGCTCGTCGTCATCGCTGACGCTCCTGAGGGCGACGACCTTGCCGTTTCGATCCGTGGTCTTGATGTTGATGACCCCCTGGGCCCCCCTGCGGGTCAGCCGGTACTCCTCAAGGCCCGTCCGTTTTCCGTGTCCGTTCTCACAGACGGTCAGCAGCGACTGTCCGGGGCCCGTCGCCACCATGCCGACCACCCGGTCGCCGGGCCGAAGCTTCATCCCGCGCACACCTCGGGCGGACCGCCCCATGGCCCGGACCTCGGATTCGCTGAATCGGATCGCCATTCCGTCTCTGGACCCCAGCACGATCTCGTCGTTTCCACGGGTCTGCTCGACGCCGATGAGGTAATCGTCCGCCTCCAGGCTGATGGCGATGATCCCGCTGGGCCGGGGTCGGCTGAACGCCTGCATGGGTGTTTTCTTGACCGTCCCGGACGCGGTGGCGAAGAAGGCGTAGGTCTCTTCGAACTGCCTGACCGGCAGCACGGCTTTGTAATTCTCATTCGCCAGGAACTTCAGGAGGTTGGCGATGGATCGCCCGCGTGCGGTTCGGCTGGCGGCGGGCAGATCGAACACGCGGGCCCAATACACGCGCCCGCGGTTCGTGAAGAACAGCAGGTAGTCGTGCGTGCTCACGACGAACAGGTGTTCGAGGAAATCGCCCTCGCGGGTTTCCCCGCCGCGGACCCCGCGTCCGCCCCGTCCCTGCTTGCGATAGCTGTCGATGTCGACGCGCTTGATGTACCCCTCGTGCGAGATGGTGACAACGACCTGTTCATCGGGGATGAGCTCTTCGATGCGGAAGTCTTCGATCGCTCCGGTGATCTCGGTGCGGCGTGAGTCGGCGAACTTCGCTTTGATCTCGTAGAGGTCTTCGCGAATAATGTCGAGCACGAGGGCTTCGTCGCGGAGGATGGCTTCGTAGCCTTCGATCTCTTCCACGAGCCTGGCGTACTCGTCGGCCAGTTTCTCGATCTCCAGCCCGGTCAGCCGCTGCAGCTGCATGGCCAGGATGGCGCCGGCCTGCACGCCGGTCAGATGATGCGGCTGCGTCGAGAAGCGCTCTACAAACGATGCGGGCAGCAGTCGCCTCAGTTGCTCGTGTTCGGTGAGGCGCATTTCCCGGTCCATCAGCCGCTGCTTAGCGGTCTGGGGATCGGGTGACTCGCGGATGACGCGGATGGTCGCGTCAATATCATCCACGGCCAGAATCAGGCCTTCCAGCACGTGCCCCCGTTGCCTGGCCCGCCGCAGCAGGAACGACGTCCGCCGTCGCACCACGTCCTTGCGGTGGTCAACGTAGAGGCTCATCATCTCCTTGAGGGAAAGCAGGCGCGGGCGGCGATCCACCAACGCGACGTTCATTACGGTGAGGTTGGTCTGCAGGGGTGTGTATCGGAACAGCTGATTGATAATGACGTCTTCGTTGGCGTCCTTGCGAAGTCCGAGTTCGATCCGCACCGGATGCTTGCGGTCGGACGCGTCGTTGACCGTCGCGACGTCTTTGAGCGTACCGTCCTTGATCACGGCGGCGATCTTCTCGATGATCGTGCTGCGCAGCACTTGATAGGGGATTTCGGTGATGACAATCGTTTTGCGCCCGCCGCGTTTCTCCTCTACACTGCACTTGCCGCGAACGGTCACGGTGCCCCGTCCCGTGGCGCAGGCGTCGCAGATTCCCTGCCGCCCACAGATCCGCCCCCCGGTGGGAAAGTCGGGGCCCGGGACTCTCTCCATCAGTTGGCTGAGGCTGATTTGTGGGTTGTCAATCAGCGCGATCAGTCCATCACAGATTTCGCCCGTGTTATAGGGGAGGATGTTCGTGGCCATCCCCACCGCGATGCCGCTGCTGCCGTTGACGAGCAGGTTGGGGAACTTGCCGGGCAGGACGACCGGCTCGTTGCGTGTGGCATCGTAGTTCGGCTCGAAGTCGACCGTCTCGAGCTGAATGTCCTCGAGCATCTCGACTGCCGCCGCCGTGAGTCGCGCCTCGGTGTAGCGCATGGCCGCCGGCGGGTCCCCGTCCAGCGAACCGAAGTTCCCCTGCCCGTCCACCAGCATCTGGCGCATGTTCCACGGCTGGGCCATGCGGACCAGAGTCGGATAGATCACTTGCTCACCGTGCGGGTGATAGTTGCCGGAGGTGTCGCCGGCGATCTTGGCGCATTTGCGGTGCTGGGCCCGGGGCCCGAGGTTCAGGTCGTTCATTGCGACGAGGATACGCCGCTGCGAGGGTTTCAGGCCGTCACGAACATCGGGCAGAGCCCGGGCCATGATCACGCTCATCGCGTAGGTCAGGTACGAGTCCTGCATCTCCTCGATGATGGATACGTCGCTGATTCGTTCTTCGATCGCCTCTGACATTGCCACACCCTGTCAACACCTCTCCGCGCCGTAACGAAACCGGCATTCTATACGAATGGCGCCGGGTGGTGAATGGCCTGGCGGTCGGCCGGACAGCCTTGCGGGGCAGGAACGGGGAGCAGGTTCTCCTGCCCGCCGGTCGGCTTTGCCCGTCCTGCGGGGCAGGCCTGTTCGCCCGTCGGTCGGGGCAGCCCGAGCGAGACCGGCGGCGCAGTCGGTCCCCGTTAACGTCGGCTCCGGACGATTCCGCCGGGTCTCGAATATTCCCTCGCGGGGTGCGAATACTCAGGCGGAACCGAAACGGGCTGCCGCAATGACCGGCGCCTGGTCCAAGCGTAGGGAGGATTGACCCATGCACCCGAAACAACGAATGTCGGCGCTGACGGCCCTGTTTCTCGGGGTGACCGCCGTGCTTGTGGCCGTAATCACAAGTGCCTCTATCATCGCCATTTACGCCATGAACGTGGGTGACCGTTGGGGCGGCGACGTCATCAAGCTGGTGAACGGGGCCGTCACGAACCTGCCCGAGACGATCAAAGGGCTTCCGCCCGCCATCGGTGACGTGCTCGACGACCGCCGGACGCCGGAGTACGTCGAGCAACTCGGCGTCCAGGTCCGGCTGATCCTTGACGAGACCGGCCGAACCGTGCACCCGGTGGTCTCGATCGAGAATCGAGGTCCCAAGATGGTCACGCTGCTGGCGCTGCGGATCGTGGCCATGGATGGCGCCGGCAATCCGGTCACCGCGTGGAACGAGTACGCCGCTACACCGATCGCGATCGACCATGACTGGCGCGGGCCCATCATGCCGTCGAGCACGCGGCAGTTGAGCCTGTGCAGGCACCACGGCGTGCGCGGCGATGTCACCGCGGAGTGGGAAATCACCGACATCCGCGTGTGGTCGGAGTCAGCCGAAGACCAGTAGGGCGGCCTCAGGCACATCATTCTGTTCTCGTGCTCCCTTCCGTGATCGGCGGGCGCGACGGCTACGTCCTGATTATCGGACCAAACCGACGCGAGCGCTACCGGGACGTTGACATGTCGCCGGTGTCCGCCAATAAATGAGCAGAAGCACATGTCACGGGCGCAGGCGTGTCACCGGCCCGTCACCGGGATGACGGCAGGGTATGCGCCCGCGCGACGATTCCCCTGTTTGCGGAAGGGGGGAGGAAACAGGTGTCGGTATCGCGCACAGGACGCGAACCGGGGTGGGTTCGGTTCTTCACCGTCGGGATTCCCGCGCTTTGGGTTATCGGGTGCGGGTCCGTTCCGCCGGACGCGGCATCCACGAGCGATCCGGTATACCGGGCGGACCGGTCCCTGCCGCCCGCCGCGTGTGACTGGGCTCCGGCGACCGACGCTGAGGCGTCAACCTTGATCGTGCTCGACTGGGACGAGACAGAGAGCCCGCTCGATCCCGATGCCCGCCTATCGGGTCTGCACCCCGCGGATTTACCCGTCTACGATGACGACCTGAGCTCGAAGGAGTCGGCCAGGGCATTCAAGGAAGCGGTGCGGATGCGTATCGAGACGATTCTTTGTGATCTCGACCCCGTGGACATGCGCGTGATCCACGGTCGGGCTGTGGATTTCCCCGACGCCACCTGCGTTCATCTAACCATCGACCTGCCTCCCTCGGGTGGGGACCAGGCAGGCCAGGCGGATTACGACGCGTGCAATCGCCGCAACGATGACGTGGCGATCGTCTGGGGAGGGAGAATCGCCGAAGTTGCCGGCGACGGCTGGCTTCGGGACGAGTGGGTGAACATGCTGGCCAACGTGGCGACGCACGAAATCGGTCACACGCTCGGGTTCGCCCATCCGGACGAACTCGGGCTGATGATCGACGCGGACGACGCCGACCGGGCGATCATGCTTTCGTCGCACACGATGTCATCGCTGGCGGGGCGGCAGGCGTTCCTGATTGCCCAGACCACGTGTCCGGACTCGATGCTGGACGAGGCCGGCGGGGTCAGCTACCACATCACAGGGGCGATGATGGAGCCGGCGGCGAAGACGTCGGCTTCGCCTCCGGCGCGGGCCCGCGGCGCCGGCGGGCGCATTCTTACGTGCGGTCATGGTGGCGACGCGTCCGGAGATTCGCCTGTCGACGATTGCCTGTCGTACTGAAAACGATCCCGCCCAACGACTCCACGGCGATCCATTTCGTGTAGAATGCCGGCGACCGGTACACCGCCTGTCGAGCTGGAGGCGAGGGCGCGGAACCGCCGGTGTCGCCGGGCCGTGACCGGACGTTCGACGGATCCCGGCTGAGCGAGCGCAATGGGGACGACGATCGACAGGTCGGATGCCTGCCCACTGGCGCGGTGCCGCGCCCTGCAAGGGACCCTGGACGACCTGCTGACTCGCGAGTGGCTTCTGACCAACGCCAACGGCGGGTTCGCCTCTGGGACAGTCATCGGCTGCCCCACCCGCAAGTACCACGGTTGGCTGATCGGGTCGCGGCGTCCGCCGCTGGAGCGGTACCTGTTGCTGGCGGGGGTGGTGGACCGCGTCCGTGCCGGTCAGGTCCTGCTCGACCTTTCGACGTGGGAATTCAACCACGGTCTGGAACCGGCGGGCCATGCGGCGCTGACGGACTTCAGCTGCGACTTGTCGTCGCCGGATCCGTGGGTCTCCTGGACGTATGCTGACGGTGATATCGAGGTACGGCGGCGAGTGACGCTAGCCACCGGCCGTCAGATGGTCCGCATCCGCTATGACGTTGGCGCGTCACCGCGGCGCCGGTTCACGCTCGAGGTCGGGCCCATGCTGGCCATGCGCGACTTTCACCGATTGCGGCGACAGGCGGCGATCGAGGCGTGGGACCTCGAAAGCGACGACCGTTGGATGTGGGCCCGGGACCGGGTCCAACCCGATGTCACCCTGGCGATGCTCTCCCGTCAGGAGGACGGGCTGACCGCGGCACGTTTCGTCGCGAATCCGACGTGGTGGCATAACATCCGCTACCGAACGGAACTGGCCCGCGAGTATCTCGGCGGCGAGGATTTACAGTGGGCGGGGGCGTTTCGAGCGACCGGCACCGGATCGCTATCGGTCGAGCTTGTCGCCGTGGGGTTCGCCGACAGCCCGGACGATGCGGTCAAAGCGGTGGAGGGGTCGGCATCCGGAGCTGCGGATCACCGCCCGCCGCAGGCATCGCCGCCCCGTGATCCCGTGCGGCAGACGCTGGTGACGGCGGCGGACCAGTTTGTGGTGAGCCGCGAGTCGGACGGAGCCAACAGGGGAATCACGATCATCGCAGGGTATCCCTGGTTCGGCGACTGGGGCCGCGACTCGTTCATTGCGCTGGACGGTCTGCTGCTACGGACAGGGCGTCTGAAAGAGGCCCGGCAGGTCTTGCAGACGTTCGCCGACGTGCAGCGTAACGGTCTGATCCCGAACCGCTTCGATGACTACGGCGGCGAATGCGAATACAACAGCGCCGACGCGTCGCTGTGGTTCATCCACGCGGCTGACGCGTATCTGAGCGCCAGCAAGGACGGGGAATCATGGAGGGGGTTCCTTGGCCCGGTCTGCCATCGCGTGGTTGAGGCGTTCGTGGCCGGGACGGACCATGACATTCGCGTGGACGAGCAAGGTCTCGTGCGATGCGGGAATCCCGACGTCCAGATCACGTGGATGGACGCCAGGTACGGCGACACAGTCTTCACCTCCCGTCACGGGCGGCCAGTGGAGGTAAATGCCCTGTGGTATCACGGGCTGCGGATCCTGCAAGAGCGGTTTGAGACTGAGGATCCGAGCATGGCCCGGCGATATGGATCGCTGGCCGACCGGGCCGAGCGGAACTTCGAGCGCGTTTTCTGGAACCAGAGCCGGGGTTGCCTGTACGATTGCGTCCGCGACGACGAGGAGGACGGGTCAATCCGCCCCAACCAGGTTTTTGCGGTGAGCCTGGCCCATTCGCCGCTGCCTGCGAAGAAGCAGGCGGCGGTGCTCGAGGTCCTCGGCCGCCATCTGTTGACGCCGTTCGGATTGCGGAGCCTGGCCCCCGGTGACCCGCAGTACTCGGGGCGGTACGGTGGTGTCCGCCCGGTGCGCGACCGGGCGTATCACAACGGCACGGTATGGTCGTGGCTGATCGGTCCATACGTCGAGGCCCATCTGCGGGTCCACGGGTTTTCGCAGGCGGCAAAAGAGGAAGCGCGTCGGCTGCTGCAGCCGTTGCTCGACCATTTGGCGGAGGCGGGCCTGGGGTCGATCAGCGAGATCTTCGACGGCGACCCGCCGCACACCCCGTGCGGGTGCATCGCTCAGGCCTGGAGCGTAGCCGAGGTACTCAGGGTATGGGACATGACGCAGGAGACCGATCCGCCCGGCGGGCGTTGCGAGGGTGATCTTCGTGCATGAGTGAATCCCCAGAGTCAACTGATCGAGCCATGTGGCAGGTTCAGGTGGTGCCGCGCGGCCCCGACGTGGATCCGCTGGGGCGGCAATGCCTGGCTGACGTTCGGCAGATTCCGTCCCTGTCGCACGTCCGGCAGGTCCGATCGAGCGGGCTGTACTTCCTGCGAGGTCGGCTCGACGAGCAGCAGGTGGAACGCATCGCCGGGCGGTTGCTGGCGGATGCCGTGGTGCAGACCTACACAGTGCGGGCGGGTATGACCCGGCGGGACCCGACCGAGACCGCGATCGAGGTTCACTATCAGCCCGGCGTGATGGACGCGGTGGCGCTGAGCGCTGCCGGCGCGATAGCGGATCTGTTGCAGGCGGACGGGGCAACGAGTTGCGATGCGGCGGTCGAGGTGCGGACGGCGAGGCGCTACGTCATTGACGGAGCGAACGGCGTCGACGATCTGGAACGCATCGCCCGTCGGGTGCTGGCCAACGACTGCATCGAGTCGGTCTACATCCAGGGTTTCGGCCGGTCCGACCCGCTGCCGTCGACGTTCCCGACGGCCCCGGGTGCGGAGGTCGAGCGGAAGTCGGTGGCGATTCGAGCTCTCGATCGTGACGGGCTTGTGGCACTTTCGCGGCAGGCTCATCTGTTCCTGTCCGCCGACGAGATGCAGGCGATTCGTGATCACTTTGCCGGCGCCGGCCGGGACCCGACCGACCTCGAGCTGGAGACCCTGGCCCAGACCTGGTCGGAACATTGCGTGCACAAGACACTGACCAGTGACGTGGTTTACCGCGGGGCCGGCTTCGGTGGCGGCGGTCAGGTCGAGGTGCGATTCGAGAACCTGCTCAAATCGACGATTGCCGAGGTGACGCGGCGGCTGAATCGAGACTGGTGTCTGTCGGTTTTCAAGGACAACGCGGGCGTCGTCGAGTTCGACGACGAATACGGGATCGCGTTCAAGGTGGAGACGCACAACCATCCGTCGGCGATCGAGCCGTACGGGGGTGCGGCCACCGGCATCGGGGGATGCATTCGCGACATCCTCGGGTGCGGGCTGGGGGCCAAGCCGATCGCCAACACCGATATCTTTTGTTTCGCCCCGCCGGACTTTGCCGATGACCGTCTGCCGAAGGGCGTGTTGCACCCGCAGCGGATCTTCAAAGGCGTTGTGAGCGGCGTGCGTGACTACGGCAACCGGATGGGCATCCCCACGGTCAACGGGGCGATTCTTTTCGACGAACGATATCTGGCGAACCCGCTCGTGTTCTGCGGCTGCGTGGGGTTGATCCCCAAGAGCCGAATCGGCAAGGAACCGAAACCGGGCGACCGCATCGTGCTGGTGGGCGGGCGGACCGGACGCGACGGCATTCACGGTGCCACCTTCTCGTCAGCGGAGCTGACCGACACGCATGCCGACGAGTTCTCTCACGCCGTGCAGATCGGCAACGCGATCGAGGAGAAGAAAGTGCTCGACGCGCTGCTGTTGGCGCGCGACCACCCGAGCGGCTGCCTGTTCAACGCCGTCACCGACTGCGGTGCAGGCGGGCTGAGCAGCGCCGTTGGCGAGATGGGCGAGTCCATCGGCGCCGTCGTCGACCTGGAGAAGGTCCCCCTGAAATACGCCGGCTTGCGGTACGACGAGATCTGGATATCCGAAGCCCAGGAGCGCATGGTCTTCGCCGTGCCGCCCGGGCACCTGGAGACCCTCCTGGCGGTCTTTGGCAACGAGCACGTCGAGGCAACGGTGATCGGCGAGTTCGCCAACGACGGTGTGTTGCGCGTGCGCTATCACGGCACGACGGTCGGCGAACTCGATATGCGGTTCCTGCATCACGGTCGGCCCAGGGCGACCCGGGAGGCGGTTTGGCATCCCGAGGCGCGGCCGGCGCCCGACGCGGCTCGATCGTCCGACGTCGACCTCGGCCGGCGCGTGCTGCAGGCGCTGGCCGACCCGAACGTGGCGTCGAAGGAATGGGTGATCCGCCAATACGATCATGAGGTGCAGGGGGCAACGGTGGTCAAGCCGTTGTGCGGTCCCGGGGACGGACCGTCGGACGCGGCGGTCATCCGGCCTCGCCTGCACAGCCGGCGCGGGATTGCGATCGGGTGCGGGCTGTGCCCGGGGCGCCGGGACGGCGATCCGTACTGGATGGCGGTGGCGGCCGTCGACGAAGCGCTGCGAAACGTGGTGTGTGTGGGGGCGGATCCGGGGCGGACGTCGATCCTGGACAACTTCTGCTGGCCGGCGGTGGACGACGCGGAGTCGCTGGGCGCGCTGGTTCGGGCGTGCGCAGGTGCGCACGACGCGGCGTTGGCATTCGGCCTGCCGTTTATCTCGGGCAAAGACTCGCTGAACAACCAGTTCTCGCAAAGCCCGCAAGAGGCCCGGCGCTGCGGGTTGCCGGAGCGCATCTCGATCCCCGACACACTGCTGATCAGCTCATTGGGGATGGTCGACGATGTGAGCCGCTGTGTGACCATGGATTTGAAGGAACCGGGCTCGGCGCTGGTTGTCATTGCTGCGCCGGGCAATCAAGTCGGTCTGGACGCGGCCGGCCACCTGCACCGGGCGGTCGCGGACTGGATCGCGGGCGGGAACGTTCTGTCGGCCCACGACGTCAGCGACGGTGGGTTGGCGGTGGCGGTGGCGGAGATGTGCATTGCCGGCGGTCTGGGAGCCGACATCACGCCGGACGTATGGGGTGACGACGACCCGGCCGACGTCCTGTTCGATGAACCGCTCACGACGTACGTGATTGAATGCCAGGCTGAGGCACTTGACGCGCTGTCGCTGCCCGGTCCCGCGATCGCGGTGATCGGCGAGGTCGTGGACCGGCCGCGGTTGACCGTCAAATCGGGGCCGCGGACACTCGTCGACCTGGCGGTGGAGGATCTCAGCCGGGCGTGGCGATCGCTCGCGCCGTAGCAGGTGGTGGCGAACGGATTCGTGTACAGGAGTGATGGTTTGGCGCGCGTACGGGTTCTGGTGCTGCGGACTGCGGGGATCAACTGCGATCACGAGACGGTTTACGCCTGGCAGTTGGCCGGCGCGGACGCGGAACTCGTGCATGTCGACCGGCTCATCGAATCGCCGTCACGTCTGGCAGGCGCCCAGATCCTGACCGTGCCCGGTGGGTTCAGCTACGGCGACGACATCGCCGCGGGCAAGATACTGGCCAATCAGCTCGTCCACCATCTGGCCGACGAGCTTCGAGGGTTCATCGACGCGGGTAACCTGCTGCTGGGCGTATGCAACGGGTTTCAGGTGCTGCTCAAGGCGGGGCTCCTGCCCGGTTTCGCCGACGGCGGTCCGCGGGTCACCCTGGCGTTGAACGATTCCTCGCGGTTTGAAGCTCGCTGGGTGCATCTCCGTGTCTGTACGGAGCGGTGCTGCTTTCTGCCGGAGGCGGTGAGGCTGCGACTTCCCGTCGCCCACGCGGAAGGCAAGGTCGTGGTGGCCGACGATGAAGCGCTGGCCGACCTGAATGAAAGCGGGCACGTGGCGTTGCGCTACGTCGGCGCCGATGGCGAGCCGGCCGATTACCCCGCGAATCCGAACGGCAGCATCGATCACATCGCCGGGTTGACCGACCGTACCGGGCAGATCCTCGGGCTCATGCCGCATCCGGAACGGTTCGTCGATCCGACGCACGACCCGCTCTGGACACGCCGGGGCGGTGGTGAGCCTGACGGGCTTACGATCTTCCGCTCGGCGGTTCATCGGTTTCGCTAGGAATCGGCAGCAAGAGGTATTTGACGTTTGTCGAATGGTGGGAACGACCGGTCGGGGTTCCGGCACCGCCGGGTAACGGCGGCGGACCGCTCCGTTACGGTCGCGGCTCGCCGGGTCTGTGCCGTGAGGAGAATGCCGAACATTGGCTGACGCGACACGCAAACGACAGATCACGCATGTACAGGCTCTCAGGTGTGCCATCTTGCTGGCGCTTGTGGTGCTGGTCATTGTCACTGCCGGTCGGGCTCGCGGCGCCGGTGAATCGCCCCGCCCGGAGGCGATGTACGGCTTGTTGACCCTGACGCCTGCGCTGGCGGCCATCGGGCTGGCGATCGTGAGCCGGCAGGTCCTTCCGTCTCTGGGGCTGGGCATTGTGGTGGCATCGTTCATGTTGCTGCCGTGCTTGCCGGAGGACCGGAAGCACGACGCCGCGCACAGCCTGGCGGCGGGCTTGCGAGTTGCGGTGGAGACCTACGTCGTCGGGGCTGCGGCGGACCCCGATCACATCAAGATCATCGTGTTCACGCTGACCGTCGGTGCCATGATCGGTGTCGTCGGCGCCAACGGCGGGACGGCGGCGCTGGTGTACGCGGTGGCCCGGCGGGCCACCGGCAAGCGAGCGGGACAGTTGGTGGCGTGGGCGTCCGGTCTGGTCGTGTTCTTCGACGATTACGCCAACAGCATGATCGTGGGCCCGACGATGCGGCCGATCTTCGACCGGCTGAAGATCTCGCGGGCGAAGCTGGCTTACGTGGTGGACTCGACGGCGGCCCCGGTGGCATCCATCGCGTTGATCGGGGGGTGGATCGGTGCCGAGATCGGGTACATTCAGGACGGGTTCGACAAGCTGGGCGACGGCAGCCTGCCCGAGTGCCTGGTCGGCGTCACAGCGTATCAGTCATTCCTGTACAGCCTTCCCTATCGGTTCTACTCGATCTTCGCGCTGTTGCTGGTGGTGCTGATTGCGTTGAGCGGGCGCGATTTCGGGCCGATGGTGGCGGCCGAGCGTCGGGCGGCGTCGGCGGAACCGGTGGAGGCCGCCCGAGAACCGGTATCCGCCCGCCGGTGGTGGCTGGCGGGCGTTCCCGTCTTCGTGCTGATCACGACGACGATCAGCATCATCATCGCAACCGGGCTGCAGGCCATCGCCCCGGATCAGCCGGTCACACTTCCTGACTTGCTGGCCGGCGCCGACCCGTATGCGTCGATTCTCTACGCCGCTCTGGCAGCGGCATCGGCGGCGATTCTGATGAGCCTGTTCGCCCGGGCGTTGACGCTGGCGGAGGCGATCGATTCGGGCATGCACGGGGCGGCCCGGATGCTTCCGGCGGTGGTGATCCTGGTGCTGGCGTGGGCGTTGTCGGCGTCGACGCAAGATTTGCATCTCGGGGATGTGGTGACGGCACGGCTTCAGGGGGCTGACTTCTCGCTGTCGTGGCTGCCGCTGAT
Source organism: Phycisphaerales bacterium (assembly GCA_020353195.1). Lineage (GTDB taxonomy): Bacteria > Planctomycetota > Phycisphaerae > UBA1845 > UBA1845 > JAFGJQ01. The sequence goes on along the minus strand of CP070691.1, from coordinate 2,128,320 downwards.
GATTTTCCTGTCGGCAGCGGGCGTGTCACTCGCCACGGGGACCTCGTGGGGAACGATGGGGATACTCTGCCCGGTGGCGGTGGAAGTGTCGGCCCGGCTGGTGGCGGATGTTCCCCCGGATGTCGGGCTTCGGCTGTTCTACGCTTCGGTCGGGGCGGTGCTGGCCGGTGCCATCTTCGGCGATCACTGCTCACCGATCAGCGACACCACGGTGCTATCGGCGGCGGCCAGCGGGTGCAGTCTGGAAGACCACGTCTGGACGCAGGCCCCGTATGCAGCGGTGGCGGCGCTGGCGGCGATTCTTGCGGGCAACGTGCTGTGCGGCCTGCTCGGGGCTCCGGTGTGGATCGGCCTGGTGGTGGGATCCGTCGGGTTGGGGATCGCCGTGCGCGCGATGGGGCGGCGTCTGTGACGGATCCGCTACCTGACGCGCCGGGGGCGGTCACGTCCCGCCGTCGCGGTTCGTGCGCCGTCGTCGTGTGTGGCCTCCAACAACCAGTTCACCAGGTCATCGAAATAGCGGTCGTTGTGCTTCTCGAACTCCAACGTGTGGCGCGCGTCTTTATACGTCGTGATCCGTACGCAAGGCCAATTCAGCTCCCGAACGAAGTGGCGTGTCTTGGCATTGTCGATGATGCGCTCGTCCTCGGCGAGGAACACATTCAGAGGCACCGGCAGCGCGGTCGGCAGTCGGCGCGCGATCCGGTCCATTCGCCGCGACACCAGGAAGAAGCCGGCCGTCGCCTGATGAAGCTGAAGCTCGTCGCCGCGGAGCCACTCGATCCAGGCCGGATTCGCAGTGAACAGTTCCGGGTCGTTCAGAGGGATGTCGAAGCACCGGTGGGGATCGGAGACCATGGCCCAGCCGATACGGAGCTTGTCGACCGGCGACACGTCGACGATCGGAAACAACCCCGGGGTGACCAGTGTCAGGCTGCGGACCCCGACGGAATTCGTGGCGTGCATCGCCGCCGCAAGCTTGCCGCCCCAGCTTATGCCGAGCACATGGTTCTTCGCCTCCCGCGTCCGCCGGACCAGTTCGTCGAGGCAACAGAGCGCGTCGTCGATGAGCTGGCGCGGGGATTCGGCGTGGCCTCGTCGCTGCGTGTTTCGGCCCGCGCCGCGGCGGTCGGGCTGAAGCACCGCGAAGCCGGCCTCATGCAGCCGCTGAGCCGACTCGTCGTACCATCCGCAGTGAGATTGGATTCCGTGCAGATACAGCACGCCGCCGATCGGGTGCTTCGGGGCCCGGTAGCGGGCGTAGGCGGAGTAACCGTCCGACAGCCGGATGTGAATTTCCTCGAAGCGCGACATCACGGGTGATCCTAACGCCGGACGGCGCGTGAATCACGCCGGAAATCCGGGTGCACCGGCGGTCGCACGTGCTACAATGCAGGACAATCACCCTGAGACCGCCGGCGAGGCTCTTTTTGCCCCGGACGGATCATTGACCTTACGGAACACCGGCCCAGAGGGGTGCGTAGCCATGGCCGATTCACACACCCACCGTCAGCAGATCAACGCAGGCAAGGCGCTGGCGCAGTTTCTCGAGACGGACGTGCTGTTCGGCGTCAAAGCGATCCCGGTTGTCCAGTCTGTTCCGCCGGACGCGGACGACTCGAGCGCCTGCGACCCGAAGGAGGCCGCGCTGAAGACCCTTGACGACTCGGAGGTCCGCGTCTGCACGCGGTGTGGGCTGGCCGACACACGCACGAACACCGTGTTCGGGCAGGGCAGCTCGAATGCCCGGCTGGTATTCGTGGGGGAGGCTCCGGGGGCTGAAGAGGACCGTCAGGGCCTCGCGTTCGTGGGGCGGGCCGGTCAGCTCCTCACGCGGATGATTGCGGCCATGGGCTTGACGCGGGAGCAGGTCTTCATCTGCAACGTGCTGAAATGCCGCCCGCCGAACAACCGCGACCCGGCGCCTGACGAGATCAGCGCCTGCACCCCCTACCTGATGGAGCAGATTACGACGATAGCGCCGGAGGTGATCGTCGCCCTCGGGGCACCGGCGGCGCGGACGCTGCTGGACACGAACCAGTCGATCGGCCGGCTTCGCGGGCGGTTCCACGATTTCTATCCGTCCGGATCGCCGCTGGTCGGTGACGCGATTCCCCTAATGCCGACGTACCATCCCGCCTACCTGCTTCGCAGCCCGGCCGAGAAGGGCAGGGCGTGGCAAGACCTGCAGGCGGTGATGGCGAAGCTGGGTTTGCCGCCGCCGCGGCGGTGACAGTTGCCGGGATCGGTCTGGCCGCGCCGGCGTGTTGCTAGATGGGCAGCACCGTGCTGTCGCTGTCACGGGGGCTGCCGTCGACGACCGGGACCCGCACGGTGAAGGTAGTCCCTTCGCCGGGCTTGCTGGTCACCTCGATGAGCCCGCGCATTTCCTCGACCACCTTCCTCGCGGCGGCCAGACCCAACCCGGTTCCTCCCTGCTCCTTGGTGGAATGAAACGCGTTGAAGATCACGGGGATTTTGTCGGAGGGGATTCCACACCCGTTGTCGCTGACCGCCACCGTTACGCGGTTCTCGGCAGTCTGGTAGGACGATTTGACGGTGACGCGCCCGCCCTCAGCGGGACAGGCGTCGATGGCGTTGGTGACGATGTTCAGGAGCACGTGGTGCATTCCGTCCGCGTCGAACGGGACCGCGGGCATGTCTTCCAGGTCGGTCAGGAGCATGATGTTCTTGTCGTCAGCCGACCGCTGCGTGAGGTTGACCACGTCCTCGATGACCTTGTTCAATTGGCCGACCTGAACGGCTGAGCAGCGATCCTTGCTGAAGGTCAGCATGTTGGTGGTCAGCAGCAGCATCCGATCGGCGTTGCGCTTCAGGATCCGCCATCCCTGGGTGATGTGGCTCATGTTCTCGTTTCGCAGGCCGAGCTCGATCACGTCGGCCCCGCTTCCCAGTCCCTGGGCGATGTTGCGGATATGGTGGGACAGATGTGCGACGGTTTCGCCCATGGCCGCCAGCCGCTCGTTCTGCACGCGCGACTCGAGCAGGGAAATGTTCTCGATGGCCATCCCGGCCATCCGCCCGATGGCGCTGACCAGTCGCAACTGCTCGTGGGTGTACACATGGCTGAGCATGGCGCAGTCGATGTGGATCACGCCCTTCACTTCCTCGTGGGTCGTGATGGGCACGCAGATGATGCTCCGCAGCCCGAGGTCGTGGATGCTGCCCGAGCCGGGAGCCTGGGCGAACCGCGGGTCGGTCAGGGCGTTCGCACAGAGAATGCCCTCTTTCTTGCTGATCACGTGGTTGACGATGGTCTTCGACGCCGTGATCTTGGTTCGCTTGCCGCGGGTTTTTGTGCGGTAGCGCACGACCTGAGGCTCAAACCCGCTCGTCTCGGAGTCCCGCATGAGAATAAACACTCGGTCGACCGGCAGATGATCGAACAGAATGTCGGTCACGTGTTCGAGAAACTCATCGACCGCCGCCACCCCACCGATGATCTCGGCGATGCGACACATCACGTTCCAGGCGTGAACCGCGTCGGCGGTCTCCGGGGCGGCCAGAATCACGCTGTCCTCCGCGGAGGAGACGGCCGACAGGATCGATGAGTCCATCATCTTCTGGCCCGATTCCAGGTCCACCAGGTCCGCGGCGCCGCTGGGACCGCTGAACCGCTGGATCGAGTCATCCCCGCTGAACACCATCAGCGTGCTGCCCACCTTGATCTGGTCGCCGTGCTTGATCGTGCTGGGTGCCTGGATCCGCACGCCGTTGAGATACGTGCCGTTTGAACTGCCCCGGTCTACTAGCATCCACCGCTCACCCTCCAGGAACACTTCGGCGTGGCAGCGCGAGACGGTGTGGTCGTTCAGATTCACGTGATCGCCCGAGCGGCCGATGACGCCGGGCTCTTCCGTCATCTGGAACGTCTGTCCCTTGTCGGGACCCCGTAATACGTGGAGCGTGGGCACCGTGTGGATCCTACCGATGGTCAAACTCGTTCACGAAGCCCGATATGCAGCGGGCGGAGAAGCAGTCAGAGTCTAGCGCCGACCCCCATGATAATAGGAGCCCCATCCCCCGACTGTCAAACGGACCGCAGCGCCTGTTTCGCCCCCCACCCGAATCCACGCTCCCCCGGCGAGCCGGGGCCCCATGGGCCTCGCCCCCCTGCCGGGTCAACGAAGGTCGAATGTCGCCATCACCGGATTGTGGTCCGACCCCGAATCCTCCACCGTGCCCGGCAGGATTCGGGCTGAGCCCTTCCGGTAGCAACGGGCCATGCCCGGTGAAGCCAGAATGAAGTCAATCATCGACCGGTAGGGTGCCTTGTTGAAGGAGACGCGTTCGGCTTCGGGGAGCTCATCGGCCAGATGCCGCAGGGCGGCCGGCCCGGTGCCGAGAATCGTCCGCATCGGCTCGCTGTCGAGCGTGTCGTTGAAGTCGCCGCAGACAACGAAGCGGGCCCGGGCATCACGGGCGAGCACGGAATCAAGAACTTTGCGGAGTTGCCCAGCCTCGCCCATCCGGATGGGCAATGACGCGTCCGCCCCGCCTCCCTTGCTCTTGAGGTGCACGACGAACATCTCGAACGCCTCTGCACCGGGCGGCTCGATCCGGGCCTGGAGAAGGTCGCGGCGAAACGACATTTCGACGCCGTTGCCGTCAGAGAACCGGAGGTGACGGTACGACGTGACCGGCCCGACCGGAAACCGGGACAGAATCGCCACGTCGATCCCCCGGCGGTCGTTGCCCTCGAAGAGCACCACCTCCCGGTAGCCCATGTCGGGCAGAAGGGCTTGCACCACGCGCTCGAGGTAGAACCGGTTCTCGACTTCCTGTACCGCGAGCACATCGGCGTCGATCTTGCGGATCGTGGCGGCCACCTTCTCGATGGCGTCGCGGGGCTTGGTCGGTGTCCCCTCGTCATCGTGGTACGGGTCGTCCTCGCCGTCGAAGAGGTTCAACAGGTTGTACGTGGCGATCCGGACGGCGCCCGTGAACTGCCGCTTCGCCGGTTTCACGGAGGCGGGCAGGCTGGTCGGCCCACGGTACGGTTCCGTCAGGATCGTGATCCGATTCGGGTCGGACACCACGATCTCCGGCTTTCCGTTGAACTCGACGACCCGCCCGAACACCTTGACGTTCTGGTTCAAGTACTTCACTTCGGGCGGCTCGGGGAACTTGTCGAAATCACGCTGGTTGATGACGACGGTGAAGTGGTTCTTGAAATCGGCATGGAAGTTCAGGAAGCACCGGCTCCCGATGTTCCTGGTGTTAACGACCCGGCCGTGCACGTAGCAGATCCGGTCAATGTAGTCTGCTGCCTGGTCGTACGAGATGACCGGCGCCGTTTCCTCTGCGGTAATGGGGGATTGGGCCGCGGCGGCGGTCAGACTGAGGATGCATCCGATAATCTGCATGGCGATTCTCCGTCCGACATTCGTGATCGGGGAGAATCGTACCGCCCGTCGGGGCCGATGTCACGGCGTCGTGATTGGTGGTCGGGTCACAGCGCGGTCCTCAAGAACGACGCCGAGTCAGCCGAAACAAGACTGTACAATCTCAGGCGGACGCCGTACGCCGGACCGAGTGGGGGCGATAACCGTGTACCCTCCGGGGCCTGCGACCGCCGCCTGAAGCCCGACCACAGTCGATTCGACGCGATGCCGCAGAACGACAGACCTGTCAACCCGCCGCTGAAGACGTGCGTGCCGTTCCCCGGCAAGGCGCGGAGCACGGAGGTCAAGCTGGACGGCCTGCTGCAGCGGTACAGACAGCGGGTCCCGGCCTCCCGCTCGAAGACGCCTATCGATCCGTCCGACCCCTTGGAGGAACTTCGTGAGCGATTCAGGATCGAGCTCGTGCCCGCGTTTCTGGAGGTGGTCGACAAGTACGGTCCCCAGGGCATCCAGCTCCACCTGGACGTGGGGCGGTTCCTCGCGGGCGGAAGCGAGATTCTCATCGACATCGCGTTTGAGAGCTCCGGGATCCGGCTGCTGGGCACGGTCCTGGCCAACCGCATCGCGTTTCAGGTGACGCGGTACACGAACAACGTCGGGCCCGCTATCTCCAGCGGTCCTACGTTGCAGACGCGGAATCTCTCCGGCAGGAGGTTTCGCGATTTCCTCTGCGAGCACATCAGCGACCTGGTCCGATCGGCGCTGCGCCAAGCGAGGCCGATCCCTGCCGAGTAACCCCGTCGTCCTCCGCACCACAGTGATTCTCTCACCGCGAGATGGGGAAACGCTTTCCAGTGGGCCGGCCCGGTCACTCGCTCGGCGCGGCGCTCTTCAGGTAGGCCAGGATGGACGGCTTCCAGCGCTCCACGCCCGCCGCCGATCCGCTCGCCTTGACGAAGAAAGGTCCCTTCGGATGTTCGATGATGGCGCCGATCATTGCCTGGCCCGGCAAGGCCCCGAGGGACCCCTGGAGGTGCGCGACCGTGATGCGGCAACCTCCGGCTTCAAATGTCTCGACCACCACCGTATCCGACGTGGGTCGTCCGTCCGGCTGCGTGAACGTTCGGGACCAGCGCTGCAGATTCTGCTGCACCAACCCGGGCATGCCCCGCATGTTCGCGAAGTGACTCACCCGAACCATCACCGGTTCCAGATCAGATGGGCCGGTGGCAAGGTGAAAAACCGCTTTGGGGGCCAACTCGGGCAACTTGGGGTGCATGGGCTTGGGGTCCTGCGGTTGCCAGCCCTGCGGGACCGTCAGCGTGATGCCGTCCAGAACGGTCTGGTCCCCGCCTGCGGCGGGAACCGGCATCCCTGGAACCGTGCCCGGCTGCGTGGTCGGCACCGACCCGGCAGCGTCCCCTGCGCTCAGCGGGACGTGCCCCGGAGGGAGCAGCGGCTCGTTCGGCTTCAGAGGGGGATGCCCCTTGGGAAGCGGAAGCTGTTGTCCGCTCGATGGCGCTTCCTGCGTCACGGCCTGCGGCGTCGATCCGGATGGATCGAAACGATCGGGCGAGGTCGGCCGGGTGGACGGCGGGACCGGGGCGGGTTCGTTCCTGCACGCCGGAAGCAGCGCCGACACCGCAAAAGCCGTCACCAGGCAGCACAACGGGCGGGACGCGATTCGCCGGGGCGGTCGCCCGCGACCTCTCGATTGAATACTCACGATGATCATCCCATTTTCCGGCGGACTGCGTCCGCGTCGGCGGAGGCGACGATTACAGAACCGACGCCAGCGTCTCTCCGATCGTGGCCGGGGACGGCGCCACCGTGACGCCGGATTCAGTCAGCGCCGCGATCTTGGAGGCCGCCGTCCCTTCACCGCCGCTGATGATCGCGCCGGCGTGGCCCATCCGCTTGCCCGGAGGGGCGGTCTGCCCGGCGACAAATCCCACCACGGGCTTGGTGATGTGATGCCGCACATGGAACGCCGCCTGCTCCTCGTCCGTCCCGCCGATCTCTCCGATCATGATGATCGCGTCGGTCTCTTCGTCCTGCTCGAACATGTCCAGCAGTTCGATGAAGTTGAGCCCTTTGACCGGGTCTCCACCGATGCCCACACAAGTGGTCTGGGAGATGTCGCGCGTGCTGCACTGCCAGACGGCTTCGTAGGTCAGCGTCCCGCTCCGCGAGATGATGCCCACGTTTCGGCTCGCGTTCTGCGGCGGACGGTGAATGTACCCCGGCATGATCCCGATCTTGCATTCACCCGGCGTGATGATCCCCGGGCAGTTCGGTCCGATGAGCTTCGTACCCTTGTCGTCGAGGTACTTGCGGACCCGCACCATGTCCAGCGCGGGCACGCCCTCGGTGATCAGCACGGCCAGCGAGACCCCCGCATCGGCCGCCTCCATCGCCGCGTCCGGCGCGAACGGCGCCGGGACGAAGATCAGTGAGACGTCGGCGCCCGTCGCGGTCACCGCATCGTGGCAGCTGTTGAAGATCGGGACGTCGTGCTCTGACCGGGTCCCGCCTTTGCCCGGCACAACCCCGGCGACGATCTGCGTGCCGTATTCGATACACCGGGCGGCGTGGAACGCCCCTGCCTTGCCCGTGATTCCCTGACAGACGACCCTTGTTTCCTTGTTGACCAGAATGCTCATCGGTTGCGATCCTCTGGAGGACGAAGTCCGGACCCGAGCGCCACCGCCCCTACCGCCTCAGCCCCGGCGAGCCGCGCCGCCGGGCCTTCAGATCGTGCCCAGCGCCCGCGCAGAGCGCTCGAATAGTATGATCGGTCGGTCGCCGGTTGTCCACCGCCGCGGCCGACATCCCGACGCCGGCGGGGCTCCGTCGCCGACCGCGGGATGCAGCAGATTCTCCGGCAACCCGCGTCCGGCCTGGACACTGACGGCAGCCGTTGCCAGCCCGCGTTGCCGAGAGCACTGTGCACTGGCCCGCGCACCGTCTAACGGTCGCTAGCATCGGCGGCTCATTGTGAGCCGGTCGCGCTGCAGGTATGATCCGTCGGGTGGGCCCCGGTCGACGTTCCGACGTCTCACGTGTGCCCACGTTCTGGCAGCGGCCGGTGTTATCTTTCGAGGAGGAAACTGCACGATGGCTTCGATGAACCGCAGACAATTCATGGGACAGACCGCCGGTGCGGCAGCGTCTCTGGCGATCGTTCCGCGACACGTGCTCGGAGGGCCGGAGCAGAAGCCGCCGAGTGAGACGCTCAACATAGCCGGCATCGGCGTCGGTGGTCAGGGAGGCGCCGACTTGCACTCTGTGGCGAGCGAGACCATCGTGGCCCTGTGCGACGTGGATTGGGAGCGAGCGGCCGAGACCTTCAAACGTTATCCGAACGCTCGCCGCTACCGCGACTTCCGCCTCATGCTCGAGAAGGAGAAGGACATCGATGCCGTCGTCATCGCCACGCCGGACCACGTTCACGCCGTCGCGGCCATGACCGCCATCAAGATGGGCAAGCACGTATACGTCGAGAAACCGCTGGCCTACTCGATTCATGAAGTCCGCCGGCTCACGGAAGAGGCCCGTAAGGCGGGCGTCGTGACGCAGATGGGCAACCAGGGACATGCCGCCGAGGCCATGCGCCTGCTCAAGGAATGGATCGAGGACGGGGCCATCGGAACCGTTCGGCAGGTCGAGGCCTGGACCCCGCACGCCGTCTGGCCCCAGGGCATCGACCGACCGAAGGAGACGCCGCCGGTCCCCGAGACGCTCTCTTGGGACCTGTGGCTCGGCCCCGCCCCGCAGCGCCCGTACCACCCGGCTTACGCACCGGTGACGTGGCGTGGCTGGTGGGATTTCGGAACGGGGGCTCTGGGCGACATGGGGTGCCACATTCTCGATCCCGTGTTCTACGCCCTCGAGTTGACGCCCCCCACGACCGTCGAGGCCAGCTTCTCGACCTTCGTGCCGGAAGGGCTGACCTGGGACAAGAAGTTCAACACCGAGAGCTATCCGCGAGCCTCGATCGTCCGGTACCGGTTTCCCGCGCGGGGCGACAAGCCGCCGCTCGAGTTGACCTGGTATGACGGGGGGCTGATGCCGGAGCGGCCGTCCGAGCTGGAAGCAGGCCGGATGATGGGGAACATGTTCGGCGGCCTGCTGTTTGTCGGTGATGAGGGGAAGATGATCTGCGGCGCACACGGCGCCGATGGGCTGCGCATCATCCCTGAAGCGAAGATGAAGGCGTACGACCGCCCGGCCAAGCGCCTCCCGCGCTCGATAGGACATCACGAGGAGTGGATCGCGGCGTGCAAGGGAGGTCCGCAGCCCGGCTCGAACTTCGACTATGCCGGTCCGCTGACCGAGACCGTGCTGCTGGGGAACATCGCCATTCGCGCTCAGCAGCGGATCCACTGGGATCCCGTCAAGATGAAGATCACGAACGTGCCGGAGGCGAACGCTTATCTCGGCAGGGACTATCGCCCGGGCTGGTCACTGTAGCGCCGTCGCGTGACGAGAAAAGGATTGCACACCCGCGCTCGCGTGGCCATGCACGTGCGCGCACAAGCGGTAGCCGACCAGCAAGAAGTCCGACGTTCTCCGCGACGAGTAACACCTATCGGCGTGTCCGCACGGACTCCGCGGAAGCGCGTGCCGCGCATCGGTGCCGTGGATTTCCGGCGGCGCGTGTCGAGCACGCGCCTGCGGCGCGCGCTGGTCGGCTTGACGGTGCGGTCCGACGCTGAGTACGGAGTCGTCCGGAGCCCGAGCCATCGGTGTTCATTCACGCTTTGCGAACGGCGATGTCCAGCTTCGCGCCGCCGATGCTGACGCCTTTGCGCCCCACGGCTTCGGTGAGGGTATCGGCAGTCAGCTCGACGGCCAGCGTCTCGCGGGCGATGTAGTCTCTGAACGCCTCGATCCCGGCGGAAACCTCTTCCGATTCGGCCTGGAGCGACAGCACGATCCGGTCTTCGATGTTCAGGTCCATCTCCTTGCGCAGATTCTGCACGTTGCGGACCACGTCGCGGGCGATGCCCTCGTGTTTGAGTTCCGTCGTGATCCGCTTGTCAAGGAGCACAATGGTCTGCTGGTCCTCGGCGGCGACCCAATCCTGGCCGTAGCTCTTGTCGACCACGAGTTCGCCGGGTTCCAGGAGGACGTTCTCCGGGCCGGCAGCCACGGGGACGCATTCGCCGGCGGACACTTTCGCCGCGGCGTCAACGGGGTCGACCTGCGATACCGCCTGGATGATGGCGGGCACGAGCGAACCGTACTTCGCACCGACGAGACGCTTGTTCACGTCGATCCGGATCTCGCACAGGTCGGCCGCGCTCTCCCGAACGGATACCTTCTTGACGTTCAGCTCGTCAAGCAGATGGTCGGCGAACCGCGCGACGGCCCGGCGTTCAAACTCATTGCCCGAGGCGACGATTAATTCCGCTAGTGGCTGGCGGACCTTGAGCTTCGACGCCGTCCGGGCGGATCGGGCGAGCGAGACGATCCGCACGACCGCCGCCATCGCCTCGGACAGCTCACTGTCGATGCGGGTCTCGTCGACCTCCGGATAGTCGCACAGGTGGATGCTCTCCGGCGCGCCGTCGACCTGTTCAGCCACGAGGCGCTGGTAGATGTGCTCGGTCACGAACGGGACGATCGGCGCCACCACCTTTGCGAGCGTGACCAACACCTCGTACAGCGTCTGATAGGCAGCCAGCTTGTCGGTGTCGCCTTCGCACGCGCCTCGCCAGAAGCGCCGGCGATTGCGGCGGATGTACCAGGTGCTCAAGTCGTCCAGGAACTTCTCAATCCGGTGGCATACAGGAGGCAGACTGTAGCTCCGGAAGTTCTCATGAGCGCTGCGGATCACGAGCTGCAGATCGGACAGAATCCAGCGGTCGATGTCCTGACGCTGATCCAACGGAACGGGCGGCGTCGCGGGGTCAAACGCGTCCAGGCGGGCGTAGTTGCAGAGAAACGCGTACGAGTTCCACAGCATGAGCAGCACGCGGCGACGGATCTCATCGGCCGGAGTGGACGTCACCCGACAGAGCGGTTCGCCGTCGACGGTGTCGGTGATCCGCGTGCCGTCGGGGCAGTCGATCGCGACGTGCTCGCCCGGATGACGAAGGCCGAACGGCAAATCCACCGTGGGCGGCTGCACACAGTACATCCACCGCATCGTGTCCACGCCGAGCTGTTCGGCCGCCTCCTCGAACCAGATCGCGGTCCCGTCGGACTTGTGCATCACCTGACGGTTCTCATCGAGCACCAGGGCATGGCCCAGGAGGTTCCGAAACGGCGGGCGCTTGTCCGGCTTGCCCAGCTCCATCATGGTGCTCATCGCCAGGATGGAGTAGAACCAGTTGCGGAACTGGCCGGGGAAACACTCGGTGATCAGGTCAGCCGGGATCCACTTCTCCCAGTACTGCCGGTCGGTGCTGTAGCGCGTGGTAGAGTACGCCACGATGCCCGCATCCAGCCAGGGGTTGCCCACGTCCGGGACGCGAGACGCGATCGAACCGCAGTTGGCGCACTTGATCCTGACCCAGTCGACGTAGGGCCGGTGCGGCGAATGACCATCAAAGCGGTCCCAGCCTTCCGCCGCCCGTTCCTTCAGGTCCTCGCGCCCGCCGAGAACGTCGAAGCGACCACAGTCGGGGCACTCCCAGATGGGCAGCGCCAGACCCCAGTAGCGCTTCTTGGAGATCATCCAGTCCTTCATCGTTGTCAGCCAGTCGAGCTCGCGCTCGATGCCGCGCATCGCCGGCGGTAACCAGTTGACCCGTTGCGCCATCTCCTTGATCTCGTCCCGCCAGTCCATCGAGATGTACCATTCATCGACCAGGCGGAAGATGAGTTCGTCGCCGGTGCGCCAGCAGTGTGGGTAGATGTGTGGATACTCTTCGGTGGCGACGAGCAGGCCCTTGTCCTTCAGGTCGGCGATAACCGCCTGGGCGGTCTGGCGGTCGGACGCCCGCAGTCCGGTGAACTTGCCGAACCCTTCGACGAACCGCCCTTCCTCGTCGAGTGGGGCGATCGCCGCCATGTGGAAATGCTTGCCCCAGGCGTGGTCGATGTCACCGCACCCGGGAGCGGAGTGGACAATGCCCGTTCCCTCACCGGCCACGACATACGGTTCGCCCTTGTAGTCGGTTCCGGGATCGAAGACGCGATGCCCGTCCTTTCCGCTGGGCCAGTCGCGTTGTGCGGGTTCGATCAGGTCGATGGGCTGGGCGTAGCCGCCGCGCTGCTGCTGGGCCGGCAACTCGTCGAAAGGCCCGTCGTAGGCCCAGTCGATCATGTCGCCGCCGGGCACCGTGCCCTCGATGGCGTAGCCGCCCTGCTCCTCGAAGATCTGATGGATGGTCCGCAGCTTGGGCAAGCCCTTGGGCCAGGGGTCGCGCCCGAAGCCCTCCTTGAACTGCGTCTCAAGCCGCTGGTACTTCAGGTTGTCCGCGGCGAAGTAATAGACGGCCCCGTCCTTGTTGGCCCGAAGTCTGACGTAGTCCAGCTCGGAGCTGACGGCGGCTCCGGTGTTCGACGTCAGCGTCCAGGGCGTGGTGGTCCAGATGAGCAGGTATTCGTTCTGGCGGCCGCGAATCGGAAACCGCACGAACACCGACGTATGGGTCACCAGCTTGCGTCCCTCTGCGATCTCCATGTGCGAGTAGGCGCAACCGGCTTTGCCCGACCAGGGCATGACGTCGGTGCCCTTGTAGAGATACCCGTGCTGGTGGCACTTCCTCAGGAACGCCCAGATGGCGTAGTTGTTCGCGTCGGTCATCGTGTAGTACGAGTTGTTCCAGTCCATCCAGTAGCCCAGGCGGATCGACTGCTGGGTCTGGATGGCGGAGTACTTGCGGACCCGGGCCTTGCACTCCTCGGTGAATCTGTCCAGCCCATACGACTCGATGTCGGCTTTCGTCTTGAACCCGTGCTCCCGCTCGACCTCGACCTCGACCCAGAGCCCCTGGCAGTCGAAGCCGTTTTGATAGCGCAGGTCATGGCCGGTGGCGGCGAAATAACGGCCAAAGACGTCCTTGTAGGTTCGGCCCCAGGCGTGGTGGACGCCCATGGGGTTGTTGGCGGTGATGGGGCCGTCGAGGAACGACCACGTGCGTTTGCCCTTGTTCTTGGCCCGCAGCTTCTCGAACGCGCCGATGCGGTCCCAGAACTTCAGGATCGACCGCTCCAGGGCGGGGAAGTCGACTTTGGGGCTGACACTTTCAAACGCCACGGCGTCTCCTCGGCAAAAACGCGTGATCCGACCATGAACACACCCTGTCGACCGCGGCGAGCCGGCCCAACGTATCCACCGGCCTGCGGCGCCCGCCAGGATCGGCAAACGGAACCGCACACTATACCGGTTTCCCTGGTCCAAGTGAACCGGTTCGGCACCGCCTCAGGCACTCCGCCGAACCGGCCTATTGGCGGCACATCGAGCGGCGCGTAGTCCGGTCTTTCCCGGTGCCGCCGGCGTGCAGCGTTACAATCGGCGACCGGCTCTATACTTGCTGCGCGCCGCGAGGCGGGCTAGGGTATGGCAGCGCGGCGGCAACGTCCACGCGATGGTGTCCACGGCCGCCGACGACCGGCGGCACGAAGCTGCAACGCGGAGGAGTCCCATGGCGGAAGAATCGGCCGGCATGGATCGTGTGCCCGAGTTCCTGCGGGGCCCGATCCATGAATACGCCGGGCTCGTGCGGAAGTTGGCCGGTGCAAACGCCCGGGCGCTTACGCTGTTCGGGGCTGTCGTGGCGGGGTCGTTCGATCCCGACCGGCACGTGGTCCGCAACGTGCTCGTGCTGGGCGAGGTGGACCTGGAGGTACTCAAACGACTGGCGGAGCACGGGGCGAAGCTCGGCAAGCAGCGGATTTCGGCGCCGCTGATCATGACGCCGGAGTACATCGCCGAGTCGCTTGACACGTTCCCACTGGAACTGCTGGAGATCCAGCAGCAGCACGTGACCTTGTTCGGGCAGGACCACTTCGTCGAGCTGACCTTCGCCGAGAGCGATCTGCGGCTGCAATGCGAGCGCGAGATCAAGGCGATCCTGATCGGGCTACGGCAGGGCCTGTTGGCCGCCGCCGGGCGGGACAGGATCCTTGGCGAGCTGGAGGTCGACGTCGCCGCCGGGCTGCTGCGCACGCTCCGGGGAATGCTGTGGCTCAAGGGCGACAAGAAGCCGAAACCGTCGGCGGCCGTCGTCGACGCGGTGGAGACAGTCACGGATCGAAAGTTGCACGGCTTGCGAACGGCGCTGGACCCGACAGCGGAGCACAGTTGGCCCGAGTTTCAGCGCCTGTATGAGGACGTCGCGGCTTTGAGCGTTATCGTCAATGCATGGTAGGACAGCAAGCACAGCCCGTCTGACAAACGTGGGACAGGAGGTCAGGCCGGCGTCTGACCGGCTGGTAACCCGATTCCACGCCCGCTCAGAGACCACGTGCCGCTCGGGTCGGGGGCCCCGTCGCGGTGGAGCGGCTCGGGCGATGCGGAGCACGTGGGCCGCCGGATCGGCGCTTGTCGTCGCCCTCCTGGCTGTTCCCGGGGCGGCAAGGGGGGAGGTGACGATCCCGGACCCGGGTACGTACGTGGTGGACCGGGCGGGCATCATCGACGCCGGCGTGGAAGCCCGATTGGAAGCCTGGCTTCGCGAGTTGGAGCAGAAGACGACGGCGCAAGTGAAGATCCTCACCGTGCAAACGATGGACGGCGAGGATCGGTTCAGCTTCAGCCTCCGTCACGCCGAGTTGTGGAAACTCGGCCAAAAGGGCAAGGACAACGGTGTCTTGATCATGGTGGCGATGAAGGAGCGGAAGGACCACATTCAGGTCGGGTACGGGCTGGAAGGCGTGATGCCGGACGGGTGGTGCGGGACGCTCCGCCGCCAGGTCTTCGTACCGAACTTCAAGCAAGGCCGATTCTCCGAGGGTCTTTACAAAGGCACGGTGATGATCGCCGGCAAGATTGCAGATGACGCCGGCGTGCAGTTGGCGGGTATCCCGCAGTATCGGTTCTCCAGCCGGCGCCTCACGGCGAGGAAGGTGGCGCCGTGCGGCGGTCTCCTTCCGATCCTCTTTATCGTGATTCTGCTCTCCTCACTGAGCCGGCGCCGGCGACACTACGGGCGGTGGGGTGGAGGCGGTCTGTTCCACGGCTTGTTGCTGGGCAGCCTGTTCGGCCACATGATGGGCGGCGGCCGCTCATCGTGGGGAGGCGGAGGGTTCGGCGGCGGGTTCGGGGGAGGATTTGGGGGCGGATCGTTCGGCGGGGGCGGCGGCTTCGGGGGCGGGGGTGCCGGCGGAAGCTGGTGACCGGCGTCCCGCTTGGCGAGCAGGTATTGCCGCAGCAGAGCGGTTGTTCAAGCCGTGCGCGGCAAGGGTCTCAACGAATACGCGAGGGACAACCATGAACGTAGTCAAAGCTCTATTGGCGGTTATTGCGGCGTTCGTCATCGCGGCCATCCTCGTCGGCGGGTGCGTGTACAGTGGATATAACAAAGCCGTCACGCTGGACGAAGAGGTGAGCGGCCAATGGGCGCAGGTGGAGAACCAGCTTCAGCGCCGGTTCGACCTGATCCCCAATCTGGTCGAGACGGTCAAGGGCGTAGCCGGGCAGGAGCAGGAGATCTTCCTGGGCATCGCCAAATCGCGGGAGGCCTACTTCCAGGCCAAGACGGTCAGGGAGAAAGCCGCCGCCGCCGGTTCGTTCGAGTCGGCGTTGTCGCGCCTGCTGATGATGCGCGAGGCGTACCCCGAGCTCAAGTCCAACGAGTCGTTCCTGAAACTGCAAGACGAGATTGCGGGCACGGAGAGTCGAGTTTCAACCGAGCGGAAGCGGTACAACGACAAGGTCAAGGAACTCAATGCCTTCACCCGCAAGCTGGCGGGGCGCTTCTACGCGAGCCTGGCAGGCGTGGAAAAGGCGGAGTACTTCCAGGTCGAAGAGGCCGCCAAAGCCGTACCGGACGTCGACTTCTCCGGCAACGCAGAGGGGCCGTAGCTTCTCTTCGGCAGCCGTGTTGAAGGGGAATCACTGCGCGGGCTCTGGATTCGTCCACGAACGCTTGACGCAATGCCCGCTGGCTGCGTACTCAATCCAGAACTCTCGATTACCGACATGATGCGGCGCCTGACGCTGATCCGCCGGCACGACGAAATCCGGGCCGAACGGCCCGTCAATAGCCGGGAAGCCCGGATACCAGGCGTAGTTATCCCAGACGAGAGGATTCGCCCGTTTGCCCTTATCCTGAGCCAGCTCGTCCAGGTTGTACGTACCCGTCGAAGTGGTGCGGTACGCGTAGGTACTGGCATAGTCCGCCCAGGCACCCGGCGTCAGGGCGGGCCCGGGATTCGAGGGACAGATCCACGCCTCGCTGTTCCCGCCGAGATAGACCGGCGGGACGGTCTCGGTGTAGTACGCGAGCCCATTCGGATAGACCGGGGGGGCGTGCCCTGATTCCAGGACGGCCTGCACGCCCCAGGCCTCCTGCGGGCTCGCGTCGTCAAGTCTTCGCCCCGGGGCGATCCGGAACGCGTGACGCCCCATTGTCGCATAGCCCGGCAGCTCTCGATTATTGTCGTCGGCGTAGGCAAACAGAGCGGCGCCGATGGTGCGCAGGTTGGCCATGCACTGCGCCTGCTTGCTCCCTTGCCTGCGTAGGGCGTCAGCCGCCGGCCACGCGACCGCGCCGGCAAGCATGACAGCCCCCGCGACCGCCAGCAATTCGGCCAAGGTGAACGCGGGCTTGCCTTGAGGGCTGCGGCATCGGCCGTGAGGGGCGTTTGCCGCCCTGTTTGATGATCTTGTCAACATCACGCGCGGCACCTCGCCATGCGGGCGAGGAGCCATGCCTGTTACAGAGGAGTCGACTGCTCCGTTTTCTGGCGGCGTATCGAAGCGTCAGGCGCCGTCTTCGGGCGAATGCTGGCTGGCGAGCGCGGCGATGGCGTCGAAGCCCTTGGGATCCGCGATGGCGATTTCGCTCATCATCTTGCGGTTCAGGACGACCCGCGCGGCTTTGAGGCCGTAGATGAACCGGCTGTAGCGGATGCGCCTCTCCGCGCAGGCCGCAGTCAGGCGCGTGATCCACAGGGCGCGAAAGTCACGCTTGCGGATCCGCCGATCCCGGTATGCGAAAGTGCCGGCGCGAGTGACGGCCTCTTTGGCCGTCCGATACAGCTTGCTGCGGGCCCCGCGGTAGCCCTTGGCTTCGTGAAACACCCGCACTTTCCGTCGATGTCGAGCGGCGCCAGATCGAACCCGTGGCATGACCTGCAAACTCCTTCCGGAACGGTAGCGACCTTACTGGTTGATGGCCGCTTTGGTTTTCTTCGCCATTACGCCGGTCATTAAACCGGGCCGACGCAGCCGGCGCCGCCGATCGCCGCTCTTGCCGCTCATCAGATGGCCGGCAAAGGACTTCTTGTAGCGGACCTTCCCGCCAGCGGTCACCTTGACCCGCCTCTTCATCCCCTTGTGAGTCTTCATTTTGGGCATAGCAGCAGCCTCACGTCCTGAGCAAACACACAAAGGGTCAATTTTAGCTGAGGGGGCGAGGATTGCAACCCCGGCCTCCGGCGGTATCGGCGGCGCCATCGCCAGGCCCGGCGGGCCGACGGGTGTGATGACCATGGCGGCAGGGGGCGACCCGCCGGTGATCCGATTTCGGACACACCGCGTGGACCGGGCGCCGGCGCCGGTGAGGTTCTCGCCCGGGGACAACAGCCGGACGCTTGCCCGGCGCTGCCCCCAGATGCCGGTTAGCGGCCCTGTGTCGCCGGGCGCGGGGGGGTTGCGACGCACGTGCCGAGTGCGTATTCTACGCGGCTGCCAACAGTGCAGCCGGGCCGGACGGCGGTCAGGGGCAGCGCTTTGTTCCGGTTGGGTATCGGGCTGCCCGGGGTATCGACCTCTTCATGCGTGCCGGACGGGAAGCGAGCGGTGTGTTGGCTTAAACCCCGAATCACGGGCTATCCGATAAACGGTTGAGTGCATCGGCGCCGTTGCGCCGCGATCCCCGGGCTCGACGGGGTGTTGAACGTTCTTGAGGCGAGCTGATGAACAGCGATTTGAACGAGGTGGCGACGTTGATCGAGACGGGGGAGCTGGACGAGGCAGCCAAGCGGCTCGACCAGGCCGCCATCACGGACGAGGACCGGGCCGAAGAACTCTATCTCAAGGCGCTGCTGGCCGAGAAGGCCCACGAGTTCGAGAAGGCTGTCGACCTGTACGAGGAATCCCTCGAGATCGATTGCAGCCATGCCACGGCGAAGTTCCGCTTGGCGTACCTGCTCGACCTTCGCGGTGACGCCGAGCGAGCCATCGAGTTGTACGAGGAGTGCACCAGGGAGACGCCTGCACCGGTCAATGCACTGATCAACCTGGCGGTCCTGTACGAAGATGACGGCGAATACGCGGGCGCCGAAGCCTGCCTCGAGCGTGTGCTGGCGGAATACCCGAACCACGCACGGGCCCGGCTGTTTCTGCGTGATATCCAGTCCGCCCAGGACATGTACTACGACGAGGAGATGGAACGGGCCCGCAAGGAACATAACGCGGTGCTCGATACACCGGTCAGCGACTTCGAGCTCAGCGTCCGCAGCCGGAACTGCCTGAAGCAGATGAACATCCATACGCTGGGTGATCTGCTGAAGATCACGGAGCCCGAGCTGCTGGCCTACAAGAACTTCGGCGAAACGTCGCTGAACGAGATCAAGCTCATGCTCAAGCAGAAGCGGCTGCGGCTCGGGCAACTCCTGGAAGAGCCGCAGGGCGAGTTGCTGAAGCTGCCGAAACCGGCGGCGAGCACCGGTGATCCCGACACCCTCAGCCGGTCCGTTACGGAGCTGGAGCTGTCGGCCCGATCGAGGAAGTGCCTGCAGCGGCTGGGAATCACCACGCTGGGAGAGCTCGCGTCGCGGTCGGAGCAGGAGCTGTTGTCCATCAAGAACTTCGGACAAACCTCATTGAACGAGATCAAGCGGCGGATGTCTGAACTCGGCCTGGCGCTCCGCACAGCGTCCAAGTAGCCGCCGCCGGTCCCGGTGGCGGGCGCCCTCGAGTCGGTCGTCGCCGGAGAGCAAGGAGGGACCGTCCGGCGATGATTCGACGCTTCATGCTCGCCCTGCTTGTGTGCGTCCTGGGCGCTTGGCCCGCGTGCCGCGAGCGCGCCGAACGTCCTGCGCAGGTTCCCCGCCAGGTTCACGTGGGCATGAGGTCCCGGAACATCCGGGTCCTGATCCTCAGCCAAGTCAACGAGTTTCAGGTCCGGATCGACGGGCCTTACGTCGTGCGCAACCCCGCGACAGGCGTGCTGGGCAAAGGCAGCGAACTGCCATGGTCCAAGGTGAGCCGTTCGACCGGCGACTTCACAGTGGGGGACCGCCGCTGGACGGCGGGGACGATCGACATCGTCCCCGAAGAGGGCACCCGGATCCTGATCTCTCGGCCCGAGGGGGGAAAGTGGAGCAGCCCCATCGCCTACGCCGGGTTCATCCGTTGCCCCCGCCGCACGGCCACGACGATGAACGTCATCAACGTCGTGGACATCGAGCGATACGTGGCGGGCGTGCTGGCGCGGGAGCTGTACGCGGACTTCCAGATTGAAACATACCGTGCCCAGGCCGTCGCCGCTCGGACCTATGCCCTGTGGCAGATGGCCACCAACGCGCACCGCGCCTATGACGTTCGGGCCACAGAGGCGTCCCAGGTCTATGGGGGCATACCCACCGGACCGGCGGCGAGGAAAGCCTACGATGCCGTCGTTCATACGCGCGGCATCGTCTGCACCTGGACGTCGCCGCAGGGCGAGCGGATTTTCTGCACGTACTACTCGTCGGCCTGCGGGGGCAGGACGCAGGCGGTCTCCGACATGCTGGATGTCGAGGATATCACGCCACTGGCGGGCGGCGTGCAGTGCAACTACTGCCGGATCGCCCAACGGCGCACCAGCGCCTACCGATGGGGCCCGGCGTCCGTCAGCAAGGCCGAGTTGACGCGGCGGCTGGCGCGCCGGTTTCCGTCAGCCCGATCGATCGGCACGGTGGACCGGATCGAGGTCGCCAGCCGCGCCAAATCAGGGCGCCCTGCCCGGATTCGTGTGATCGGCACGAACGGACGGCAGAAAACGCTCAGAGCCGAGCAGTTTCGCCTCGCGGCGGGAGCCCGGGTCATGCGTAGCAGCGACTGTGAGATCGTGAACGGCCCAAGCCACATCCAGTTCACACACGGCAAGGGGTTCGGTCACGGGGTGGGGCTGTGTCAGTGGGGCATGGAGGGTCAGGCACTATTGGGTCGCCAAGCAGGGCAGATCCTGAAATTCTACTACCCCGGTATGCACTTGACTCGGGCGTACTGACAGGCGACAAACGTGCGGGGAGTCGGCCGGCAGCGCGGTCAGCCGGCCGGCGGCCCCCTGCTCCGGCGAGAAAAAACCTGTGTGATTTCTTCTGAAATCTTCTGGCAAAGACCGGCACAAGCGGGGAGAATTACCCGCGTGCAGGCTTGGGGCGAGAGGCTATCGAAACTCGGACAGGCCTACAGTACAAAAGGAGAATGCGCCATGGCTAAGAAGAAGAGGAAAGCAAAGAAGAAGAGCGTGAGGAAGAAGAAGGGAGCAAAGAGGAAGAAAGCCGTCAAGAGGAAGAAGAAGGCAGCGAAGAAGAAGACGGCCAGACGAAAGAAGAAGGGCGCCAGGAAGAAGAGGGCCGTGAAGAGGAAGAAGAAGGGCGCCAAGAGGAAGAAGGCCGCCAAGAGGAAAAAGAAGGCCGTCAAGAGGAAGAAGAAGAAAGCCGTCAAGAGGAAAAAGAAGAAGGCCGTCAAGAGGAAAAAGAAGAAGGCCGTCAAGAAGAAAAAGAAGGCGCCGAAGAAGAAAGCCAAAAAGAAGAAGAAACGCAAGGCCAGCGCGGCGTTCATGAGACCGCTTACCGCATCACCTGCACTGCAGGCGGTCATCGGCAGCAAACCGCTGCCCCGCTCGGGCGTGGTGAAGAAGCTGTGGGCCTACATTCGCAAGCACGGCCTGCAGGACGCGACGAACCGCCGGATGATCAACGCCGACGATAACCTCAGGGCCGTCTTCAGAGGTAAGTCCCAGGTCAGCATGTTCGAAATGAACAAGCTGGTCTCGAGGCACCTTACGTAGGCACGGGCCGGCACGCAGACCGGCTCTTCTGTCGTCGCAGCGATCGCGGGCGAGCACGCGCTCGGCGTGGCTCTGGCAGCCACGTCGAAGGCATGCTCGCCCGTTTGTTTGTTGTCGATGAAGGAGAAGGAACCGGGCCCAGACGTCATGGCAGGAGGCTGCATCGCCCCACCGCCCACGGATGATCATCAGACTTGTCCCGGCGCCGAGTATCCGTCATTGATACGGTGCGCCGAGAATCGACCCGTTCGAGCATCCGCAAGCAGTGCCCGGCAAAGCCCTGTGACCGGTGACAGGCTCAGACGCAGACAGGTCGGTTGCGGGCGGTGCCGGGCTCCACGACCCACAGAATCGTGCCGGGCACGCGTGGGCGGGCGTTCAGAAGAAACCGCCGAACAGCAAGAGCAGGATATCGCCTACGCAACTACCCCCGAATAGGGTCCCGACCATTGTGAGCCCAACGAGCATGACTTTCTTCTTCATGAGAATCGCGCGCCTGTCGCTTGGAGCCGAAGTCGAATCCTCACCGCCGCTTACACTACGCTGAGGCCGTCGACGGTGCACGGGCTACATTGTCGTCGCCCGGCCGCGGTTTTCAAGGGCGATCGCGCAGCATCTGGACGTTCTGGCGTACGGCCTGAGGGGCATAGCTGATGACGATCCACTGGTCGGTCACGGCGAGCGCGGGGCCGACCAGGCCGACCTGCAGAAACCACACGCCGTCGGGAGCGCGTCGCAGGGTCGGCGCGAACATGCCCCGAGCCGGCGTGCCCGGGGAGGGTACGAAGTACCGTTGCACAGCGCCAAGCAATCGGTCGATTGACGCTGACACGTCTTCGGAAGACCCGTCGACGCGGACGAGTATCGTGCACAACAGAGGCAGACCCACCGGATGCGGCGGGTCGTTATGAAGGATCACGCAGTGGCCAAGCTGATCGAGGAAATCGGCTTCAACCGACCAGGTTGGATCGTCGACGTACCGGTCCCACAGACGGGCCAAATGCACTCGTGACGACCGGCTCTTCGATGACAGGTAGGCGTCACGGACTCGACGGATCAAGTCCGCGGCCGACACGTCGAGCACCGTGCAGGTCGTAGCCCCACCGGGGATGGCGCGGGCCACGGTGCGTCTGCGGTCCTGGGACATGGTGATCGGCACCTGCCGATCCCGCCCGCCGGAGCGGAGGACACACGAAGCCTCGACAAACCGGCCGCTGCGCCCGACCGACCACAACCCCCGCTGCACGGCGCGCAGCCCAAGAGCGGCGGCGACCTGCTCGGGCTTGGGACCCATCACCTCGCCAAGTTGCCCCCGCAGCACCTCGAGGTCGGCATAGATCTCCAGGACGGCATTGGGGTGACGACAGCGGTCATGCGCAGCCGAGAACCAGGGCTCGCTCTTCAAGGACCTGTCGGGCTCGCGAAGGGCGCCGGTGACGCGCTGAAACACACCGTCCCCGATCGCCATGACGAAGAACCCGTCCACCGGGCCCCACTCCAGGACAGCCCAATCCGGCAGCCGGCGGTCCGTCAGAACGAACCTGGCCGCCCCGTCGGTCTGGCACCGGGTGATCGTCGAATGCTCTTTGTCGGTGTACAGATTCAGCAGTTCCTGGATACGGCGGGCGACGCCGGCGTCTTGCCCGTTCGTGCCCAAGACAACGGCCCCCCTCAACCCCGCGAGCCGATAGCCCCCGCGCTCCAGGGCTCTGGCCCGGGCGTCGAGAAGCAGGATCGCCATGGGATGGCTCGTCATTGTCGGCAGCGAGCCGACGATATCCGCGACGATGCGGGCGTCGGTTCCCCAACTTGAGGTCAAACCCGATCGCCGCGCCTGGCGCAGCAGAAAGGAAGCCGTCGCCATTGCGCCGCTCGGCGTGCGGGACGGGTCGCCGACGTCCGCCGAGAAGTCAAGCAGAACAGCTATCGCCGTCTCCCGGGGCACCGCGCCGGTCAGGTCGGCAGTCGGTGCCGCCCAGGCCATCCCGAACGAAGCAAGCCATCCCGCTGTCGTCATTTGGGCACCAGGGTCAGCAGGGAGATTTCCGGCGGACAGAACAGACGGACGCGCGGCGCGTTGCCCCGCTCGAATCCAACGCCGCGACTGACGTAGGTCCACACGTCGTTGACCCGCGTCAGACCGCCGGCAGCGGTTGCCCGCGGCACGCGACTGACCATGGCCAACGGGCCGATCAGCGGCAGTTGCACCTGCCCGCCATGCGTGTGCCCGGCTACGACCAGATCGATACCGCTGGAGCCATCAAGTTCCAGCACCGGGTCCGGCGCGTGGGTCAAGAGGATCCTGACGTCCGCACCGCGGTGCTCCGGGTCGGCACCGCCGGTCCCGCCCGGACCTCTCATCGCTCCCAACTCCCGAACAGTCTCACGCGTCTCGTGCGCCGCACCTCGGAATTCCAGTCCGCCGATGGCCACCGTGCAACCGCCAGCGCTGGCCATCACCACGTCGCCCGCCAGCAACCGGATGCCGGTTCCCTCGAACATCACCCGGAGAGCCTGCGGCGAGTCGACGTTGCCGACCACCGCATATACCCCGCCCGGCGCATCGAGTCGACCCAGCAAGCCGCGAATGGCCGGAAGCTCCCGCTCGAACGCCGACCGAGTCCCCTGGAAGACGTCCCCGGGCATGAGGATGACATCCGGCCTCATCGCCATCAGCCGCTCCACGGCGGACCGCTCGTATTCGGTTATGCGATCCGTCTGAAGATCCGCCAGCACGCCGATGCGGACGGTGGCAACGCCGCCTCGGGCGGGCAGGACGGGAATCTCAGCCCTCTCGACCACCAGGCGATAGGGTTCCACGAAGCTCGCCCAGATCGATACGGGGACTGTGCTGACGGCCAACCCCGCGAGCATCGTGACCGGCCCGCTGAATACGGCGGGTCTCGACCGAATCGCCAGATACCCGCTGATCACGAGCACCGTGGCCCCGATCGCGGGCACGCCGACGGCCCCATCGAAGTAGACCAGGTGCGCCAGGCCGAACACGTCGACACCCAGCAGCGTGTACACGGGCAGCTTGGCCAGACACGCGAAGCCGCCGGCAACGCCGGCAGCCGCCAAATGCGCCGCGCGGAGGAGTGACGGGCCCCGATCCGTCCGGTTCGACCGCCGCCGGTAAGAGACCAGGACCAGGCCCGCTACGGCAACGTCGATGACGGTGGAGAAGGCGACGATGACCGGGAAGGGAATCATGGAGACGGCAGGCTCCGTGGCGGGTCGGATTCGCCACGGGTCGTGGCGATCCAGCCCGAGGGACCACCGGATTCGCGTCCGTGCACTCCAACGGCAGACGGAAATCCGTTACACTGTGCGTCGTGGGCAGACCATTACTACCCAACATTTCGCTGGCGACCAAGTGCCGGCTGCTGTTCGGGGTAGCGGTGCTCCTGATCGTTGCCGCCACGCTGCTGGTTCCGTGGGTCCAGATGGCCAGCCTCGGCAGCCACCTCGACGTGCTGAAGGCCGAGCGGATCGCCAACGCCGCCTTTCTTCTGACCGACCTGATGGGGCAAGACTGGACCACCGCGCAGGAGGACCTGAACCGGCGTTGGCCCGCGTACGCCCGACGACTGGAGTTCCCGCTGCGACCGCCGACGCTGATCTCCGTCGAGCAGGCAAAACGGCGGGGCGGGCACGGGTTCGTGCCCACGTCGATCCGGCAATTGCAGGCCGAGCCCATGCAGTCGTGTTACTGGAAGATATCGAACAAAGACGGGTATCCCCTGCTGAAGGTCGCCCTTGCCGTCCGGGCCGGTGAGACGGCCCCGAATCCCGGCACATTGATGGGCATCATCGACGTCCGCATGCCGGTGGAGAGCGATCTGAGTACTTGGAACGCGATTGTCGTCGTCCTGTCCGGGCTGTCCGGCGGGTTGGCGGCGCTGCTGGTGTTCTACCTGGTCACACAGAAGCTGATCCTCTCGCCGGTCCGTGGGCTTCGGCGGCTGGTGGAGCAGGTGTCCCAAGGCGATCTTGCCGTCCGCTCGGACATTGCGACGCGTGACGAGTTTCAGGAGCTGGCTCAAGCGTTCAACGACATGCTTGGCAACCTGCAAGCCAGTCAGGAGGAACTCGAGACGATCAACCGGTCGCTGGATGCGAAGATCGACGAGCTGGCGGACGCGAACGTGGCGCTGTACGAAAGCAACCGCCTGAAAAGCGAGTTTCTCGCCAACGTCAGCCACGAGCTGCGCACCCCGCTGGTTTCGATCATCGGGTTTGCCGAGCTGGTGCGCGACGCCCAGGATAAGCCGCCGAAGGACCGCAATCGCCTCAAGCGCTATGCCGACAACATCTACACGAGCGGTCGGATGCTGCTGGAGATCATCAACGATCTGCTGGACCTGGCGAAAATCGAAGCGGGCAAGCTCGAACTGCACATCAGCGATTTCGACGTGGGGCAGGTCTGCCACACGCTGATCGACTTCGTCCAGCCGATGGCCGGCCAGAAACGCCAGGATCTCAAGCTGGACGTCAGCCCGTCGCTGCCCCCGTTCCGCTCGGACTCCGGCAAGGTCAAGCAGATCCTGTACAACCTGATGAGCAACGCACTGAAATTCACGCCGGAAGGCGGATCGGTGGAGGTCCGCGTGGAACCGCACGACGCGCCGACGCCGTCCGTCCGCCTGTCGGTAAGCGACACGGGGCCCGGCATTCCCGAAGATCAGCGGGCAGCGGTCTTCGAGAAGTTCAAACAGGTGGACGCCTCGGTCACCCGTGAGCACGGGGGTACGGGGCTCGGATTGGCCATCACGCGGGAGTTGGTCCACATCCTGGGGGGCGAGATTCACCTGGTCAGCGAAGTGGGCCGCGGGACGACGTTCGTCGTCGTCCTGCCGGCAACCGCACCGGAGCCGTCCACGCCGACGGTCCCGGAGAAGGACGCCGTCGAAACGGCGACCGGTCCGTCGCTCCCCTGATCCCCTTCAATAGAACACGGTGAGAATCAGATGGGGGTCCGCCTTCTTACCCTCGAACACACCGATGGTGGACGTGGCGAACTTGATGGTCACGTCGGGGTTCGCGTCGGTCCATTCGTTGACCTGGCGGTTCATGAACAGGACCGCGCCTTCGTTGAGCTTGGTGTGGAAGGTGCGGCAGCGAGTGGCCGTTACTGCCTTCGCGTCAGCCCGGCGTTCCAGCCCGGCCTCGTCGAACGTGCCGCCCACCTGTGATTCGCTGCCAAAGCTGCGAATCTGGGTCTCTCCTTTCTCATGGGGTTTGCCGGTCTCCTCGTCGGCCAGCGAAATGACTTCTACATCTTCCTCCACGACGCCGCTGGAGGTGACGTCCGCCTGGGCCTCCGCCTCCTCCAGACAATGCGGGCAGAGGAGTTTCCCGCCGTGGTAACCTGCAATACCCGTGTCCAGGTGTTCGGCATAGATGCTGGCGCCGCACTGCTGACAGCTTCGGGTTCCCTCATCGACCATGGTCATACACTCCCACGACAACACTGCAGAAACGACGTGATCCTGTTGGCGGGTCAGTATAACCGATGCGGGTGGCGGGGGCTAGTGCAAGATCTCGACCACACCGGAGACATACCAGCCCCGACCACAGAAAGCGAGCGGCCACCGGAATCAACCGTTTCCTTACAGGTGGAGCACAAGTGAGTCCGAACCGGCCGCTCCCTGACGATCGCGGTTCGTGATTCTCTGCTTCCTGTCCGCTGTTCTCTGCTCGCTGTTCGACGTCGAGCCGCCCAAACGCCGACGGAATGCAGGGGGGTCAGGCAGAAGCGGACGCTTCCTTCCTGGCCTGCGCCATGATCTTCACGCTGGCGCTGGCGCCGACCCGCGTGGCAGCGTGGACGGCGGCGACGGCACGAGACGCGCCGTGAAGACAAGTGCAATTCGCGGATCTACTCCGCCTGGCGGCGTTCAATCTGCGCCAGAAGGCTGTTGAGGGCGCTTTGCCGAGGAAGCTTGAACTGCCATTCGTTGAGAACCGACTTGGCCCGGTCCAGCCTGTCCGCCGTCGCGTGCGCCAGCCACGGGCGGAAGCTCTCCAGAACGACCGTCAACGACGGCTGCAACCGCTCCGCGACGTTCGCGCCGGGCACGGTGCGGACAGCCTCCAGGATGTGCTCCGCCGCCCGAACCGGCGCCGTCTGGGCCAGGCGCTCGACGGCAGCGCCGACAGCGGGCAGGGCGAAATCAGCACCCCGGCGCGACCGGCGCAGCAAGCTCAACAACTCGGGCCAGTGCGCGTCAACGTCGGGCTCGCTCGTAAGGCGATTGCACAGTTGTGACTGGACGACCCGCAGCAGTCTCACGCTCAAACTCGCCTCGAAGTCATTGGCAGCTTCGGCCTCCAGATGGTCGCCGGCCAGGTGCAACAACTGGCGCGTGTCAGCCTCCCTGGCGTCGTCCATGTTGTTGCATGTGCGGCCGATCCGGTCCAAACCGGCGTCAGAGCAGTCGTCAATGGGCCGCGCGGCGGTTTCGGCGACGGCGTCGAATAGGCCTTTCTCGTACCGCCGTCTCACCATGCGAAGCCACGGCGTGTCCGGCGGGTCGGGCGTTTCGGTGTCGGGCTCCAGGTACTCCAGACGTTGGCCTCGGACCAGGCGGCGGGTCTTCTCCGGATTCCCGGCGACCACGGTGACCGCGTAGGGTCGCCCCACCGAGAACCGCAGGCCGGCCGAAAACGACACGTCCGCTCGAAGAGGCCCGGGCACGCCCAACAGGATCGCCTCCATACATTCCCCGGGGTCGAGGTCTCCACTCACCACGAGCCGCATGTGTCGCAACACCAGCGACAGGGCATACGTTATCCATGGCGCCCCGAAACGCCCGACGGCCGCGGCCGCTCGTTCGCGGTTAAAGCGGTCGAGCGGTTGCAGGGTGAGCGGATCGAGCCGCCGGGGCGGGTCGAGCCGAACCTCCAACCCGCCGACCCGGTCGACGGCAATGAGCACGTTGGAAGGATTGAACCCGAACTTTTCGAAGTCGTCGGCCTGCAACACGGTGACGTGCGTATAGATCCGCCGAACGCCCCTGCCGGTGTGCTCCGCACCGCCGTCGCAACTGAAGGCGACGGCCAGGCGCCCCGTGCTGAGTTTGTAGAACCCCACCGCCGCCGCCTCGGGTCCGTCCTGACACAACCCGCCGTGCGACGGGCTGCGCCTGGTGATCTCCTTCTTCTCGGTTGCGGTCAGGCCCGGGCTCGCGGCGATGATCTGGTAGCCCTGGCCGACCAGAGTCCGCAAGGACGAGTAGATCGCTTGATCGCATGTGACCGTTGAGGTCCGGCCGTCCGGAGCGGGCGACCGGTCCACTACAATCGACTCAGAAGCCATCGGAACGGCTCCAGAATGCCGCGCGGGGCGCAGTGCAACGGGATGGTGATCACGTTGTTATCTTCGTCGCTACCGTATCCCAACGACCCGACAACCGAGGCCGCAAAGAACTCGACGTTTCGAAACCGGGCCTCGCAGACGTTCCAGAGGCGGTTCAGGTTGGTCTGGGCGAACTTGTGCGGATTGTCGAACGACTCCGGGCAGTAGTCGGCTTTGCAGAGCACGACTGCCACCGGCACGTCAATCTTGTCCTCGCGCTTGACCGCGAACATATCGTCGACATAGCTCATGAGCTTCAGGCCGAAGAAATCCGGCTGCGGCGATCCGGTGCTGGCCATTGCGGCGTCGATGAGCAGGATGCAGCCCTCGCTCTTGGCCAGCAGGTTGTGAATGACCTGAAACGAGTGCGGCGTGTCGACCTCCGCCGCCAGCGCCTCGCCGGCCATATCGGGCATGACCAGATCGAACCATCTCGTTCCCCGCTGATGCCGGACAACCTGATAATAGGCCCAGTTCCACTGGTCCACTTCGCTCGGTGTCTTGGGCGGGAACATGCGCCGCGACAGGTAGTTGATCACCGCTTGTTGGAGGTTCACCGAGTAGGCGCCCTTGGGGATGGCGCTGAAATTGCCGGCCCGCTTGGACAGCATATCCAGCAAGAAGCCCAGATACACGGTCTTTCCAACGTTGGAGTCCCCGATAACGCTGATGATGCACGGTTCGCGCTCCTGCTGCACGGCCTCCTGAATCAGCGCCATCGGAGCCGAGCAATCGCTGCAGAGCACGGCTTCGGGGTGGTTCTTCGCCTCGCAAATCAGGCAATGGTTGATTCGTTCTGCCAGGACTGTGGTCATCGATCCGGTCCGCGGTTCGTGGGGGCCTCTACTCGTGCAGCCAGGTTGCGTCCTTGAGATCCATAGCACAGCGGAAACTGACGTTATGGGTCCGGGCCAGCGCGATCAGGCCGGTCCGGAATCCACTCGTCGCTTGACTTTCGAAGTAGGTGTCGAAGGCACCGCCCCGCAGTCCTTTCATCGGCATTTCTCCCAGCACGGCCCGCCCGGCGACGTCGGTGACTTCGAAGTCCGACGAGTTCCATTGCCACACGTTGCCCACCAACTGCAACACGTTGTTCGGGGCAGCGCCGTTGGCATAGGCATCCACGGGCGCCGTCTCGCCGATGCCCGACAGCCACAGGTTGCAACGCTCGCGGTCCAGCGCATCGCCCCAAGGGAAACGGCGGAACACGTCGGCCGAACTGCGTATGTGCCAACTGGCGGCCATCTGCCATTCCACCTCCGTCGGCAGGCGCAACCCCGCCCACAACGCATAGGCCCGGGCTTCAAACCAGCTGACTCCCACAACCGGATGATTGGCCAGACGTCGGCTGTGCCGGCTCTGTCGCCAGAAGCGGGGGCCGGGCGAACCGGTCTGGTCGTGAAACTCGATCAGGTGCGGCCAAATGTCCTTCGGCCACAGCTCGAGTTCGTCGTATCCCGCCGCGTCGACGAACCGCTGGAACTCCGCGTTGCTCACGGTGGTGGCGGCCAGCAGGAAGGGTTCCACGTCGACATCAATCTCCGGAGCTCCCGGCTCACTGGAGAGCGTCGTCGGTAGCGTGACGGTTCCCTCGGGCACGAGGGCCATTCGCTTCTCGAGTGCGCTGGCCGCGGCGCCGACGATCGCGTCACCGCCGGTGTGCTTTCGCCATTTGTCGGCCTCACGGAGGATCACTGCGAACCGGCCCTGCTGCCACAACTGCCTGAGGGGATCGGTTTCGAGTGGTTCGGGCGGCGCCGCGTCGTAGGCGACGGCCGCAGAGGCCGAAGCCGGCGACCGCCCCGTCGCGGCTCCGTTGCCGAGCTGATCCGACCGTCGCCCTCTTTTTGAGAAGATCCTTAACGGCATAATCCGGCTATCCAGTGTCTTGCCACGATGACCGGTTCGTTATCACACGGTTCACATGCCGCCGATCGCGCGGCGTTTCGCATCGCGACGCAGCTTCCTGAACCGGTCGACCAGCTTGCCGCTCTCCTTGGGCTTCTCGCCCGACTGCGCGGTCGGCTCCGCGGTGGGAGGCTCCTGCGGCGCCTCGGTTGGCTTCGATTCCGGCGGTCCCGAACCGTCCTCCGGGATCACGCTCATCTGCTCCGCCAGTTCAGCCCGCTGGGCCGCAATCTCCTGCCGCTCACACTCCAACTGACTCTGCAGGGTCGTCACGTTCTCGCGGGCTTTGTCGACCTCCGCTCGCTGAGCTTCTATCTGCCTCCGTGCCGCCTCGATCTCCCGCTCGCGGGCGTCGAACTCCCTGTCCCTGCGGTCCCCTGCCACCGCAGCGTCGCCTGAGTCCCGTTCCACCGCGCCCGGCTTGCGCTTGCTATCCTGTGACTTCGACGTGAACTCAAGCGATCCCTGATCGCTCAGGTCGAACTGCAGCGACGCCAGCTCCATACGCTGGTGTTCCACTTCGTCCTGCAGCCTGTGCAACGTGACTTCCGCCTCTCCGAGCACCTGATTCCGTCGCTCAAGTGCTGCCGCCCACGTCTCCAGCTCCTGCCGCTTCGCAGCGCATCTTTCTTCCTCCTGCATCAGCTCCTGCCGCTGTTCGGCGAACCGTCGAGCCTGCTCCTCGCGCTCATGCTCCAACGCGTCCCGCTCCTGATCGAGTTCCTGCCGTATCCGCTCGATCGCATGATGGCGCTCTTGAAGATCATGGTTGATCTTCTCCATGGCGGCAGCCCGCTTCTGCAGCTGCTCCTGAACGTTATGGATGGCCGCCACCACTTCGTTGCCGAGCGCCTTGACGCGGTCGGATTCGGAGCTCACAGTGGGCAATTCGCTGCGGTCGTTCATTTCACCACTTTCGGCCAAGCGCCTGTCCTGTCCGCGACGGCGCGATGCTCGGAGTTGGCAGGTTCCACTGCGGCAACCGGACACCCGCGCACAGGTCTCGCGGCATGTGGCCTGATCCCACAGCAGAGCCTGACCCGCAGTAGAATCGATCGGTGATATCCGGGACGGACTTTTGATCCTGGTTTCACGGACCCGGTGCAACCGCCCGCCGGGGCTCCCGATGCAGAACCCTCCGGAGACCCGCCAGCGAGTATCGGACTTGGGGCCGGGCAGGCTGACGACGGGACATCGTCGGCACACGACTGCGACAGTATGACGGTCCGGCGAAACGTCAAGGTGCGATAACAACGACCCGCGCCGGAAATTCATCGCACGGTCTCCAACGCGACGATCTGAATTGTAAGCTTAGCCTGCTTGTTCCATTCAATCCGTCCAGACCGGAGGTGGGCAGGCACGCCGACCTGCGTTGGGGCGCCGTGAACCCGGGTCGGTCTCGATCGCACATCGGTTTCGACCGATGACAGTTAGCGGATAGGTAACGGGGACAGCGTTCAACACGTTCCACGTGGAGAGCGGCAAACCGATGGCTGACACACCCGTACAGGGCTTGCAACCACACAACGAGGCCTCGGAAGCGATTCTGTCGGCGGTGGACGCCGAACTCTGTGCCGCGCTGGATGAGCTTGCCCAGAGAATCAGCCTCCATGAGCGCCAAGCCGAATCGTTGCGGTCCTGCTTCGAGGAGCAGACCGTCCGGCTGCAGGCACGCGAGGAGGACCTCGCCCGTCGCCAGCAGGAACTCGAGCGCCAGATCGAAGAGACCCACGCCAGGTTCGAAGCCACGGAACAGCAGTTCAAACAGCGGGTCGCCCACGCTGACCGACGGGAAGCGGAACTCACAGCCACAAGTGAAACACTCGATCACCGGGAGGCGACGCTGCAACAGCAGGAGCAGGAGTCCGCTGCCCGCCGCCAGACCTTCGACGAGGACGTCCGGCGGCAGCGTGACCAGTTCCGCCGGGATCGCGAGCAACTCAACGCCGAGCTTCGCGAGTTCGAGAGTCGGCGTTCTGCGCTCGACGAGGCATGGGAGGAAGCACGGGCGCGGAAGGAAGAGCTCGACCATACAGCCGCCTCGCTGGACGAAGCCAAGCAAGTGATCAGGCAACGCGTGGAGGCCGCCCGGCAGCGGGAGGCGGAACTGTCGCACCTCCAGCGCGACCTCGAAGCAAGGGACCGCAACCTCGACGGCGAACGGACCAAATGCGCCGAACTGGTCGACGAGTTCAACGCACGAAACGAAGAGCTCGCCGCGCGCACGGAGAAACTGGAGACCCGCCGGCAAGAGGTGGAGGAACAGCGGCAACAACTGGCGGAGCAGGGAAAGGAACTCCGCAAGCTGCGCGAGTCGCTTGAAGCCAAACGGGCCCAGATCGAATCCGATCGCTCCGCCCTGGAACTCGAGCGCCAGCAGCAAGGGGCCGGCTTCGCACGTCAATACGAAGAACTGGATGCGGCCCGGGCCGACTTCGCCCGCCAGCGCAGCGAGATCCAGCAGCAACTGGCGGAGGTCCAGGAGAGGCAGAACGAACTGGCGGCACGGGAACACGGGTTGACCGGCAACGCGGAGGAGTTGGAAGCCACCCGCGCGCGCCTGGCCGCACAAGAGGAGAAGCTCAATCTCAAAGCGCGGAAGGCGGAAGAACGGGAGGCGGAAACCTCCCGCCGGCTCCGCGAGTGCGAAGAACTCGAGGACGCGCTCAACGAACGCGGCGACCGCCTTAACGAGCGCGAAGATTTGCTCAGTTCTGCTGAGAAGAGCCTGGCCGACTCCGTCAAGGCCTTCGAACACGATCGGTCACGGACACAGGAGAAGCTGGGCGCACGCGCGCGTGAGCTGGACGACCTCCAATCCCAGTCGGAACAGCAACAGACCCAAGCCAGACAGATGCTCGACGAGGCGACCCGGAAGCAGGCCGAGTGGCAAGAGCTACAACGGCAGGTCCAGGCCGCCGAGACGCGCGTGAACGAACGACAACAGCAGGTTGATCAGCTGGACCGCACGTTGGCCGCCCGCAGCGAGGAACTCGTGCTGCGCGAGGGGAAAGTGGAAGAGCAAAGCGCCGAAGTAAATCGCTTGCGAGAGAAGCTCCGCGTCCGCGAAAACGAGATCGCCAGCGACCGGGCGGTGCTGGACCTCGAGCGCAAGAAGCAAGGGGCAGGCTTCAGCCAGCAGTACGAAGAACTCGAAGCCCGACGGGCCGAACTCGAGCGGCAAAACGAGCAGATCCAAATGCAGCTGGACGAAGCCAACACCCGCCAGAAGGAGCTCGGACAGCAGGCCCAGGCGCTGGCCAGCCGAGAGGAGAACCTCCAGGCTACCATCAAACAGACCGAGACCCGCGAGCAGGAGCTGAGCGAACAGCATCAGCGCGCTCAGGAACTTCAGAACGAACTCGACGACCGTCTCCAGCAGATCACCCGGACCGAGCAAGAAACAACCCAGCGCGCCAAGGAACTGGATCGTCTCCGCGGCGAAGTGGAAAACCAGAAGAAGGCCCTGGCCGCTCAGCACGAGGCACTCGACCGCCGTAAGGCTGAACTCGACGCCCGGGCTTCTGACGTCGAAGCACAAGGCGCCCCCCAGCCTGATTCCACCGGCACCCAACACGCCGCGCCGCCGTCCGCCGATTCGCAGCGCGAGATCCAGGCCCGCGCACGCGAGTTAGATCAGCTAAAGGCGCAGCTCGAGAAGCAGCGGCGGGAGTTCACCGAGTGGCAGCAGCAGGCCGAGGCGAGTCTGACCGCCCAGGTCGAAGCGGCACAGAAGGCGATCGAAGAGCGGCAGAAGCAGTTGGACGAACGCGAGAGGGCACTGGCCGGGAGCGGCAGCGCGGCGACCGGCAAGAAGCCCGGCGAGTCGGCCCCGGTGCGGCCGCCGCAAGCGGACACCGCTGGTGGGAAAGCACGCGCGAAAACCGTACCCCGGCCAAAGACGCCGAAAATCGAGGTGGAAGTCCCAAAACCCGTCAAGGCAAGCACGAAGAAGCCCACAAAGAAGGCGCCGACCCGAAGCGAGCCGGCGCAGGATCCGGACGAGCCGATCAAGTTCAGGCCGGGCCAGCAATCAAAGCCCCAGCCCGCGCCCCGCGTCGAGTCCCCACTTCCCCCGGGACTGGACGAGGAGACTCAGGCCAAGCTCAAGACCCTCCGGCGGTTGGCCCCCGGCAAGTCCGACCGCGAGCTGCTCACTCAGATTCGGGCGGAGCAAGCGTCCGAGAAGTCGAAACCGAAACGTGGCTGGTGGGGAAAGAAGAACTAGATCTGGGGGTATCCCGCAGACCACCAAGGGGCAACGTCAGCTGGCAGGAGGATTCAAGAACCCGGAGAGAATCAGCCCAACAAGGGGACAGGGTAGGTCGATACTCCATGTGGCCCACGTGGCCGCGCGGACTGGAAACCGCGCCCTATACGAACGATGCGATCAAAACTATCCGGCAAGCTCGCACAGTGGAACCAGTCGCAGGCGGAGCCCCCGCCGAAACGGCCCCGAACCGTCAAGGTGCTGATCACGCTGGCAGGGATCATGGCGGTGGGCGCCGGTGGTTTGTGGTACCTCCACCCCCGGTTGGCGACGGCGGGCCTGGATCCCTGGGTCCGTTTGACTCTCCAGGGGGACAGGCAAATGGACTCCCACGATCCCACCAGTGCCATCGACTCGTACGAAAGGGCATGGGCCCTGAGACCCGACGAAGCCGAACTGGCGGCCAAGCTGGGTGACGCCAGGGCGGCGGACGGCGATTTCAGTGGCGCCGTCGAGAGCTACAACGCGGCGGTGACGCTGGCGCCGGACGATCCGACCTATCGAATCAAGCGCGGTGACGTTCATGCGGCGGCGGGTCACCATGAAATCGCCGTAGCCGACTACGATCAGGCCATCTCTCTCAAACCGGACCACGCCGGAGCCCTGCGCCAGCGCGCGGCGGCGAAACTCGAAGTCGGCGATTACCAGGGAGCGGTCGACGACGCCGCGAAATCCATCGCAGTCAAACTGGACGATCCGGGGCCGTTTCGCGTGCGAGGTCGGGCCCGCCTTGCCCTGGGCGATCCTGCCGGCGCGCTGGCTGATCTTGACGAATCGATCCGGTTGGCGCCGGACAGCGCTATCGCCCTGCACGCGCGAGGGCGAGCAAAGCAAATGCTCGGCGACGCCGGCGGCGCCGAATCCGATCATAACCGGGCAATCCTGATCGAACCCGTCAACCCGGATTACTACATCGACCGGGCGTTGGCACGCCGAGCACGCGGGAACCTGACCGGGGCGATCACGGACCTGGCCAAAGCCATCGAGCTGCGCCCTAAGGACGCGCGCGCTCACCTCGAACGCGCCAACGCCCGCCGCGACCGCGGCGACCGACACGGAGCGGTCGCCGACTATACGCGGGCCATCGAACTCGAGCCCGGGCGAGCGGTCGCCTATTTCCATCGGGGCATCACGCGCGCCGCATGGGGCAAGCCGACGGCGGCGGTAGCCGACTTCAATAAGGTCATCGAGCTGGAGCCCACCAACATTGACGCTCTGATCGCGCGGTCCGATGCGAAGGAGAGAAGCCGTGACTTCGGCGGCGCGATTACCGACCTGAACCAGGTGCTTCACCTGGATCCCAAGCATGCATACGCCTACTGCGCCCGTGGCGACATCCGGCGCGAACTGGGCGATTATCCCAACGCCATCCAAGACTACGATCACGCCATCCAGGCCAAACCCGACTATGGGTACGCGTACTACAGCCGGGGACAGGCGCGGTGGGACTCCGGTGATCCCGGCGGAGCCGTTTCCGACTTCCGCTGGGTGGTCGACCGTTCGACGGACCCAAGCCTGGTGAAGCTGGCCACTCAATATCTCAGCGCGGCCGGCAACATGCAGTAACCGGTCGGCACCATTACGTCAGATGCTGGGCAGCCGCTGCGATGATGACCCGGTGCGGACGCCCTTGAGCCTGGCAACGTCCTCTCCACCGTGTTGCCAGGCCAATGCGTCCATGAATTCGCTGAACTGGGAGAGCCGCTCACGGGCCAGTTCGCGGACCGGCTCAAACCGGAAGGCGTCGGCGATCCGGGCTTCCCAGAAGTGGTATTCTTTCTGCCGTTTCCAGGTTTCAATGGCCGCCTGCATCCCCTTGCCGTCGTTCGAGCACCGGCGCACGGTCTGCCAAAACGACAGGGCGCCGATGCAGTCGAGGTTGTCAGAATCTGCCAGCACGTGCGCTTCAGGCAACGTAACGTCGCGGTCGTTCAACCGGCGCACGGCCACCACGGCGGCATCCAGACTCCGAGCCGGCAGCGATGATCCCAGTCGCTCCTCCAACATAGCGGCAGCCAACTCGCGCTGGAGATCGCAGGTCGCGCGGACGAGTATCTCGGACCGCTCGACCAGCCCCTCCCTGCATTGGACGATCCACCCGGCGTCGTGGTAAAGGGCCGCCGCCACCAGAGCCGTGGTGTCCAGCGGACGCGGACTGATGTCCGGCACTTCCGCGATGATCACCGCCGCGCGCGCGACCCGCGCCGAGTGCTCCCACAGGAACGTGTCCCGCTGCCCCCGGCCGTCGTCAATCGTCAAGTCAGTTCTGGCCCGCTGCCAGATAGACTCCAGATTTGCCATTCTTCCACCGCGGCAGGTGGCGAAGCTGCCTCGCCGAACCCGGATTAAAGATCCGATGCCACACCCCATCCACACCGCAGCCGCCGGCACCAAGAGCATCGCCTCCGCAACAGGCTCCTACTTTCCCCGCCGACACCCATGGTTGTTCTGAAGTCCTGGATAGCTTCGGCTACCGCAGCTTCACGGCGTGACGAAGCCGTCCGTTCCCTTTCGGCAAGAGGCCGAACGCCCGCCTCCGACAGGGCGCACTCCCCCATTTCTAAGATAGCCTAATCGTATGCTCCGGAGCAAGTACAAATCGTGAATGGGGCGTCACAACTGGAATCGGCCAATCGCCGCAGGACCTTCCTCCTCGGGCCCGATTCGCTCCAGGCGAGCGAATCGCAGGCTGCCAGGGCCCAAGCGAGCGCAAACCCGCCGTCCACTGTGACTTCAGTCAAGCAGTTCGTAATAGCAGTTCCGCTTGCGAGGTTCCCACCCGGCATCGGTGATTAAACTCCGTATCTCTCGCTCCGTCAAACAGTAAGCAGTACCTGCGGCCGAAACGACGTTCTCTTCCATCAGCACCGACCCCATGTCGTTGGCGCCGAAAAAAAGGGCCAACTCGCCGATTCGGGGCCCCTGTGTGACCCAGCTCGCCTGAAGGTTGGGCACGTTGTCGAGAAAGACGCGCGAAATGGCCAGCGTCCTGAGGTACTCGTGGGCGCCCGCCAGCGCCAGGCGCTTCCCATCCGGTTCATGCACTTCTGCCGGCAACGGACGGATCCGCCCCAGCGGCGTATTCTCCGGCTGAAACGTCCAGCAGATGAACGCCGTGACCCCGCCGGTCTCGTCCTGAAGATCGCGAATGCGGGCCAGGTGCTCAACCCGCTCGGAGAGCGTCTCGACGTGGCCGAACATCATCGTCGCGCTCGTCCGCATTCCGATGCGATGCGCTTCACGCACCACCTGAAGGTATTCGGCCGTTTTCGTTTTTCCGACGCCGATCCTGTTTCGGACCCGATCCACGAGGATTTCCGCTCCGCCGCCGGGGATGGTGTCCAGCCCCGCCTCCTGCAACCTGAGCAGCACGTCGCTGACCGGCATGTCGAAGACCCGGTGAAACGCGAAGATCTCCGGGGGGCTGAACGCGTGGACGTGGATCGCTGGAAACTTCGTTTTGATGTGACGGAGCAGATGCAGATACCAGTCGAAAGGAAGCCTGTCCGAGGGTACGAGCCCGCCTTGCATGAGGATCTGCGTGCCCCCAATCCCGATCAACTCCTCGATCTTGCGGTCGATCTCGTCGAAGCTCAGCACATACCCACCCGGTCGCCCGGGCAGGACCTTGAAGTTGCAGAACGCGCACCGGGCCGTGCAGATGTTGGAGTAGTTGATGTTGCGGTCGACGACGTACGTGCGATACGGCTCGGGGTGCAGCCGCATCGTCACGTCGTGGGCCAGCCGCCCCAGTTCGTGGACGGAGCAACGACGATAGAGTTCGAGCGCCTCGCTCTGCGTGATTCGCCGGCCCCCCGGATCGCAGGCTGGGGCGGGCGTGGTCGTCATGTGAACACGAGCTCCCGGTACGACGGCGCGATGTTGCGCTGACTCGCCATTCTCAAGAATGCCCGCATGCCGTCGCGGTGCCGCCCGTCCAGCGTGTAAGACAGGTTCCGGGTCAGATACGTCCGGGCCACCGCGGGGGGCCACCCGAGCCCGGGCCCTTCACGGACGGCGATGGCCTCCGCGTGCGCGACCCCGCGATCCCGGGCTTGCGACAGCAGGGTCGGGAGGGCACCCACCGGCGTTCGGGCGTGGGCTGCCCAGACGGCAAACACGAACGGCAAGCCGGTCAACGACTTCCAGGCACCGCCGAGATCGGTCTGGTACGTGAATCCGTACGGGGCGGCCGTCACCACCTTGTCGCCGATCAGCAGCACTGCGTCACAATCTTCCGTGCGGGCAGCGTCGTCCAGGGGGCACACGTCCAGCGGATGCCCGTACGTCTCCTGCCAGATCAGCCGGGCGAGGGCGACCGAGGTATGCGAAGCCTGGTCGGCCCAGATGCGTTTCACCTGGTCCGGGGGCGTCCGTGAGAACACGCGCACGGTCATGGTCTCGCCGTCACAGCCGATGCAGGCATCCGAGACGATCTTCCACGACCGACCGGGGCGCAGCATGTCAACCACCGGCGTCAGGGCCGCGTCCACGCAGCCGTCATCCAGCAAGGCCGGCAATCGAGAGGGCAGGTCGAAGCACACCTCGATGTCGGCCTTTTCCCGGAGTCCGTACACCAGCGGTCTGGAGTTCAGAAACGAAACCGCGCCGATGCGGTGGCGACCGTGCTTGTCTTTGCTGCCGTTCAAACAAGTCCCTTTCGGAAATCCACAAGATGACGGCGTGGCAGACCTCCTGTCGTCCGCCGATCCGGTGAATTATAGTTGACGCCCGCCAACCGTCCAACGCTCCGCAAACGACAGCGTCACGTTGACACGGTCGCAACGCTCCGCTACCGTGGCGCGCAGGCGGTGATCCGGCACGAGTTTGGCAACCATGCCGGTGGCAGCGAGGCCCGACGGAGGGGCGTACCGGCGCCCCCGCGCGCAAGAGCGATCCCCAGCGCTGGCATCTCGTATCCGCGAGGCAGACGCCAAACGGGTGGGCGAGACACGTGTGGTACTGGAGAGGGCAAACGGTAGACCGCGTCTCCGGCCGAACGGCGCATGCGAACCGGCAAGGGGTACCGAAAGCCTACCCCGGCCGTTCGGTGCCTACCTGCCTGCTGGCCGCCGGCGCAGTGACCTTCTGCGGCCTCGGTCCGGGCTGCCAGCAGCGGGCCACGCGCTTCGAGATCACCGACTATCGCATCACGGGGGAGCCCGCCCGGTATTTCCAGGATTTCGAGGAGTGCTATTACGACCTGGACGCCATGGGCAACGTGGACATCGTCGCCCGTCACACCGACCTGCTCGCCGCGGACCCGGACAACGCGACAACGCAGATCGTGCGCCTGCATGGGATCTGGCAAGCCGTGCCGGGGACGACGCGAGTCGAAAGCACGCAGCTCAACGCGACGGTCAGTTACTGGATCATGGGCGAATCGGGCGGAGTGGCGTTCGAGGGCGGCGGCTTCACCGTCTTCACCGAAGATGCTCACGGCAGCATCCTGACCGGTGAACTCGAGCTGTCCGCCCTTCAGCCGACGTGCCAGGTGGGGGATCCGCCGGTGCCGTTCGCTCGTGCCGAACTGATCGGGCGGTTTCGGGCAACGCGCGACAAGCGCCGCGTGGTCCGCGTCGTGAACGAGATGAAGCGCTTCTTCGGCCCGGCGCCGCGGTACGAGCCGGCCCCGCCCGGCCCCATGTGACCCGCCCGCATCGCACGTCGCAGCCGCAACACGAATGTCATTGGGCAAGCCGCACCGGCTTCTACGCGTCGGCTTGACGATCATGATCGCGGATGTCGAGGTCCGAGGCGCCGTGTATGTGCTCCTGCGCTTCCGGCGTCGTCAGCACGCGGTAGAAACAGAACAAAGCCAGCCCGACCACGAACCCCACCGACACGATCATCATCACCCAACCCACGGAGGTCATGCCTGGATCTCCTGCACGCCCCGCCCTTGCGCCGCCCACCGCACGTTGGCCAACCGCACGAGGACGCCGAAGAAGATCATCACCAGAATCACGAACACCACGGTGAACGTTGCGCCATTGTTGCTCACGACGCTATCCACGTAGTCACCCGCGTTGTGATACAGCCACAGCCCGAAGATGACCAGAAGGTAAACGGGCGAAACATACTTGATCAGGTATACGAAGAAACCGGGAATCTTGAGCTCTGCCCCCTCCTGGGCGAGCTTGAACCCCTTTCCCGCGCCGATGACCCAGGAAAACAGAATGACCATCACAGTAGCCATCACGAAGATACACAGGTTCCCCACCCAGAAGTCCATGGTGTCCAGCCCGGTGAGCCCCTCGCTGAAGTAGAGCACGACCAGCGTGCCGTTGGCGGTCAGGAGCCCGAGCAGCGCGACCGATCCCCGGCGGTTCAGGCTGAATCCCTCCTCCAGAAACGCGATCGCGGGCTGGAGCATCGACAGTGAACTGGTAACCGCGGCCAACAGCAGCATCGAGAACCAGATGAACCCGAAGAGCTGCCCGGCAGGCATCTGGGCGAATACCGTCGGCGTGGTCAGAAACCCGAGATCGAACGTTCCGGCGCCTTGGACGGCGCCCAGGCCGAGGAAGATGAAGGCCGCGGGAATCGTAATCAGCCCGCCCAGGCACACCTCGCAGAACTCGTTCGTTGCCGCCGCCGTCAATCCGTTCAACACGACGTCGTCGTTGCGGCGCAGATAGGTCGAATACGTCATGATGATCCCGAAGCCGACCGACAGGCTGAAGAAAATCTGACTCGACGCCGCCAGCCACACCTGCGGGTCGGACAGGGCGGCCCAGACGCTTCGCCCGCCCCTGGCGGTAAACGGGTTCCACATGAACCCGAGCCCGTTGACCACCGTCCGCTCCAGTTCGGACACCTCCGCCGCCGCCCCGCGAAGGTAGGCATCGGGCGCCGTCGCCGAGGCGAGACCCGGCGGCGGCCCGATCGCCTCAATCAACCGGCGTCGCTCGGCCCGTTTGCGCGCCAGCTCCTGCCGGGCCGCCTTCCGCTCCCGCGGATCGACTTCGGGATCCTCGATAACACCCGACAGCTCCGCTCCGCGGGCTTCATAATGCAGCAGGTCCCACACCTGTTCCCGGGTGAGCGCACTGCGGGTGCGGCGCACCCACTCTCGATGGACGCAGGCGCCCTCGGTGTCCTCCAGCTGCCCCAGGGCGTACCGGATACCCTCCGGTGTCACGAGGTATCCGTAGGGGGCGGCCACGGCCACGCCGGCGGTGTACCCCGGCTCTCCGCGGATGCTGCCCCGGTAGTAATCAGCAACCGCGTCGGTGATCGCCTTGCCCGGGGCCTCCTCGGCGTCCGCCAGCGCTTGCTCATCGACCGCCTCTGCACCGTCCGCTTCCAGGGCCACCAGCGCGGCGTCCAGCTCGTCGAGCTTCTCCAGCAATGCGTTCCACTTCGCTGCGGGCAGGCCGTCGGCCAGACTGTACTGCCACGGCTCAGGCACGGGCTGCGGGGGCAGCGTCAACACGCGAACCAGAACCACCAGTGCGGCCACGATCAACACGGGCATGGCGTACTTGCAGAATCTCTCGATCCCCCTGGTCACGCCGCGGTAGATCAGCACGAAGTTGACCGTGAACACGATGACCAGGAAATACACGACACGGCTGACGCCTTTGTCCTCGCCTTGCCCCGGCAGGTGCAGGAACCCGTTCGCCTCACTCCCGACGAACTGATTGAAGTGCTCGGTGTAGGCTTCGATCTGCAAGCCCAGCCACCGCATGTTGCCTACCATGTAATCGTAGGCATAGCCCAGGCACCAGGCTTCGATGTACACGTAGTACATGTAGATGACGACGGGAATGAGGACGGCCAGCCCTCCGAAGAGCCGCAGCACCGGGTTGCCGGTCAGGGCGAACAGGACCCCCGGGGCGCTGTTGAACCCGAGCCGCCCGCCCTGGCGCCCGAGCGTCCACTCCGCCCAGCAGATCGGGATCCCCAGGACCAGAAGCGAAATGAAGTAGGGAATCATGAACGCGCCGCCGCCGTTGGCGGCCGCCTGCCCCGGGAAGCGCAGGAAATTTCCCAGCCCGACTGCGGACCCCGATACGGCCAGGATGACCCCGATCTTCGACGCCCAGTTTTCGCGCGGGCGCTGCCCGAGCGGAGATGAATCAGCCATGGATCGCTATCGCTCCCTTCGCTGTTGACCGCTGCCATGATGCGGGGGCACGTGCGGGAGATTGTGACGGGGCCGCCCGGGGTTTGCAAGACGAACCGGACCACACCGACGACGTCATCGGGTGAAGATAGTGGATTTCGGCGCTTCGATCAGGTTCTTCGTGCGGTCCCAGTAGATGACCGGGGCGCGGAAATAGCTCTTGGGGAGACCGTCCCGCTCGTCATACAGCAAAGCCGGCGCGCCGAAGATGCTCAGCAGCGTGTCTTCCTGGGTGTACGTGATACGGTCGGCAGTGGTTGAGACACCGGAGTCGACGAAGTAGACTTCGTCCTCAGCCTGGAACTTGTCGAGCGCGAATCCGCTCAGAGATCCCACGCCGGACCGGCGCTGCCGGCCTTGGTCATCCTTCCGTTTGAACTGGACGAAGAGGGAACTGCACGTCAGCCGGGCATCGCGCCCTTTGCCCGCGATCGGAGCCTGAGCCCCGTCAAACGCCGCCGTCGGAAGGACGCGCTCGGCCAGCACGAGCTTGGCCCCGGAACGATGAACCAGCATCACGTCGTTGTCGAAGTTCGCCGTGTGATATTTGAAGTTGTAGGCCATCGAGTCCGCCCATTCGACATACGTCTGGGACGGCTCGCCCCCGCCGATCGCGCCGAACGGATTCGTGCGATCCGCCGGGGCGGCGGACCCGGCTTGTCGCAGCCGGTAATCCTCGATCAACAGTTGGCCCGCCCCATCGACGCTTGCCAGTTTTCGGTCCAGATCCAGATCGATCTGCTCGGCCGACAGGCGGGCCCGGCTGACGAGCTGGCCCGTGGCTTCGTCCTGGTTCGACGTCAGCACCACCGACCCGCCGGTGGTGGAGAGAGAGACCAGCCGCCGTTTGGCGTACCGCACACCGGCCACCGGGGCTCTTCCGGATTCGGAACCACCGCGATCGAAGAACGGCTTGAGGGTCCACCATTTGCCCTCCGGGGCGGGCGCCACCGCGGGCTCCTCGTTTTCGAATCCGAGTGTCAGACGTTGGCAGTCCAGCGTGCTGTCCTGTGATTCGGCATGCACGGCACCGTCAAACACCGCCCGGTTCGCCTGCCCCCGGAAGATCATCTCCTGGGTCCAGGTCACGGCGATGGGCACCGGAGTGTCAAGCTCGTGGCCATCCAGATCGGTCCGGCTGTTGAACGTCAACCGTCCCGCCCCGGGCACCTGGGCAAAGGGCTCGCCGGCGTCAAGCTCGATCAATCGTCCGTGAATGGCGAAATCGTCGATTTCCAGCGACGCCGGTGATCCGGCGTCATCGCCAGCGATTCGTGCCTCGTCAATGCGCGGTTCGTCGTCGACTTCGGGCGTGGATGTGA
Organism: Phycisphaerales bacterium; assembly: GCA_020353195.1. Classification (GTDB taxonomy): domain Bacteria; phylum Planctomycetota; class Phycisphaerae; order UBA1845; family UBA1845; genus JAFGJQ01. The sequence goes on along the minus strand of CP070691.1, from coordinate 2,083,839 downwards.
ACGTACAGTCCAGCCGCGCCGCCGAGACGTTCAGGCTCTGTTTCGGATCGTGAATGAGCACGTTCCCCAATGCGTGCAACCGGGTCAGCCCGGGCTCGTACGCCGGTTCCCGCTCGTACTTGATCCGCTGCTGCTGCCAATCCACGGTGGCAGGATCGACCCCTTTGGCCACCGCCTGGGCCCGGGCCCGCGTAAGGTTGAACGGCGGTTTCGCTTTCTCGTACATTCTCAGGTCAACGACCATCGTCTCGGTGGCCGATATCCGGCGCCGTCCTCGAGTCGCCACCACGTCCCCATCCGCCCGGGCGTGCCTCGGTGATGTCTCTCCCCGCTCGTCGATATCCATGAACACTTCAATGGCGCGGCAGGTGATCGAGTCGTCGCCATGGGCCAGCCGGACGTTCTCCGACGCGGTCAGCCGCTCGGGGTCGCCCGCCCCCGACCCGGGCTCCGCCGGCGGTCTGAACAGAACCTCCACTTCTTCGGCGGCTATGGAATCACGATCTTGTGACATCAGGACGTCACCAACAACCCGGGCTGACCGAAGGTACTGCTTCCGCCCGACCACCGTCTTGCCCGTCACCTCGTCGATCGATTCGGTCACCTGTTGCTCGAACGCCGCTGTCAAGTCCTGGTCAAACCGAACCCGCGTGCTGCCATCGCCCGGCGCCTGAGCCGCTCGATCCGGTGAGCCGCCCAGCCGGTCCTGGGGCGATCGCCGGCCGGACAGGTGCCCCGGCCCGGCCACATGCAACCGGCCCCCGTCGCGGTCGAAAAACACTTCGCGCCCCACGATCTGCCCGGTCCCCGCCGAGCTGACGGTCACCTCCTCGCCTGCGACGCCGCTACGCAGCCAGACGCGCCGGGTCTCGTTGTGAAACTCCAGCTCAGTGCAGATCGCCTGGCCCAGGCGGTTGCGCAGGTGAACCGGCTGGCCCTCCGCCACCACGTGCAGGCGGTCCCCGGTCGCGCCGGCGCCGCCCGCTTCCAGGAAGTCAACGAGAAAACGCCCCGACCAGGTCACAGTCACCTCCGACTCGGCACTGGCGTCAGCTGCTGATGGTTGCGATGGCGTGTCGGCGCCGGCAGGCGGCGCGGCGGTGTCGGCTGCCGCCCTCAAGCGCTGTCCGACGTCGAACAGAAACTCAAGTGTCTCGGATTCCAGACAGGAAACGGCACCGTCAGCCGCAGTCTCTTCGATGACAACGCCGCCTTCAAACGTCGCACGATAGGTCTCGACCGGGTGCACTTTGGGCTTCCTCGGTCCATCGGGAAGCAGAATCGGAACGCCGTCCCCGTCAACTTCTGGCTCCGGCTCTGCCGGGGCAGCCGGCAAAGGCGGAGAGGCCGGAGACGATCCGGGCAGGAGAACGTCCGGTTCCGCGGCGGCTAGCGGAAACTCGACGCCCCCCGCATCGACGGTGGACGCCCCGGGCAGCGCGATCTCCAACGATCGCCCTGCTCCCCGCAGAACGATCTGCACGCCGCGGTCGATCTCCAGCTGCTCAATCCGGCTGCTCACTTCGTCGTAGCGCACGGCTAGGCCGACCCCCTCAATCGACCCTCCGACCCCCTTGATGGTTCCCTGCGCACGGAATCGACCAGCGGTCTCGACGCGCGAGGTCTCCAGGTCAAACCGGAGATCCTCGAGCTCCGCACGGATGAGGTTCTCGGGCCCGGGCGGAGCGTCCCGAAGTTCCGGGGGAAGGGCTTCTCGATCGGCGGTCGTCCGGGTGTCCATGTCCATCACGACGTTGCCTTCCAGCCGGCCCCGCCGTAGATCGTCAGTGCCTCCCGGGGCCCGTCTCCTTTGCACGACGCCGTAATCGGCCACTACACGGATTTCCTGCCCGCCCGGCGTGCGGAGGCGAATCTCAGGCTCGAAGGCCTCCATCTCATCCTTGCGCCGCCCCGTGGGCTTCCACTCGCGCACCTTGAACTCCAACCGCGGCACATCGCTGTCGGGCGAGTAGTTTCGGATGGCGATCTTGCCCTGGGTTCCGACCAGCTTGGGTACGCCTTCCCGGATGGTCAGCGCCGCTTCGGACTCGCCGGGCGCAGGTCGGATCGGCTCTACCGGTCGCGTCGACGGCGTCGGTCTCAACGGTGTCTGCATTTCCGGCCCGCCCATGTCCATGGACTGAACGATGGCGAAGATCACGCCGACAATGGCGAACACCGACGCGAAGAGAATCACCATGCGGATCGCGCTGTTCGGTTGCTTTCCTGAGCTGGGAAACATGACCCGCCGGCCTTTCTTTCCTTGACAACCTTTGGCGAGGCTGTGGGACGGGCGCTCCAAGCCCACCATCCGACCGGCGGAGATGCCGGTCTCACGGAGCTTCAGAGCCGGCCCCACAGGCTATCGGGACCGACTCCCGAGCGCCTTCGACGCCACGCCCTTACGAGAACAACTCGGGCGGCCAACGTCGCTGCTTGCGCAGGACCAATTCGATCACTTCCGCCACCGCCCCGTCGCCCCCGCGCCGCTTCGTCACGTATTTCGAGACGCGCTTGACCGCACCGGCCGCATTCGCCACCGCCACCGGGAACCCGCAACGCGACATCGCCGGAAGGTCCGGCCAATCGTCACCCACGTAACAGACGTTCTCGTCACGGACGCCTAGCTCGTCGCACAGTTGCCCGTAGGCGACTCCCTTGTCGCCGACGCCCTGCCGAATCAGGGCGATGCCGAGTTCGTCGGCCCGTCGGTCCACGGCCGGGTTCTGCCGTCCCGACAGGACGACCGCCCGGTGCGACGCCCGCTGCCAGCATTTGATCGCCCAGCCATCCTGCACACAGAAGGTCTTCACCGATTCGCCGGCGTCGCCGAATGCCAAATGACCGTCGGTGAGCACACCGTCCACATCGAGAACCAGCACGCTGATACGGCCGAAGTCCATCCACGCGTCCCGCAGCGGAGAAGAAGCCCAGTATCTATCGTGCACGCGTGGCGGTCAAGGGAGGCCCCGTCCGGCCCCAGCGCATCGGCTCGCGCGCGGGCATCAACGGGCAAGGCGCCCGCGGCCGCTGCACCCCGACCGCACGGAATCAGGTTTATTGCAGCGCTCGTGGCCAACCGCGCCCGCAAGAGCGGCGCGGCGGGTCGTCCTCCCACACGCCGGCGACGGCCTCCCCGCAACCGGGGCAATCGCCGCCTCGCATCCGGTTCTCCTCCACATAGAAGCCCTGCCGACGGATGAGCACCTCGCCGCAGCTCGGGCAGCGCGTGTGCTCCCGGTCCCCGACCCCACCGGGCAGATTGCCCGCATACACGTAGCGGAGCCCGGCATTCTGTCCGATGTCATAGGCCCGGATCAGCGCGGACGCGGGCGTCCGCGGCGGGTCAGTCATTTTGTAGTCCGGGTGAAACGCCGTCACATGCCACGGAATGTCAACCGACACCGAGGCGATGAACTCGGCAATCCGGCGCAGTTCGTCGTCCGAGTCGTTGAAGGTGGGGACCACCAGCGTCACGATCTCCACCCAGAACCCCGTCTCTGCAAGCTGCTTGATGGAATCCAGCACCGTGCCGAGCACACCACCCAGCTTGCGATAATTCCGGTCGTCAAAGCACTTCAGGTCCACCTTGAAGAGGTCCACAAACGGGCGGATGTAGCCCAGCACCTCCGGCGTGGCGTTGCCGTTGCTGACGAACCCGCACCGAATCCCCTGCTCCTGCGCCGGTGCGAAGATACTGACCGCCCAATCTGCCGTAATCAGCGGCTCGTTGTAGGTGCTGACGATCATCGGCACGCCGTGCCGAACCGCCAGGTCTACCAGGTCCTTCGCCGAGTGCTTGTTGACGCGGGCGCCGGCCCGATCGTCCCGCAGGGTCTGGCTGGTGATCCAGTTCTGGCAGTAGCTGCAATGGAAGTCGCAGCCCAGCATCCCGAACGACAGCGCATCGCGGCCGGGCAGTGCGTGGTAGAACGGCTTCTTCTCGATGGGGTCAATCTGCAGGCCGGACACATACCCGTGGGGCACCCGCAACTCGCCGCCGCGGTTGAACCGCACCTTGCACACGCCGGCCCGACCTGCGGGAATCCGGCAACGATGTCCGCAGGCCAGACAGCGCACCGCGCCATCCTGCTCCTGAACCACCAGTTCCGGTGCCGCCGGTGCCGTGTTGTCCTCCAACACCCGCTTGAGTGGAACCAACTGCGCCATCAGCCTAACTTCGCTGCAAATGAGTGGTCTGTACCACTGGCCACGAAACGCGCCAGGAGATTATATGAGCCGGATCGAGGTACGTCGATCCGGGATCGGCAGGCCGGGCCGGGCCTGCGGCAGGCGGCTGGCGATCCGGCACGAGAGCGGCCCTGCGCGCATAAGGGCCGCCTACACTGCCAGTTTATTCTTCTTGGGTCCGGCCTCACGGTAGTGTACAATCCCCGTCGCCCGGCGGGGCTGCCCCACGCGGCGCGGTCAAAGGGTGCCCAGGGAGTTGCGCATGAAAGGCGGCGGTATCTCGAGGAGGATAGAGTCTAAGCCTCGTACGTACGACCAGCAGCATTCGGGCGACCTGGTGCGCCCGGTTCACGCCATCCGCCGCAGCCCCATCGACCCGGACAACCCCCGCACCGAACTCGAGCGGTACAAAGTCGCTTTGCGCAAGCACCATCCGGTCGATCACGGATTGCCCTGGTCGTGTCAGTCGACCTGCCCCCATTGCCGCCGCATAGTGCCGTCGCAGTTCGTCTATGACGAGCCCGCCACCGCCGTGTTCCTGGAATACGACTGTCCATCGTGCGGACAGCATCGCGAGTGGCACGAAGACACGTTGTTCGCCCGGGCAATGCCCGAAGCCCACCCCCGCCAGCCGAAGCGCACTCGCACCGGGGGGCGGATACGCCCCGTGCTTCGCCGACTGCCGCGCACGGTGGAGACCCTCTGCCCCGAATGCTCGTGCATCATCCTGGGGAGATACTACGAAGAGGACAACGTCGTCTACATCGAAAAAACGTGCCCCGAGCACGGGTACGTCCGCGACAAAGTCAATTCCGACGCGCGGGTGTACCTCAAAGCCACGCGTTCGGTCTTTCAGGATGAGCGGGGAGTGGACCAGCCGCAGGTCCGGGGCGGGCAACACTGCCCGAGCGATTGCGGTCTGTGCAGCCAACACCTGTCAACCTCGTGCCTGGCCCAGATCGACCTGTCCAACCGCTGCAACCTGAGCTGCCCCGTGTGCTTCGCCAACGCCAATGCGTCGGGCCGGGTGGCGGAACCGACGTACGACATGGTGGTCGAGATGCTACAGGCCCTGCGTGACCAGCGACCATATCCGCCGACGGCCATCCAGTTCACTGGCGGCGAACCGACGATCCATCCCGACTTCCATCGCATCGTGGCCAAAGCCAATCAGATGGGCTTCACACACGTGCAGATCGCCACGAACGGAGTGACCCACGCCGATCCAGAGTTCGTTCGCCGATCGGCGGCGGCGGGGCTGCATACCCTATACCTGCAATTCGACGGGGTGGGACCGGACATCTACAGGGTGATCCGCCGCCAGGACCTGTGGGAGAAGAAGCTCGCGTGTGTGGAGAACTGCAAGCAGACGGGGATGAAGATCTGCCTGGTGCCCACGATCATCAACGGTGTCAACAACGACCAGGTGGGCACCATCCTGCGATTCGCCGTCGAGCACGTCGACGCCATCAGCGCCATCGCGTATCAGCCGGTAGTGTTCACCGGCCGGATCAGCGCGCGGGAACGCCGGCGCCAGCGATATACGCTTGGCGATCTCGCCCACGACATCGCCGACGCGATCCCCGGGGCCGACATCGACCGCGACTTTTTGCCCCTCGGATCGGTGGCGCCGCTGTCGCGGGTCATGCAGTTGCTCGACGGCAAGCCGAAAATCCGGTCGAGCTGCCACAGCGATTGTGCGTTCGGCACGTATCTCTTCGTCACGCCCGAGAAGGACGCGATTCCCATCCCGTCATTGTTCGACTTCTACCGCCTCATGGACTGCTTCAACGAGCTGGCCGCCCGGATCCAAGGCAAACGCGAGCTGGCCAGCCGCCTCGACAGGTTGCGCGTCGCCTGGCAGTTCATCAAGACCTACCGTTGGCGTCGCTTCGACCGGCGGATTCCGCCGTTCACGTTCATGCGGGCCCTGCAGGGGCTGACGAACAAGAGAATGGGACGCGGCCAGGGCGAGAAGAAATCGTACAAGACGCTGATGGCGGCGGGCATGCACTTCATGGACCGCTACAACTTCGACGTCGAGCGCGTGAAGCGATGCGTCATCCAGTACTCGACTCCCGACGGGTTCTATCCGTTCTGCACCATCAACGGCGGGCCGACTTACCGCCCGTTCCTCGAAGCCATGACCGCCGCCCACCGCGAGAAGAGCGAGAGCTACCACACCGACGTTCCGCTCCGCCCGAATCTGCACGCCGACACCGCAATGCCCCCGCCCGACCGACTGGGGAGAATCGACCACCACGGCAAACCGTGGGCCGACGGGCAGGGGCATGACGTGCCCGGTGGCGAAGTGGAATGAGCGCCATGGATAACCATGCGAAAACCCGGACCGGCTCGAGCCGGTCGGCGCTTGCCGCCGACGGCGGACGGCGCGCAAGCGAACCGTTGAAAGACGCTTACGACAGCCGGACCGAGGCGCCGACTTGCTCCACCGCCCGCGAAATCGGCAAGGAGTACGAACACGCCGGCGCGGTTTCGACGAACAGAAACAAGCGGTCCGATCGGTCCGGCGACGGCGACATGTCTTCGCGGGAGTATGTCGAAGCGTCACGGGAACGACGCCAGGCTCTCGGTGGTGATGCCGACGGCAACGACAAGCACGTCCACCTCGACTACCACCACGCCCTGGAAGACTACCTGGGCACATGGTGGATGCGAAAGCTGCTCGGCATCATCTCGAAACCGCGCCGCAACAGCGGGACCATGTTCGAGGAGATCATCCGGTCCTACGCCGACCCCGATGCACCGGCGTGGCACCGCGTCAAGTACTGGCCGCTGCACCGGTTCATCCGGCGGGTCAAGGGCGGTGTGACGGACGAGACGTTCCGCAAGCGCATCGCGCAGCACCGAAGCACGCTGCGCGGGTTCGTCGCTACGGCCCGCAGCGTGGCCGAGTTCGGCCTGACGCTGCCCCAGCGGTTCAGCGTGCCGCTCATCGTGATCTGGAACTTCACGAACAGGTGCAACCTGCACTGCGAGCACTGCTACCAGGACGCCAACCAGAAGCGCATCGAGGAATTGACGCTGGCGGAGAAGCTCGACGTCATCGACCAGATAGGCCGCGCGTACGTGCCGATGGTCTCGTTCTCCGGCGGCGAGCCGACTGTCTCCGATCACCTTCTGCCCGTACTGAAACGCTGTCAACACTATGGCATCCACACGTCCCTGGCCACCAACGGCACTGCGTTGACCGCGCAGTACTGTCAGAAGCTCGCCGAAGCAGACTGCAAGTACATCGAAATCTCCCTCGACTCGGTTGACCCGGACAAGCACGACGCCTTCCGAGGCCGACCCGGCATGTGGGAACGAACCGTGCAAGGCATGAAGAACGTCGTCGCCCAGGACGGGCTTCGACTCGGCGTCGCGATGTGCGTCCATCAGGGCAACGTCGGAGAAGTCGAGGACATGATCGACTTCGCCGTGGACCTCGGGGCCTCCTGCTTCGCCCATTTCAACTTCATCCCGGTGGGCCGCGGCCTGAACATGAGCGCCGCCGACCTGACACCGCAGCAGCGCGAGCGCGCCCTTCGCTTGTTCAACGAGACCATGCAATCCGGCCGAATCAGCATCATGAGCACCGCCCCACAACTCTGCCGGGTCTCGCTGGCCTATGCCCCGATCGAAGGGCTGCAGTCGTGCTCGCACTTGGGCGGCGGCGGTGGCGAGAAGGCGCGCGTGGTAGCCAAGTACCTCGGCGGCTGCGGCGCCGGCCGCTGTTATGTCTGCATCGAACCCGACGGCACGATCACTCCGTGCGTCTACATGCCGCACCGCGTGCTGGGCAACATCCGCAACCGAAGCTTCGTCGACATATTCCGCAACAACGATTTCTATGAGATCCTCAACGACCGCACCCAACGGACCCACCATTGCGAAGTCTGCGAGTTCAAGAACTACTGCGGTGGCTGCCGCGCCCGCGCCGACGGCTATTTCGGGCAAATCAATGCCGGCGACCCGGGCTGCATCTTCAATTCGAAATCCTGGGATGACCTGGCCGGCTCGACGGATGCAGTCGAAGACGGCAAGTTGAATGCCGTCCTGTAACACGGCATGATACGCGCGGCGAAGACGAAGCAGTGACAGGGTCCGGCAGTGTATCGAAAGAAGTTGCTCACGCACGGCACGCCCGCACGAGATGTCTACGGAATCTGCCGTGTGGAAACGGGGCTGGCTTCCCATGACTGACGTCCCATCAGCAGGACAGATGCAAATCAGCGAAGATACGCCGTGCGTTCAGTGCGGATACAACCTCCGAGGCCTGACCCAAGACAAGTCGTGCCCTGAATGCGGAACGCCTATCGCGCGATCAGTTTTGGGCGACCAGTTGCGCTATGCCGATCCTCAATGGCTGGAGAGGCTTCGCTTCGGAACCTCCCTGAAACTCTGGAACATCCTCATCGCAATCGTGATCGGAGCCGTCGCCGCGATCATCGGGGGCCTCGGACTGCCTCAGGCGTTGGTCGAGTTGCTCGCGCTCGTTGGAGCCGGGCTCGGCCTGTGGGCCGCCTTCCTGATCACCACCCCGGAACCCCGCGTGTTGATGCGAGAGGACCCGATCAACCTCCGCAAACTCGTCCGCGCCTGCGCGGTTGCCAGCGTCCTCGGGCAATTCTCGAGTCACGCACAACGGACGGCGGCCGCCGACATCCGCGTTGTGCTCACGATCGTGGCGGGCGTCCTGGCGGTGGCCGGGGTCGTGCAGATGTTCGGCGAGTTGGTCTACTACCGCCGTTTCGCTCACCGCATTCCCGACGCGAGATTGCAGAAATCCACGACGATCGTGCTCTGGGGATTGCCGAGCGCCTTCGCGGCTCTCCTGATTGGTGGCGCGATCGTCAAGGGCGTCGCCATTCTGGTCGGCGCCGGTATCGGCGCGAGCAGCGGCCCGGGGGGGCCACCGCTCGGCCGCGCGGCTGTGGCCGGCGGCGTACCGTTCGTATGCGCCGGCGTCGTGGCGGTTCTGGTCTTCGGACTGTGGTATATCAGGCTGCTGACTTCGTACCGGAAGGCGTTCGAAGAGGCCGCCGCCGACGCAAGGCAGTTCGGCGCTCCGCCAACTGCAGCGCGCTGAGACGACAAACGCATACTGCTACGATGGCGAATCACCTCCTTCGTGGCATGGTCGCCAACACTGCGTCCTCGCACCGGTCATTCATCGCGCGATCGTGTACAGGCAGGGTCGGCGGCACGCGCAGGCCCTGATGCTCAGGATGTAGCCCGGTTATCGGACCAAGACCCGCATCGGCCGCCGCCGGCGGCGGCCGATTCCGACGCGCACCCGTGCGGCGCAGCGGGCGCCATCCCTTTTCGTTCACTTCAATCGCGTTCCGCCGTCGATAAACCAGCGGCCGCTGACGGCGGCCACGGTCAGACGGCGTGCGGTGCGGCCAGGGCAAGGTCGCGCGGTGTCCGTGGCGCCGCATGAGCCGACACATACTGACCGCTCCGCTTCGTAGCGACCGGCCCGATTGCCTCGTGGTGGTGACGCGGGCTTGCCTCCAGGAAACAAGGGCACCGGATGAGTCGAAATTCCGGCAAATGCAGGGTCGTGCTGTTGAACCCGCCGACGGCGTCACCAGCCACCACGGTCCTTCTCAACCTCGCCTATCTCTCGGCGGTGTTGAAGGACGGGGGGCACCAGGTGCTTCTGCTCGACGAGACCGCTCCGCATCGGCCGCTGACCGAATCTGAGGTCGAGCAACGCATCCGGGCGTTCGATCCGCACTTCATCGGCGTCACCATGACGATCACGTATATCGTGGAGACT
>CP070691.1:2057862-2073760 GCA_020353195.1 Phycisphaerales bacterium | reverse complement strand
CGTCGACATGCCGGCGGGTTCGACGGCCGGGGACTCCAGAAAGCTGCCCGCCTGCTCGCTCGCGACGAGCAGCGCTTCCACCCGCCGGCGAAGCTCGGCGTCTGCGCCGCAAGACTCGTCCAGAAACCCGCGCCGGGCCACGCCGGACTGGATCTCCAGCGCCTGCAGGAACAGATCGTTCGCTTTGGCGTTCCAATCCTTCATATCTTCACCTCCGAGCGCTGAGCACCTCTCTACCCTCTATGCGAGAAACGCGTCGCACCTGCACCGCGGCCGCCAAAAAAAATTGGTCTGCGGCCTCGCTTAGCCGTCGCTGATCTGCTCAAAAAGCCAGGCCCGCGCCAATGCCCAGAGCCGATCGGCCGTCCGGCGTCCGATCCCCAGGGCGTCGGCCGACTCCTGATGCTGCATCCCGGCGAAATAGCGCAGCTTCACCAACGCGGCCGCTTGCGCATCGTGCCGTTCCAGCTCGCTGAGGGCCTCGTCCAGCAACAGGAGTCGGCGGTCGGCCGCTTCGGCGGCCGCCCCGGCCTCGTCGAGGTGGACGCGCTGGAGGTGCCCACCTCGCCTGGGACCGGATTTCTGCCGGGCCCGCTCGACCAGAATCCGCCGCATCGCCTCCGCCGCAGCGGCAAAGAAGTGGGCCCGGCCCTGCCAGTGGACTTTGGTGTCGCCGACCAGGCGCAGGTAGGCCTCGTGCACCAGTGCGGTTGCTTGCAGCGTGTGATCGGGACGTTCCCTCCCCATCCGTTGGTGTGCAATCTGCCTGAGCTGATCGTAAACGGCCTTGAAGAGCTCTTCGGTCGCCGCGGATTTGCCGGCGGCGGCGTCGCTGAGCAGCCTCGTCACGTCAGCCGTGGGATCTTCCTCGGCTCGGTCCGCACTGTTCGACATGGCGTCCCGCTATTCTACTGCCAACCGTGCCGTGGAAGAATGCCATCAGACCGGCATTCAGCCGTACTGTACCACGACCTGGTCGGCTCCCGAGATTGTCGGCGCTTGTGGAACCCAGACGGTGAGCCGTTGACGGCTTACACGTATCGGCGCGGGTGCATGCGCGGGACGCCCGCCGCCGCGGGGGCGCTCGGAGGGTCTCAGGCTCTCATAGCTCATAGAGAGCGGTATCATTGCTGGGGGCCGGTCATTGATCACAACCCCTCTACTGCGAATGCGAGGGTGAAATGGAGGCGGGGGGAATCGAACCCCCGTCCCGCGGTGGTTCGGGGATAGCTTCTACGCGCGTAGTCGGTCTTTTGAGTCTCGAGTCGGCGGGCGCCGGTCGACAGGCTCCCGCTTCCTCCAGCCCGACTGAATTCTCGCCCGCGGACGGTCAGGCGTCGTCCACCGGCCAGCCCACTGGCAGCGTCCGGCAGAATAGTGGGCGTCTCCTGCAGGACGGGCTACCTGCTTTTAGGCAGCCATGCGCAACTGAGAGTTGGCATGTAAAAGTTGCGTCAGGTTTTTTACCAGGCCACCTGACAACCTGGGCGCGCCACTATCCCGTCTTCACACCCGGTCGAACCCGTTCGCCCCCGGGCAACAGAAAACGGCGGCGACAAAAACGCCCCTGATTCCTCACCTACCAGATCGCCCGTGCGGCATCGCGATCGGGGCGACCCGTTCATGGCAGGCCCATCAGCATAATAGCACAGAAGTCGGACGTCGGCAAAGCGCGAAACTATCCGTGGCGGTCAGCCGCCGACCGGCGACCGCGACCGATCCTTGCGGCATTCTATAGACGAAGAAAAGGCGACCCAGTACTGCAGGGCCGCCTTTGCGTGCGTCACGTTGAAATTCGGATTGATTAGCACCGTACTGTGCGTGCGCCAGCAGTGCTAGCGCGGGAATTTGAACATCTTGCCTTTCCACGTCGGTGACGTTGCGACGATGAAGTTGTTGCCCTTGCCCGGGCAGATCGCCTTGATGGGCGTCTTGCCGAACTTTTTCGTCAGGACGGTCCTTACGCTGGTCGGGCTGGTGTAGGTCTTGTTCGTGTGAGACCACCGTTGCAGCTGCGCGTTCGAAACAGTCTGAATCACCGCACCTTTGTCCACCCACTTTGCCAGGTAGTTGAGGTTGGACGGAGTCGGTCCACCACTCTTGGGGCCCTGCGACTGCTTCACCAACGTCTGGTACGAATTGATCTTCGTCCGGAAGTTGTTGGTGACCGTGCGGTAGGTCGGCCGTTTTGAGGTGTAGGGGTTTCGTGAATACGAACGTCTCGAATACCCCGCCACTCGTTTACGCGAGGCCGAGCCCTGACTTCTTTTTCCACTCGTAGCCATAGGCAATCTCCCTATATTGGTGCAACGTGACGCGTACGAAATAGTCGTTGCCTTGTCATCGGCGGCTGGCGCAGGGGACTTTAGAGTAGGAGCGGAATTCGTACGAAATATCAGACGCCGGGCACACCCGGGCCGGGGCCAAGTCGTCCCACCTTGTCCGAACCGCGAACGGCCGAACAACGTGAAGCTCAGGTTCGAGTACAACGGACAGGTCGTGTCGCTGATGGCCAGCCTCGGCTCCGCCCACGCGAGCTACGAGCGGGAGGTGTCCTCTCCGGAGAGGATCGTCGAAGGCGCCGACCGATGCCTCTATGACGCCAGGCGATCCGGACGCAACCGCGTCGAAATGGCCTTCTAGCCCGCAAGAGCGGTCGAGAACCGGTCGGTCGGTTCACCGTCCACCGTGCTCATGCCAACCGTCACGCGCCGGCGTCGCGCTGGTCATCGGTCCGATATCGCGGGGCGATCGCTACATAGCGTCGGCCCAGGAGTCGCTTAATGAGGATGATCTCGCCCGGGTCGTTCCCTTCGATGCGATGCCCGATCCACTGCAGCAGATAGCTACCCGCGAACAGGGCGGCCGGCAGATACCAGCGGTCCCAGCGACGTTCGGCCAGTTGACAGCCGGCGGCAACGCCCGCCAGCACGAGCATCGGGATTCCGATCGCGTGCAGCACCCGGCAGGCCGGGTGCCGGTGACGCTCTGCCCATCTTGTGAGCCACCGCGGCATCGCAAGCATGGTAGCAGATAGGCCCCCAGCTGGCAGCATACTACGCTGGTGCGGGCCCGCGGTATCAGGCTGGCCACCGCGTTCGGGCATGCGCCGGAAGAAGCTGGGTCGCAAGACGAAGCGGGGGAACTTCGGCAACGGCGGGGCTGGTCGCCGCACCAGCAGGGCGCGTGTGAGAAACGACTGTAAGTCGATTTTTTAAATGAGGTTAGATCACCCACCGAACTGGTCATACCAAACCCGCACGGCGGGCTTCGGGTCAGCAGAGCGCCTCCGGTGCTGCTGGCGACGGAGCTGTGGCAGCGGCAGCACAGGCTCGGGACCGAGCGGCCCGGTCAGAGGACCCGCTGAGTGCCGCGCTTCGGCGGTCATCGCTACCTCCCACCGCCAGCGACGAGCAGGGCACCCAGAATCAGCAGCAGCACCGACACCGCCGCTGCGAACTGGCGTTCCGACAGCCGCCGGTGGGCGACCATGCCCAGGATCGTGCCCAGCACGGAGGCCGGCAGCAGCCAGACGGCGGCAGTGATCTCATCCGCGCGTAGGATGCCGGCCCGCAGGTAGGTCCCGCCACGAAGAACGCTCATGAGAAGGAAGAACCACAGCAGGGTCGCCCGAAACGCTCCCTTGTCCAGCCGGTATCCCTTCAGCAGGATAATCACGGGCGGGCCGCCGGTTCCGAACAGCCCCGCCAGCGTGCCGGAGACCAGGCCGACCGGCAGGCTGAGCCATGTTTTCCTCCCAGGCCGCAGCCGGGTCTTTGCGTCGTCTACTGCAGGTCCGGATGGACCTGGCTCGCCGGGACGGCGGTGTTGGTCATACATGAACCAAGCCCCGGCGGTTGCGACCACGACCCCGAGCACGCGTTTGAGCCAGGCCACATTCCCCAACAGCAGCAGTTCGGTCCCGAGCCACATCCCCAGCACTGTTGTCGGCAGCAGGCCAAGAAGCAGTCTGGCCTTGGCCTGGCGCCAGGCGTGGAGCAGCACCCAGGCCTCGGTCAGGAATGTGAGCACATAGAGGGTGGCCACCGCTGGGCCCAAATCGGGCAGGATCATCGCCAGCAGGGCGATTGAGAACATGCCCGCGCCGAATCCGGCGGTCGCATAGATCAGCTGGGCACCGGCGACGACCAGGGCGCAGAGCACGAACGTCGTCATGTCGGGAAACAGCTCGGGCATTCCTGCCCCTCACGAGCCCTCACGGGCAACGCAGACGGGAGTATGCGAGATGCCCTTGACGGCGACTGGCCGCGTGGACGAGGCAGACTCCTGGCGGTTCGCCGGGAGTTTCAAGCTCTTTATTTCGGTTTGAGGTTTAAACGGTATCGACTGCGCAGTTCTCCGCTTGTCCTCGGGCGAAGCGTGAATACACCATCGGCCTCTTCTGCGGCGCTCCTTGTGTATGCCGGTCATCGGCGGCGCGCGGTGCACGGAGCGCGCGATTGCAGGCCGAGGCGCGGTATCACGAATCTACTCAATAGGCCTAGTCGTCGTCCTCCTCATGCTCGTGTTCATGTTCCTTGTGCTCGGTGCCTTCTTTGTGATGCACGAGTTTGCCGGTTGGGGAGATGAGGATTTCCCGCTCCTTGCCATCGACCGTGGCTTCGGCTTCATAAAGGGTGATTGTCACGCGCTCGAACTCCACCTTGGCCGCTTTGCCGAGGGCCTTGGCGGCTGCGTCCCTGACCGCAGCAGGCACCTCATCTGCGCTGACGGCTTCCTCGACTTCCAGCAATTCCCCGTCGGCGGTGAACTCGGCCTCCCATTCCTTGCCATTGGCGGTCCACTCGACTCCATAAACGACGGTCCCGTGCTCAGTTTCCTTCTCGAGCTCCTTTATGGTGTTTGTGCCGACGAGCCGCTGCACCGCGTCCTTCGCCTTGGCGGGCAGCTGCTCGATCGTGACTTTGCCTGCATCCTCTTTTTCCTCCGTGTCCATCGCCCAGCCTACCAGCGTGAGGCTGCCGAGAACACAGCAGCCAATCGCCGTCAATGCAACCCATTTGCGCTTCATGGTGTTTCTCCTTCTTTGTCAGTTTACGTTCTCGATGTGCCGCCTCCCGCGCGCCGTCACGTTCGGCGCCGGGTCAGTTCCGGTTCCGCCTGTCTCCCGTTTTCTTGACCGTCGGTTTCGCCTTTGACAAGGGGGCCATTCATGGAGCCGTTCTTCAAGAAAGCGGGACTGTCCGGAGGAGTCTAATCGACGCATTCGGGGGGAGCAACCCGGGAGAGTTGACGGAGATCGCCACGTTAATGCGAACGGCCGGCAACGCAATCTGGCCGCGCGGCATCGCCAGCAAACACGGCGAAGCACGTTCAGGGGTATCCAGTTACGCGGTGTCAGGGGCTTGCAGGCAATTCGAGCCGCTCGAACTCGTCGAGCACCGCTTCGATGTTCTCGGGCTTGGCCGTCGGTTCGATGTACATCTGGGCGACGGTGCGGCTTCCGTTAGGGGCGGCCAGGTGCTTCTGGAAGTCGCGTGCCGCCTGCCTGGCGTCTGCGGGTTCCTGGAAGCAGAGCATGTGCTGGCGGTCCATCTGTCCCCAGAACGTGATCCGCCCGGCGAACCGTCGGGCCAGTTCGGCCATGTCCATGCAGGTCACTTGCGCGTTGACGGCGTCCAGTCCGATTTCGATGAGGTCGTCGAGGATGTCGGTGATGTACCCGTCGGAGTGCATGTAGGTGAACTTGCCGGCCCCGCGGGCCCCGGCGATGTAATCGGCGTAAAGCGGCTTGAAGAGTTCGCGCCACAGATCTGGCGAGATCAGCAGCGACCGCTGCGACCCCCAGTCGTCCGCGAGGACCACGCAATCGATGGCCGTGCGGCACCAGCTGTCGAGACAGGCAAGATTGAACTCGTGGACCATGTCGCGCAGCTTGAACCACCCGGCGGGCTGCTCGATGAGATCGAGCAGAAGCGATTGGGTCCCGCGCAGGAACTGCATGCGTTCGAACGGTTGAAGCGGCACTGCGCTGGACGTGAACCCGTCGGCTGCGTCGCACGTGCGATCGACGTTTTCCATGCCCTGGCCGATGAGGTGAAAGGGCGGCTTGTAACAGGCAAGATCGCTGTAGGATTGGATGATCGGGTGTTTGACCTGGCCGATGACGCCGGGGTGGACGTTCTCGAACGCGCATCCCCATTCGTCGACGTATGTGCCCACGGCGTACGGGTCGCCGCGGACGGCGCCGTCGGGCAGCCGATACCCGCAATCGCCTGTATCCTGTGGAAATCGCTTCTCGATGTGTTCCAGTGCGCCGGGGTGATTGTGGCAGAAACCCGGCACCGCCGCATAGGTCCGCGGGATGCGGTCCGGCGTTCTGTTCTGCAAGGTTGCGGCTATGCGCTCTCGGCGCGTCATGTACGACATGTTCCAAGTGCCTTTCCGCTGATGCGCGCGACGGTCCCGCCGTATCCGGGCTGGTGAGAGTTTCAGCCACCCCGTGGCGCGGATGGGGTGCTGCCGACACAGGCCCGGCGCGCTCCGCCGCGGTCCGTCACCCTTGCTGTAGTGCTCCGCATGGTTGCAGGCGAGGCTTCGGACACGATTCGCAGCGATTATACGCGCCTGAGGTTCAGCATTCCATTCAGTTCTCAAGGACCAGGGCGCGACGCAGGAGCAAGTGGAACAGGCGGTTCGGCCGGACGACATGGGTACGCTTGCGCTCGATCGTATTCGCGCGATAGCGAAGAGGGCGCTTCCGCATCGTGCTCGGCCCGTCGTACATGAAGTAGGTGTCCTCGGGCTGAGCCTCCGCGCAGCGTGGACAGCAACCATCGCCAACAGATTCCACCGTGTGCTCGGTGTGATCGGCTCTCAGGTCGGATAAACAAAAGGGCTCGCCATTGGCAAAGCGCGTCATGCGCCATAGGAGCCATCGCTCAATCTCAAAACGGTTGCGGACTTCGACGTCGTAGATCTCATTGGGCACGACTTGGGTCGGTTTTACCATGGCCCTCTTCATTGCCGACCTGCCCCTGGAAGCGCCGGTTGCTGGACCGGCCGAAGGTGGGTGTTCTGCTCACCTCCGCTTTGGCCGCTGTGCTGGGGATGACGCTTCGCGTGCTGTTCCTGCCGAAGCGCGAGCCGCAGGCGTCTTGAAACCAGCGCGGATGCCGTTTGTGAAACCTGCGGTGCGTTTCTACTCGATGGGCAGAATGTCGGCCTCGATGTCCGCCAGTTCCTCGTCGAGCGTAGCCTGCAGGTCCGCCGCCAACTGGCTCACTTCGGACTCGACGTCGGCGACAATCTCGTCCCGTTGCCCGAGCAGGGCGGTCGATTCGTCGTCCAGTTCGTCGAGGATCTCGTCGGTGATGTCGGGGAGCCGATCGTATACCTCGGGCAGTTCCGGATTGATGTGGTCCGGCAAGTGCTCCACGATGACCAGGAAGCGGCGCTGCAACTCGTCGAGGGCGTCCGACACGCGCTGCTGCATCTCGTCGCGCAGCTCCTCCAGGCGCATTTCAAACTCGTTTTGCAGCTTGGCTTTCAGGGCTTCGACTCGCTCGGCGATCTGCTCGCGCTCGGCTTCGAGGTCATCCCCCGGCTCGTCGGCACGATCCTGCAGCTTCTGTTCCAGGTCCTCCAGACCGGCCTGGAGCCGCTCTTGAAGGTCCTCCGCCGCCTGGTGCAGGTTTGCCACGAAGTCGTCACCCGGCTGCACCAGGTCGTCCCGCACGTCCTCGATGCGATCCTGCACCCAGCCTCGGATGCTCTCGATCGCCTCGTCGATGGCCTCGGCCAACTCGTCGTCCCCTGCGGCGAACTTCTCCTCGATCTCGGCCTTCTTCTCATCGATCGCCTCATGGACGTCATCGAGGAAGTCTTCCGCTTTCGTGCGCAGCTCGTCCTTGAAACCCTCGACCGTGGCCTGAATGCTGCTGCTCAGGTCCGCGAGGGCCTGCTTGAAGTCCTCCCACAGATCGGACAGCGCCGCTCCGAACGCCGGTTCCTGGTCCTCGCCGTTGATCTCCAGGATCCGCAGAACCAGGGCCGTGGCGGCGCTGGGCCGGCAGGCGGGCCCCAACTCCCGGTCCGTTCGCAGCTCGATGCGGGATCGGTTTCCGGGCGTCACCACCGCGTCAAAATCATCGTTGGCAAGCCGCACGTGCTGGTACAGGATGAAATGCCGGCCATCGTCCGCTTGCCAGTAGAGGCAGCCGCTCTCTGCGTCGTGGACGGCCTCGCCCTGCAACACGATGTCGGGACTGCCGTCGAACAGCCCGTCTCCACCCACGTTCAGGTTGACGCTGCAGCCAACCAGTTCCACCAGGCCCACAAGCGCCAGCACAACGACCCCGCGACGGTTCATCTGTGGTTCCTTTGATGTGGTGACAGTTCGAACCGACATTTCCCGTTTATCGCACCGCGGGCAGTTATGCTACGCGACCAGCCTGCTCGATTCAACGCAAAACGGCCTTCGTCGCTGTAGACCACACCCGTTTCCCCGCTCCAACCTGCCGATCCTGCCCCTGGGCGCCTCGGCGAAGACGACCTGTGCCCGTTTCTGCGCAGCACCAACCCTGGTCTCGCACGAACCACCAACGTTGGCCTCGTTTTCGGGCAGCATCCACGCACGACGCGACGCATGGCGAGGTCGATGCGTAGCCGTTCGGCGTCGTTCGCGTCTTCGTAGCCCGCCAGATGCCCGTAGGCACTCTGTCGCAGCATGGCCAACAATGTGTGCTGCGTGTTCTTGCGATAACGCGCGTCGGACAACACGGCGCTTCCGTTCTCTGTCAGGCGGAATGCTTCATTGAGTTCACGAAACGCAAGCAACCCTGCATCGCTCGTAAATCTTCGCTCCGTGGAATCCGAGCTTGAGCCCGCCGTCGAATTGGGTCCGAAGTGCTTGTTTTCGTCTGTCAGCCATGGGTTACTCCTGTTAAGATGGCCGGAGCCCCTTGAATCACAGGGGCAATGTGCACGTATCATGCCATCACGGCCAATCCATCTGGAAAATGCGGGTTCAGGCATCCTCGCCCTGGCCTCCGGGACTGCCGAGCGGGGTTCGGGCCAGAGCGAACCTGGGTGAGAGCGAGGTGTTGTGGATTGCCGTCAGGCCGTCCTCAGCGGTGGGTCTATGCTGATGGCGGTGCCTGCTGCCGGAGGGTAGTATTGAGCGGATGATGGCGAACGCTGCGGTGGATGCACGTTACGAAACCAAGCCCGTTCTGGTGACGGGTGCGAGCGGCTACATCGGGGGTCGGCTTGTGCCGCGGCTGCTGGCGGCGGGCTATCGGGTCCGGTGTCTGGCACGCGAGCCGCGGAAGCTGGATTCGCGTCCGTGGGCCGCCGACCCGCGAGTTGACGTCGTGCGCTGCGACGTCAGCGATCGACAACCGCTTGTAGACGCCATGCGCGGTTGTGGAGCCGCGTATTACCTGGTGCACTCGATGATGGTGGCGGGGCCGGCGTATCGCGAACGCGACCGGATGCTGGCGACGACGTTTGCCCAGGCCGCCGACGCGGCGCGGCTGGAACGGATCGTATACCTCGGCGGTTTGGGTGAGACCGGCGAGGGGCTGAGTGAGCATCTGGCTTCGCGGCGCGAGGTCGAAGAGGCGCTGGGGTCCGGCTCGGTCCCCGTCACGGTGTTCCGCGCGGCGATGATCATCGGTTCCGGTTCGGCTTCCTTCGAGATCCTGCGTTTTCTGGTGGAGCGCTTGCCGGTGATGGTCACGCCGCGCTGGGTAAGCACGGAGGCGCAGCCGATCGCCATTGGGAACGTGCTGCATTACCTGGTCGTGTGCCTGGATTGTTCGGCGAGCGTTGGCCGGACCTTCGACATCGGCGGCGCCGACGTCATGACGTACCGGGAGATCATGCAGGTGATGGCCGCAGCTTTGGGGTTGCGGAAGCGGTTTATCATACCTGTGCCGGTGCTGACGCCGCGATTGAGTTCGCTCTGGATTCACCTGGTGACGCCGATCAGCCACCGGATCGCCCGTCCGCTGGCGGAGGGTTTGCGGAATCGCGTGGTTTGCCGAGATGACTCGGCTCGGCACCTCATGCCACAGCGCCTGCTGACGATACGCGAAGCCATCGACGATGCACTTGGCAACACGCAGGCCCGCGACGTGGAGACGGTGTGGTTCGACGCAGGCCCGATGCCGGGCGACCCCGACTGGTCCGGCGGTAAGGTCTTCGTGGACCATCGCTCCACGAAGGTGAACGCGCCGCCAAAGGCCGTATATCGCGCCGTGTCGCGGATCGGCGGCGATCAGGGCTACTACGCTTCCGACTGGCTGTGGCACGTGCGCGGCTGGCTGGACCGACTCGTCGGCGGACCGGGACTGCGCCGCGGCCGGCGCGACCCGGAGCAGGTCTCGTACGGCGCGGCGCTGGACTTCTGGCGCGTCACGGCGGTCGAGTCCGATCGGCGTCTCGAACTGCGGGCCGAGATGCGGCTGCCCGGTGAGGCCTTGCTCAGCTTTGAGATCAGCTCTGCTGAACACGGCAGCGGCACAAGTGAACTGATCCAGACGGCGCGGTTCAAACCGAAGGGGCTGATGGGGTTGGCGTACTGGTTTGCCGTGATGCCGCTGCACGGTCTTGTGTTCGGCGGCATGCTCAGAGGCATCCGACAGGCCGCTGAGCGGCCTGCCTGATCTGTGGACCCGGCAAGGTCGAACGGACCTGTCCGTCCGGAAGCCGATTTCGAGCTGCAAGCGTCAACGAAGGATGGGTTAGGCGCGGGAGTGTTGCCTGGATTGAAAGGGGCGCAACCCGTTGACAGGACGCCTGAGCAATACTCCAAGCACTCCTAGACAGCGCACGGTCTGCGCGCTTCGGGTGCGTCTCACTCGTAGCGCGCTGTGTAGGTCCAGGCGCATACCCTGACCGGCGCGTCGATGGAGGCCCACCGGCCGCCAGCCCGGACGCGGGTGATGAATGAGACCTGCCTGCCCAGCACCGGATCGGTGCAGCAGGCGGCTTGACGCCGGCCGCCAGCCTACTTCGCTTTGCAGCACGGGCAGGGTTTGCCCTTGGCGTGCGGCTTCTTACACTTCTGGCAGCAGCAGACGCCCTTGACGCCCACGTACGCCTTGCAGACGTCGCAGTACGTACCTTTCGGCACGTCCTTGCCACACTTTTCGCAATGGACGACGCCTGGCATCATGATGCGGTTGCACTTTGCGCAATACGCGCCGGCAGGCATGTCCTTGTCGCACTTATCACAGTGCACCGTGCCCTCAACGCCGACGACCTTCTCACACTTGGCGCAATAGGTCCCCTTGACCACATCCTTCTGGCACGTATCGCAGTAGACGGTCTCCTTCTTGAGTTGCGCGCACCCGACCAGCGCGGTGGCGGTGAGAGCCAGAACCAACAGACGTGCGATCTTCCACATGATTCTTGTTCTCCTTTCTAGTGAAGTGACTTTCCAGACATCCTGCCGGTAGTCGGCGTGGCTGTCAAGGGTGTAGAATGTAGGGGACAGTCGTTTGTTGCTTGAGGACATCGGCGAAACCGTGGCGCCGGGCCTGCCCACGCGCTGGGGTGAGCGACTGGCGAAGCGTTTTTCACAGGCCAGCTGGAGTACCGGCCGGGCTGTCCTCTATGCCTCTGGTTCGTGGGGCAGCCGAGACGAAGCGAGACCGGCAGGCCGAGATACAAGAAAGAGCACGCGAAACGGGCAATAGTCGGTGACTGCCCCTCAAGATCGCGGACCAGGAGAGCAGAATATGCAGTTCAGAGGCTCATGTTGGCTGCTGTGTATTGGGTTGTCGCGGTTGGGCTGCAGCGGTGGCGCCCAGTCGACGTCAGGCAACATGGCCGGGCAGCCGCGCGCCGGCTCTGATGTTGGATGCGAACGGATGCCAACAAGCTACCTGTTGTTCACCGACGATCGGCAGCTGGTCCGGTTCGATATAGCGACGAGGCAACGGCAGGTTGAGTGGACGGCTGCGGGGCCGCTGAAGTATGCGCAGCCACTCGGGCAGTCGAAGAAGTACGTTGTTGTGTACCGGCCAGTCAACGAGAAGGCTGAGCGTGTTGTGTACGTGGACATCTCGGGACCACGAGCGCGTTGGGACGAGTGGACGGCGCGCGCACGGATCGGGCTGCCCAGCGTTTCACCGGATGGGGCTCGCGTGGCATGGGTCGCGAGCCCGCCGACGGGGCGTCCGATCCTGGAGGTCTGGGGGCTAGCGGAACGGAAGTGCTTGTGGAAGTGTGAAGGCGACTTTCGTACCGACTCCTCGGGGCCTGCGTGGGTAAGTCTGCCCGATGGCAAGACAGCGCTCGTCGTGGCCTCACAGGCATATATGCTCATGCAGGTCGGATTCGGCACCGGTGTGGCTCGCGAGTTGTGTCAAGGAAGGTACCCGGCCGCTATCCCTAATGAAGCTGCGGTCGTGTTCATCCAGGGTGAATGGCTCTGCCGGATTGGTCTCGAACCGGGTGCCAAACGCCGCCGCGTCGTCCAGATCTCGAATGTCACGGACCTCTACCAGGGCTGCAGCGTCTCATGGGGCGGCCAATACGCGGCAGTAACGGAGCTGGTTCCGATGCCCCACGCATTGTCGAAACGTTGCCCCGGTGTGTCCATCGTCCATCTCAACTCTGGGGCGAAGGAGTCGGTCCCCACCGGGGGGCTCGCCGGTCCGTGGGCCTGGGTCGGCGCGTCGCGCGCTGCGAGCAGCCAACCCACTACGAGAGAAGCAGACAGGAGCATAACGGAAAAGAGGGGGAGGCTGACTTCCTCTCGCCGCTGTGCGGCAGCGTGCGGCGCGGGCGATCCGCCCGAGCGGAGTGCGGCGCGCTTTGGTCTGCGACGGTTGGGGCCGGACTATGAATCCACGCGGACTCGGAGTTGGCCGCTCCCTTACGGTCGCGGCTCGTAAAGATCGCGGCTCGTAAAGACCGCTCCCTTATGGTCGCGGTTCGGAGCTGGCTAATGGGCATTCGGTTCAGGCGACGCGCTTATGGGATGTTGGCTTGGGCCGCACACTGCTGGATACGACCTTTCTCCCGTCCGGTGATCAAGCCATCCCGCTTCCACGTGCTGGTCAGATGTGCGACGGCACTGGCGAAGGCCCCGTGGTTGACGGGGTCGGCCGCACACTGAGCAATGCCATCGGCCATGGTGCAACCGTCAAAGTCCGGCATCGAATTGGGCACACCGGTGTCACAACCGTCGATGACAATGGTGGCGCTGGAGTCCGAGTCGCGGCAGGCGTCGCATCCGTCAATGACCCCGTCGGCGTCGGTGTCAGGCTCGCAGTCGTCGGGCACGCTGTTGGCGTTGCAGTCCTGGCTCTGGCCGCATCCGGGGACGTCGCACGGCCCGCCGGGATCACCGCAGTCGATATCGCACTCGTCCGGAATGCCGTTCCCGTTACAGCCGCCCGACTGGTTCAGCAGGACGGAGACGTTGTTATCCGATCCGTTCGCCACGACTAGGTCCGCGCCTCCGTCATCGTCCAGGTCCGCGATCGCGACGGCCCCAGGCATGTCGCCCGCCGCATAGGTGAGGTACGATGCGAACGTGGCATCCCCGTGGTTCAGCAGGACCGACACGGAATCGCTGCCCGCGTTGGTCACGGCCAGATCCGCATCACCATCTCCATCGAGGTCCGCGATTGCGATGGACTCGGTGAAATCGCCGGCGGCGTAAGTG
This sequence comes from Phycisphaerales bacterium, assembly GCA_020353195.1. Lineage (GTDB taxonomy): Bacteria > Planctomycetota > Phycisphaerae > UBA1845 > UBA1845 > JAFGJQ01. The sequence continues at coordinate 2,060,115 of CP070691.1, read as the reverse complement.
ACCTGCGGGGCGAATGTGCCGTCCGCGTGGTTCAGGAAGACCGACACGGAATCGCTGCCCGCGTTGGTCACGGCCAGATCCGCATCACCATCTCCATCGAGGTCCGCGATCGCGACGGACCCGGTTCCATCGTCGGCGGCGTAAGTGACCTGCAGTGCGAACGTACCGTCCCCGTGGTTGAGCAGAACGGAGATGTTGTCGCTCAGGCGGTTCGCCACGACCATGTCTGCGTCCCCGTCGGCGTCCAAGTCAGCGATGGCGACCGACGTAGGCATGTCACCAGTGGTGTAGGTGGCCTGGCTCGCGAACGTGCCGTCGCCGTGGTTCAACAAGACGGAAACGTCGTTGCCATAGGCGTTCGTCACGGCCAAGTCCGCGTCCCCGTCGGCGTCGAGGTCCGCGATTCCGACAGACCAAGACCCATAGCCGGAAGCGTAGCTGACCTTCGGCGCGAAGGTGCCATCACCGTGGTTTAGCAGGATGGAAACGGTGCCGTCGTAAGACGAGTGAGCCACGGCCAGGTCCGCATCACCGTCTCCATCGAGGTCCGCCGTCGCGATACACCTGGTCCCATCGCCGGCGGCGTAAGTGATCTGCGGTGCGAACGTACCGTCCCCGTGGTTCAGCAGGACCGAAACGTCGTCGCTGCCACGGTTCGCAATGGCCGAATCTGCATCGCCGTCTCCGTCCAAGTCTTCGATTGCCGCCGAGTAAGGTGTGTAACCTGCACCGTACATCACCTGGGCTGCGAACGTCCCATCTGCGTGATTCAGCAAGACCGAAACGTCGTCGCTGCCGTAGTTCGCCAGGGCCAGGTCGGCGTCCCCATCGCCGTCCAAGTCCCCGCTCGCGATGTAGCTCGCCTCGTCGCCGGTCGCGTAGGCGACCCAGGCGGCGAATGTGCCGTCGCCGTGGTTGAGCAAGACGGACACGTTGTCGCTGTCCCAGTTCGCGACGGCCAAGTCTGCGTCCCCGTCACCGTCCATATCCTCGATCACTACGCACTGAGGCTCGTAGCCGGCGATCTGGGCGAACGGTGCCGCGAACGTACCGTCACCGTGGTTCAGGAGGATCGAGATGTTGTGACTGCTTGCGCTGGTCACGGCCAGGTCGGCGTCCCCGTCACCATCAAGGTCGTCGGTCGCGACTGAACTGAGCTCATAGAAGCCGATCGGGTAGCTGCCCTGGGCCGTAAACGTGGCGTCCCCATGATTCAGCAAGATCGAAACGTCGTGGTCGTACCAGTTCACTACGGCCAGGTCCGCGTCACCATCATCGTCCAGATCTGCGATGGCGAGGGACGTTGGCCCATCGCCGGTTGCGTAGGGGCCCTGGGCTGAGAACGTGGCGTCCCCGTGGTTCAGCAAGACCGACACGGAATCGCCGCCGCCGTTGGTCACGGCCAGATCCGCATCCCCATCATCGTCGAGGTCGTCGATCCCGACGGAGTACGGGTAATAGCCGGTGGGGTAGGTGACCTGGGCCACGAAAGTGCCATCGCCGGCGTTCAACAAGACCAGAACCCCGCCGGAGTGTACGACGGCCAGGTCCGCATCCCCGTCATCGTCCAGATCTGCGAGCGCGATGGAACGAGGGGAAACACCGGCGGCGCAGGTGCCGTGGGCCGCGAACGTGCCGCCGCCGTCGTTGAGCAAGACGGAGACGTTCTCGCTTTCCCAGTTCGCTACGGCCAGGTCTGCGTCCCCGTCACCGTCCAGATCTGCAACCGCGACACACGAGGGCCGAGCGCCGGCTGTGTATTGCGCGCCCGGGAAGAGCGGGCCGGTTGCGGCGGCGACACCCTCAACGAGCATGAAAGAAAGGACCACGGGCGCCACCATCGCGGAATGGAGAAGGTGCGGAGCAGGGCTCAGGCTGTGCGGAATCCCTCCTGGGCTCTTCAGGCGGAAGGGCCGCGGTCTCTTCTCGAGGCGCAGCGTCACAAAGATTTCGCCCGTGAAAAAACACGCATGGCTGCAGAACTGTGAAACGCTCATGTCAGGTTCCCCTTGACCGGAAGGTTGGACCGTCACGCCCAGCAGCTTGGAGGTAACGTGTAGCATAACCGAGTTGGAGCTTGCGAGTCAAGCGAATGATTGGTTTTCGAAGCTCCTCGCAGCTGGCCGCTCCCTTACGGTCGCGGTTCAGTATAAGGCCCGCTCCCTTACGGTCGCGGCTCGTAATGTGTGGGGCGCGGAGCTCGGGGCGGGGCATTGCTCATTTGATTCAGGCGACGGCGGGTTGGCCGGTCTG
>CP070691.1:2021039-2057762 GCA_020353195.1 Phycisphaerales bacterium | reverse complement strand
TGTTCAAGCCGATCTCGCGGCTGAACGCCGCCAGCCGTGACACCGACGCCCACGTGTTCGCGTGCATCGCCCATGGGGTCGCGGTGTATTCGCCACACACGGCGCTCGACGCGGCCGAGGGCGGAACAAACGACGTGCTGGCCTCGCTGTGTAATGTCAAGGATCCGGAACCCGTGGAAATCGCAGACGAGCCGGGCGAGGGTGAATGCAAGGTGATCGTGTTCGTGCCGGCGGCCGAAGTGGACGCCGTAGCCGAAGCGATGTTTGCGGCCGGCGCGGGACGGATCGGCGAATACGACAAATGCAGTTTTCGCGTGGCGGGTCAGGGCACGTTCCTGGGCTCGGACCAGACGAAGCCCACCATCGGGCAGGCAGGCGCGTTCGAGCGCGTGGACGAGGTCCGGCTGGAATCCGTCGCGCCCGCAGGACGCGTATGGGACGTGGTCCGCGCCATTCGGGCGACGCACTCATATGAAGAGCCGGCGTTCGATATCTATCCGCTGCACAGGCGTCCGGCCAAAGGCATCGGGCGGCAAGGGATGTTGGACCCGCCGGTTCAACTCGGCGCACTGGCGGTGAACGTGAAGCGCAGCTTGCAAGCATCGTGCGTGCAGGTCGTGGGCGACACACACGGGATGGTCAAGCGTGCGATCTGTATGGCCGGGGCGGCTGGGGGCCGGATGTTCCAGGCCGGCCTCGGATCGGGAGACGTCGTAGTGACGGGTGAAATCCGCCATCACGACGCGTTGGCGATCCTGCGGCACGGGGCGTGCGCGATTGCGGTGAATCACTGGACGAGTGAGCGCCCGGCGCTGAAAGCGCTGGCGGAGCGGTTGTCGGTGGAAGTGCCGGGCCTGACAACGGTGCTGAGCGCCGCGGACCGCGAGCCGTTCTCGGCGGCGTGACAAGGAGAAGAAACCAGAGGCCGGGCTATCGACGCGGCAAGAAATTCACGCGCGGAGAAACCGCCGGTGAGTCAGGGTGCGCGATATTCGACTGCGCGCAACCGTATACCGGCGATCCATAAGCAAGAATCGGTCCGGGCGCTTCATCGCTACTGGAAGGGGACCCGATCATGAGCATTCGACGGGCGGAACGTCTGGAACGAATCCCGCCGTACCTGGCCTTCGAGATCGACCGGCAGAAACGCGAAGCGATTGCGGCCGGGGTGGACGTGATCGACTTGGGCGTGGGCGATCCGGACCAACCAACGCCGGCGTTCGTCGTGGAAGCGATGGAGCGGTCGATTCGCGACCCGAAGAATCATACGTACTCACTGGGGGCGGGCGTGCGCGAGTATCGTCAGGCGGCGGCGGACTCCGTCGCCCGACGGTTCGGCGTCAGGCTCGATCCGGTTACGGAGCTGACGCCGTTGATCGGTGCGAAGGATGCGATCGCACATCTGCCACTAGCATTTGTGGATCCGGGTGACAACGTGCTGGTACCCGATCCGGGGTACCCGGCCTATGTGTCGGGGTGCATCCTGGCGGGTGGTGTAGCCTACGCCATGCCGCTGGACGGCGCCAACGATTGGCTGCCGCGACTCGATGAGATTCCCGACGACGTGGCCCGTGCCGCCCGGATTCTGTACCTGAACTACCCGAACAACCCGACGGGGGCGGTGGCGCCGCTGGCGTTTTTGGAAGAGGCGGTGGCATTCGCCCGCAAGCACGGCATTCTGCTCGTCCACGATGCCCCGTACATCGACAACTACTTCGACGAGCCGGCGCCGAGTGTGTTGCAGGCGGCCGGCGCGATGGAGTGTGCCATCGAGCTGCACTCGCTGTCGAAGTCGTTCAACATGACAGGCTGGCGGATCGGGTTCGCGGTGGGCAATCCGGATGCGATCCGGGGACTCGCCTTCGTTAAGAGCAACGTCGACTCCGGACCGTTCAAGGCCGTGCAATGGGCCGCCTGTGAGGCGTTGCGGGACACGAGCGGCGAGCACACGGAAGCGATGCGGAACCTGTACCGCCGGCGGCGGGACGTGCTGGTCTGTGGTTTGGAGGAGATAGGCCTGGGCGTCACCAGGCCGCGCGGCGCGTTCTACGTGTGGGTCCGATGCCCGGAAGGAGTCGACTCGCTGCCGTTTTGCGAGCGGCTGCTCAGCGGGGCCGGCGTGACGGTCTGTCCCGGTGTGGGTTTCGGCGCCGCCGGGGAGGGCTACTTCCGCATAAGCCTGACCGTCCCTGAGGACCGCCTCCGCGAGGCGGTGGAGCGGATGCGCAAGGTGCTGTAACGGTCCGGCGTCCGGCGACGCGTTCAGGCGCGCACGGTCAGCGACTACCGGCAAGGTCACTCCCCGCCGCGGCGTGACGATCCCTCCACATCGCCGGCAGCAGTCTCGCCAGCACGACGGCGCTGCCCGCGAACAGCATCGTGCAGACGACGCCCGCGGCGATCCTGCCGTAGATGAAGCTCCCCGTCCCGAACAGAGCGGAGTACACCAGCGTGCAACCCAGACCCCAGCCGAGGAAGGCGTGCGGCAGGCTGTCCGGGGACGCGGCAACGCCCGCGGCGGCTCGGATGTGGTTCCACCCGGGTCCGGCGGGGCGAACCAGCCGGTAGAACCGCACCAGAGAATCGTGATCCGCGGGACGCGTCAAGTACGTGACGAGCACCCAGACACAGGTCGTAGCTACTACCGTTCCGACCAGCGAGTAATGGACGGGGATCACGACGCCGAGTTTCTTGACCACGAGCAAAGCGACGGCGGTCACGAAAGACGCGATCATGGCCGCGATTTCACTCCAAGCGTTGATCCGCCACCAGAACCATCGCAGCAGGTAGATCAGCCCGGTGCCGGCGCCGATCGACAGCAACAGGTGGAAAGCCTCCTCGGCCGTGGAGAGCAGGAACATGAACGCCGCCGCCAGCAGCATGAGCGCGGCGGTGGTGACCCGCGAGACCCATACGTAGTGGCGCTCGCTGGCACCGCCGCGTATGAAACGCCGATAGAAGTCGTGGACGAGATACGAGGCGCCCCAGTTCAAATGCGTGGACATCGTGGAGACATAGGCGGACAGTAGCGACGCGATAAGCAAACCGAGCACGCCGTGCGGCAGCAGCGCGAGCATGGCCGGGTACGCAATGTCGTTGCCGAGCAGGTCGGCGTCGACGTTCGGCAATGTCTGCTGGATGTCTCCCAGGGTCGGGTACACGAGGAGGGAGCACAAGGCCACGATGATCCATGGCCAGGGCCGCAGGGCGTAGTGTGCGACGTTGAACCACAGCGTTGCGGCCATGGCATGCTGTTCCGTCCGGGCGGCGAGCACTCGCTGAGCGATATAGCTCCCGCCGCCCGGCTCCGCGCCCGGATACCAGACGGACCACCACTGGACCGCCAGCGGGATGATCAGAACCGTCATTGTCAGTTCATGGTTGCCGAAGTCCGGAAGCAGTCGAAGCGTGTCCGGGTCGATCTTCTGCAGGAGCCCGGCCAACCCGCCGACCTCGGGGCGCTGCAGCGCGTAATAGGCGGCGGCGAACACGCCGACCATCGCGATGGCGAACTGGATGATGTCGGTGGCGAGGACGCCCCACAGACCCGACAGGGCGGCGAAAGCGATGCAGATGAGCGAACAGAAGATCACGGTCTGCGTCCGGTCCCAGCCGAGCATGACGTTCGCGATCTTCGCGGCGGCCAGCGTCACGGACGCCATGATGACGCAGTTGAAGAACAGGCCGAGATAAACGGCCCGGAACCCGCGTACGAACGCCGCCGACCGGCCGGAGTAGCGCAACTCGTAGAATTCGAGGTCGGTCAAGACGCCCGAGCGCCGCCACAGCCGGGCGTAGAAGAAAACGGTCATCATCCCCGTGAGCAGAAAAGCCCACCACGCCCAATTGTACGCAACGCCTTTGCTGCGAACGAAGTCGGTGACCAGGTTGGGTGTGTCCGTGCTGAACGTGGTGGCCACCATGGACGTACCGATCAACCACCACGGGGCCGCCCGGCCCGACGCGAAGAACTCCGCGGTTCCTCTGCCGGCGCGGCGGGCGAAAAAAACGGCCGGTGAGAAGGCGACGAGCAGGCTGATCGTGATAACGATCCAATCCAGCGGGGTCAGTTGCATGATCTTGTCCGATTACAGGAGCAGGACTCCTCAGCCCTTGGCTCCCGTGGCGTCGGTAGCGAGGGCAGTGACAGGCAGTATCACGGTTGCCCGGAATCCTGGCAAGGGGTGGACCGACGGCATCGACCGCTGCGTCGTAGGGCATCGTGCCGCTGGCGTAAAGCAGCCGCGTATCCTTGCGGCAATCGGCGTCAATCTCGTGCGAAGTGCACGATGAGGCGGCTGATCTGAGACAGCACCGAGGCGTCGTTGCCCCGGAGGAAGGCCGGCGCCTCGGCTGCACAGCCTCCGCACTGCCCAACGACACCGGTGCCGCAGTTCGCAAATCCTGGAACCCGGCGCTGGCGCGCATCCACGACGCTCGTGCACCACTCAAGATCACGGCGTCGTTCGTGAAACGCCCCGCTGGCCCGGATTACTCACGACTGAGCACTTCGGACCAGAATCGTTCCGCCAGCCCGGGCGGAAAAGAACCCTCGCCGACCTTGATTCTGGGAATGCGAATGGCCAGATGAGGATTGGCAAGGCAGCGCGTGAGATAGTGCTCGGTCTCGGCGAGGATACGCCTCCGCATCTCACGGTAAAGATCTCGAACGTTGTGTTGCCAGATCATGACTGTCCAAAGTCATCAGGCCCGCGAGCCTTCAACTGGGCGATCACGCTCGTCGGCGGGCTGGCCCGGACTGGCGCGGCCCCAAAACGACGCCAGCACGCCCGCGATACCGACCGAAATGTACTCCAACGGAAGGGCCCGAATGAAGGCGGTCGGCGGCACGCTGGCGATGCGGGCGTAGGAAGCCGGGCCCTGCGCGCGCAGCATCGTCCACGCGTACCCGATGATACACACAACGGGGACGGCAAGGCAACCCCAAAGCGCAGTTCGCACCGGGAACATCCGGTGAGCCGCATACCCGCCGATGAAGAACGCCGCCGCCAGCGAGAAATACACCTGACCGTGCTGCACGGTGCGGGCCGGCGACCCGGTCGCCAGCAAACGGATCAGCAGCAACGCGGCCAGAGCGGTCACCACACCGTGCAGGACGCCTTTCCGTGGTCGAGTCGCGTCCGCAGTCAACCGCGCCCCGCACACCAGGCGACCGAGGACAGGGACGTCGGCAATCGATAGGGTCGCCAGCTTTGCGGGGCCGGCGTCCGCATCGGACTCGCCGCGCCCGTAACACCAGCACCATCGCATGACTAGCCCCGAGACCACGAACGCCACCGCGATGACCAGAAACCAGACCACCGCCTCCGCCACGAGCGACAGGCACAGGATTCGCCGGGCCCCGACGCCGGTGGCGTTCATCAGGAGGTAGGACGAAGGGTGCCCTTGCAGATTCGCCCCGGCCAGGCCAACGGCCACGGCGAACGTCCCCGCGTCTGGGAGCATGCGCCCGATGATGGCGGTGACCACGCCCGCTACCACCGCCGCCAGGGCGGCGACCTGGGGGATGACCACCGCCACATCGCCGATCGACAGACTGACCGCGCCCCGCGGATCGTCCGGGCTGATCGCCATCCAACCCACGGTCGCAAACACCGCGATCGCGCAGGCCCACGTCAGCGCGGTCACCACCTTGTCGAACCACCGCAATCGCGGATAGGGGCATGCCAGTGTGGGGGTCATAATACTGTCACAATCCTGTCACATCCGCCTGAACCGTCAGCGACCGGGTTTCTCCGGTACGGCGTTTGTCTCACCGGCTGACGGCTCCTCCGCCGGCAGCGTGGTCGGAGGCGTTTCTCTCTTCCTCCGGGCCTGCGCCGCGTGCGACGTCTGCACGGCGATATCAATACTCATCGTCCGGGGCATGCGCAGGATGATGTTGGCCGTCCCATCCGCATACTGCCGGAACGCCAGCGCCTGGGTCCGGTAGGCCTGTTCGAATTCCGGTTCGGGAACGGGCCTTCTCCGGAACTCCTCCGCCCGCCGATACCATTCGTTCTTCTCCACAATTGCCCCGTTCAAGTCGCTCACCGCCTTGGACACCGCCAGCGGGCCGAAGTAGCTGACGTCGCAGCCCTCATCGAGCATTCGCCTCATGAAGGGCTTGGTGCTGTCGGGGGGGCCACCGCCCACCGGGGAGATGACGAACCCGACGGTCGGATCCGAAATGTTCTCGATCTGCAACGTGTACTCATAGAACCGCGCCGGCGGCCAATCCGAAGCCAGGACGGGCCCTCGGTCCGCCACGTGCCACGGCAGGGGGATGTCCTTCAGCGAGAGGATCAGGGTGCCCTCGTCCTCCTTGTTCGCCGTCACCTGCCCGGCGGAGACCTCCGCGAGGTCGCCGGACCAATCGGCGCGAATCGCGAACTTCGTCGGCTCCGCCTTCCAGGCTTCCAGGATCAGCTCGGTGGCAACGGCGGCGCCTCGTGGCGATGGATCAACCCCTGATGTCGTCGTCAATTGCAGCCGGGGCTTGCCCTCCGACGTCTGGCGATACTCCACCGTCGCTTGATACCAGTCCAGCACCGGAACCTGCAGCTCCCGGCCGATGGTACGCAGCGATTCGGCATACGCGCCCACGCACTCGTCATACCGGATTTCCTGGAGCCGGGGTCGGCCGGCTGCGTTCGGGCAGATGGGTGTCATCAGCCAGGCGTTCGCTCCGATCGCCTTGCACTGGCCGACCAGCTTCCGCATCTCGGAGCCGAAGGCCTCGACCCTGGCTGGATCCAGCGCCTGCCGCCCCGCGTCGTCCTGCCCGAAGCAGAGCACTACCACCGTGGGGTCCCAGGTGGCCACCCGCTCGTCAAACTGGGCGGTGCCCTCGGCGGCCGTGCCATCCGGATACGCCCGCTGGTGCAGGAACCACGTCTTGAGCTTTGGGTACCGCACCCGAACGAACGACTCGACCTGCAACCCGAACGTCGGCGGGGCAACCTGCCGATCCCCGTAGAACACCACGCGGTCGGCATCGGTCAGCAGAAACTCGCCATAGGCAGCTGGCGCCGTGATCGACACGGCCGCCACCGTCACTAGCCAGAACGCACACCTCATGGTCTCGACTCCCGCGGCTTGTACCGCTCCAACAGTCCTTTCATCTCCCGCACCGCACGGCGCATCCCGACGAACACCGCCCGGGAAACAATGGAATGGCCGATGTTGAACTCCAAGAACCCCGGCTCCGACGCGATGACCGCGATATTCCGGTAGGTCAGCCCATGCCCGCCGTGGACCTCCACCCCCAGTTTGTGCCCCAGCGCCAGCGCCGCCCGCAGGTCAGCCACCGCCCGGTCCCGCTCCGGGGGGCTGGCAGCGTGGGCGTAGGCACCAGTCCATAGCTCGACCGCCTCGCAGCCGACATCCTGGGAGGCCTCCACCTGCTCGGCGACCGGCTCGATGAACGCGCTGACGATGATCCCGGCGTCATGCAGCCGCCTGACCGCCTCCCGGACCCGCTGGCCGTGCGTGACCACGTCCAGCCCGCCTTCGGTCGTCAGCTCCTCCCGACGCTCCGGGACGAGGGTCGCCTGGTCCGGCTTCACGTCGCACGCGATCCGGACGATCTCGTCGGCGATGGACATTTCCAGATTCAGCTTGACCCCTACCGTTTGCCGCAACAGGGTGACGTCCCGATCGCCGATGTGACGCCGATCTTCGCGCAGATGCACCGTGATCCCGTCCGCGCCACCGAGCTCGGCTTCAGCGGCTGCCCAGACAGGGTCCGGCTCATCCGTGCGACGGGCCTGTCGCACCGTCGCCACATGATCGATGTTCACGCCCAACAGTGCCATGTCTGCTCTCCGCGCTGGAACGTCAGGAACCCGGGCGCCGGGCCAATTATAGGACCGACGGGCGGACTGTAAATGAGAGCCCCGGGCCACCGAACGTCACCACCCGCCGCGGCAACCGCGCAGACCGCCGCTTTCGCCCGCGCATCACCGGAAGCGCGACCCGTGGGCAGCGCGAGCTTCAAACGGCATTGCTTAGACGGTATCCGGTTCGATGGTGACGGTGAGATTGCAGGAGGCGAACTGCTCCTGGATCAACTCCGCCCGCTCCTTGTGCGTCACCAGCAGCAGCGACACGCCGGTCTCGTGAGCCTCGAGGGTGCGCTGGACCGCATCCTCCTGTGAGAGCGACGTGAGCTTGATGATTGCCGCGATCACATACAGGAACTCATTGACGTCGTCGTTGTGCAGTAGGACTTTGAAGGGAGGCAGCAACCGGGGCGGCGTGCGGGCCGGTTGCCGTTCCGTGACGACGGCGGTATCTGCTGCCCCGTCGCCCGGCTCGACGCCGGTCCCGTCCTGATCGTCCTGGCGCGACTTCCGCGGCATGCGATGCCCCTGCTGCGGCCCGATCGGCGGTACGGCTGTGTCCGCTCGCTATTATCAGAATACGCGTGCTGGACCGGCGGGGCAAGCCGAAAGTAACAACCGAGCTGATCGGGCTCAGCCGGCGCCCGCGCACGACGGCATGGGCCCGGGGCTGCGAACACCGGAGGGCTTCCCGGGAGGACGGCACGAGCTCACCTCTTGCCCCTCGACCAACGACACACGGACCATCTCCTGAGCCGTGAACTCCCGACCGGTCAGCCAATCGAGGAATGTCACGCGAACCGTGACCTCTCGGCTTGCGGGCAGGGGTACCCCGGGTTGCCAGCCGCACTTGACCGTGTAGTGGTCGGTCATGATCCCGCTGTGCCACGCCGCGCGGAGCTTACCCGGGTCGTTGATGACGTAGAGCCCCAACTCGCGGGGTTGGCCTTGCTGCGTCACGTCGAGGAGCTGAACGCGGATCTCGCCGGCGGCTTTGATCGGGTCACCCTGAACGTCGACCGGGCGAACGTAGACGGTCACCCCGTCGTCGCCGGGCCGGCCGTCATAGTCCGCTCCGCCGGTCAGACGCACCAACTCGATCCGGTCGATCGTGAAAAGGTGGTCGAGCCGCCCCGGGCCCAGGTCCAGCAGTTCGTCCACCTGGCGGCGAAGCGAATCGATGGTCTGGTCCCGGTCGGCCAGTTCGCGCTTCAGCCGGGTGTTCTCGAGGGTCACACGGTCGACCTGCTGGGCTAGCATCTTCTCAAGATCGACATCCCGTTGATCACACCCGGCTGCCAGGATCGACAACCCGATCAGCCCGCTCATGCTCCATACTGCAGGCCTGCACATGGTGGATACCCTTTCGGCAGTCTTTTCACGTTGCGAAGCGTGTCGCACCGCCCCGATTCGGCATCGGCCGGTGATGTCCAGCGTGAGTTTGTAGCACATTTTCCCACGCAAGGGGACAGCGCCTGGTGCGGTTTTCCGGGAGGATGATGTCGCCGGCCGCGTCCGGACCGACCGGCCCGGGACGCCGAAACCGACCGCCAACCGTCGAAGCGGCCCGGATTCGCGTGATTCCGCTTGCAATTGCGACGCTGCTGGCCGATCATGACCCGGCGTCCGTCGAGGTTTCCCGCACCCGCTCGGAGGGCGAACATTGCGAACCGTCGAAGACATCCTGAACAAGAAAGGCGCTGACGTAGCCGCCGTGGCGAGAGACGCGGCGGTCATCGAGGCGGCCCGGATCATGAACGAGCGGCGGATCGGAGCCCTCGTGGTGACGGCGGGCGATCAGGTGGTGGGCATCTTCACCGAACGCGACGTCATGAACCGGGTCGTGGCGGCCAACCGGTCGGCCGAGACGACCAAAGTTGCTGACGTGATGACCTCGCCTTGCGCCTGCTGCCGGTCGGACACCACGGTTGAAGAATGCCGGAACGTCATGACCGAGAAGAGAATCCGCCACCTGCCCGTGGTGGATGCGGGCCGACTGCGGGGCATGATCTCGATCGGCGACCTCATGGCCGCCGAGGCCGCCCAACGCCAGCAGACGATCGAGTACCTCCACGAGTACCTGTACGGGCGGACCCGATAAGAGCGCCTTTGGGAAAGGGGGCGCGATCCATAGAACCCGGGTGGCCTCGAGTTATCGACGCCGTGCGTCGAGGGGCCGTCCCGCCTGGCCGACAATGGCGGATGCTTGAGATGAACATGCAACGGGCCATTCCGCTTCTCGTCCTCGTCGTCGGCGGGCTGACCGGCGGTTGCGTGCGGCGAACGATGACCATCCAGACCGAACCCGCCGGCGCGCTGGTTTACCTGAACGACCAGGAGGTGGGGCGAAGCCCGGTCTCCGTCGATTTCACCTGGTACGGAGACTACGACCTGATCATCCGCAAGCAGGGGTACGAATCTCTCCGGACCCACGTGCAGGTTGTCGAGCCGTGGTATCAGATTCCGCCGGTCGATTTCTTCGCCGAAGTTCTCTGGCCCGGCCACATCCACGACGAGCGCACGTTCGCCTACGTGCTGGACGCGAAGGTGCTGCCCGACCGCGAGGAGATTCTTCAGCGTGCGGATGAGTTCCGCGACCGCGCCCTTTACGAAGTGGACTAGCCGGAGAGCCGGCCCTTCGTTGCGCCGGGCGGCACACCGTCTGACACAATCCAGTTTCGGTCGCTTATCGGCGGCGACTGCACGTGCGGGGTCGGGAAGCCTCGCCGTCTATCGGACGTGCCGTCGCAATGCCGTCGCCTGCCAACGGTTCGTCCACGCCTGAGCTTATGGCCTGCGACCGATCCGACGATAGGCAATGTGATGACATGACGGGATCCAGGTTCGTCACACCTGTTGCCGTCCCCGGACCGGCCTTCCCCGATCCTGCGCCGGGCCAGCGGTCGGCGGCGCCGCGGTCCGTGTCTGGATTCTTCGGGTGCTCCTGCGGGCGGGTCGCTCGATCCGGTCGCGGGTCGCGCGGCTGGCGGGCTCCGATCGGACGGGAGCTGACGAATGAGAAGTATCACGACACGATTCCTGGCGCTCGTGGCGGTCCTTGCCATTGCGTTCACCGGCCTCGACTCTTACTGGGCTTACTCTCACTCCCGAAGGCACGTTGTGGATGCGATGAGCCGGCAAGCCGCGCTGGCCTTGGAGTTTGACCTCGCGATTCGCAGCTACGTTGCGGAAGAGGTTCGCCCGACCATGGAGGAGTATGTCGGCGAAGAGGAATTCGTGCCTGAAACGATGTCTTCGTCCTTCGTGGCCCGCAGCATCTTTGAAAAGGTCCGCAAGGAATTCCCCGACTATGTCATCAAGTTCTCTTCCGACGATCCCCGGAACCCTGCCAATCAGGCAAGCCCGGATGAGTTGCGCGCGATCGAGTACTTCAACAACAACCCCCAAGTCGACAAATGGGTGGGCGTCATTGAGCTGAAGGGCAGCGAATACATCGCTCACTTCAGCGCCAGGCGCATGAAAGAGAGCTGCCTGCGTTGTCATGGGCGCCCCGAGGACGCTCCGGCCTCGCTGCTGGAGCGATACGGGGCGACCGCAGGTTTCCACCGCCCTCTCGGTGAGGTGGTTGCCCTCGATACGATTGCAATCCCGATGGAGAACGTCGAAAGCGCCATGGTCTCGGAAGTGGTGAGACATTCCACGGTGATGGTCGGAGGGCTTGGCTTTCTCTTCGTGGGCATCGTGCTCGCGTTCCGGTTTGTCGTGGCCCGTCGCCTCGGGCCGATTACCCGGCACTTCCAACACATCGCCAGCCACGCCGAAAGCGCAGAGATCACTCCCGTTCCGGTCCAAGGGCGCGACGAGATCGGTATCCTGGCTGCCAGTTTCAACACGATGGTAGATCGACTACGCGCGGCGCATGCCCTTCTCGAACACCGAGTGGCCGACCGAACGGATGCATTGACGAAGGCGAACGAGGAGCTGCGCGAGGCAATCCGCGTTCGGGAGCAGTCTGAACAGGCCGCCCTCAACATGATGGAGGACGCCGAAGAAGCCAGAAAGGTGGCGGAGCAGGCGCAGGAAGAGCTGCGCGAAAACAACGTCAGGATGATCGAGGCGCTGAAGAGCGAGAAGCGCACCGCGGTCGAACTCGAGGCGGCCATGGAGCAGCTTGAAGCCGCCGTGCGGGACGCCCAGGTGGCCAACCAGGCCAAGAGCGAGTTCCTGGCCAACATGAGCCACGAGATCCGTACGCCGATGACGGCGATTCTCGGGTTCGCCGACCTGCTGCTTGAAGACGGCGATCGCAAGAAGGCGCCGCCGCAGCGGTTGGAGGCGGCCGAAACCATCAAGCGAAACGGGGAGTACCTGCTGCAGATCATCAACAGCATCCTGGACCTCTCCAAAATCGAGGCGGGCAAGCTCGACGTCGAGCGCATCCGGTTCTCACCGCTGGAGCTGATGAGCGACGTGCAGTCGCTGATGCAGATTCGCGCCGATGCCAAGGGCCTGCCGTTGGACGTCGAAACGGTCGGCGCCCTCCCCGAGACGATTCACGGCGACCCCACCCGGCTCAGGCAGATTCTGATTAACCTCATCGGCAACGCGATCAAATTCACGGAGAGAGGTTCGGTCCGGCTCGTCACCCGCCTCGTGGACGCCGATTCCGCCAATCCGATGATGCAATTCGACATCGTCGACACGGGCATCGGCATGACGGCCGAGCAGGCCTCCGCACTGTTCCACCCCTTCACACAGGGAGATACGTCAACGACCCGGCAGTTCGGGGGCAGCGGACTGGGGCTTGCCATCAGCAAGCGCCTGGCGGAAATGCTGGGCGGTGACATCGTCGTTGCGGACACCCGACCGGGCTGGGGTACCTGTTTCCGCTTGACGATCGGTGTGGGGCCGCTGGACGGCGTGCCGATGGTCGAGACCTCGACGGAGGCAGGAGCTCAACCCGCGCAGACCGCCATGCCACTGACCGACCCGCCGTGCGCCGACCGGCTCGACTGCCGCATTCTGCTAGCCGAAGACGGGCCGGACAACCAGCGGCTGATCTCGTTCGCCCTGAGGAAGGCAGGCGTTGATGTGACAATCTCCGAGAACGGCCGCAGCGCGGTTGACGAGGCGCTTGCGGCGCAGGATCAGGGTCGCCCGTTCGACGTGATCCTGATGGACATGCAAATGCCGGTGATGGACGGATACGACGCGACCAAGCTGCTGCGAAACAGAGGGTATACGCGCCCGATCATCGCCCTGACCGCGCACTCCATGACCGGTGACCGCGACAAGTGCATCAGCGCCGGTTGTGACGACTACATCGCCAAACCCGTCGACCCCAAGCACATCGTCCAGACGATCGCCGCCCACCTGGCCGGCAAACACACCGGGCCCGAAACGGTCAGTGTCTCCTGACTGTGACATGACCATGACCTCGGGTGCCATGGGCAATTCGTCCGCCCGTACGCGTCGCAGAGGGTCGTTCGTGCGCGCGTCGAGCACCAGGGGGACACCTTGCGGGCAAGGCGCGCCGCTGCCGGCTTACCGGCTGCGGCTCGTCCGTGGCGCAACGCCAGCGGGCTCGAAGAACGTGGCGTCCGCAGTGCGACCTGGTTACGAGGCCGGGACAACGGCGGGCATGTCGACGGGCGGCGCCGGCTGCGAGCCCCCGACGATCCGCGACAGTTTCTCGACGACCGCCTCCCACGTCTCGTCCGCAACACGCCGGCTGCGCGCCTTCCGCCGGCTGGGCGACGATTGGGCGACGGCCTCGTCGCAGCCACGGGCGAACGACTCGGCATCCGCGGCGATCAGGACGTCCGGGCGGTATCGGTCAGCCTCCGGCAGCGGTGTCGAAACCACGGGCAGCCCGGCGGCCAGATACTCGCGGAGCTTGATGGGGTTGATGTTTTCCGTCATCCGGCTGCGCACGAAAGGCAGCAGTGCGGCATCGAAGGCCTTGCAGTAGGCGGGCAGAGACGCGTACGACCGCCTCCCGAGTAAATGAACGTTCGGCTGCCGGAGCAGACCCGAGTGGTTCCTGTGGTCGGCGCCGATCAGCACAAACGAGTACTCGGGGCGGCGGCGGGCGACCGATTCGATCAGGTCGCAGTCGATCCAGTGGTGGATCAACCCGAAGAACCCCAGCCTCGGACGTTTCAGACCGATCAGGTCCGGCGGCACCTCGAGTCCATTGTCCAGGGCACGGGCGAAATGGGGCGCGTCCACGCCGTGACGCACGAGGTGCACGTCCGGGCGGAGGCGGCGCTTCGACTCGTACAGGGCCCCCGATGTGGTGATCACGACGTCGGCCCGCTCGATCAATCGCTGTTCGGCCCGGGCCATCGCTTGGGAGTCGAAGCCCTTGAACTCACTGTACTCGTCGACGCAATAGTAGACCAGGCGCTCATAGCCCACTGCGTCGGCCAGGAACCATACGTCCGGAGCGTAGGTCCACAACTGGACCGGTCGATCGTGTCGTCGGCGAACCTGGCGGACGGCCCGGCGAATCTGCCCCCCCAGCAGCCGTCGGTTCACGGACTGCGACACCCGGTGAGTCGCCCCGGGAATCACCAGCGGGGTCAGTTGCACCATGCGCGGGCCCGCACGCTGCACCCCCTGAAGCACCCTGGTCAGCGTCGAAGCGACGGCACCGATGTCGGCGCTGTTGGCCCGGGGTCGCCGCGTGCCCCGATAGTTGACCCAGACCACATCGTTATGGCGGGCCAGCAGCTTCATGACCTGGTGCTTACTGGTGGGATCGTAATCCCAGCGACTGGCAATACAGACGATGATCCGGTCCCGTATCATAAACACCTGGCGTCCGGCCCACGGAGCTGCCCCGCCCCGACGGGATGCGCGAGTCGGTGACGCCGCCGCCCCCCCTCCCGGAAGCCCCCGCTGACGAGTGGGCGGACGGGGCAGAGGGCGGCGTCACTTCGCGTCTTTACCGTAGTAGTCCTTGTAGTAGTGGTAGTACGGGTAGTACCCGTACCGCACGCTCCGCTCGTCGTTTCCGACGAGAATGCAACCGGCTACCGGGATGTTGTTGACCTGGAGCATGCGCACGGCCCGGTGCACGAGCGGTCCGGGCGTGCGGTTCATCCGAATCACCATCAGTACCGTGTGGCACAACTGCCCGATGATTCCCACGTCCGTCACCGTGGTGGCGGGTGGTGTGTCCACAATCACGTAATCGTAACGGCTCTGAATCTTGCGGAACACCGGAGCCATGCGGTCCGACGACAGGATCTCCGCCGCGCTGCTCTCGCCCTTCTTTCCCGCCGCAATGAAGAACAAGTTCGCAAGAGGGGTCGATTGGACGACCTCCCCGTAGGTAGCCGCGCCGCGAAGCAGATCGGCTAGGCCGGGTGTCTCCTTCTGGTTCAGCAGTTGGGCCAGCGAACTGCGGCGGAAGTCCCCATCGATGATCATGACCCGCAGGTGCTTGATCTCCGCGAGGATCATCGCGACGTTGGCGGCGGTCACGCTTTTGCCCTCTCTCGGCACCGCGCTGGTGATCGCGAGGATCCGGGGGTCGTTACTGGAGTTCATGCTGAGCAGGCGCGTCCGCAGCGAGCGATACTGCTCGGCGATCATCGACGACGAATCATAGTACGCCACCAGAGCCTCCGACATCCCCTCCGAGGGCAGCCGAACCGGATGGACGGATTGCGGCGACCCGTCGGGCGGCGCCTGGTCCTCGACCTCAGGCGGCGGCGTAGCGTATGAGGCAGCAGCCGGCGGCGACTCCGGTTGCGCCGTGACGACCGCGGGAGCGCACACGGCGCCTTCCACCGCCTCCTGGCGCTCTCGTTCCGCTTTTCTCAGCGCTTCGGCAATCCGTCCCATGAGAAGCTCTCGGTGCGGGCCCGACCTTGACGCCCCGGGGCGCTCAGGCACCCGGGCAAGTTAATCCCGGGCCGATCACGTCAGCCGCCATCCTCTCCAAACAGATTCTCCTCGTCGTAAATCCGGTGGGCCCCGATCACCGTCCCCGGGAGAGTGTACGCGTTGAATACCGGCGCGAACGGGAACAGGACTTCCTGGATCCGCAGCCCCAGCCAACCCAGCGGCGTCGGCGGCACGTACACGATGTCTCCCGGTTCCAGCAGCACGTTCATGCTCGTATCGCCCTCTTCGAACATCTTGTCGACGTTCACGATGAGCACGTGCCGCTTGTGTTTCTCCGGATCGGCCCGGATGACTTTTACGCGGCTTCGCCATGCGATGAGGCTCAGGCCCGCATCGGCCAGCGTGTCGAGCAGCGTGTTCCTTCCCGTGTATACGACGGCCTGCCCGCCGCCCATGGCGGACCCGCCACCAGAGGTGCCCCGACTGCCGACCTGCCCGAACACGTAGACCTTCTTGCTTTCAAAGCGCGCGACGCGCACCTGCACCTTCGGAGCCTCATAGTACTCGCGAAGGAGCTCCGTCAGCTTGGCGGCGATCTCCCTGGCCGTCATTCCGTCGACCCGTACCTCGCCCAGCAGGCGCAGGGTGATCTTCCCGTCAGGCTGGATCGTCTGCTGCTCGCCGTCGATCTCCGGGATCCGCGGCGCGGTGATCCGGATGGCGTCCGGAATGCCGACCCGATAGTCGATCGACGAATTCGACTCGCGGTACGCCATCAGCCAGTTGTGCACTTCGCGGTGGTTCGATGCACATCCACTGGAAACTACGGTCGCCGCCGCGAGCAGCGTGCCCATTACCGTTCGCATGATGATGGCCGGTTCCTGGCCGGGGGCCCGGGCCCGTTCCACGTCCTCGTCACGGTCGGCCCGCCGGTGCCTTCACGATTCCAGGTTGCGCAACGTCCATCGGGGCGTTGCGGCCCTTGACATACGCGACGGCGACGCCGTCCGGTCCGTCAAGGGCGAACATCGGCATTCTCACCGTTTTATCGGGTTCCCACATGCCGGCCTGAACGTTCTTTGCCCCAAAGATATAGTGACTGCCAGAGCGGTTTTCGGACCTGAATCGGTGGCCCCGGCGGCCCACCGGCGCCCCCGCTCCCCGCCGCCCGGGGCGACCGCCGATATTATGCCGGTGATCTCAAGATCGGCCCGGCAGAGCCCGATATTCGACTACGCAACGCAGCCGTAGCTGCCCGCGTAACGAGTATCTCTTGACGGGGTCGTGCCGTGTATGCAAAGCACTTTGGCCTGCGCGAGCTTCCATTCAACAACACGCCCGATCCGCGCTTCTTCTATCCCACTCCCGAGCACGAAGAAGCGCTCGCCACCCTCATCTACACCATTGGCGAGGGCAAGGGCTATGTGCTCCTGACCGGTGAGGTGGGCGCAGGCAAGACGCTGATCTCACGCCTGATGCTCCGTCATTTCCAGGAGCGGATCGCGTTCGCGACCGTGAACCACTCGTGCGAAACGGCCCACGACCTGATCAGCCTCATCTGCGCCGAATTCGAGCTCGACGTGAACCGCGCCGACAGCACCGCGCAGCTCATTCATGCGCTGCAGGAGTTCCTCCTGGCACGCTTCGCATCCAACATCCCGGTGGTGTTGGTGCTCGACGACGCTCAAAACCTGCCACGCGACGCCTTCGAGCTGCTCCGCACCATCGGCAACCTCGAATCCGACGAGGCCAAGCTGCTACAGGTCGCCATTCTCGGGCAGCCGGAACTGCGGCATCGATTTCAGGTGCCCGACATGCGCCAGCTGCAGCAGCGACTGTTTCGATCGTTTCATCTGCCGGCGCTGAACCACCAGCAGTGCGCCGGATACATCCGCCACCGTCTCCACGTCGCCGGCGCGGCCGAAGAGGTGTTCGAAGGGTCCGCGATCGAGGGAATCTACCGGTTCTCTCACGGGTTGCCCCGCCTGATCAACACCGTCTGTGACAACGCCATGCTCAGCGCGTACTCCGCGGACCGCAAGACGATCGACGGCCCGTTCATCGAAACGGTGATCGCCCAGATGATGCCCGTCAGCGCCGACGACGAGGCGATGCCCGGCCCGGTCGCAACCGACCGCACACCTATACGACCCGGACCGGCACCGCCGCCTCCGGCCCCCCGGCCGGTTCGCGATCACCTGATCCACGAACCGGTCGCCCCCCGCGCACCCGAACACACCTGCACAGGCGCCGCCATCGCCGCCCCGTATCTCGATAAGCAGTTGGCCGCGATCATGGCCCGGCTCAGCTCGCTCGAGGCCACGGATGCGGCACGGGCAAGCAGTCTGGATGCGTCGCTCAACTCGATGGCGGACTTCGAGAAGCGGGTCCTCGCCTTGGAGCAGGATCTGGCGCCGTGGCAAGAGGGGAGGTTCGAACATATTATCGCGCCGGTGTGTGAGCAGACCGTGCAGCGCGCTCTCGCGCCGCTGCGCGACGGGGGCTTCGAACGTATCGTCGCGCCGGTGTGTGAGCGGACCGTGGAGCACGCTCTCGCGCCACTACGACGCGAGGGGGGCTTCGAACATATCGTCGCCCCGGTGTGTGAGCGGTCTGTGCACCGCGCTCTGGCGCCCTTGCGCGAGCAAAGCGCGCAAAACTCCGCCGCGGTCGAAAAAGTCGAAGAGATGGTCGAACGCCTGGACCGTTCCGAACGCAACCTCTCGGGCAAAATGGATGACTATAGCGATCGGCTCGAGCGCCTTGCATCGCAGACCGCCGATACCGAGGAACGCGTCCGGCGAGCTGAAGCCGTCCAGGCCTCGCTTGCCCGTAACTACGAACTGCATACCCGCAAACTCGAGCTTTTCGCCGGTGCGGTGGACGAGGCCCGGCAGGTGGTCGGAGACGTCTTCGACCAGGCCGTCTGGAGAATCGGCCGCGCCGCCGGTTTGCCCCATGCCGAAAACACCGCTCCAACCGACGCGGCGGCTGGCCATCCGGACACTCTTCGAACCCGGGCTGCCTCCAAGACGGATAACCGCAACGCCCGGATTAACCATCTCGTTGCGCAAACAGTCGAGATCACGGAACGGGTGGGACGAATTGACGTTCAATTGGCCCACCTTGCGACCGAACAACGCTCGCAAGCCGGCGAACTCAGACAGGTGGCCGATGCGGCGGAGGAAGCCCGGCGCACCGCCAACTTCGCCGCGAGTCAAACCGATCACACCGAAAAACGCGTCGGGCGACTCGACGCCGATGTTGCCCGCCTCGCCGACGAGCACGAATCGCACACGCGCCAATTGAAACAGGTGACCGGCGCGGCCGACCAGGCGTGCGGTGAAACCAGCACGTTCGTTGACCGAATCGCCGATACCGAGAAACGCATCGGCCAACTCGACACCGACGTCGCCCGCCTCGCTGATGAGCACGAATCACACGCGCGCCAGCTGGAGCGGGTGACCGGCGCGGCCGACCAGGCGTGCAGCGAAGCCGGCAAGCTCTCCGCCCGGCTCGGCGGCACCGAGGAACACATCGGGCGACTCGACGCCGACCTCGCCCGCCTCGCCGACGAACACGAAACACATGCCCGCCAGCTGGAGCGGGTGACCGGCGCGGCCGACCAGGCGTGCAGCGAAGCCGGCAAGGTCACTGCCCGGCTCGCCGACACCGAGGAACACATCGGCCGACTCGACGCCGACCTCGCCCGCCTCGCCGACGAACACGAAACACATGCCAGCCAACTGGAGCGGGTGACCGGCACGGCGGATCAGGCACACAGTGAGGCAAACAACATCGCTGTCCGGCTCGCCGACACCGAGGAACACATCGGCCGACTCGACGCCGACGTCACCCGCCTCGCCGGCACCGAAGAACACATCGGGCGACTCGACACCGACGTCGCCCGCCTCGTCGACGAGCAGAAATCGCAAGCCGTCAAACTCGAACGGTTTGCCGGCGCGGTCGACGATGCCCAACTGGCCTCTCGCGAAGCCTTTGACCACGCCTCCAGGAAGATAGGACGGGCCGAGCAACTCGCCCGCGAAGTCTCCGAACAGATCGACCGCCTTGAATGCCAATTGCCCGCGCTCGATGGCCGGGACAACGCGGCGGTCGCCTCGTACCCCAACGGCTTGGGGTCCGCACCGGCTGCAGCCGATCTCGCGGCGCAGATCCCCAACGCGTCGCAACGACTGAAGCGTCTGATGAGCCGCAGCCAATCCTCGCTGGGCCAACTGCGATCGCTTCTGGGGTCGGGCAGTCTGGCGGCGGGTGAAACAGCCGTTCCAGGCGATCCACCAGCCGGACGTACGCGGGCAGCGCCCCCGTTCACCGTTCCCATCGCCTCTCCTGCCGACGCCCTGGCCCGGGACATGGCCGAACTGGCGGAACGCTCCGGCGGCACCCCTTGATCGGCGGCTCACACCAGGGATTGCCCGGCCGACCCGGCCGAACGTGCTCCAAGCGCGTGCGCGCGTCGAAGCCCGGGGGTTTGTCCACTCGCGGTTCGGACCCGGAGGTCACATCGGCCCGGTGAACGCAAGCTGGAACATTGCGTAATCGCGCAGGTCGATGCTGCCGTTGCCGTCATCGTCGAACACGTCCAGACACTCCGGCGACGGCTCGATCTGCTCGAGGCACGACACGAACCACGGGAAATCGTCCAGGTCGGTGTCGCCGTCCTGGTCGTAGTCGCCGAAAACGCCGGTCGTGACGATAATGGGGAGCATCTTCGAATCGGTTCGCCCGGACTGGTCCTCGATGGCGAAGATCGGTTTGTACGCACCGGCGTCGGTCGGCGTCCCGCTGACTACCCCGCTGGCGTCGAGGCCGAGGCCCGGAGGCAGGCGCGAGAAATCCAGCATCAGCGAATCGACGTTGCCCAGGTCCGGCTGGGCATCGTAGGAGGCCAGGTAATACCGCTCGCTGTCGCCGGCCGAAACGCCAACCGTTGCGGTCAGCGGCGTGTTCCCGCCGCCGTAGTCGAAGCGCATGCGCCCATCGTCGAATAGGGTCGCGCTGAAATTGCATGGTTGATTGTCAGCCGACCGCGTCACCGCCGCCCACCGAACGGCGATCTGCCCGGAGACGCTCTCGTCGATGTAGATATCGCTGTTGCCGATGTCGGTGCGCAGGTCGTCCCACAAGACGGCGATCCGCACGTTGGCAGCGAGCAGGACCGCGCTGTTGTTGTAGGTCGAGCCCACGTGCGGTCCGAAGTTGATCCACCCGTCCGTGGCGATGCGGATGCTCGAGTAGGTCTGCCCGTAGAAGGTGAACGTAAACGGCAGCGGGTGGTCGAAGACCAGGTCGTCACCGTGCCAGTTCTGGGCGACGCCGTTAGTGGCGAACAGGCTGTCACCCAACGACTCTTCTCCGTAGACGATCGGCGCGGACCAGATCAGTGGAGGGTCGCCGCCGATCGTGTCGATCATCACCGGCCCATACGGATCGCCCACGGTCCCGGGCGGAAGCGCGGTGGTGACGATCTGCGGATCGTCGGTGCCCTGCAATACGCCCACGTTGTCGATGGCGATGCCGTCGGTGGCGATGGGGTTGTTGTCATACTGTTGAAAGCGAATGCGGAATGTCTTGTTGTAACCGATGCCGGCTGCGGCCACCGCGGCGTCGAGATCCAGGGTCACGGTCTGATACCATCCGGCCCGCGGCCAGATTGCGCCGTCGGCGTCTTCGTCGCCGTCGGTTCGCGTCGCGTCGAACAGGTCGGCGATCCGGTGCCAGGTGACGCCGTCCTCGCTGACCGCCACGCCGTCGCCTTCGAATGAACCGTCCCAACTGGCGGGTAGCGGGTCCGCCTC
Source organism: Phycisphaerales bacterium (assembly GCA_020353195.1). GTDB lineage: Bacteria > Planctomycetota > Phycisphaerae > UBA1845 > UBA1845 > JAFGJQ01. The sequence continues at coordinate 2,036,278 of CP070691.1, read as the reverse complement.
GTCACCGAAATCGCGCCAACTGTATTCCAGCAGCACGTTGGAGGCGCCCTCCAGATCGATGGCCAGCGTCAGCTCGTTCAGGCTGTATGCCCCCGCCAACGCGGAGTCCATCGTCACGTGATACGAGCCGATCGGACCGTTCTCGTCAGTGACGAGGATCCGCCCCACGTTCGTGGACGCGGCGACCCAGTGACCCGCCAGCGCGGGCCCGAACTCGAACCCGTCAGTGTAAGGGAACGGCGCAGAGTCGATGACCAATATTGTCACCGCCGCCACGTTGGAGTCGAGCGAGCCGTCGTCGGCCCGGTAGGCCAACCCGTCGAGGTCGGTGAAGCCGGGGTCGGGCTGGTAGGTCACCACCCGCCCGCCACCGGCCAGCGGATACGGGGCCGCCGTGATCTCGACCCCGTTCGAATCAAAGAGCGCCCCGCTGGCGGGCAACTCCACGATGGTATACGTCAGCGGGTCGCCATCGGCGTCCGTGGCCTCGAGCACGACGTCCACCGGGATGTTCTCGGCAGTCTCTACATGGATCGCCCGCGCCAACGGCGGTTGATTGCCCTGAGGCGTTCCGATGGCCCGGATCTCGATATCGTCGAGGTTCCATCCGGCAAACGTGGTGTTCCCGTCGGTCGGACCCATGGTCCAGCGGACCTGCACGAACGGCTCATCGTCGGCCACGGCCCCGATGTTGTACGACTGCAGGCTCCACGACGTCTCCACCAGGTCGTCTCCCGAGTGAGCCCAGACGGTCTCCCACAGGACACCATCGCTGGAGACCGCAATGCTGGCGTTGTCGAAGCTGCCCGCCTCCACACCCAGCCAGCGGGCGAAGTCGAGCGTGACCCGCGAGAGCCCCGCGCAGTTCATCGGAAGCGTGGTCAGGTGGCGCGGCGGCAGATCGTCCGGATATGCGCCGCCGAGGTTATACCCGTACACGTTGACCCCCGTATAGCCCGACGATGGATCTCCGCCCAGACCCAGCGGAACGCCGAATGCCCAGTCGCCCTCCGTGATCCAGCCGGGGTCGGTGTCCAACGGATGGCTGTCGATCGTCGTCGGCGTCCCGATCGACAGGGACACTTCCGCCTGGTTGGATTCCAGCCCGCCGTCGGTGACCCGATAGGTGAACGAGTCCGGGCCCTGGTAGTCGGTGGCGGGGTCGAATGAGACTGCCGGACCGTTAGCGGCTAACGTGTAGGGAACTGACGTGATCTCGCCCGATCCCGATCCGTTAGGGTCGTACAGCGTGCCGTGCGGGGGCAGCGACGTGATGACGTAGGACAGCACGGACCCCGGATTCGGGTCGGAGCCTATCAGCAGCACGTCGACAGCGGTGTTCTCGGTCGTCTCGACGTAGACGTCACGCGCCAGCGGCGGCAGCGGGACGTTGCCCGCCACGGTAATCCGCACATCATCGATGAACCAGCCGTCGCGTTGCAGTATGGCGTCGGACGTGATGCGGAACCGGACCTTGATCGGCTTCACGGCGAACGGCGTCAGGTCCAAGACACGGAGCGTCCAGTCGTAATCGCCACCGGTGTCCGGATCGAGGTAGCCCAGAAAGTTGTCGTCGGCGTCAACAACCTCGACCGTGCAGCGGTCGTAGAACGTCTCCAGCAGACACCAGTCATAGTATTCGAGAAACACCGGTGCGCTGACGCCGGTGAGGTTGATCAACGGCGTTTGCAGGTAGGCGTCGGCGCCGGCGTCGTAGATGGAATTCAGGTCGGTGCCCCAGCACTGGTCCCCGCCGATGGCCCGCGTCCCCGCCAACCCCGCCAGCGGCCCGCTGCCGGTCACCAACTGCGAGAAGATGGAGGGCGCCGAGGTGGGCGTTCCCCGTGTCCATTCATCGCCTGCTCCGCCGTGGGTCCATCCGGGGTCCGCGCCTTCCGAGTTGTCTTGGAAGACGACGATCCCATCCCGGATCACGTGGGCGGCGGCGCCGAATCCCCAGTAGCGAGCCGCACTGTGCGGATAGACGCCGTAAAAGAACCCGCCCGCCGATGCCCCGACGTCGACGTGCACGCCGCCGAAACCGACGTAGATCACCTCCACGCCGGGCGCCACTACGTCGTACAGGTTGTACGTCTCGCCGTCGGTCGGCGTCCATGCGAAGGGCCGGTCCGATCGGACCAGCAGGCTTCCCGCGTAATCGTTCGCCGGTGTGTCCCAGGTCAGCGTAACGTCGTCACCGGTCGGGCTCGCGTTGAGGTTGTCGATGCGGTCGGGCCACCGGCGCCCTGCTGCGGCGGCGGCAACCGCCGCCCCCGCGTCACACCGGCCGTACCCGAACCGGTGACTGTGCGAGCTGATCCCGTCGAACCGACCGTAAGGTGCGTCCGGGCGGGCGGCGGTGTGTTGCAGGATGGCGCGCGCCCCAACAGCGGTCAGGGTCTCGTCCTGCGACAGGATCAGGGCCAGCACGCCCGCTGCCAGCGGAGTGGCCGCACTCGTACCCCCGAACTCGTCCGTGTAGTCGAGATCGTCCAAGCCGTTGTACCCGCTCGAACCCTGGTTATCCACCGTCGTGATGTTCAGCCACGGCTCCCGAACGCCGTCGTCGCCGCGATCGTTGGTCGGGGCGGTGATGCCCACCTCCGGGCCCACGTTGCTGAATTCGGTGTGCTTGGCGTGGCTGTTGGTGCCTCCGACGGACATCGTCGTCGGCAGTTGCCCCAGAGCCGACAGTCCGTTGACCGTGTGGTCGTCGTTGCCGGCGGCGAAAAGCACCAGGCAGCCCAACCCGTTGCGCCCGCTGACGGCGGCGAAGTTGATCGCGGCGACCACGTCGGGCGGCTGGAGCGTACCGTCGGCGAACCCCCAACTGTTGCTGAGCACGGAGGCGCCGTCGCTGTGGTCCCCGTTGTTGTCCGGATCCACGCTGAAGTAGAACCCGTCGGCCATCTCGCTGATCGTCGCGCCGAAGAACTTGACGCCGATCAGCCCGCATTCCGGGGCCGCACCGCGGACACCGATCGTATTCCCCTTCGCCACGGCCAAACCCGCACAGGCCGTCCCGTGACGCTGCCCCGCGTCCGGACTCGGGTCGTCGTCGGGCGGATCGTGATCGAGATCGATCCCCGCCGCGAAGTTCGGAAACAAGTCCGGGTGCCATTTCTCGACGCATTCGTCCAGAATCGACACGCGGACCGTCGGGCTGCCCTGCGCCGTCGGTCCGTGAATGCTGTCCCAGGCGGTTTCCACATTCACGTCACTGTTGGCGTCCGCCCCCTTGAGCACATCGCCGTCCAGATGCCACTGATGACTGAGATAGTAAGGATCATTGATGATCGGGGGCGAGAACGTCACTTTGGGCACGAAGAAGTCGGGATGGGCGTAGCGGGTCAGGTCCGGACGCTCGTGGAGATAGTTCGCAACGGCCACGGGATGTACCGCCGTGACGTCGCGCACGGTCAGAATGTACCGGCGCTCGCCCCACCGGCACCGCGTCAGCGCGCAGCCGACGGAATCCGCCACCGCCCGGATTCTCGCTTCATTCACATCGTGCCTGAATTGCGCGATGATGTCGGCGGTCAGATACAGAGGGGCGCTGCCGCCGACCCGATAGAGAACCGGCAACGTGTACGCTACGCCGGGCAGATCGTCGACACCGGCCCGGTCGCCGCCACGCACGACATGAAACCCTCTCGCCTCCATGTGCTCTTCGAGACGTCTGGTCGACTCCGGCAACTCCGCCGCGACGACGCGGGGCGGCAGGAACGCGGGGCGTTCAGCCGCGTCAGCCCCGTCGCGTTTCCCCATAGGAACGTGGACGAGCCATTCCGTTTCCGACTCTGTGATCGCCCGCTTCCCCCCGGCGTCATAGAAGTACGTCGGCGACTGGGCAAGTGACGGCTCCACCGGCTCGCGCGCCGGCTTCTGCGCGCCCGCGACGGCGGTGGCGCACAACACGACAACGATGCCCAGCCACGCGAACGGCCAGGCAGTCCATCGACTCGACTCATTCAGGATCACCGCAGACCCCCTGTCCACTTACTCTCACTCGATGATCGATGACGGCGTTGAGATTCCTTCACCCGGCGTATCCAATACGCCGACGCCGAGGCTTTCGGGTGGGGGGTTCCTTGGGCCGTGCCGACGGCCGGTCGGTCCGGCGCACAGGCCGTTCAAGTCATGCTGGAACACCCCGCTCATTATTTATTATCGCGTATCGGCCCGGCGAATACAACGCATTCGGCGGGTTGCAGTTTCTTGCATCGGCGCTGAGTTCTGTCCGGCGGCTCGCTGCGCGGCGTGCGAATCCGAGCCGATCGCCCGCGCGCCGGTGCAACATCGGCAAGCGGCTTGCCGTCGCGGCATTTCGCTGCAGACGCGACGGCACTCGACGAGGCGCAACATGTTGGGCGACAACGCCTTGCGGAACTGATGGGAACCCGTGTGCGCGCCGGATTCTCCGTACGGCTCGCCCGCTCCGGCGCCGAAGCGGCAGCATGCAAAGCGTCTTTGACAACGGGTCCCGCCTTGACTTCGCTGCGCCGATCCGTTTAACTGAAGGGTCGATCTGGGTTCCTGGAAGGAAGCGTTGCGGGCACGCGCGGGGGTGCCTCTCGCGCTCCCGGGCGTGTCGTGCGGATGGAAGTGGAAAGGGCGGGGCGGGCCGCGCGTGGTGCGCATGCTCACGGGCAGGTGTGGTTCGCCTCTTGGCGGTGACCGATCCCGGAAAGGCCACATCGCAGCGTTCCGGGCTGCTCTGCATCACGCTCACGCTGCACTCACCCGCATGCCGCGGCGCCGTGTTCATACATCCTAGGCAGAGCGTCGATTCGCGGCTTCAGGCCCCGTGGCTTTCAGCCTTCCGGACGGCGAAGGCAGCGCGCGAGGGCCGATCGTGCGTACGGGCAGCATCGTTCTCGAGGAGCGGAAACGGCATGTCTAGTGAGTGGAAGGACGCACGGCTGACAGTGCCAACGCTGGTTCTGTCGGTGGCAATGGTGTTCGCGGTCCCGGCGCCAGAGGCGGCGGGGGTTCCGCTCCCGCCGGGGCCGGCCAACGATACCATCGCCGCTGCGGAGGTCATCGGACCGCACCTGCCCGCGATGGTCTGTGGGACCACGGTGCTGGCCGACGACACGATCACTTCCGTTCCGGCGCTGCCGGACATCAGTAGTTATGTTGACGGGCCGGACGTATTCTACAGTTTCACGCCGGAGTCGGCGGACACCTACCGTGTCCAGCTGATCCCCTGGCAGCGGGCGCCGCTTCGGTCCGCGGATCGTCAGTTCACGATCTACGTCTTCGAGGCCGCCAGCATGGAGTTCCTTGCCGGGGCACGGGCCCCGGGCAGCGCCTGTCCGGTGCACATCGACGCGGGCCTTGACCCGGGCGTCGAGTACATCATCGGCGTGGACCACGACGACGCCACATACGACAACTTCCCGTTCACGCTGATCGTGGGCCCCTTGCCGGCTGCAGGGCCCGACGACTGCGACACGGCCGAGGAACTGCCGTCCGTGCTGCCGGCGGTGGCACTGAACGACATCGACGGCGCCGCCAACGACTTCACGTTCACGCAAGGCACGGGCCGCTGCGCGGTGGCGGGCACCACGCCGACCACGGCACCGGGGATTGACCATGTGTACCGCTTCGTGCCTCCTGCCCGCGGCGATTACGCGATCGAGTTGGTGTCCAGCGGCTTCGACGGTGTACTCTACGTGCTGGACGCCTGCCCGGGCGTTTTCCCCTATTCCTGCGTCGGTGCGTCGAACCACAGCTCCAGCACAACCGCCGCGGCCAAACACGAGCTCGTCGTGGTCACCCTGCGACCCCGCAAGGAGTACTACATCTTCGTGGACAACGGCAGCACCACCTGCACGACCGGATCCTACACACTAATCGTCGCCGATGCGTCCACGTACGAAATCACTGAAATCGAGCCGAACGATTCCCCCGCCACCGCAACTCCGATGACCCTGCCGTTGAACGGCGGGCAACTCGTGGGTCCCGCCGACCACGACTGGTACGCAATCACCGGCTACACCGCCGACCGCATCTACGCCTATGTCAACAACGGCGGATCGAGCAACAGCACACTCGACACCGAATTGCTCTTCTGGGCCCCGGACGGCACGACGCTGCTCGAGTACGACGACGATGACGGCGACGGCATCAACTCGCCGTTCAACGATCTCCGCTACATCTACAGCACGACGTCGTCGGTCATCGCCGGCGCGAGAATGATCGAGGATGCGACGCACTACCTCCAGATCCTCGACGATGACGACGCCCCGTATAGCTCGAACACGAGGACACTTCACCGCTACCGCTTCCACGTCGGGCGCATTCCGGGGGCCTGGTCGCCGCTGGCCGAATGCGAGCCGAACGACACGGTGTCCGCCGCCGACTTCACCGGCAAACACTACTACGCCGGCGTGATCGACACTGCTGACGACCGCGACTTCTACGCGTTCGCGGCCGAGGCGGGAGACCGGGTCTTCATCGCGCTCGACGGCGATCCGGAACGAGACTCGAGCGGCTCGGTCTCGGCGAACTTGGACCCCGACGCGTTCGGCGGCAAGCTGGTCGTCTACGATCCGGACGGAGCCGTCCTGCTGAGCGACGTCAGCGACTGGAACAGTGCCCAGACCGGCGGCGGCGATTACCCGGCCCAGGGCGCATTCTTCGTCGCCCGCACCGCCGGGACACACCATGTTGAGGTGAACCCGCAAAGCTCCACTGCCCAGGTCGGTCCGACGGAAACGTACGAGTTGGCCGTATTCCTGAATGACGCTGCTCCGGATCTGGCCGAGGCTGCCGATCCGGTCATCACCCTGACCCCTGACTTTGCCGATGACGTGGTCTGGCTGCTGGCCACCGATGACCAGGTAGGAGATTCCGGCATCTGCTCGATCGACCTGGTTGACAACCTGAACCTCCAGGTCGTCGGCACCTTCACGCCGGGCGACCCCGTGGTGAACAATCTGAGCATCGAACCGGTCGACACGAGTGCCAGTGGGATCGCCAAGCTGGTGGTGAGCGATTGCGCGGGCAACACGGTCGGTACGCGCGTGAAGATCGACGTCGACGGTCCCGTGTGTGAGGGGCTCAACGTGTCCACCCGGTCGCGGCAGAGCCTGCACGGGCCGATCCACGTGCCCGACAACCAGCCGTTGGGGCCTGGCATAGACGGGATCATCGAGATCACCGAACCGGGCATCATCACCGATGTGAACGTGACCGTCTCCATCGAGACCATCCGACCACCGGACATCGACGTGTTTCTCGAGAGTCCGGCCGGCACGCTCGTCGAACTGGTGACCGACGGGGGCAGCAGCCTGGCGTTCGACATCACCGATGCCACGTTCGACGACGATGCCTGCGAGATCATGTCGATCCTCACCGAGGATGCCCCGTATACCGGCACCTGGCTGCCGGAAGACCCGGCCGGCTTGGCCCAACTCAACGGCGAAGACGCCCAGGGCGTCTGGAAGCTGAACGTGCGCGACGATTCGCCTTACGCCAACGGCGGCGCCCGCTTGGCCCGCTGGCGGCTCGACGTCGCCGCCAGCTTCGGTGGTCCGGAGAGCTTCGTAGGAACCGCTACGGATTTGGGCCCGGGCGGCGGCATCCAGTCGATCGTGCTGAGCGAGGGGGTCAATACGCAGCTGAACCTGCCGGCCGACTTCACTCCCGGTGATCAGGAGGTCGTGCACACCGTGACCCTGATCGATACCGCCGCTGACGGATCGGGGACCGTTACCGTAACCGACACCTCGGAAAACACCTGCCACAGCGCGATCAGTCTGAGCGGACTGCCGGACAACACGGCGCCGGCGAACTCCGGCTGGGTCACCACCGACCTGACCTTCCACAAGGAGGTGCAGAGCGAGGTTCCGCAGTCGGACCCGTCCGGCGTGGTCTCGTCGATCGCCGTGCCGGATTCCATCCTGGTCGGCCAAGTGGAGGTGGATCTGACGATCGACACCGAGAACGTGGGGCGGCTGGCCTCCACGCTTTCTCACAACGGCGAGGTCGCCTCGCTGGTCAACCGCGTGGGCATGGAACAGCGGGCGGACGCGGGCCTGACCAAGGACAATATCGAGATCACCCTGGACGACGACGCGCCGCAGGCGGATGACGCCCACATGGAACCCGCCCTCGGCTCGATCGAGTTTGTGGGCTTGCACCAACCCGGCGGCCGCGCCGAGTTTATCGGCGACGGTGTCACCGGCGACAACCGCGACAACATGCTGTTCACCCTGGCGGGGCTGGACTCGGCGGGCGACTGGGACCTGATGGTCGGCGACTTCCGCGCGTTCGGCAGCAATACTAGCGTCTTTCGCCGCTGGGCCATGACTATTCAGTCGCCGTGCGGCCCCGATCGCTATGTCGGGACAGCCATGGACCCGGCTCCGGGCGCGGGCATCTGCTCGATCGGCCTGACCGACGGCGCAGCGAATGTGACGGTGGTGACCGACCTGACGCCGGGCGACGAGATCGTTGATTATCGCGTGGAGCTGATCGACGCATCGATGTCCGGCTGGGGGATACTCGAGATCACCGACTGCAGCGGCAACGTTGTGTCGGTACCCGTTGACCTGACCTCCGCAGATGCCGACGTCAGCCTGCCGACGGTCGACGGGAACCTGGATGTTGCCGCCGCGCAGTTCGTCGGTCTCGCCACGGATGACCGGAGCGGCGATACGGGCATCGTCAGCGTGGAGTTGGCGCCGTTCTCCCATAATCTCCAGTTCGTGTCCGTCTCACCCGATCCGCCGGACGGCGCCGCCGGCGTCGGCTTCGTCGTCGGTCTGATCGATCCGGCGGCCAACGGTCGGGGCTACGTGCGGGTGACCGACACGTGCGGGTGGCGGTCGCATGTGCGCGTCGAGATCGACGCGCTGCCGCCGATCTGCACGGGGTCGGTCGGCAACCGGATCCGTTATTTCAGCGGCGACCTGTCCGTTCCCATTCCGGACGGCGACGCCGCCGGCATCACCTCGAATATCCCGGTGACCGAAACCGACCAGGTCAGCGATGTCGACGTCACCGTCAACATCACCCACGCATTTGATGATGACATTGATTTGATGCTGATCAGCCCGGCGGCCGTCACCGCGTTCACCGACATCGGGAGCCTGGGCAACGACTTCATTGACACCACGTTGGACGACGAGGCGGCGGGGCCCATGCCGGATACGTCTTCCGCCGCGCCGTTCACGGGCGCCTTCCAGCCCGAAGATGGTCCGGCACTGTACGTCCTGGACGGTGTTCCGGCCAGCGGGACCTACACGCTTAGCGTCACCGACGACAAGATCGACGATACGGGCACCTTGGACAGCTGGTCGCTGCTGATCGAATCGCCCACGTTCCCGCAGGCCTTCGACGGCAGGGCAGAAGACGGCAGGACGCACGACCTGGGCGTCTGTAGCGTCGAGCTGCTGGACGGCGCCGTGAACACGGTGCTGACGATCGATCCGGCCTTTACGCCCGGCGACGCGATCGTCCGCTACCAGGTGGAGCTCGACAATCCCGAGTGCGACGGCGAAGGCATGGTGCGCGTGACCGGCTGCTCCGGCAACGTCGCTGACGAGTTCGTGCAGTTGGCCAGCGCCTCGCCGCCCACGCAGACCAACATGGACATCAAGCCCGGCTTCTGCCCCAACTCGTTTAACTGTCAAAGCCACGGAGTTCTACCCATCGCGCTGCTCGGCACGGCGGACTTCGACGTGACAACGGTGGATCCGGCCAGCGTCCGGCTGTCGCGTGCGGACGGGCTCGGCGGAAGCGCCGCTGTGCACGAAGGCCCGCTCGGCCCCCGCTCGACGATCGAGGACGCGGGCACGCCGTTTGCGGGTCCCTACTGCGCGTGCCACGAGCTCAACGGCGACGGGTTCGATGACCTGTCGTTGAATTTCAGGGTGGACGATCTGGTCGCCGCACTCGAACTTGGCGGGCTACCGCCCGGTTTGATCGTTGAACTCGCCGTCACCGGCAGGCAGGGCGATGGATGCCGGTTCGTCGCCACGGACTGCGTGCGCCTCGTCCCGCCAAGCACTCCGCCCGGGCTGGTCGCGGTTGAGTCCACAGCTTCCGAGGCGTGGATCTGGGCGACTCCGCTGGACCGTCAATTGGACGGGGGCGGTTTCGCGAACTTCGAGCGGAGCTATCCAACAACTACGATGGTCACCCTGAACGCGTCGCCCCTGGTGGACGGGCGGGCGTTCTTCCGTTGGGAGGCCGACGGCCAACCACAGCCTATAGGTGTGACGACGCTCGATCTCGAGATCGGGGGTCCCTCAACGGCCGTACGCGCCATCTACTACAGCCCGGTGGGGCAGGAAATCGAGCCGGGCCAAGCCGAGCAGATCGACATCAAGCCGATCGGCGGCACGATGCACCCCCCACGCCGGTGATCGTTCCGGTTGGTGACTTGATGGCCGCGCAGGGGCCCGCGGTCGGGCGCGATTTTGCGGGATTCTCGCGGCCGCGGGCGACGCAATCGCGGTACCGCAGGGAATAAGTGAAATCACTTATTATCTTGATTTTACCGTCAATCTTGTGTAGCGTGGCATTGACGTGAGGGCCGGTAACCGGTTATCCTGAGAACTTGGTGAGGATGTAGTATCGCCGGCTGATGGGAGGGTAAGGTGCATACATGTCCTGCCGGTGTAGGGGGCAGCAATTGGGGAAGCCTCCGCCGGAGTGATCAGCGCCATTAGAGAGATGAGACACGGGCACGCGTGCACGTCACGGTGCTGCCGCGGGATGGGATTAGTGTCTGTCCGCGATGGCGAGAGTGTCCAAGGAACGGTCTCGGATGGCGGTCTGGAGGCGAAAGCAAGCAGAGGGGATCGGTAGGCGTCACCCATCGGCATCGGGTGTGCCCTGTCCCGCATACGGGATGAACGTGAGTTGGCCGCGGCCGGTGGCGCCGGTAGCGGCCGCTGCGATCAGTAGTCCGGTCAACGCCGGTCTTGCTTCTATCTTCAACTTGACGAACTTTGTGCAACCCGTCCGCAGCGACGGTTTTTTCATGTCCCAAGAGAGCGCATCTCTCGTAAATGAAACCGAGTTTTTCAATGGTACACAGGGCTACAGGGCCCGAAAGGAGGCATGGTAATGGCCTGGAAGAAGAAACTATGTATGTTGAGTGCCGTACTGATATGTACGTGCGCTCTGGTTGTCCACACGGAGGCCCAGGCGCCACCGGGGACAACCGAGTTGAGGACGGCGAATGCAGTGCCCGCCCCGGCAGCACCGGCCGCGGAACGGGCGGTGCTGCCCGCCAAGATCGACGAGGACGACGAGGCGGCCAAGCTCGAGGCGCTCCAGCTGCAGGAGGGGATGACGATCGAGGAGCTCGCCAAGCTCTACGGCGTCGACTTCCCGGCGACGGACGTGCAGCGGACGTGGAATACGCTGGACCTCAGCGCTATGCACGGGGGTGGGGAGACCTGCGCGACGGCGACCCCCATCACCAGCCTGCCGTTCAGCGACGTGGGAGACACCGCGGGCGCCGTCAACGACTACGACGAGGCCTGCCCGTTCACCGGGTCGACCGCGCCGGATCAGGTGTACTCGTACACCCCGACTGTCGACGTCACGGTCGACATCACGCTCGGCAAGGGGTCGCTGTACGACACCAAGCTGTATGTCTACGAGAACACTTGCCCGGGGACCGTGGTCGCGTCCAATGACGATGCCTGCCCGAACTACGTGTCCGCGGTGCAGGGCGTGAACATGACCGCCGGCAACACCTACTACATCATTGTCGACGGTTTTGGCACCGCTTCGGGCGTGTACGCCATCGACGTCACCGAGGCCACACCAGGCGCACGGCAGACACAGTGCCCGTCAGACGCGATTTTCGGCCAGGATCCGCACCTGCCGACTGAATCGTGGAGCTTCGCCACGAGCGACGCGGGCTCGACCCAGGATTACCTGGTGTACGACAACTTCACGGGTCTCACCTCGCAGATCTGTGACATCCACTTCTGGGGTCTCGATCTGATGTTCACGGGGACCAGCTGGGTTGAGTGCACCGAAGACCCGGCGACCTTCGAGGTCAAGTTCTACACCGACGCGGGTGGCGTCCCCGGCACCGAGGTGTGTTCGTACACCATCTCGGCATCGCCGGTGCCCACGGGCCTGATCTATGCCGGCGCCTACGAGATGGCCGAGTACTCCGCCGACTTGCTCCCGTGCTGCACGTTGAGCGACGGCTGGGTCTCGGTCCAGGGTACCGGTGGCGACCCGGCCTGCTGGCTCCTCTGGGCCAGCAGCGGTAACGGTCTCGACGGACACAGCTACCAGTGGGACGGCACCGCGTTGACCGATCGCCTGTACGACCAGGCTTTCTGCCTGACCGGCGTGTACGTGCCGGTCTTCGGTGCGTGCTGCGACGACGCGACTGCCACCTGCACCGACAACGTCGAGGTCATCAACTGCGCGCCGCCGCTTCGGTTCGCGGCGAACACGCTGTGTGCCGACCTGGTTCCGGCGTGTGGCGCCGATCCGACTGGCGCCTGCTGTGACCCGACCACGGGCACTTGCCATCCCGACAAAACGGAAGCGGAGTGCATCGCGGCGTTCGGACCGGGCAACTGGTACGAGGGTGTTCCTTGCGTGCCGAACCCCTGCCCGCCGCCGGCTCCGCCGAATGACCAGTGTGCGAACGCGACGCCGATCGGCGACGTGACGGACCTGCCGTTTGACACGACGACCGCCACGACGGACGGGATTGACACGCACGCCATCAACCAGGACATCTGGTACTGCTATACGGCGTCGTGCTCCGGCCTGGCGACGTTCGACCTGTGCGGCAGCGGCTTCGACACGAAGATCGCCGTCTACGACGGGTGCGATTGCGCCCAGGTCCCCGGCAGCGAGTTGGCCTACAACGACGACAGCGGCCCGGCGTGTACCGGCCTGCAGTCTTCGGTGGCCGTCGTCGTGACGGCCGGCAACCAGTATCTGGTTCAGGTGGGCGGCTACGGCAGCAACTCCGGCACCGGTGACCTGACCATCAGCTGCCAGTCTGAAGGGGATTGCTGCCCCACGACGGTATCCACCTATCCGCACGTCCAGGACTTCGAGGCGGGCCTGGGTGACTGGGTCAATGCGATGCTCGACGATATAGACTGGACCTGGGATTCCGGTGGCACTCCGTCATCCGGCACCGGTCCTTCGGGCGACCACACCACGGGGTCCGGCTACTATGCGTATACCGAGTCGAGCAGTTCAGGCTATCCGAACAAGACCGCGATCCTGAACAGCCCGTGCTTCGATCTTTCACCGCTGACGACTCCGGAAATCACGTTCTGGTATCACATGTACGGGGCGACCATGGGTGAGCTGAACGTCGAGGTGAGCGACGACGACTGCGCCACCTGGACGACGCTCTGGACCCTCGCCGGTGACCAGGGCAACCAGTGGTTCCCGGGGCTGATCGATCTGTCCGCCTACAGCGGGACGATCAAGATCAGGTTCCGCGGCGTGACTGGAACCAGCTACACGAGCGACATGGCCATTGATGATATAGCGGTCATGGAGAGCGGCGGCCCGGTGCCCGGTGCCTGCTGCTTCGACGACGGTACCTGCCAGGAACTCTCGTCGGGCGATTGTGCCGCCGCGGGCGGCAACTTCCTCGGCGCGTTCACGACGTGCACGCCGAATCCCTGCCCGCAGCCGTGCACCGACAACTGCGAGGACACCTTCCCCTACGTCGAGGACTTCGACAGTTGGAGCACCTGCAGCACGTCGTGCGGTTCGCCCTGCGAAGTACCGGCCCCGTGGGAGAACGATGACACGGACGACATCGACTGGACGACCGATGCCAACGGCACGCCCTCGTCCAGCACCGGACCGTCCGGCGACCACACCACGGGCAGCGGGAACTACATGTACGTGGAGTCCAGCAGCGGATGCTATGACTCGACGGCCATCCTGGTCGGCCCGTGCGTCGATCTGACCGGTCTGGCGAACCCGGCGCTGTACTTCTGGTATCACATGTACGGAAGCAGCATGGGGAGCCTCTATGTCGAAGTGACCACTGACGACACCCTCGAGTGCGTCAACTGGACCACCGTGTGGAGCCTCTCCGGTGACCAGGGCAACAACTGGTACCCGGCCGTCATCGACCTGTCCGCCTACGGAAGCGAGTCGCTGAGATTCCGGTTCCGAGGCGTGACCTCCGACTACTTCTACGGCGACATGGCGATTGACGATGTGATGGTTGATGAAGGTCCGGCGGTCGGCGCCTGCTGCACGGGCGACGCCTGCGTCGACACCTTCGAGATGTCCTGCGACGGGCTCTTTGCCGGTGATAACACCTTGTGTGACGGCACCGGCGGCTCGGACTGCAACGGCAACGGGGTCATCGACGATTGTGACCTGTACAACGAGACCTCGACCGACTGCAACGAGAACGGCATCCCGGACGAGTGCGAGGGCCTGCCCGACTGCGACGGGGACGGCACTCCGGACATCTGCGATCCTGACTGCCAGCCCAACGGCGTCTCCGACGTCTGCGAGGTGCTGTTCGGCTCCAGCTTGGACTGCCAGGGTGACGGCATCCCCGACGAGTGCCAGCTGGGTGACTCCGCCGACAGCGACGTCATCTATGACAACGGCCCGCTGATCACGAACCCCGGCGCCGGTGCCGGCGGTGCGGATGTCAGCGCGCTGCAGACTGCGATCGGCGGAAACATCTACGGCTACGGTGCCCAGGTTTCCGCGGGCAACCGCATCGCCGATGACGTCACGTTCGAGGGCGCTGCCCAGATCGACACCATCACGTTCTTCGCGTACCAGACGGGCAGTACCACGACGTCGACCATCACCGGGGTGACCCTCCGGATCTGGGACGGCCCGCCGAATGCCGGCGGTTCCGTGATCTGGGGCGACGAGACCACCAACGTGATGGTCGAGACCGACTGGTCCGGCATCTACCGTACGCTGGATACGGACCTGCTGGCGTCCAACCGTCCGATCATGGCCAACGTGGCCGCGGTGGGTATCACGCTTGACGCAGGGACCTACTGGCTCGATTTCAACTTCGACGGAAGCTTGACCTCGGGTCCGTGGGCTCCGCCCGTAACCTATCTCGGGCTGCCCGGCAGCGGCAATGCCCTGCAGTACCTCCCCGCCAGCGGGTGGGTACCGTTGGATGATGACCTCTGGCAGGATGATGCCCCGTTCATCATCATGGGCTCCGTGGGTGGCGACTGCAATGACAACGGCATCCCGGATGTTTGCGACGTCCCGCCTCTGTG
>CP070691.1:1994169-2020939 GCA_020353195.1 Phycisphaerales bacterium | reverse complement strand
CGAGCGGACTGCCGTCACCCGCCAATCCGCGGCGAAGCGGATGGATGACGCGTTTCTTGCCGGGCGACGTGGCCAGCGACGCGGCAGGGTCGTGGGTCAGTGCGGCCGCGGGCACGACCACGAATCCGCCGTCGCCCGTCGCGCCGGGCGGTCTCCACAACAAGGCAAGGCGTTCGCCGCCCGTGCTCTCGAAGTGCAACACGCGAAACGCGTGCCCACCGGCGGGCAATTCGACGGCACTGTCTTTCGGATCGGGCCCGTGCAGCCCGTCGTGGTCGATCACCAGCCGGTCGTCCACCCAGAGCCGCGCCCCATCATCGCTGATCAGGCGGAACGTGTAGAGCCCCGGCTGCTTCACGTGGATGAAGCCGCAGGCCTCGGTGACGAACAGGTCCTTGCCCTCGCCGAACGCGCCCGCCGGGCCGCCCAGGTCAAGCGTGGGCATGACCTTGACCTCGTTAGGCAATTGGCCGGGGACGATTGCAGGCAGGTGCTGCATCGGCTCACCGATGTCGTACAGCCGGACCAGCACGCCCGGGCGGTGCGTCGCCTCGTTGTGTTGGCCCAGAGTGCAGATCGGGGCAACGACCAGAAAGACGGCAGTTGGCATCCATGTACACACGACGATTCTCCTTGGGCTGCCTGCAGGCCGGGGCCTCTATTCAGCCCGGAACTTCACGTCCTCGAACGGATTGCCCTCCCGATCGCGGATCGCGCAGGCGAAGCCCCAGCCGCCGCTGGCCTGGACGATCTTGAGCAACAGGACGTTCCAGCCCTGTCGGAGGTCGACGTTGACCTTGTCTTCGCCCGGGGTCACGCTGCGCACCGTTGCCAAGCTATGCACGAGTTCGCCGTTGAGCCAGGCCTTGACACCGTCATCGCTGCCGATTTCGAGGCGCGCCGGCCGGGCGGAGTCCGACCAGACGCCGGCCCTGACATATACGCAGCGGTCGCGACGCGTGTCGAGCTTCCTGAGATCAAAAATCCAGGGATTGTCGTCCTCGGCCGCCTCCAACGCCTGCCAGTCCACATCGCCGGCGTCAGGCGCCTCGGGCGGGAACGCGGAATCGAACACTTCGGTCCATTCTCTGTCGTCCAGCAGGTACGGGCCCGTCACTCGCCACGTGCCGATGTACCCGTCAAAACGGTCGATCAGATCGACGACTTCCTGGACCTGCTGGCGCGCGGCGTCGGCGATGTTGGCGTCCAGAGCATGTCGAAGGGCATCGACCGCGAGGCCCCGCTCCCAACCGGCGATCTTCCGGGCAATGCTGGCGACGGCAACCGCCGCCTCGTTGCAGAGAGCCTCGTCGCCCAGGTGCGCCCCGGCCATATCGAGCGCGTCAACGCACGCCACCTCACCAAGGGCGCCGAGCACCAGCTTCCGCACGTCATCCTGTGGCGCGAGCGCCATGGCCTGCCGCAACAGGTCGCATGTCTGGGGCGCCGAGCGCTGGCTCGGTAACCGCACCAGCCGCACGTACGCTCGAAGCACGAGCACACGATGCGCCTGGCTCACATCCGTGCGGGCGATCGATAGAAGATCGTCCAGAACGGTGGCATCGTTCCACCCGGCCAACGCACGCACCGCAGCGTCTTGAATGTCGGCCTCGTCGGCAAGAGCGGCGCGGATCGCTGCGAGGGCGCCGGGGCCCCCAAGGCGCCCCAGCACGTGGATCAGAGACGCCTTGGCGGCTCCGCTGGCGTCCCCGAGGGCGGCGAGCACGGGTTCGGCCCGACGGTCCGGATCGTCGATCCGAAGGCAAAGCGAAACGATGGCGTCCTGCACGGCGCGGCGCGCCGCTTCGGTCGTCTGGTCAGCGACCAGACCGATCACCACCGGTAGATCGCCTTCGTCGGCGAGCCGGCCAAGCGCGTCGAACGCGGCGACCCGCACCGTTTCGCTGGTCTCCTCAGCCGTGCGGAGCAGGGTTTCGACGGCCGGTCTGTAACCGCGTGCGCCAAGACTGCGAATGAGCTCGGCACGGACCTCCGGAGGTTCCTCTCCGCCGACCCCCGCCAGAATCGCGCGATCCACGCCCGTGCCGCGCAGCCGGTCCAAAGCCGTGCGCGCCGCGGCTCGTTCAGAGTCACCTGCGCCGGCGGCGATTCCGGCCAGGCGAATGACGTCATGCGCGTCACCGAGTTGAGCAAGGGCGTCGAGCGCCGCGATCCGAACATGCTGGTCGTCACTCCTGAGAACGTCGAGGACCGACGGTTTCGCCGGCCTGTCCCCTCGCGCGGCGAGCACATCAAGCACTACGATCTGCACGTCGTCCGGCGCGGTGGCCAGTTCGCCGACCAGCAGACGCGTTGCCCTTTCGCCCGGGATCCCCTGCGCCAGGCGTGCGGCAATCTGACGCAGCGCGGGGTCGGCCTCGTTGCGCATGATTTCGCGGAGCCTCGGCAAAGCCTCTTGCCCCCGCGCCGCCACGAAGCCGCGCCAGGCGGCAACGCGATTCGAACGCCCGGCACTTGCTCGGTCCAGGTCCTCGTAGATCGCTACCGCCGGTTCGCGCCGGCCTGCTTCCAAAAGTCGATCCGCGATCCGGATGAGGGCAGCCTCCGCGCTGTCCCGCAGCACCTCGTCCTCACTGCGCGTCAGTGCGCTCAGGGTGTCCACGGCGCGCGGTCCGCCAAGAGTCCCCAGCGCGGAAATCGCCGCGGTGGCCACGGCACGATCCTTCGCGTGAACCAGAGACAGAAGGACCGGCACGCTGGTAGTGTCGCCCCGGCCGGCAAGAGCGTTGATAAACGCGACCTGCTGAGCGGGGCCCCGTGCCCGGCTCAGTGCTGTCTGCAGCGTGCTGCCGGCCTCAGGAGCCGGATTGCCCTGCAGCGCCCGGCGGGCGAGTTCGCGAATGTGCGGATCGTCGTCGTCGAGCAGCCTGGCGAGCGCGGCGACGGATTCTCGTCCGCTGATGCGTTCGAGCTGACGCAGCATCCATACTCGCGCGGGTTGGGCAACGCTCGGATCGAGCCGCGCAGTGATCACTGTGCACAGCGCGACGCGCTGAATCTCGGCGCCGGGCCGAGAAGCCTCCAGGCACATGGCCTCGAAGATCTGCTGTGGCTCCCGCCGGTCGGGAATCTGCGGGGCGCCCATTGGCGCCAGCAGCGGCTCGATTCGGGCGGCGTATTCGGATTCCCATTCCGCCAAGGCGCCCGTGGCCTGACGGACGGACGGCTCGGGCGGTGCTTGCCGGGACAAAGTGCACTGCGGGCTGATCATCAGAAGCGCAAGCCCGAGGAACGCAACGCCGCTGTTTCGCATCATCCACTCCCTGCCTACAAGAAAAGGCGCCAGGGGGCGCGCCTCGGTCGATCGAGCCAGCGGCTGGCGGGCACATCGCCGATGATCTCTTCACTGTCCGGGTCCCAGCGGATCGGCCGGTCGAGCCACAAGGCGAGATTGCCAAGGTGGCAGACCGTGACCGAACGGCAGCCGATCTCGACATCGCAGATCGGACGGCGCCGTGTGCGGATGCAGGTCAGCCAGTCCTGGCCGTGGTCCCGGCTTTCGTACAGATGCACGTCGTTCGGGCCGATCGGCTCGGCGCCGATGCTGTCCGGCCAGGTCTGGAAGTGGCCGCGATTGACCTCAACCTTGCCGTCGGTGCCGGTGAACAGGATCCCGTTGGCGCCGCCGCGGTACGCGGTCACGCCGTTGGCGTAGCGGTAGGTCAGGACGTCGCGGTCGCTCGCGCGGGGGGGGATGATCTCGACCGGACCACTGTGGTCCATTCCCATACCCCACTGGGCGATGTCGAAATGGTGGGCGCCCCAGTCGGTCATCAGGCCGCCGGAGTAGTCGCGAATGCGCCGCCAGCCGCCGCCAAAGTCGCCGCTGCACCGCTCCGAGTTGTACGGCTGCCACGGAGCAGGCCCCAGCCAGCGGTCCCAGTCGAAGCCCTCGGGAACGGGCTCCTCAGGCAAATACTTCTCGCGCGAGGGCCCGCCCACGTTGACGTTCACCGTCTGCAACCTGCCGACGCGCCCGCTGCGCACCAGCTCACAGGCATACCGAAACTTGCCCGAAGATCTCTGTTGGCTGCCCGTCTGAAATACCGTGGCGTAACGGCGGGCCGCCTTGACCATCTCTCGGGCTTCACGGATGGTCAACGAGAGGGGCTTCTCACAATATACGTCCTTGCCGGCGCGGCAGGCGGCGATCGCGATGATCGCGTGCCAGTGGTCGGGAACGGCAATGACCACGGCGTCGATGTCGTCGCGGGCCAGCAATGCTTCGAACTCGTTGTACGCCTGGCAGCCGTTGAACGTCCCATCCTGTCGTTCGGCCGCGTAAGCTTCCTCAACGCGGTTGCGGGCGCTCTCGCGTTTGCTCGTGCTCACGTCGCAGACGGCTACGATCTGCACCTCACGGCGACCGAGGAATGCATCCAGATGCGGGCTCCCCATGTTCCCGATGCCGATCATGCCCAGCGTGATCCGATTGCCGGGAGCAGCCCGCGCCGCCCGCCCCAACGCGGCGGCGGGTATGAGGTACGGGGCGGTGACGGCCGCGGCCGCCGCCTTCAAAACGTCACGCCGCGTTACTCGATTGCCCTTCGTCATGCTCTGCCGACTCCGATGGCCCGCGACCGGCCCCGCGCCGGACCGTCCCGACCAAGCCGACAACCTAGCATGTAACCGCACCCGGCGAAAGACCTCTGCGGCGACCCTTGCCCGAAATCACGCGGCCGGTTAGCTTCGGAACAACCGGGATGTCCCGGCAGGCACGGGAGGAACAACGATGAACACGCACAAACTCCGCATGGGAATGGTGGGCGGCGGGCGCGACGCCTTCATCGGGGCGGTCCACCGCACCGCCGCCTGCATGGACGGCCGCGTGTCGTTTGTGGCCGGAGCGCTTTCATCTACCCCCGAGAAAGCCCTCGCCTCGGGCAGGGACGTCGGGCTGGATGACCGCCGGAACTACGGCACCTGGCGGGAGATGCTCGAGCGTGAACTCGCACTCCCCCAGGACCAACGCATCGACTTCGTCAGCATCGTCACACCGAACGACACGCACTTCCCCGTTGCCGAGGCATTCGTCCAGGCCGGCTTCGCCGTGGTCTGCGATAAACCTCTCGTCCACACATCACAGCAGGCGGCCGCGCTGATCCGTGCGGTTCAACGCGCCGAAACCGTCTTCGCCGTCACGTACAACTACTCCGGCTATCCGATGGTCAAACAGGCCCGGCATATGGTCGAGCAGGGCGAGTTGGGCGATATTCGCAAAGTAATCGTGGAGTACAACCAGGGGTGGCTCGCCGACAAGATCGAGGAGACAGGCCAGAAACAGGCTCAGTGGCGGACCGACCCGGCGCGATCCGGAATCGGCGGGGCCATCGGTGACATCGGCTCACACGCGGAACAGCTTGTTGCCTACGTCACCGGGCTGGAGATCGACGGGATCTGCGCCGACATCACGACGTTCGTTCCCGGGCGGCGCCTCGACGACGATGCCAACCTGCTGGTGCGCTACACGAACGGAGCCCGGGGGCTGCTGTTCGCCTCGCAAATCTGTATCGGCAGCGAGAATGACCTGCGCCTACGGGCGTGGGGCACAAAAGGCGGGATCGAGTGGCGGCAGGAAGAGCCGAACCACCTGGTCTTCCGCCCGGAAGGCCGGCCCGAACGGATCTACCGCCGTGGCAACGACTATCTCTGCCAGGCGGCCAAGAACAACACGCGCCTCCCGTTCGGGCATCCGGAGGCATTCATCGAGGCCTTCGCAAACGTTTACAACGCCGCGGGTGACGCGATCCGCGCCGGCGCCGGGGCTGACGGCGGACCCAAACACGATTACCCGGATGTCTACGACGGCGCCCGCGGCGTCCATTTCATCGAGCGAACCGTCGCCAGCAGCGAACGTGATCAAAAGTGGACCGACGCCCGTTGGACGATGCGCCGGGGCTCAGATGCCTGATGACCTCTGACCGATTCGGCAGCAACGGCTGATCCTGGCAACGCATGCAGCGAGATGTCCACACGCGCAGCGTTGAAGTGGAGATACCGCGACATGCAGTTCTTTGGAAAACCTGCAGTGTTACTGTATGGAGGCGCGAGTGAAGCTCCCGCGCCTGCAAGGAACACAACGCGCGCCGGAACAGCGTTGTGCGGGTGCCGCACTGGCGGATTCCTTGAACGCGTTCATGCGTGCCCCCGGTGCTCGTGCACCACGGGACCGGCTTGACCAGGTTGCCTATCGCACCTAACCTGCCGAGCGGACTCGACGGCGCTCGAGGAATCTGCGGGTAAGGCAACGCCCGCAGGACGACGCCTTGGAACGGCAACGTTACATCTGAGACGTAGCACGTGCCCCGAGCCGTAAGCGATATTTCCGCGTTCGCGCAGCGGGCGACGGACCGGTCGCGAGATGGTGGCGCCCCCGGGAATCCGGCGCTCCAGCGGGTTCCCGTCCGGTGCATGGAACACTTCTGACACTTACCGTAACGAAGGAGGCGTAACATCATGATGGCTTTTCTTACTCTCCTGGGCCGCGTGGCTGTTGTGACGACGGGATTGTTGCTGTCGAAAGGCGCGGACGAGGGCGCTTCCGGCGGCGCCGAGGGAGCGGCGGCAGCGGGTGCCTATGCGGCCGAGCTTGCCTATCTGGACGCCAACCAGGACGGGAGTATCGACGCTCAAGAGTTCGCCCGAGGCCAGCAGGGCGCGGCGATGTTACTGATGCTGTCCTGGGAGGCGTGCGACCAGGATAGCAGCGGTGAGATTGACCGGGCCGAGTTCATGGCCGCTGCGCCCGAGGCGATGGCGGAGTCTCTGGCGGCCAACGACGAAACCGAACAGCAGGCCGAGGAGGCTCTCGCCAACGCGATACCCCTGAATCTCCTCCTTGAGCAGCTGGGAAAGGACGAATCGTACGCCGAGGAGCTGGCAGCGCTGCGGCAGGCGGTGCAAGACATGGACGATGAGGAGAGCGTCGTGACGCACGTGGTCGCGAGCCCCACTCGCTACCCGCGCTTGAGCCCGGTCGTCCGCGTATGGACGCGCTATTATCCGGTCAAGCCGGCGCTTCGCCGTCACGTCAAGGGGCGCTACCGCCCCCTCGGCCTGCGGGCGAAACCTCCCAGGCCGGCGGTCAAGCCCAGGGGCAAGCTAGGGCCGGGCAAACCCGCTGCGCCACGGCCCCCCAAGCCGCGGGGGAAACCCGGTCCTCGACCGCCCAGGGGGGGTGGGCGTCGCTAAGGACGCTATGTCCTTAGCCATGCATACATCGCGCTGCGGCCTCGGCGGATCGGTGGAGGCGCTGCGCCGAAGTGCCCGGCATGTTGTCGCCGGGGAGTCATGGTCCGGCGCGGTCGTCGCTTCCGTGCATGCACAACAACCGATGAACGCGCGGCGGAGCGGACTTCAGCATCGACAACGACAGAGGAGAACCTGACCATGCGAGTATCGACTCACGGCGTTTACTGTGTAGCGGCGGCGATGGCCGGCATCGGTGGCGGCGCAGGCGGGACGGACGTGGGCAGGGGCTTGCCTGCACCCGTGTTGACCGGTGCGATGTCGCTTGAGGAAGCGATCGCGGCACGACGGTCGGTCCGCGAGTTTGAGAACACCCCACTGACACCGAAGCAGGTTTCCCAACTCTGCTGGGCAGGCCAGGGGATTACGGAGCCGGGGCGCGGGTACCGCGCATCGCCGTCGGCGGGAGCGCTCTTTCCGATCGAGTTGTACGTCGTCACCGCTGAGGGCGTCGATCATTACGAGCCCAGAGGGCACCGCCTCGAGCGGCACGTGTCGGGCGATCTCCGCCAGGCGCTGCAGGCTGTCAGCCTTCACCAGGATGCAGTCGGGCAGGCGCCGGCGTGCATGGTGATCACGGCCGTGGTGAAGCGAACGGCGCGCAAGTACGGCGACCGGGCCGAAAGATACTGCTTCATGGAGGCCGGGCACATCGCCCAGAACATCCTGCTCCAGGCCACCGCCCTGCACCTGGGAGGCGTGCCGATCGGTGCCTTCGAGGACAAGCAAGTGGCGACGGTTTTGAAGCTCCCCAAGGACCACCGTGTGCTATACCTGGTGCCCGTCGGGCGTGCGAGGATGTAGATGAAAGCGGGCTGCGCGCTGATGCGCGCCGCCGATGGCGGCATTCACGTCAGGGTGTGTCGACCGCTCGTGTGGCGGGCAGCTGCGGCGGCTCTGCGGCCGGGTCGTCGGGTGCCGCGACGAGCATCGGGACGGCCAATCCCAGGCGGATGACCGGGCATCGGCCGGCACTGCCGCATGCACTCTCGCGGATCCGTTCGACGGCGGCGGCGCACCAGTCGCGCTCGGCGGACGCGGAGTCCGCGTCAAGGGCATTGCGCCAACGGGTCAGGATCTTGATGCGGAGCAGGGCACCCGCCCGCTCGGCGTCCGCCTGGTCCTGCGGATGAGTGAACCACTCGTGGCATCGTCCTTCAAGCTGCAGCAGCACGGTGCAGGCCGCGGCATGTCCGCCTCGATCCGCGATACAACGGCATCGGAACAGTCGTGAATAGAAATCGAAGCGCGCGCTCCCGGCGGACAGTTCCGTCAAGGCGTAAGGCAGCAGGTCCAACGCGCGGTCGGCCCGCCCCATTCGCCTGAACAGAGCGGCCCGCCATAATCTGGCGGCGGAGACCACAAGCGGTCGGTCGTCCTCAAGCAGCAGGGCCAGTTGGAACGCGGCGTGACCGTTTGCCGTCACGTTCGGGTCGGCATCGCTTTCGGTGAAAACAGCCTCTATCGCCCGAGCAAACGTGTCCAGCGTTCCGAGCAGATGCTTGTCGGCCGAGAGGGCTTCCGCCCCCGCGGGCCTGGTGGTCGACGCGGCGGATGGAGAGGCTGCGCGGGCGCGCGTGATCTCGCTACGGGCCTGCCGGACCGCGGTCAGGATGTTCTTGCGATCCTCAGGCAGCGGCATGTCCAGGAACCATCGCGAAGCGGCCGGCTCGATCTGGCGGGCAAGAATCCAGTTGGCAGCCGCGAGATGTTGGGCGGTTGCCAGGCGGGCCGGGAGGTCTGCCGCTGTGCTAAGGAGTTCGGCGGCCCGGTCGTCGAGGTGTTTCTGATAGGCCTTTGCGTCAGGGCAGCCGCCGGCGAGCCCCGTGGTAGAAAGATCCCACGCGGCTGCGGCGAAGGCGGCGCCGAGGTCCGGCGCGGCTGGTCGCGTCGTGCCGGGTGAGCTCTGGCCGATCGTTGACGCGGCGGCAACGGCCGCCAACATGATTGCCGCTGCCGAGCCAAAAACCATTCATGCCTCCTCGGTCGAGCAGGCGGCTGGAACAGCGGTCCCGCGATGGCGAGGCCGGATCCAGCGGCGTCTCGCAGAATAAAGCCCCCGCCTCATCGTCGTCAACAAGGATTGGCAACGGACCATCGCGCCTTGCCAGGCATGCGGGACGGCATCAGCGTTGACGGTTGCCGACGACGCAACTAGACTTCGGTGACTGCCGGTCCGGCCTGCACCGTAAGTTTCTCTTGCAGGCGGACTTATTTCGGTCTGCGACGTCCGCGGCGATCCGATGGCGGACAACCCCAGCCCGGCCAACGTCCGCGGTCCACCCCTGGCGGAGGCAGGAGTTTCCAACCCGATGTCGCCCCACTCCGGTTCCGACGCTCGAGACGCGAATGCCGCCGGCGCCACGGCGGCGACGGTGACTGAAGCCCCAGCGGCCGGACAGCCGGGGCCGTCCTGCCGGGTAAGCGCAGAAGGCCCGAGTGCCGTCGCGATCCTGCTGGCCTGGCTGATATCGATCATCGGGCACGTGTCACTGTTCACCGTGATGTTCGCAGTGCCCTGGCTGTCGGGCATGGTTCGTCAGCCGGACGACCTCCCGATTGCCAGGACCGAACTGATCAGCCAGTTGCAGCCGCAGGCCCGGTTGGACCCGAGGCCCGAGTTCCTGAGTGCCGTGCCGGCGATGCGCGCGGACGCGTTGCGCATGGAGCCCAGGAAGTTCGAGATGATGTCGCAGGCGCCGGGGACGGAGCGCTTCGACCTGTCGATCATCGGGATCGGTACGGGGGGCGGAGACTTGTCGCGGATCGGGCTGCGAATCGGATCGGGGCAGTCGGGGCCTTCGTTCTTCGGCATCGGGGGCAAGGCCCGCCAGGCCCGGCGGATCGTGTACGTGGTGGACCGATCGGGCTCGATGCTCGAGTTGTTGCATGGCGTCAAGAAAGAGCTGAAGCGGTCCATCAAGGCGCTGCGGCGCACCCAGCGATTCCACGTGATCTTCTACAATTCCGGAGAGCCGCTGGAAAACCCACCGAAAAAGCTGATCAGCGCGACGTCGGCCAGCAAGGCGGACGCGTTCCGATTCATCGACGAGAAAGTCGAAGCCGCGGGCAGCACCGATCCGCTGATGGCGATAGCGCGGGCGTTCGCGGTCAAGCCCGACCTGGTCTACTTTCTTTCCGACGGCGAAATTCCGATGGCGTCGCAGTTGCTGACCCTGCTGGAGCAGGTCAATGAGGATCGAAGCGTGCGCGTGTTCACCATTGCCTATGTGGATCCGCGGGGAGCGGAGCTTCTCGAGAAGATCGCACGCGAGCACCGGGGGGAATACCGATATGTGTCCGAGCACGATCTGCTCGATTAGGTCATCGAGCGCGGTTTGTCGCTCGCCCGTGCCATGTCGCGGCAGCCCGGGCAAGTCCCCGCGACCAGTCGCTCCGCTGAAGTGTCAGCTCAGTGTGGGATTCACAACGGCGGTCTCGGCGGTGATTGCGGCGGGCATGACCGTGGCGGCCAGCGCCGATCAGATCAAGGCCGGCGCGGACAACTACCCGCGCGGCAGGATCAGCTCGTTCGCGGACGGTGTAGTGAAGTTCCGGACGCCCGATCGCGCGTTGCACGGGATTCCGATCACCACCATCGATCAGATGGTAGTGGACAGCGTAGGGGGCCTGAAGGACTTCAACGCCGCGGAAGATTACCTGTTTCGCAGCCAGCCCGCCGCGGCCGCCCTGCGGTATGAGCGGGCGCTGCGGGGGGCGGATGGTTTCTGGCCGGATCTGATACGCGTCCGCCTGCTGCAGGCGCGGGACCGGGCGGGGCACTTCGACAAGGCCGTCGTGCAGTTCATTCACGTGGCGGAGATCCTTCCGCACGTGGCCGGCGCGATGATCCCGGAGTCGATTCCGGCCCGGCCGGATGATACCACGCGCCGGGCGCTGGAGCTGATCGAATCGGCTATCGAGCGAAACGCGGGTCGCGAAGCGGAGCCCGCGCTTCAGCGCGTGCGGTACGCGATACTGCGACGGGTCGACCCCCGGCGGGCGGCGGAACTGGCGCCCGCGATTGCCGCTCTGCCATCGGCACGAGGCGGTGAATGGGCTGCCGAGCCGGCGTACCGGTTGCAGGTGGACGCCTTGCAGTTGTTGCTGGAGCAACGCCGTCGGGCAGCTGTCGTCGAAGGCGTGGATCAACTCCTGGAGTCGGCGCCGGATTCAGTGGCGCCGGAGCTGCTGCTGTTGAAGGGGCGGGCGAGCTACCTGGCGGGTCTGGAGGGCGACGACTCGGAAGCGTTTCTGCGGGCGGGCCTGGCGTTCATGCGTGTGGCCGTTCACTTCCCCGCCGATAGCCGGGCGGGCGAGGCGTTGTACTGGGCGGCGCGCGTGCATGAGCGCGTAAACCGTCCGACTCAGGCGGTGCAGTTGCTGCGCGAGTGTTTGGACCGCAAGGACCTGTCCGATGCGACACGTGCGGCGGCGCGCACGATGCTCAAACGCTTGATTGACTGAACGTTCAAAACGGTGAAGCGTCAAAGGTCGACAGTCGGCGCTGATGACCGGCGGCTTCTTACGAAGGAGTGGACGATTGGCAAAGCGAGTGACGTATCGGGTCGTGTTGGCCCTGGCAGCAGTAGCGTTCCTGGTGCAGCCGGCAGGTGCCCAGGATTTCGATTCGGCTGACGACGGTGAGCCGACGGGAACGGCGGGGCGTTTGTTCGACCACTTCGTGGTCAAGGGCGGCGTGATCACCTGGTTCATCCTGATCCCACTGTCCGTGGCGACGCTGGCGCTGATTATCGAGCACAGCGCGTCCATCCGGCGGGTCACGCTGATGGCCGAGCAGGCGGTGCAATCGCTGCAGGGTCACCTCCAGAACAAGCGCTACGTCGACGCGGTCAAATACGCGTCACAGGACGACAGCATGCTGGGATACGTGATCCACGCCGCGATGAGCGAGGCATCCCACGGATTCGCGGCCATGGAACGGGCCGTCGAAGACGCCATCGAGGAGCGATCGGCCCGTCTGTACCGTAAGATCGAGTACCTAAACATCATCGGCAGCGTCAGCCCGATGGTCGGGCTGTTCGGCACGGTGTACGGATTGATCCGCCTGTTTGCGTCGATCAGTCAGGCGGGCGGCATTCCCGAGCCGGCCCGGATGGCCGACGACATCTCCATTGCCCTGGTGACGACGTTCTGGGGACTGCTGGTGGCGATCCCGGCGCTGAGCGCGTTCGCCCTGTTCCGCAATCGCATTGAGCTTCTGTCGGCGGAGTGCGCGTTGACTGCCGAGAAACTCCTGTCGGTCCTGCGCCCCGGTCAACCCGAGGCGGTGGCGATGCCTGAAGCGGCGGCAATGCCCGGGACGAGTTGAGGTGTTCGCACGATGGCAGTAGCCGCGGATCGACAACGCAGACACCGGGGCATCGGGTTCAATATGACGCCGATGATCGACGTCGTGTTTCTGCTCATCATCTTCTTCATGCTCGTGAGCAATTTCGCCTCGGCCGAAAACGTGCCCATGGAACTCCCCAAGCCGTTCAAGAGCCAGGCGAAGCAGGTCAAGCTCCGGGACCGCGTGATCATCAACTGCCAGATCAGCGAGCCGGACGCGACGCAGGGTGTGTGGTATCGCGTTGGCCCGAATCCGCCGGAGTCGCCGCGCCAGATATCCGCGCGACTGGCCCGGGCCAAGAAAGCGGCGGCGGCGGAGGGGCGCGACCTGATCGCCGTGATCCGGGCTGACCGCCGCCTGCGGTTTGCGGACGTACGCGTGGCGATGGAGATCGTCAGCGAGAACCAGATCGAACAGATGCGCCTGGTCGCCCACGTGGGCGAGGGAGAGTGACCGGTGGCGAACCCGACTAGCCGCAGCGCGTCGAACGTCGATTCAACCGGCCCCGCATCTCACACGGCGCGTCACCGGGAGCGGGTCCGGCGGCGGCGACCCGGCACAGGCATGTCGCTCCATCTGGCCCCGATGATCGACGTGACGTTCCTGCTGTTGATCTTCTTCCTGCTCAGCACGACGTTCCGACGGGCGGAGGGGATCCTCGGGGCCAACCTCCCCAGGGAGTCAGGTCCGCCGTCCGTTGCGCTGCCGATCAGCCCGGTGGTCGTACGGCTCCTCAGCACCGGACCGGCGCCGGGGGACTACGCCATCCAGATCGACAACTTCGAGGCCCAGCCGGTGACGTTCGGGGAGTTGACGCAGTTCCTCATCGACATCCGCCGGAACGAGGGGTTCGATGCTCAAACGCCGGTGGTGATCGTGGCGTCGGTGGACACGCTGTGGGAGCCGGTCGTCGACTGCTGGAACGCTGCGGTTCGGGCTGCCTGCAAGAACATTTCGTTCGGCGGGGAGGGCGAGTAGATGGGCGGTTGGCTGCCATGCGTGGCATGTGGCCTGATCGCGGTGGGGGCGGCGGCGGATTCTCCCGAGGCGCGGCGCTTCAACGAGGACGAGTTTCGCCGCGGCCTGCAGGCGCGCGGGCTGACCGACCTGCTCGAGTTTTATCTGACTGAATACCCACCCGGCGACGCGGTGGAGGGTCTGCTTCTGCGGCGGGAGTTGAAGCTGACTCAGAACGCCGACGAGACCCGGTCACAGGTCGAGCGGCTGGCAGCGCTCAAGGCGGCCGACGACATCCTCATCTTACTCATACGACACCATGCCGAAGATCTGCGCGTGCTCAACTGGCGGTTGGAGTTCGCCCGCTCGCTGCTCTACCGCCACGCTCAGCCCCATTGCCAGCGCATCCTGTACGGCAACACAACCGCAAACGACCGCGAACGGGTGCTGCAGTTGACGGGGCGGGCGCTGGAAGAGCTGCATCGGCTGACCGGTCTGCTGGCTCAGGAGGTGGACCGCCTCGACGAACTGCCGGTTCGCGAATACGACCACCTGGAGCGGGCCGGATACGTCGACAGGATCGAGCAACTGCAGCCGCAAGCGGAGTATCTCGCGTGGTGGGTCACGTTCTACCGCGCACTGGCCCGTCATGAGACAGATCGGCTGCGCACGCCCGAGCTGAAAGGACTGCTGGAGGACCTGCGCCGGCCGTCGGGCCCGCTGGCGATTCCGCACGAGGATTCGCACATCCAGGCCCAGTCGCTGCTGCTGGCGGGGATGGCATCGCGGCTTCTGCATGACGACACCGGGGCCGTGGGGTATTGCAACCGCGCGATCACGACCGTCGGCGGAGTGACCGACGCGGCCGAACGCGACAGCCTGCAGTGGGTCCTGACGCTTGCGATGCTCGAACGCGTGCGGGCCCTGAGGGACAACCGTCAGTTCGATCAAGCGTCCGAGGGGCTTGACGAGTTTCGCAAACACGTGGCGCAGACCGCGGCGGAGGACTTCCGCCTCACCCTGTTGGCCGCGCTGCTGGAACGATCGGTCTGGCGGGCCCGCGCGGAGCGGGCGGCGGCTTCCGGCGACGACGTCCTCGCCCGCCGCCATCGCGAACGGGCGGTGCGGAGCCTGGCGGAGCTTGCAAACGAAGGCGCAACCTATCGCGACGAAGTGTACGGTGCCCTGTTCGATCAGATCAATCCGGACGAATCGCCGGCATCGCTTCCACCGCTGGAGCAGTGTGCGCTGCTGGCGGGACTGTTGCGGCAGGCGTCCGACCTGCTGGCCGGGATCGACGCAGCGCGGCAGGCGGAGGCGTCCGAACCCACGACCCGACGCGACGAACTGGAGGCCCGTCGGATCGCTACGCTCGACCGCGCCATCGAGCTGGCCCAGATGATGCTGGACCCTGCGGACCCGATCGCGGAAACGTACCGGGCCGAAGTCCTCTTCAACCTGGCGGTGGCCCGGCATCATCGCGGGCACCGACAGGAATCGGCCCGCCGGTTCCTCGAGGTGGGGCGTGAGTTCCCGCAGTTCGGGCGAGCGGAAATGGCCGTCAACAACGCCGTGCAACTGGCGTCGGAGCTGTATCAGGATTCCTCCCTGCGGTCGCGACCGGAGATTCAGGAGCTGTATCTGGACGCGCTGCGGGCGGTGACGGGTGGGTACCCGGGGACCGAAGCAGCGCGCTATTGGCAGTTCTTTCTCGCCCAGACGCTGGAAGAAACCGGCGAGCTGGACGCGGCAGCCGCTGAGTACGACCGCGTGGATGAGGCTCATGAGCATCACTGCCAGGCCCTTGCGGCGGCTGTCCGTTGTCGGACCGAAGCCCTCAAGGCCAAGGCGGCGGGGGCGCCGTCAAGCATCGAGCATCTGCGGGAAAGGGCGAAGGCGGTGGCCCGGGGGGCTCAGCGTCTCGACGGCGCCGTCCGCCGCCGGCTCGCGGTGCCTGCCGCGGACGCCGATCAGCGCCAGACCCTACGCCGCCTGCTGAGCCGGGCAGTGCTGGATGCCGGCGAGATCCACGTGGTACCGGGGGTCGATCAGCCGCAGGCCGCTATTGACCTGCTCGAGGAATACGAAAGCCGGTTTCCGGATCAGAAGGATCTGATCGGTCGCGTGCTGCGCGTGCGCGTGATCGCGTTCGAGGCGCTGGGGCGGCTGGACGAGGCGCGGATCACCGTGCCCCGGTACGTCCGATCCGATCCGGTCCATGCGGGCCCCACGCTGCAGGGTCTCTTCGAGTCGATCCGCGAGGATATCGATCGACTCGAGGCGAGCGGGCGCGAGGCGGAGGCAAACGCGAAGGCGGAGTCGGCGTTGCTGCTGGCGACCCAGATCCGTGAATGGGCGTTGCGACAGGATCCGCCGTTGCCGGTGTCGAGTCTGTACGCCGTAGATCTGCAATTGGCCGAGGCGCACCTGCGGGCCCGCGAGTGGGAGGATGCCCGGCGAATCTTCGAACGGTGCGTGAACGCCGACGGGCAGATCTATGAGGATCGCCGCCCCCGGGATCTGCGCGCGATTCACGGACTGGCGGAGTCGTTGTACGGGCTCGGTCGCTTCGACGACGCGTTGCCGCTGTTCAACGGGATCGTGCGCGGCTCCGGAGAGCGTGATGCGATGTGGTGGAAAGCCCTGCTGCGCGACCTGCAATGCCGCGCCGAACAGAACGCGGACCCGGATGGGATTGTCAAGGTGATTCGCCAGCACCGGTTTCTGGATCCCCGGATGGGCGGTGAGTCGCTGCGGGCTTGCTTCGACGAACTGGAGCGAGCGAGCACCGAACGGCTCGAACCACCGGGCTAGATAGACCGAGTGGGGCATCGGCAGGTTCGCGTGCCCCGACCCAGGAAGGGACATCCTATGCTCAACGCGATGAAGGTCGATGCGGACCGGGCGATGCTCCTCATCATCGACCCGCAAACGAAGCTCCTGCCCCATATTGACGCTTGGGAGGAGATTCTCGCCGCGGCGGCCAAGCTGGTCCGCGGGGCGCAGCTGTTTCAGCTGCCGATCATGGCGACAACCCAGTACGTCAGCGGTTTGGGACCGATTCACGATCGACTGGCGCGCCCCCTTGAGGCTGCCGGGGCCGTGGTCATGGAGAAGTCGACGTTCAGCGCCTGTGCAGATGATGCGATGAAAGCCCGCCTGATCGGCATTGATCGGCCCCAGGTGATTGCGGCCGGGATCGAGGCGCACGTCTGCGTGCAACAGACGACGCTGGATCTGCTGTCGATGGACTACGCAGTGTACGTCTGTGCCGACGCGGTCGGCTCGCGAAGGGAGCTGGACCTGGATCTCGGATTGAGCCGGATGCAGCAGGCCGGCGCCATCATCACCACGGCCGAAGCGGTGTTGTTCGAGCTGTGCCACGAGACGGGCACGGACCGGTTCAGGAAGCTCCTCGAGATCGTCAAGTGAAAAGGAGCAGTCTGCCGCCGGCGTCCGATGGCCCGATCTGTCGGCTGCGGTCTCGTTTCGTGATTGAGGTCCGACGCCTGTTCCGTCCAGGGGAAACGGCGTCACGGGCACCGGCCGGGAGGTCCGGCGTTGTCTGACCGAGGGATTGAGGCTACACTGAGTTTGGCGAGCAGCTGACAGCCGACGGCTTATGCATGACGACCTTCGTGAGGACGAGTATCCCGATCAGGCGGATTGGGCCGACGCCGATGATCCGGACGGCGACCAGGTGGCGTGTCCGGAATGCGGGCAGTGGGTTTTTGACGACACCCAGAAATGCCCGTACTGCGGGAACTGGATCGTGCCATCGCAGGCGCTGGCGAGCCGGCGCAGCTGGGTCGTTCCGGCGGCCGTCCTGTTGATGGCAGTGCTGATGCTTCTCATCACCATACGCTGGTGGCTGTTGTAGGGAAGGGAATCGGCATTGTCCTTGCAGCCGGCATCTGCGCGCGGCGCGCGGGCCGATCATGCGTGACACGAGGTATCGAGGGCTCGCGCGAATCACGCGACCCATGCCCGTTTCACTGGGCGTGTTGCCCCACAGGCCGTCCCCACCCGGGCACCGGCTCTTGCAGGATCGGGCACATTCATCGAGGAGCAGCGTCATGGCGTTTCCGGAGACACGATTGAGGCGAATGCGTCGGACGGAGCAGATGCGGCGGATGGTTCGCCAGACGCGGCTGGCGGTCGGGGACCTGGTGGCCCCGCTGTTCGTGCGGGGCGGAACCGGCCTGCGGAACCCCATCGCATCGATGCCAGAGGTGGCCCAGATGTCTGTTGACTGCGCGGCGGAGGAGTGCGCGGAGCTGGAAGCACTGGGCGTCCCGGCAGTGATTCTCTTCGGCATTCCCGACACGAAGGACGCGCACGGAAGCGAGACGTGGTCCGACAAGGGGATCATCCAGCAGGCGCTGCGGGCGATCCGTGAGCGGTGCCGGGAACTGGTGCTGATCACCGACGTGTGCTTCTGCGAATACACGGACCACGGCCATTGCGGCGTGATCGCAACGGACCGACGGGGCCAGCCCGTGCTGGACAATGATGCGAGCCTGGAGAACCTCCGCAAGCAGGTTGTCAGTCACGCCAAGGCGGGCGCGGACATCGTCGCCCCGTCCTGCATGCTGGACGGGATGGTCAAGGCGATCCGGGAAGGTCTCGATTATGAGGGCTGGACCGACGTTGCGATTCTTTCTTATGCCGCGAAGTTCGCCAGCGCGTATTACGGCCCGTTTCGGGACGCGGCGGAATCGGCGCCGGCGTTCGGAGATCGGGCTGCGTATCAGATGGATCCCGCCAACGCCGCCGAGGCCCTTCGCGAAGTGGAGTTGGACGTGCAGGAAGGGGCGGACATGGTGATGATCAAGCCGGCGGTGAATTATCTCGATATCATCCGGCAGGTGAAGGACCGGTTCAACCTGCCCACCGCGGCCTACCATGTCAGTGGTGAGTATGCCATGGTCAAGGCGGCGGCGGCCAACGGTTGGCTTGACGAACGGCGATGCGCGTTGGAGACGACCACGGCCATCAAGCGGGCGGGGGCCGACGTCATCCTGACCTATTTCGCCAAGAGTATCGCCCGCTGGCTGAGTGCCTAGAGGCACCGACGGAACGGATAGCCGGGACAGGTTTGCCGACCTGTCACCCGACCGGCTAGAAGGTGAGTCCCGCATCGCCCTCACAAGTAGGTCGGGCGCTGCCCGACAAGACGGACACCGCGGGCAAAGCCCGCCCGACGAGGCTTGATCGAAATGGCCCGGTCGCGCGGCAGGAAAACGCGTGCGTCAAACAAGGGCAGAGCCGACCCTTCGGCCCCGGCGTCACCCGGGACGACGAAGGGCGCGGGCTCGGCAGGGCCCTGGCGCTGCCCGGCGTGCGGCCACGAGCTGCGCAAGCGGGGCCGGCGCTGCCCGGCCTGCGGGAGTCGAGTCAGCGACAGTACGCTTGTCCCGGCGTTGTTACCGCCGTACACGCCGAAAAACGCGCTGGAGCGGTGGGCACCCGGCGCGCTGATCTGTCTGGTAACCGTCATCGCCTACATCCCGTCGCTCGACAACAAATTCGTGAGTTGGGACGACGATCACTACCTGTATAACAATCAGCAGGTCATCCTGCCCGACGGGATCAAGAGCGGGCTGTTCGATGTGTTTTACTACTCGGAACGGAAGTTCCGCGGCACTCGCAGTGACGAGGAGAAAGATCGAGTCAGCCACCAGTATTACCCGCTGGTGATGGGGATGTACTGGCTGGAGTTTCGCCTCTACGAGAGACTGTTCGACGAGCCTGTGCGTCCACATCGCCGTGTCGACGGGATCATGTTCAACACGATGAACCCGGACGTCGCCGCCGGCTTTCACGTCACCAGTGTCATCCTCCATTGCCTGTGCGTGTTTCTGCTGATCAAGCTGCTGCGATCGCTCGGCATGAGCACGTGGGTCGCCAGCACAGCCGCCGCTCTGTTCGCCCTGACCCCGGTGAACGTGGCATCAGTCGCCTGGGCGGCAGAGCGCAAGAACATGCTGTCCATGATGTTCTACATGCTGGCGATGTTGAGCTACCTGCGGTTTCGCCGCATCGGCGGGTGGTACTGGTACGCCGGGTGCATCCTGCTGCACCAGTGTGCGCTGTTCAGCAAGACCGTAGCCGTGACGTTCCCCGTGATGCTCGTGCTGACGGACCGGCTGATCGACGGGCGGTGGACCGTGATCAGCCTCGTCCGGGCGCTGCCGATGGCGGCCCAGTCGGCGGTGGCGGCGGGGATTACCATAAAGGTGGAGGATCGGGAGCGCACCCACCCCTACGAGGGCTGGATACGCCTCCTCATCATCCCGGACTGCATCCGCTTCTACGTGCAGAAATCGCTCGTCCCGACGGCGCTGCTGCCGGTGTACGCGCTGTGGGACAAGGCGCAGGATTCGTTCCGCAGTCTGCTCTCGGCGATCGGGCTGCTCGTTGCCGCGTGGGCTGCTTGGCACTGGCGGCGGCGGATACCGGGGCACATGTACTGGGCGGCCGCGCTGTTCCTGGTGACGCAGGGGCCGTTGCTCGGGTTCAGGAACATCAACTACTTCCAGTTCGCGTTTGTCGCGGATCATTACTTCTACCACGGCGGGATCGGACTGTTCGTGTTGATCGCCCTGACGCTGGGGGGGGTCCGGGGAGCGCTGGGCGACCGGTCGGTGCGACACCTGGTGACAATCCTGGTTGCCGCGCTCGCGCTGACGTTCGCGGCACTGACCTATGCCCGGTGCGACGACTGGCAGGACATCGACTCATTCTGGTACAAGACGGTCACGGGGAACCGTGATCTGCAGTACGAGGCCTGGCAGGAGACGGAAGGATTCTGGGAGGGCACGTCGGGAAACCGGGACTGCTGGCCGGCGTATTACAACCTGGCGAATCAGGCGGTCCGCGACAAGGACGTGGACAAGGCCGCGACGCTGTACGCCGAAGCGATCGCCGCCTACCGGCGCTCGGGCGAAGGCAGACGCGAACTCTGGCAGGCGTACGACCGCCTGCTTCCCATCCTGCTGGGCCAGAGGCGGTTTGCCGAGGTGGAAACCATGGGGCGTCAGTTCCTTGAGTGGATTCCAGATCACGGTGAGGCCAATTACTACACGGGGCTTGCCTACGACCAGCAGGGCAAATTCGACGAAGCGGAAGAGTGCTACAAGAAGATGTTACGCGTGCGATCGCCGAACGCCCGGTACAGACACTTCAAGAGCCAGGCCCTGACGAACCTCGCAAGGATCTACCTGACTGTCGAGGACAAACTGGACGAGGACAAAGCGGTTGACTGTCTGGAGAAGGCACTTCAGCTCAATCCGGACAATCGGGCGGCGCGGGAACTGATGAAGCGCGTCGAGCAGGAAAGACAGAATCGACGGCAATGAGGGCGGACGGGCGCATCGGGTGGCCGCGTCTGACACACGTCGGCGTCACATCGCCAGGATGGGTGACAGGATGCGGCGCAACGGGTCGCTGCCCCCGTAGAAGAACGGGTGAACCCACGGCGCCGCGACGAACCAGCCGATCGTGATAAGACTTACCAGGTCGTAGGCGGCCGACCCCCGGGGCGTCTCGCCCCGGAGGATGGAAAGGACAATCCCCGGCGGCGCTGCGGGCGCAGACTGACGCCGTGTCCGTCCGTCGGCTTCGCGCAGCTTCGAGTGCGTGTGCCACAAGCGCCGAACCACGGTGGCCAGCGGCGTCGTCGCCTGCAGCCACAACCAGGCAGGCACGTGAGAGCACAGGGACGCGAGCACCAACCCGGCACAACGCTCCCCGCGCAACCAATACCCCACGCTGCAGTCATCAACGAAATCTTCCGCGCGGGCCTTGACGTAGCTGATCATGTATCCGTTGCACATGGCGACGACGGCAAGAGTCGCGTAGGTCAGGTTGCCGATCCCGGCGAAGTGGATGCACATGCCCAGGTACACGGCAATGTCGCTGAAGCGGTCGAGCGTGGAATCCAACACTCCGCCGAATGCCGAGCCGCCTCCGCTCAAGCGGGCAACCGCGCCATCCAGCATGTCGCACGCGCCGGCCAGGATCAGAAACAACGCCGCCAGCAAAGGCCAGTAGCTTTGCGCGACACCTTGCACGGCTCGCTCGTACGGCGCGTGATGACCAGTACCCACCACGAAGCAACCTGCAGCCACCAGGGTGATCAGAAACCCCGCCACCGTCACGTGGTTGGGGCGGGCGCCGAGCCGGACGAGAACCGCCGCTACCCGGGTGCGCGCGTTCGCGAATGCGGTCCCGATCGCTTTCGTGGCTCCGGCCGCCATCCCGGACCTGCGGAACCGGTCGAAGTCCTCATCGTGTGAATGCGGGGTAGTCACCGTGTCATACGTCGCTCGGAGTTTGCATCAGGCCTCCGGCGTGCGCCACGACGGCGGCATAGATACGCCGTGCGCCCGCTCGCTTGAGCACGCGCGCGCACTCGCCAATCGTGGCCCCGGTCGTCGCGACGTCGTCGATCAGGCAGACGACGGCGCCGGCCAGGGCGACGCCGCGGGAGATTGTGAACTTGCCTTTCACGTTCTCGATGCGGTCAGCCTTCGGGAGCCCGACCTGATGCCGCCCCCCCTTGGTCCGCCGCAGGAGCGTAAGCAGCGGCAGGCCGGCCCGCCGGGCAACGTGCGGCGCCAGCGCCGAGGTAGCATGAAATCGCCGCCTCAGGCGATGCTGCCAGCACGTCGGAACCGCCGCCAGAACATCCACCTCGTCGAACCAGGGGACCTGGGCAATCGCCCGGCCCAGCAAGTCACCATGGCATCGATCCAAGTGCTCGCCGCCGCGAAACTTGAACATGCGGACGAGGTCGGCCAACCCGCCGGAAAACTCGCCCACGCGCGTGAAACCGGCCGTCGGTAGGTGCGCGGCGCGGCACGCAGGGCACCCGTCTTTGGTTCCGCCGAACGGACCGACGGTCGTGCCGCAGCGAGTACAGAACGCAACGGCCCGGGCGCGGTCGATCGTGTGTCGGCATCCAGCGCAGAGATCCACGCCTGGTTCGAGCCCGCTGCTGCCGCAAAGCCCGCAAACCCTGGGAAACAGGACATCTGCCAGGCAATGCCCTGCGTATCGCCAGAATGAATCAGCAGCCGTGCCCATCGAACGATTCGGTAACACCACACGTGAGGCTCGGGCATACCCTTGCCGGATCACTCATGATACTCTGGGCCCCCCCAGTTGCCAGGGCCGACCATCAGCGCGGATCCGTCGCCGGAGCGCTCGAGGGACGGGTCGTGACCGGCAATTGGACACCGGTCAGCATGGCTTTGACCTCCCCAGAGAGATTCCAGCTCCGGTCGAAGACCGCGCCGCGGGGCGGGGCGGGGTCCGCCATCGATCGCCATGTACCGGCGGGACCAGCGCCATCGTCAGTGGCTTTGAGCAGGAGTTTCCCATCACCCGTGACAATGACCAGGTCCTCGTTCGGTACTCGCGATAAGGAGGGCGGATGCAGAACGGCCCAGGCGAGCGGCTCGGCAGCCCCCGGCAGGCCGGAACAGACCACGATGTACCGGTCGCGGTTCAGCGGATTGGGATAGATCATGACCAAGGCGACCGCGTTGACCGACGCGGGATCCCCCTCCACGAGCAACCGGTCGCCGGCCCAGCACACCGGCAGATCGGCGGCGACCCGTCGCAGCACGCTGTGAGACTCCGGATTTCCGAAGCAGATCAGGTTGGCATCGGCGATGATCTCCGGAGTCACCTGGTCGCATGGAATCGTCCGGAGGTTGCTGAAGACCAGTTGGTTCGTCCACGCCAGGGCGCGGGCCGCTACCTGCTGCCAGGCTCGAGCGTCCGGGCCCCCATTCGCCCCGGGTACGACAACCACGAACGGGTCATAGTAGACGTCCAGAATCGGACCGGAGAGCCCCGGGCGTTTTCGCAGCGGCCCGGCGTCGTCAGCGACCAGGTTGAGTTGCCAGCCGCCGCCCGGCAGCCGTTTCACGCCGATGTGGGGCGGGGCTTCCGCGCCGGCATCCGCCCCCTCGGCCGATCCGTTGGGCCCGCTTGTGAGTTGTTGGTTATTCACAAAGAAGGTCGGTGTCGCGGTCTCGGGAATCACCGAGGCGGGTGGCGTCAGGTGCAGCCGGGCGACGTTCTCGGCATGGATCAGGATCTGGTCGGCGTCGACGGCGAACACATCTACGAAGCCGGCGCGGGCCGGATCGATCAGCGACTCAACGGATGCCCAGTACGCTTTGTGCTGCCGCAGGGTCCAGGTGCGGTAGCTGACGCGCCGCGGGGCCGTAATGCGACGGTGCTGGGCCATCCAATCGTACAGGCGGTCGCCGGCGTAGGGCGCCCGCCAGCATGCGTGCCCGACGTCGGTCATTTCTTCGAAAACGATGCCGATGTCGGCGTCGTTGAGGGCCTGAACCATCCGTCGGGATTCCTTGACCGAGACGGACTTGTCGGCGGTTCCGTGGTAGGTCCGCAACCGGACGTGCCGGAGGTTGATGGCGAGTTCCGGCTCGCCGCCCCCGCAAAACGGGCTGACGGTGGCGAACAGGTCCGGGTAGCGGCAGGCAATCCGCCAGGCGGCGAACCCGCCGAGGGAGATACCTGTCAGGTGGATCCGGTCCGGGTCGATCGAGGCCCGCGTGCCAACGTCGGCGATGGTTTCCAGAACGTCCCGCTCCGCCAGGGTGGTGATGGACCACGAGCCCCGCATCAGGGGGTAGGCCACCACGAACGGCAGGTCGGCCTTGGCCGTCCGCACGGGGATACTCGCGCCCTCGGACGTGGGGCGCCTCCAGTTGGCGCCCTCGGCCGACCCGTGCAGAAACACGATCAGCGGCCATCTCTTATTGGCGTCGTACTCGGGCGGGAGCCACAGCGCGTATTCGACGGTGGCACCGTCGAGACCGGAGGTGAAGGTGCATTTCTGGAAGCGGTCTTGACGTGTGGGGTCCTGAGCCCGCGCGGACGCGGTCGCAGACGGAACCTCGCTGCCCACGAGACAAATCACAAGGGCTGGCAAGATCTGGGACTGCGAAAACGTCGGCAGTAGTCTGCGTCTCATGAGAACTCCCACCCAGGCTCGGTTCACACATGCCGATGCGAGCCTCCGCGGCGCCCGGAGCCAATCCGATCCACCCCACCTTGAACGACGCGAGCCTACCATGAACGATGCGAAAGGAAAACTCTAACGTCGCGCAATTGCATGCGCGTAATTCTCTTGACCCGGCGGGAGAATCGCATTATGTTACAGCGCAGAGAGACCTTAGCGCGGTCTGGACACCTGCCGGTTGAAAGCGATCAGTCTGTCATTCCCGATTGCTCAGCCGGGTCTGTTCGCGCCCCGTCTCGGGGCGGAACCCATTCAGGGGATCGGAATCCATGCGAAACGATGTGAAGGTTGGCTTGGTGTTGTCGCTCGTCGTTGTGGTCGTCGCGGGCTGGTACTTCGTCGGTCGGGGACAGCAGGAAAAGCCACTGGCGATCGGGGACGACTTGGTGACTCCTGAGAAGCAGGTGGATACCCCACGCGACGCCGCGACGCCGAAGGACAGAAAGGCGGGCCGACGCCGACCAGCGGACCGCCCCCCCCGCACCTCGG
This sequence comes from Phycisphaerales bacterium, assembly GCA_020353195.1. Classification (GTDB taxonomy): domain Bacteria; phylum Planctomycetota; class Phycisphaerae; order UBA1845; family UBA1845; genus JAFGJQ01. The sequence continues at coordinate 1,995,806 of CP070691.1, read as the reverse complement.
CGCCTCCAGCCGAGCCCCTGGGGAGTGAGCGGGCAACCGGTTCGGCGGCGCCCGACACGCCGACGGCTTCAGCGGCGCCCGAAGCGCGCCCGACGGACGAAGAGCCACTGGCTTCAGGGCCGCTGTTGTCGGACCTTTTCCGCCCGCCGGACCTGGACAAGCCGGACGACGTCGGTGCACCGCCGGTGGCTGACAGCATCGGCGCGGAGAAGCCACTCGACGACAAGGAGGCGACGGCCGTCGGCCCCGCGCCGGGCCCGGGCAAGGCGACGCCGATCGGACTGGTGGGCAGGGCACCAAAGCCCGTCGCGAAGGAGCCTCCCGCCGGAGTCCGTACCCACGTGATCGGGCCGGGCGATACGTTGGCCATCCTGGCGGAGATCCACTACGGGAGCCAGTCGTACGCCGACTATCTGATGAAGGTCAATCCCGGCGTCGACCCCCGTCGCCTGCGGGTCGGGACGAAGCTGCTGATCCCGGAGAAGCCCGGGGACCTGAGCGTACTAGACGCCGTCCGGACGGGCGGGCAAAAACCACCAGCTCGGAAGGAGACGACAAAGGAGGCTCCCAAGGAGTCCAAGCAGACGGCAAAGGAACTCCCCCTCACCGCTGCCAAACCGTCGGGGAAGACTTATACGGTCAAACCTGGCGACAGCCTCTGCAAGATCGCCCGGACCGTCCTGGGTGATGAATCACGTTGGCGCGAGATTCTTGAAGCCAACAAAGGTACGATCAGTTCGCCGGATCGCCTGCGGGTCGGCCAGGTCCTTCAACTGCCGGCCAAATAGCAGCGCTGACGCCCAACCCGAACCGCGCCCGCAAGGAAGCGGCCCGCAATCCGAACCGCGCCCGCAAGGAAGCGGCCCCCAAATCCGAACCGCGCCCGTAAGGAAGCGGCCGCCAACCCGAACCGCGAGCGTCTGGACGCGCTGGCGCGCATGCGCCGGCGGTATCCCGCCGAGCAACGTGTCGTGGCCGGGCACTATCGAATGTCGGTTTATGCCCGCCAAAACGCCTGCGATTCTCAATTCGAATCGAGCGAACCATCTCTGACTCAGCCCGGCGTTGGGACGTCATGCAGAGTACGGGAGTCCTTATACCAGGGGAGATCATCAGTTCTTTCGGGAAAGCGCACCGGCTTGATGTACGCTTGGATCCTGGAGTTTGTGAGTTAATTCTGGTACACTATATCGCTTGGGAGAGTAAAGCACGTCAGGAGCACGGCCGGCTCCGCACCGCCGGTAGCGCTTGGCCGTGCGCCGATGCGGGCACGGACGATGAGGAGGACGACAGTGATGCAGTTCAAGCGCAACCGCATGCAGCTTGTTTTCTGCGCTATCGCAGGTTGTCTCATCGGCGGTTTCATGACGCCGTCAGCGGTTGCTCAGGCCACCTTCCGCGCGTTCTGGGCCGACGCGTTTCACGAGGGCTACAAGAGCACGACGCAGATCGACACGCTGATCTCCATGGCGGTGGCCGGCAACTACAACGCCGTTATTCCCGAGGTCCTCGCCTACCAGGACAACGTCGGCAGCGGGCACGGCGCCTACTGGAACTCCAGCATCATACCCAAGGCCGCCGACATCGTCGGTGACATCGACCCGCTGGCGTACCTGGTCGAACAGGCCCACGCCGCC
>CP070691.1:1968392-1994069 GCA_020353195.1 Phycisphaerales bacterium | reverse complement strand
CAAGCGCGGCAGCGCGTAGGGCGTTGAGGATTGAGCTTTGGGAACTCGGAGTCGAGAGCTGAAAGCGGGGACCTGGAGATGAGGGAGGATCGGCCGGCCCGCCGGAACGCCTGCCCACGGAGGCCGTTTCGCGGGGTGCTCTTGGCCTTGATCCTCAGTTTGGGATTCGCGACATGACCGCCGCGGCGGACACGAAGTTCGAGTATGGTCCGGCCACTTATGCTCCCGAGGAGCCGGACAGCGACGTGTGGGTGCTGAACCTGGGGCCTCAGCATCCGGCGACGCACACCACGCTACGCCACGTTTTGGAGTTGGACGGCGAGCGGGTCCTCAGTTGCACGGTGCATATCGGGTATCTGCACAGCGGGTTCGAGAAGCTGGGCGAGCACTTGGATTACAACCAGTACGTGGTGGTCACGGACCGGATGAATTACGTCTCGCCGGTGGCCAACAACGTGGCATGGCACCATGCGTGCGAGCGGCTGTTCGACCTGGAAATCACGCCGCGGTGCAAGGCGATCCGGACGATCATCGCCGAGCTGGCCCGGATCCAGGACCACCTGGTGTGCGTCGGGTGCTCGGGATTGGACCTCGGCGGTTACACCGCGTTCATGTACCTTTTCAACCCCCGCGAGATCATCCTGGACCTGTTGGAAGAGATCTGCGGGCACCGGTTCACGACCAGCTATACGCGAGTCGGCGGGCTGATGCAGGACATCACGCCGGGCTGGGCGGCGAAGGTGAAGCGCTTCTGCGCGGAGGTCCTTCCGCCGGCGATGGACGATCTGGAGAAACTTCTGACGCGCAATCGGATTTTCGTCGAACGTGTCAAGGGCATCGGGTACATCAGCCGCCAGGATGCGATCAATTGGGGTCTGACGGGGCCGCTGGCCCGCGCCAGCGGCGTGCGCTGCGACGTGCGCAAGGACGAACCGTACCTGTGCTACGCGGACAACTGGGACGGCCGGGGCAGCTCCGGCGTGGACTTCAAGGTGCCGATCAGCGAGGGCGGAGACTGCCTCGCCCGGTATCTCGTGCGGCTGGCGGAGATGCGCGAGTCCGCGAAGATCGCCTTGCAGCTGGCGGACAACATCCCGGCGGGTCCGATCGACGTGCCGCCGGGCGAGAAGGTGACCCTGCCCGGCAAGGACGAGGTCTACTCCAGCATCGAGGGGTTGATCCACCATTTTGAGCAGATCATGACCAACCGCGGCCACAAGCCGCCGGTTGGTGAAGTTTATGCGTGCAACGAGACCGCCAACGGTGAGCTGGGGTTCTACCTGGCCAGCGACGGCGCCAACACACCGTACCGCGTGCGTTGTCGGCCGCCGTGTTTTGTCAATTATCAGTGTTTCCCGCAGTTGATCGTAGGGCACCAGATTAGCGACGTGGTGGCGGTGTTGAGCGGAATGAACATCATCGCCGCCGAGTTGGATCGGTGAGATTCGCCTGGACAGGCCTGCGAGCCTGTCCGTTGACCGGCCGAAAGGCCGGATACGCGATGGCCGGTAGGCCGCAGACGGTTCGCGATACACGAAGCACGGCTGAAAGAGGTTCATGGCCTGGCCGACGATCGACAGACAATCGCCCGTCACTGACAGCGACGCCCCGCCGCTCCTGAGCGACGAGGTGAAGGCGAAGATCCGCTCGTTCTTCGAGCGCTACGAGACGAGACGGGCGGCGCTGTTGCCGGCGCTTCATGTCGTGCAGGAGTCGCTCGGGTACATCAGTTGGCGGGCGATGGATGAAGTCGCCACGGTGCTGGATATACCGGCGTCCGAGGTGTTCGACGTGGTGACCTTCTATACCCACTACTGGACGAAGCCGCGAGGCAAAAAGACCATCGTGGTCTGCCGCAGCATCACATGCGAGCTCATGGGCGCTGGTGTGTTGCTCGAGGCGTTCAAGCGCCACTTGGGCGTCGGCGAGGGCGAGACGACGCCCGACGGGGCGTACAGCCTGGCCACCGAGGAATGTCTGGCCCAGTGCGATCACGCGCCGTGTGTTCTGATCAACGAGAAGAAGCACGGGCGCGTGAAGCCGGACGACGTTCCGGCGCTGTTGGCCGACCCGGACAATGACAAGCTCGAGGTGCCCCGCAGCGATTTGTATGACCCGGTACTCGGGGAGGATGCGACGACGCGGCCACGCGGCGGCGAACGGAAAGGCTGAAGCGCCAGCGCGCGCGGCCGCATCTCGCGAGTGGCGGCGCCGCAAAGCGGGCGCGTGTGAGGGAAGGGGCCCGGTTGAGAAGTTGCACTGACTATGGGTGATTACGAACCGGTACTGTTGCGGAACGTCGGGGTCGAAGGGGCGGCCACGATCGGCGTGTACAAGAAGCGCGGCGGGTACCGGGCGCTGGCCAAAGCGCTGAAGATGACACCCGACGAGGTGGTCGAGGAAGTCAAAGCGGCGGCGCTTCGCGGCCGGGGCGGGGCGGGATTCCCCGCCGGCGTGAAATGGGGCTTTCTGCCGAAGGACCGGGACGTCACCTATTTGTGCGTCAACGGCGACGAGTCAGAGCCGCCGACCTTCAGCAACCGGGTGCTGATGGAGAACGACCCGCACCAGTTAATCGAAGGCACGATCATCTCGGCCTACGCCACGCAATCGTCCATCGCCTACGTCTACCTACGCGTGGAGTTCCACGAGCTGTTCCACATCCTCCAGCGGGCGATCGACGAAGCCTACGCCGCCGGGTATCTGGGCAAGAACATCCTGGGCAGCGGATACGATCTGGAGTGTTACATCCACCGCGGTGCCGGGGCGTATATCTGCGGCGAGGAGACGGGGCTGATCGAATCGATCGAGGGTAAGCGGGGTTGGCCCCGGAACAAGCCGCCGTTTCCCGCGGTGGAAGGGCTGTTTCACAAGCCGACGGTGGTCAACAACGTGGAAACGCTCTGTAACGTCCCCCACATCATCGAGCGTGGAGCGGGCTGGTTCACGGGCATCGGTCCGCCCGGCAGCTCCGGGCCGAAGCTGTTCTGCGTGTGCGGCCCGGTCAACCGTCCGGGTTGCTATGAGGGGCCGATGACCATCACCGTGCGCGACTTGATCTACGGGGATGCGTACGGTCAAGGGATGATCGGAGACAGGAAAGTCAAGGCCGTTCTGCCAGGCGGGATCTCGATGGGGATCCTGACGGGTGACGAGCTGGACATGAAGATGGACTTCGCGGACCCGGCCGAGTACGGGCTGCTGGGTCTGGGGACTGCTGCTGCGGTGGTGGTCAGCGAGGATACGGACATCCGGGTCGTGCTTCGAAGCATCGCGCAGTTCTTCGCGCATGAGTCGTGCGGGCAGTGTACGCAGTGCCGGGAGGGAACGTCGTGGATGTACAAGATCGCCCGGCGAATCGCCGCCGGTGAGGGCGGGCCGGGGGATCTGGAGGTCATGTACGAGACGGCCGGCAACCTCGGCATGATGCCGGGTTTGAGCATCTGCGGGCTGTCGGACGGGGCGGCGTTTCCCATCCGCACGCTGATTGAGAAGTTCCGCGGCGAGTTGGAGCAACATGTGCGCGAGGCGCCGGACGAGATTGAGCAACGGTCGCCGTCGACGGTCCGGTCGTAACGGCACCCGACAACGAGCCGCGCCCATGAGGAAGCGGAAGACGAACGAGCCGCGCCCATGAGGAAGCGGAAGACGAACGAGCCGCAACCTGCGGTGGGGCCTGAGTTGAATCGCGAGCCGACAGGCAAGAACTGAACAACGGCATGCCCAAGATCGAGATAGATGGAATTGAGGTCGAATGCCGCGACGGGATTACCGTTCTGCAGGCGGCGCTGGAGGCGGGCTGGTCGGTGCCGCACTACTGCTACCATCCCGGGCTGAGCGTGGTGGCGTCGTGCCGCCTTTGCCTGATGGAAATGCAGATGCCCTCGCCGAAGGGCGGGGGGATGGAGTGGTCATCGAAGCTGGTTCCGTCGTGCCAGGTGCCGGTCAAGAACGGCCTGGTGGTGCGGTTCGCGTCGGACCAGGTGAAACGCAACCAGCGGCGGGTGATGGAGTTTCTGCTGCTGAACCACCCGCTGGACTGCCCGGTGTGCGACCAGGCCGGCGAGTGCCTCCTGCAGGACTACAGCTACGAGTTCGGCGATCCGACCTCGCGGATGCGCGACGAGAAGCACAAGTCGCCCAAGAAGGACATCGGCCCGCGGACGCTGCTCTATAGCGACCGCTGCGTGTTGTGTACGCGGTGCGTTCGGTTCACGCGGGAGATCACGGGCACGCATGACTTGTGCGTGACCCACCGCGGGTCGGAGAACGAGATCGACGTCTTTCCGGGCAAGGCGCTGGACAACCCGCTCCAAGGCAACGTCGTTGACCTCTGTCCGGTCGGGGCCCTGCTCGACAAGGACTTTCTGTTCAAGCAGCGGGTGTGGTTCCTGAAACGGACGAAGTCGATTTGCCCCGGATGCAGCACCGGATGCGCCGTTTCTGTCGACTCGAACGAGGGCGTGGTCTATCGCCTCAAGCCCCGCTACAACCCGGGCGTGAACGACTGGTGGATGTGCGACGAGGGGCGGTTTGGGTGGAAGTACATGCACGATGCGAATCGTATCACCGCCCCGGTCATCCGCCGCGGCGGAGTTACGGGCACGCCCCCCTGGGACAGTGTCCCGGAAATCGTCGACGCGCGGTTGCGGGCGGTCATCGAGGCCCACGGTCCCGACAAGGTGGCCGTCGTGTTGTCGCCGATGATGGCCTGCGAGGAGGCATGGCTGCTGGTCAGGTTCCTTCGAAGCGTGGCTTCGGAGGCGACACTGGTGCTCGGCCCGGTCCCGATCCAAGGCCAGTTGCAGATGTTTCCGGTCGGGTCGACGGGCGATGCCGTCAGGTTCACGATCCGCCGGGAGAAGTGCCCGAACCGGCGGGGCGTCGAGACCATCATCGCCGAGACCGGCGGGCCGACGCTGAGTTTCGAGGTGTTTTGCGAACAAGCGACCGCCGGAGCGTTCGCCGCCGCCTGGATCGTCGGCGGGTATCCCGAACCGTGGGTGACGAAGGACTTCGCCAAGGCGGTCGGCCAGTTGGAATTCGTCGTCGCCCAGGACCTGTTCCCGAACGAAGTGACCGAAGTGGCGACGCTGGTATTGCCAGCGTGCGGGTTCGCCCAGCGCGAGGGAAGTTTCATGAACTTCGGCGGGAGGATCCAGCCGTTTGACCGGGCGATTGCGCCACCCGACGGAGCCAAGGGCGACGGGCAGTACTTGTACGAGCTGGCGGGTTTCACCGGTCTGTACAGCGGTCGGGCCGTCCGCGAGATGATGGCTCAGGAGATCCATCTGTTCAGTATGGTAAAAGAGGCGCCGCCAATGCCGGTACATCAGCACTAAGAAAATGGAGAATTGAGAATCGAAAATTGAAAATGTCGGATTGTGCGAGACGCCGTGACATTCTCGATCGGTCGGCGGCGTTCTGTGACAGATGCATACAGGTGGCCTTGCATCTCACGGACAACGGCGTTTGCTGGGAGATTGCCAGGCAACTGACTCGTAGTGGCGGGAGCGTCGGAGCGAATATCGAAGAAGCGCAAGGAGTCACGACGAAAGCTGATTTTGCCTACCGCATGAGCGTAGCTCTGAAGGAAGCTCGCGAGACCCGGTTCTGGCTTCGGCGTATTCAGAACAACAAGCTGCTGAAACCGGAGCGGCTGACGGAGTTGATCCGGGAAAGTGAGGAAATGGTCGCGATACTGACCACCATCGTGAAAAACGCCCGGGCGAACGAATGACCTTTTCAATTTTCAATTTTCAATTGTCGATTTTGCCGCTCAGGGAGACGCTCAATGATCATTGAGTGGTTAAAAACCCAGTGGCACTTCAGCGCCGTCCTGACGGCCGTGGTCGCGGGCGTGATCCTCGGGCTGGTGGCGTACGCCTCGCTCTTCGAGCGCAAGATCGCCGCGTGGTGCCAGGACCGGCATGGCCCCAACCGCGTGGGGTTCTTCGGTCTGTTCGGCTGGCGGCTCTGGGGTCTTGGCCAACCCATCGCCGACGGGCTCAAGTTCTTTGTCAAGGAGGACATCGTTCCGGCGAAGGTGGACAAGCCCCTGTACGTCGCCGCCCCCGCCATCTGCCTGATCGTGGCCACGATGGGGTTTGCCGTCATCCCGTGGGGCGGCGTCGTCGACCTCGATGGTGACGGCCAATGGGATGTCAGGTGCCAGGTGGCCAGCCTGGACATCGGGCTTCTGTATCTGCTGGGGCTCGGTGCGATGGGGGTCTACGGCGTCGTGCTCGGGGGATGGGCCAGCAACAACAAATACTCGCTCTACGGCGCGCTGCGCGGGACGGCGCAGTTGCTCAGCTACGAGATCCCGATCGGACTGGCGATTCTCGTGGCCGTACTGATGGCCGGGTCGGTCCGGCTGGAGGAGATCATCCTCGCCCAGGTCGGTGAGGGGAATTGCTGGTATGCCGTCAAGCATCCGATCGCGTTTCTGCTGCTGTGGGCCGCCATGTTCGCGGAAACCAACCGGATGCCCTTCGACCTGCCGGAGGCCGAGCAGGAACTCGTCTCCGGCTACCTCACAGAATACAGCTCGATGAAGTTCTCGATGTTCTTCATGGCCGAATACACGCATATGATCGTCGGGACGGCGTTTCTGGCGGTGCTGTTCCTCGGGGGCTGGCATCTACCGTTTATTCCATGGCTGCAGCCGGAGAGCACGTCGATCTTCGCCATGCTGTGCAAGATGGCGGTGATGATCGGCAAGGTCGTGTTCTTCATGTGGCTCTACATGCTCGTGCGTTGGACGCTGCCGCGGTTCCGGTTCGACCAGTTGATGCGACTGGCGTGGCAGAAGATGGTACCGGCGGGGATCGGCCTCGCCGGCGTCGCGGCCATCGTGGTGTACATTCGCGGGAGCGAGATGTCACTGTGGCGTGAGGTCGCACTGTGCTGGGCGGGCAACGTGGCCGTGGTCGTCGTTGCGGTGCTTGTCAGTTTGCTCGCTCGGCAACGGGGCGATCGGGTCACCGGTCGACAGGGCAACCTGCCGGCGGTTCCGGCCGCCGGAAGCGGAGCGTAGCATGACGTTCGTCAGGGCGTGGTGCTCACGCGCGCAGCAGCGCGGTTGACCGGGCGAGCGTGGCAACTGAGGCGGGCAATGGCGCCCGCGTAGCGGGAAACAGGCGGGGCGGATAGCTCGATGAAAGACGAAGACGTACTGAATGTCGACGATCTTCAGCCACCGCTGAACACGGCGGAGCGCTTCTACCTGCCCATTCTGTATGAGGGCATGGTCACCACGGTCCGTCACATGTTCGGGATGTGGGGGGCTGGCAAGCGTGTGACCGTGCAGTATCCCGAGCAGAAGCGCAGCCTGCGTGTGGAGAACTACCGCGGTGTCCATCGCCTGAACAAGGAGTGGTATCGCGGCGAAGACGGCACTCGGCAGGAGCGGGTGGCGTGCGTGGCGTGCTTCATGTGCGCAACCGCCTGCCCGGCTCATTGCATCCACATTGTGGCCGACGAATCGCCGTGGGATGACCGCGAGAAGTACCCCGTCCGGTTCGACATCGATGAGTTGCGGTGTATCTACTGCGGCATGTGCGAAGAGGCCTGCCCCGTGGACGCCATCGAATTGACAGCGGAGTTCGATCTGGTAGGACTGAGCCGCGAAGAAATGATCTTCGACAAGGAAAAACTGCTGGAGATGTACGACCGGACGAAGGACATCAAGCCGCGGAAGGACCCGAAGATCACGGGTTACCCGACGACGGCCGATCGTCTGGCGACCGCTCCGGCGGCGGACGCCCAGGCCCCCGAGGAATAAGGACACGATAGCTTGAGTCCGACGGTTGCCTATCTTCTGTATGCCTTGTTCGCCCTGGGCGGAGCGGGGGTCTATCTGGCCCTGCCCCGGTCGCAGGCCCGGCCTACGCACGTCGCAGGGCTGCTTCTGGGCGCCGGCGCCATCGTCGGCGGGCTGATGCTATTGGGGACCTATGTGATCGCCCCGTCATCGACCGAGTCGTCGACGAACTTCTTCTTCTATCTTTTCAGTGCCATCGCGTTGTTCGCGGCCGCCAGAGTGGTGACCCATCCCAAGCCGGTCTACAGCGCGGTGTACTTCGTCGCGGTGGCCGTTGCGGTGGCCGCCCTGGTGCTGCTGCAAGGGGCCGAGTTCCTGGCCATCGCCCTGATCATCGTCTATGCCGGCGCGATTCTGGTGACATACGCATTCGTGATCATGCTGGCGCAGCAGACGGGTGTGTCGGTGTATGACACGCGGGCACGCGAGCCATTCGCAGCCGTGGTGCTCGGGTTCGCGGCCATGGCCGCGATCGCCGGACGGATCGCCGACCCGAATGCCCTTCCGGCGACGGCGTTGGCGCCGGCCACGGCGTCTCTGGTAGCGGGCGCTGGCGAAGCGCCGGTTACACCGGACGCCGGCGCTGAAGCGCAGGCCGGCAATACGATCAGCGTCGGGTGGTCGTTGATGACCAAGTACGTCGTAGTGCTGGAACTGGCGGGCGTGTTGTTGTTGGTGGGATTGGTCGGCGCGATCGCGCTGGTGAAGAAGAAAGTACCGCGCGACGTCGGGGTCGACCCGGAGGCCCCGCTCGGTCAGATCGGCAAGGAAGTCGAGCCGTTCTAGGCCGGCCGCGCGCATGAACGCGCGCCGCCGACGGCGCCGCAGACGGAGGATGTCGTACGGAAGTGTTCGTCGCCCGTGTCGAACGCGAAGGGATCACGGGCTGACGGGGCGACACGCGTCGCCCGTGGATCCGGGATTGTCGGAGTTTGATGCCGAATGCCTGATCCGGCGATTTATCATTACGTTGTCCTGGGCGCGGCCCTGTTCGCGCTGGGATTGGCCGGTTTCATGAGCCGGCGGAATCTCATCGTCATGTTCCTGTCCACGGAAGTGATGTTCCAGGGCGTCGTCGTCAACCTCGTGGCGTTCGGGCGGTTGCACGGGCATCTGGAGGGCCAGGTGTTCGGGCTGTTTCTCGTCGTGGTGGCCGCCGTCGAAGCCGGGCTGGCGCTCGGGCTGGTGATTCTGCTGTATCGGCGCAAGAGCAGCCTTGATTCCGAGGCCTGGGCGGCCATGAGGGGGTGACCGGTGCGGGACGGCGACCCGGCGACGAAGGGAAACGCTGGGACGCCGAAATGCTGAGGTCGCTGAGCGCCGGAACCGAGAATGCGTAGCGGACAATGGACGTGGGAATCCTGAAAACCTGTGGAATCCTGATCCTGCTGTTGCCGGCGGCGGGCACGGTGCTGGTGGGTGCGCTGGGGCGCCCCGTGCTGCGGGGGCGGAGTCATTGGCCCGTGATCCTGGGCGTCGCCGGCGCGGTGATCTGTTCGTTCGTCGTGCTGGGGCAGTTCGGCGGGGTCTCGGGTGACGAGGCGCACGGGGACACGCAGGCGGTCGTTTCGGTCTACCAGTGGATCGCCACCGGCGCCCCGGAGACCCGGGAGGCGCCGGCCGCCTGGTTCAACATCAGCTTCCTGTTCGACCCGCTGACGTGCGTCATGCTCGTGACGGTTACCGGCGTTTCTCTGCTGGTGATCATCTACTCGAGAGAGTACATGCGGCAGCACGGGCACCCGGAGCGCGGCTACGAACGGTTCTTCGCGTTCTTGGGTCTGTTCGTGTTCTCGATGTGCGCCCTGGTGCTGTCGGGGAATTTCCTGCTGCTCTACCTGGGCTGGGAGGCGGTGGGCCTGTGCAGCTACCTGCTGATCGGGTTCTATTACGGCAAACCGGAGGCCGCGGCGGCGGCCAAGAAGGCGTTCCTCGTCAACCGGATCGGCGACTTCGGCTTCGGGCTGGGCATCCTGCTGATTTACCTGACGTTCAACACACTGGACTATCAGGCGGTGTTCGGCATGGTCGCGGACCGGGCGACGGCGTCGGGGGCGGCGCTGACGGACGGGCGGATCACCGCCATCGCGCTGCTGCTGTTCTGCGGCGCCGTCGGAAAAAGCGCGCAGATTCCCCTGTACGTCTGGCTGCCCGACGCGATGGAAGGCCCGTCGCCGGTGTCGGCGCTGATCCACGCCGCGACGATGGTGACCGCCGGTGTGTACATGGTGGCCCGGTGCGGCGTGATCTTCACGCAGTCGTCACTGGCCATGGCGGTCGTTGCCTCGATCGGAGCGGTGACGGCCCTGTTCGCGGCCACAATCGCGCTGACCCAACACGACATGAAACGCGTGTTGGCCTACTCGACCATCAGCCAACTCGGGTACATGTTCCTCGGGCTTGGCGTCTTTGCCGCCACGTCGGCCATCTTTCACCTGTTCACGCACGCGTTTTTCAAGGCCCTGCTCTTCCTCGCCGCCGGCAGCGTGATGCACGCGATGGGCGGCGTGATCGACATGCGCCGCTTCAGCGGACTCAGGCGAATCATGCCCTGGACGTACCGTACGTTTGTGATCGGCGGGTTGGCGCTGGCCGGCTTCCCGTTGCTTTCCGGATTCTGGAGCAAGGACGAGATCATCCACGCCGCCATGACACGGAGCCCGTTGCTGGGCGCGATCGGCCTGCTGACGGCGGTGATGACGGCGTTCTACACGTTCCGCATGGTGTTTCGCGCGTTCCACGGGGCCCAGCGGGTGCCGCCGGGCGTCCACGCCCACGAAGCCGGCAAGTGGATCCTGGTGCCGCTGTGCCTGCTGGCAGTCGGCGCGATCGGCGCCGGCTACGTGAACGTGCACATTCGGGGCGGCGGGTTTCTCGGCTTCCTCGAGCCCGGCGCGGCGTTCGAAAGCTTCCTCCATCCGGCGGTCGCGCCGTTTGCGTCGGCCAGTCATCACGCGTCGTCGGAGCACGGCGGCGGGCACATGCTGATGTACCTGTCGGGACTGCTCGCTGTGGCGGGCATCGGCGTGGCGTGGTGGGTGTACGTGCGTCGGCCCGACCTGGCGGGCGGACTGGCCCGGATGTCACCCCAGGCATACGACCTGTCCTACAACAAATACTACGTGGATGAGATGTACGACGCCGGCGTGGTCAAGCCCCTGCGAGGCAGCGGCAAGCTGGCATTCGGGATCGACGAATACGTGATCGACGGTTTGATCTGGCTGGTGACGGCGGTCCCCCGGCTGTTGGCGTTCGGGCTCAAAGGCCTGCAGTCCGGATCGCTCCAGGGATACGCCGTGACCATGGCGGCCGGGTTCGCGATCATTCTCCTGCTGGTGCTCTGGATGTAACGGATGTCGAACCGGTGAACGAGTGGATTCTGACATTTGTGATCTTCTCGCCGGTGGTGGGAGTCGTGGTCCTGCTGCTTTCCAACGGCTCGCGCCCGGCCCAGATTCGCGGCACGGCGTTTGCCTTCTCGCTGCTGACCGCGCTGCTGGCGCTCGTAGCGGCGGTGATGTACTATCAGTCGGACGGTAGCGCGTCGGGCGGGTTCGCGCTGGAACAAAGCGTCGAATGGCTGCCCGCGTCGCTGGGAGGGCAGCGGAACATCGACGTGCGGTACCACGTGGGTGTGGACGGCATCAGCCTGTGGTTGCTGCTGCTGACCGCTTTCCTCGGGCCGCTGGCGATCTGGGCAAGCTTCACGGACATCGCCGAGCGGGTGAAGGAATACTATGCCCTTATGCTGCTGCTCCAGGCGGGTATGCTGGGCGTGTTCTGCGCCATGGACCTGCTGCTGTTCTACGTGTTCTTCGAGTTCACGCTGGTCCCGCTGTATTTCCTGATCGGCATCTGGGGCGGGCCGGAGAAGCGCCGGGCGGCCAACAAGTTCTTCATCTACACATTGGCCGGCAGCGTGCTGACGTTCGCCGGCGTCCTGTTCATCGCCTACTTCGCCTACGCCCGGAGCGGCACGTTCACCATGGACATCAACACGCTGACGGCGATGGCCCATGACTCCCCGGTGCCTCGAGGGGTTCAATGGTGGCTGTTCCTGGCGTTTGCGGCGGGATTCTCCATCAAGGTGCCCCTCTTCCCGGTGCACACGTGGCTGCCGCTGGCCCATACCGAAGCCCCCACCGCGGGCAGCGTGATTCTGGCCGGCATCCTGCTCAAGCTGGGCACCTACGGGTTCTTCCGGATCAGCCTGCCCATGCTGCCCGACGGCACGATCGCGTTCGCCCCGTTCATGGCGACGCTGGCGGTGATCGGCATCATCTATGGCTCCCTGGCGGCGTGGGTCCAGCGCGATATCAAGAAACTGGTGGCCTATTCCTCGGTCGCCCACCTGGGCTTCTGCATGCTGGGCATGTTCAGCCTGAAGATGGCCGGCCTGAGCGGGTCGGTGATGTACATGCTCAATCACGGACTGAGCACCGGGGCGCTGTTCCTCGTGGTGGGGATGGTTTACGAGCGCTATCACACGCGCGACATCAAGGCCATCGGCGGGCTGGCGCGCCCGATGCCGTGGCTGGCGTTCTTCCTGATCCTGTTCACCTTGAGCAGTGTCGGGCTGCCCGGGCTCAACGGGTTCGTCGGCGAGTTCATGGTCCTGCTCGGCGCGGCCACGTCGCAATCGACCGCGGACGGTCTGCCCCCCGGGCCGCTCGGATACGCTTATGTGATCCCGGCGGCGTTGGGAATCATCCTGGGGGCGGTCTACATGTTCTGGATGTGCCAGTGCGTGCTGTTCGGCCCGTTGAAAGAGCCCGCCCACACACCGGACATGTCGCGGGGCCTGACCCGTGACCTGACCCTGCGGGAGATCGGCATCCTCGCCCCGATCGCCGCCGCGTGCGTGATCATCGGCGTCTGGCCCAAGCCGGTGCTCAAAACGCTTGACAGCTCGATCCGTGCGAACATAGCCGCCAACTACCGGGACGAAACGGTGCCGGACAGCGGCGTCGAAACGCGATGGACCGAGGCCGTGCCCGAAAGTCACCGTCTCGACCTGTTCACTGACGGGAGCCAAGCGGATGGGTAACGCCTCCCAGTACCTGGTCCAGTTGCTGCCCGAGTTGATCGTCACGGTCGGTGCGTGTGTCGCATTGTTCGTCGGTCTGACCCGCGGATCCGCAGGCCGGGATCGCACCGCCGCCGTGTCGTTGGCCGCTTTGCTCCTCGCGCTGCTGGCCGCCTTGTTGATCAAGCCTGACCCGGCGGCGAGCCCGCCGGGGTTGTTGCTGACATCGCTGGTGTACTACGTGCGGCTGATTACCCTGGCGATCGGGGTGCTGATCCTGCTGGTGAACTGGCACGTCCCGACTCAGCGGGAGCAGGGTGAGTTCTTCGCCATGGTCCTGTTCTCCGTCGTGGGGATCCTGTTCACCGCATCGGCGAACGACCTGGTCGTGCTGTTCTTCGCGATCGAGCTGGGAAGCGTTCCGACCTATGTCCTGATCGGGCTGAGTCGTGAAGACCGCCGGGCGTCCGAAGCGTCGGTGAAGTACTTCTTCCTGGGCGCGATGGCGGCGGCGCTGATGGTGTACGGGTTCAGCTTCCTGTATGGGGCCGCCGGCACGACGGCGTTGCAGTCCGGCCACGCGGGGGCGCTGGTTTCGCTGTTTGCGGCGGACCCCGTGCCAAGCTTCGCCATGATCGGGTTGCTGCTGGCGGTGTGCGGCTTGCTGTTCAAAGTCGCCGCCGTCCCGTTCCACGTGTACGCCCCGGACGTGTACGAGGGGGCGGCTTCGCCGATCACGGGTCTGCTGGGTTTCCTGCCGAAACTGGCCGGCTTCGTGGCGCTGGTCAAGGTCTTGTCCGCCTGCGGTTGGGCGATGCCGGTCTGGTTACAGTGGATGCTGTGGATCGTTGCCGCCCTGACCATGACGGTGGGCAACGTGCTCGCGCTGCGCCAGGACAACGTCAAGCGGACGCTGGCCTATTCGAGCATCGCCCACACGGGGTACATGCTGATCGCGATTCTGGTCGGCCCGATGGCCGGCGAAGGGCCGATGCGCGACGGCGTCGCCGCCATGCTGTTCTACATCGCGATCTACGGCATGATGAACCTGGGGGCGTTCGCCGTGCTCGCGGCGCTGAGCGTGCGCGGCGAAGCCGCCGAGGAGTTTAGCGACCTGGCCGGTCTGAGCCGGCGCCATCCCGGCGCGGCCGTGGCGCTGGCGGTGTGCGCGTTCAGCCTGATGGGGTTCCCGCCGACGGCCGGCTTCCTGGGCAAAGTCTATGTCTTCTCCAGCGCGTTCTCGCTGGGGGACGGCGACCCGTTCCGCATGCCGTTGATCGTGCTCGCCGTCATCGGAGTGATCAACTCCGCCATCGCCGCCGTCTACTACCTTCGCATCGCCGGGACGTGCTACCTGCGTGACCCGCTGGTCGAAACTCAGCCCGCCGCCGGTCAGCCGCTGCGCGTGGGCGTAGCCTTGTGCAGCCTGGCGATGCTCGTCCTGTTCGTCTGGCCCAAACCGGTCGTTGAGCAGGCAAAACTCGCCTCCGACGACCTGCAAATACCCGCCGCTGCTGCCGCCCCGGCCCCCGAGGTCGCCGCCGCCGGCCAACCGGATTAGGCAAGGACGAAGCGGCATCGCCCCCCGTGAGCGGCACCGATAAGGCGCGCGCTGCGCCGCGAGCGTCCCATAATCACGCACCTGAGTCCGCCGCAAAGACCCGCGTGGCAAGTCAACCCGACGCCGGCAGTTTCCGATAAGTCAGGAAACAAGGCAGGCAGGTCCGAGCGCCGCGGCACCAAAGACGGTCCGGCGTTCGAACGCCCTGTCCGCGCGGAGCCTCGCGATGCAGGTGATCGGTAATCAGCTACCGACAAAAGGTGTCAAGGAGCCCCATCGTCCGAAGCGGGTGGTGTGGCCTGTGTTCCTGGCGGCGGCTGCAGTGCTTCTGGTCGGCGCGTTCTTCATCCGGCCACGCAGCGGTACGGCCATTCCGTACGCGGTCGAGACGTTGTACCCCGGTCCGGTGGAGGCAACGGTCGGCCCGAACGTCCTAATCATTTGCATCGACGCCCTCCGACCGGACCACATGAGCTTGTACGGCTACGAGCGGGACACGACGCCTCGGATCATGGCGGTGTTCGGTGACGCCACGATCTTCAACCGCGCCTACGCTCCGGCGGCAGTCACCACACCCAGCGTTGTAAGCTTGCTCACGGGCCTGTACCCGCAGAACCACGGCGTTCGGATGCTGGGCCAGAAGGTCCCGGATCCGACGGTGCTGGTGTCCGACCATGTACGCCGGGCGGGATACCAGACGGCAGCGGTGGTTTCCAATGCGGTGCTCTCGGATTCCGCCAGCGGCCTGGCGTCCCGCTTCGATCTCTACGACGCGAGGTTGGATCAGAACCGGGGCGCGCGGGCCCATGTTCTACAGCGCAACGCGCAGAAAACGACCGACGCCGCGATCAACTGGCTACACTACACCCGCGCCCCTGACCGCCCGCATTTCCTCTACGTGCACTACGCGGACCCGCAAGCACCGTACGAACCCCTCCCGGACAAACCGGCGGACTTCACTCACCAGCGACCCATGCTGGTCGACCTGACGGGACACGGTGGCAGCGTCCAGCCCGAAGGGACCGTCGACAGCCTGGAGTTGATCGATCGCTATGACGAGGAGATCGCCTACACGGATCGGGAGGTCGGCCGGCTTCTTCACGAGTATCGCGATCTGGGCCTGCTCGACGACGCCCTGGTGATCCTCTGTGCCGACCACGGCGAAAGCATGATGGAACACGATTGCTGGTTCGGCCATGGTGTACACGTGCACCAGGAGCTGATCCGCATTCCCCTCGCCGTACGATACCAGGACCTCAAGCCGCAACGCGTTGAGACCACCGTGTCCCTGATCGACGTGACGCCGACGATTCTGGTGGCGGCGGGCCTGCCAGTCCCCGCGGTCCTCGACGGCAAGTCGCTTTTTGCACCAGTCGATGCTCGGGAGATCTTCGCGGAAGCGCGTGGCGTCTGGGATGATGACCAGGACGATTCACACAGCGCCGGGCTGTGGCGGTGCCTGATTCGCGGCGATACGAAGGTGGTGGCCAGGATCGGAAACACCGGTTCCATCCGCAGCGCGCAGATGTTCGATCTGCTCGCAGACCCGAAGGAGCTCAATCCCTCGCCCGCCACCAAAGAGGAGCCGGCATTCCGCGCCCTGGCCGACTTCATCGCCTCGGACCCCAATCCCGCCGGGCTGCCGAAAAACGTCGCCTGGGGCGACCTGCCCGGTCCGAACGTGGCGCCGTCCGCTGACCCGGAGACCCTCGGACACCTTCGCTCGCTCGGCTACGTCCAGTAGAGCATGGCCCCGTCAAGGCTGTTCATGGCGTCGGATATCCCGCGGTGTGGCGTGCCCGTTATTGCTAAGCCCGCGCGGCGCCGGTGCCGATAACTCGATCATGACGCAGGTGGCCTGGAAACCGTCCTTCAAGCCGGCCCGGACGACCGTCGTGGAGGGTCCGGCCATCGTCGGACTGGAGCTTGACCCGCAGGTCCGCCGGCCGTGGATGACGGACGGCATGACGCTGCACGTCCCCGTTCCACCCGGTGAGCGCACGGAGTTGACGCAGGGGCGCGCGCTGGTCTGGGGCAGGTTCGGCCCGGACAGGCGCCTGCCACTGGTGGCTGACGGCGACGCGGGCCTGGAGACTGCCTATCCGTGGGCCGACTGGCGATCCTACATCCTGAGCGAGCGCTACGCCACGACGCGGCGGCGCCCGCTGCATACCCGTTCGCCGATCAGCTACAAGGTGGTGCCGGACCGGATCCGATACGTTCTGGCCAGACGGATGTGCAGGGCCCGGGCGAAGCAGGCCACCGCCTTCCCGGCGGCTCCGTTCGACGGCGGGTTCGAGGCGCTGCGCAGTGTCGTACGGGGCGAGTTGACCTCGGATGCGCCTGACCCGGCGCCGCGGATTTGCCTGACCCACGACATCGATGTTCCCAACTTCCAGTTCGTCAAGCAGATTGCACACGTCGAGTCCGCGTTGGGGTTGCGTTCCTGTTGGAACGTCGTGCCCTTCGGGTATCGCGTGAACTACCGTGTTTGCGACTGGCTGATCGAGAATGGTTTCGAGATCGGTCTCCACGGGTACTGCCACGACAATCGGCTCATCTACCTGTCGGAATCCAGGCTCCGCCGGCGACTGGACGCCTGCCGAGGTTTTGTCGAGCGATACGCGGTGTGCGGGTTTCGCTCGCCGTCCTGGTTCCGCAACGCGCGGTTGATGCGCGTGCTGGCGGACTACGTGAAATACGATTGCTCGTGCCTGGATTTCGACTGGCTTTGCCCGGCCGGGCGAGGCGGCGTGCTGACGGCCACGCCGTTCCGTTTCGGCCGCCTGATCGAGATTCCCACAACGCTGCCTTTTGAGGCGCCGCTTCTGGTCGGCACCGATCCCGCCGACACCGTGGCCTACTGGCGTCCGAAGATCGACTGGCTCGTGCAGGTGCACGGGCAGGCGGTCATCAACGCCCATCCGGACCCACACTACTCGGGGAACGGTCCGATGATCGCAGCTTATCGGCAATTGCTCGAAGAGCTTCTCGCGGCGTATGGCGACCGGTGGTCGTTGCCGCGTGATCTGGCAGAGGAGGTCGTGGCAAATGCGCGATGCGGTCTATGACCAGCTGGCCAGCGTGGAAGATCGGCTGTGGTGGCACGAGTCTCGGCGTAACCTGGTCCGCTCATTCTTTCGCAAGATCTCGTTTCCCGACGATGCTGCTGCGTTGGACGTCGGCTGCGGTACCGGCGGCTGCCTGAAGCTGTTGTCCGAGTTTGCCTCGCGCGTAGTCGGCATCGATATGTCCAAGCACGCGCTTGAACTGGCCCGCGGCAAACACCCGAGAGCTGAACTCCATCAAGGCGACGCCAACGCCCTGAACAAGCAGTTTCAGGACGAGACGTTCGATCTGGTCACGTTCTTCAACGTCCTGTATCACGAGTGGATCGAAAACGACGCGGACGCGCTTCGACAGGCATGGCGGGTCCTCAGGCCGGGCGGCGTGATTCTCGTCACCGACGCGGCGTTCGACTGCCTGTACCGCCGTCACGACCGGGTGGGCATGGGGAAACGACGATATACACTGCCGGCCATGCGCGAGCGATTGGAACAGGCCGGGTTCGAATGGCTGGGAGGCACGTATTTCAATATGGTCCTGTTCGCGCCGGTCTGGTTGCTGGCTCTGCGCGACCGGCTGTGGCCGGAAAGGGACTCGAACGCGCCCTTGGGCGAGCTGGCGGTGCCCCCGTTCCCGATCAGCCAGGCAATGAAGTTCCTCATGACCTGCGAGAGGGCGGCGATTCGCGTCTTTGGGCGCCTGCCGTTCGGGGTGACACTGCTGGCCATAGCCCGCAGGCCCGACGAGATCGAGGCCGGGCCGGCCCCCCTCGGCAAACGGCGCGTCGAGCAGCACGTAACCGGCGAGGTCATCCACGCGTAGCTCCGACCCATGCGCATTTGGGATTCCACATGGCCACTCGTGGCGCTGGCGGCACTGTCGAGAGCGCCGTTCTGGTGGCATGGCTTCGGGGTGCATCCCGACGAGTGGGGCGTCATCCGCAGCGGGCTGGACTTCTGGCTGCACGGGTCCTACTTCATCGCCCGACCACCAGGCTATCCGCTCAACGAGATCATGATGGGGGGATTGGCCTGGATCGGCGGGGCACCGCTCTGTGCCGCGGCGTCAACCGCGGCGGCGGCCGTGACGCTCGTCTACTTCCGGCGACTGACGCGCCTGCACGGGACCGCCACCTCGGTCTGGCTGACGTTGGCCCTGGCGTTCCATCCCTGGTTCTGGGCCAGCGGCACCTGCGCCCTGGATTTCGCCTGGAGCTTCTGCTGCCAGGTGGTGGCATTCTACTACGTCGAGCGGGGCCGGCTGTGTCGCGGCGGGGTGTGGTGTGGGCTGGGCATCGGCTTCCGGCCAACGTCGATGATCTGGTGTTTCGCGCTGCTTGTGCGCGTGCTGACCCGCGACCGGTCATGGCGGGACACCGCGCGCTTCCTCGGGCCGATGATCGCCGTCAGCTTCCTTCCAGTCATGATGTGCATCATGAAACCCGAGCACTGGGCCTTCGCCGCGAGTTTCGCCAAAGGAACGCGAGGCGTCGTCCCGACAGCTCGCACCCTCGCGCTCGGCACGTACCGGCTGGTCGAGTTCTTCGGGCACGTCCCCGCCGCGACGGTGCTGGTCGCCGGATGCTGGCTCAAGCGCAAGCCGATCGTCAGGCTGTTCCGCAACAGGGAACCCTGGCTTTGGCCTCACTGCATTGTCTTCGTCGTCACTCTTTATCAGTTCTACGGCGCACCGGCCAAGGGCGAGTACCTGCTTCCGGTGCTCCCCGGGGTCCTCCTGATCGTCGGCCGGTGCCTGTCCACCGCCTGGTGGAAGGTTGTTGCCGCGGCGTTCTTCGTGAACGCGTTCATCTCCATCGACATGGGCAGTTGGCGGGAAGGCAGCGAAGCCCGAGTGCAACCGCCGTCTCTGCGACGTGGCTCGCTGCTGTGGTATCAGGAGCGGATAACCGAATACAACGTCGAGATCACCCGGCTCAGAGATGAGCTGACGCAGCCGAACCGCGTGGTGGAACTCGGCGAGCGGTACTCGGAGCTGCAGCCTGCGTACGTTTCGTCTCTTCTTCCCCGCGGTCCCGCCGGCCAAGCCCGCGTCCATGCGCGATTGACCCCGGCGATGGTCCGCGTCGACGGTGGCGATGTGGCAGGCATCGAAGTCTGGCACGGCTTCCTCCCTCCCCCGCTGCACACGTACGGCTCGCTGGTGTTCTGCGATGCCGGCAGCATTCTCATCGAATACAGCGCCCCGGTCCCGCACGAGCTGCTGCTGACGCGCGTCCGTGAGTTCTGCGAGTCCGGCGCACGCCGGTAGCGAACACGCCGCCGCCTGGCGGACACGGTGACTGGTGTGGCACGGGCTGCTACGCCCGGACGATCTTGCTTCGCCCGGTGCGGCAACCGGCGGTGGCATTTCGCGTGTCGACGACCAGCCTGGCGTGCTTGACGATCCACGGGTAGTCGTAACTGCTGTGGTCAGTCGAGATCAGGACGCAATCGTAGGTCTTGAGCGTGGCAGCGGTCAGGGGCCTGCTCTTCATGCGCAGGTTGTGCTCCCGCTGTTTGTGCGTGGCGGGGATGTGGGGATCATTGTAGTCGACCGTGGCGCCGTGTTTTCGAAGCAGCTCGATCAACTCGATCGACGGCGATTCTCGCAGGTCGTCAATATCCCTCTTATACGCCAGGCCCAGCACCAGAATCCTCGAGCCGTTGATCGCTTTGCGGAACCGGTTGAGACCATCGGCCACCTTCGCGACCACGTACGCGGGCATGGACGTGTTGATCTCGCCCGCCAACTCGATAAAACGCGTGGGGCTGTCGTACTCCCGCGCCTTCCAGGTCAGATAAAACGGGTCGATGGGGATGCAGTGCCCGCCGAGCCCCGGGCCGGGATAAAACGGCTGGAAACCGAACGGCTTCGTCGACGCGGCTTCGATCACCTCCCAGATGTTGATGCCCATGCGGTCGAACAGCACCTTCAACTCGTTGATCATGGCGATGTTCACGCAGCGATAGACGTTCTCCAGGATCTTGGACGCCTCCGCAACTTCGCAACTCGACACGGAAACCACCCGGCTGATGGCGGCCTCGTACAGGGCGGAGGCCAGTTGCCGACTCCTCGGGCCGATCCCCCCCACGACCTTCGGAATCGTCTCCGTAGTGAAATCCTCTCGCCCCGGGTCCTCGCGTTCGGGCGAGAAGGCCAGATAGAAGTCGCGGTCGGCCTTGAGCCCACCGCGCTCGAGGATGGGCTTGACCACCTCCTTCGTGGTGCCGGGATACGTTGTGCTCTCGAGCACGATGAGCTGGCCGCGTTTGAGGACACCGGCGAGCATGTCGCACGTGGCTTCGACGAACGTCATGTCCGGCTCGCGCATCCGGGTAAGCGGGGTGGGCACGCAGACCAGGATCGCGTCGCACGATCGCAGGTCCGACGACCGCGACGAGGCCCGAAACCGCTTGTCCTTGATCAATCCCGATATCGTCGCCGACGGGATGTGTTTGATGTAGCTTCTGCCCGCGTTGAGCTGCGTGACCTTCCTGTCGTCGATGTCGTATCCGAGACAGCGGAACCCCGCCCCGCAGAACGTCCGCACCAGCGGCAACCCGACGTAGCCCATGCCCACGACGCCGATCACGGCAGTCCGTTTGTCAATCCTGGAAGCCAGTTGTTTGTCCGACAAGGTCATCACTCCTGATCATCGCGCCGCCCGGTTGGACAACGGCACGCAGTGAAAACGCGGCATCATAGGGCGCGGGCGGGCGATCCCGCAACCCCGGATCGTCTAACCGGGCACGTCCATGCACGAGCCGCGCCCGTGAGGAAGCCCGATCCCCGTGACGCGCCGCACGCCCGGTCAATCCTCCGGCTCCAGGATGGACATGAACGCTTCCTGGGGAATGGAAACCATGCCCACCTGCTTCATCCGCTTCTTGCCCTCCTTCTGCTTCTCGAGCAGCTTACGCTTGCGGGTGATGTCGCCGCCGTAGCACTTGGCCGTCACGTGCTTGCGGAACGGTTGGATCGTCTCGCGGGCGATGATCTTCGATCCGATGGCGGCCTGCAACGGAATCTCGAACATGTGGCGGTCGATCTCCTTCTTGAGCCGCACCAAAAGCCGGCGCCCCCGCTGCTGGGCTTTGTCGCGGTGCACGATGACCGACAGCGCGTCCACGGGAACTCCGTTCACGAGAATGTCGAGCTTGACCAGGTTGCCCGCCCGGAAACCCGTCCACTCGTAATCGACCGTCCCGTATCCGCGCGTCAGACTCTTCAGCTTGTCGTAGTAGTCGTAGATGATCTCGCCCAGCGGGAAAGTGAAGGTCAGAATCACCCGCGTGGGCGAGAGATACTCGGTCTTTTTGTGCACCCCCCGGCGGTCGAGCGACAACTGCATGATCGGCCCCACGCCTTGAGCGGGAATGACCACCGACGCTGTGACCAGCGGCTCGCGAATCTCGAGCACCTTCGTCGGGTCCGGCAACTCGCTGGGCGACTCGATACTTTTTACCGTTCCGTCATGCAACGCCACCTCGTACGTGACCGTGGGCGCAGTTTGCACGACGTTCACGTTGCCTTCGCGTTCCAACCGCTCCTGGATGATCCGCATGTGCAGCAACCCCAGAAACCCGCAGCGAAACCCGATGCCCAGCGCGTCGGAAGTCGCCGCCTCGTACGTGAACGAGCAGTCATTCAACCATAGCTTCTCCATGGCTTCGCGCAGCTCCGGCGTCTCGGTACCCACTCCGGGGTAGAAGTCGCAGAACACCATCTGCTGCGGCGGTCGATAGCCCGGTAGCATCTCGTCCGCCGAATGACTCGCATCTGTCACCGTGTCGCCGATGCGCACGTCGGCAATGGTCTTGATGCCCGCGATCAGATACCCGACGTCGCCGGCGGCCAACCCCTCCACCGCCTTGGGGCGAGGCTGATACTGCCCCACCTCGGTCACGATGTACGTCCGGTCCTGGGCCATCAACAGGATCTTCTGCCCCCGGCGAATCCGCCCGTCCACGACCCGAATGTGCGAGATCACCCCGCGGTGCGGATCGCTCTTGGCGTCATAGATCAAAGCCTTCAGCGGCGCGTCCGGATCGCCCGCCGGCGGTGGGATCCGCTCGATGATGGCCTCGAGCAACTCGGCGACACCTTGGCCGGTCTTCGCCGACGTGAAGATCGCCTCCGACGCATCGATCCCCAACACCTGCTCGAGTTCCAGCGCCGCGTCCTCCGGATGAGCGCCGGGAAGATCGATTTTGTTGATCACCGGGATGATCTCGACACCCGCGTCGACCGCCTGATACGCGTTGGCCACCGTCTGCGCCTGCACGCCCTGGGCGGCGTCCACCAGCAGCAGCACGCCCTCACAAGCGGCCAACGCCCGCGAAACCTCGTAATGAAAGTCCACGTGACCGGGAGTGTCCAGCAGGTTCAACCGATACATCGCCCCCTTGTACTCGTACGGCAACGTCGCCCGGTTGGCTTTGATGGTGATGCCCATCTCCCGCTCCAGGTCCATGTCGTCGAGGAACTGCTCACGCATCTCCCGCTTGGTGACCACACCGGTGTGCTCGAGCAGGCGGTCGGCCAACGTGCTCTTGCCGTGGTCGATGTGGGCGACAATGCCGAAGTTCCTGATGCGCTGGAGATCAACCATACGGCCCTTCTCTCGGTCCGGTCGTCAGCCGAGCATTATACTGCAACCTGCCGGCGGGCGAGCGTAGCCCGGCACCGTTGTCGCGAAACTCGGTAAGCGCAACACCACCCCCGGCGTAAACGGGCGCGGGCCAATGGTCAGTCGGCCGCACCGAAAACCGGAGGTTCGCCGCGCCGGTGGCTCAAGAACCACTTGTACAGTTCGGGATTCTCGTACGTCCGGGTCCAACTGTCGTGGGCCGCGTCAGGATACAGCGTGAGCCGGGCGTGTCCACCGGCCCGATTCACCGCGTCGACCATCTCCTTCGATCGCTCCGGCGGCACGACGGTGTCCTTCTCGCCGTGAAATGCCCAGATCGCCAGGCTCACGAGCTTCGGCGCATCGGCAACGTTGCCGCCGCCGCAAATCGGCGCGATGGCGGCAAAACGCTTCGGGTCGCGGGCGGCCGTGTGCCACGTGCCGTACCCGCCCATGCTCAGACCCGTCAGATAAACCCGATCCAGGTCGATCCGGAGCGACTGCGTGACCACATCAAGCAGAGCCAGCAACGCGTCCGAATCCCACCACTGGTCCGCCGGACACTGCGGCGTGACGATCACGAACGGATAGTCCTTGCCTTCGGCGATGTACCGCGCCGGCCCATGAACCTTGACCTTCTCCAGGTCGTCGCCGCGCTCTCCCACCCCGTGCAGGGACATCAGCAGCGGCCACTTCTTCTGCGGCTGCCGATCGTATTCCGCCGGCAGGTACAGCAGATACTTCATCTCCACGGATTTCGTGAAGACCAGATTGGCCTGCTCGGCGCGCTGGGCGGATGCGCGGACAACCGGCTTCGTACTCGGCTCCGGCGGCGTTGCGGCAGGATCCGCCTGCGCAGACGACGGAGCTACACCCGCTGGCCGCAACGCTGCGGAGCGCAGCAGTCTCTGCGAATCGGTCGCGTGATCGCGCAAACCATCCGGCTGCCCCAGCGCCGGCCGAGAGCTCGCGCCCACCACTGTGCCTAACATGAACCCGCAAATGACCCCTGCCCGTTGATGGCTCATTTCAAACTCCCAATCCATGCCTGATCCGGTCGTGCCTCTTCTGTTTCCATCTGTCTTCGGATGGCATGACCCGCAACGTCCCGCCCTTCTTCGGCCGAATCCCCTGAACCACATGTTCCCGTCTGCCGTCTGCATCGTCGCCACTCTACCACGACCTGCCCCTCGACCGCCATCGCGCCGCACAGATTCCGCCTGGCATGCGCGTCTCGTCGCTTCACGGCCTTACCGCTCCGGGCGCTCCACGACGGCGCTGATTCCCACGTCGATGCCCTGACCGCCGCCGGTCTGGTGACAGTGGACGGCCAACACGTTGGCTCCGGGCTTGAGAGCGCGGCGCGCTTCCTCGTTCATCTCGGCCAGAATGTGAGACGTGACAAACTGCTCGAAAGATCCGGCCAGCACGCCGTTGATATACACCTCGGCCCCTTCATCGTGATAGACGTGCAGCCGCAGGTCGCCTCGCGGAACCTCGTCGAGGCGAAACTCGCGGCGCAGCCAGATGTCGGATGTGGTCCATGCGGTGCCGAGCTGCACGCCCGGCGTGCCCTCCGTGCCGAACATGCCCTCGCCGGATCGCCACCCCGAATCGTCGAACTCGGGCTTGAACCAGCTTGCCGCTGGCTGCTCCGTCGTATACCGCCACATTTGCGGCACCTTGCGCGAGGTCGGCACGACCTCGAGGACTGTCGGCGGAGGCGCATAAAGCTGCCGATGCAGTTTGACAACCGACGCCACGTCGAACTTCAAAACTTCGCGGTCATACGTAAGCAGCCCGTTGACCTCGCCCTCCACATCGCTGGTCTGCGTGTAGACGGCCGCCGAAAGCCCCTCGCCGATCAGCGGCAAAACTCGGCGCACCACGCTCAGATAGTTCTCCTGCAAATCAGCGCCAGACGTATACGTGCGGTAACCCCAGTTCTTCTTATCCCACCACAGGTGACCCTCGACGGGCCAGCCGAGACCGCCAAACTCACCGAGCACGCTCGCGCGCTTCTTTTCGGCGGGCTGCATCGCCGGACCCGGATACGCATGCACGTCGATCACGTCCCCGCACTTGCGATCCGTCCACCCGCTGGCGCTGTTCACCAGCCGCGTCGGGTCGTAATCCCGGATCCACTTCGTGAGGCGCTTCGTGTCCCACTGCCCCCAGCCTTCGTTGTACAGAACCCACATGACGATCGACGGATGATTGCCTAAGCCGTCGATCATCGCCCTCAGCTCGCGCTCGAAGTTCGCGGCCGATTCCGGATTCCGTTCGATATCCGGGTCGTTGCCGCCGATGTAGCGGTCGCCGCTGGGCATGTCCTGCCATACGAGCAGCCCGAGCCGATCGCAGTGATAGTACAGCCGCGCCGGCTCGATCTTCACGTGCTTGCGCAGCATGTTCATCCCGAGCTTCTTGATCACCTCCAGGTCGTAGCGCAACGCCTCGTCGGTCGGCGCCGTGTACAGCCCGTCCGGCCACCACCCCTGGTCCAGCGGACCGAACTGAAACAGCGGCTTGCCGTTCAGCAGAATGCGCGTGTGATCCTCATGCTCGCC
>CP070691.1:1951372-1968292 GCA_020353195.1 Phycisphaerales bacterium | reverse complement strand
GGGCCTGGTCTCGTCACCGCGCGGTATGAACTGCTTCACCATCCGCGGGATGGAGTTGCTGACGTTCAACTTCGTGGACTCCAACACCATCTACAAGGTCGACCTCGACACGCAGGATTACGGCGATTTCGACGCCGATTTTGACGCGGACCTGGCGGACTACGCCATGTTTCAGCGTTGCTTCATGATGGACTTGATCGCGAATCCGGATAGCGAATGCAATCGATGCGACACCGACGAGGACGTGGACGTCGATCTCGACGATTACGCCGCGTTCGGGTTACGTATGACTGGCCCCGGGCGATCGGCGATATCTCAGCCCGGCGACGTGGACGGGGACGTGGATGCGGACCTGGCGGACTATGCCGCATTTCAGCGGTGTTTCATGCACGACCTGACCGGCCCGTACAGCGAGTGCGACCAGTGTGACTTCGACGCAGACGAGGACGTCGATCTGGACGACTTCGCCCAGCTGGCGACGTTCCTTACCGGCCCCGGGGGGTAGCACCGACGTGGACGACGCGGTACAATGTGGTATATGCTCACTCGACGTTTCGATGAGAGTCTAAGGAAGAAGGGCTAAGCGCCCCGCGATATGGAAAGTTGAGTATCTTCGGAGCAGGTACGCGAGCGTGCCGGGCTGGCGGTCGACGCGAAGTGGAGAAGAGACGATGACAGGTCTTACAGCTCGCGGGAGAAGAAGTGCTTTCACGCTGATTGAGTTGCTGGTGGTCGTGTCGGTCATCGCGCTGCTGATGTCCATCCTGATGCCGTCGCTTCGGGCGGCCCGCGATCAGGCGAAGAAGGTCAAGTGCATGGCGAACTTGCATGCCATCGGCGTGGCCTTGTTCAGCTACGCGGATGACAACCGGCAGGAGTTGCCCGGCTACCTGACGATCGGGCAGTACGGGTATCGGGTCGCTACGGGCCGTAAGACAGACCCGAACGGGCCGCCGGAGGCCTGGGGAGTGCAGTCGGTTCTGGAGTCGGGGACGGCGCCGAAAGTTCTCCCCAACGGCCTGGCCCGCCCCATTCCCGTTGACAAGCCCTTCTACCTGGCGAGCGACAGCGAGGTGTGGCTTTGCCCGGCCAACCCGGGCCTGTGGGGCCGGGAGGACGAATGGAAGGACTGGGGCAACGGATACGCGTACCGCCAGAACAGTCGTGGGACGCCGTCCGCAGACAACCCGCGCCCGAACAAGTTGAATTACAACCTCGACTGGCTCGCCCGCAAGACAAAGGTCGCTATCAAGAGCCCGCTCGTGTGGGACAATTTCGGAAGGTACCCCGGCGAGGCGGGTTTCATTGGCCCCTTCAATGAAGGCTATAGCGTGCCACGTGTCCACCGGTCGCCACCGCACCGGGTGATCGGCGGAAAGAAGAAAGACTCGGCGAAGTACTGGATCGCGTTCTTCGCCCGGGGCCACTGTCAGATCAACGTGGAGAACAAAGAATGGGTGTGGGACGCTGACTGGGACCCTGAGGAGGACACTGAGGGGGGCACTGGCAGTTAGCCATCCAGGACCTGAGAATCGGGGACAGTGATGCCGAACCGGCGTCCCGGTGCCCGATTTCTTTGCGCCCGCTCGCAGGTCACAACACGAACAAGAGAAGCTCGACCACCAGCACGGCGAACAGCGCCCACAACGTAGCCTGGGTCCGCTCCCACACCTGCTGGGAAGCACGGGGGGCATCGCCGTCCGGCAGCGCCGCCCGCATGAGGCCCGCCTGCCGCTTCGCACATCGGTACAGGAACGTCCACACCAGCAGGCTGCCCACGACAAACAGGATGGAGTAGCTGATCGGATAGACTTCCTTGACGATCCTGTCGCCTACCGGGCTCGGATCGATCCTGGTCAGCAGGTATTCGCCCGCGACGCTCCCGGTCGGCGCATCCGCACCCTGGTCGCCAGATGTGGGCGTCACGAGGTATTTCTCCCGCCTGTCCAGAACTTCGTCGGTCGACCACAGGAGTTCCGCCGGTTGCCAGACGCGCGTCTCGGGCGTCCAGACCAGTGCCGTTGGTGACCAGAAGCGGGCCCCCTGCTGAAACGGCTTGAATCTGTCGCCGATCAGAAACGCCAAGACCGCGACCAGCACTGTGAACACCACCGCTCCCTGGACGTGGGAGTCGATCCTTGATCGATGGTACGTATAATCAACTACTTTTGGATCCATGGCAGACTCCGTTTCGGGCGGATGGGACGTTTGGCATCGGCGCCATTGAGTAACTGTCAGCCGGCTGACGTCGTATCCTGTCTGCCACGGCCGTGAAAAGCAAGCCAAGACATCGAATCCGCGCGCTGAACGCCTAGAACGCGTCAGCGGGCTGCTTTTCGGCTCGTCTCGGCTCCCCGAATCGGTTATAATCAAGACCGGATACCGAAGGGTGTGGGCGGAAGCACAACTCCTCTGCCCGCCGCGCCGCGGGGTGAATCGGCCCGGCGCAACCGTGCCCGACTGAATTGCCGGGAGGGCCACAGGGCCCGTCGAATTGGATCTTCATGATGTATAAGACCGTAACGACGAGTGTTTGGGCGTTGGCTCTGCTGGCTTGCGGGCAGGCGAATGCGGTGGATCTCTCGATCTGGGCGCTGCAGAGCGATCTGCGTGCGGCGGCGGGCGATCCGACCACCGCGGTACCCGCCGGGGCCATCACCTACAACCCGATCAGCGGAGAACTGCTCATTGCGTGCAGCGGCAGCAACGCCACGGTCTTCGAGTGGCAGCAGTCGGCGACCACCGGTACTGTCCTGGTTCCCCGGGCCAACTGGGGGCCGGCGGGCAGTCCGTTGCCGTATTCCTGCGCGTACATCCCCTCCCGCGGTGCCTACATGGTTGCCGACGGTCAGACCGGCAATGAGCACGTTCTCGAGGTGACGCCCGGCGTGGCGGGCCAGACGCCGACTGTCTTCCTCGATTTGCTCGCTGACCCGGGGCGGCCGGTCGGCGGCATGGTCCAGGACGGAACCTATGCGTACTACAAATATCAGGTGACCGTGCCCCCGGACCGGTCGATCCACCGATTCACGCTGGTCGGCACGAACGGGCTGGACAGCGAGTACATTCCGTTCTCGGCGTTTACGGATATTCCCGACGGCACCGGCCCGGGCCTGCAGTTGGCGACGGACTCTTCGAACACGCTGTATGTTCCGGTCCGCACCGTATCGAGGTCCGACCCCACCCGGGGCATCTATCGCTGGGACCCGAACGCCGGCGCTGCGGGCGAGCTGATCCCGGTGATCCTCCACAACGACATTATCGCCGAGACCGGGCAGACCCTCATCCAGATCGGGGGGCTGGCCTTCGACGCGCAGGACAACCTCTACTTCGATGAAATTTACGGCGCGTCAATCCTCAAACTGGACCGTCGCGGCAACCTCAGCACGTTCATCCGCGACTCGGAGGTCCGCGCCTTTATGGGTGATCCATCCATGTCGTTGTCCCCGTCGTACATGACCGTCGTCGGCAACCAGCTGGTCTTCATCACCGGGAATGTCAGCGGGCATGTGCTGACCGCCCGCATCCCCCTCGTCGATCCGCTGATGGTCACGATTCCCGGCACGGACTACGAGCCGAACGGGCCGACCTACACCTACCACATCGGCAAGTACGAGATCACCAACGCGCAGTACTGCGCGTTTCTCAACAACGCGGAGCTGGTCCAGCAGACCGATCCCTCCAATCCGCGCTGCACCAACATGTGGTTCTATCCGTATTCCGACTACGCGGGCGACGTGTTCATGACGGACGTCACGGTGTTTTCCCCGACGCCGAACAGTGACTGGTACGACCGCACGCTGTACAAGACCTCGGATTTTCCGGATTCGAAGATCAAGTACGACGACCTGCAGCCGTACGGCAGCCGGTTCTACGTGCTGGGCGGGTTCGAGGATCACCCCGTCGGCACGGTGAGCTGGTACGGGGCGGCGAAATTCTGCAACTGGCTGACCATCGAGCACGGGATGGACGTTTCCGAGGTCTGCTACCACGAGGGCACGAGCAAGCACGACTGGTACGCGATCACGGCGTCGGACTTCTCATCCAACGGGCTGCTCGAGTCCGAGCGGCTGGACCTGGTCCGCAACTTCCGCGGCTTCCGCCTGCCGATGGACGGGGTCAACTACGACTACGGCGGCCCCCAGGTAGCCTGGTCCTGGAACATGGACGCCAACCCTTACAACGAATGGTACAAGGCCGCCGCGTTCGACCCGGCGGCGCCGGACACCGTCAGGGACGGACCGGGAGATTACGAGGTCGTGCAGCCGGATCACTGGATCTTCGGGTACGGCGCCGACACGAACACGAACGCCGACGCGAATCTCGGCAACCACGGCTTTCCGTACCCGTTTCACGAAACCACGCCGGTCGGGTTCTACGACGGCGTCAACACCCTGTTCGACGGAACGCCGACCAACGACACGCGGAATCAGTATGGCCTGTACGACATGTGCGGCAACATGGCCGAGTGGGTCAATGACACCGCCCTGGAGTATCCGTGGGACGCCACGTACCGCTGCACCCGCGGTGGTCATTGGAACCAATCCGACATCAAGTACAACACCAACAGCGTACGGATCATCTACAGCGCCAGGTACTACGCGGAAAACTCAGTCGGGTTCCGCGTGGCAAGGTCCCCGGGCTACGCCGACTTCGACGGCGACGGCGACGCGGACCTCGACGATTACCTGTTCTTCGCATCAGCCATGACCGGACCGGTGAACACCGTCACACCGGGCGCCGGGCACGAAGCCTGCGACTACGACGGCGACGACCACGTCGATCTGTCAGACTTCGCCCGGTTCCAGGCGCTCTGCGGCCAGGGGCCATAGGCGCGGAGATTCCCCGGATCGCCCGCCATCGGTCCGCAGGGCGTCGGCAATCTCACCTGTCAATGCGCAGAGGATCGTCGCGAAACTACATCGGTCGTGTGGGCGCAGGAGTCGCTGATTCAGAGGACTCCGGGCTGGCCGGGACGCCTCGGCGGGCGGCCGGGTCGGGGCCTGGGATCCCTGCCCTCGTCCTGGTCTTCGCCCTCCTCTTGGTCGCTGCGTAGCGCGATGTCTTTCCCCAGGAGCGTGATCGTCTCCAAACCCCAGATTCGAATCGGCGCCGAGGCAACGAACGCCAGCGGATAGTCGATGTCGTCGTCTTCTGCCGAAGGCAGAACAGCCGGAAACCGCCCTGCGCACTCGCCGTCGAGGAACAGCGTGAGATTGCTTTCCAGAACGCACATCACCTCGAACGGCGCACCCCGGGTGAGCCTGGCCAAGGCCTGCACGCCCGACTCATCGCCGGCGAGGTCCAGCTGGGCGAACCCGAAGTACCCCGCATCGTCGTCGCCGGTGTACTGCGCCTGACAGCGCACCACGAACGGCAGGTCTTCATACGTCTTGATCGCCAGCAAGGCAGCTGTCGGGCTGCCGTCCGGAAGGAGGCACTGCAGCCTGTCGCCGTCGACCTTCCAGTGGCGTTTGGAGCCCTCCACACCCCTGAAGTCATCGAGCGAGCGGATCGGCACGGGCGACCATTCACCGATGTTCTCGTGCTCGAGCGTGCGGGCCAGGTCGAAACCCGGCAGGTACAGCGGCGATTCGGTGGGGCGTGCACGCGACCAGCACTTCGGCCTGCACGGAAGCGCCTCAATCTCCTCGGTGCTCATGCCTTCCTTGACGCATTTCACGCAGGGCTCGGCATCGCATCCGTCTTCCTTCGCCTCTTCGTCGTCGCATTCGGTGCAGTCATCGCACTCGCTGCAGTGGATGCAATCATCAGGTTCCTCGGTTTCCTTGAGGTTCTTGACGTAACGTTCCTGCATCCACCTGACCCACTGGCGCTCAAACTCCTCGACCGCCCCGTCTTCGGGGATTCCCAGCGCCGCGGCGGCGGCCGCGTCGTGTCCCCGCTGCAGGCGAAGCTCGTCGAGGAACGCCCGGAACGCCTCCGGCCCGTGCTCAGCGAGGAAGATGACGACGGCGGCGCTCTGCTCATAGAAACGCAAGTTCTCCCCGCCGGTCGGATACTCGGCGGCGTTGAACAGATCGCGGAAACGAATGAACTCGCCGGATACCGAGTCGCGCGCGAGTTCGGCGGTCTCCTCGAAATCCTTGCGGTTCTGCTCGAGCTGACGGGCGGTTCCCTCCCCAATCCACCGGGGAATGATCTGCCCACCAAAGAACTCGAACAGCACCATGTGAGTCAGCTCGTGCGGCAGCGTACCCTCGAGGTTGCCTTTGACAGGATGGTCGGCGCCCTTGAACTCCATTTGCTCCTCGTTCGCCACCTGGAACATCCCGATCCGTGCGGTCGTCAAGGTGAGCGGACTGGGCACCGTCACGCCGAGTGATCCCCCGGGGTTCTTGCCCACGCTGACATAATCGTCGTGGTCCTTGTAGCACAGGATCGGCACCCGCAGGGGCCAGGCCCGCCCGTCGAGCATCCGTTCGTTCAGGAACGCAAGGACCTGCTCGCACACTTCTCCCAGCGTTTCGGTCATCGCCTCGCTGCAACTGGCGATGTAGAAGTGCTTGGTCTCCTTCTGAATGGGTGGAATGCCGATGCCACCCCAGTCGACGTACTCCTCATCATCGATCTCCTGCAAGTGCCGGTAGTCGATGTTGAGCCCGACGTCGAACGGGTCTCGCCCTGTCCAAACGCTCAGGTCGACATCCCGGCATCGAAGGAACCCCTTGCGCGCCACTCGCCGGACCGCTTCGGTTTTCGTGACACTCAGCAGCTTGGTCCACTGGGCAACGGCGTCGTCTTTGGCCTTCTTGGCCTCCTCGGTCCGGCCATCGGTGTCCAGGGCTTGGGCGCTCGCCTCCAACGCCTGGCCCAGCAGGATGTAGGCCATTTCGTGGCCCGGGTTCTGCTCGACCTCTTGCGTCAGCGCGGCGATGGCACCGGGCCAATCTTCGCCCTCGAACGCCGTCTGGCCTTGCTCGAACAGGGCTGACGGTTCCCCACTGGCCGTCGCGCCTACCAGCAGCGTCAAGGTGGCGGTCAGCGATCGGAGGTATTGGCTAGACACGGGTTCTTCCTTTCTTCCGGTTGATCGTGCTGCGGACCTGCTCAAGCTGCGTAAGGATGTCGTTACAAGCCTGATTCAGCAGGCGCAGGTTGTCCGGGTACGGGGCGATCTTCTCCTGAACGTATTCGGCTGTCCTTAGAAGCGGTCGGATGGCCCTCTCAAAGTCCGTGCAATACTCACGCCACTGTTCCCGTTCCTCCTTGGTCAGGAAGCCGCGCTCATCCCCGGACATCGTCGGTTCCGGATACCCATCCACGGTCTCTGTAAACAACACATTGAGCACCTCGTACAGCTCCTCGACCAGCGCACGCGCCAGCTCAATGTCGTATGCGCGGGCGTAGCCGGGCAGGATGGCGTCCACCTTCTGCAGCGACGCCTCGACTTCGGCGACATCTTTGGCAAAGGGCAGACAGTCCTCGACGTTCGCAGTCAGGTGCGGCATCTCACGCAGAGCCTCGAGCGTCGCCGACCGATCCATGGACTCTCTCAAGGCCCGTATGCTCACCTCCTCGTCGGAGAGAATCTGGTAGCAGTATTCCTCCAGCGCCGCCCTCATCAAGTCCCGGTCCGCCAGCGCGTTTGGCTCTTTGGCTCGAATGCGGTCCTCCCGCTCGAGGAACTTCCTGGTCACCTTCCGGTTCACCCGTCGTAGCGACCGGTCCGGCGGATTCTGATCGAAGATGTCGAGGTGGGCCCTGGCCCGGATCTTGTCCCGCTCGCGCCCGTCGGCCTCGATGGCCTTGAGCATCTCGATCGCCTTGTCGAACTGGGCCAGTCGCCCGTACGTCTCGATCATGAGCCAGCGGAGCCTGTATTGGCCGTCACTCTTGTCATCGGGGTCCAGATACGGTTCCAGGCGGGCAGGGATCCCGTCGTATTTCTCCAGCGCGTACAGCGCCTCTGCGTTGGCGCATTCGCGGGAGATTCGATCGAAGTTATCAAAGTGGCGAACGGCATCGGGCAATACGCCGCGCGGCAATCTCCTGTCCGCGTCGCGCACAATCGACTTGATGCGCCGCAGCGGGAACGTCTTGCGACCGAACTGCGTCTGAATGACCACCGTCGTCTGCCCCTCGCGAACGATCGTGCCCTCCACCGTCGTCCCGTCGTCCAGCAGGATGCTGTCAGCCCGGGCGACCGTCACCGTGAGCAAGATGAACAGGCCAAGCGCAACCGCGTTTCTTCCGGCCATCGATCCGCGCACCTTCCTACGAGCCAACGAGTTTCCTCGCCTTCTCGATCCACCAGTTCTTCTTCGGAGCCTGCTCGCGCTGGACCGGAGTCCCTGGATCCTCGGGGCCACGCCGATCCAACCGGCGCTCCATGGCCCGAAGCGCGACGTTCATCGCCAGCTTGCGAGCATGATCCGGCATGGGGCCCTTCACCCCGGGGAACTGCTGATTGCACACGCCGGAGCAGATATCCTGCTCGCAGAACGCGCCGACCTCGCGGTCTTCGTGCATGAGCTTGTACATGACACAGCGGCCGAGGCGGACCGCCTCTTCATCCTCGTCTTCCTTGAACCGCTTGCGCCACAGGGCCTTACGCAGGTCGACCTGCTTGACGTCGAAGCCCTGGGTGCCCCGCACCTGCCCGGTGTAGAGCGGGTGCAGTGACGGCATCCGTTGCACCGTCAGCTTCAGGTCGGGACCGGTCCCGGAGGCCTGCACTTCGGCCTCGAGCGTCTCGGCCCAGCCCTCGTTGCCGGTGACGACGTCCATGAATATGTAGGTGTTGTCGCGAACCGCTTTGCGGATCGCCTCCCGCTGTCGGGCGTTCAGCGGTGCCGAGCCGACGCTGCTGACCCAAAGCAGCTCCGGCGGCTCACCCGCACCGTCTGAGGCCGCCTCCCCGACGTTGACGCGGTAATTGGATTGCATGAGACGGTTAAGCGCGTGCACGAAACCCGGATATGCCGAGAGCGTTCCGCTGCACTCGAGGTGGGTCATCCGCATGGTTCGACTCCCCTCGACCCCGATCGCGTAGGGAGTCGGATCATAGGTTCCGGGCACAGGGCTGTCGTCGGTCGTATAGGTCAGCAGCGCGTCCATGAATATGAACGCCTCGGGATGCTCGGCAGTCTCGTACAACTGCCAGATGCACGACCAGTCGCTCGGGGCGATGAACACGAAGTTCTTCACCCCGTTGCCGATCACCTTGGGCGGATCGGTCATCTTCAGGTCGCCTTCCAGCGTCCAGATAGGATCGTCGGCGGGCAGGTCCGTCAGTTTGTATTCCGGGAACAGTTCCACCAGCTTCTGCTCTATCGCGCCGCGCGCGTCGCTTTCGCCGGAAACGTTTACCAGAACGACACCCCCCGCAAAGCAGTACTCGCGCAGCTTGGCCCATTCGGCATCCTTCCAGTCCGGCATGCCCTCTACACTCAGATACAAGATCGGAATCTTGGCCAACTCATGCATCGGGCGGGCGATGGTCCTCTCGCGCCAGTTGAAGGTGCGCTTACGCATGCGCGACAGGTAGCGCACCACGTGCTCCGCATCACGCTTGTAGGGTGAGACGGCGTCTCCTCCGGCGATGACCCGCTGCAGCAGGGTCGGCGCATTCACGGAAGAGAGCATCACCAGCCCCATGCCCGTCAGTTCGAGGCTTCCACCGAACAGCCCGCTGCCCCGGTCGTAATACTGCAGAATCCGCTTGGCTTCGGCGTGGAAAACGTTCTGGCCGGCCAACTGGTCCTGCCCCGTGACCTGCGCGGACTGGCAAAGGTAATAGGCGCGAGAAAACGGATTGTCTCCCTGCGCCACCAGTTGATCCAGCCGCAGCGTCAAGTGGTCTCGCAGGCCGAAGTCCTCTTCGAAGTAGTAGTTGCCGGTCAGCCAATCTCCCCACGCCTTGCCGATCGCTTCGGTCTGCGCGGTATTCGCTCGAAACTGGTCGCAACTCCGCGCATCGGCACTGTGAGTTACGTCCAGCGTTGTCAACAGCGCGGACAATCCCATCGCCGTTTGCGTGAGCGTCGGAAGCTCACCCAACCCGCCGTATTCCGGGATTGTCGCCACGAAGCCGCCGCTGAGCATCTGGGCGTTCACCCAGTATCGAGCGGCCGCACGCCACACGCCACGATCGGTCGGCCTGCCGGCGAAGTGGGCTTCTCGCAGCGCCTCGACCGCCGCCGCGGAGTTCACGTTGTCCGACTCGACATCCTTGGCGGCTTCTTCGTCGTCCTCCTTGCTGATGGAAGC
This sequence comes from Phycisphaerales bacterium, assembly GCA_020353195.1. GTDB lineage: Bacteria > Planctomycetota > Phycisphaerae > UBA1845 > UBA1845 > JAFGJQ01. The sequence continues at coordinate 1,958,059 of CP070691.1, read as the reverse complement.
CCAGCCCCCGTCATCACGCTGGGCCAGCCGCAACCACTCGATGTCCCGCGCGATGGCCTTCCCGTGCTTCGATGGGTCACCGTACCGTGCCAGGCAATACAGCCTGGCCGCCACGATGTTCGTGATCCTGGGCTCCAACTCCGGATCGCGGTCTTCGTCGGCCAGCCAATCCAGCGCCTTGGCCAACGGATCCTCGGTCACGTCCTCGCCCAGCTCAGCCAGGGCGGAAGCGATCAGTGCGGTGTTCGAAATCAGCGCATCTTGCGCCCCCGCAGTGGCGCCGCCTCCCATACCACCACCGGGACCGCCACCCGGCCGACCGCCGCCACCGGGAGGACCACCACCGGGACCGCGCCCCCCACCGCCGCCACCGGGAGGACCACCACCGGGACCGCTACCCCCACCGCCGCCGCCACTTCCGCCCCCACCCCCGGTCGCGAAGAACCCGCGGTTGTCTTGAAGCCCCCTGAGCACGTTGGACGACTTCTCGAGGACCTCGGTCACCCGACGTTCGACCGAATCCTCGATGGGTATGTAGCGCACGGGCACCGGCATTTCCGGCTCGCGGCCGGCGGCCAGATCCTCATCGACCTCCCGGAACACCACGCGCCGCAGCAGAAGTCGATCCTTCATACCCTCGGGAACCTCGAATACGATGGCGGCCGTTCCGGTCTGCCGTTCAAAATCACCGACCCTGACCCTGCCCTTTCGCGCCGCCAAACTGCCGTTAAACGTCACGTTGAACTCCGCGCCGACGGATTCACCGTCAACCCAGATCGCCGGCGCGATGACCTTGACGGCTTGGCCTTCGCCGCTCCTGTCTTCACCCATCAGCCCCTGGAAGACGTACTCATAGGTCCGGTTCGGACGAACCTGCCCGCGCAGGTCGAACCAGATTGATATGGTGCCCGGCCGCTCGGGATACTCCAGCTCGCTGGTGTCGATCACCAAACCCCGAATGCCGCCCTTCGCCTGCTGGCCCAGCTCCGTGTAGGCTACCACCAAACCGTCGCGGTAGGCCCGTGGGTCGTCGGTTCCCGACACCAAAACCCGGCCGAAATGGTCCTCCCCCTCAAACTCGTAGAAGAGGCCAGTGACGCTAGGCCTTGGCGTGGCAACTTTCGCCTTCCGGTTCAGGTCGCCGTTGGCGACCAGATTCGGTCCGGCGAAGCTGGTGTCCATGCCGACCGACAGGATCACAATCGCGACAAGCAAGCTGCAAATCGGCGGGATAGATCTTGATCCCACGGTACAACCCCCTTTGTTCAGTGACGCGATCCCCAGTCACACTGGAGGGGCTCCATCCGCAGCTGGAGCCCGACGGTGGACGTCGAGGATACCATGGCGCCGTTCCCTTGGCTACTGCCGGCGCCGCCCGGTGGAGGGTCCGGAGCAGCTAAGCCGGTGTTACGTCGATCCGGCGGGACTACCGGGGCGGATCACACGCAACGCTCCCAGGCGACCCGGCCCCAAACTCGTAGCGTTAAAGGCATTATAGTAAGGCTGTCGTGTCCCGGTCCACCCGCCGAGCGGACACGAAGCGTTCGGTGCACGGGCCGCCCGGGCACCTACAGGCCGTATTCGGAGGGGATCAGGCTCGGATACGCCGGTGCCTCGAACGCCGCGATGGCGGACGCCTCGTCCAGGGGCAACGTCTCCAACTGCGCGTCGAGCATGTCGATCCACGTCCGCTCGCGGTCCGTCAGCGACAGCGCACCGCGTTCAGTGGCCGATCGCAGAAGAGCCAGGGTCGCCGTCGCCACGTCGCACGACCGGCGGTACGGGTCGGGCGACGCGATCATCACGCCCGCCAGGTCGAGGACGTTTTCCGGCGTCAAGACGTACGCCTGCGGGTCGAGCCCCGCATCCGACCGCACGAGCCAATCCCGGAGCCGGCGGGCGGCGTCCGCCCCGTCCGCCAGCGCGACGTTCATCAGGCGACAGTCGTAGATCAGTTGCTCGACCGACACTACGGGAGCGGTCGCACCCAGTAGCTTGACGTTCTGTACGCTTTCGTTGCTCCACAGGTCCGCCGCAGCGGCAGCGATGTTCCCCAGGTGCGACAGGTGCGCACACGCTGACGACTTGCCCTCCATGGAAATCGGCAGCCCGGTAATGGCTTTGATGTAAGGCCCTTCGTACGCGCAGTCCTTGCTCGGGCCGGCCGCCCCATGCTCGAACGCCACCAGTGACCGGACGGCCGACACCGTACGCACCAGCGATGCGAACACGCGGGGGATCATCATGCGGTCGGCCAGGACCATCGCCGTGTTGGCAAACCCGCAGGCGGTGTCGCCGGCCGGCTTGCAGTTCGTACCCACGCAGGCCTCGCCGATGGCGTCCCAGAGAAACGCCATGTCACGGACCCCCAGCACGCCGAGCCCGAACAGCATCGCCTGCAGATCACACCGCACCAGGGCGTCGTCGCACACCTCCTTGCCGCCCGTCGATTCGATCGACAGCAGGTCCGCCCCCGCGGACGCGCACCGGCGAAAACTCTCGCGCATCGCGCCCCAATAGCGCCCGGTTCGCTGCCGCACCGGACGTTCGCTATCTCGCACGTCGGTCGGGGTGACCCGCAGCACACTGGAAAGCCCGTGATCCGCATGAAATCGATCCAGCACCGAGCGAAGAAGCGAAACAATCGACTCGCCCCACGCCGGATGGATCGTCATCGGCGGCAGCAACTCGAACTCGACGACCAGCCCCGGCGCATGCAGCTCAACCGCCCGGCGACAGACAGCTTCGACCATCTGCGAGTATTGATCGTGGACGACCGGCATCGTCACATCGGTCACCTCCATGGCCGGCAGCGTGAAGTTGATCTCTGGATAGACCTCGCCGTCGCCGATGGTCAGATCGTGCCCGCACGCCAGCGGGATCGGGGCCCGCCCGAACAGGAGGTCGTCGGTGTTGCTGATGGCCAGTGCCGTGTACTGCCTGGCGGGCATAATCCGGCTCCGAAGAAGTCTGATGATTCCATTCCTGCTCGGGCCAACGAGAGCGCCACCGGTCAGCGGCGTTGGCCCGGCTTCCCATATCGTTCATCTGACGTCACACCGCGCCCCCTTCAGCCGAATCGAATCATCGGGGGACACGGTATCGACTTCCCCATTCAATCCATTTCTTCAATCCGCAGGATCAGCGGCTCGGTGCGGCTGATCGGCAGGGCGCCGACCTCGTCCAAAGCGCTCTGCACGTCGGCTTCGCGGGCTTCGCGGGTCGTGATCACGACGTGGGCATACTCGCCGCCGTGTTCGGCCGGTTGCTCCACAGACGCCACGCTGACGCCGCGGCGGCCGAGAATCGTGAGCACCTGGCCCAGCGCACCGGGCACGTCGCTCAGACCGAACCGGACATAGTAGCGGGTCCGTAACTCGGCCATGGGGCGAATGCGCTTCGGCGCTCTCGGCACGCACAGGCGCATTTCGCGACGCAACCCGCCTTCCGCCCGGCCCGACGCCAGCGCCATCAGGTCGCTGAGGATCGCGCTGGCCGTCGGCTCCGGCCCCGCGCCCCGCCCGATGAGAACGACCGGCCCGGTCAGGTTGCCGTCGATCCGCACGGCATTCAAAACGCCGCCGACCGACGCCAGCGACTGACACTCCGGCACGAGCGTCGGATGAACGCGGGCCTCGACGCTGCCGTCGTCGAACCGCCTGGCCATCCCCAGCAGCTTGATCGCATAACCGTCCTGCCGGGCGTATTCGATGTCCAGCGCGCTGACCCGGGTGATGCCTTCGACCCACACATCATCGAGCCGGATGTCCTGTCCGAAGCAAAGAGTGGCCAGGATCGCCAACTTGTGCGCAGTGTCGATGCCCTCGACGTCAGCGCTCGGGTCGGGCTCGGCATATCCCAGCTCGCCCGCGCGGCGAAGCGCGGCCTCAAGACCCAGCCCCTCGTCGCTCATGGAGGTCAGAACGTAGTTGGCGGTCCCGTTGATGATGCCGCACACCGCCGAGATGTCATTGGCCGCCACCCCCTGATGCAGCGTCCGGATCAGGGGAATCCCACCTCCGACGGCCGCCTCGAACAGCAGGCACCGGTCGTTGTCGACCGCGATCCGGATCAACCCCGCCCCGCGCGTCGCCATCAGAGCCTTGTTCGCCGTCACAACGTGCTTGCCGCCGGTCAGCGCGCGCTCGATCAGTTCGTAGGCGAAGTCGATCGTGCCGGTCAGCTCGAGCACGACGTGGACGTCCGGGTCGGCCAGCAGACCATCGGTATCGCTCGACAGGATGGCCGGATCGTATGCCGTGTCGGGCCGAGGGCTTGTGTCGACGTCGACAATCCGTACAACCTCAACAGGGTGCGGCACGCGGCCGTTGATCACCTCACGATTCGCGTCCAGGGCCCGAACGACCCCCGTACCGATATTGCCGAACCCCACCAACCCGACGTTCAACGGTGATGCCATCGCGTCCGCCCCTGCGTTTGCGGTTGCGTCGAACCCCGCTCCCCGGAATCTCGCGAGGGCGGATCGGCAACTGTACGTGCCTGTTCGAGGGCAAGTCAAGCCCGGCGAAAGTGGGCAAATACTTGTTCCCCAGGGCCGAATAAGCCCGTATAGTGGCGGTGCCGGCGCGGCGGGGGCAGGCGGCTCCGACCGCTCAGCATCGTCGACATCTCACACAGGAGCGGACCATCATGCGCGAGTTCTCCCCACTGGCCATCGGCCTGGGCATCCTCATCGGTGTTCTGTTCGGGATGGCCAATGCGTTCACCGGGCTGCAGCTCGGCATGACCGTCAGCGCGTCGATCCCGGCGGCCGTCATATCGATGGGCATCCTCCGCGGGCTGATGAAACGCGGGACGATCCTCGAGAACAACATGGTGCAGACCATCGGGTCCGCGGGCGAAGGCATGGCGGCCGGCATGATCTTCACCATTCCCGCCCTGCTGATCTTCCAATTCGAGGGCGGAGAATTCCAAGTCACGTTTATGGAGATGGTGATCTGGGCGTCGATCGGCGGACTGCTGGGCGTGCTGTTCATGGTTCCGCTGCGCCGGGCCCTGATCGTCAAGGAGCATGGGCGCCTACCCTACCCGGAAGGAGTGGCCTGCGCGGAGGTGCTGGAGTCCGGCGACCGCGGAGGGGCCGGTGCCCGGACGGTCTTCTCGGCGCTCGGCGTCGGAGCAGCCTACTCGCTCATCCAACGGCTGGGTTTCTGGAGAGAAAAGGCGACGGTGGATATCGCGCAAGCCCGGACGGAGGCCGGTATGGAAGTCTCACCGGCCCTGCTCGGTGTGGGGTACATTCTCGGCCCGCGCATCGCGGGATACATGCTGGCCGGCGCCGTCCTGGGGTGGTTCGTTATCATCCCGCTGATCGGGCTCTACGGCGAGGGCATGGATCATCCGGTGTTTCCCGAAGCCGAAGTTCTCATCGCGGACATGGACCCCGAGGACATCTGGGAACAGTACATCCGATACATCGGGGCCGGGGCGGTGGTGTTCGGCGGGCTGTTGTCGCTGATCAAGAGCACGCCGACCATCGTCGGGTCCATCTGGCAGGCAACGACCGGCGTCTTCAGCCGGGCGGGGGGCAAAGACCGTACGCAACGCGACATCCCGTTCCCCATCCTGGTCATTCTGATCGCCGCCTTAGGCTACGCGATGTACAGGATCCCTGCGATTCGCGTCGGAGCAGCGGGCGCGATCTGCGTCCTCGTGTTCGGGTTCTTCTTCGTTACGGTCTCGTCACGGCTGGTCGGGTTGGTGGGCAGCTCGTCGAATCCGGCCTCGGGGATGACGATCGCCACACTACTGGGGACCGCTATCATCTTCACATATGTTCTGGGCATGGAAGGCGATGCGGCCAAGTTCACCGCCGTTTCGGTGGGAGCGATCGTCTGCATCGCGATCTGCATCGCCGGCGACTGCTCTCAGGACCTCAAGACCGGGTTCCTTGTCCGAGCCACACCGGTCAAGCAGCAGATCGGTGAGATCATCGGTGTCCTAACGGCAACCGCCGCGCTCGCCCTTACGATCAAGCTGTTGAACAACACCTATGGATTCGTCGAGACGGATACGACTCCCACCCCCATGCCCGCCTACCAGGCGAACATCATGAAGATGGTCGTCGAGGGGGTCATGGATCAGAACCTGCCCTGGATTCTGGTTCTGTCCGGTGCGGCGGCCGCTCTGGTCGTCGAGCTGCTGGGCATCCCGTCGCTGCCGTTTGCGGTCGGCCTGTACCTGCCTCTTTCCTTGTCGTCGCCGATCATGGTCGGCGGAGTCCTTCGCTGGGTGATCGATAAGTGGCGCAAGCCGCGGACGCAGGCTCATAACCCCGGCATCCTGGCCGCCTCGGGGTTGGTCGCGGGGTACGGGCTCGTGGGTATCTTCTGTGCGGGAGTGGTGGCCCTGATCGCGTCGGTATGGAACAGCCCGAGATATCAAAGCCTTTTGATGGACGAGCCGAAACCCGTGGTGACCGACCACTTCCAGCCTTGGCTGGCCGAGACCCTAGGCTTCGACATGACCTACGGGCTCGGCGAAAAAGAGGTTCCCCCGACGACGCAGCCGCCAACCACGCAGCCGGCAGCTACAGAGCCAGAAGCCACAGAACCGATGACCGACCAACCGACAACCGCAGAGCCGGTGGCCGACCCATCGGCCACCACGCAGCCGGCAGCGACGCAGCCTGCGGGTGCGCAGCCGGTCCAGTACACGGACCTCTTC
>CP070691.1:1919157-1951272 GCA_020353195.1 Phycisphaerales bacterium | reverse complement strand
AACGTTCTGAACTGGCGATCCTTCTCCAGGTCCGGTTTGACGTCGAGCGATTCGATGAGGGGCTGCAGGTTGTCCATCTCTTTCTGACTGGCATAGATGATGAGCGAGTTGGTTCCCGGATCGGCGCTGACGCGCATCTGCTCGCCGCGACGGCTTACCTGGCGCTGAAACGCACCGCCGAGCGTTCGGGCGAGTTCGTCGGCGTTGGCGTGCTCCAGCTTGATTATGTGGGTCTGGCGGGTGAGCGTGCCTTCGACGTCGATCTCCTCGATCAGGGCGGCCACCTTCTCGTGGTTTTTCGGAGAGGCCGACACGATGATGGACTGGGTCGCCGGTTCCGTCACCGCTGTCACCAGATCGCGGGGGTTGGTCTGCCCCCTCGGCCGATACTGCTGGTTGATGGCGTTGACGATGCCGTTGGGATCGGCGTACTTGATGGGATAGACCTTCATGATCCGGTCGGTTTCCTCCTTGCGCGGGACGTCCATCGTCGCGACCAGCGCCCGGATTCTCTGCAGCTCTTCCTCGTTCGCGTAGACCAGTAGCGAGTTGATGCGGGGGTCGGACAGAACCTGCATCTGGGCGTCGCCCCGTCTGCCGCGCGTAGTCTGGAACAGCGTCGAGAGCTTCTGGGCCGCCTCGTCGGAGTTGGCTTCGGTCAGCTCGATCACGTGCATCGACCGGCTGGTGCCTTCCGCGTCCATTTCGTCGAGCAGGGCCTTGATCTGCTCGTGGTTCTCCTGGCTGGCAGTCACCACGACCGACGTCCCGACCACGGTGGCGGTGACCTGGTCCTTTTCCGCGACGCGGCCGGTCTGTCGGAACGCACCGCTGATCGCGGCGGCCGCGTGATTCGGATCGAGATACTGAAGCTGGTAGATATTCGGGTCCCGGGCCGACATCGCGCCGACACCCTCCACGTCGAGCTCGGCCACTCGCGTGTCGATGAGCTCCATGTTCTTGGGGCTGGCCATTACGACGATCGTGTTGCTCGGCACGATGGGTGTGACCGACACGGTGAGCTCGGCGGGGTTGATGTTCTGGACCTTGGCCTCTCTGTAGGCGTTCTGCCGGTTCGTGAACTCCTGGGTAATGATGGCCGCCGCGTCGTCCGCCTTTATGTACGTCAGCTGAATGACTTTCGTCTCCAGCGGGATTGTCGGCGTTGCGAACTCGTCGAGCTTGTCGATCACCTGCGACTTGATCTCTTCGTGCTGCTGCCTGTTTCCACGAACGATGACGGTATTCGTGGCGATGTTCGCCTCCGCTCGCGGCGGCTCGATGCCGTCAGGGCCTTTCTTGCCGAACAGATTGTTGATGTTCCGCGCCACGTCGGCGGCCTGGGCCCGCTGGAGCGCGTACACCATGGTTTCGATGGCCAGGGGCGCGGCGGCGGGTACGTCGATGGTCTCCAGCACCTCCTCCACCAGCTCGAAGGTGCGCTCGCCGCCCATGACAATAAGGGAATTCGACCGGACGTCGGCCATCGCGCTGAAAACGTCGAGCTTGACGCCCATGCCCCGTATCTGGGGCAACAGGTTACGGACCATTTTCTCCATCTGGTCCAGGGCGTCGGGGGCGCGTGCGTGCTTGAGGTTGAAGATCCGGACACTGACGGGGTCGTCGGGCTGATCGAGCAGCGCCACCAGCGCCTCGACCTCCGGCATGAGCTCGTCCGGGCCTTTGACGAACAGCTGCTTCGTGTTGTCGTCGCCGGTGATGGTCAGCGTGGTGGTGCGGCGGTCCTGCCCGAAGGCGGCGAGGATCTTCGGCGCCAACACGGTGGGAACCGCATGTTCGAGCTGGATGACCTTGGGTTTGCTCTCGGCGAGGGCCTTGATCTTCATGTTCTCGATGCGCTCGGTGATCTCGTCGCGCAGTTCGGGTGGCGCCGTGGCAAACACCGTGTTGGTGCCGGCCTCACCGACGAACTTGACCTTCTTGGCGACGCTGCCCCGGGCCGTCTGGCCTCCATAGATCGTATCGAGCGCCTTGGCCACAGCTGTCGCGTCCATCACCGCGGGCAGCGGGAACTCCATGACGGTCCTTTCGATCTCCTGGTCGAGCTGTTCGATCAGGGGCTCGATCTTCGGGAAGTCGATGGACAGGGCGCTGATGATCAGCGCGTTTCCATCTTCGTCGACGATGACCGTCGGTTCGTTGATGCCGCTGGGGTCGATCCCCTCGGTCCTTCCCCTGCCCCTGCCGCTCCGGGCCTTGAGCAGCTTGTCCAGCTGCGGTGCGATTTTCTTCGCATCGGCGAACTCCTGCGGGTACGTTCGGATCTCCTGCTGGGGCACCTCCTGGCCTTCGAGCTCTTGGACGAACTCCTCGACGATGGCGATGGCCTCGGCCGGTCCCATGACCATCAGGGTGTTGGTGGCCGGGCTGCTGGTGATACTCACGTCCTCGGCGATGTTGATGCCCCCCTGTCCGGCGCCGGCCAGCTCGAGGATCTGCCGCTGCATCTGCTGGGCGGCGGCGGCCGCCTGCTGCGCATTGGCGCCCCTCGGCGGCGTGCGGGGCGTGGACCGGGCGGTCCTTGCGCCGATGCCCAGCAGTGTCTTGAGCATCTGCTCGACCTCGGCGGCGTTGAGCTTCGTGAGCTCGATGATCTTGAAATCCCGTTCCCGCCCGCTGGGCTTGTCGATGGTCGCCAGCAGCTCGACGATGATCGGATAGTCTTGCGTGGCGGCCCGGATGATTAGGGTGCGGGTTCGTGTGTCGGGAAAGACGCGGATGTTGCCCGCGGCGAGCTGGGCGGCCAGTTGTTGCTGCTGCTGTTGTTGCTGCTGTTCCTTCTGGTCGGGTCGGCCGCGTCCTTCCTGAGGTTGGCCGGGTTGGCCGGGCTGGCCGGGCTGACCCGGCTGCTGTTGTCTTCCGCGCTGGGGTTGGCGCTGAGGCCGCTGCGGCGCGCGCCGCGGCTGATTGAACATCGCCTCGAGGATCTGGGCCGCGACGCGGACGTCCACGTGCTTGATCCGATAGACGCGGATGTCGGGCCTGGCCGGGCCTTTTATCTCTCCCTTCATGTCGTCGAGAATACTCTCGATATCTTCGATGTCTGCCCTTCTTCCCACCGCCATGATCCCGGCTCGGGGATCCACGAGAAGTCGAAGGCGGCGTCGTGACTCCGGTTCACCAAGCGCCGATCGCCGAATGTCGTCCTTGGTCGGCTCGGTTCCGGCGGACTGGTCGGCTTGCTGTTGCTGTTCCTGTTCCGTGTCCGCATCATCGGTCTTTTCGGTGTCTTCTCCCTCATCGTCTTCGACCGCTGCCGGGTCGGGCGGATCCTCGTCGGCAACGGCGGCGGCCACGGCCGCATCCATCACCCGGACGAGGCAGGCGGGCAGAATGCACGGAGCGTTCGTGCTCTCGCCGCCGGCGGCGGGCTCGGTGACTGCCGGCGAAGTTGGCGTGACGCGCTCGACGAGAATCGCCGGATCGATCCCGTCCGGGCTGATGAGCTCAATCTCGACCTCGACGTTGGGCATCTTCGTCTGCAGGAGGTTAGCCACTTCTTCGAGTGTGAGCGGCAGATCCCCAATGTCCAGGTATGCCCGCGTGTCGCGTTTCTGTTCTTCTGACTCCTTGTCGATGTGCTCAGCGATCAGCTTCTCCGTCTCGTCGAGCACGTCGGGCTTGCCCCGGATGGTGAGGATGTTAGTGAAGGCCATGTAGTCCACGCTTGGTGCATCCTCCCCAAAAATCGTCTCCACCATGGACTCCAGCGTGAAGGCGGCGTCGTAGGGATCGGCGAACTGCAACTCGACCATCCGCAGAGGCAGGGTACTCGCTTTGAGGACCGGATCCGTGTCCTCTGTGCCCTCGTACATCAGGTGCAGCTCGTCGATCTTCCTCATGATGACGGGAGTGGTGGTGACCACCATGGTCCCGCCGTACGGTTCGGTGACCAGCTTGATATCCTTGCCCACGCGCGGTCCGCCGATCGGCTCGAACCAGCCGTCGGAGTCCGCGCTCTGCGGCTTGGCGGCCGCGCCCGCGGAGTCGTGGAGCGTCATGACGTAGTCGGCAAAATCTTCCACGTCGGTGTGCGTGAACTTATACACTTTGGTGAGCGTGGTGCCGGCGGCTTCGGCGTCGAGCTGTTTGATCCAGCGTTCGACCTCCTCGACCTCGCGGGCGTAGCCGGACAACACCAATGCGTTGCCCCCGGGCGCGGGGATCACCGTGATCTGGTCGGTGCCGCCGCCGCCAACGCTGGGCGGGGCGGGCTCGCGGCCCCTCCGGCCTCTGGACGGCCGCCTGGCGGGGGCCGGTGCCTGACCGGTAAGCATGGCCCGGATGACCTGGGCCATCTCCGCAGCGTCGGCCTTGTCCAGCTGGACGGTCCGCATGACGCGTTCGCCGTCGCCTTCGCGGTCGAGCTCTCTGATCAGGGCTTCGGCTTCGGGCATGAGGACGGCGGGGCCGACCACCATCAGCCGCCCGCTGCGGGCGTCCGGCTCGACGAGGATCGTGCTCTGGGCGGGGGCTTTCCCCTTGCCGTCGCCGGTCGTGATCGCGCCGGTCGCAATGGCTTCGGCGTATTTCAGGTCCAGGAAGCTCTTGAGCAACGGCGAGATCGCGTCGGGATCGACATATTCAAGGTCGAAGAAGCTGACCTGAACGGCCTGGGTCTCGACGGCCTCGGTGCGGAGCAGATTGATCGTCTCTTCGATCTCGGGCAGCAGCGAAGCCGGCGCGGAAACTACGATCCTGTTGGCGGACGGTTGCGGAACGAACAGCGCGCCGCCGGTCGCAAGCGGTTGTGCGGCCTGTTTGCGACCGGGCTTGGCCTGGGCGCCGCCGGGGAAGAAATGCTGCAGTTGTCCGGCCAATTCGCGAACGTCGGTGCCACGGGCGAACTCGTAGACTCGAAATTCGTTCGTGTCGTCGGGTGTGTCGAGCTGCTCGATGAGTGCGGCGATTTCGGTCATCGTCTCCGCCGGGGCTACGACCAGGAGGCTGTTGCCCAACTCCACCAGCCGCACGTCGCTGCTGGATCGGATCGGCGGTGGGGGCGCTGACTTGCCTTTCGTGCGCGTGGGGCGCCTCGGCGGAGCGGGGGGTGACCCGTCGAGAATCAGGGCTTCGATAACACCCTTGATCTCGGCGGGCGTGATGTATTCAAGTGTAAACGTGCGCTGTTCGAGCCCTTCGCCGGGGTCGGTGTCATATCGCGCGACCAGCGCCTCGATCTGGGCCATTAGGTCCGGCGAGAGATCGCCAAGGACCAAGATCTCATGCGCGTCAGCCACGAGATTCACGGCCTGGCCTGTTGACTGGAAGATCCGCTGGATCGAGTCGACGATTGTCTGGGGATCTTCAAACACGACGGGAATGCTTCGCCACTCGACGTCCGGCCTTGCATCCGCGTCAAAGTCTTGAATGAGCGGCCAATAGTCCTCTTCCCATTCACGCTCCGTGCAGAAGACGTAGAGCATCTGGGTGGAGTCGTCACCACGGAACTTGACTCCGGCGGGTCCCGGCGTTCGCTGCGGGCTTTTCCGCTTGCTTTTCGTCGGCGAAGGCGGGGAAACGGATTGCTGGTCGACCGTCTGGAGTATGTTGGCGACTACGGATGGCTTGGCATTCTTGAGCCGCGTCCTGTGGAAGGTCGGATAGCCGTCGGGTGGCACGACGTCCAGGCGCTCCACGATGGCTATCGCATCGTCGAGGTCTTTCAGCGTGGCGGCAGTGACGATGATCGCGGAGCCGGAGGGGTCGGGCATGAAACTGACTCCCGCCTCGGGGCCGCCAGTCATCTGGGACATCAACTCGGCTTCGGTGATCACCTTCTCGACGTTCTCGGCGTATTGCAGCTTGACTGCGCGGAACGGCTCGGGTTGGGGCACATCGAACTGCTCGACCAGCTGGTAGACGCGTTTGAGCTCCTCCTCGTCGGCCAGGACGATCAGGCTGTTCGTCGCGGGCTGCGGAATGATGGTCAAACCACCCGTTCGGACGTCTGCCGGGGTTGCGGGCTTCCCGCGTGGCTTCTTGCCCGCCGCCGGCGGGGGAGGGCTCCCGGTCAGGATCGGATTGATGATGCCGAGCATCTCGTCGACGCCGGCGTACCGTAGCGGGATGATCACGGGGTCGAAGTCGGTCGATCGCTTGACGTCGATCTGGAGCATGAACTCACGGATCTCGGCGAGTTTCTCCCGCATGGCCTTGATGATAATGAGCTGGTTGGCATCGTCGGCATAGGCGTCGATGCCCCACGCCTCGGATGCGGCGGCCTGTGCGCCGCGACGGGGCCGCCTCCTGGCGGCACCAGTCTCGTCGAACCCGTCGATCATCTGCTTGAGGATGGTCAGGGCCTGCGAAGCGCCGATGTGGCGCACCTCAATCTGGTCGAAGTCTCTGGGGTCATCGCCGGGCGTGCCGAACTTCTTGGCCAGCTCCAAGTATTTGTTGATGTCGCGGACGAGGGCAAAGATGACAAGGGAGTTTGAATCCTCGAACTGCGAAATCTGGACATAGTCGGGCAGGAAGTCGCGAAACGGCTTCAGCTCATCGATCGTCCCTGTTTCCGGAGTGTAGAGCAGCATGACCAGTTCGTTGTCGCTCAGACTGGCCTTCTGAAAGTCCACGACATTCGTGAAGATCTCATCGTCCTCGAGTTCGCGCTTCACTTCATTCACTTGGACGATCTTGAACCCGTCCTTCTTCTGGAGCAGCCAGTATTTCTGTGGATGGTCGAACAGCCGCATGCGGATGCGGTCCAGCACCGTCTCGAAGTCCATCTCTTGCGTGGAGACGAAGTTCACTCCGCCGCCGGGCGGGCGATCGCCGAGCACCGCCATGCCGGTGGCCCGCGCGAAACCGTCGAGCAGGTCGGCGTAGGTTCCGTCCTTGATGCTGAACCTGTATTGGCGATCCTCCGCCGGCTTGCCGATGTCTTCCTTGCTGACCTGGACGAGCTCGCTGAGCGGCGCTGATCGAACACCGGCGGGCGGACCGGCCAGTTCTCTGGGCTTCCTCGATGGCGTGCGTGGCCGCCGCGACGGGGTGTTGCGCCGCTGTGGGGGTTTCGACGATGACTTGCGGGCGCTCGAGCCGGCCTGTCCGGGCGCGGCGCGGTCGGCGTACAGGTCGGCGGGGCCGGCCGACAGAAACCCGACCAGAACGAGAATCCGCAGCATCGACCGCAAACCGCGACCGCGCAGTATCATGTTGTCAGTAAACGTGTTCATCGGTCTTTCCTCACTGCCGTGCGGGAAGAGGGTTTCGTCACCCCTCGTGGTTCCCGCTGTCTGTCCGGTACCGGTCCCGACGCCGGTCCGTCCGGCGGATCGGCTTTCCGTGCCGGCGGAGGGGGCGCCGTGGCGGATGGTCCGGCCGCCTCAACGGCCTTCTCCGCCGTCTGCATGTCCGTGTTCTCGTTGTCCACGATATCCGGCTCGCCGTCTTGTAAAGCGCCGTTGGTGTCCATGTCGTCGGCCTGTCCGTTGGTGGTCAGATCGGGACCGGGCATCTCCTCGAGTAACACGTTCGGCGGTCCGACCAGTTCCTCGCGCTGTGCCTGAAACCGTTCCATGGCGACCTGGATCTCCGGATACGCGTCGGCGGTTTCCAGCTTCACTGCGTCGGAGAGCGTTTCGCCGAGGGCGTAGACGAATTCCTCCCCGTTAGGTCTACGCACGACGGCGCCCAGGGGATGCACCAAAACCACTTCGCCGCCGTCGAGCTGGCCGCCCACGCGCACCACTTCGCGAGTGGAGCTCGGACGATGGGCGACCAAGACCTCGCCCTGCCCGTACGTCCACGCCATCGGGATGTATTTCTCCGTCCGCGCGGGGTCGCCGGTCCACACCGGACCCTCAACGGCGTGATCTTCGGGGTCCGGCGGTTCGTCGATCGCGGCGACCTGCGGCGGCGGTTCGAGGAACGGGTTGAAGCTCAGTTCGGTGAAGTCGGCCAGCGTGTACTTGACCCGCACGTCGTCAGGCGGGCGGTCGGGCCTGCGAATGCGGGCGACTTTGACCTCGGGCAGGACCGCCACTTCGATGTCGGCATCGACCTTGACGTTGTCGACGGTCTTGCGTCCGGCCCTGAGCGGCGTGAGCTTGAGACGCGTGAACTGCGCGACGTGCGGCAACTCGTACACCTGCGCGACGAACTGCATCACCTGCTCCCACGATCCTTCCGCCGTCACCGTGAACGCAATGGTGCCGACGGTCCACACCTTCGTGTTCGTCTCGCCGTCCTCCGTCCTTTTCGGCGCGATACGCGTGTCCTGCAGTTCGCTCTCCGCGATCAAGGCGTTGATGCGCGTGTCGAGTTCGCTCTTGACGGCATTGGCGCTCATATCGCCGGTCCGCTCGACGTAGGCTTTGTATTTGTCCAGATCGGCACCGAACTGGGCTTGCTCGTCTTCGAGGTCGGCCAGTTCATCCTTGCGCTGCTTGATCTGGTCCGCGAGGTTGAAAGCCCCGAGCAGCCCCGGGACTACCTGAAGCAGCAACACTGCCCCGGCGACCACGACGAGGCCGATCACAAGTTTTCTCTCACGCGGTTTCATGGCTCGTTAGTCACTTCAGCCTCCGCGGTGGTTCCGGTCCGTCTCGTCGCCGCTCGGTTCACCCAGGTCCGGACGCGCCCGCCTGCCGACGACCGTAACGTCGATCTTGCCGTCGGCCGGATACCGGTCCGCTACGGTGCGTGTCGTGCGGAGCCTGGCCTGGAAATGCTGGCGCTTGACTCCGGGAACGCGGAACACCTGAAGATCGTCCACGGCATCGGTCAGCGTCTCTCGACTGTCGGCCCGGGCCGCCAGCCCGATGTACCGGTCCTTCTGGCGCATCTCAATGCTCCTCAGGACGAGTTGATCGTCGCCCGGCAGGCAGGAGAGCGCGTCGTACAGCTCGTCCAACCAGACGATCTGGTCGGCTTCGGTCTGCTCCACGTTCTTGATGAGCTTCCGCAGGTTCTCCATGTCCCTGCGGTTCTCCTGGGCTGCTGCAATCTGCTCGTCGTACTGGTCGAGGATCCGCTGTTGCGGCACCACCAGAGTCCAGTAGGCTACGCCAAGCCCGATGAGCACCACCGCCGCCGCCGCCCCCACGAGCGGCAGCTTCTTCAGCTGCTGCTCGGTCGCGGTCACCACCCGTTTGGGGTGCATGAAATCCAGTCGCGCCTCGCCAGCGGCGACGCGCCCCAGCACCAGCCCCAGCGCCGCCGCGAACCCGCCGGCTGCAGCTCCGCGCTCGGCGTCCCAGCCGAGATGGAGGGCAGGGTTGAACAGCTCGGTGGTCATGTCGAGACGATCGTGCAGGGCGTCGGCCAACGCCTCCTCCACCCCGGTGCCGCCTCCGATCACCACGTGCGAGGGAGGGGCCTCCGGGTCGTCGGACCGGAACGCCTCGATCGATCGCACCACTTCGACCACCAGGGCGTTGACGACGCCGGAGCGCTCGCCCACCCCCGACCCCAGGGCCGCGGACAGCCGGACCGGCTGGTCCAGGTCCAGCGTGCTTGGTTCAGCGGCCTCCGGCGGCGGTTCGGAAGGAATCTCCTTCGGAACGTGCACCGAGGCGGCGCGCGTAAACACCAGGTGACCGTCGCAGATGACGTCGATCTCCGTGAACGCGGGACCCACATCGACAAACAGCACTCGCTCGTGGCGCCCGGGGTCCACCACGGCGTTGACCGCGATGCGGTTGGCGTTCGGGCGCAGCCCGACGTGCTCGAGCTTCAGCCCCGCCGCCCGGAAGATGGCGACATAGTCGTTCAACACCTCCTCCCGGACGGCCGCCGCCAGAGCGGTCTGGGTGCCCCGCTTCGGGTCGGTCACGGGCCCGGCGTAATCGATCGACGCCTGCGAGGCGGGGAAGGGCAGCTCGCGTTCGAATTGCATGGCGATCACGCCGGGCAGATCCTCCGGCCGGGCGGGAGGCAGACCCTTGAGAAGCTTGACGGTTGCCTGGTCGCGGGGGACGTCCACCACCGCATGCCGGGTGGTGATTCGCTCGCGGTCGAGGAACTCACGAATCAGCCGACCGAACGACTCGCTGTCGCCGGGGTTGACGTCTTGGGGAATCGCGAACGACTGGACGCTCAGCACGTGACATCGCTGCTTGCGAATCGACGCGTGCACGACACGCACCTCCCGCTCGTCCCAGTCGAAACCCAGGATACGTTTCTCAACCAGGTGCGATAACACTCGGTTGGCCTCCTTCTACTTCATCTTCCAGGCGGATGGGATACCCGATGCCCAGCGGGGTCAGGTCACGGTAGTAGACGATCTGGGCCACCGGACCTCGCATCTCGATGATCGCCTGGAGCCGCGTGACCGTCCCCACGTGGTCGGCATAACCGAGCGACTCGATGGTGAACTGCTGCCCGCGGGTGGTGATGCTGAACATGAGCTCCGACAGCGCAACGTCGTCCACCAACTGCTCGATGAACAGCCAGGCGGGCGTCGCTTTCGCCTCGGAGGTCAGCGTCGCCCGCCGAGTGATGATCTCCGTGATCAGCGGTTCGGTCATGCCCCGCACACACCGCAACACCTCCGCCGGGGCTGTGTTGACGTCGATCAGCCCCACGAACTCCGGGTTGGGATCCACCGTCAGCCGATCGAGAATCCGATGCAGGTCCTCAGTCTCGAAGGGGCTGGCGTGCTCTTCATCTCCGTTCTTGAAGGGTTTGAGTAGATCGACGAGCCCCGTTTGCAGGTTCTCGTTCTGTTCAGACGCCGCGAAACCGATAAACGCGACCTCCTCTTCGGTGAAGTACTCGGACAACTGTTCTTCCAGCTTGCTCCCGGCGCCCATCACGTAGACTCGGGTCTTGTTGTCGTTGGCGGTATTGAAATCGCGGGACCAGACGGTGACGTAGGGAAACAGGCCGCGGCTCAGCTCCCCATCACTGTTGTCGATGGGAAACGTCTCGTCCCCGTCGTCCTCGTTCTGTGAAAGAAGCCCGTTGCGGTCGTAGTCCTCACCATACAGGATCTGCGCGGTGAAGCCCTTGACCATCAGCAACTCCTCCACGGTGTCGAACGGGCCGTTCTTGGGCCGATAGGGCGGCTCGAGCGAGGCGTAGTACTCGAATTCCGCTCCGTTCTCCCCGGGCTCGTTGTCCTGGTCGCGCCAGTCGATCAGGGCGTCGGCAAGCTCCTCGACCGAGACCTCCGGGGGCACAACCTGGGCCAACAGGGTCCGCAGCTGGTCCACCGTCGCGACGTTGATGTTGAGCTTGGCGGCTTCGTTGGTGATCCCGTACCGCACGAGGAACTCGTCGTCGCCCGGCTCGTCCGCCACGATGCTGAACCGAAACGCGGGCTTGTCTTCCATGTCCACCTGGCTCGGCAGGCCGAACTCGCTCGGCTCGCTCCCGGACTTCCACACGATGGCCCGATGCAGCTCGTCGGGGTTGTGGTACCAGGCATTGACGTCCAGGCGTCGCTCCCGCAGCAGCAGACTCACGCGCTCGATGCCCGCTTCGGCCGCCAGGCGCGTTTGCAGCCGGTAAGCCACCGCGCGCGTGGAGGCCACGTCCGCGTGCATCTCGAAGGCAAAACTCCCCGCCAGCAAAGCCAGCAGGATCAGCACGAGCAGCACGGTGGGCAGAACGAAGCCCGGCGCCGGATACGCCCGCCCTTGCCGCCCGCGGCGCAGGCCGGAGGCGCGCCGGCCGCCCTGCTCAGCAGCCGGTGCTCCCCTCGATTCGAATGATCCAGCCCACGTCGTCATGGGTTTGCCTGCAGCCTGCTTACAGCTCTTCCTGCGATTCGGTGAACGCGGATGCTTCGCGGCTGATGCGCGATCCGAAGAAGCGATCCGCCTGCACCAGCCGCACGATTACGGTGTAGCGGTCCTCGAACAGCTTGCGGAGCTCGTACTCGTCGAGATTCTCCTCTTCGTCGATGACCTCGAGATCGGAGTATTCATCCGGCAACACCGCCGTATACCCGACGGTGATGCGCACCATCTGAGGCAACGAGTTGCCGCCCCCGATCTCCCAGGTGTCCCACCACGTCGCCCCGTCGAAGTAGCGAAACTCGAGGAACTTGATCTCCGGTGCGTAGAGCTCCTCCTTGATGGCGACCGTCTCGTCCGCGCCCTCGTCCCCTTCGATCACAACGGCCTGGTTGAAGGTATGGGTCACGCGGCGGACCAACCCCAGGGGGCGGGGGTCACCGTTCTCGTCCAGGTTCTCCTCGTCCCAGGCGATGTAATGGCGAACCTCCTGCAGGTCGAACTGTCCGGCCAGCGCTTTCTCCGTGATCGAGCGCCGCCGCATCAGTTCCTTGGTTGGTAGCGTAAGCGTGTAGACTGACAGCGCGTTTTCCGTACCGATCAACCCCGCGCCGTACCCTTCCGTGTTGCCGGTGCACAGGCGGATCTCCTCGGCGATCCCGTCCAGAACAACGCGCGCCAACTGCATCCTCCGCGCCCGGTCGGTGCCGTCCTTTCGGCTGGTCAACGACGATCCGTAAAACCAGTACAGCGTGCTGATCAGCATCACGAGCAGGCCGGTCGAGATGACCATCTCGACCAGCGTGAACCCGCGACGGAGCGTTCTTGGCGGTCGACACGTCATCGGCGCCCCCTCCCTCGCCCCCGATCCCGGGGACGATCCCGCGGCTCCTCCTCCGGTCCGGTACGATCGCCTTCGCGCTCGCCGCGCGGGCGATCCCTCGAGCCCGCTCGTCGGTCGGTACGCTCAACACGCGATTCACCGTTGCTTTCACCGCTGGCGGCGCCTCGCCGGCGGGGGCGCCTGGATCCCGGCTCGCCGGGACCGCCGACATCTCCGTCGCTGGGGAACGCCTCCTCTTCGTCGGGAGGCACGTCGCCGCCGACGGGAAGCGGCCCCTCGCCGGCGAACTCGTCGGTCTCCGCTCCCTCCGGGTCGCCCTTGAGCTCCTCCTCCGCCGCCTCCATCGCCGTGCGAAGTTCCTCCGGCAGCATGGGCAGGATGTTGTCCATGTCCAAACCCAGCGCCTGCAGCAGCGGCGGAAGCACTTCGATCAGCTCTTCAAACTCCAGGTCCCGAAAGAGCCCCGGGTCCAGATCGTAGGGGTCCAGGCCGAACTCGCCGACGCCGGCCAGATTCTCCGCCAGCTCCTCCGCCTGCTCCACGTCCATGCCGAAGTCGCGCGTCAGGTCGAGACGTGACGGCGTAGCCCGCAGCAGGTACAGCGTGTGCAGGACCTTGGCTTCGTCGAAGTCGTATTCCTCTTCGGTGTCCCGCCGAGACGAATCGAACAGGATGTCGAGGACCACGAACGTCAGTTCCTCCACCCCCGACGGTTCGACGGTCAGGCGCCAGGCGAATTCGGGAAACAGATCGCCCAACGGAAGGTGTCGCGATTCCTCGCCCGGGTCCACGAACAGCTCATCCCACTCCTGCCAGTCCCCTTCGACCTCGTTATCCAACTCCAGCGGAACAGGCAGGCCGGTGTCGAGCGTCGCCAGCATCGACTCCGCCAGGAGCACGGCCTTGTACTTCCGCTCCATCAGGCGCGAGGCCTTCCAGCTCGTCCGGATTTGCGACCCGATCACGGTCAGCCCCAGTATGAGGATCGCCAGAGCCACCAGTACCTCCATGAGGACGAACCCCGGCCGCTTCCAGCCGGCTGGAGGAGACAGAGGCTTGGCATTGGCAGCGAGATGTTTCATCGCCCTGTATCCAGGCGCGCCGTCCTGCACGAGTTGTTTGTGTCCTTTCCCGTTCGTTCCTACTTCTTGCGGACCAGGCTTTCCTGAATCTCGATCACGTCCTCCTCGGTGAGCATGCGCGGTTCGAGGAAATCGCGCCGCAGCACCGGAGGCCAACTGTTCTCCTCCAGCATCGCCAGTTCCTCGTCATAAAACGGGCGCTGCAGCCACGTCAGCCCGGTCAGTCCGTCGTGGATCACCTCGATGACGGTGTAATCGTCGATGACCTCCTCAGCCAGGTCGCCCGCATCCAGTGGGGCGTTGGTGACCACGAAGGTCACCCATTCGCTCGTCCCGTCGGGTTCGAAGTACACGGGCGGGCGCACCTCGTCGGCGTCGTCGGGCAGTTCCTCGACCAGCATCTCGTGACGCTCGGTATCGTCCTGCAGGAGCTGTTCGAGCGTCGGTTTGCCCAACCGGATCTCGATGCACCGGATGCCCTTGAGCAGCGTCTCGCCCTGGGCCCAGGCCGCCTTGACCGGGTTGAACACCCCGGGCTCGCGGAGCGGTTCGTCCTCGCGCTCGATGACGGGCTGGCGTTCGTCGAGGACCTGGCCGTCGATCTCCTCCTCGCCCTCGTCCGGGAAGCGCAGGCGGTACCGCTTGCCGTCGTACATGGCGTGGGCTCGCGTCAACCGCAACAGGGAACGCATTTGCTTGGCCGACTCGGGCATGCGCGCACGCTCGATGTTCCTGAGCACCGTGGGCGCCACGAGCGCCGTCAGCGCCGCCAGCAACCCGACCACCAGCAGGATCTCCACCAGCGTGAACGCCGACCGGGTTGTTCGGGCCGAACGCGTCATGTTCTGCGGACCTCCGCGGCCACGCGCTGCAACGCGTGAAGCGCCCCGGGTGACTGCACACCCCCGGGGCCGCCTACTTCTCGCGCCAGTTCTTGATGTCGTCGTCGGTGCCCTCTTTCGTGTCGGGCCCGTTGCTCCACAGATCGAACCCGTCTTCATTGACGTCGCCGGGGCACTTGTAGTTGTACTCCTGGTTCCACGGGTCCCTGAGGGCTTCCGGATCTCCCTTCAGATACGGGCCCTTCCAGATCTCGCCCTCTTCCTCTTCATCGATGCTGCTGGGGATCTCGTACAAGGCCTTGAGACCTTCGTCCGTATCCGGGTACTGGCCCACGTCGAACATGTACTGGTCGAGGGCCTGGCAGAGGGGTCCGTTGCCTCCGATCGCCGTCTCGGCGATTTTGATCTTGGCCTGTCGCCCGCGCTGCATCAGGTTCGGCACCACGAATGCCGCCAGCAACGCCAAAATCCCCACCACCAACAGGATCTCCAACAACGTGAACGCCTTCTTTCGTCTCGCGCGTCGCATGCCAATGCCTCCTCGCTGTGTCAAACGACCGTGTGAACTTCTGTCATCCGTTACGCTACGCCATACCGGCGGCCTGACTCATCGTCAGGATCGGCAGCAGCAGCGCCACCGCAATACATAACACCAGGACCGCCATCACCAACAGCAACATCGGTTCCAGCAAGCGCACGCCCAGGTCGATCTGCCGGGCAGTGCGCGTTTCGTTCGCGTCCGCAATCTGAATCAACACGTTCTCCAGGTTGTTGCTTTCCTCGGCCACCGCCATCATGTCGATGATGTCGACGGGGAACAGGTTGCTGGCCCCCAACTGTGCGGCCAGGCTTTCGCCTTTGCGGACGGCCTCGCCCGCCTTGTCCACCTGCTCGGCCAACAGCTTGTTGCCTGCCGACTCCTTCGAGATGCTGATCGCCTGCAGGATGGGAACGCCGTTGTGCAGCATCGTGCCCAGAATCCGGCAGAACCGGCAGACCGCGACCATGGTCACGACCCTCCCCAACACCGGCGCCGTAAGCTGAAACCGCGCCCACACCGTCTTGCCCCATTCCGTCCTGACTGCCGAGTAGGCACCGAAAACGATGGCGAGAACCGACCCGATGATCAGCAGATAGTGGTCGCGCAAGACGTCCGTCGCCCAAAACACCACGTGCGTCATGAAATTGTAGCTTTCCGCAGGGATGTAGTCGCGCAGTTGCGGAACGACGACCGCCAACAGGAACGTGACCACCGCCGCCCCCACCACCAGCAGAACACACGGATAGATCATCGACCCGATCAGCTTGCCGCGAAGCTCGTCCTGACGCTCGGCGAACATCGACAGCCGGGACAGCACGTCTTCCAGAAAGCCGCCGCGTTCGCCCGCACGGACCATCGCGGCGTGCAGCGGCTTGAACACGCGCGGGTGCTGTTCCATCGCGTCCGCCAGCGTCTTGCCGCCGGCCACATCCTCGCGAATCTCTTTGAGGATCTCGGTCAGCACCGGATGCGTGTTCTGCCGGGTGAGCACATCGAGGGCCCGCAGCATGGGCACACCCGCGCGCAGCAAGTCAGCCAACTGGCTGTACACAACCGTGATGTACCGAAGCTTGACCCGCCGCCGCCCACCCGTCAGCTTCGACGTACCTACCGCGGTCCCCTCTTCAACCTGGATGGGGAACAGCGTCTGCTCGTCAAGCAGGCGCAGGGCGACCTGATGGTTCTCCGCGGTCACCACGCCGGTGACCTGCTGTCCCGTTTCGTTGACGGCTTTGTACGTGAAGGTCGGCACAGACCTTGAACCTTTACCTACTTTCCACGCGAGATCGAACACGTAGCGGCATGACGCAGTGGAGGCAGTCGGTGTGAGCCAAACCCAGCCCCAAGATATTGTATGGCCCAGGGACCCTCCATGGTCACGGCCGCGAGAGCTATCGAGTTACATCTCCTGGCGCTGGTGCTTACTCTATCCAGATTAACCACTTACGTCAACCGGGGATTTCCCGCTCTTGGCATACAGACGGCCACCGGCAGACCGGGAACTCGCCTCCCTCGGTTGTACGCACAGGACCAGGAAAGATTGCAGGTCGGCGGGGTTCGTGCGGTTGCCGTGAGGGGTCGTTCAGGGGGCTTTCGGCTGTGCTGCGCCCCGATGCCCCGTCCGAACGTCGCAATCCCGCTGGCGTCCCGTCACTTGCCCAGGGCGCGGTCGTCCAACGGGCCCTGAAACGCCGCCATCAGGGCGCCCCGATTGTCGGCCCAGCACTGGTTGGCGTCGGCAGGGCGGGGCAATTCCAGGGTCACGGTCGGGATCTGCAGTTCCTTGCCGGCCCAGGTGCCGAAACTGCCCGGCGTCGCGTATCCGATCGACGCCTTGACCGGATAGCCGTTTCTGGTCGCCATTCGCCGCGCGACGGCCCGGCCCGGTCCGTCGAAGTTGTTGCACTGGCGGTTCCGCGAGATCGAGTGGATCGAGATGATCAGGGATGGTTTGAGTTCGCCGACCAGGTCGAGGACGATCTGTGCCTCGGGCTCGCTGAGCGGCGCCGACCCACCGTGTGACGAGTTGCCGGGCTCGCTTGCCTTCCAGTTCGCGGCGGGGAAATTGCGGTTCAGGTCGACGCCGCGGGCGTTCTGGCGACTGTTGCGTTCATACCCGTCGGGGTTGACGTTCGGGACAATCACGACGCTCCGGCCGGCGGGCAGCGCCGAGTTGCCCTGCAGCAGGGCGATCAGCTTCTCGGCCACGTGCACGCTGGCCTTCTCGTTGCCGTGGAAGCCGCCGAACACCAGGACCGGGTCGGCTCCCCACCCGTAGGAGTATGCGTCGATAGGCCGACCTTGCACCGAGTATCCCAGTAGCGTTCTCTCAAAGGCGACCGGCGCCGGTTTCCACGGCTGCGGCGCCCTGCCCTCCTGCAAACAGCCCACGCCGCCAATCGTGACCAACAGCAGTGATGATTTCCGGACCATTGCCGCTTCCTTCCCCGGATTATCGGTCACCGCTGTATCGCGCCGCCAGCTCAATCACGAGTCGGTCGAGGGCGGCGGCAAACCGACGATTCCGTGTGAGCCGGCCTGGCGGCCTGCGCATTGGAGCTCGGGGTCTGTGGGGGTCGGTAGTTTGCCCTTGCGGGTCGGTGAAGTTCACTTGTTCGCGTCGCCGACTTTGACCCGCGAGGGTGTCCGGGTTGTGGTGCGACGCGTTCGTTCTGCGGTGCCTGACTGTGCGGCGCCGGCTTTGCGGGCGCGCCCTTGTGCCTTGGCGCGGGGCGACTCGAAGAAGCTCCCCAAACTGCGGATTCGGTCGTATCGTTTCCTGCGTATGGTGTCGATCTTGTACCGCTTCAACTCACGGAGCGAATCGGTGACATAAGTCTCGACGGCTGCGGCCGCCCCCACGGGGTCCCGATGAGCGCCGCCGAAGGGCTCGGGGATGACCTGGTCGACCAGCCTGAGGCGCTTGAGTTCCTTCGCTGTCAGACGCAGCGCCTCGGCTGCCGCCTTGCGCTGCTCGCCCGTCCGCCACAGGATGGCCGCGCAGCCCTCCGGTGAGATGACGGAGTAGAAGGCGTGCTCGAGCATGGCCACCGAATCACCCACGCCGATGCCCAACGCGCCACCGCTGCCCCCTTCCCCGATCACGATGCAGACAATCGGCGTGCGAAGCCGGGACATCTCCATGAGATTCACCGCGATGGCGTGTGAGATGCCCCGTTCCTCCGAGCCGACGCCCGGATACGCCCCCGGCGTGTCGATAAGGCAAACCACGGGCAGGCCGTACTTCTCCGCCAGCGTCATCTTGCGCAGGGCTTTGCGGTATCCTTCAGGATGAGCGCACCCGAAATTGCAGGTGATCCGTTCCTTGGTGTCCTTGCCCTTGTTGTGTCCGACCAGCATCACCTTATGGGGCCCGATCCGCCCGAACCCGGTCACGAGGGCCTTGTCATCGCCGAAGCACCGGTCGCCGGCCAGTTCGCAGAAGTCGCGAACGATCAAGCGAATGTAGTCGGACAGGAGCGGACGCTGGGGATGCCGCGCCACAAGCACGGTCTCCCACGGGGTGAGGTGCGAGTATGTCCGCTGGGTCATCGACCGCAGGCGGGCGGTCATCTCCTCGATGTCCTTGGTGAAGTCGCGCCCGCTCTCGGCCTGTCGGCGGCGCAGGTCCTCGATCTCGCGCTGGATCCGCAGCAGGGGTTTCTCGAACTCGAGGCAGCCCGTTGCGGTCACGCCGGCCGATCCGATAGACGGTGCGTTGGTTTGAACGGCCATTTGTCGCTCTCTGAACCTTCCCGCGGCGTCGCGAAGGTCGACGCCGCAATCGCCCCTGATCCGCGCCACGGGCCTTTTCGAGTTGTACGAGTCTAGCCGCCATCCGGTGGCAAGGAAAGCAAAAATCCACACCCCTGGGGCCGGGTTGTCTTGGACACGGTCGTTTCGCGGTCCTGCGAAGCAGTATTAATCTTCTTGTAGCCATGAGGTTACAGCAGTCGCCCGGGGCCCGGTCCAGGGCTCCCGGCTGCCTTGTGACGGTCGCTTCGCCGCGGGTCAGCGGTGCCGGCGTCCACCCAGGCCGGTGGTCTGGGGGGCGCATCGGCTCGGTCGTGCCGGGGCGACTGTGCGCCCGGTTCGCCTACGGGCGGCCGAATCCGTCCGGGTGTGTGCGGTGCCAGGCCCACGCCGTCTCGATCATGTGGGCGATGTCGATGTGCCGGGGCGCCCAGCCGAGTTCGCTCATGAGCTTGCCGGGGTCGGCGTAGAGTTCCGGGGGATCGCCGGGCCGGCGCGGGGCGGGCTTGGCGGGTAGTGCGTGCCCGGTTACCTCCCGGGCGGTCTGGATCACCTGTTTGACGCTGGTGCCGACACCGGTGCCGACGTTGTAGCAGCGGAAGTCTTGCGGTTGCTGGGACTCGATTGCGAGCACGTGGGCATCCGCGAGATCCTCGACGTGGATGTAATCGCGGACGCAGGAGCCGTCGCGGGTCGGATAGTCGACGCCGTAGATGTGCGCCTGATCCCGCTGCTCCAGCGCCACCTGCAGGACGACGGGGATCAGATGAACCTCCGGGTTGTGGTCCTCGCCGATCGAACCGTCCGCGGCGGCGCCGCAGGCGTTGAAGTATCGCAGTACGGAGGCGCCGAGGTTCCAGCCGGTGCACGAGTCGCGTATCGCCCACTCCATCGCGAGCTTGGTGTGCCCGTAGGGGCTGATGGGGCATTGCGGCATGTCCTCGGTGATGGGGACGGCCGGGGGTACGCCGTACGTGGCGCAGGTCGAGCTGAACACCATTCGGAGGATCTGGTGTTTCTGCATCAGCTCGAGCAGCGTGATGGTGTAAGCGACGTTGTTGCGGTAGTACTTCAGGGGATCGGTGACGGACTCGCTGACGTTCAAGTAAGCGGCGAAGTGCAGCACGCCGTCGAAGCCGGCGTCGGCAATGACGTCCTCCAGTGCCTGTGTGTCAGCCAGGTCGCCGACGACCAGAGTAGCGCGGGAATCGACGGCTTCGGCGTGGCCCGCGCTGAGGTTGTCGTAGACCACGACCTCGTGGTTCCGGTCGCAGAGGGCGCGGACGCAGAAGCTCCCTACGAAGCCCGCGCCGCCGGTGACCAGTGTTTTCATGTGTGTCCGCCTTTCCGGTTTCCGGCCCGGGTCAGTTGCCCACCATATGGTCAAGGCGGGAGACGCTGGCGACCCCCGACAGCAGGACGTACACGTGCCGGCGGTTGGCGTTGATGCCGTCCCGGCTGGCGTCGAGCACGTACAACTCCTTGGTGGCATGGCCGTCGCGACAGTCGTGGACGTCGGCGTCTTTCAGCCACACGCCGGACGCGGTCACCTCGACCAGCGTGCCGAGATACACGATGGGGCCGAAGGTATCAAGAACGACCGCGTGGTCGAGCAGGGACTGGAGATCGTGGATAATCGAAGATACGGTCACGTATTCGGTTCCGCTTGAACAGGCGCATCGGTGCCGATATAGTATGGGCGCGCCCGTCAAAGCGTCAACGGTTCGTCCGTAGCACGATCGGGAGGCTTTCCCATGTCGGCTTTTCAGACACGGTTTCGCAGGCTGCTTTTCGCCTCGGTGTTGCTGCTGGCGGTCTCTGCGGCGGCGACCGTTGCGGTAGCCCTGGCCGTCGATGAGGAATACGAGCGTCAGAAGAAACAGCTCGCGCCCGACGATATCGACGGTCATTTCAAGCTCGCGTTGTGGTGCAAGGAGCAGGAAGCCTGGGCGCTTCTGCGGGACCAATGTGCCCACATTCTGCGGCAGAACCCGAATCACGAGCAGGCGAAGCTTCTTCTCCAGCTGGCCAATGCGCAGCTGGCCAAGCAGGAGCCGGGCGGGCCTGCGAGCGATCCGTCGGCACCCGGGGAGGCGGAGTCGTCGGAGTTCGCGCGGGTCATCACGGACGACGAGATCCAGGTGCTACGGCGGGCTGAGTTGTCGCGCCGCTTCCCGGAACGGGTCAGCGTCAAATTCGTGAACGACGTGGTCAGTCGCTTCGCGGCTGACTGGTTCGGCGCCAACCGCCAGGCCCGTGTGGAGTTCATGAGGCTACCGGCGCCCGAGAAAGCCCGCTTCATTCTCTCGCAGGAAGAAAACGAGATCATCGCGCAGCGCTATGCCAAGGACATTCTGATCAACACGGATCCAAGGCTGTTTGCCGACTTCGAGCGGGACGTGCTTCCGGTGATCACGCGGGGGTGCGCGACGGCGCGGTGCCACGGCGGTCCGAACGCCGCCGGCTTTCGCCTGTTCACGGGCCGACGCCTGTCGAAAAACCAGGTCTACACGAACTATCTGATCCTGAACGAGTACGAGGGCGGCCCGCAGGGAAAGTGGAAACTGATCGACCGCGATAACCGGGGGCTGTCCCTGCTGCTGTTTTACGGTCAGAAGGATCCTATCTACAACGAGCTGAGCCCGCCTCCGCACCCCGCGGAGCTCGAACCCATCTATCGAAGTCCCCGGGACCCGAAGTATCAACGGGTGGCCCAGTGGATTCAGTCGCTGGACGTTGTGAGCCCGGAATACGGCATTGACATTCGCCCGGAGCGGCAGTCGCAATAGCAGGAGGCCGCCGGCGGTTGTGGGAACCGGTCAATGGGCAATCGTAGTGGGTTTGCTGGTCACCTGCGCGGCCGGGATGATTTCGGTCGGCTGGCAGCGGCGGCACCAGCGAGCGCTGGCCCAACTCGCCCGGCGGCTCAACCTGAACTATATCCCTGACGACCGGCTGGGTCTGCCCTGGCGGTACCGCCGGCTGACTCTGTTCGGTCGGGGCCACAGCCGGCGGGCAAGCCGGGTGATCAGCGGCCCGGCGCCCTTCGGGGCGGTCTCCTGCTTTCGCTACGCGTACGAGGTCGGGTCCGGGGGCCATCGGGAGGTCCGTTGCTGGTGCGTGGCCGTCATCGAGTCGGACCGCGATCTTCCGTCCGCATCGGTTGGCCCGGCTACGGGTGAGGGCAGCGTGGACGACGTCTGGCTGGACGCGGTTCCGGATGCAGCCAAGCCAATGTCGCTCCAAGGCCATGCTGGGATCCGGGCGTCGTCGACCGACGCGGTCGGGGCGCGTGGGGTGGCATGGGCCGACCGGCTTGCGGACTGGGTGTCGGCGTTGGATCGGCCTTGCGGCGTGGAGACCGGCGGTCGGCTGGCCGCAGTGTTCGTCCCTGCGCCCGACTCGCCGGAACGGATTGGCTGGTTACTTCATGTCGCGACCGACATGGCGGAGAAGATCCATCGGGTCGCGGATGCATAAGCGGAGATCGCAACGTTGACGAAACACGAGCAGATGGTGGTGGCCGGGTCGGGCCCCGGCGAGGCGGATGGGCCGGACCGGCGCGGGCGGTTCGGGGCGTTCGGTGGACAGTATGTTCCTGAAACGTTGATGTCGGCGGTGCACCGCCTGGCCGAGGCGTACGAGAACGTACGTGACGACCGCGGCTTCTGGGAGGAACTGGACCATTATCTTCGTACGTACGCGGGTCGCCCGAGTCCGCTGTACTATGCGACCCGCCTGACCGAACGGCTGGGCGGCGCCAAGGTCTATCTCAAGCGCGAAGACCTGAACCACACCGGAGCCCACAAGATCAACAACACGCTGGGTCAAGCCCTGCTGACGCGGCGCATGGGCAAGAAGCGGATCATCGCCGAGACCGGGGCGGGGCAGCACGGAGTGGCGACGGCGACGGCGGCGGCGTGCTTCGGCTTGGAGTGCGTGGTGTACATGGGCGCCGAGGACGTGCGTCGCCAGAAGCTGAACGTGTTTCGCATGGAGCTTCTCGGCACACACGTGGTGGAGGTCCGGACCGGACAGCAGACGCTCAAGGACGCGATCAACGAGGCCATGCGTGACTGGATGGCCACATCGGACGACACGCACTACGTCATTGGCAGCGTAATGGGTCCGCACCCGTTCCCGATGATCGTGCGGGACTTTCAGTCGATCATCGGGCGTGAGACGCGGGCCCAGATGCTGGCGGTGGAAGGGCGCCTACCCGACTACCTGGTGGCGTGCGTGGGAGGGGGCAGCAATGCCGCCGGGTTGTTCGCTCCGTTCGTCAAGGACGCCGGCGTGAAGATGGTGGGAGTGGAAGCCGGCGGCGAGGGCATCGGCAGCGGGTTGCACGCGGCCACGTTGGCGGCCGGCGCGCCCGGCGTGCTTCACGGCATGTTCACATACGTGCTGCAGGACGATGACGGGCAAACGCTGCCCGTGCATTCGTGTTCCGCCGGGCTGGACTATCCCGGCGTGGGGCCCGAGCATTCGCATTGGAAGGACACGCATCGCGTGGAGTATTCCGCCGCCAACGACGATGAAGCCCTGGCCGCCTTCACCCTGCTCAGCGAGACCGAAGGTATCATCCCGGCGCTGGAGACCGCCCATGCAGTGGCCCACGTCGTCAAGCTGGCGCCGACGCTGTCGAAGGATCGGACGATCGTGATCAATCTGTCCGGTCGCGGGGACAAGGACGTGGTCGAAGTGGCGCGGCTGCTCGGACGACAGATCGGATGAACAGCAGCAGACAGCTATGAGCTGTCAGCCCGTCCACGGCTCCATTGGCGCGACGCCCGTCCCATGGCAAGCACGTTTCTATCAAGCCTGGTAGACCACACGGGAGCTTTGCGAATGAAGCGCCTTCGCTGGCTGCTGCTGGCGTTGTATGTAACGCTCATCGCCCTGTTGACCGCGGTGGTGGTATCGGGCGGTTCGGACATCGCGATTCGGTGGCTCATTCTGCTGGCGTTCGCCTTCGTCACCCAATGGCTGTTCGTGTGGATTCCGGGTCGGGTGGAGTATCTGACGCCGACGCGCCCGCGGCGGGTGCTGGTCCCCGCGCTGATTGCGGCGTTGATGATGACCGTGCTGTTGGCCTCGTTGGTGCTGGCAATGGCGGAACTGTTCCAGTTCGACGATTGGCCGATCTGGACGAATGTCTTGTTCTGCACGGCGCTGGGCATGTCGTGGATCGTCTGGTCACTCGTGTTTTTCGCCTACGCCCGGCGGATGGAAGGGTACCCGTGGGTCAAGCGGATGGTGATCTGGTTGCTTGGAGGAAGCCTCTTGCAGTTGCTGGCGACGGTGCCATCGCACGTCGTGGTCAGCCGCCGGCCGGGCTGTTTCGTGGGCATCGCCACGGCCTTAGGTGTCTTCGGCGGGCTGTTCGTGATGTGCTGGGCATTCGGCCCGGGGATCGTACTGCTGTTCTGGTCGGAGACGAGAAAACGTATGGCCGGGCATTGCCCCGGCTGCGGATACAACCTGCGGGGCCTGTCCGAACAGCGCTGCCCGGAGTGCGGGCGAGCGTTCACATTCGACGAACTTCGGACGACGCCGGAGAAGCTCGGTTTCACGGGCACTGCCGGCGGCAAGCTCGACTGACCGCATGGGCACCGTGAGTCGAGAGGAACGGGCCGCCGGCGCGCGACCCCGGATCAGGATTGGGCGTTGCAATCGTCGTTGAGATACCGAACAATTGCAGGGGCAGTCGCAGCAGGGCAGAGGGCAGGGATCATCTCGGGGTGGGAACACGGGTTCGAGTTCTTTTGGGGTCGGTGTCCCGCGTTTGCGGGCGCACGTCAGGATGCCATGATCAACGCCGATCTAGCCCGGGCCTTCGAGCGCATCGCTGACCTCATGGAGATCACCGGGGGCGACCGCTTTCGCGTCAACTCGTACCGCCGCGTCAGCCGCACCATCGGCGATCTGACCGACGACATCGCGGATATCGCCGCCAGGGGGAAACTGACCGACTTGCCGGGGGTGGGCAAGGGGACGGCCGATCGCATCGCCCAGTTCCTCGAGACGGGGACGATCGACGTGTTGGACGACCTCGAGTCGAGGCTGCCCGTGGGGCTGCCCGAACTGCTGAGCATCCCCGGGATGGGCCCCAAGAAAGTGGCCGCCGTTCATGAGAAGTTGGGCGTGGGCGGGACGGATGACCTCAAGCGTGTGATCGAGTCGGGCGAGTTGGCGAACTTGCCCGGGTTCGGCGAGACCAGTGTCAAGAGAATCGCCGACGGCATCGCGTTTCTTGAGACGTCCGGGGGGCGGACGGCGTTGGGGATTGCACAGCCGCTTGCGGAGGCTCAGGCGGAGCGGGTGGCGGGAATACGCGGGGTGAAACGGGTGGCTGTCGCCGGGTCGCTGCGGCGGGGCGCCGAGACCATCGGTGACGTGGACCTTCTGTGCGAGGCCAGCAATGGGCGAGAGGTGGTCGAGGCTTTCGTCAACGCCGCAGTCGTCAAGCGGGTGCTAGCGTCGGGTGATACCAAGGGCTCGGTCACGGTGGAATCGCCCGATCGGCGGGAGTTGCAGATCGACCTGCGGGTCGTGCCGGCGGAATCCTACGGAGCGGCTTTGCAGTATTTCACGGGGTCGAAGGAACACAACGTTCGGCTGCGGGAGTTGGCGGTCAACCGGAAGTGGCGTCTGAACGAGTACGGGCTGTTTGACGGCGAGACCCGCTTGGCCGGGGCGACCGAGGAGGAGATTTACGCCAGGCTCGGGCTGCCGTGCTTCCCGCCGGAGCTGCGGGAGGATCGCGGCGAGTTTGAGGATCCCGGCTGCGTCGACGACCTGCTCGACTTGTCCGACATTCGCGGCGACCTGCACGTGCACACGATCGCCAGCGACGGGATGGCCACGATCGAGGAGATGGCCAAAGCCGCCAAGGCGTTGGGCTACAAGTACATCGCCATCTGCGATCATTCCAAGAGCAGCGCGATCGCCAACGGCCTGTCGACCGAGCGGATGGAGCGACACATCGAAGACATCCGGGCGGTGGAAAGGAAACTGAAGGGGATCGCCGTTCTGGTCGGGTGCGAAGTGGACATCCTGTCGGACGGGTCGCTGGATTATCCCGACGACATCCTGCGCGAGTGTGATCTGGTGACAGCCAGTATTCACTTCGGCATGCAGGGAGCAAAGACGTCGCCCACGCGGCGTACGCTGGCGGCCATGGAGAACCCCTATGTGAACATCATCGGGCACCCGACCGGTCGGCTGCTCGGGCAGCGCCCGCCGATGGACGTGGACATGGCGGCAATCGTCAAGGGGGCGGCGGAATCGGGCACGGCGCTGGAGATCAACGCCGCATGGGCGCGGCTGGACCTGAAGGACATCCATGTCCGCCAGGCCATCGATGCCGGCGCCATGCTGGCCGTCTGCACCGACGCCCACAGCACGGGAGGGCTAGCCACCATAGGCTACGGAGTCACCACGGCCCGCCGGGGCCGGGCGGCCAAACGGCATGTCCTGAATGCTCGCCCGCTCGGTCGCGTCCGCCAGTGGCTGGCCGGCAAGCGCGACCGGTAGGGCGAACGCCCGTGCTCGGCAGGCGGATCGCGCCGGCTGTCACGCTCGTGGGCAGAGGCCCCGAACGGGCTCGCCTGTCCGGTAACCCTGCGACGGGCGCCCGGTCGGGCCGCCTCCTCCGGCGCCGTTTCGTGCGTTGACGCCACGATTATGCGTCATTGGTAAAGGTGCCGGTGCCGATATAATCTCCTGGCGCGACAGCGGGCGAGGAGACTGCGATGAGTAAGGCCCAGTTGGATTGGGCGAACCTGGGATTCGCCTTTCACAGGACTGATTACAACATCCGCTACACGTGGCGGGACGGGGCGTGGGACGAGGGAGTCCTTACGTCGGATGATATCATCCCGCTGCCCATGGCGGCCACCTGCCTGCACTACGGTCAGGAGTGCTTCGAGGGATTGAAGGCCTTCGAGACGAAAAGTGGGGACGTCGTGGTGTTCCGGGTGGAGGAGAACGCCCGCCGCATGATCCACACGTGCGAGAGGATCATGATGGAAACGGTCCCGGAGGAGATGTTCGTCGACGCCGTGCTCCGGGTGGTCGACGCCAACCGCCGGTTTGTTCCGCCCTATGGCACCGGGGCGGCCCTGTACATCCGCCCGCTGCTGCTGGGTACGACGGCGGCCGTCGCGCTCCAGCCGGCGATCGACTACCTCTTC
Source organism: Phycisphaerales bacterium (assembly GCA_020353195.1). Lineage (GTDB taxonomy): Bacteria > Planctomycetota > Phycisphaerae > UBA1845 > UBA1845 > JAFGJQ01. Next base: position 1,924,304 of record CP070691.1, on the reverse strand, counting down.
CTCGTCTTCACCACGCCCGTCGGGCCGTATTTCAAGGCCGGTTTCAAACCGGTGCACCTGATCGTGGAGGACACGGCGGACCGGGCGGCGCCGAAGGGTGTGGGCAACATCAAAGTTGGAGGGAACTACGCTGCGGGCATGCGGGCGAGCATGAATGCGAAGAAGCTGGGATTCGCCGACGTCCTTTACCTGGACCCTCGCGAGAAACGCTACGTCGACGAGGCGGGACCCGCCAACTTCTTCGGCATCACCCGGGACGGGCAGTACGTGACCCCGGACAGCGAGTCCATTCTCCCGTCGATCACCAACAAGTCGCTGATCACGCTGGCCGAGGGCATGGAGCTGCGCCCCGAGCGCCGGTTGATCGAGATCGAGGAGGTGTTCGATTTCGCCGAGGCGGGCTGCTGCGGGACGGCGGCGGTAATCACGCCGATCGGGTCGATCACCTACCGCAACCGCAAGATGGTCTACTGCGCAGAGGACGAGCCGGGGCGAATCTGCACGGAGCTGTACGAGGCCCTGACCGCCATCCAGATCGGTGATGCGCCGGACCCCTTCGGCTGGGTCCGCGTCGTGCCGGAATTGCAGGAAGCCACCCGCCGTTCCCCTTGACCTCGTAACCATCGTGCGCCGTCCGGCCGGCGCCGTCTGTCCCTGCGCAATGGGGAAGGCCTGCATCGTCCGCTGCGAGTGGAAACGCCTCCTCGTCCGATCAGTTTTCGTGATCGTTCAACGGGCCCGTGTCGTGCGAAAGCTCGTCGTGGTCGTCGGTGCTCTCGGCGCCGAACGCTTCTTCAAGGTACGCGGTGGCCAGTAGGGAGACCATCTCCCCGAGATACGCCCCGGACACTATCGCCACCTCGTCGGCCATTTCCCGGTCGCATCCAGCCGTACCGAACAAAAGACCGCTCAGCACGACGACCGCCGCAACCATTGTCGCTACGTCTACCCGTTTCATGTCAGGTGACTCCTTCTCGGCAACAGGGCTCGCACGACGGCGAAGAGCACCAGCACCGCCCCGAAACAACTCACCAGCGACGCCCCGGTGGGCAGGTCGCCGGCGGCTGACAGCGCCAACCCGAGCACCGTCGTGACCGCTGCCACGATCCAGGCCAGAACGAGCTGGGAGCCGAACCGGTCGGTCAGCAGGCAGGCACAGGCGGCCGGTATGATCAGGTAGCTGAAAACCACCAGCACGCCGGCGACGTTTACGGATTGGGTGACCATCAGCGCGAACGACCCGTAGAACAGGCAATCCCACAGGCGGACCCGCTTGCCGGCTTTCTCCGCGGCCCCTACGTTTCTGGAGATCTCCACGAATTGCCTGGCGAGCCCGATGTGGAATACACCCAGGATCAGGTACAGCACCAGCATGGCCGCCACCTGCTGCCAGCTTACAAAGAGGATGCTGCCGACCAGCATGGCCTCCATCCTTTCGTGCCCGTGCGGAGCTTTGCTGAGGAGCAGCACGTTCAGGGAGGCACACACAACGAAGATGATCCCGATGATCGCTTCGTGCGGGATGCGCTCGTCCCTGAGTCGCCCGAACGACAGCAATACGGCTCCGGCCAGGGCGAAGAGCAGGGACATCCCGTAGGCGAGCCCCTTGTGCTCATGTTCGTGAGCCGCATGCTGGTGAGGCTCGCCCACGTTGTCCTTCGCGCCCAAGGCGGATTCGGTCCGCGCGTCGCCTTGCCGGTCCAGTTGTTCGGCCAATTGGGCCTCCGTGTCCAGTGCCGCGCTTGGTTCAGCGGGGCAGGGCCCCGGGTGCCGGCAAACGAACGGCATGACGAACAACGCCACCGCGGCCCCCAGGGCTGCGGTCTGGGCCAGCGCCAGGTCGACGAAGATCACGCCGCGCTGGATCACGTGCAGCCCCATGTAGCAGTGCAAGGATGCAATGACCAGGCAGGCAGCGAATGGCGCGGCCAGAAATGGTAACGATTCGAGCAACTGTTCCACGGGGCACCTCCTGTGGACTATGCGCCGGTTGAGGGCGCTCACCGGTGCAGGGCCGTGCTGACGCGGTTGACGACGCTGTCGATCATCGTCAGGTAATCGCTGGCCTCGGGTTGTCCACCGACTGAAATGGCGCACTGGACAACGGCGATACCCGTCTCCGACGCGACGAGGTCGGGCGCCTTTCGACTGTAGAACGGCTCCATCAGGAGCACCTTGATGTCTTCGCGCTTCACCCGGTTGACCACGCTGGCCACGTGGGCCGGGCTGGGGGGAATCCCCGGCTTGGGTTCCAGTTCATCAGAGACGATCAGCCCGAACCGGTGTGCGAAGTAGGACCAACTGCGATGGTAGGTGACGAGCTTCTTGCCGGCGTGTGGCTGCATGACCGCCAGCCAACCGCCCGGGGTCGGCTGCCCGGGCTGGCTCAGCAACTCCCCAAGCTCGCTCTTGAGCAGCAGAGCCCACAGCTTGCTGCCGCCGATCGTGGCGACCGGTTCGCGACCGAACATGCGCTCGTCCAGTTGTTGCTGAAAGGACTTGACCCGCTTGGTGAAGTAGTCGGCATGTTCCGGGGCCAGCCGGGCCAGCCGCTTGCCGATGGTCTTGGCGACGATGCGTCCGTTGAGCGGGTCGGTCCAGTAATGGGGGTTGCCCAGGGGATGGACATCCCCCATGGAGCGGTCGATCTTCTGGGTGGGCACTTCCAGGCGTAAGACGCCCTCGGACGCGTCCAGGTGTCCGGGCGTGCCGACGCGGATCCTGGGATTGCGCGAGCCGTCGAGAATCAACGGCTCATACCCGATTTCCAGTTCCATCCCGACTCGAATCCACAGGTCGGCCTTGCGGGCGGCCATCATGTAGCTGGGCTTGGCGGCGATGAAGTGCGGGTCTTCCCGGCCGGTGGCGATCGTGGTGACGTCCACCCTGTCGCCGCCCACGGCGCGGGTGATGGCAGCCAGGTCGGTGGTGGTGGTTACGACTCGCAGCTTGTCCGTTGCCCGGGCAGGCGCGGCTGAAAGCACCGCAGCCACGCTGGTCAACATCAGGAGAGATCGTCGTGTGATTGTGGGCATCAGTGAACCTCCCGGTCAGTACGCATGGGCACGATGGGGGCCCAGGCTGAAGTTGCATTGCAGGAACAACTCGTGTTCCCCCTTGTCCCCGTGAACGCGGAAGTTGCGGTCGGTGTACTGGTATCCCAGCCGCCAGAACAGGTACTCGCTCTGGAGGAACGTCAGGTACGCGGAGTACCCGTGTTCGTGAAGGCTCGAACTGTGCGGCATCTGCGAGTAATCGTAGCGGGCACCGGCCACCCACCGCCGCGCGAACTGATAGTCGGCCGACGTGTACATGCCCCAGGACGTTTCCTGACCGCCGCGCAAATCCGCCTGCGCCGCCAGCACTTCAGTCTGCCACGTGAACGCCTTGTGCCGTCCGGCCTCGGGCGGCCTCCACTTGTAGGTCAGATCGAAGCCCTCGACCATGGTGCGGTTTCCGCCGTGCCCCTCGTCGTTCGGGGCGGTTGCCAAGGTGAAGCCGGTCTCCAGTGTCGACGCGTCGGACAGGTCGAAGAAGCTCTTGAGGTGAGCCAGGTGGACGAAGTCGTCGGTCTCTTCGCCGGCGAACAGTGAGCTGTCGTTGTTGATGACCTCGTACGTCAGCTCGATGTATTCCTCCCAGGGGTTGGGGACGAGCCAGCTGACGCCGAGCCCGTCGCCCGACAAGCCCTCGTAGCCGAAGTAATTCTGGATCGCCAACGGGTACTCAACCCACGGCAGGGTGTGCAGGTGTTGGGGGTTGGCCTTGCCGAAGCGGGACTTGAACCGCCCGGCCCGGGCCTGGAGATCCCGGGGCAGGCCCAGGTAGGTCAGGTAGGCTTCCTCGAGGTGGGTGTGCCATTCGCCGTCATGGCGGCCGATTCCCACGAAGATGTCCGCGCGGGCGTAGGGGTCGATGTTCCCCGAGAACCCGATCTCGAAATGGCGAAACAGGAACTCGTCGTCGAACTTGCCCCCCTCGCGATTCGAGTAGTGTCCGACGAAGTCCGCGTTCACGCTGATGTCTGGATTCACACTCTGAAAAGCCCGCCCGACAGACTCGACGAAGCCCGGCTTCACGTCCTCGGTAGCCCCTTGGGCGCTCAACTCCTCGAGCAACGCGTCGAGCTCCTCCTCATGGTCGTCGGCCTGCGGTTCGGATAGTTGGCGCTTCAGTTCGCCGACTTCAGCCTTCAACTCGGAAATCGTCTGCTGGAACTCCTGTCGTTCCTTCGCGTGGCGCGTCTCCAAGGCGTCGAGGCGCGTATGCAGGGCCCGCAGTTCCTGGAGCAGTTGCGTCTCGACCTCCGGCTGCTCCTGAGCGGGTGCCCACGATGCCGGTACGAGCACGGCGGCGCACGCCAGGCGAAGCTGGCAACGCTTCATGACTCGCTCCTGTGATGGATGTCCAGTCGGCGGGATCGTCTGTCGAAACGTCCCTGAATCCGGAGAACTGGTTACAGGAGTCGAAGGGGAGGGGCTCGCGCGCTGGCGGTGAGCAGCGGTCTACTGCTCGGCCGCGACGCCGGAACTGGGGTCAATGGCTGCTGGAAAGCGAACGTCCGCAACGGTGGCGCGGCTTCGAGCAGACAGCCCGGGGCCTTGGCGCATACGCAGATCAGGCAGTGTCCATCATCCACGGCGTCGCAGTGGTGGTGACCGGCCGCCACTACGATCCCAAACAGCAATGCGGCTGTCAGGATCAGCGCAACCAGCGTTGCGACTGTGCCGGATCGCGCCCCGAGTTGCTTCGGCCACGACATGCCCGGGTACCCTACTTACGCTGGGGACCTGCGTCAATGTTCCGAGGTCCGGACGTTGTTGCGGCATCCCGACCGACGGGATCGTATCCGCCGGGTGCTTAGGATATACTCGCAGCGGGTAGCAATGGCGGCGCCGCCGGGCAGAAGGTGTCCGGGGCGGATCTGCCGGACGTTGACTCGCGATCGGTGACTACCATGGGAGATGTTGTCCAGCTACACGGCGCGTGGAGGTTGCGTCAGGCCGGCACGCGGGACTGGATTCCGGCGACGGTGCCGGGGTGTGTTCATACGGATCTTCTCGCGGCGGGTCGCATCCCCGATCCGCTCGTGGGCATGAACGAGTTGGACGTGCTCTGGGTCGACGAGGCGGACTGGGAATACGAGC
>CP070691.1:1897505-1919057 GCA_020353195.1 Phycisphaerales bacterium | reverse complement strand
CGTGAAACCCCCCTCGAGATGAGGTCTCGGGTGTTCCTTCGGGAGCATGAAGGCCCCTCCAAGACCAGCAGGTCGATAGGCGGGAGGTGTAAGCACGGAGACGTGTTGAGCTGACCCGTACTAATGGCCGAAGGCTTGACCACATTAATGAGGCGTTGGTGTGCTGCCAACAACCTGACCAAGCCACCCGAAAGACACTCGCAAGGTTCCTCCATTACGCGTCCGCTTATTCCATTGCCAAAGGCATCACAAAGCGCCCGGCCAATCCGGCCGGGCGCTTTCCTTGCGCCCCGGAGGCGAAGAGAATCAAAAAGAGGCAACCGCCCCGATGTCAGCGGAGTGTTCAAGGACGTTCGGATTGCGCAGGCAAGCCCGATAGATACCCGGTTCAGGTCGCACCTTGGCCTGCCACATACGCCCAGCGGCGCAATGTGTGAGACCGCCAAGTGCCAGCTTGATCGCTTCACTTCGGAAGGTCTTGACAAGCCACGCGAATACGAAGATCCGTGACAACGCGAGGACATCGACATGAAGATGCGGCGAAACCCTGTCGGTGTGGGGATTTTTCTAATCGCTCTGGTATTTGCGTCCGCACAGCCGGCTCCGGGACAGGAAGCATCAGGTGAAGTAGTTGGCGACCTACACGCGAGGGGATTTGCCGTTCTGAAACTGACGTTTCCGAGTCGGGGCGACGTCTTAGACGTCTCGCTGGAGTTGAGCGCAGATGGAGAGACCTATGCGGGCGGGCTGCGGTGGAGTGAGTTCGGAAAGTGACGGAGTCAGGCGCCCGCTCCGTGACCCGGGCGATACGGATTCGCAAAGAACCGCCGCCTACGAAGTGACGGTGTCGAGGACCACGCCCACGACGTTGCCGCCGACGAAGTCGAACAAGCGCCGGGCCTGCTGCGCCTGCCGCTCGGCGGCTTTGCCGGGCTGCACCACGAGAATCACCTCGTCCACGAAGCTGGCCAACAGGACGGCGTCACCGGTCGTCAGTACGGGCGGGGCATCGATGATGACCTCGTCGAAGCCGGCGAACACCGATCGCAGCGTCGCCTGCGCCTCTTGGGTGCAGAGCCGCTCGTCCACCCACGTGTTCGACGCACCGGCCGGCAGAACGGTCAGGTTGTCGACGTCGCCGGCGTGCGCCACGTCGCCAGCGGTCGTGGTTCCATTGAGCAGATCGGCCAAGCCCTTGCGATCGAGCATGGCCATCTCGAGCGTGATGTTGCGTGATTCCAGATCGGCATCGATCAAAAGCACGCGGCGCCCGCGGGCCGACAGGCTGCGCGCCAGGTTCGCGGCGAAAGCTGACTTACCGCGCGACGCCGCGGCACTCGTGATCATCCGGCTCCTGGCATGCGCCGTCACAGGAGGCCGCTCACCGGCGGCGCCGCCGGCCACCGGGTCCAGCAGCCGATGATCCACGGCATGCACCGCGACCCAATCTCCGTGCACGGACTCGACACTGCCGAGCATGCGAATGCCGGCGCGCCGGGCAAACTTGTCAGGATCGCAGAAGTCGGCCGCAGGGCGGTGTCGAACCAGGGCGACGCCCGCACCGGCCAGTAGGCTGATCACAGCTGCGGCGGCGATGTAGACGGGCCGGTGGTCCACGTTCGGGGCCGACGGCGTCCGGGCTGGCGAGCGGACCGTCACGGATGCCCTCTTGTTCTCCTCCACGGCAACGTCGCGGATCTTCTGGCGGACCCGGCTGTGGTCCTCCTCCAACCGCCGCCGCCGGTGGTCCAGGTTATCCAGCAGGCGCGTCCGCTCCGCGACCCGCGCCCGCTGCCGAGCCAGCGTGTCCAACTCAGCCGCAATGACAGCGGCCGATGTGTCGATGTCGGCGACCTCGGCCTCCAGCTTACGGATCATCGTGCTCACAAAGGGATCGCGAAGTTCGCTCTCGCGGCGGCGGATGCGCTCGCGCAGCGCCGCCAATCGCTCGTCCTTCAGGCGAACGTCGGGGTGCCTCTGCGACCGTCCCATCCGCCGGTCTTCAAAAGCTTCGGTTTCGATCCGTTCGAGCTGGCGGTTGAGGATCTGCAGATCGCCGTCGGTGCTGAGAAACTGCTCGAGTTCATCCGGATCGCCCCCGACCGGTCCGCCACCGGCGCGGGCCGCGAGAAGGGCACTATGACGCGATGTCGCCACGGCGCGAGCCTGCTCGAGTCGGGTGAGTTCCTGGCGAAGTTGTTCCATGCGCGTGTCAATGGCCCCGATGGACGCCCCCGGAGGTGCACCCGGCATCGAGGCGGCCTGCTGACGGCTTGCCGCGTTGGCGGCAAGGTCGGCCTGCAGCGTCTGCTCTTCCTCCCTCAGCACCTGAGTGATCCGGGTCTCCCGTGCCTGCTCCCGCCTCCCGTGATGACTCAGGTAGCACTGCACCAGGGCGTTGACGATGACGGCCATGTCACTCGGGTGATCGCCGGTCATGGTGACCTCCACGAGTTGCGTTCCGTCCACCGGGGTAGCCACGAGTCGGCCGGCGATCTCCGCCGCCGGATCCGACATACCGCGAACGGAGGCCAGCGACTGAACCTGCGGTGTCGACATAGTGGCATCCAACACGGCTCGGCTCGTGACGTTCACGATTTCGGTGGCGACGTGCTGCCGGTAATGAGCCACCGCGACGTCGCCGGTCGCCGATCCGGAACCGGCGACGGGGTCGACGTGAAGCATGGCCCCCACTCTGTACGTAGGGTGGACGGTCAGCCAGATGCCCGCCGATGCGACGATGGCCAGGGTCAAGGAAACGACCATCATCGTGCGCCAAGGCCAGCGCCGGGGGCTCGTCATCGAGGCGCCGCGGCTCGGTGTGGCGAGCGCCATCACCCCTGCATCCCGAGGCCGGTGGGCAACGACGATCGTCTGCGGTTCCGACATGTGCTTTTCTCCCTCCGCCGGCCTGCGCGCTATGGGGGTGCCTCGTCGAGACGGGCAGACCGGTAGCGCGCAGTCAAAGCCCGTGCGCCAAGCGTTCGCACATAGGACTGTAGCGCTGCCCGGCGGTCAGTCAACGCGCCGGCGAGTGGTTCCATGCATGACTCGGCCGTACTGTCCGATAATCTTCTGCATTCCGTCGACGATCCCGCCCCACCGACGACCTATCGACAGCCGGGTTACCGGTCGTTCCCGGGTGAGTGTTAGATATCTGTCGCCCGAGTCACGTATCGCGGCGAACAAGGTAGGCGATGTGCCAATCGTCCTGCGTAATCGGCGTTCCGGGCCTGCCTTTGGGAAACTCATCGAGAATCGCCAGATCCGCAAGCTCGAACAGGTGCCGGTAGTGAACGGGCGTGAGAAACTGGATGTCGTGAACCGACTTGAATTCCGCGAAGCTTCCGGCCTCTCGATCGAGGTCCAGCACGCGATAGAGCAGCGTGCACGTCTGGCGGATGCGATCCAGCGTGGGAAGGGTCATGCGAACCAGTTCCCGCGCCGGCGTGTCGGGGTCGGCGCAGAGCCTGACGTCCGAACGCGGCGCGTCGCGGAATACGGCCGCTCCGTTCCATACCTCGATGAGCATGCTGGCCCCGGGCGTCAGGCGGCTGCGGATCAGCCGGAGCTGGGACGCCATGTCGCCCGGCGTCTCGATGCAGTTCAGCACGTTGAAGAAGCTGACGGCCCCGTCGAAGCGCGTGCCGTCGAGCCGGCTGAAGAACTCGCTGGGCGCCCCGCTTTCGAACATAACATCGGCGAAGCCCCGGGCGGAGCACTTGGCCCGGGCCCGGGCGATCATCGCGGGCGAGCGGTCGAACCCGGTGGCCTTGAACCCGCAGCCGGCGAACGCGAGCACGTGGGAGCCGGTTCCGCAGCCGAAGTCGAGAACGTGGCGCGACCCCGCCGGTGCGTTATCCAGCCCCAGCAGATTCACGGCAAGCTGCACTTCGCCGGCTACGTCGCGCTTGGCGTAGAACGTGTCATAGACTGCGGCAAACTGCTCGTGATAGTCGGCTACTCGCATCTCGCGTCCCCGCTCCCCGGGCGTCGGCGGCGTGCGCCCGCTGGTACTCGAGAATGCACGCGCAGACGTAATCGACCTCGGTTTCGGCCAGGTCCAGCCCGCTGGGAAGCATCAAGCCGGCTTCAAACAGACGGACCGAGTTGACCGGCTGCTGGCGGACGACGCAGTTCGCCGCGTTCAGGCTGGGCTGCAGGTGCAGCGGGTAGAAGAAACGCCGCACGGCGATGTCCCGGTCGGCAAGGAATCTCGCGAGCCCCTCGGGGTCGTCCACCAGGATGTTGACGCGGAACGGCACGGCCTGGCCGAAGCCGTTGTCGGCCGGCCATCGCACACCGGGGCATCCGCTGAGCCGGCGGGCGTACGCGGCACAAAGCGATCGCTTGTGTCGAATGGTCTGCGCGATGCGCTCGAACTGAGCGACGCCGATCGCGGCCTGAAGATCGGTGATGCGGAAATTGTACCCCATGTGCTCGTGCACGAACGTGCCGCGACGAAGGCGGCCCTGGTTCTTGAAGTACACGCAGCGCCGGGCCAGCTCCTCGTCGTTGACCAGCAAGGCGCCGCCCTCGCCGGTCGTCAGGGTCTTGTCAGCGAAGAAGGACATGCATCCGATGTCGCCGAAGGTCCCCACGTGCTTGTCGCCGAACGTCACGCCCATGCCCTGCGCCGCGTCCTCCACAACCAGCAGCCCGTGGCACCGCGCCAGCTCCATGACGGCCTGCATGTCACAGCTTTGGCCGTAGATGTGCACGGGCATGATCGCCTTGGTCCGGTCGGACAGGCTCGCCCGGGCTGCGGCCACCGAGATGTTGCCGTCGAGTTCGTCCACGTCGACCAGGACCGGTTTCGCCCCGGTCAGGACGACGGCCGACGCACTGGCAAAAAACGTGAAATCCGGGACGATGACCTCGTCACCGGGACCGATGCCCAGCACCTTCAGCGCGGCGAAGAGGGCGAGCGTGCCGTTGGGCACCATCACCACGCGCTTGCAGCCGAAGTAGTCCGCCAGCATCCCCTCCAGTTGCTTCGTCTTCTTGCCCTCGGTGACCCAGTTGTCTTCCAGAGTCTCGAGGACGCTCAGGATTTCGGCCTTGCCGATCTGAGGGCAGAACTCGTTAATGGGCATGGGTCTCGTTTCGCTCCAGGTTGGCGAGGTAATCATCCACCGTCCGTTCGATGCCCGTCCGCAAAGGCGTGGCCGGGCTCCACCCGGCGAGTTCTCTGAATCGGCGGCCGTCCAGCAGTTTCTGCGCCGCGCCGTCGGGGCGGCTTCGATCGAATACGAACGAACCGTCCCACCCGATCACGTCGCGGATCATGTCCGCGAGGTCGGCGATGGAAACGCCCTCCGCGATGCCCACATTGAAGATCGGGTGATCGCTAAGGACGGACTCGTCCCGGCCCAGGAGCCCCGTGAATTGCACGACGGCGTCGGCGGCATCCTCCACGTACATCCATTCGCGAACCGGGCGTCCGCTGCCCCACAGCTCCACCTGCGGCTCGTTCATGCGCTTCGCCCGGGCGATCTTCGCGATCAACGCGCCGAGAGCGTGGCTGCGGACCGGCTCGAAGTGGTCCCCCGGACCGTACATGTTCGGGAAAATCAAATGCGCGGAGCGCAGGTCGGTCACCGCGCTGTAGGTCTTGCACAGCCCCCACAAGGTCTTTCTCGGCAGGCCGTACATCAACACGCTCTCGTGGATCGGGCCGTCCCACCACTCGTCCTCACGGTAGACCATCTTGTCGCCGGGATAGGTGCAGTTGGGCATCACCGTGATCAGCGTGCCGACTCCCGACGCCCGAAGGCCCCGCATCAATCCCGTCGCGATGGCCAGGTTGTCCTCGAACACGGCGATGGCGTTCTCGCCCACGTAGCCGATGCCCCCGACGTGGGCGGCGCAGTGCACGACGCAGTCCGGCACGACCTCGCGCAACGTCCTCGCAAACGCCGGGCCGTCCCGCAGATCGACCCCCTCCGAGCGGCTGCAGGAGACGACGTCAAAGCCGGCGACCCGGAACGCGTGGACGACCTTTGACCCGACGAAACCGGTCCCGCCGGTGACGAGTACCTTGTTGAAGTCCATGGCCTGTCGACCCTCAGCCACGTGGGCCCGACTGCACGAATCCGCTTGGTTATCGGTATTTCGAGCGGCGACCTGAAGTTGGCCCGCCCGAGCCCGCGGTTCACGGGCGCTCCGGCGACCGGTCGTTTCCCCTTGCCTGTCAGTCCCCGCCCAGGAGGTAGCTGATATACCAGTCACGCTCCGTGACCGGGTTCCCGGGATGCCCCCGGCGGAACTCGTCGATGATGTTCAGGCCCGCCAGCTCAAAGAGGTGACGATACTGGACGGGGGTCAGAAACGTGATCTGGTGGACGGATTCAAAAGCGTCCTGCTCCCGCCCCCGGGTCCCGTCGAGCGTGAGGATGCGGTAACGAAGCGTACACCGCTGGTTAATGCGATCGAGATGGGGAATCGTGATCCGCACGATCTCCTTCGACGGATCGTCCGGACAGCGGAAGCTACTGGCGTCAGGGCGCGGGTCGTCGGTGAAGACCGCAGCACCGTTCCACAAGTCGATCAGGAACCGGGCACCGGTGGCGAGCCGGTCGCGGATGAGCCGAAGGTGCGCCAGCATCTCACCCGGTGAGTCCATGCAGTTGAAGACCTGGAACAGGCTGATCGCCCCGTCGAAACAGTGACCGTTGAGCGCAGCGCAGAAATCAGTGAACGCGCCGGTGACGAACCGCACGTCCGCGGACGGGCGCGGGACCGGTTTGGCCATCGCCCGGGCGATCATCGCCGGCGACGTGTCGAACCCGGTGGCGGCGATGCCCAGCCGGCCCAACGCCAGCACATGGGAGCCCGAACCGCACCCGAAGTCCAGCACGTGGGCGTCCGGCTTCCTGTGACCGTCGAGCTCGAGCAGGGCGGCGGCGTATCGCGTGTCGGCCAGCACGTCACGTTCGGCGTAGAGGGCGTCGTAGACGGCGGCGAACTGCTCGTGATAGTCGACTAACGGCATCGGAAAATCCTCGTGGCCCGGGCGGCCATGCGGGCCAGCATCCATCCATGCTTGAAGAACCGGGTTTTCGATCGGCCGTATCTGCGCTTCGTGTACCGCGTCGGCACCTCACAGATCTTGAGGCCCAACCGGGCGGCCCCGAAGACCATCTCGAAGTCGCTGAACGGATCCACCACACCCAGAAAGCCCCAGTGCTTGAGAACTCGCTGGAAGTGACGTCGGTCGATTCCCTTGAGGCCGCACAGCACGTCGGACGTGCGCTGCCCCAGAAACCACATGAACCACGCGGCGAACAGGGCGTTGCCTAGCACGTTCGGAAACGGCATGGCGCCCTGCTCGCGCGGGTAGATGAATCGGCTGCCGTTGACGTAGTCGGCCCTGCCCGAGGCGATGATGTCGAAGACCTTGAGCACGTCCTCGGGCGGAGATGTCCGGTCCGCTTCGAGCAGGATGATGACATCCCCTGTGGCGGCGGTGAACCCCTCGAAGATGGCGTTGGCCACGCCGCTGCCCGACTGCTTCACCAGGCGGATGTTCTTCTGGGGATAGGCCTCTATCACACGCCCGATCTCTTCGCGCGTGCCGTCGCGCGAATGCCCCTCGACGATGAGGATCTCGGTGCGGCGACCGACCTCGGGAATGGCGCGGACCATGGGCTCGACGTTCTCGCGCTCGTCGCGCATGGCCATCACAATGCTGGCGGACTTGTCGGCCGGGTGAGGGTCCTGGACATCCGGACGCGCGACGAGGATGTTCGTGCTCGCGAGCCGGTGCGAGAACGGAAGCAGGCCCCCGACCCAGTTGACGGCGGATCCGATTCCGCAGAATTGCCACGGGCAGAAGAGCTTGGGACGGATGTCGATCGTCTCGAACCCGACGCCTTGGAGAATCACGCTCAGATCGCCGGCGCTGAGCAGATTGCTGCGCGCCCGCAGGAGCTTCGCCCCCAGCCACGGCACCATGCGGTGCACCGGACGCCAGAGGTAATTCGGCTGGATCACGATCACCCGCGACGTGGGAACGCACCGCGTCGCCACGTACTGAAGCAGAGCGAACACGTCGTGCACCTGATCCATCACGTCATTGATCACCACGTAGTCGAACCGCCCGTCCACGCGGAACGCGTAGCCAGGAGCCGTCGCGTATTCGTGGTCCGGATGGCGCCGGCGGGCGCACGCGATCAACTCGTCGGGATGGTCGATTCCCACGCCCCGCGACGGGCGTAACGCGGACAGCATGGCGCCGTCCTCGCAGCCGATCATCAGGACGGACTCGCCCTCGGGGATGATGAACCGGAGATACTCGGTGAGCCGGCGATGGTAATACGGGTTGCGGGCCCGCCAGGCGTCGAGGACGCGCACCGCGTCGTGACCGCAGCCGGGCGAAGTCGCCACAGCGTTGGCATCTGCAACCGGTGGTGACGGGCTCGCGGCAACGGCTGCCATCGACGGCGCCGCGCGCTCGGCGACAGCCACCGCCGGGTCAAAGTCGTCCTTTATCCAGGCCGTATTCGGCATGGTCAGGGAATCTCACTCGAGGATCGTTCCGCCGGCCCGATGCTGGACTCCTCCCGCCCGGCGCGGTTCGGTTTGTCGGACCTTCACCCTGATGTTTATCGGTTCTTGTCGGACCGCCCCTGAGGTTCCCGTGCCGGGTCAATCGCGACTGGCGGGTCCTGCAGCACGCACGAGTGCTCGCCGACGATGAAGGGTGACGACTTATCGGACGCGACCGCCTGCCCGCACGCGACACGACAAAACGTTGACCGATATGTAGAGGATCGGTCGCGCCTGCAGGCAGAAACCGCCAAACACATCGCCGGTACTGCGGACAGCCGGGCAGCGGTCAGATGCTTGCCCCGGCTGCTTTCGGTGGGGATTCCTGCGGCCTTGCCCACAGCCGGGCCACATGCGCCGCCCCGACGCGGATGACCGGCGTCACCAGGCAGGCGGCCAGGGCCGTGTCCGTCGCCAGCCACACGAACTGGTAGCGCTCGTTGGCCACGTCCGTCGAGCCGCAGACGGCGATGATCAGCGCCTCCAGAACGTACGCACAAGCGAGCAGCCCGCACGTCCTTCGATTCAAGCCCAGCAATCCGCAGAAGATCAGGGCGAACCCAGGCCAGAGTGAGGCCACGCCGCGGATGACGCCCAGTGTATCGACGACGACCGGCAACGTGCTCAGATACCGGAACGTATCCCAGAATGGAGACCGGCCGAACGGGGCCCGCTTCTCGGCGGCTTCCCGCATGCGGGCAACCAGCGCGGTCGACTCGTCGACCGAGCGGTGCGGAAGGAACCAATAGGCATACCAGTATTCCTGGCTTTCCCGGAAGCTCGGCGCGGCCTCGTGGACGATGATCGGCAGGCGGTCCTCGGGCGGCACGCCGGAGAGCGATGGGCCGCCGTTGCGGCGCAGCAAATGACGGACGAAGACCTCGGCGCCGGACTTCAGGTACGCCTTGGGAGCCGCGGCCAGCGTCTCGATGCCGGAGCGCACGGCCACCGCATCGAACGTCCACTCGTCCATGCCCCGATCGCGAATCGCGCGATGGCGGGCAACACAGCCGTCAAGCTTGTTGGCCAGATACGCGCTTTCGGGATCCCGCTCCGGCAGCAGGTCAAGGAACCACCGCGTCGTCTCGGTGTCCGGAAACGGCAAGCCCAGAAGATACCGGGCCCGGTTCTGCAGCATGATGCCCAGGCTGGCCGTGCTCGTCCGGAACCGACCGCTGCTCTTGAGATTCAGCCCGCACTCGACCAACACCGCCGCCACCAACGGCATGAGCAGACACGTACTCAGCGTCAGTGCCCGGCGCCGCTCGCGCCGGAAACTCCAGACCAGCACACCCACAGCGGCTACGATCACGGCAATCCCGATGGCGCGGATCAGCCAGGCATACGCGAGAAGGACGCCACCTGCGATCATCCACGCCCCGACGCGGCGGCGGTTCAGCCCGACAGCAAACGCGAGCACGCCGAACGTCATGACGCACGTGTACGACGCCTCGGTCATGATCCGCCCGCCCCACAACGCTCCCTGCAGTTGCGCGATCGTGAACAGAGCCGCCACCCAGCCCGCGACCCGGCTGTGCAGGTTATATCCGAGCCCGTAGGCTGCCGCCGGGAGCAACGCGAGCAGCAGATGGTTCAGAACGATGGCGTGCCAGCTGATCTCGCCGGTGAGAGCCAGGATGCCGGCCAGAATCAGGGTGTATCCGGGTTTGCGGAATCCGAAATTCGGCGTCTTGTCGTCGGACAACAGGGCCTCCGCCCCGTCCGCATGTTGCGCGGAGTCGCCGCAGAGAATCGCCCTGCCCTGGCGAACCGACAAGTGCGCCCCCTCGGCCACCAGGCTGATCGCCAGGATGACGACGACGTCGAGGACGGTGTGCCACCGGGCATACCCGCCGCGATTGGACGGTGTGAACATCAGACTGGCGCCCTCATCGCTGTCGGGGCGGCCTCCGCGTTCGGCCGCGCCCCGGGCCACTTCGCCCCTCCGGCTCCTTGCGGGGCGTGTCCTCCGGCTGGCCGCCGATTGATGCGCGTGTCAACGACCGGTGGCACCGGTTCGCAGTGTTCGTCCGGCATTGAAGATCGTCGCATTATCCGCGAAGCGCGGCACCGGCCAGGCGGACGCTCACCCGACGCACTGGTTATCGGATGGTTCCCCGAAGGGCTCAAGGGAAAAAGGGGCCCGACGCGTCGGGCGGGCGGCCGGTATCCGGGCCACATGCGGGTGACCGATGGGGGACGCTCGCTGTCGTTTTTCCCCGGTTCGCGCCGAGGCAGGGATTCGTTACCCTATGCGGGCGGGCCGGGCGTTTTGACACGAGGGTCAAGCCATGACGTACGACACGATAGTTCGCGGGGGAACGGTGGTCGCAGCCGACAGCGTGAAGAAGGCGGACGTGGCTATCAAAGGTGAGAAGATCGCCGCGGTCGGCCAGAAGCTCTCCAGAGCGAAACGGGACGGGACGACGATCATCGATGCGGCCGGCAAGTACGTGATTCCCGGCGGCGTGGATGCGCACGTGCATCTGGAGCTTCCGTTCTGCGGCACCATCTCCAGCGACGATTGGAGCACGGGAACGCGGGCGGCAGCCCGGGGCGGCGTGACGACGGTCATCGACTTCGCCATCCCTTTCGGCGACCAGACGCTGGAGGACGCTTTCAACGCCTGGGCGGCCAAGGCGAAATCCAAAGCCTGCGTGGATTATTCGTTTCACGTGGCGATCACCAATTGGCAGCGACAGGGACCGGAGCTTCCCAAGCTGATCGAGATGGGCTGCCCGTCATTCAAGCAGTTCATGATCTACGAGTCCGAGGGCTGGCAGTCGGACGACCGGGCGTTGTTCCTGGGGCTGGAGCTGAGCAGGAAATGCGGCGCCATGGTCATGGTGCATGCGGAATCCAGCCGCGTGCTCGATGAGCTGATCGCGCGACACCACACAACGGAACTGATGGAGAAGTACGGGGCCCGCCTGCACCCGATGACCCGTCCGAACTTCATCGAAGCCGAAGCCATCCAACGGGCCGTCATGTGGGCCCAGGCCACGGGCGGGTGCCTCTACATCGTGCACATGTCCACCGGTGAAGGCGCGGATATCGTCCGGGCGGCGCAAGCCCGGGGCGCCAGAGTCTACGCGGAAACGTGCCCGCAGTACCTGGTCCTCGACGACTCCGTGTTCGCCAGGCCGGACGGGAACCTGTACGCCTCCTGCCCGCAAGTCAAGAAGAAGAAGGACTCGCGTCGCCTGTGGCAAGGCCTCAAGCGCGGCGAGGTGTGCGTCATCTCCACCGACACGTGCACCTTCACCCGCGAGCAGAAGGCCATGTGGAATGGCGATTGGACGAGAATCCCCATGGGATTGCCCGGTCTGGAGACGTCGCTCCCCATCGTGTACACCCGCGGCGTCCTTGCAAAGAAACTGTCCATGAGGCAGTTCGTGGCCAGATGCTGTACGAATCCGGCCAAGATCATGGGGCTGTATCCGCGAAAAGGCGGTATCACCAAAGGAGCTGACGCCGACCTCGTCATCATCGATCCGAAGAAGCGTCTCAAGGTCGATCATGCGACGCTGGAAACGAACGCCGACTGGAGCCCGTATCAGGGCTGGTCACTGGCGGGCTTCGCCGAGCACACCTTCTGTCGCGGGCGCCGGATCGTCGAAAACTACAAGTTCGCGGGCGAGAACGGGTACGGCCGGTTCGTCCCACGGGGCAAACCGGGGCGGCTCTAGCATGCGGTGCCCGCGCAGGCGCGGCGGCGCCGTCCCGACACTGATCACCGCGCAGACTGAAGCGCCCAGGTCGGCCCGCGCCCCGACGAACCTGCAAAGAACGGGGGTGAGACCATCGTGAACAACAACAGGATCCTGAATCTGCAAGGCGCCGTCCAGGAGGCGGGACGCTGCCTTCTGTGCCACGACGCGCCGTGTAACACCGGTTGCGGGGCCGACACGGAGCCGGCCACCTTCATCCTGAAGCTGCGGCTGGGAGACATCAGGGGCGCCGTGCGAACGATGCGCCGGAACAACATCCTGGCCGCCACGTGCGCACAGGTGTGCCCGACATGCCGCTTGTGCGTGGAAGGCTGCTCACGGTCGGGCATCGACGAGCCAATCCGGATCGCCGCGCTGCAGGCGTTCCTGGCTGATTACGAACGCCGGGAGAAGATGCAGGTGCTGCAAGCGCCCCCATCCGGGGACCGCACCGTGGCCATTGTCGGCTCCGGTCCCGCCGGACTGTCCGCCGCCGCCGCCCTGGCGTTGAGGGGATACTCCGTTGTCGTGTACGAGAAGACGCCCGAACCGGGGGGGCTGCTCCGCTGGGGGATTCCCGAGCATCGCCTCCCGGCAGACCTTCTGCAACACGAGATCAACCTCATCAAGGGGCTGGGGGTCCGGTTCGAGTGCGGTCGGCAGATCAAGACCTCAACGGAGCTGGAGCGCCTGCTCCGCAACGGTTGCGATGCCGTGTTCCTGGCCACCGGCTGCGACGAGTCCTACCGGCTGCGGCTTCCCGGCGAGGACCTGCACGGTGCTTATGCGTGGGATGCGTTCCTGAGCCGGAGCAAGGACCCGGCGCGGCGGGTCGACCTCGAAGCCGCTATCCGTGGCAAACGCGTGGTGGTCGTCGGTGGCGGCTCGGTGGCGATGGATTGCGCCGTGACGGCCAAGTACCTCGGCGCCCAGCGCGTCTATGCCGTCTCTCTCGAATCGATGGAGGAACTGCCCGCCGACGTCGAAGAGAAGACGTTGGCCTTTCGGGAGGGTGTCCGCTTCAAACCGAACTGCCGGGTCACCTACATCATCGGTGAGAACGGCAGTGTCAAAGCCGTTCACGGCGTGGAGATTCGCTGGAGGGAGCCGGACCGCCTCGTACCCGAGAACGCCGAGGACATCCCGGGCTCCGAGTTCTCCCTGCCGGTCGACGTGCTCGTGGAAGCGATCGGCGCAGGGCTGTCGGCCGACGTTCAGAGCTTGCTGGCCGGCGTGAAGGCCAGCGACGGCGGTCGTCCGGCGATCGACGCCGAGAGCATGCGCACTTCGGATCCCCGGATTTTCGCCGGCGGAGATCTGGCAGGCGCCGGTAAGACGGTCGCCTCCTCAGTGCTGGACGGCAAGAAGGCGGCACAGGCCATCGCCCAGGCGTTTCCCCTTCGCGCGCCGGTCGCCGTACCCGGGCGCCGGCGCCCCAGCCTCGAAATCGAGTTCTGCGGTGTGCGGTGCAGGAATCCTTTCTTCCTCTCCTCGTCTCCGGTCAGCAACACGGCCGAGATGGTCGCCCGCGCCTTTGACGCCGGCTGGGGCGGCGCTGTCTTCAAAACGCTGAACATTGAACGGGATTACAAGATCATCGACCCTACGCCCCGGCTCAACGCGTTGCATCAAGGCGACCGGCGTTTCATCGGCCTGCAGAACATCGAGATGGTCAGCGAGCGCCCGTTTGCCCAGAACCTAAAGGACATCGCCTGGCTGAAGAGACACTATCCCGACCGGATGCTCATCGCGAGCATCATGGGCTATTCCGACGAGGGCTGGGTCGAGCTGGCCCAAGGGGCCGCCGGCGCCGGCGCCGACATGCTGGAGCTCAACTTCTCATGCCCGCAGATGGCCGTCGAGGGCGCCGGGCACAAGATCGGTCAGACGTACGACCTGCTCGAACGCTACACGCGCGTCGTGAAGGAGAATGTGTCGGTTCCGGTGATGGCCAAGATGACACCGAACATCACCGACATGCTGCCGCCGTCCCTGGCCGCCAAGCGCGGCGGTGCCGATGCCATATCCGCGATCAACACGCTCCGCGCCATTACCGCCGTGGACCTGGAGACGTTCGCCCCCATGCCCACGATTCAGGGGCGCGGGTCGATCAGCGGCTACTCGGGGCCGGCGGTCAAACCCATTGCCCTGCGGTTCGTGGCCGAACTCGCCCAGAGCAAGGAGCTCGACCTGCCGGTGTCCGGCCTCGGCGGCATGGAGACCTGGCAGGATGCGGCCATGTTCCTCCTCATGGGCGCGTCCAACCTGCAGACCACCACCGCCGTGATGCGGTACGGCTACCGCATCATCGAGTCGCTGTGCGGCGGCCTCGAGGACTACCTGGAACTCAAGCGGCTCGAGTCCGTCACCGAACTGGTGGGGCGCGGCCTCGAGTTCACGGTCGACCCTTCGGAGCACCACCAGACCAGACACGTTATTTCCAGGGTGGATCCCGACACGTGTATTGGCTGCGGCCTGTGCCACGTCGTGTGCCACGACGGCGCCAATCAGGCGATGCAATTCGACGTTGAGAAGCGCAAGGCCGAAGTCGACAAGGATCGGTGCGTCGGATGCCTGCTGTGCAAACACGTGTGCCCGGTCTGGGACTGCATCACGACGGACGAGATCGAGCATGTGATCGCCGGCGGCATGCACCAGGCCGCGATCGAGTTCGTTGAGGCCGGTCCCGGAGCATAAGCGCGCGACCGACGGCCCCGGGCCCGAGAGGGCCGGGAGCCGCCAGAAATCAAGGCCGGCACCTTGGAGTTCGAGCCGCTACGCCGCTATCATGTCCCGTCAACAAGGGGAGCGGAACACGTTATCCGTGTCCCACACAACAGGGCGCCGCAAACGGGCCCTTGACTTCGAGGCGTCGTGCATACGAACGAAGATATTGAGAGAGCATTAACAACGCTGCGTGTCATCATCGGCGCGATGCTGGCGGGCATGATCGCCTTCGGGGCTGTCGCCGTCGTCCTCGGGCGGCAAGCGGACGACACGACGCTGGCGACACCACTGCTGGTGGTTCTGATTGTGTTGAGCCTCGGGGCCGTGCCCACGTTCGTCATTACCCGCGCCGTTCTGCGCAACAGGGTGCGGCATTCCTACGAGCTGCGCCCGCCGACCGAAGATCAGACCGGAAAGCTGGTTCCCATCCTGATGACGTTGACGATCATCGGTGCCGCCATGGCCGAAGGCGTCGGTCTGTTCGGACTGGTGATCTACGTGATTACCGGCACGGTCTGGGCGCTGATCGCGCCGGTGGTCGCCATCCTCGCCCTCGTGCTCCAGCTCCCCTCGCGCGACAAGCTGAACCGCTTTGTCGCCGACGTGACCGGGCAGCACTCACTCTGACAGCCGGCCTTGAGGGCAATCGAACCTGACCAGCCAAAATCATCGGACACCGGTCACACCTTCGAGTCGCGCACGCGCGCTTAGAACAACGTGGGTTCGTCCCGGTCGGTTGCCTCGCCGGTCTCAGCGAACGGCAACCCGAGGTGCTCGCAGGCGGGGCGGGTGGCCTGACGGCCCTGGCGAGTGCGAATGACGAACCCGATCTGAAGCAGGTAGGGTTCGACCACGTCTTCCAGCGTGTCGCGATCCTCGCCCATGGTGGACGCCAGGGCCTCGATGCCCGCCGGGCCTCCGCCGTAGACGGTGATCAGCGAACGTAGGTAACTGCGGTCCAACTCGTCGAGCCCGAGCGCGTCGACCTGTTGGATCTCCAGCGCCCGGGCCACCACGTCCGCCGTCAGAACGCCGTCGCCTTTCACCTGGGCGTAGTCGCGGACCCGGCGGAGCAAGCGGTTCGCCACGCGCGGCGTGCCGCGGCTCCGGCCGGCGATCGTCTCCAACGCGCCGTCGCGATGCTCCAGCGTCAGTCGCAAAGCCGATCGCCGCAGGATCTCCGCAAGCTCCGACGGGGTGTAAAACTCGAGGTGAAAGCGGTGGCCGAAACGATCCCGCATCGCCGACGACAGCATGCCCGCCCGCGTGGTGGCCCCGATCAGCGTGAACCGCCGCAACGCGAAGTTGACCGTACGCCCGCCGATCCCCCCATCGATGGTGAAATCCACGCGGAAATCCTCCATCGCCGGATACAGAAACTCCTCCACGATCTTGGGGAGGCGATGGACTTCGTCGATGAACAGAATGTCGCCGGTCTCCAGGTTCGTCAGCAGCGCCATCAGGTCCGCCTGCTTGCCCAGGGCCGGACCCGACGTGATCCGCGGGAGGCGCCCCGTCATCTCGTTGGCGATCACGAACGCCAGCGTGGTTTTGCCCAGCCCCGGCGGGCCGTCGAGCAAAATGTGTTCGAGCGGCTCGTCGCGCTTCCCGGCCGCCCGCATCGCGATCTCCAGCTTGTCCATCACGCTGCGCTGCCCGACCATCTCGGACAACCGCTGCGGACGCAGCGACGAGGAAACCGCATCGTCGTCGCCCTTCATCTGGGCCGAAATGATCCGTTCGCGGGCCACTGGCTCTGGTTATCCTTCGACGCCCGTCTTGACGCGATAGGCCACCCGCACCCATTCGTCGGCGGCGTCGACGTCCGGGTGCAGCTGCGCCGCCCGTTCCAGCCAGCGCTGGGCGTCAGCCCGGGAATCACCCCACGCCACCAGAATCTCAAGGGCGTCGCGCTGGACCTTCGTCAGTTTGGCCGCCTCGGGCACGTCCCGCGCACCCGAAGCCGTCAGGGCGAGGTCGTCCATCTTGCCCCGCAGCTCGGCGACGATCAACTCCGCCGCCCGCCTGCCGATGCCCGGTAACTGTGCCAGCCCTTTGGCATCACCGTCTTGGATCCGGCTGGCAATCCGGCCCGTCGGCTCTGCCAGGGCCTTGAGCGCCTTTCGCAGCCCGATCCCCTTGACCGATATGAACCGACGGAAGAAGATCTTGTCCTCTGAATGCAGAAATCCGATCAGGCGGGGAACGAGGTGGCCGGAGGCCTGGTTGCCCTCGTAGAACTCCAGCGTATACATCGTCACCTCGCGCCCACGGCAGGCGGCCAATTCGCCGACCGAGCAACGGGGGACCAGCACCTCGCGGGCGACCCCGTCACGCTCGAGGGTCGCGCTGTCCTCGTCGATGTCGATCAGAGTTCCCGTCAGCCTGACGATCATGCCTGTTGCACCTCGCACGGTTTCCGCAGCAGATCGTACGCGCAGGCCAGCGCCGTGGCCAGCGCGTCGGCTACGTCGGGTGGCTCTGGAACCTCATTCAACCCCAACGCCGCTACCACCGCCCGCTGGACCTGTGCCTTGCCGGCCCGCCCGTTCCCGGTCAGAAAACGCTTGACCTCGGTCGCGGCGTAGCTACGCACCTCGGTGCCGAACCGGGCCGCCGTCGCCAGCATGACGCCGCGGGCATGACCCATCAGGACGGCGGTGCGGGGATGCTTGTAGTGGGCGTAAAGCTGTTCGACCGCGACCACCGCCGGGCGCCACTGCTCGAAGATCACGGTGAAATCGGCTTCAATCTGCGCCAGCCGATCCGCAATGTCGGCGCCCATGACGGTCCGGCACACGCCTGCATCGCACACGGTAATCGCAGTGCCGTCGACCGCGACCACGGCATAACCGGACGTATTCAGACCCGGGTCGATTCCACACACGCGCATGCCGTCTTCCCCGTCGGTGCCCTCGCCCAATGGAGAGTCTACCGGATCCGCGATGGAAAATCGCCTACATGTTCCACCAGGTCAGATCGATGTCGGGGAAGATGCTGTCGTGGATGTCGGCGTCGCGGAGTTGGTGCTCCTCCAGCGGGGGGATCGTGCCGCCCTCACACACCCGGTCGATGAGGTTCGAGACGATTTCATAGCGGTTATCGTGCAGGGCGAAACGGCGGATGCCGTAGTCGACGGCCTGGCCGCGGGCCACAACGAAAGGCCAATCGGACGCCTGCATCAGCAACAGCTCGCGTCCGGCACGTTCCAGCAGACCCTTGAGATCGCCGCGTTTCTTCCACGGCAGATGGTAGGTGTTTCGGCCGAACTGGGCCTCCGCCCGGTACTCGACCTCCCACATCCAGCGCGTCTGCTCGTTGATCCAGACGCGGTTGTCGCTCCCCTCGCCCCACGAGAACTCGGGCAGGGCCACGTACCGCTCCGGCGGGTGCGACCGAAGATAGTCCTCCACCGTGCACACGCTGATGGCCGGGTCATGATGCAGATTCAGCAACAGGTCGCGCAGAAACCGCACGCCCTCGAACCACCAGTGACCATACAGCTCCGCATCGAAACTCGCCACCACCACGGCGGGCCGCCCGAAACAGCGGCGGTGGTCCTCCAGCGTGTGCCGGATCAGCTGCGTGAAGTGGCCGGCCTGCTGATGGATCACGCCCGCCACGTCGTCGGGATAATACGGGTCTTTGTCACCAAGACCCGACTGCGACTGCGTGACCTTCCAATAACGCAGCCCGCGGCGCTCCCCGCTCTTCTTGTGGAACTCCAGATATGTCCCCGTGCCGGGGTACCCGATCCATCCGGACCAGACCTGCTCGCAGACCTCGCGGCAGCGGGCGAACGCCGCTACCAGTTCCCCGTTGGCGGGGCTTCGCAGGCCGATCGGCCCCGTCGTCGGACGCCAGTCTCCGCATTCATGGATGAACCGCCGCCGATCGTCGGACAGCTGATCGTAGAACTGACGAGCTTTCTCGTCCCCGATGTTCCGGGGTACCAGCGGATCCTCGATGAAGAAATGGGTGATCCCTTCGTCGGCAAGCATCTGCTCCACGCCCAGTCGGTCCCGCGGACCGCCGAAGGACACGGCGGGCTCCCAACGACCGGCGGGACGGTACGCGCATTCCGGCAGCCACAATCCGGTCGGCGCGATCCCCAGGATCCGCTGCGTACTGGCGATCCCCGCTCGAATCTGCGCCCGGATCGACGAGTCCTCCAGCAGCAGCGGCGGATACCCGTGGGTCGCAAACCCGGTCAGGATCTCAATCACGCCCTGGTTGGCCCATGACGCAAACGCCGACGGGAGATCACGGTTGATCGATTCGAACTGGTCGGACAGATTCCCATAGAACTCCGCCCACAGCTTCGCCAGATGAGCGAAATGCGGTTCGCCGCGCGACTCGAATCCCTTGCGATCGCGAGTGGCACGCTCGACCCGCTCAGCCAGGTACTCTACAAGCCCCTGCTTGAACCGATCGTGAGCGAGCTGTTCCAGCAGTACGGGAGTCAGCCCGAGCGTGAGCGTCGGACGAGCGCCGAGCCGGCGCACCTCGCCGATCATCGATAGAATGGGCAGGTAGGTCTCGGCCGCCGCTTCGTACAGCCAGTCCTCCCCGTGCGGCCACACACCATGATGCAGCACGTGCGGCACGTGCGCGTGCAGGACCAGACAGAAACTGCCCACGGGCTCGCTCACGAGGATACCCTCCCCCGGGCGGTGGTTGGACGGACGCCATAGGCAAGGCAAAACCGCGGCTCATGCGGGCGAGCTGAGTTCTCACGCCCTTGTGCCGCGCTGAGTCTACGGCACTCTCTGCCTTCGGTCGCGGACCATGTGATCCGCCAGCCTGTGCCACCTGTGGAGTATACCGGACACGAACGTACAGCAGTGTGAGCGTTTACCGGTGTAGACCGGAGATGTCAAGAGCGGCCGCGATCCTACTCGTGCTCCCCCAGGGCCCGGAAACCCCGCGCGTCACACGAAACGGCCGCCGCAGATGGAAGGTAGGTCTCGCTGAAGTAATCGAGAACCATCCGGTCGGCGCTGAAGCGCCATCCCAACGTACGGATCCCCCAGCGGACCTTCTCCAACCAGCGATGCGGAATGCCGTTTTCGTCCTGGTCGTAGAAGCACGGCACAATCTCGTTCTCCAGGATCTCGTACAGGTTCTTCGCGTCGCGCTGCGACTGTTTCTCCTGGTCAGGGTGGTATCCGCCATACCCGATGGCGAACCCGTTGGACCCGTCGTACGCTTCCGCCCACCACCCGTCCAGAACGGAGAAATTCAGCCCGCCGTTGAGCACCACCTTCTGCCCGCTCGTGCCGCAG
This sequence comes from Phycisphaerales bacterium, assembly GCA_020353195.1. GTDB lineage: Bacteria > Planctomycetota > Phycisphaerae > UBA1845 > UBA1845 > JAFGJQ01. The sequence goes on along the minus strand of CP070691.1, from coordinate 1,898,785 downwards.
GCTTCCAGCGGTTTGAGTGGGTTGTTCAGCCAGACATCGACGCCCTGGACCAGGTGCCGTCCCACGCCCATGTCGTAGTTCTCGATGAACACGATCCGCCCCTTGAATCGCGGATCGCGAGACATCGCGACGATGTACTGAATGTTCTTCTTGCCGATGTCGTTCGCCGGGTGCGCCTTGCCCGCAAAGATGAACTGTACGGGCCGCTCGTCGTTCGCCACGATCTTGATCAGGCTGTCGATGTCGTGGAACATGAGCGTCGCCCGTTTGTAGGACGCAAACCGACGCGCGAACCCGACGGTCAGCACGTTCGGATCCAGGCGCTGGCGGGCATCGTGGATGGCCGACGCCGGCTCACCCCGATACTGGCACTGTGCCTCCAGCCGGCGGCGGACGAAGTTGATCAGGCGGTTCTTGGTGATCTGGTGAGCTTCCCACATCTCGGCGTCGCTGATCTTCGCCAGCCGCTCCCGCGTGAGCAGACTCTTCATGTCGTTCGTCCAGCCCACCCCGAGGTGCCGCTCGAAAAGCTGATAGGTCGACGGTGCGATCCAACTCGGTACGTGGACACCGTTCGTGATGTGCCCGATCGGCACCTCCTGTTCGCTGCGCGTCCTCCAAAGAGGGCGCCACATGTTCCGCGAGACCCGCCCGTGCAACGCCGACACACCGTTCGACCGATGCGCAATCTTCAGGGTGAGCACCGTCATGCAGAACGGCTCCGACATGTCATCGGGATTGATCCGCCCCAGACCGAAGAAGTCCCGCTCACTCAACCCCAGCTGCGCGCCCATGAACCCGACGTGCTCCTTGAAGAGCTTGGGGTCGAAGTAGTCGTGCCCGGCGGGGATCGGCGTATGGGTGGTGAAAATCGCCCGGCGCCCCACGTGGTCCCGCGATTTGTCGAACCCCACACCTTCCCAGATCATGTGCAGGCGAATCCACTCCAGCAGGGCGAAAGCGCTGTGCCCCTCATTGCAGTGAACCACGCCGGGCATCTTGTTCAGGGCCGCCAGCATCCGCATGCCGCCGATGCCCAGGACGATCTCCTGCCGGATGCGGGTGGTGGGATCGGCTTCGTACAACCGTCCCGTCAGGGCTCGGTCCTCCGGCGTATTCTCCGGCACGTTGCTGTCGAGCAAGTACAGCTCGCTCCGCCCGACCGACGCCTTCCACACCTGCACCTTCGGCATCCGACCGAGGATCGGCACCTCAATCACCAGGCGCTTCCCGTCCGGCAGGTACACCGGGCTCAGGGGCAGGCCGTCCAGGTCGATCGG